>NZ_BOOC01000032.1 GCF_016863035.1 Microbispora corallina
AATAGCGCATCACGCCGGGCGGCGGCCCGCGACATGTCCGCACCATGCGCACCATGTCCACCGTGCCGCACGTGGCCGCACAGTGCGGCACCGTGGCCACACCGTGGCCGCCGCCCGCGAGATCTCACCCGCCATGAACACCCCGCCGTTCCGGCGGACGACCGTGAGAGGAGACAGATGAGTACGGGAGTATGGCTGATCGGAGCACGAGGATCGGTCGCGGTCACCAGCATGATCGGGGCGCTGGCGGTGCGGGCGGGCCTGGCCGAGCCGACCGGATGCGTCCTGGAGTCGCCCGAGCTGCACAGCGACGCCCTGCCCGGCATCGACGAGCTGGTTTTCGGCGGCCACGACATCTCCTCGATCCCCTTGGGGAAGAAGGCCGCCGCGCTGGGCGAGGCGGGAATCGTCCCGGCCCGGCTCGCCGCGGCCGTGCAGGACGCCCTGCTCGAGATCGAGCAGGACGTGCGGCCGCTGCCGGTCCGCGACACCCAAGCCGAGATCGCCGAGTCCATCGGCGCCGACCTGGACGGTTTCCGCCGGCGCCACCTCCTGGATCGAGTCGTCGTGATCAACGTCTCGACCACCGAACCGGCGCCTCGACCACACCCCGCCCACGCCGATCTCGACGCGTTGCGGGCCGCGCTGGACGGCCCGGACCCCGTCCTGCCGCCCAGCGCCCTGGCCGCCTACGCCGCCCTGCGCGCCGGCTGTCCGTACGTCGACTTCACGCCCTCCACCGGCGCCCGCCTGCCCGCCCTCGACGCCCTGGCCCGCGGGCAGGGACTGCCGTACGGCGGCCACGACGGCAAGACCGGCGAGACCCTGGTCAAGTCGGTGCTCGCGCCGATGTTCGCCCTGCGCAACCTGAAGGTGCGCACCTGGTCCGGCACCAACCTGCTGGGCGGTGGCGACGGAGCCAACCTGGCCGAGCCGGCGGCCAACGCGGCCAAGTCCGCCAGCAAACAGCGCGTGCTGCACGAGACGCTCGGTTACACCCCGCAGGGTGACACCCGGATCGACTTCGTCGAGGACCTCGACGACTTCAAGACCGCCTGGGACCTGATCACCTTCGAAGGCTTCCTCGGCACGCGCATGCGCATGGAGTTCACCTGGCACGGCTGCGACTCCGCCCTGGCCGCGCCGCTCGTCCTGGACCTGGCGCGGCTGACAGCGGCCGCTCACGCGGCCGGGCGTACGGGCCCGCTCACCGAGTTGGCCTTCTTCTTCAAGGACCCGCTTGGACAGGTGCCGCACGCACTGGCCGAGCAGTGGAAGGCGTTGCGCGACGCGGTCGCCGCGTTCGACGTGCGGAACACGCGGCGATGACGGCTCCGCGCGACCTGTTCGACCTGGTCCGGGCACCAGCGGCGCTGTCCGTCCCCGGCGATGTCGTCGCCGGGGCGGCCGCCGGAGGGGCGCTGGGCCGCCGCACCGCCGGTCTGGCCTGCTCCTCGATCTGCCTGTACTGGGCGGGGATGGCCGCCAACGACTGGGCCGATCGGCATCTCGACGCGGTGGAGCGCCCCGAGCGTCCCATCCCCTCAGGGCGGGTGTCCGCGAACCAGGCCCTCGGCACAGCGGCGGCGCTCACCGTCGCCGGCCTCGCCGTGGCCGGGCTCACGGGAGGCCGGCGTGCCCTGACGGTCGCCGCCCCTCTGGCCGCCGCCATCTGGGCATACGACCTGGCGGCCAAGTCCACGCCCGCCGGCCCGCTGACGATGGCGCTGTGCCGCGGCCTCGACGTGCTGCTGGGCGCCACTCCCGGTTCCTCCGCCGTCGCCGCGCTGCCTTCCGCCCTCACGATCGCCGCCCACACGTACCTGCTCACCGCGCTCTCGCACGGAGAGGTATCGGGCACCGACCCGCGCCTGCCGGCGGCGACCCTGGCAGGCACCGTCGCGCTCACCGCCGCCACCGTCCGCGGCAGTGCCGGTGCGGCGCAGCCGGCCCTCGCCGGCTGGTACGCCGCCCAGTTCGGGCTCCCCCAGGCGCGCGCCGTCGCCGACCCCTCGGCGATGCGTGTCCGTGAAGCGGTCAACGCGGGCATCGTCGGCCTGCCGGCCCTCCAAGGAGCCCTCGCCGCACGCGGCGGCGCCCCCCGCGTCGCCCTCGCCCTCGCCGCAGTGGTCCCGCTGGCCCGGCGCCTGGTCAGAAAGATCTCCGCGACATGAGGTTCGGCTACGGCACCAACGGCTTCGCCAATCACCGGTTGCCGGACGCCCTCGGCGTCATCGCCGACCTCGGCTACTCCGGAGTGGCCCTGACGCTCGACCACTCCCACCTCGATCCGTACGCCGACGGGCTGGGACCGCGGGTGGCGGAGATCGCCGACCGGCTGCGCACCCTCGATCTGGCGGTGGTCGTCGAGACAGGTGCGCGTTACCTGCTCGATCCGCGGCGCAAGCACGCCCCGACGCTGCTCGACGACGACCGGGACGTGCGGGTGGACTTCCTGTGCCGGGCCGTCGCGATCGCCGCCGATCTGGGCGCCGAGGCGATGTCGTTCTGGTCCGGCGTACGCCCGGACCGGATCGACCGGGCCACCGCCTGGAACCGGCTGGTCGACGGCTGCGGGCGAGTTCTCGACGCCGCTCGGCGCGCCGGTGTGCCGCTGGGGTTCGAACCGGAGCCCGGGATGCTCGTCGAGGCGATCGCGGACTGGCGGACGCTGCACGAGGCGCTCGGCGCGCCGGACGGCTTCGGCATCACCCTGGACATCGGGCACTGCCGCTGCAACGAGCCCGCTCCGGTGCCCGAGTGCGTCGCGACCGTCGCCGGCCACCTGGTCAACGTCCAGATCGACGACATGCGGCGGGGCGTGCACGAGCACCTGGAGTTCGGCGAAGGGGAGATCGACTTCCCGCCGGTGCTGCGCGCGCTCACCGACGCCGGCTACCGGGGCCTGATCTCGGTCGAGCTGCCCCGGCACTGCCACGCCGCGCCCGTCGTGGCCGCGCGTTCGATCGAGTTCCTGCGTGAAGCCGAGAAGGCGTCCAGGCGCGATGCCGAGGGGAGCACGAGGTGACGCCATTGGAGCGGCTGCGAGCCGCGCTGCGGGACACGCCGCAGGACGAATGGGTGGACGCCGCGCTCACGGCGGCGGCCGAGCGGCCCGAGACGATCCGCCGGTCCTTCGCAGCAGCCGGGCGGCGCGTCGGACGGGCGCCGCTGCCCGGCGTCCCCGGGTGGACGGCGGACGAGGCCGCCCGGGCGCTGCTGCTGGCCGCGCTGCCGGCGGACCGGGTGCCGGCCGAGACCGGCGAACTGTACCGCTACGGCGACGCCGACGAGAAGCGGGCCGTGCTCAAGGCCCTGCCGATGCTCGCCGTCGGTACAGCGGGGCTGCCGCTCCTGCACGACGCGATCCGCACGAACGACGCGCGCCTGCTGGCCGCCGCCCTCGGCCCGTACGCCCGCCACCTCGACCAGGCCGCCTGGCGGCAGGCGGTGCTCAAGTGCGTGTTCACGGGCGTCCCACTGTCCGCGGTCAACGGCCTGGGCGAGCGGGCCGACCATGAGCTGGCGGCCATGCTGGCCGCCTTCTCCGACGAGCGCGCGGCGGCGGGGCGTCCCATGCCCGCCGATGCCGCCGCCCTGCTCGACCGTTTGACCCGCGAGGAGGCTTGATGCGCATCTTCGACCCGCACATCCACATGACGTCGCGCACCACGGACGACTACGCGCGGATGGCCGCCGCCGGAGTCCGGGCCGTCGTGGAGCCCGCCTTCTGGCTGGGCCAGCCGCGCACCAACCCCGGCTCGTTCACCGACTACTTCGACTCCCTGATCGGCTGGGAGCCGTACCGGGCCGGCCAATTCGGTATCGTCCACCACGCCACCATCGCGCTGAACCCCAAGGAGGCGAACGACCCCCGCTGCCGGCCGGTGCTGGACCTGCTCCCGCGTTACCTGGACAAGGACCGCGTCGTCGCGGTCGGCGAGATCGGCTACGACTCGATGACCCCGGATGAGGACGACGCCTTCGAACGGCAACTCGCGCTGGCCCTCGAGTACGACCTGCCGGCGCTCGTGCACACCCCCCACCGCGACAAGGCCCACGGCACCCGGCGCACCCTGGAGGTCGTCGCCGCCTCCGGACTCGCGCCCGAGCGGGTCGCCGTCGACCATCTCAACGAGGTCACCGCCGACATCGTGCGCGACTCCGGATGCTGGATGGGCTTTTCCATCTATCCGGAGACGAAGATGTCACCGCCGCGCATGGTGGAGATCCTCCGCCGCCACGGCCTGGACCGGATGCTGGTCAACTCCGCCGCCGACTGGGGGATCTCCGACCCGCTCCTCACCCTGGAGACCGGCAGGGCGATGCTGGCCGCCGGATTCACCGACGACGACGTCGACCGGGTGCTGTGGCGCAACCCCGTGGAGTTCTACCGCCAATCCGGACGCCTCGACCTGACCGCCATCGGCTCGACCGAGCGCACGTTCGCCGGCAGCTCCATCAAGCGCGGCGGCAGCTGATGCGGCTGCGCCATCCGGCAGGAGAGCCGCTGCACCTCAGCTACTGCACCAACGTGCACGCGGCCGAAGACCTCGACGGCATCATCGCCCAGCTCGACACGTACGCGGTCCCGATCCGCGCCCGCCTCGGCACGGACGTCCTGGGACTCGGGCTCTGGCTGGCCGCACCCGTCGCCGCCGCCCTCGCCGCCGACCCCGCGCTCCGTGCCAGGCTCCGCCGGGAGCTGTCCGCACGGTGCCTGGAGGTGGTCACGCTCAACGGCTTCCCCTACCGCTCCTTCCAAGACCCGGTCGTCAAGCACGCCGTCTACCACCCCGACTGGACGACGAAGGACCGCCTCTCCTACACCCTCGACCTGGCACACGTCCTCGCGGACCTGCTGCCGGACGACGCGGCCCGAGGGTCCGTCTCGACGCTGCCGCTCGCCTGGCGGGACCCCTGGGACACCGGCATGGCCGACCTCGTCGCGCGAAGGCTCAGCCGGCTGGCCGACGGCCTGGCCGCCATCGAGTCGTCCACCGGGCGGGTCGTACGGGTGGGGTTCGAACCCGAACCGGGCTGCGTCGTGGAGAGCACCGGACAGGCCGTCGAACGGCTGGCCGGCGTCGACGGCGACCGGCTCGGCGTCTGCCTGGACCTCGCCCACCTGGCCTGCGCCTGGGAGAGGCCCGCCGACGCCCTGGAGGCACTGGAGCGAGCCGGCCTTCCCATCGTCAAGGTTCAGCTCTCCGCGGCACTGGAGACCGCGGACCCGGACCCCCTCCGCGCGTACGCGGAGCCGCGCTTCCTGCATCAGACGCGCAACGCCGCGGGCGACGCCGCGGACGACCTCGACGAGGCCTTCGCCCGGCGGCTTCCCGGGCCCTGGCGGGTCCACTACCACGTGCCTCTCCACGTCTCACCGGCAGCGCCGCTGACCACGACCATCCCGGTGATGCGTGAGGCGCTCGCGCAGCTCGTCGGCGGGCCGCGGCCGCTGTGCGACCACTTCGACGTGGAGACCTACACCTGGGGCGTCCTGCCACCCGCGCTGCGCCCGCAGACCCCTGAGCAGCTCGCCGCGGGCATCGCCGACGAGCTCGACTTCGCCCGTACCGAGCTGCGGGAGCTGGGAGTGAGCACATGACATCGTTGCTGGTCCTGGACGTGGTGGGGCTGACCCCCAGGCTGCTGGCGCACATGCCGCGGCTGCGGGCCGTCGCCGCGGACGGCTTCCAGGCGGAACTCGGGACCGTCCTGCCCGCTGTCACCTGTTCTGTGCAGTCGACGTTCCTCACCGGCGTTCCCCCGGCCGAACACGGCATCGTCGGCAACGGCTGGTACTTCCGCGACCTCGGCGAGGTCCTGCTGTGGCGTCAGCACAACGCGCTCGTCGGCGGAGAGAAGGTGTGGCAGGCCGCCCGCCGCGAGCGGCCCGGCCTCACGGTGGCGAACGTCTGCTGGTGGTACGCGATGGGCGCCGACGTCGACTGGACGGTCACGCCCCGGCCGATATACCACGCCGACGGGCGCAAGGAGCCCGACTGTTACACCGCCCCACCGGAGCTGCACGACGAGCTGACCCGGGCGCTGGGTGTCTTCCCTCTCTTCACCTACTGGGGCCCGGGAGCGGGCATCGCCTCGTCGGCCTGGATCTGCCGCGCGACCCAGCACGTCATGGCGGCGCACAACCCCGACCTGACGCTGGCCTACATCCCCCATCTCGACTACGACCTGCAGCGATACGGGCCGTCCGACCCGCGGTCAGCCGCGGCGGCCGCGGAGCTGGACAACGTGCTGGCGCCGCTGCTGGACGCCGCCGCGGGGCAGGGACGGACGGTGGTCGCCCTCTCTGAGTACGGCATCACCGATGTCTCCCGCCCCGTCGACGTCAACCGCGTGCTCCGCGCCGAAGGGTTCCTCCGGGTCCACACCCAGGCCGGCATGGAGTACCTCGACCCGTGGACCTCGCGCGCCTTCGCCGTCGCCGACCACCAGGTGGCGCACGTCTACATCTCCGACCCCGCCGACGTGCCGGCCGTGGCGAAGCTCTGCGCCGCCCTGCCCGGCGTCGCCGAGGTGCTCGACGACGGCGGAAAGAGAGCGAACGGCCTGGACCACCCCCGCTCCGGCGAACTGGTCCTGCTCGCCGAGCCCGACGCCTGGTTCACCTACTACTACTGGCTCGACGACGCCCGCGCGCCCGACTTCGCCCGCCTCGTCGAGATCCACCGCAAACCCGGCTACGACCCCGCTGAGCTCTTCTTCGACCCGGCGGACCCCGGCGCCGCCAAGCGCAGGGCCGGCGTGGCGCTGCTGCGCAAGAAGCTCGGCATGCGCTACCTCATGAACGTCGTCGGCCTCGACCAGGGCGCCCGCGCGGTACGCGGCTCTCACGGGGTGCTTCCCGCCGACCCCGCCGACGCTCCGGTGCTGCTCTGCTCCGACCCGTCCGCGGCCAGGGAACGATTCGAGGCCACGGACGTCAAGAACCTGCTCCTGCGCCTCGTACTGAAGTGATCACCATGTGACGCGGATGTTCGGCGGCGAGGATCTCCAGGCTCGTGCGGCGGCGCGACTCGCCCGTTCGCCGTTCCGCTCTGCCAGGTCTCGGCCCTGACCCGTCAGGAGCCGAGACGCCAGGAGTGCAGGTAGTCCTCCTGCTCGTCGGTGAGGGCGTCGATGTCGATCCCGGTGGCGGCGAGCTTGAGGCGGGCCACCTCGGCGTCGATGTCCGCCGGCACGTCGTACACGCCGGGTGTGAGGTTCGCCGACTCCGCCGCCAGCCACGTCACGGCGAGCGCCTGGGCCGAGAACGACATGTCCATGACGGCCGCCGGGTGGCCCTCCGCCGCGGTGAGGTTCACCAGCCGGCCCTCGGCCAGCAGCAGGAGCCGCCGGCCGTCCTGCAGGACGTACTCGTCGGTGTTGGGCCGGATGCCGAAGTGCGCCTCGCGGGCCATCTCCTCCAGCGCCCGGACGTCGATCTCCACGTCGAAGTGGCCGGCGTTGGCGAGGATCGCGCCGTCCTTCATCACGGCCAGGTGCTCGGCGCGGACGACGTCCCGGTTGCCGGTGACCGTGATGAACACGTCGCCGACCTCGGCGGCCGCGGCCATGGGCCGCACGTCGTACCCCTGCAGCGACGCGTCGAGCGCCTTGACCGGGTCGATCTCGGTGACGATCACGCGCGCGCCGAGGCCCTTGGCCCGCTCGGCCACGCCGCGGCCGCAGAAGCCGAAGCCCGCGACGACGACCGTGCGGCCGGCGAGCAGGACGTTCGTGGCCCGCATGATGCCGTCGAGGGTCGACTGGCCCGTGCCGTACCGGTTGTCGAACATCCGCTTCGTCCGGGTGTCGTTCACCGCGACCATCGGGAAGCGCAGCGCGTCCTCCGAGGCCATCTGGCGCAGGCGGATGATGCCGGTCGTGGTCTCCTCACAGCCGCCGGCCACGTCGCCGAGCAGCTCGACCCGTTCGGTGTGCAGGATGTTGACCAGGTCGCACCCGTCGTCGAGCACGATGTGCGGGCCGATGTCGAGCGCCTGGTGGATGTGCCGGTAGTAGGCGTCCTTGTCCACCCCGGCGCGGGCGTGCACCTCGATCCCGTACGACGCGAGGGCGGCGGCCACGTCGTCCTGCGTGGACAGCGGGTTGGAGGCGGCCAGGGCGATCTCGGCGCCGCCGGCCCGCAGCGCGCCCATGAGGACGGCGGTCTCGGCGGTCACGTGCAGGCAGGCCGCGATCCGCAGCCCGTCGAGCGGCCTGTCCTGGGCGAAGCCGGCCCCGATGGCCTCCAGGACCGGCATCGACCGGGCCGCCCACTCGATCCGCCGCTCCCCGGCCTCGACCATGTCGGAGACGACCACCCCGGCACCTCTCCCTCTTCCGTGCGCGTGGTCCCGCGGGACGCCCGGCGTGCGGACGCCCCACGGGATCGAGGAGGGGCCGGTCAGTAGCGGTAGTGGTCCGGCTTGTACGGGCCCTCGACGTCCACGCCGATGTACTCGGCCTGCTTCTTGGACAGCGTGGTCAGCTTGACGCCGAGCGCGTCCAGGTGCAGGCGGGCGACCTTCTCGTCCAGGTGCTTGGGCAGCACGTAGACGCCGATCGGGTACTCGTCGGTCTTGGTGAACAGCTCGATCTGGGCGATCACCTGGTTGGTGAACGAGTTCGACATGACGAACGACGGGTGGCCGGTGGCGCAGCCCAGGTTCATCAGGCGGCCCTCGGCGAGCACGATGATCGAGTGCCCGTCGGGGAAGACCCACTCGTCGACCTGGGGCTTGATGTTGTTCTTCACGATGCCGGGGATGCGGCCCAGGCCGGCCATGTCGATCTCGTTGTCGAAGTGGCCGATGTTGGAAACGATCGCCTGGTGCTTCATCTGCGCCATGTGCTCGGCGGTGATGATGCCGTAGTTGCCGGTGCTCGTGACGAAGATGTCCGCGATGCCGACGACGTCCTCCAGGGTGGTGACCTGGAAGCCGTCCATCGCCGCCTGGAGCGCGCAGATCGGGTCGATCTCGGTGACGATCACCCGGGCGCCCTGGCCGCGCAGCGCGTCGGCGCAGCCCTTGCCCACGTCGCCGTAGCCGCAGACCACGGCCACCTTGCCGCCGATCAGCACGTCGGTGGCGCGGTTGAGGCCGTCGATCACGGAGTGGCGGCAGCCGTACTTGTTGTCGAACTTCGACTTCGTCACCGAGTCGTTGACGTTGATGGCGGGGAAGAGCAGCTGGCCGTTCTTGTGCATCTCGTACAGGCGGTGCACACCGGTCGTGGTCTCCTCGGTGACGCCCTTGATGCTCTCGGCGACCCGGGTCCAGTGCTTGTCCTCGCCGACCGTGCGGCGGAGCGTGTCGAGGATGATGGCCCACTCCTCCGGGTCGTCCTCGCCCGCGGTCGGGACGGCGCCGGCCTTCTCGAACTCGGCGCCCTTGTGGACGAGCAGGGTGGCGTCGCCGCCGTCGTCGAGGATCATGTTGGGGCCGGAGCCGTCGGGCCAGCGGAGGGCCTGCTCGGTGCACCACCAGTACTCCTCAAGGGTCTCGCCCTTCCAGGCGAAGACCGGCACACCCTTGGGGTCGTCGGCCGTCCCGTCGGGGCCGACGACCACGGCCGCGGCCGCGTGGTCCTGGGTGGAAAAGATGTTGCAGCTGACCCACCGGACGTCGGCGCCGAGCGCGACCAGCGTCTCGATCAGCACGGCCGTCTGGATCGTCATGTGCAGCGAGCCCATGATCTTCGCGCCCCGGAGCGGCTGCGCGGCGGCGTATTCCTTCCGGGTCGCCATCAGGCCCGGCATCTCGTGCTCCGCGAGGCGGATCTCCTTGCGGCCGAAGTCCGCAAGGGCAAGGTCGGCGACCTTGAAGTCCATGAGAGTGTCCCTCCGTTGTCCGTCCCTGCGAGTTTAGGCGGCCCGGTCACCCCCATGCATTCGCCAGAGTGCGAACCTCACACAAGAATGTGAGAATCGCACACCAGAGGCTGCCGAGGGGCCTCTCGGGTGTCTAGCGTGAACGTCGTCGGCCCTCGCGGGCGGGGAAGGGGGGATCATGCGGATCACCGAGGCGGCCAGGCTGCTCGGCCTGTCCCCCCGCATGCTGCGCTACCGGGAGGCGCTCGGCCTGCTGCCGCCCGTGCGGGACCGGGGCGCCCATCGCCGGTTCGGCCCCGACGAGCTGGAGGCCGTCGGCCAGGCCATGGAGCTGGAGCGCCGCTTCGACGTCTCCCCCGCCGAGCTGGCCTTCGCGCTGCGGGCCCTGTCGGAGCCGGCCGTCGCCCAGGCCGTACGGGATCTGGGGGTGCGGATCGGCCGCATCCCGGCTCCCCGCAGGGCCCTGGACTTCGAGAAGGAGAAGGCCCTGCGCCTCCTCCGCCAGCGCTCGGGAGTCGCTCTCAGGAGTGACGACACCCGGCGGCGATAGCCCCGGCCCAGCCTCGTCCCCCTCCGGCGACCACGGCGACGGGCCCGGCCATGGCGTCATCGGGATGCGGGAACGGGCGACGGCCCTCGGCGGCTGGTTCACCGCGGGCGGGGGCCCGGCCGGCGGCTTCCTCGTCCGGGCGGGGCTGCCCACCGGATGACGGTCATCAGGGTCCTCGTGGCCGACGACCAGCCGGTGGTGCTCAGGGGTTTCACCGCCGTCCTCGCCGCCCAGCCCGACATGGCCGTCGTGGGCGCGGCCGCCGACGGCGCGCAGGCCGTACGGCTCGCGCAGGCCGAGCGCCCTGATGTCGCCGTCCTCGACGTCCGCATGCCGGGCGTGAACGGCATCGAGGCCGCCCGCGCCGTCACCGGCCTCGGCGTCAGAGCCCTCATGATCACGACCTTCGACCTCGACGCGTACGTGTACGACGCCCTTCTCGCGGGCGCGAGCGGGTTCCTCCTCAAGGACGTCCGGGCCGGGGACCTCGCCGAGGCCGTCCGGATCGTCGCCCGCGGAGAGGCGCTGCTCGCCCCCACGGTGACCCGGCGGCTGATCGCCGAGTTCACCCGGCGCCGGGCCGCTCCGCCCCTGCCGTCCCTGACGCCGCGGGAGTCGGAGGTGCTCCGCCTGATCGCGCGCGGGCTGTCGAACGCGGAGATCGCCGAGACCCTCGTGGTGAGCGAGCACACCGTGAAGACCCACGTCGCCCGGCTGCTGGCGAAGCTGGGCCTGCGCGACCGGACGCAGGCCGTCATCCACGCCTACGAGACGGGTCTGGTGCGGATCGGCGAGGCGGACGGCCCCTGACCCCGGACCCGCTCAGGACCCCACGACGAGGTGCAGGTCGTCGGCGCGCAGCGAGTCCGCGCTCACGTACGGCTGCTCGCTGACGATGTCGGTCATCGTGACCGGGACGTTCAGGGACGGCAGCAGCCTGAGCGCACGCACGATCACGTTCGGGTTGTCGGCCGTGAACACCTGCGGGAGGCCGAGGAGCTTGCCCGTCATCCTGGTCGTGTAGATCACCACGTCGCCCTCGAACGTGAACGTCCTGCCGGTGAGGGTCGTGCCGCCCATCGTCTGCTGCGGCTGGTCGAGCACGGCCCGGTCCATGGTGAACCGCAGCATCTTGACCGAGCCCGTGGCGGTGGGCATCTCCACGACACCGTGGAACTTCATGCCGGTCATCGTGAGCGAGGGCGCCCGGACCGCGGCCGGCTCGGTCGCCACCATGGGTGTGGAGCCCGTCCCGCCCGGCCCGGATCCGGAGGTCCCGCCGGACGGGCTGGGCGAGGGGGACGCCGCGCCGGGGAGGAGGGCCGGTGGCGGGCTCCCGGCAAGCGTGTCGCCGAGCCCGTCGAGGATCCCCGGAACGGACGGCAGCGAGGGCAGCACCGTCGGAAGCGCGGTCGGCAGGACGGTGGCGCCCGCGTGACGCGGTTCGGCGGCCGTGCCGGCCTGCGCCTGCCGCCCCCAGGTGTTCGCCACGGCCAGCAGGACGGCGGGCAGGACGGCGACGGCCAGCGCCCTCCCGGCCGTTCCCGTCCCGCCAGGGCGTCCGCACCCCGCTCGCGTCGCCTCGCCGGAGACCGGGCCGCGGCGCTCGCCGTGCCGGCCGGGGTCCGGCTCGCCCCGCTCCAGGTCGGCACCCCCGCGCCGACCGGACTCGGGTTCCCTCCGCTCCAGGTCGGGACGCCCGTGCCGGCCGGGGTCCGGCTCGCCGGAGACGGGATCGTCACGCTCGGGCTCCGGCCGGCCGTGACGGCCGGACTCAGGCCGCGTCGCTCCTCCGCCGGAGCCCGGGAGCGCGCCGGGCGAGGCGGGAGCGGGCCGCGGTGGGCCGGGGTCGCCGGCGGCCGGGTGACCGCCTTCCGGGTCGTCGCCCTCGCCCGGGTCGTCCCCGCCCGCGCGGTCGCCCTGCGGCGCGGCCTCGCGGACGCGGCCGATGAGGACGCGGGGGGCCTCCCCGGCCCGGTCGCCCGGGGACGGCTCGCGGGGCGGCGCGTCCAGCCGCTCCTCGCCGCTCACCACCCGGCGGTCGGTGAAGGTCATGCCGGTCTGCGGGAAGCCGCCGGGGGCCGGCTCCGCCGCCGGGGCGCCCTCGCCCACCGGCGTCCAGGCCGCCGCCAGCGCGCCCCCGACGAGGCCGAGGAGCATGCCGACGAGGAAGCCGCCCAGGTTGGCGTACACGAACGAGGCGATGGACACGAGCACGGCGACCACGCCGAGGAACACCCGCTGCCCGGGCTGCAGCCACAGCAGCAGGCCGAGGATGATCAGCAGGAGCGAGATCAGGTACGTCGCGCCGACCGTGCCCGACTGAATCACCAGTGGCAGCGCCCGGGTCGCGAACGGGATGCTGAGGAGCTCCAGCCCGGCCAGGAGCGTGAGAAGCCCGCCCCAGAACGGCCGGGTGCGCCGCCAGGATCGTGCCGCGTCGCTCACGAGCGCCCGCCTTCCCTGCCGCCGTGCCGCGGAGCGCGCACCGGCATCAGAAGCACTCGTGCTCGCCGGGCTCGACCCCGAGCTTGAGGCCGGGCAGCTTGAAGGTGGCGGCGTTCACCGACCAGGAGACCTGACGGAAGTCCTTGATCGACACCGCGGTGGCCTGCTGGCCGAACATCCCGCTCGCGCCCGTGCCGCCCGGCACCTGGTCGAGCGTGCTCGCGTCGCGGCCGGCCTCGATGTCGGTGAAGGTCGCGTTGCCCTCGATCTGGGAGGCGTCGACGATCATGTTCTCGGCCGTCACGGGGACCTTGCCGGTGCCCGCGGTGATCCGGATCGTCACCGCGCCGACCGGCGACTTCACGAGCACCGTCTGACACATGTTCGTCAAGGTGGCGTGGCGGATGCCGGACACCGCGACCGGGATCTTCTGGCCCTTCTTGTTCTCGACGAGGCTGCCGTACTGGACGAACCCCTCGCCCTTGAGCGTGTCCGCGGAGACCTTGAAGGTGTCGCCCGAGACCACGAACGACGCGCCGATGGCCCCCTCGGCGGTGGCGCCGACGAGCACGGACGCCACGGCGAGCGCCGGGACGAAGAAGAGCGCGAAGCGCTTCCATCGGACGCGTCCCTGCTCGACCATGGGTGACCTCCGTGGGTGCTGACTCTGGAATGTAAAGGTAAAGTTACCCACGGGTACCGCTGTGACTGAAGTGACAGCGCATCACATTTCAATCACAGCGCGCGATGTGTTAGGGCGGCCGTAAACCGCTATTCGGACTGCGCCGAGGTCAGGCGCCCGTACGGCTGTCCGCGGAGGCGGCGGCGTCGGCCCGGTAGAGGTCGGGCTCCAGGTAGATCACCCTGGCCATCGGGACGGCCTCGCGGATGCGGCGCTCGGCCTCGTCGATCCCACGGGCCACCTGGCCGGCCGTGTCGTCGTGGTCGACGGCGATCTTCGCGGCGACCAGGAGCTCCTCCGGGCCGAGGTGCAGCGTGCGCATGTGGATGACCCGGCTCACCTCGGGGGCGTTCTCCAGCGCCGCGCAGATCTTCTCCTCGACCTCGGGCGTCGCGCTCTCGCCGATGAGCAGCGACTTGGTCTCCACGGCGAGCACGATGGCGATGGCCGCGAGCAGCAGGCCGATCACGAGGCTGCCCACGCCGTCCCACATGCCGTTGCCGGTGACGACGGCCATCGTCACGCCGAACAGCGCGAAGACGAGGCCGAGCAGGGCGCCGAAGTCCTCCAGCAGCACGACGGGGAGCTCAGGGGCCTTGGCGCGGCGGATGAACGACACCCAGGAGTGATCGCCCTTGGTCTCCCGCGACTCCTTGATGGCCGTCCGGAAGGAGAACCCCTCCGCGACGATCGCGAAGACCAGGACGGCGAAGGCCCAGACGGGCGACTCGACCGGCTGCGGGTCGGCGATCTTGTGCCATCCCTCGTATAGGGAGAACAGGGCGCCGATCGTGAACAGCACCACGGCCACGACGAACGCGTAGAAGTACCGCTCCCGGCCGTACCCGAAGGGGTGCTTGCGCGTGCTGCGCCGGGCGGCCCGCTTGCCGCCCAGCATCAACAGGGCCTGGTTGCCGGAGTCCGCCACCGAGTGCACGGACTCGGCGAGCATCGACGACGACCCGGTGAAGAGGAATGCGACGAACTTCGACACCGCGATCGCCAGGTTGGCGCCCAGGGCCGCCAGGATCGCCTTGCTACCGCCACCCGCACTCACGTACTGCTCCTCATCACTCGGCCAAAGGTGATCCTATGGGGAAATTCTGGCCGCGAGTTCGGTGACGGCCGGCACCGCGGCCGGGTCGATGCCGTATCCCAGCGCCAGGTAGACGGTCGCGTAGTCGCCCAGGCCCACGAGCGTGGCCAGCCGCTCCAGCGGGTGCGCGCCGTCCGCGACGATCTCCGACACCGGTACGTCGCGGTCCTCGGCGAGCCGGACGGCGGCGACCCGCCGCCGGGTGACCTGCGGATGCTCCTCGACGTCCCGCAGCAGGACCAGCCGCAGCCGCGCGCCCCCGCCGGGCTCGTCGGAGAACGGGTCGGCGAACAGGTCCCGCCCCGCCAGCGGGCCGTCGAGCGCCGCGAGCTGGTTGTGGGTGACCTCGGGGATCTGCCCCCAGACGGCCGGATACTTGGCGTTCTCGTTCAGCTGGCAGCTCAGCCGGTACGCCGCGGCGGCGGCGACCGGGGAGACGCCCCAGATCATCGGGATGCTGCCGGCCAGCTCCATCGCGAGCGTCTTACCCGGGTTGATGAACGACTCACTGGACGGGCGGCACCGGTGGGCGATGTCCTCCAGGACCGTGGCCACCACCTCGACCACGTCCTCGCCGGCCTCGACCAGCCCCATCCCCGCGGCCGCCACGATCAGCGGGATCGCGAGACCCCACATCGTGACCCTGGTCTGCCCGGCGGCCCCCGAGACCGGCACGTACCGGCCGCCCGCCTGGGTGACGAGCGCCGCGAGCGGGGTGTCCGGCCGGCCGACGCCGAGCACGGCGCAGCCGCGGCGGGCGGCCTCGGTGGCGACGGCGATGGTCTCCTCCGTCGTCCCCGAGCGCGAGACGGCGATCATCAGGTCGGCTGCGCCGATCCAGCCGGGGAGGCGGTAGCCGCGGACCGTGACGATCGGCAGCGGGACGCCGTTGCCGCAGACGGCGTCGAGGATCTCGCCGGCGACGCCGGCCGCGCCCATCCCGGCGACGACGATCGCCCGCGGCCGGCGCTCGCGGCCCAGTGCCGCGACGCCCGCCTCGACGGCCGACCGGTACGCGGTGCGCACCTGGGCGGCCGAGGAGGCCACGGTCCGCAGCATGCCAGAGGGATCGGCCTCGGCCAGG
This sequence comes from Microbispora corallina, assembly GCF_016863035.1. Classification (GTDB taxonomy): domain Bacteria; phylum Actinomycetota; class Actinomycetes; order Streptosporangiales; family Streptosporangiaceae; genus Microbispora; species Microbispora corallina. The sequence goes on from NZ_BOOC01000032.1 coordinate 15,702, forward strand.
TACACCTGGTCGTCGAGCCGGTCCGGGTCGAACCGCGCCCCCGGGGCGGCGGTCATGCCTTGCGGGCCTCGTCGACGAGGAGCACCGGGATGTCGTCGCGCACGGGGTAGACCAGGCCGCACGCCTCGTTGGTGCAGGCGAGCTCGTCGGCGTCGGCCTCCGCGCGGAGCGGGGACTTGCACGCCGGGCACGCCAGGATGTCCAGCAGCCAGTCGTCGATCTTCACTCGTCAGCTCCTTACGACGGAGAGGACCTCGTCGCGGATCGCGGCCGTCCTCTCCTCGTCGGCCGCCTCGGCGTTGAGCCGCAGCAGCGGCTCCGTGTTGGAGGGGCGCAGGTTGAACCACCAGTCCGGACCGCTGACGGTCAGGCCGTCCAGCTCGTCGAAGGTAACACCCTCCCGGCCCGTGAACGCCTCCCGGACCCGGGCGAGGGCCCCCGCCTGGTCGTCCACCCTGCTGTTGACCTCGCCGGAGGAGGCGTAGCGCGAGTACCGCGACAGGACCTCCGACAGCGGCCGGTCCTGCTCGCCGAGAGCCGCGAGGACGTGCAGGGCGGCCAGCATCCCCGAGTCGGCGAACCAGAAGTCGCGGAAGTAGTAGTGGGCCGAGTGCTCGCCCCCGAAGACCGCGCCGGTCTTGGCCATCTCCGCCTTGATGAACGAGTGGCCGACGCGGGTGCGGACCGGCACGCCGCCGTGCTCGGACACGATCTCCGGCACGCCCTTGCTGGTGATCAGGTTGTGGATGACCGCGGCGCCCGGGTGCTTGGCCAGCTCCCGCACGGCGACCAGGGCGGTGATCGTGGACGGCGAGACGGACTCGCCCCGCTCGTCGATCACCCAGCAGCGGTCGGCGTCGCCGTCGAAGGCGATCCCGATGTCCGCGCCCCGGTCGACGACGGCCTTCTGCAGGTCGCGCAGGTTCTCCGGCTCGATCGGGTTGGCCTCGTGGTTGGGGAAGCTGCCGTCCAGCTCGAAGTACAGCGCGGTGAGCTCGACGGGCAGGCCCTTGAAGACCTCGGGGACGGTGTAGCCGCCCATGCCGTTGCCGGCGTCGACGACCACCTTGAGCGGCCGGATGCCCGACAGGTCGACCAGCGTCTTGAGGTGGGCGGCGTAGCCCTCCAGCAGGTTGCGCTCGCTCACCGTGCCCGGCCGGTCGGCGGCGCCGTCGTCCAGGCCGCGCTCCAGCAGCTCGGCGGCGCGGTCGCGGACCTCCAGCAGGCCGGTGTCGGTGCCGACCGGCACCGCCCCGGCGCGGCACATCTTCATGCCGTTGTACTTGGCGGGGTTGTGGCTGGCGGTGAACATCACGCCGGGCAGGTCGAGGCTGCCGCTCGCGTAGTAGAGCATGTCGGTCGAGCCGAGCCCCGCGTTGACGACGTCGGCCCCGCGGGAGGTGGCCCCGCGCGCGAAGGCCGCGGAGAGCGGGCCGGAGGAGGTCCGCATGTCGTGCGCCATCACCACCGACTTCGCGCCCGTCACCTCCACGAAGGCCGCCCCCACGGCCTGGGCGATCTCCTCGCTGAGCTCGTCCGGCACGACGCCCCGCACGTCGTACGCCTTGAAGATCCTGGTGAGGTCGGCCACTGCACGCCCCTAAAAAGTCGTAAGTCTTCGCACCTGAGCCTATAGCGCCTGATTGCCCACACAGCGGGCGTCCCAACGTGGTGCGGGCGAACTCACCGCTCCCGGTTGGGCTGGGCCGACTTCAGCACCCGGAGGTGGCCGCGCCTGCCCACCTCGACCGCCTGGCCGACGGGCTCGCCGGCGGCGGGCGTGGGACGGGCGGCCTCGCGGACGGCGTTGGCGAGCGCCTCGAGGTCGTCGCCGCTCGGGGACACGGCCTCCGACGGAAGGCGCACGACCTCCCAGCCCCTGGGCGCCGTGAGCCGTTCCGCGTGCTCCGCGCACAGGTCGTAACAGTGCGGCTCGACGTACGTCGCCAGGGGGCCGAGAACGGCGGTCGAGTCGGCGTAGACATACGTGAGTGTGAAGACGGCAGGCTGCCTGCAGGCGGTACGGGAACAGCTGCGGACGGGGCTCACGGAGGGACCGTATCCGGTCCGCGTTCACATTGCCACCACCCGGCGGCTGTTATCGAGCGTGTCGCCACAATTGGGCGATCTCAGATGTCGCACCGGGATAACCGGCAAAGCGGACACGGGGCGCACGGTCCACCGCCGTCCGGGCGCGCGCTCTAAGCTGGCTGCGTGAGCGATCGGAGCGAGCCCGGCGGCGGGCCGGACCCCAAGCGGCGGGTGCGCCGACGTGATCGGCACGGCCGCGGCATGCGCGGCCCCCTCGCCCCCGCGCACGTGCCGATCGCCAAGTCGCGGGGAGAGCGGTTCGACGACCTGGTGCTCGACGCCGTCGACCGGCTCAAGCCCCGCTGGGGGACGCAGCTCGCCTCGGTGGAGTTCGCGGTGGAGGAGGTCCCTCCCGCGAGCGAGCTGATGGACGGCCCGGCCCGGCTCGCCTCCGAGCCGATCCCGCTCGGACGGGCGGAGTCGGCGGCCGGGGACGACCCGGCGGCCGTGGTGCTGTACCGGCGCCCTCTCGAGGCCCGCGCCCGCGACCGCGACCAGCTCGGCACGCTCGTCTTCGACGTCGTCGTGGAGCAGGTGGCCAGCCTCCTCGGCCTCACCCCCGAGACGATCGACCCCGGCTACGACGACCGCCACTGACCCCCGGCGGGTCAGGGCAGGACGGCCCCCGGGGAGTCGGCGGTGGGCGGGACGAGGGCCCAGATCCGGGCCACGGCCAGGGGCTGCGCCGTGAGCATCTCGCCGTCCGGGGTGGGCTCGTCGACGACCCGGCCGCCGTACACGGGCCCGGAGCCCGGCTGGGGCTGGACGACGACGCTGAACGAGGCTCCGCCGGGCGGCGGGGTGAGCGTGAGCTCCCGCGTGCGCGCGGCCGGCAGCTTCACCTCGACCGGCGCGGGAGGCGTGCCGTCGGCGGGCAGCAGCTGAACGCGGACGGTGGCGGCCGTGAAGGGCGCCGACAGCACGAGCCGGGAGACCTGCTTCTTGGCCGACCGGCCGTCGGCCACCACGCTGCCGAGGTCGATCGAGGGAGCGCCGGCAGTGAACGCGACGTCCTGGCTGGAGCCCGTGCCGGTGATCTTCAGCCCGGCCACGATCGGCACGTCGGCCGTCAGCACGAGGGCCGCCGCCTGGCCGCTCACGCCGGTGGTCAGGTCGAACGTGGCCGTCGACCCGGCTGGGACCTCGACCGTCTCCTTGTTCTTCAGCGCGTACGAGCCGTCCTTGAGCACGGCCTTCACCTGGACGACCGTGTCCTGCTCGCCCGGCGCGGTCACGTACAGCTCGCGCGGGCCCGCGATGCCGGGGATGCCGGGGACGACGACCCGGGTGGCCGGCGGGGCGGCGGCGGGGATCCAGTCGACGCCGAGGCCCTTGCCGTACACCGCCTTCACGGCGGCGGCCACGCGGCCGCTCCCCGTGCTCACCTCCAGGGCCATGACCAGCGGCGAGGGCGCGAGGTCGCGCAGGTTGACGACGCGGGACTCCCCCGGCTGGAGGATCATGCCGTTGCCGCGCTCGCTGAGCACGGGCCCCTCGCCGGAGTAGACCATGAACGTGACGTCGGCGGGGGCGGCGTCGGCGTTCGTCAGGTAGAGCGTCATCTCGGCCGCGGCGGGGCCCGGACCGACGAACCAGGCGTCGTTGCCCGGCTCGACGCACCGGACTCCGGCCAGCCCGCGCTGCGTCCCGGACTTCTCGCGCGCGGTCTGCGACGCCTCCAGACCGGCGGCCATGGAGCCGGTGGCGGCGACCGCGAGCGGCCCGCCTCCGGCCGGGACCTCCCGCTGCCAGAGCCGGCCGGGACGCTGGATCACGCCGAGCGGGGCCTGCGGCTTGGCGGGCTTGCCGTTCTTGCCGGTGGGGGGCGCGACCGCGCCCAGGGTGGCGGCGCCCGGCCCCTGCGCGCCGGAGGGGGTGATCACGCTGACGCGGGTGCCGCTCGGGGACGGGCACACCGTGGTGACCGACTCGACGGGCGCCTTGAGAGGCGTGGCCGCGGCGCGGGCGACCGGAGCGGGCCGGGTGGCGAAGGCCACGCCGTACAGGGCGCCGATCGCCACCAGCACGAGCGCGAGCAGGCCGAAGCGGTTCTCGACGATCTTCCTCATGCCGGCACCCGGTCCTCCTTGGAACGGCGGCGGCCGCGGGGCGCGGCCTCCACCGGGACGTCCGCGTAGTCCTCCTCCGGCTCACCGGTACGGGCGCCGGGCGAGGCCAGGACCAGCATGAGGACGAGCAGCGCGCCCTGGGCCCACAGCCAGATCCGGTGCGTGGACCCCTTGACCGCGGGCGGCGGGGCCACCGTGACCTGGCCGCCCATCCGCCACAGCCCGCCGCTGTCGGACAGGCTCATCCGGACCAGGGCCGGGTCGGAGTCGAGCGAGCGGCGCAGGGCCGGGTCCACCGGGCCGGGGACGCTGACGAAGGCCACGCCCATCGAGGCGAGGGTCTGGGTGTGCGTGCCGCCCCCGCCGGAGGCGAGCCCGGCGACCGCCGCGCCCAGGCCGTGGCCGGCGTCCGCCGGGGACGCCAGGTCGGACTCCCCGATCAGGGGCGCCCGCCCGCGCAGCAGCGTGTACGACACCCGGCCGTCCTTGGGGCGCAGCAGCAGCGTCGCCTCGCCGTGAGCCGACCCGAGCGCGGCCAGCATCGGCATGGGGTCGGGCACCCCGCGTTCCAGCGGGCCGCCCGCGCCCCTGGCGACCCAGAAGCCGGCGGCGGCCAGCGGGGTGGCGAACGCGACCACGACGATCAGCAGGACGCCCAGGCGCCGCAGCCGGCCGCCCGCGCGGAACTCGGCGATCCGGTGGGCGGGGTGCGCGGCGGCCACCAGCAGCCCGGTGGCGGCGAACGCCATCGGGACGCCGGGCCAGGCCGGGCCGCCGCCGGCCGTCATCCTGCTCACCACGGTGGCGACGAGCACGCCGAAGAGCATGACGCCCCAGCCGACCGCGACCACCATCTGGTGGCGGCGCAGCAGGAGCGCGGCCAGGGCCACCGCGACCAGCCCGGCCGTCACCCAGAACGGCGGCAGGCCGGGCCCGCCGGGGCTGAGCATGAGCAGGGATTGGGCGGCGAGGCGGGGGTCGGCCGGCGAGGTGTCGTGCAGGCCCGACTCCAGGAGGATCCGCCCCGGGTCGCGGACGATCCCGGCCAGCCACGGCAGCAGCAGGACGATAGGCGTGCCGAGGCCGATGGCGAGCGACCTGGTGACGCCGCGGCGCACCCCGGCGAACGACACGGCGGCGAGGGCGCCCAGGATCGCCACGAGCACGTAGACCAGGGGGACGAAGGCCGTGCCCACGGTCAGCAGCAGGCCGAAGCCCCAGGCCGCGCGGCGCGAACCGGCCGTGATCCGGGTGGCCAGCGCGGCGTAGACCGGCAGCAGGACGAAGACGATGGCCGTGCCCAGCCGCCCGGACGCGACCGCGCCGGTCGCGACCGGCAGCAGCGCGTACGTCGCGGCCAGCCAGACCCGGGCGGGCACGTAGGGGATCATCCGCTTGGTCGCGGCGTACGCCGAGAACCCGGCCAGCGGCACGCAGCCGAGCAGGAGCACGGACACGGCCAGCCAGGTCTTGCCCAGGAAGACCGTCGACAGCGCCGCGAGCACCGCCACGTACGGCGGCGCCCAGGCGTCGGAGCCGAGCCCGGCGGTGTGGTGGTCCTCGACGTAGAGCCGCCACAGGTCGGACGCCCCGCCCGTCACCGGGACCAGCGCGCCGCCGCCGAGCAGGCCGCCGGTCAGCAGCGACCGCTCGGCCACCAGCGTCACGGCGGCGAGGGCGAGGCACAGGACCACGCCGGGGCTGGAGAAGAGCCGCTGGACGACGCCGGAGTCGGTCAGCAGCTCGTCGCCGTCGTCCTCGGCGGAGTCGTCGCTCGCCGCGGCGTGATGCCGCCCGGCCGAGTCGACGGGACCGGCGCCCGCGAGGAAGCCCTGCACCATGTCGGCCAGCCGCCGGAACGCCGCCCCCGGCGGGGTGAGCAGCCGCTGCACCGCCGGGTAGCCCTGTTTCCTCCCGTTCCTGCGCGCCTTGCGGGCCCGGCGCAGCCGTCCGGGATGGGCGAGCACCGAGCCGAGCGCGGCCATCTCGTCGAGCGCGTTGGCGGGCTGCTTGGCCAGCAGGAACAGCACGGTCCTGACGAAGGAGCCGGTGACGTTGCGCACGATCGACCGGAGCAGCGCCCAGAACGGCAGGTTGGCCATGATGACGAACAGCGCGTTGCGCCGGTCGAGCCGCCGGGGGTGCTCGTCGCTGGTCGCGATGCGGCGGCGCCGCCGCGCGGACGCCTCGGCGTGCCAGGCGACGGCGTCGCTCACGCTCAGCACCCGGTGCCCGGCGACCCGGGCCCGCCAGCACAGGTCGAGGTCGTCGCGGAACAGCGGAAGGGCGGTGTCGAGGCCGGACAACTGGTCCCAGACGTCGCGGCGGATCAGCATGCCCGCGGTCGAGACCGACAGCACGTCGTGGACCCCGTCGTGCTGGCCCTGGTCGTACTCCCTGGGCTCAAGCCCGGTGTCGCGGCGCCCGGACCTGCTGACGGTCACGCCGATCTCCAGCAGCACGCGGCGGTCGAGCCAGTCGCGCAGCTTGGGGCCGAGGACGGCGGCCTTCGGGTCCTGGTCGGCGGCCCACAACAGGGCCTGGAGTGCCTCGGCGTCGGGGGCGCAGTCGTCGTGGAGCAGCCAGATCCACTCGGTGCCCTGGGCGGCCGGCAGGCGCCCCAGCGCCTCGTGCACGGCCTCCCCGAACCCTGTCGACCGCGACAGGCTGAGGACGTTGTGCTGCCCGAACGCCTCGCTCAGGATGCGTCCGCTGCCGTCCCTGCTGCCGTTGTCGACGCCGACGACGCGGTCGAGCGGCCGGGTCTGGCGCAGGACCGCCGCCAGCGTCTCCTTGAGCCAGCGTGCGCCGTCGTGCGCGACGACGATCGCGGTGACCGAGTGCACGTCGAGTCCTTGAGGGGTCCGTTCAGCAGAGCGCGGACCACGATACGGCACCCCGGACTCGCCCGATCACACGCGAGCCAAACCGGTGTACCTCCGCGGCACACCCGCGCCGCCGGCTGGAACGGGCCATCCCCTGGGGCACCGGGAGGAGTGCCTCAGGGACGACGCCGCGACCGCGGCCACGGCCGACCCACGTAAAGCGACGGGGCCACGCGCCCCGCGTGGCCCCGTCCCGGCTCAAACGGCCTGACGCTTGATCCTGCGCCTTTCCCGTTCCGACAGCCCACCCCAGATGCCGAACCGCTCATCGTGTTCCAGCGCGTACTCGAGGCACTCGGCCCGCACTTCACACGACCGGCACACCTTCTTGGCTTCCCTGGTGGAGCCGCCCTTCTCCGGAAAGAACGCCTCCGGGTCGGTCTGGGCGCACAGCGCGCGCTCCTGCCACCCGAGATCCTCGCCGAGCGCCTGTGCCATGACCAGATCGGTCACTGCACACCTCCCTGTCGCTCGTCCGCCCACTATGGAGCCCCCCATGAACGCCTCCCCCGTACCCACCCTGCGGGAGGCGTAACAACATGCCTGTAATTACACGCGCGTGGCGCGTGCGGCGTCAAGCGGCATAGCGATACCCGGGGAAAGACCTGCTCGCCCCGGTTCGTACGCCCCGATCTTCGGTCCTATCAGCGTTCGGAACCATACCAAGGCAGGTTCGGCTCGGTTCCGCGGCCTGCCTGTTCCGTGCCGGAACCTTCCTCATACTTTGCCTGCGACCGGTCGGGGGTGTAGATCGCGGTGGGGTCGATCGGCTCCTCCCGCCTGCCCGGGTCGCCGAGCGGGTCGCCGCGGTAGCCGGCCGGGTCGAAGCGCAGGGTCTGGTCGGCCGCCGGCTCGGCCGCCGGCTGCTGGTACGGCGCGGCCGGCTGCTGGGGGTGGCCGAGGGGGTTGTCGTAGTACTCCGGGTAGTCCTGGGGGCCGGTCGGGAGGTCGGGCGGGGCCGGCCTCTGGTAGCTCTGCGCCTGCTGGTAGGCCTGCGCGAGCTGCTGCTCCCGCGGGTCGGCCGAGCCCTCGTAGGCGGGCGGGGCCTCGTACGAGGGCTGCTCGTACCCGGGCGAGGCCGGGGCCGGGTCGGCGGCGTGCCGCGCGAACTGCGAGCCGGAGTAGCCCGCGAACGGCGTGCCCTGCTGCCCCCCGTACGACTGGCCCTGCTCGTACGGCCGCTCCTGGGGGGCGGCGGGCAGCCCGTAGGAGTCGGAGTAGCCCTGACCGCCGAGGGCGTCGCCGGCGGACGGGAAGCCGTGGTCGTCCTGGCCCCCGGCGGGCGTCCGGCCGTACCCGGCCGCCTCGGGGTGCTGGCCCGCGTAGCCGTACTGGTCGAACACCGGGCCCTGCGGAGGCTGGGAGTACCCGCCGGGCTGCGGGGCCGGGGCGGGCTGAGCCTGCTGCTCCTGCCCGTAGGACCCGGCGGGCCGGTCCCCGTACGAGGGGCCGGCGTAGGGGTCGGAGTAGTGGGCGCCGGTCGGGAAGTCCTGCTGCGCCGGCCGGCCCGGGTCGGACGGCCAGGAGGGCTGCTGACCCTGCGGCTGGCCGCCCTGGGCCTGCTGGCCCGGCTGGCCGGCGGGCGCCGCCTGCGGGAACGAGGGCTGGGTGCCGTAGGCGTCCGCGTGCGCGGGGGCCGCCCCGTACTGCCCGTACGGGTCCTGCGCGTGGTCCTGCCCGAAGGCGCCCTGCGGCCTGTCCTGGGCGAACTGGTCCTGGCCGAAGCCCTGCGGCCGGTCCTGGGTGTAGGGGTCCTGGGAGCGGTCCTGGCCGTACTGCTGCTCGCCCGAGGGCGGAAGCTGGGGGAACGACGGGACCGGCGAGGGCGCCTGCCCCGGGACGCCGTGGGCGCCCGGCCGGTCGCCCGCGGCCTGACCGTTCACACCCTGGCCGTTGACGGCCTGACCGTTCACACCCTGACCGTTCACGGCCTGCGCGGGGGCACCCTGCCCGTTCTGGCTCCGCGCGCCGAGGTCCTGGCCGTTCACGCCCTGGGCGAACCCCTGGGGGCCCTGGCCCGCCTGCGCGGGCTGCGGGACCTGGCCACCCGGCTGCCCATGCGGGTCGCCGTGATCGCGGCCCTGCTCGTAGGGCTGACCCTGCTCGTAGGGCTGCGCCTGGTCGAACTGCCCGCCCGGACGGCCGGGGCCGCCCTGAGCCGTCTGCGGGACCGGCTGGCCCTGCGGCCCGGCGAAGGGCGGGCCGATGAAGCCCTGCTCGCCGTACGGGCGGTTCTGCGCCTGGCCGTACTGCTGGCCGTCGCCGTAGCCGGGGGCGAGGGCCGGCGCGTACGGCTGCGGCTGGTGGGCCTGCCCGCCGAAGAACCCCTCGTTCTGCTCGCGCCGCCGCTGCAGGCCGCCCGCCGCGTTCAGGGCGAAGACGGCGGCGACGGCGACCAGGGCCGTCACGGGGATCCCGGTGACGAGGTTCTCGAACCGGTCGCGGAACGCGGGCAGATCCCCCACGAGGACGCCGAACAGGCTGATCACGGAGAAGACGAAGCCGAGCGCCAGCGCCCCGGCCGAGCCGAGCGCGATGAGGCGGGCCCGGGGGGTCGGGTCGCCGAATCGGGTCACGAGCACCACCGCGCCGACCGCGAGGGCGGTCGTCACCGGGGACGCCAGCGCGTGGAGGCCGTTCACGGAGCGGACGCCGAAGGAGGCGCCGCCCGTCGAGGTGCCGAGGAGCAGCCGGGCGATGCCCACGAGTATGCCGGTGACCACCACCGTGAGCATGATCCACGCGCCCGGCTCCCGTAGCCGGGTCGTATCGACCTTGAGCACAGCTACCCCCATTGGTCCAAACGGCACTCGGGGAAGTTTTGCACATGCCCGACTTCGGTGTCGGCAGACCCTGGAACCCCACAAGTGGTGCGGACCCCTGCTATCAGGGCGTACGGCGCCTTTCCGGGGTGGGCGTTCGCGGTGCGCGGACGGCCCGGTGGAAGACTGGCCGCATGCGCATCGTGTCCCTCGCCGGCGGAATCGGCGGCGCCCGCTTTCTCCGAGGCCTCAAGGCCGCCGCCCCCGACGCCGAGATCACCGTCATCGGGAACACCGGAGACGACATCACCCTTTTCGGCCTCCGGGTCTGCCCCGATCTCGACACCGTGATGTACACCCTCGGCGGTGGCATCAACGAGGACCAGGGGTGGGGCCGGGCGGATGAAACGTTCACGGTCAAGGAGGAACTGGCCGCCTACGGCATGGAGCCGCAGTGGTTCGGCCTGGGGGACCGCGACTTCGCCACCCACATCATCCGGACGCAGATGCTGGCGGCCGGCTACCCGCTCTCGCAGGTGACCGAGGCCCTGTGCGACCGCTGGCGGCCGGGCGTGCGGCTGCTGCCGATGTCCGACGACCGGACCGAGACCCACGTGGTGATCTCGGACGCCGAGGGCAGGCGGGCCGTCCACTTCCAGGAGTGGTGGGTGCGGCTGCGGGCGTCCGTCCCCGCCGAGCAGATCCTCCTGGTCGGCGCCGAGGACGCCGCGCCCGCCCCGGGCGTGCTCCAGGCCGTCGGGGACGCGGACGTGGTGATCCTGCCGCCGTCGAACCCGGTCGTCAGCATCGGCACGATCCTGCAGATCCCCGGCATCCGGGCGGCGCTCGAGGGCAAGACAGTCGTGGGCGTGTCCCCCATCATCGGCGGCGCCCCGGTGCGCGGCATGGCCGACGCGTGCCTGACCGCGATCGGCGTCGAGACCAGCGCCCAGGCCGTGCTGGAGCTGTACGGCTCCGGCCTGCTCGACGGCTGGCTGGTGGCGGAGGAGGACAAGGGCGTGGCGCTGGACGGCGTCGCGGTCGAGGCCAGGCCGCTGCTCATGGACTCCCCCGAGGCCACCAGGGAGATCGCGGCGGCCGCGCTCGCCCTGGCCCTCTCGCTGTCCCGCTGACCGCCCCCCGGCAGGCTGACCCCGGCCGACCGCCGCCGACCACCGCTGCCAGCCGCCGCCGACCGCCCTGAAGACCGCACACCGAGGAGACCAGTGCCTCACATCACCATCACCGGCGTCCCCGGGCTGCCCGAGGTCGGGGCCGGGGACGACATCGCCCGTCTCGTCGCCGAGGCGGCGCCGGACCTGCGGGACGGCGACGTCCTCGTCGTCACCTCGAAGATCGTGAGCAAGGCCGAGGGCCGCCTGCGACGCGGCGACGACCGCACGGCGGCGATCCGGGAGGAGACGGCCCGCGTGGTCGCGCGGCGCGGCGACACCGTGATCGCGCAGACCCGGCACGGCTTCGTGATGGCCGCGGCCGGGGTGGACGCCTCCAACACCGAGCCTGGGACGGTCCTGCTGCTGCCCGAGGACCCCGACCGTTCGGCCAGGGAGATCCGCCGCGGGCTGCGCGAGCGCCTCGGGGCGCGGGTCGGGGTGATCGTCTCCGACACGTTCGGCCGTCCCTGGCGGCACGGGCTCACCGACGTGGCTCTCGGCGCGGCCGGTGTGCGGGTCGTGGACGACCTGCGCGGACGTGCCGACGCGTACGGCAACCCGCTGAACGCCACCGTCACGGCGCTCGCCGACGAGATCGCGGCCGCGGGCGAGCTGGTCAAGGGCAAGCTGTCGGGCGTCCCGGTGGCCCTCCTGCGCGGCCTGGAGGGCCTGGTCACCGAGGAGGACGGGCCGGGCGCCCGCGTCCTGGTCCGCCCCGCGGACGAGGACATGTTCCGGTACGGCTCGGCCGACGTCGTCTTCGCCCGCCGCACGATCCGGGAGTTCTCCGCCGAGCCGGTCGACCCGGCGGCCGTGCGGCGCGCGGTGGCCGCGGCCGTCGCCGCGCCCGCGCCCCACCACACGACGCCCTGGCGGTTCGTGCTGGTGGAGTCGCCGCAGATGCGCACGGCCCTGCTGGACGCGATGCGGGACGCCTGGATCGAGGACCTGCGCTCGGACGGCTTCTCCGAGCAGTCGATCGCCCGCCGGATCAGGCGGGGGGATGTGCTTCGGAACGCCCCGTACCTCGCCGTGCCCTGCCTGGTCATGGACGGCTCGCACACCTACCGCGACGAGCGCAGGAACGCCGCCGAGCGGGAGATGTTCGTGGTCGCCACCGGGGCGGGCGTGCAGAACTTCCTCGTCCAGCTCGCGGTGGAGGGGCTCGGCTCGGCCTGGGTGTCGTCCACGATGTTCTGCCGGGACGTGGTCCGCAAGGTCCTCGACCTGCCCGCGAACTGGGACCCGATGGGCGCGGTCGCCGTCGGCCACGCCGCCGCGCCGCCGCGGGACCGGCCGGGCCGCGACCCGGGCGACTTCCTCCTCACCCGCTGACCAGCCGGGGTCAGGGGCGCGGGCAGGTGGGGTGGCACAGCCGCCGGGCCAGCGCGGACAGGAACACGTCGATGATCTGCCCGGGCTCCTGGGCCACGTACAGCTGGCCGTTGGTGACCGAGACGATCTCGTCGAGCGCCTGCCGGTCCGCGCCCTTGCCGAAGGCCACCACGATGATCTGCACGGGCTTGTCCGGGTTCCACTCCGAGCGCAGCGCCTCGACGAGCTTCTCCCTGGTGATGCCCTCGCCGTCGTCCCTGCCCGCCGTGAGCAGGAGCAGCGAGTTGCTCATCAGGGGGTCGTAGCCCTTGGAGACCGAGCGGAAGCCCGCGAGGATCGAGTCGTACAGGGAGCTGCTCCTGCCGGTGAGCGGCTTGATCCCGTCGGCCACCCGGTAGAGGGCGGTCCTGCGGATCTCCTGCCCGCTGCCGGGCTTGGTGATCGGGCCCAGGCTGACCAGCTCGCGCTGGTCCCTGCCGTCCGTGAGGTCCCTGGCGAACTCCCACAGGCCCATGTCGGTCTCGTTCGGGAACAGCTGGAGGCCGAGTTTGGCGGCCTGGACGGCGACGTCGAGGCGGGTCTGGCCGCCCGCCCTGATCGGCTCGGCCGTCTCCTTGGAGACGTCGGCGAGGACGAGGATGCGGCTCGGCGGCGCGAGCCTGCTCCACGCCTCCAGCGCCTCGTCGATCACCTCGGGCGTGATGGACGGCCGGGGCCGCGGCTCCTCCGTCGGGATGTCGTCGCCCACCGCGAACGGCGGCTCCTTGCCGTCCGCCGTGCGGAAGCCGGCGTGCCGCACGGACTCCTGGACCGCCGGCGTCCGCAGGTACGACGCGAACATCCGGGAGGCGGCGGCCCTGTCCGGGTCCGACGCGGTCACCACGTACGGGTAGTCGAGCTCGATCGTCCCCTCCTTGGGCTGGAGGGCCGTGATCGGCTCGACGGCCACGTCGCGGTTGTGCTCCCACACCGACTGCTCGGGGACGATCGCGACCGGCCGCGCCCAGAAGCCGGGCGCGTCGACGGCCGACAGCATGCTCCGGTAGTCGGGCGCCGACCCCGACTGGGCCATCCGCACGAACGCCGTGAGGTCCTTGTTCGCCTTCTCGCCCGTCCCGACGATGTCCCGGGCCGCGGCGACGGTCGCGATGCCCGCCCCCGAGACCGAGGGGTCGGGGATGCGCACGACGTCGGGCTCGTGGTCCGTGGGCTGCAGCCGTCCCCGTACGGTGGCGGGGAAGACCATGTCCCAGCTCATGGCCGTCCCCCCGGCCGCGAACCGCTGCGCGAGCGACCTGCGGGTGGCGAACACGAGCGGGGAGGTCGCCACCACGGTCTCGTCGGCCGCGATGTCCTGGGCGCCCTGCTTGCGGGCCAGCCGCACCCACACCGAGGAGTCGGCGATCCATCCGTCCGGGCGGTCGGGCAGGACGCCGGCCCGGTCGCCGATCAGCGTCCGCAGCACCGGCGCCGGGGGCTGCTCGACCACCTGCACCTGGACGCACCGGCCCTCCACACCCGCGCCGGAGGCGTTGAACCTCTCGGCCGCCTCCATGGCGGGCGGCGCGATGTCCACGGCCGCCGCGACGTCGACGAGCACGGGATCCCGGGAGGAACACGTTCCTCCGGTCCGGGTGGCGAACAGGTAGACCCCTCCGGCGACGATCGCCACCACCGTGACGACGGCGACGACGCTGCGCCGCCTGGCCTGCCGACGGCGCCGCTCGGCGGTGGAGGCGGCGCGGTGACGACCGTAGGGCACGGTGCGGGTCCTTCCCGGTTCATGTCGCGAACGGCTTCGGGGGCAGGTCAGGGTCCGGCGCGAAACGGTCACGCGTCCGCCGCACAGAGTGACGATTCTGCCCACCGGCACCACCCACGGCGCAAGTGTGTCGAACCGGAATATATAGAACTTGTTATATCTCGCTGTCGAGATCCCCGATCTCGGCGGACGGCGTCAGACCGGCGCCCCGCAGCGGCCCGGCCCGGCGGGCGGGCCGTCCTCCCCCGCGCCGCCCCGGCTCCTCACGTACACGACGACGAGGACCAGCGCCACGGCCACCGGGCCGGCGACGGCGAGGTGCCCGGTCACCGCCTCGACGAGGTCGGGGGCCGACCGGCTGAGCGTCACCAGGGTCGCCGCCCACGCCGCCGCCGTCGGCACGCCGACCCGGGCGAACGTCCGGTACGGCATGCCCGCCCAGCCCGAGAGCCGGGGGACGAGCGTGCGGGCGCTGCCGATCCACTGGCCGCCCGCCACGGCCCAGGCGCCGTGCCGGTCCACCATGCGCCGGGCCCGCGCCCACGCGGACGGCGCGAACCGGTCCGCCAGGCGGTGGATGGAGGCCGCGCCCCTGCGCCTGCGGCCCTGGGCGTACGACAGGTGCGTACCGGCGATCTCGGCCGCCACGGCCACGGCGATCGTCCAGGCGAGCGGCAGCACGTCCACGCGGGTGAGGTAGCCGAGGGCCACGAGAACGGTGGTCCCCGGCAGGACGACCCCGGCGAGCGTCCCGGCCTCGGCGACGATCAGCAGCCCCGCCACCAGGAGCAGAAGGGGCGCGGGAAGCTGCCCGAGCAGGTCAGACATGGCCGACCGGCCTCCGGCACACGTAGGCGAGGCCGGGCGGGACGTTGCGCCAGACCGGCCCCGTGGTCAGCACCTCGTCGAAGGCGGCCCGCAGGCGCCCGCGGAACCGGCGCGCCCGGGCGAGGGGCACCGCGTGCAGGTACGTCACGGTCGTGAACGCCCCCGAGGGCCGCAGCACCCGGCCGATCTCGCCGAGGACGGCCTCCTGCCGGTCCTCGGGGAACAGCGACCACGGCAGCGTGCTGACCACGGCGTCGGCCCGGTCGATCCCGCGTGCCGCCAGCAGCGCGCCGAGCCGGGCCGCGTCACCCTGGATCACGTCGAGCCAGGGCCGGGCGCGGTTCAGGTGCGTCACCATGCCCGGGTCGATCTCCACCGCGACCTGCCGGGAGCCGGGGGCGAGCCGCCGCCGGATGGCCTCGCTGATCGCGCCGGTGCCGGGGCCGAGCTCGACGACCACGGCGGCGGCGGTCGTCGGCACCACGGCGGTGAGCGCCCGCGCCAGCGCGGGCGAGCTCGGGGCGACCGCCCCCACGACCCCCTGCCGGCGCAGCGCCACGGCCGCGAACGCCCTGAGGTCAGAGGCGGCGTCCCGTCCCGGTCTGTGCTGGACTGTCTCGTTCATGTGACCAATCAGATCGGCCCGGGGCAGGTGCCCGCCAGGAGCCGCGGGCTACTCGTGGGGGTATGCCCAGCCCTACCTCCACAGGTGGCCCGGGCCGTCTTCGGCCCGCCGGCGCCGGGCCGTAGGGTCGGTGGGGTGCGCCCACACAGCGCCTGGCAGGCCGTCGTCCGGCGTGACCTGCTGGCGACCTCCCTGCCCTGGCGCGCCCTCGCCTACCTGGTGACGGGCGCGGCCGTCGGCGTGGTCGTGCTGGTGCTCCTGATCGCCTCGCTGGCCGCGTCCGCCCTGCTCACGCTCGTCCTGGTGGGCGTCCCGCTGCTGGCGGCGCCGGTGCTCGGGGCCGTCCCGCTGGGCGCGCTCGAACGGCGGCGGCTGCGGATCATGGACGCCGAGGCCGCCCCGAGCCCGCACCGTCCCGCCGGCCCCGGCGCCCGGGCCTGGCTGGCGACGCGCCTGCGGGAGCAGGCCACCTGGCGGGCCCTCGCCTACGCGGTCCTGCTGGCCGTCGTGCTCGGTCCGATCGAGCTGATCGCCGTGACGTACGGCCTGGTGGTCCCGCTCGTGATGATCGGCGCCCCGATCAGCGTGGCGGAGGCCGGCCCGCTCGTCCTGATGAAGTTCTGGCCGCTCGACACGTTCACCGAGGCCTTCGCCGCGGCGATCCTGGGGGTCCTGGTGCTCGTGCTGGCCGCCTATCCGATCACCGCCCTCGCCACCGCCCACGCCGCGCTGGCCCGGCTGCTGCTCACGCCCACCCGGGCCGAGTCCGGCGAGCGGCTCGCCGAGCTCACCCGCTCCCGCAGCCGCCTCGTGGAGGCGTTCGAGGCCGAGCGGCGCCGCATCGAGCGCGACCTGCACGACGGGGCGCAGCAGCGCCTCGTCGCGCTGACCATGACGCTCGGCCTGGCCAGGGTCTCCGGCGGCGACGAGTCCGCCGCGCTCGTGGCCCGGGCGCACGAGGAGGCGAAGCTCGCGCTCGCGGAGATCCGCGACCTCATCCGCGGCATCCACCCGCGGATCCTCGTCGACAGGGGGCTGCCGGCCGCGGTCGCGGAGCTGGCCGACCGGTCGCCGGTCCCGGTCGAGGTCGACGTGGACGTGCCCCGCCGGCTGCCCGGCGTCGTGGAGTCCATCGCGTACTTCGTCGTGAGCGAGGCCCTGGCCAACGTGGCCAAGCACAGCCGGGCCGAGCGGGCCTGGGTGCGCGGACGGCTCGACGGCCCGCTGCTCGCGGTGGAGGTCGGGGACGACGGCGTGGGCGGGGCCGACGCCTCCGCCGGCACCGGGCTCGCCGGCCTCGCCGACCGCGTGTCGGTGCTCGACGGCCGGCTGACGCTGTCGAGCCCGGTGGGCGGCCCCACCCTGCTGCGCGCGGAGATCGAATGCCCGCCGACCGCTCCCTGACCGTCGTCGTCGCCGAGGACGGCGTGCTGCTCCGCGAGGGGCTGGCCACGCTGCTGGCCCGGTTCGGCCACCGGGTCGTGGCGTCGGTGGGCGACGCCGAGACGCTGCTGGCCGCGGTCGAGGAGCACGTCCCCGACGTCGTCCTCACCGACGTGCGGATGCCGCCCGGCTTCTCCGACGAGGGGCTGCGGGCCGCGGTGGCGCTGCGGGCCGCCCACCCGGGCCTCGCCGTGCTGGTGCTGAGCCAGTACGTCGAGCAGACCTACGCGGCCGAGCTGCTCGACTCCGGCGACGGCACCGGCGTGGGCTACCTCCTCAAGGACCGGGTCGGCGACGTCGAGGAGTTCGTGGACGCGCTGACCACGGTCGCGGGCGGCGGCACCGTCGTCGACCCTGAGGTCGTCCGCCAGCTCCTGCGCCGCCGCCGCGACCCGCTGCGGCGGCTCAGCCCGAGAGAGCGGGAGGTCCTCGCCCTGATGGCCGAGGGCAGGTCGAACAACGCGATCGCCCGGGCGCTGGTGGTGTCCGAGGCCGCCGTCGGCAAGCACATCGGCAACATCCTGGCCAAGCTCGACCTGCCGCCGGACGAGGACGCCCACCGCCGCGTCCTCGCCGTCGTCACCTTCCTGCGGGGCTGAGCCCCTTCACGAGAGCAGCGGCACCGTCCTGCGCACGCTCCGGCAGACGCCGTCGCTGCGCTCGGCCGCGGCCAGCCGCTCAGGGCTCGGCGTGCCGTACGAGGTGGTGCGCTGGCGCAGCGGACGGCCGGTGGGGGCGACCATCGCGGCGATCTCGCCGATGGTCTTGTACGACCCGTTCTCCGAGCCGGCCATCCGGCTGATCGTCTCCTCCATCAGCGTGCCGCCGAGGTCGTTGACGCCGCCCTGGAGGACGTCCCGGCACAGGTCGTCGCGGAGCTTGACCCAGGAGCACTGGATGTTGCCGATCGCGCCGTGCAGCATGATCCGGGCGAGGGCGTGGACGGCCCGGTTCTCCCGGGCGGTGGGCCCGGGACGGGCGATGCCCGCCAGGTAGATCGGCGCGCTGTGGTGCACGAACGGCAGCAGCACGAACTCGCTGAACCCGCCCGTCTCCTCCTGGATCGACCGGATCAGCCGGATGTGCCGCACCCAGTGCTCGTGGGTGTCGACGTGGCCGTACATCATGGTCGAGGTCGTCGGGATGCCGAGGCGGTGGGCCGTGGTGATCACCTCGACCCACTCGCGGGTGGGGAGCTTGCCCTTGGTCAGCACCCACCGGACGTCGTCGTCGAGGATCTCGGCGGCCGTGCCGGGCAGCGAGTCGAGGCCGGCCTCGCGGGCGGCCTGCAGCCATTCGGCGACCGACAGGTTCGTCCGGCTCGCGCCGTTGATGACCTCCATCGGCGAGAACGCGTGGACGTGCATCTCCGGGCAGCGCTCCTTGACGGCCCTGGCGATGTCGAAGTACGCGGTGCCCGGCAGGTCGGGGTGGATGCCGCCCTGCATGCACACCTCGGTCGCCCCGGCCTCCCACGCCTCCTGCGCCCGGTCGGCGACCTCCGACAGCGACAGCGTGTAGGCGTCGGCGTCGGTGCGCCGCTGGGCGAAGGCGCAGAACCGGCAGCCGGTGTAGCAGACGTTGGTGAAGTTGATGTTCCGGTTGACCACGTAGGTCACCTCGTCGCCCGCGACCTCCCGGCGCAGCCCGTCGGCGATGCGGGCGAGCTCGTCCAGCCCGGCGTCGTCGGCTCCCGCGCCGGTGGGGTCGCCCGCGAGCCCCAGCAGGGCCAGGGCCTGGTCGTCGGTCAGCCGGGCCGGGTCGGTCTCGGCCTGCCGGAGGGCCTCCCGCACCGCGCCGTCCACGCCGCCCGTACGGGTCGGCTGGGGCAGCCGGTCGCGCAGGGCCTCCCAGTCGCCGTACACGCTGTCGAAGTCGTCGCGCCGGTCGGCGCTGCGGCCCTCGGCGTCGACGGCGGTGTGCAGGTCGGACCGGCCGCTGGTGGCGAGCCCGGCGAACCCGCCGTCCGGCTCCTGCCAGGGGCGGCCCTCGGGCACCGCCCCCTCGCGGGCCAGCCCGGTCTCCGGGTCGGCGAGCGCGGCCACGTGCCCGGAGAGCCGTGGGTCGAGCCAGGGCTCGCCGGCGAGGACGTACTCGGGGTAGATCGTCAGCCGCTCGCGCAGCTCGAAGCCGGTGGCGGCGGTGCGGGCCGCGAGGTCGTCGATCTGCGGCCAGGGGCGTTCCGGGTTGACGTGATCGGGCGTGAGCGGGGAGACGCCGCCCCAGTCGTCGATCCCGGCGCGGACCATGAGGGCGTGCTCGTCGCCGATGAGGTTGGGCGGCGCCTGGATCCGCACCTTCGGGCCGAGGACGAGCCGGGCCACGGCGATGGTGGCCGCGAGCTCCTGGAGGTCGGCGTCCGGCATGCCGCGCATGGCGGTGTCGGGCTTGGCGCGGAAGTTCTGGACGATCACCTCCTGGATCCCGCCGTACTCCCGGGCGACCCGGCGGATCGCGAAGATCGACTCGGCCCGGTCCTCGATGGTCTCGCCGATGCCGATGAGGATGCCGGTGGTGAACGGCACGTTCGACCGTCCGGCGTCCTCCAGCACCCGCAGCCGTACGGCCGGGTCCTTGTCCGGGGAGCCGTGGTGCGGCTGCCCCTTCTCGGTGAACAGCCGCTCGGAGGTGGTCTCCAGCATCATCCCCATCGAGGGCGCGACCGGCTTGAGCCGCTGGAGGTCCCGCCAGGTCATCACCCCGGGGTTGAGGTGCGGGAGCAGCCCGGTCTCCTCCAGCACCCGGATCGCCATCGCCCGGACGTACGACAGCGTGTCGTCGTAGCCGTGCGCGTCGAGCCACTCGCGAGCCTGGTGCCACCGGTCCTCCGGCCGGTCGCCGAGCGTGAACAGGGCCTCCTTGCAGCCCATGGCGGCGCCCTGACGGGCGATCTCCAGCACCTCGTCGGGGGACAGGAACGCGGCGGGCAGCTTGTGGGGCGCGGTGGCGAACGTGCAGTAGCCGCACCGGTCCCGGCACAGCCGGGTCAGCGGGATGAACACCTTGCGGCTGTAGGTGATGACGCCCGGCCTGCCGGCGGCGGCCAGCCCGGCGTCGCGCACCCGCGACGCGTGCGCCAGCAGCGCGTCGAGGTCGTCGCCGCGGGCCCGCAGCAGGATCGCCGCCTCGGCGGGGTCGAGGGTCTTGCCGTCCCGTGCGCGGGCCAGCGCGCGCCGCGTCCCACTGCTGGAGGAGCCGCCGGGGGAACCGCCGGAGGAGGGCGCGGGCCGGGGGTCCTCCGCAGGGGACGGGCCGGTACGGGTGGTGTGATCGGCGCTGTTGCTGTTCGGGGCCTGCTCTGCCGTCATAGGCGCACCCTACGGCCACCAGGGTACGGCGAACGCACCCAGCCCCCCGGGTCAGAAGGACCGGTAGTCCCTGGCCGGCATACGGGGGCCCCGGGCGGGCGGGCGCATGCCGGTGAGCTCGATCAGCCGGACCACCCGGTGCCGGTGGCCCCGGAACGGTTCGAGGAGCTCCAGCATGCCCGCGTCGTCGGTCTTGCGGCCGGTCAGCGCCCAGCCCACGATGCTCGGAAGGTGGTAGTCGCCCACGCTGGGCGCGTCCGGGTCGCCGTGGGCCCGCTGGCGCACCTCGGCCGAGGTCCACACCCCGATGCCGGGGAGCGCCCGCAGGAGCCGATCGGCCTCGGCCGACCTGCCCCCGCCACCCGTGGCCTCCAACTTGTCGGCGTGGCGGGCGGCGTTGACGATCGTCCTCGCCCGCACGGCCTCCGCGCCGGCCCGGTGCCAGTCCCAGGAGGGGACGCGCATCCAGACCTCGGGCGGCGGCGTCACGAGCATCCCGGAGGGCGCCGGTCCCGGCGCGGGCTCCCCGTACGTCCGCAGCAGCCACTTCCACGCCCGCCAGGCCTCCCGGCCGACGACCTTCTGCTCCAGCACGGCCGGCACCAGCGCCTCGAACACCCGGAGCGTCCGCCCGATGCGCAGGCCCGGGCTGCGGGCCGCGATCCCGGCCACGAACGCCGCCGTACGGGCCGTGGCGGGGTCGGAGCGGCTCCCGGCTAAGCCGGACAGCAGGCGGGCGAAGCCGTCCACGTCGTCGTCGGCGCCCAGGAGGGCCGGCAGCTGCTCCAGCAGCCAGCCCGCGCCGGGTCCCCAGGCCTGGCCGCGCACCTCCCCGCCGTTCTCGGTGACGCGCAGGGTCGCGGGGCCGTCGGGAGTGCGGGAGGTGCGCCAGACCGCCCCGTCCGGCGTGCGGCGCCAGGCGGGGTCGCCTCCGCCGCGCCGGTGCGGCGACAGCGTCAACGTCAGGTCGAGCGGGGCGGACGGACGCCACCTGCGCTCGCCCGCGCCCACCACGCCTATCACGGTCATCCCGGTCGCCTCCCCCACCCAGTGTGCCGCGTGCCGGCCGCGCCCCGCACCGAGCGGGCGCGACGGGTCACACGTCGCTGGAGAAGCGGACCGAGCACTCGGGGAGCCGGACGCCGGGCCAGACGCGCACGCCGGACATGAGCTCGTTGCCGGGCCCGATCTGCGCCTCGTCGCCGACGACCACCTGCCGCAGCACGGCGCCCGCGGCGACCCTCGCCCCGGTGCCGACGACGGAGTCGACCACGGTGGCGCCGGACGCGACCACGCAGTCGTCCGCCAGCACGCTGCCGCGCACGCTGGCGCCGGCCTCGACCGTGGCCCGCCTGCCGACGACCGTCCCGCCGGTCACCT
The DNA here is from genome assembly GCF_016863035.1 of Microbispora corallina. GTDB lineage: Bacteria > Actinomycetota > Actinomycetes > Streptosporangiales > Streptosporangiaceae > Microbispora > Microbispora corallina. The sequence continues at coordinate 37,365 of NZ_BOOC01000032.1, forward strand.
TCGCCTCCGGGGACACCACGGCGCCGTCCATGAGGAGGAACTCCCCGGCCGGGCCGGGCAGGGCGGGCGAGTCGAGCCGGCCGAGCACGAGGTCGGCCGAGCCCTGCACGAACGCGGCCGGCGTGCCGACGTCCAGCCAGTACGACGAGTCGGCGAAGCCCAGGACGAGCTCGCCCGCCTCGATGAGGGACGGGAAGGTCTCCCGCTCGACCGACACCACCTGGCCCGCCGGGATCGTGTCGATGACCGAGCGCTGGAACACGTAGCAGCCGGCGTTGATCCGGTTGGTGACCGGGTTGGCCATCTTCTCGAGGAACGCGGTGACCCGGCCGTCCGCGCCGGTCGGCACGCAGCCGAACCGCGACGCGTCCGCCACCTCCGTCAGGTGGAGGGTCACGGCCGCGCCCCGGGACACGTGCAGGCCGACCTGGGCGGCGATGTCGTGGCCCGACAGGATGTCGCCGTTGAGCACGAGCACCGGCGACTCGGGCGGGCAGGTCAGGGCCGCGGCCGCGTTGCGGATGGCGCCTCCGGTGCCGAGGGGGGTCTCCTCGGTCATGTACACGATCTCGAGCCCGAGGTCCGACCCGTCGCCGAAGACCTCGGTGAACATCGACGCGCGGTAGGAGGTGGCGAACACCACCCGCCGCACGCCGTGCGCCCGCGCCTTCGCGAGCTGATGGGCGAGGAAGGGAACCCCCGCGGTCGGCAGCAGCGGCTTCGGCGTGCGCAGCGTCAACGGCCGCAGCCGGGTGCCCTGTCCCCCCACGAGGAGGATCGCCTCGAGGTCCGGCGAACGCAAAGAAGTCTCCCTCACAGCGCGAGGGTAGCCTAGCCCTCCACCGCGCGGCGGTACGACGCGAGATGGGCCTCCGCCGAGTGGCGCCAGGTGAACTCCTGCGACCGGGCGACCCCGGCGGCCGCCAGTTCCTTGCGCCGTTCCGGCGCCTCCAGGAGATCGCGCAGCGTCCGCCCGATGCTGTCCGCGTCCGGCTCGGTGTAGGCCACGGCGTCCCCGCCCACCTCGGGCAGCGACGTCCGGTGCGTGGTCAGCACGGGGGCGCCGCAGGCCATGGCCTCCAGCACGGGCAGCCCGAAGCCCTCGCAGCGGGACGGGAAGGCCACGACGAGCGCACCGCCGAGGAAGCCCGGCAGGTCGGCGAACGGCAGGTAGCCGGGGCGGACGACCCGGACCCGCGACGGCAGCCCGGCCACGGCCTCCTGGACCTCCTCCTCCCAGGCCGCGACGCCGGCGAGCACCAGCGCGGGAGGGGCGGCGAGGTGCCCCACGGCCTGGCCGAAGCCGCGGATCAGGTTGGGCACGTTCTTGCGGGGCTCGATCGCCCCCAGATAGGCGACGTACCCGAGGCCGTGCAGGCCGACGCGCCCGGCCACCCGGCGGACGTCCCGCTCGGACGGCGGGTGGAACAGCAGGTGGTCGACCCCGTGGTGGGCGACGTCGATCCTCGCCGGGTCGGCCCCGAGCACGCGGACGAGCTCCTCCCGGGTGGCCCGGGACGGCACGATCACCCGGTTGGCGTGGCGGACGGCCGTGCGGGTGGCGGAGCGGAAGAACGAGGCCTTGGCCGGGTCGTGCTGGTCGGGGTCGGTGAAGGCGGTGAGGTCGTGCACGGTGGCGACGGTGGGCAGGCCGGAGCCGAGGGGGATCGAGTAGAAGGGGGCGTGGACGACGTCGGCGCCGACCTGCCGGGCGAGCACGGGGAGGCCGGTCTGCTCCCAGACCAGCCGCTTGCTCCGGTTGGTGATGGCCGGCGGGCCGGAGACGATCCTGGCCGTGGGGGCCAGCTTGGCGTACCTCTCGGCGTCCGCCCGCTGGCAGACCAGCGCGAGATCGGCGCCCGCCTCGTGCAGGGCGGCGACCAGTCCGTCGACATACCTGATCAGGGCGCCGCGGTCGGCGGGTACGGCGGCCGCGTCGACGAGCACTCGGGGTGTCAAACAGATCGCTCCCCTCGGTGAGGCCCGCCCCGCGGGGGTCTCCCGCGAGCGACCTCGGTGGTCCGGCGGTCATCCGGCGAGGGGGCTTGAGGGGGCTCGCGCGCCGGTGTGCGGCGTCCTCCCCCGGGGCTCCCTCACCTTCACTCTATTCCGGGCGTCCCCCGAAACGTGAGCGATATCACATGCCGGACGTCTGTCCGTCATACGGATTTAGCGGCGATTGCACGGAAATGACTGACAGCCCGGCGGCTTGCGCGACCGTGCCGCGATCCCCGGTCATCCCCGGTCCGCGGTCTCCCGGGGTGCGGTCACCGCGCCGCGGCTGGCGAGCCCGGCCGCTCCGGCGCAGACGAGGTCGCCGACCGACACGATCAACCGGGAGCACAGGGCCGCGGCGATGGCCGCGGGACGGTCGAGCACCGGGGCCAGCGCCGCCACCATGGCGACCTCGCGGACGCCGGCGCCCGCCGGGGCGATCACCACGAGGAAGCCCAGGCACCACGCCAGCGCGAACGCCCCGAAGCTCAAAACCACGGCGGACGGCCCGGCGCCGCCCAGCCCGTGGACGATCAGCGCGAGGTGCGCGCCGTACGCGGCCCAGCCGGCGAGGGCCCAGCCGGTGGCGGCGAGCACGCCGCGGCGGGTGAGCGGCCGCTCCAGCGGGGGCTTGCGGATCCTGCGCAGCCCGAAGCCGATGACGCCGTTCACCACGGCCGGGTGGAGGGCCACGGCGAGCACCGGGATGAGCAGGAGCAGCCAGGCGTACCGGGCGACCGACTCCCCCGCCAGCACCGGCAGCGTGACGGCGCCCACGAGCAGCCCGCTGGCCAGGTAGACGGGGTAGGTCAGGAAGAACGCGGCGGCGCTGCGCGCCCGGGGGATCCCGTGGTCGCGGCCCATCTCCATCTGGGCCAGCACCGGCCACAGCGACCCGGGGATGTACTTGCCGAGCTGGCCCACGAAGAAGATCTTGGCGGCGTCGGGGAGCGCCAGCGGCGACCCGAGATCGGCGAGCAGGGCCCGCCACATCATCATGCCTGCGCAGAGCGCGGCCAGGACCGCGAGCAGCGAGCCGCCCAGTTCGGCCCACGACAGCCGGGCGAAGCCCGCCGACACGGCGGACCACTGCCCGGCCACCGCCCAGACCCCGAAGCCGAGCGCGACGAGCAGGAACAGCCACCGGACGGCCCTGCGCCGGGTCACGCCGGCCCCTCCTGCCGTGCCGGTCCCCCCGCGCACGCCACGGCGGGCCTCACGGGGTCCGGACCGGCTCGGGCGGCTGCGGGAGCGGCCCGCCGAGCGGACGGCGCGGGCTCTTGCTGGCGACCCACAGGTATGTGGGGACGACGGGCAGCAGCGCGCGGAGCGCGGCGCGGGGCGCCTTCTCCAGGGTGCCCTTGGCCGCCCGGCCCACGGTCCCCGGGAACAGCTCGCTCCCGGCGAAGCGCTCGGGCGAGGCCAGCACGGGGAACGTGTAGTCCCAGACGTGGAACCCCGACAGCATGCGGCGCAGCCCGGCCCGCGTGCGGAAGCGCTCGTAGTAGTTGTCGGCCCGGCCGAACGCCCGCACGTACCGGTCGGCCGCCGCGGGCGGCAGGTAGGACAGGAACGGCAGCTTGTAGTGCGGCTCCACCACGCCGAGCCGGTTGCCCAGCCCCAGGTAGAGGACGCCGTCGTCGGACAGCACCCGGCGCATGTCCCGGACCACGGCGTCGGGGTCGACCACGTGCTCGTAGATGTGGTTGAACACGAGCACGTCCACCGAGCCGTCCGGGAACGGCAGGGCCTCGCCGTCCGCGCAGACGAACCGCACCCGCTCGCCGAACCGCCCGGCCGCCTTCCTGAGCCCGGGGACGTCGATGTCGAGGCCGAAGGTGCGCTCCGCCCCCGCGACCGCAAGCTCGTCGGCGATGAACCCGGCCGAGCACCCGACGTCGGCCACCGTCAGGCCCGCGAGCACCTCGCCCGCGGGCGCGTCCTGCCGCCCCAGGAAATGCGCGAGCACGGCGATGATCTTCGCGGCCTTGCGGCGGCGCTTCTCCTCGTCGAGCATCGCGGCCTGGAACTCGGAGTACTCCAGCTGCGCGGCGCGCTCCCCGCTCACCGGTCGATCACCGCTTCCGTGCCTGCTCTCGGATCCACGGTGCCCAACAGTACCTTCGCCGGGCAGGCCCCCGTCTCCGATCATGCGTACGCAAAGGCCCGGCGGGGACCCTACCGATCGGTAGCTTCCAGGCCCTACTCTTGGGCGATGCCTCGCCTCTCGCCGGGCCTGCCGCTGGGCCGCCTGCGCTCCAGCCCGCTCCTGCGGGTCCTGCTCGCCCTGCTCGCCCTCGGCTTCCTGGTGTTCGGCCTGGGCCGCAACTGGCAGCAGACCTCGGCCGCGCTGGCCCAGCTGTCGTGGTGGTCGCTCGGGGTCGCGTTCCTGTCGGTTCTGGCCGGGCTCGGGCTCATGCTGGTGGCCTGGCGCGACATCCTCGCCGGCCTCGGCTCCCCGCTGCCGCTGCGGGTGGCCGCACGGGTGCTGTTCGTGGGACAGCTCGGCAAGTACATCCCCGGGTCGGTCTGGGCGTTCGCCGCGATGATCGAGCTGGCCCGCGACCACGGCGCGCCCCCGCGGCGGACGTTCAGCGCCACCGCCCTGGGGCTGGTGACCTCGCTCGGCTGCGCGCTGGCCCTCGCCGCGGCCACGCTGTCGGGGGAGCTCGCCCGGCAGGCGTGGTACCTGCTCGCGCTGATCCCGCTCATCCTCGTCGGCCTCCACCCCCGGATGATGACCTGGGGCCTCAACCTCGCCCTCCGGATCGCCGGCAAGGAGCCGCTCGACCGGGTCCTGAGCGGGACCGACATGGCCAGGGCGGCGGCCTGGACGATGGCCGGCTGGCTCGTCTACGGCGTGCACCTGTGGGTGCTCGTCGGCGGCCTGCGGCCGGGCGGCCCGTCCCTCTACGCGGTGGCCGCCGGGGCGTACGCGCTGGCCTGGGCCACCGGCATCCTCACCGTCGTGGTGCCGGCCGGCATCGGCGTGCGCGAGGGGGCGATGGTCATCGCGCTCGCCCCCGTGCTGGACGCCCCCCGGGCCCTGGTCGTGGCGGTGGTCTCCCGGGTGCTGTTCACGCTCGCGGACGCCGCGTGGGCGGGCGTCGGCTTCCTGGTGGCGCGGACCGTCCCGGCCCGCGTCCCCGAGCCCGACCCGGCCTGACGGGACCGCCCGCCGGGGGTCTCACGCCTCCAGGAGGGCGTCCAGGTACGCCGCCCAGTGCGGCTCGGGGTCGACCGGGCGCACCCCGGCCCGCAGCCGCGCGGGCGTCCCCTGCTCGTAGAAGCGTTTGATCGCGTCGGCCAGCGCGCCGGTCGAGCCGGGCTCCACCAGCAGCCCGTCCACACCGTCGGCCACGTTGTCGGCGAGCGCGCCCACCCGGGTCGCGATCACCGGAACGCCGTGCTCGTGGCCGAGCCACACGTTCTGGCTGGCCGTGGCCGAGCGGTACGGCAACACGAGGGCGTCCGCCCGCGCGAACAGCCCCGGCACCTCCTCCGCCGCCACGTATCCCGGGCGCAGCTCCACCCGGCCGTCCAGGCCCAGCTCCGCGACGAGTGCCCGGGTCTCCTCCAGGCCGCCCCAGAACTCCCCCGCGACCGTCAGGCCCACGTCCGGCACCTGGGCGAGCGCCCGGAGCAGCAGGTCGAGCCCCTTGTACGGGCGCACGATGCCGAAGAACAGCAGCCTGCCGTACGGCTCGGCGGCGGCGGAGGCGGCGGAGGGGCGCGCGGGCAGATGCGGGGCGAGGGCGGCCACCCGCACCGGGGCGCCGGTGAGCCCGGCGGCGAGCCCGGCCTGCTCCTGGGAGTGGACGAGCACCCCGTCGACGCGCCGGAGCAGGGCCCGCATCAGCGGGGCGTCGTACGGCTTGCGCTCGTGCGGCAGCACGTTGTGGCACAGCGCGACCACCCGGGTGCGGCGGCGCAGGCCGGCCAGGATGCCGAGGTAGGCAGGCACCTGCACCGGGCTGAGCACGGCGAGCACGACGAGGTCGGCCTCCCGCAGCCGCCGGCCGCAGCGGACCCACCCGTCGGGCCGCCGCCAGTCGAGGTCGCGCCGGGTGCCCGGGTACGGCTCGCCCTCGGGGCTGTCGATCGTCTGCTGCCCGGGATAGAGGAACGACGGGTACTGCGCCCGCCACGACTCGATCACCACGTCGTGCCCGCGGGCCCGCAGGCGGTGCGCCAGCTCCGTGGTGTGCTGCGCCCCGCCGCCCTTGTACGGGTACGTCGGGCCGACGAGCGCGATCCTCACGAATCGCCCCGCGAACGCACGATCAGGTCGGCCAGCAGCGCCACCGCCCCGATCAGCATGCCGGACAGGAAGGTCACGATGGTGTTGCTGGTCAGGTAGAACCCGTACCTGACCACGTCGTACACGCCCTTGACGAGGCCGATGCCGACGAGCCAGAGCGCGGGCGGCATGAGGACCTTGAGCGGGTTGAAGTACATGACCATCCGCAGCACCTGCAGGATGTAGCGGTAGGCGTCGGAGACGAAGTTGAACTTCGACTTCCCGGCCCGCTTCGAATACTCGATCGGCAGGTAGTAGACGTCGTGCTGGTTCGACATGAACGCCAGCGTGATCGTCGTGACGCAGGAGAAGCCGGGAGGCAGCAGCCGCAGGTACGGCCGCGCCACCGACGCGCGGAAGGCCCGCAGGCCCGAGTTGAGGTCCGGGATCTTCTGCCCGGCCAGCCGCTCGGCGACCTTCCTGATGAACCACTTGGCCGGCACCCGGAGGAACTTGTGCGAGCCCTCCTCGGTGGTGCGGGCGCCCACGACCTGGTCGACCGTCTGGTCCTTCTCCAGGATCTGGACCAGCTCGGGGATCCGCTCGTTGGGATAGCTCATGTCGGCGTCGGTCCACACGACGATCTCGCCGCGGGCCTCCTGGCTCCCGATCCGCCGTACGGTGCCCGAGCCGCCGTTGCGGTGGAACGCCCTGATCCGCATGTTGGGGAACCGCGGCGCGGCCTCCTGCAACCGGGCGAGCGTCTGGTCGGTGGAGCAGTCGTCCACCGCCACCAGCTCGTAGGTGTAGCCGCTCGCGTCCATGGCCGCGCAGATGCGCTCGACCTCATCGATGACGTGGTCCTGCTCGTTGTAACACGGCAGGACGATCGTCACGTACGGATTCTCTGCGGGAGTCACGGCGCTTCCAGAGGTCTCGGGCGTGGTCACGTCCGGTTAGGGTACTCTGCCCCGCCAAATCGCGGCCTCACTTCCACGGGCCGGAAAGCTAACGGGCGACGGCCATCCAGACGTCGATGCTGAGGGACCAGGTGCCGTTCGGCGGGTCGGCGAGGGACCGCTCGTCCTGCCGCGTGCGCAGCTTCACCACGCGCACGGGCGCGCCGTACGGCGCGAGCTGCCGGGGGTCGGCCGCGAGCAGGACGGGCACGCGGCCGGTCCGGCGGACGGCGGCGACGAGCCGCACGACGTCGGCGGGGAGCGGCACGTCGCTCCCCGTGCGGTAGGCGACGCGGGCCGCCGGCACGCCGCACTCGCCCCGCACGAGCTGGGTGGCCCGGTCACCCGTCACGCGTTCGGCCATCAGCACGGACGCGTTCCGTGGGAGGGCGTCGCACAGGCCGGCCACGGCCGCCGCCTCCCCCCGGTTGACCGGCGTGAACGCGGTCCCGATCGAGGTGATCACGGCCGGGACGACGAGCAGCAGGGCGCCCGCCGCGACCGCCGCCCGGGTGGGCCGCCCGCGTCGCCGCAGCCGCTCACGCATCAGGCTCAGCCCCCAGGTCGCGAGCAGGACGAGCCCCGGGATCACGATGGGCACGAGCCGCCGGGACGCCCACGGATGGTCGGGCGTGATCGCCGGACGCCACAGCGTCGTCACCGTCGTCCAGCCGATGATCGCCAGCGGCAGCAGCCAGGCGAAGTCCCTTCCGCGGGCGAGCCGGCGCGCGAGCACGGCCGCCGCGACCGTGGCCAGCACCACCACGGGAACGCCGACGTACCAGATCACCCAGTAGAGGGAGTGCTCGTAGTACAGCCGGGCCGGGTCGACCGGCAGGTGGTCGGCGATCTGCGTCTTCTTGATGAAGTCCGCCGTCAGCCTGTCGTCCGGCGTGACGGCCACGCGGGTGACCGTCTGCACCCAGGGCCGTACGGCCAGGGCGGCCATGACGAGCACGACCAGGGCCGCGGCCACGTCGGGCAGCCTCCGCGCGCGGGCGCGCGCGGCGGCCGGGAGACGCCCGATCCGGGCGGCGGCCAGGGGCGCGAGGGCCGTCCCGGCGGCCGTCAGCACGAGCACGGCGGCGCAGATGGCGAGCAGGGGCGTGAGCGAGCCCGACAGATAGGAGAGGTACGGCCGGGAGAGGAGGTAGCCGCCGGCCAGCCCCCAGGCGGCCCCGGCCGCGAGGCCGGCCAGTAAGGGCAGGCCCAGCCGCCCGTCAGGGAAGACCCGGCCGCCGCGCCCCGGGACGCCGGACGCCTCCGTCCCGGGACCGCCGTCCTCGGAGGAACCGGACGCCCCCGGAACGCCGTCCTCGGAGAGGCCGGACGCGCCTCGACCGCCGTCCTCCGCCGCACCGGACGGCTCCTCCGCCGCCCCCGCGCGCGTCCGGGAGACGCGGTCGAGGGCGATCAGGACGCCGGCGAAGACGAGCACGGGCAGCACGTCGCGCAGGCCGTCGATGCGCACGAGCAGGGCCAGACCGAACGCCAGCCCGGCGAGCCCGGCGGACGCCCGGGCGCCGCCCGTCTGGGCCGTGCGCGCGGCTCCGAGGAGACCGCGCAGACCGCGCAGACCGCGCAGGCCGTGCGGGCCTCGCGCGCCCCGCAGGGGCAGGGGGGCCACGGCGTGCGGCCCGGCGGGCAGGAAGCCGACCCCGAGCAGGGCCGCCCGGAGCCGGGACCGGGCGTCGAGCAGCAGGTTGAGCCCGCCGAACACCAGGATCAGCGAGGGGATCTCGCTGAACGTGGTCCGCGACGTGTACAGCACGGGCAGGCTGACCGCGAAGACGAGCGCCGCGAGGACGGCCCAGCGCGGACCGGCCAGGCGCGCCGCGGTCCCGCCGAAGGTGAGGACGGCGAGGGCCCCCAGCACGGGCGGCACGAGCAGCAGGCCGGGGACGCCGGCGAGCCACTCGCCGATCGCGTGGAGCATGGGCGGCCCGGGCATGAACTGGGGGACGATCCCGCCGTCGGCGGCGTAGAAGCCCATGCTGTCGAAGCGCAGCGCGGGATCGGGGCCGCCGAAGTCGCCGGTGGGGATCGGCAGGGAGCCGTGCCGGGCCAGCCAGACGGCGTACTGCGCGTAGGTGGACGGGTCGCGGCGGACGATCAGCTGCTCGCCGTGGAGGAACCCGTTGAAGACGCCGGACGCGACCGCGACGGCGGCCAGCCCGCCCGTCTGCAGCGCGGTCGCCTCCACGGTCTCCGGCAGGCGCCGCAGTCCGTACACGCACAGCGCGACCGCGAGCCCGCCGCCGAGGAGGACCATGGGCAGAGGCCGGAACCAGCCGAGCAGCAGCAGCGGCAGCCCGGCGAGCAGCCACCCGCTGAGGGCGAGCACGGGCACGGCGGACACGACGGCGAGCACCCTGCCCGCCGACGGCGCGGAGGCCCGCCAGGAGAGACGGCGGAATCTGTCAGTAGGAATAGGCCGAGCGTATCCGTCCGGACCGCCGATCGCGGGCTTCACCCGCCCGCCTGTGGATCACGCGTCGCGGGGGCGGCGACGCCGCCGGAACCCGGTAGCGTACGCCGGGAGCAGCAGGGGGGCCGAGTGAGAGTGTCGGACATCCGGGGCGGCCCGTCCCGGGCCGGCGGGGGCGCGGGCCCGGGCGCGGCGGGCACCGGGCCGCGGCGGCTGCTCGCGGGCGTGCCGCCGTGGGCCCGCCGCCACCGGTGGTTCCTGGGGGTCTTCGGGCTGGGGACGCTCCTGCGGCTGGTGGCCGTGGCCGGCTACCGGCCGGCGCTCTGGTTCCCCGACTCGTACACGTACGTGGTCACGGCCATGCGTCCCCGGCCCGATCTCGTGCGGCCGGCGGGATACTCGATGTTCCTGCGGCTGCTGGAGCCGTTCCACAGCTTCGCCCTGGTCGTGGTGGCGCAGCACGTCCTCGGGCTGCTCACCGGCGCGATGGTCTACGCGGCCGCGCGCCGCGGGGGCGCGGCGGCCTGGGCCGCCGTCCTGGCGTCGGCGCCCGTGCTCCTCGACGCCTATCAGGTCGAGCTTGAGCACCTGCTGGTCTCCGACCCGCTGTTCGGGTTCCTCGTGACGGCGGCCGTGTGGGCCTCGCTGCGGCGGCCGGTGTCGGGGCCGCGCGCGGTGGCGCTCGGGGTGCTCCTCGCCGCCGCCACCCTCACCCGCACGGTCGGCCTGCCGCTCGTCGCCGTGTTCGCGGCCTTCCTCGTGTGGCGGGCCCTGCGCGACGGGCATACCGGGTGGCGGGGGCCCGCGCGGCGGGCGGGGCTGCTCCTGCTGGCGGCGCTGGTGCCGCTCGGGGCCTACGCGGGCTGGTTCTACGCCACCTATCAGCGGATCGGCCTCATCGGCTCGAACGGGGTGTTCCTCTACGCGCGGACGATGTCCTTCGCCGACTGCGGGGTGATGCGGCCGCCCGCGGACCTGCGGGTGCTGTGCGACCCGCGCCCCCCGTCTGCGCGGCCGGCCTCCCAGGAGTACATCTGGAGCTTCGACTCCCCCCTCGTCCGCCTGCCCGGCATCACGTTCACCCCGGAGACCGACTCGCTGGCCATGCGGTTCGCCTCGCTGGCCATCCGCAGCCAGCCGCTCGACTACGCCGCCTCGGCGCTCACCGAGCTGGGACGGTCGTTCGTCTGGACCCGGCCCGTCTACCCGGACCCGGCCACGTACGGCTACTACGAGTTCCCCCGCACGCCTCCGCCGCCCCCGGGCCGCCATCCGGCGGTCGTGGGCACCCGGTTCGCCGAGCGGTACGAGCAGGGCCCCCTCACGGTCGGCGTCGCCGAGCCGTACGCCGGGATGCTGCGGGCCTACCAGCGCGTGGCGTTCCTGCCCGGGACGCTGCTGCTCGCGGTGCTGCTCGTGCCGCCGTCGGCCGCCGCGGCCCGCCTCCTCGCGCGCCGGAGACAGGCGGGTGGCGGTCTCCGGGGGCTCGTCCGGTGGGAAGCGCGCGGCGCCCCCCGAGGGACCGTGCCGCCGGCCGGCCGGTGGGGGCTCCCCTGGACGGCCGCCTGGACGCTGCTGCTCGTGCCCCCGGCGACGGCCCAGTTCGACTACCGGTATGTGCTTCCCGTCGTGCCGCTGGCCTGTCTCGCCGCGGCTCTGGCCGTCGGGCCGGCGAACCCGCTGAACCGGCTCCAAGAAAAGAATGTAAAGCTCAAGTAATACGCATACCCTGAAATGTCCGGGTTTTAGTATGCTCTGCCGCTGGATCATCGGGGGTGCGGCGGCGCTGAGCGCGGTCCGGATCCCACCATTAGCGGCCCTCGCCGCGCCCACGTGACCTAATCTCGTGTGCGCGTCAGGCGGTCGCCAGGCAAGGAGGGCACGTGTGCGAGCGAGGCTCTGACCTGTCCCGCCGTTCGCCCGCCCGACCGGCGGTCCTCCCCGCGAAGGACGCCCGGTGAGCGAGCGCAGGCGCGTCTCCTCCCGCGACCGGGGACCCACGCCGGCCGACCAGAAGGTCTGGGGTCCCGCCGACAGTCGCGGCGGCTACGGAGACACCCGCGCCGGCGGGTACGGCGACACCCGCCCGGGCACGTACGGGGACGCCCGTTCCGGCTCCTACGGCGACCCGTTCGACGCCGCCACCGGGCGCCGCAGGGCGGGCCAGGGGCACGACGGCCCCGGGCAACCGCCCGCCGCGCCCTCCCGGGAGCCCCGCCGTCAGCGCCCGCCGCGCGAGGAACCCCACGAGTTCGCCCCCGGCGTCCCCGACGAGGGACGCTCCCGGCGCCGCGGCCGTTCCGAGGCCCACGCCGACACCCGCCTCCACCCCGCGGCCGACGACGAGTTCTCGGCCGAGGAGCCGTCGCGGCGCCGCCGGCGCAGGCGCGACGACGACGAGCAGGGCTACGACACGCGCCAGGCCGCCGGGTACGACGCGGTCTACCCCGACGACTACAACGGGCCCACCGCTCCGCGCAGGATGGCGGGCGGCGACGGGTACGACCCGCCCGAGGACCCGCCGCGACGGCGGCGCGGCGGCGGGGGCGCCTCCCGGGGGCTGGGAGTGGCCGGCTGGATCAGCGTGGTGATGACCTGCGTCCTGGTGATCGGGACGCTCACGGCCTACAAGTTCTACCGGGACACGATCGGCCTGTTCAACCGGACCCGCTCCACCGACGACCTGGACAAGAACCGGCCCGTCAACGCGACGGGCGCGATCAACGTGCTGCTCGTCGGCTCCGACAGCCGGGCCGGGGCCAACAAGAAGTACGGCCAGCACCTCGTGAACGACGGCGAGCGCACCGACACGATCATGTTGCTGCACGTGTCGCCCAACCGGGACGGCGCCACGCTGCTGAGCTTCCCGCGCGACTCGATGGTCATGATCCCCAGCTGCAGGAACGCGCAGAACGTGACCGTCGCCCCGCACATGGGCATGATCAACTCAGCCTTCTCGGACGGCGGGATGATCTGCACCCGGCGGACGATCGAGAACCTCACGAACATCCCCATCGACCACTTCGTGAAGGTCGACTTCACCGGCTTCAAGAACATCGTGAACGCCCTGGGCGGCATCCAGATCTGCCTCCCGCAGGCCGTGAACGACAAGCAGTCCAAGCTCAACCTCACGGCGGGCAAGCACCTGGTGAAGGGCGAGGAGGCCCTTGCCTACGTCCGCCTGCGGCACGGGCTCGGCGACGGCAGCGACATCGCCCGCATCAAGCGCCAGCAGGTGTTCATCTCGCAGGTCGTGAAGAAGGCCACCAGCACGGCGCTGCTCACCGACGTGGGCAGACTGCGGGAGTTCATCACCGCGGCCGCCCAGTCGGTGACGATGGACGACGGCCTCAACACGGAGACGCTCCTGCAGATCGCGACGAGCGCGTCGAAGCTGAGCGCCAAGGGCTTCAAGGCCACCACGGTCCCCTGGGAGCCGTACGCGGCCGACCACAACCGCGTCCAGTGGAAGCAGCCGGACGCCACCAACCTGTTCAACGCGATCCGGAGCGACACCGAGGTCACGCCGACGGCCGCGCCGACCCCGTCGGGCTCGGCGAGCGCCAAGCCGAGCGCGCCCACCGTCACCAAGCCGCAGCAGGTCAAGGTGGAGGTGTTCAACGGCACCAACACGCCGGGCCGCGGCCGGGAGGTGGCCGAGGCGCTGGCCGCCCAGGGCTTCAAGGTCGTCGGCGTCGGCGACGCCCGCAAGCCGGACGGCACCGACCAGCCCAAGACGATGGTCCGCTACACCGGCCAGGGCTGGGACTACGCGAAGGTCGTGACCGGCAAGCTGCTGACCGCGGTCACCCCCGGCACGGGCAAGGTCGCCTCCGGCGTCGTGACGCCGTTCACGCCGGCCTCGCCGCCGCCGGACGCGCCCAAGGGCCGCGTGCCAGGGCCGACCATCCAGCTCGTCGTCGGGACCGACTGGCAGGGCGTCCGGGTCCCCCTCCAGGTGGGCGACAACGCCGTCACCTCCGACACGAACATCTGTTCAAGCTGACCCGCCGGCACGTCACGGGCCGGGGCTCCTCGCAGGAGGGCCCCGGCCCGTTCCATGTCGGCCTGGCCCGGGTTTTACTCATGATCCCAACTGGTGTCACATCGGTTACGTTTGGTCCCGCTGGCGACATTCGTTCACGGGGACGTTAGGGTGGGTGATCTGGCGAACGCGCCCTGTTCGCCCGTTCGGGCTGATGCGCCGGGGCGCCTTCGCTAGTGTCCGAAGAGGACCCGGCAGCGGATCGCGACGCGTCGCGAGACGCGGCCGTCCCCCCGAGCCTCCGAACAGATAGCTGAGCGTTTCCCTCGTGAGTGACACCCGCCATCACCCTCCGGTTCCCGTCCCGCGGCCAGGCGTCACCCCCGATCCCGACGCCGACGCGGACGCCGAAGAGGCGCCCACCGGTGTGATCGGTCGCGTGACGGGCGAGTGGCCGCCGCCGGGCGCCGACGCCGGGACGGCCGGGGGCCACCCGTCCGTGGCCCGCGAGGGCGCGGCCGGCGCGTCCCACGGCGTCCCCGGAACCGGCGAGAGCGGCACGGGCCCCGCCCCCGGCGACGCCGCCTCGGCGGCCGACGCCGCGGCGCGGCACGAGAAGCCGCCCCTTCCCGTACGGCAGCCCCGCAGGCGGGGAGCCGGCGGCCTGGGCAAGGCGCCGGAGAACGCTCCCACCCCTGAGGGGTTCGACTACTTCGGCTCCTCCGGCGGGCAGCGGCCCCCGGCGGACCCCACGCGTCCCCGGTCCGCCGCCTTCGACGCGGCCGGCCCCTTCGCCCAGCGCGACGCCGTCGACAGGCCCGGTGTCCCGGAGGAGCCCGCGGGCCCCGAGCGGCGCGGCGCCTTCGACCGGTCGCGCGCCTTCGGCGAGCCAGGCGCCGGGGACGTCCCGGGCGGCCCCCTCGCCGGGGGCCCGCGCACCGGCGCCTCGCCCCTGCCCTCCCGCCCCCGCCGGGACCGCCCGGGACCGCAGGCCGTCCCGGACGCCGCGGCGTTCCAGGACGGTCCCGCGCCGGCCGCCCCGCCGATGGAGTGGCCCGGGGCCGACGGCCCGGCCGGGGCGCCCGGCCGCTGGGACCCCTGGCGGCGGGACGAGGCCCCCGGGGAGGCCGAGGCGTTCGAGGGCCCGGCCGTGCGGCCGATGCCGCTGCCGGCGTGGGCCGAGGTCCCGGCACGCCCGCCGGCCGACCCGTTCGCCGAGCCCGTCCCCGGGCAGGCCAGGACGGAGGACCCCGGCCAGTGGGACCGGCCGGAGACCGAGGCGGAGCCCCAGCCCCGGGCCAAGCGGCCGCGCGACCCGTACCTGGACAACGCGAAGTTCCTCCTGATCGCCCTGGTGCCGATCGGGCACTCGCTCGTCCCGACGCTCGCGGCCGACTCGGCGCGGGCGGCGTACCTGTTCATCTACGTCTTCCACATGCCGCTGTTCGTGATGATCAGCGGCTACCTGTCCAGGAACTTCTGGAACTCCAACGCGAAGACCAACAAGCTGGTCGACACGTTCCTCGTGCCGTACGTCGTCGTCGAGGTCGGGTACGCCGCGCTCCGCTACGCCCTCGGGCAGAAGTGGAGCATCACGATCACCGACCCGGCCTGGCTGAACTGGTACCTGCTGGCCCTGCTGTTCTGGCGGCTGTCCACGCCCGTGTGGAAGCGGATGCGCTTCCCGTTCCTCATCTCGGTCGCGGTGTACCTGTTCGCCGGCTTCTCCGAGCTCAGCGGCGACTTCAGCATGGACCGGTTCTTCGGCCTGATGCCGTTCTTCGTCCTCGGACTGGTGATCAGGCCGGGGCTGTTCGACTTCCTCAAGCGGCGCTGGGTGATGGTCCTGTCGGCCCTCGTGCTGATCGGCGCGGCGGTGACCGCCGTCTACCTGGTGAAGAACTACTCGGTCAAACTCGGCCCGATCTACTACAAGAACAGCTACAAGGACCTCCACCTGGTCTGGTGGAAGGGCATGGCCCTGCGGGTCGCCCTCCTCGGCGCGGCGCTCGCGATGTCGGCGGCCGTGATGTCGCTGGTGCCCAAGGGCCAGACGTGGTTCTCCGACCTCGGCACCCGGACGCTGTACTGCTACCTCCTGCACGGCGTGCCGGTGCTGATCGCCAAGGAGATGGGCTGGCTGAGCGTGCCCTGGCTGTACGGCCCGCTGGGCGTGGCCGCGATCGCGAGCGCCTGTTTCGCGCTGGCGATCGTGCTGTGCATGCCGATCACGCGGACGCTCTTCAAGTGGCTGCTCGAACCCCGGCTGTCCTGGCTCTACCGCCGCCCGAGCGACCCGGCCAAGCAGGCGGCGTAACGGCGGCGTCCCGGAAGTTCAGCGGCTATTCGGTGGCCATTCACCGGAGGCATCCGGGCATTTCGGACCGAGCGGCGAGCCTCCCTCTATGAGGGTATGTGTCGGCACGATCGTCCATCATCCAGAGGACGCGCGGATCACGCACCGGCAGATCCGGGCGCTGCTCGACGCAGGACACGAGGTGACCTTCGTCGCGCCGTTCACCCACTGCAACGTGACGCCGCAGCAGGAGGTCCGGGCGATCGACGTGCCCCGGGCGGTGGGCCTGCACCGCGCCCGGGCGCTCAGGGCAGCCAGGTCCGCCCTGCGCAGGGGCGCGAAGGACGCCGACCTGCTGCTCGTGCACGACATCGAGCTGCTGCTCGCCCTCCCCCACAAGCGCCCGCCGACCGTCTGGGACATCCACGAGGACACGGCCGGCGCCCTGGAGGCCAAGGCGTACCTCCCCGAGGGCCTGCGCGGCGTCCTCCCGCCGCTGATCCGGGCGATGGAGGGCCGCGCCGAGCGGCGGCTGCACCTGATCCTGGCCGAGGAGTCCTACCGCGACCGGTTCGAGGGCGACCACCCGGTCGTGCCCAACCACACGTACGTCCCGCGGACCCCGCCCCCGCCGCCCGGCGACAACCGGATCGTGTACGTCGGCCACATCTCCGAGGCCAGGGGCGCGGTCGAGATGGTGCGGCTGGCCCGCCGGCTCAAGCCGTACGGCATCCGGCTCGACCTCATCGGTCCCGCCGACGCCGACGTCCGGCCGCTGCTGCGGGACGCCCAGCGGGAGGGGCTGCTCGACTGGTTCGGGTACGTGCCCAACCGGCACGCGCTGCGCATGGCGGAGGGCGCCCTGGCGGGGCTGTCGCTGCTGCACGACGTGCCCAACTACCGGGAGTCCACCCCGACCAAGGTGATCGAGTACATGGCGCGCGGGATCCCGGTCGTCACCACCCCGCTGAACAGGGCCGCCTCGCTGGTCGGTCGGGTCGGCTGCGGGACCGTCGTGCCGTTCGGCGAGGTCGACGACGTGGTGGAGGCCGCCGCCCAGGCGGTGCTGCGGCTGCGGCAGGACCACGAGCGGCGGGCGGCCATGGGCTCGCGCGGTTACACGGAGGCGCTGAACCACTTCGACTGGCCGGCTCAGGCCGCCGAGTTCGTCGGCCTGCTGGAGCGCTGGGCCGAGGCGCCCGCGCGGGTCGCCGCGGTCCGCGCCGGCCGCGCCGTCGCCGTCTAGCGCCGCTCACACCCCGGACGACGTGGCGGACGGCCGGGAGCTCGCCCTTCCGCGCGGCTCCGGCGCCCCGTCACGTCGATGCCGTCCCTTCGGCCCTCACTCCGCGAACAGGCGCTCCCGCGCCCGTCGCGGCCTCGCCCCGCGCATCTCCCCGTGCAGGTCCCGGTACAGGTCGTCGAACCACTCGGCGGTGCCCTCCAGGTCGACCTGTCGCGAGGTGGCCAGCGCGCCTGCGCGGAGCCGGCGGTGCACGCCCGGCTCGGCCGCGCACACGATGCCGGCGGCCAGCGCGGCGGCCGACCCGGGCTCGGTGAGGATCCCGTTGCCCCCCGAGACGACCAGCTCGGGCACCTCGCCGACGTCGGTCGAGACGACCGGCACCCCGGCCGCGAGCGCCTCCATCACCACCACGGGCAGCCCCTCGCAGTCGGAGGCGAGCACCAGCAGGTCGGCTGCTGCGACGAGCCTGCGCGCGTCGGGCACGGGCCCGAGCACCCGGACCCGGTCCGCCAGTCCCCGGCGGCACACGTCGCGGGCCGTGTCCTCCAGCAGCGGCCCGCCCCCGGCGAGGAGGAACACCGTGTCCCGGCGCTCTGCGAGCACCTGCGCGGCGGCCTGGACGAGCATCCGATGGTTCTTCCACGGGTGGAAGCCCGCCACGCAGGCCACGACGAAGGCGCCGCGCGGCACGCCGAACTCCCGCCGTACGGCCGGGGCGCGGGCGGCCCAGAACCGCTGCACCTCGACGTCGACGCCGTGCAGGCGGGTCAGCAGGCGGCGCGCACCCCTCACGGACGGGGCCCGGGCCACCAGCGACGACACCGCGACCGTGCGGTCGTCGAGCCGGCGGGTCAGCCGGTCGAGCAGCGCGACACCCGCGGCGGTCACCCGGTCGATCGGCCGCGTCGCCGTGCGATAGGCATGGTGCACGGTGGAGACCAGGGCCGGGCGTCTGCGCGCCAGCCGGACGGCGGGGCGGAGCACGATGGCCGGGACCGGCGAGTGCACGTTGACCACGTCCGGACCGAGGCGGCGAACGGCGCGGATCAGCCGGGCGTAGACGAGTGCCCGAGGCCCGGGCTGCACGTTCACCACCCGGATCCCGGAGTCGAGCAGCCGCCCGGCGAGCCGGTCGGCGAAGGCGCCCAGGCACACCACGGTGTAGGAGGCGTTCGCCCCCGGCGTTCGGCTCAGCCGTTCGACGAGAAGCGTCTCGACGCCGCTCGCGTCGAGGGTCTTCACGACCTCGCAGACGCGCGGACCGCTCATCGCGCGCTCCCCGCCGTCAGCGGGGCCCGCCGGCAGGTCCCCGCCGCCCGGCCGGCCGCGGAGGATGAACGGTTTCCGAGTCGCCGGCCGGTGTCCTCGTCGCCAGCGAGCACGATCATGTCGCTGCTCATTCCCGCCCCCAACTGCGCTCGTCATGAAGAGAAGAACATGCCGGCGGTGCCGTTCACGTTTTCGAGAGGTCCGGAGAGTCGGGGCGAAACAGACCAACCGGGCACGCGCCATCCGAGGCAGCCGTACCGCGGCGGCCATGTCCCGACCCGGTGAGGCCGGTGGACAGAGGGCGTTCGCCCGCCCTCGGCGGGAGGTCGATCACGGAGTGGTAGGCGGTCCGGAAATGTTTCCCCGGGCCGCCTCCCGCCGGGGCGGAGCGAATCGGCGGCCGGGCCGGCTGCGCGAGGCGCGGCGAACCGGGCCTCGTCCACAGCCCGACCGCGGGTACGGCTGTCGCCCGGCCGCCCGGCTTGCTGTACTGGAGTCATGGCAAGCCACCTCATCCAGGGACGCCGGGTCGAGACGCCCGTCCGGGTGCGTGACGCGTCGATGGGCACGGCCATGTACCTCGTCCGGGCGGACGCCGCCCGGGCGGTCCTCGCGTACTCGGGGATGGACGTGACCGAGGTGCTGCCCGGCAAGGCCGTCTGCACGCTGGTCTTCGTGCGCTACCGCGACTCCGACCTCGGCGACTACGGCGAGTTCGGGGTCGGCTTCCTCGTCCGGCCGCCCGGGGCCGGACCGGCGCCCCGGCGGGGTCCGCTGGCCGGCCTGAAGGACGTGCGCCGGTCGGGCTCGGGGGTCTTCGTCCACTGGCTGCCGGTCGACCAGGGGTTCACGCTGGAGGCGGGGCGCGACATCTGGGGGTTCCCGAAGGAGCTGGCCGACATCGACGTCCGGCTGGCCACGCCCTACAAGCGGTGCGTCCTGCGCAAGGACGGACGGCTCGTCATCGACCTGCTGATCCGGCCCGGGATCCCGCTCGGCTCGCCGCGGCTGCCGGGCGGCGCGGCGCCCGACGCGTACACCCGCCTGGAGGGCCTGACCCGGCGCGTCCCGTGGACGGCCCGGCCGCGTGGGGTCCGCTGGCGGCCGGGCGGGGCGCTGATCCGGCTGGGCAACCACCCGGTGGCCAAGGAGCTCAGCGAGCTGGGACTGCCCAAACGCGCCCTGATGACGGCCACGGCCGGTCACCTGGCCATGGCGTTCGAGGAGGCCGAGGAGGTGCGGGAGGCGTGAGGGCGCGTGCGCGGGTCAGACGATGGGCGGGCGGCCGAGGCGGAGCATGCGCCAGGCGGTGCGCCAGGCCATCGGCCGGCGCTCGCCGGCCGGCTCGCGCAGTCCCTCCCCGAACCCCCGGAACCACGCCCTGAGCGCGGGCTTCGACCGCTCCCGGGCGAGCGTGAGCACGACCCAGTTGAGCAGGTACAGCACGGCGAGGGGCCAGGGCAGGTTGCGGCGGGCCAGCCACACCCGGTTGCGGGCGTTGAGCCGGTAGAAGTCCGAGTGACGGGTCGGCAGCACCAGCGGGTGGTACATGACGGTCTCGGCGTCGTACTCGATGCGGTAGCCCTCGCCGAGCAGCCGCCAGGCCAGGTCGGTCTCCTCGTGAGCGTAGAAGAAACGCTCGGGCAAGCCGCCGACCTGCAGGAACGCGGACTTGCGGATCGCGCAGGCGCCGCCGAGGAACGTCGTCACCGGCGACGAGCGCTCGGGGTCGCCGGCGCGCAGACGCGGCACGTGCCGGCGCTGCACCGAGCCGCCCTCGGGGTCCATGACCCGGAAGGAGATCACGGCCAGGTCGGGCTCGTGGGCGAACCGGTCGCGCACGTGGGCGGCCACCTTGGGGTTGGCGTACCAGCCGTCGTCGTCCAGGAAGAGCACGATGTCGCCGGAGCACTCCTGGACGCCCCGGTTACGCCCCTCGGGGATGCCGGCGTTGTGCGAGAGCCGTACGGTCTTGACCGCGGCGGCGGACCCGGGCAGCGGCCGGACGCTGAGCTCGGGGACGTCGGCCCCGTTGCCCACGATCACGACCTCGACGTCGCCGTCGGTCTGCGTCAGGGCCGACTCCACGGCCCGGTCGAGCTCGGCGATCCTGTTGCCCATGGTGAGGATGACACATGAAATCTTCACCGCGTCACGACCCTCGACCTTGGGCGGACTACACACGATTTCATGATCACCGAGTCTGTGTGGCCGGGCAATCCGGGATCTGCCTGGTTTACTGCGAAATAAGAGTATCGGAACTGCCAACGAACCCCCACCCAACCGCACGTGTACGAGGCATCCGCATACTGCCCCAGAACGCTCGGACCAACTCGTACACGTACGGTCATGAGAGCCGCCGGGACGCCAGGATGCTCACCAGGTGCAGGAGGAGCTGGACGACCGCGACGATCGCGCACGCGACCACCAGGACGCGCGTGGCGGGGAACCACAGGTCGAGGACGGCCGCGACCACCACGATCAGCGACAGCTCGACGGCCTGGATCAGCCGGTGGAAGCGCAGCGCGCCGACGACCCGGCGGGCGAGCGCGACCCGGCTTGAGGTGAACTGCCCGGCCGACGCCTCGGTGGCGGCGACCAGCCCCGAGCGGGCGCGGGCCACGTCGACCAGGTCGGTCTCCGACTTGATCAGGATGGCGCCGAGGGCCGCGGCGAAGCCGAGGACGGTGTACCAGTCGGGCAGCACCGCGGACGCACGGAAGCCCAGCCCGATGAGCAGCGCCGCCTCGGCGAAGTAGTGCCCGACCCGGTCGAGGTAGACGCCCGTGATCGAGGTGCGGCCGGTCCAGCGGGCCAGCTCGCCGTCCGAGCAGTCGAGCAGCAGGTAGACCTGGATGAGCAGGGCCGCGGCGACGGCCGCCGCGATCCCCGGCAGGGCGAGGACCGCCCCCGCCCCGATCCCGCAGAGGATCATCAGGCCGGTGACCTGGTTGGGGCTGATGGGCGTCTTGGCCAGCAGCCAGGTGGCGTAGATGGACAGCCGCCGCATGTACAGCAGGCCGGCCCAGTGCTCGCCGCTGCGGCGGTCCATGGTGGTCTGCGGCTGCGCGACCGCGCGGAGTTCAGCGACCGACGGCGCCGACATAGTCCTCAACCTTCGCCCTGACCTCGGACTCCGACAGCCGGAGGTGCTCAAGGATGGTGTAGCGGCCGGGACGCGTGCTCGGGGCGAGCATCACGGCCTCGGTGAACTGCTCGGCCGTGAGGCCGACGTCGCCCGGGACCACCGGCAGGCCGTGCCGCCGCAGGCAGCCGGCGATCTCGTCGAGGCGCCGGGCGTCCCGACGGAGGAAGAAGCAGAACGCGGCGCCGATCCCGGCGAGCTCGCCGTGATTGGACGTTCCGGGGAAAAGCTGGTCCACGGCATGAAGGATCTCATGATCGCCGCCACTCGCCGGACGGCTTGACCCAGCGATGACCATCGAAAGCCCCGAAAGGATCAGCGACTCGGCCAGAACGGTCAGGAAGGCGTCCGACTCGATCGAGTCGCGACGTCCCAGGACGGCCTCGGCGGCCGTGCGGGCCATCGAGACGGCCAGCCCGTCGATCGGCTCGCCCCGCTCCACCGCGCCGAGCTGCCAGTCGTCGATGGCCGACAGGTTGCTGATCACGTCGCCGATCCCGGCCCGTACGAGCGAGGGCGGCGCGTCGTGGACGAACTCCAGGTCGACCATGATGGCCAGCGGCATCGGCACGCCGAACGACCCCTTGCCGCCCTCGTAGACGAGCGAGGCGACCGGCGAGCAGATGCCGTCGTGGGAGAGGTTCGTGGCGACGGCGACCATGGGGATTCCGGCCAGGGAGGCGGCGTACTTGGTCGCGTCGATCGTCCTGCCGCCGCCGACCCCGATCACCGCCTCGTAGTTGCCCTTGCGCAGGTCGGCGCCGAGCGAGACGGCCGCGTCGACCGTGCCGTCGGGCACCCGGAAGACCTTGGCCTCGCCCAGCGAGGGGGCGATGACCTCGGCGATGCGGTCGCCCTGGCCGACGCCGACCGCGACCGCGACCCGGCCCGACGTGGCCACGCGGCTGTCGGCGAGCAGCGAACCGAGCTGCGCGATGGCGCCCCGCCGGACCTCCATCGTGAGGGGGGCGGGGAGCATCCTTGCCAGAATCGGCATCAGACCTCCTCAGGCGCAGGCCGGCGGGCCGGCGGCGTGATCAGTAGCGGCATGCGATCTCACGGGCCCTCGCGAGGTCGTCGTGGTTGTCCACCTCGACCCACTCGACCTTGCCGATCGGCGCGACCGCGATCTTCTCGCCACGGGCGACCATCTCCTGGTAGCCGTCCTCGTAGTAGAGCTGCGGGTCGCGCTCGAACGTCGCCTTGAGGGCGTCGGCCAGCCGCTCGGCCGCGCCGGGACGGATGAGGGTGGCGCCGATGTACTCGCCGTACGCCTCGGCGGGGTCCATGAGCTTGGTGATCCGCCGGAGGTGGCCGTCCTCGAGCGTGACCTTCATCTCCTCGTCGGCGAGCGACTTCACGTCGTCGACGGCGAGGAGGACGTCGGCCGCGTCGGCCGACGACAGCAGGGTGCGCTCGACCGACACGGGGTGGACCGTGTCGCCGTTCACGAGCAGCGCGCCCTGCTCGAAGTAGTCGCGGGCGCACCAGAGCGAGTAGGCGTTGTTCCACTCCTCGGCCTTGTCGTTGTGGACCAGCGTCAGGCGGACGCCGTGGCGGCGCTCCAGGTCGGCCTGGCGGTCGCGCACGGCCTGCGCCTGGTAGCCCACGACGACGACCACGTCGCGGAGGTCGACCTCGGCGAGGTTGCGCAGGGCGATGTCGAGGATCGTGGTCTCACCGTCGACGGGCACCAGCGCCTTCGGCAGCGTGTCGGTGTACGGCCGCAGGCGACGTCCGGCTCCGGCGGCCAGCACCATTCCGAGCAATTTCCCGCACTCCTTGAGGTCGAGCGTCAGACAGTAACCTCAAAGGTTAGTTGGGTTCTGGCCCATCTTGGGTAATCCGGTGTTGGTCTGGCGTTAATCCTGCGCGGCCGCGTCGATCACCTCGCCCGCCGCGCGGGGCGCGGCCAGCCAGCAGGTGAGGCTCTCCCAGCCGAACAGCCCCCACAGGTAGGCCGCGAGCAGGACGAACACCGCGGGCACCAGGCCCAGCAGGCCGCCGATGGCGACGACCAGCATGCGACCGTCCCAGCCGAGCCCGGCGGCGGCGAGCCACGGCGGCGGGTAGACGTGCTGGCGGATCCGGTAGACGGTGTCGTAGTGGTGGAAGGCCATCGCCCCGAGGAGGGCGATGATCAGCACGGGCCACACCGAGCGGGCGAAGCCCACGGCCGCGATGAAGCCGTACTCCGTGATCCGCAGGATCGGCGGCACGAGCCAGTCGAGACGGCCGTCGTGCCGGTGGGAGCTGCCCGCCCCGGCGAGCAACAGGACCACGGCAGGGCCGAACACCGCGAAGTCGTCGGCGCCCGCCACGCCCAGCAGGAGCAGGATCCCGGTCACGAACGCCCCGGCGAGCGCCGGGGGCAGCGGGGGGATCTGCCCGGCGACCAGCAGGCCCATGCCCTTGGAGAGCGTCCCGTCGTCGCGGTAGGCGACGACCACGCTGCGCGGGACCGGGGTCATGTGCACGGAGATCACGCGAAGGACCTCGCGATCCGGCCGGCGGCCGTGTAGACGAGGGCGACGAGGCCCCAGGACAGCAGCGCGACGAACGTCACCCGCGCGTCGAACAGGGCCGCCGTGACGGCGATGAGCGCCATCCGCTCCCCGATCGGCAGGACGATCGTCTTCTTCACCCAGTAGGCGGCGCCCCGGTCGAGCCGCCGGGACAGGGCGAGGACGGCGCCGGCGCCGGAGCCCCCGCCGGACGCCGGCGCGGACGCCGCGTCCCAGGGGACGCCCAGCGGGCGGGGCGGGCCGGTGGCCGCGGCCGTGGCGCGGGCCTCGGCCACCTGGCCGGCGTAGGAGAAGTCGACCATGTGCCGGATCGTCTGCAGCAGCATCGTCGCCACCGCGAGGGGCCACACGTCGTGCGGGCCGGCCGCCGCGGCCCCGGCCGCCAGCCCGGCGTAGACCACGTACTCCTTGAGCCGGTCGCACATGGCGTCGAGCCACCCGCCGAGCTGCGAGAACGCGCGGGTGTACCGGGCGAGCTGGCCGTCCACGCAGTCGAGCACGAACGACAGGTAGAGCGCGGCCGCCCCCACCAGCATCGCGGGCCGGTGGCCGTCGGAGAACCAGATGGCCGCGATGGCCGCCAGGCCCACCGAGACGCCGGTGACCGCGTTGGGCGTGAGGTTCAGCCGGGCGGCCAGCCGGACGACGTGGCGCGACCACGAGCTGACGCAGAAGGTCGCGAACAGGCCGTCGCCGGTCTTGATGGCCGCGTCGAGCCGCGCCTCGGGCTCGTCCACCCGGGCGAGCTCGGCCACGGCCTCCTCCGCCGCGGCCTGCCCGGCGACGCGCGAGCAGTGCAGGGAGCGCAGCGAGACGGCGTGGACCGGTACCCCGGCGCGCACGAGCCCGGTGAGCAGCAGGTCGGTCACCTCGGCGTCGCTCACCCGGCCGAGCCGGCGGCGCTGGGCCAGGTCGGCCAGCTCCTCGGCGACGTCGGCGAAGCCCGCGAGGTGGGCCTCCCCCACCTGCAGGACGCCGCGGAACGTGCCGTTGGGCCACTCGACCTCGTGGAAGGAGTTGCCGGCCGACACCACGCGCCCCCACTCGGTGCGTACGGGCGGGCGGAGCGGGGAGGGGTCGCCGTTGCCGACGACGGCGCCGGTGGGCCGCGAGGGGTGCTCCAGCAGCCCGGCCAGGGCCTCGGTGTGCGCCACGACGTCGGCCGCGAGGACGGCGACGGGCGAGGTGGCCGCCCTGGCCACCTTGGCGACGATCCGCAGGTCCTCGGCGAGGCCGTCGCTGGTGGCGGCCAGATGCCGCATGCCGTCCACGGTGGGGAGCCCGGGGGCGCGGCCGGGAGGGCCGTCGGGCCAGGCGCCGTACCCGCCCGGGGAGGCGTCGCCGCGCGTCACCACGTGCACCTCCCGGACGGGGAGCGTGACGAGCTGGGCGGTGAGGCGCTCCAGGAGCGTGCCGCCGGCGCACGGCAGTCCCGCGGCGGGCGAGGTCGCGAGGACCACCGCCACCGTGTCGGTTTCCCGCACTGTTTCGTGCACTGTGCCGGGCTTGCTCGGATCCGCCCCCATGAAAAACCCGCTTCACGTCGACCACGCGGTGCTCACCTCGCAAAGTAATCGAGTGATCACTAGGTGGCAATCACCTTCACCGGCTCCCCACACGGGTATGGTCTGACGCGGGGAGGAGATCATGATCGCGGAATCGCGTCTGCGCAGGGTAGGGGTGGTGCTCGCCGGCGGGGTCGGCCAGCGGGTCGGCCTCAACACGCCGAAGCAGCTGCTGAAGATCGCCGGGAAGACGATCCTGGAGCACACGATCGACGTGTTCGACGGGCATCCGGAGATCGACGAGGTGATCGTGCTGATGGTGCCCGGCTTCGTCGCCGAGGCCGAGGAGCTGGTGCGCCGCAACGGCTACGCCAAGGTCAGCCAGATCATCGAGGGGGGCGCGACCCGCACGGAGACCACCTGGCGCGCGCTGCGGGCCCTGGGCGACCGGGAGTGCGACGTGCTCCTCCACGACGCCGTGCGGCCGCTGGTCGAGCCCCGGGTCATCAGCGAGTGCGTCGCCGCGCTCGACCGGTACGAGGCCGTCGAGGTGGCGATCCCGTCGTCCGACACGATCGTGGTGGCGGCCCCCGGGCCGCGTGGCGACATCATCAGGGACATCCCCGACCGCTCGCGGCTGCGGCGCGGGCAGACCCCGCAGTGCTTCCGGCTGTCGGTGATCCGGGCGGCGTACGAGCGGGCCTTCGCCGACCCCGGGTTCGCCTCGCTGCCCACGACCGACGACTGCGGCGTCGTGCTGCGCTACCTGCCCGACGTGCCGATCTACATCGTGCCGGGCAGCGAGCAGAACATGAAGGTCACCCACCCCGTCGACGTGTACATCGCCGACAAGCTCTTCCAGCTCGGCGCGAGCGCCGCGCCCGCGCTCGACGACGAGGGATACCGCGCCGGGCTCGCGGGCCGTACGCTCGTGGTCTTCGGCGGCAGCTACGGCATCGGGGCCGACGTCGTCGCGCTGGCCGCGCGCCACGGCGCGAGCGTCCACCCGTTCTCCCGCAGCCAGAACGGGGTGCGCGTGGAGGACGTGGCCGCGGTCGAGGACGCGCTCGCCCGCGTGTACGCCGAGACCGGCCGGATCGACTATGTCGTCAACACGGCGGCCGTGCTGCACATGGGCAAGCTCGGCGAGGCCGGGCACCACACGATCGAGGAGACGATCGGGGTCAACTACCTCGGCCCGGTCAACATCGCCCGCGCGTCCATCAAGTACCTCATCGAGACCCGCGGCCACCTGCTGCTGTACACCTCCTCGTCGTACACGCGCGGCCGCGCCGACTACAGCCTCTACTCCTCCACCAAGGCGGCCGTCGTCAACCTCACCCAGGCCCTCGCGGACGAGTGGGCCTGCCACGGGGTGCGCGTCAACTGCGTGAACCCCGAGCGCACCGCGACCCCCATGCGGCTGCGCGCCTTCGGCGACGAGCCCGCCGCGACGCTGCTGTCCCCCTCGGCCGTCGCCCGTACCAGCCTGGACGTCCTGCTGTCCCGCCTCACGGGGCAGGTCGTGGACGTCCGGCTGACCCGCTGACCGAACGATCGCGCGGCCGGGGGCCGCGACACATGGGGGGAACGATGAGGGGGCGAAAAGGCCTGCTCACCGCACTGCTGCTCGCGTCGTGCGCGGCTCTGCTCGCGGCCGCGCTGTGGCCCGCGCCGTGGGCCTTCGCGGTCCTCGTGCCGCTGTCGTACGCCGGGGAGGCGGCGCTGCCCGGGAGGGCGGCCGACGCGCTCGGCAGGGCGCACCTGAGCGCCACCGTGCGGTTCATGACACGGGAGACGGCCGCGGTCCTGCTGCTGGCGCGGTCGGCGCCCGGGCGTCCCTGGGCGTACGCGCTGCTGGCGGCCGGGCTGTTCGCGTTCCATCTCGGGCGGGCGGCGCAGACGTGGCTCGCCCTGTTCCTCGACCGCTGCCACAACCAGCGGCCGGTGACCACCCGCAACCTCGACCTGCCGTCGCTGCGGATCCCGCCCGCGCCGCCGAGGGCGCTGCTCGTCTGGCGGGGCACCCGGCTGCTCTACCTCGACGTGCTGCCGGTCGGGCTCGCCGCGTCCGGCGCCCTGGCCGGGTGGGGGTGGGCCGGGGCCGCCGGCGCCGGGGCCGCCCTGGCGGCCGAGGGCGCGGCCGTGCTCGCGCTGCTGGTCCACGCCCGGCGCGCCGCCCACCTGCGCGACCGGAGCCGGGTGCTCGCGGCCGTGGACGACGAGGTCCGCGCCTACCGGCCGGAGGTGCTGCTCTACTTCTCCGGCCCGGCGAGCGCCGTCTACCAGGCCACGATGTGGCTGCCGACGATGGAGCGGCTCTCGCTGCGGTCGCTGGTGGTGCTGCGCGAGCGGTCGCTGCTGAACGCGCTGGGGCCGACCACGCTGCCGGTGGTGTGCGTCCCCGCCTCGGTGGACCTGATGAACTTCCGCGGCCTCGACTCCGCCAGGGTCGCGCTGTTCCCCGCCAACGTCGGCAACAACATCCACATGCTGCGGATGCCGGGCGTGCGGAGCGTGTTCATCGGGCACGGCGACAGCGACAAGGAGGCGTCGTTCAACCCGTACACGAAGGTGTACGACGAGGTGTGGGTGGCCGGGCCGGCGGGCCGGGACCGCTATCTGCGGGCCGACGTCGGCGTGCGGGACGACGCCGTCGTGGAGGTGGGCCGTCCCCAGCTCGCCGCCGTCCTGCGGACCAGCCCGCACGCCGAGGGGGCCGTGCCGTACCGGACCGTGCTGTACGCGCCGACGTGGGAGGGCTGGACGGACGACCTGTTCCACAGCTCGATCCAGGCCATGGGCCCCGCGCTCGTGCGCGCGCTGCTGGACCGGGGGGCGCGGGTCGTCTACAAGCCCCATCCGCTGACCGGGCACCGGTCGCCCCGCGCCCGCGCCGCCCACCGGGAGATCGTGGCGCTGCTGGAGGCCGCGGAGGGCTCGTCCCTCCCGCACCTGGCCGTGACGGGGGGCGAGCCCGGCCTGTACGACTGCTTCAACGAGGCCGACCTGCTCGTCGCCGACATCAGCAGCGTGGTCTCCGACTTCGTGGCGAGCGGCAAGCCGTACGCCGTGACGAACGTGGCGGGGCTGCCGGCCGGGGAGTTCCGGGAGCGCTACCCGGCCGCCGGGGCGGCGTACCTCCTCGGCCCGGACCTCGGCGAGCTGCCGGACGTGCTGCGGCGGCTCGCCGGCGGCGAGGACCCGATGGCCGCCGCCCGTCGCGCGCTGCGCGCCTACCTCCTGGGCGCCGACCATCCCGACCCGGTGGCGCGGTTCGAGGAGGAGGTCAGGCGGGCCTGCATCCGGTCGGCCGCCCGGCTGGAGCGACTGGAGGCCGCCCGCCGGCCCGAGTCGCTCGCCCTGCCGGGCCGCGACTGAGCCGGCCGGGCCGGTCGTGCGGGTGGCGGTGTCAGTCCTCGAAGAAGTCCTGGAGCCGGGCCCGTTCCGGCTCCGGCTGCTGCTTGCTCAGCTTCGGCGGGCTGGTCAGGAACCCGGTGCCCCACGAGAGGTGCATCGTGGCGTACACCAGCGGCAGCCGGGCCAGCGCGGCGGGCGGCAGGCCGCGGCCGGTGAGCACCGAGCCGGCCAGGATCGCCGCGACGTAGGCGCCGGGGATCAGCAGGCCGGGCCAGAAGAACGGCGACGCGACCAGGCCGGCCGCCATGGCGGCCACGGCCGTCGGCGGGGCGAGGTAGCGCAGGTTGATGGTGCCCTGGTGGGTGCGGGAGACGACCCGCCGCCAGCGGCCGTAGTGGAAGTACTGCTTGGCCAGCGCCCGGACGTTGGGCCGGGGCCGGTAGGAGACCCGCATGCGCGGCTGGAACCACACCAGGCCGCCGGTCTCCCGGATGCGGTGGTTCATCTCCCAGTCCTGCGCGCGCTGGAAGTGCTCGTCGTAGCCGCCCACCCGGTCGAGTGCCGACCTGCGGAACACGCCGAGGTAGACGGTGTCGGCCGGGCCGGGCTGCCCGCCCGTGTGGAACCGGGCGTTGCCCACGCCGATCTTCGACGTCATCGCCGCGGCCACGGCCTGCTCGAACGGGGTGACCCCCTCGGCGGCCATGATGCCGCCGACGTTGTCGGCCCCGGTCTCCTCCAGCGTCTCGACGGCCGTGCGGAGGTAGTCGGCCGGCAGCATCGCGTGCCCGTCGACGCGGGCCACGATGGGGTTGCGGGAGGCGGCGATGGCCGCGTTCAGCCCGTTGGGGGTGCGGCCGGTCGGGTTGGCCACGACCGTGACGCGGGGGTCCTCGGCGGCGATCGCGTCGGCCACCTCCTGCGTGCGGTCGTGCGACGGGCCGACGCTGATGACGAGTTCGAGGGGGCCCTCGTAGTCCTGGTCGAGGACCTGCCGCACGGCGTCGCGCAGGTGCCGCTCCTCGTTGAGCACCGGCATGATCACCGAGACCGGCGGCCATTCGCGCGTTGGCGCCGGCCGCGTGTGGCGCGAGTCGGGAAAGGGCTTCATGGCGCGCTCACGCTACTGTACGGAGGGGTGGAGACGGCAACCGGAGGACGGAATGCCTGGGGACCATGATGAGGACTCCGCCGTCCGCGTTGGGGGCGACGGCTACGGCGGAGTGAGGATCGCGGCCAGGCGCGCCCGACGAAAGCGGACGAACGTCAGATCTCTGATCATCTCCGGCTCCCTGTCGGGCGTCGTGCTGGCCGGATCCGCCGTCCTGTGGATGGTGCCCAACTACGCCGCCAGCCAGATCAAGGCGGTCGACGCCGGCACCAGCCAGAACACGTCGCAGGGTGCGATGAACATCCTGCTCGTCGGCGTGGACAAGCGCGACGACCTGTCCCGGCGGCAGCAGAACCAACTCCACCTCGGCCGCGAGGTCGGCGAGCGCAGCGACACCATGATGGTGATCCACCTGTCGCGCGACCACCGCAAGGTCACCGTCGTCAGCATCCCCAGGGACACCTGGACGACGATCCCCGGCAAGGGCGAACACAAGATCAACTCGGCGTACCAGTTCGGCGGGCCGAAGCTCGCCGTACGGACCGTGGAGCAGCTCACCGGGCTGCCGATCAACCACTACGTCGAGGTGAACGTGCTCGGCTTCATCGACGTGGTGCAGTCGCTCGGCGGCGTCACCGTCTGCACGCCGGTCGCCATCGACGACCCGAAGACGAAGCTGACCCTCCAGCCCGGGACGTACACCCTGGACGGCGTCCGGGCGCTCGCCTACGCCCGCACGCGGGCCACCGCCCGGTCCGACCTCGACCGCATCGACCGCCAGCAGCAGGTCATCTCCGCGCTGCTGAACAAGGCGCTGAGCGGCGGCACGCTGGCCAACCCGGCCAAGCTGGGCGCGTTCGTCAGCTCGACGCTGAAGACGCTCACGGTCGACAACGCGCTCGCCCAGGACCTGCTCGGCCTGGCCGGCCAGCTCAGGGACGTCTCGACCGACGACGTGTCGTTCGCGACCGTCCCGCTGGCCGACGTGAACTACAAGGCGCCGACCGGCGAGTCCGCCGTGCTCTGGGACAAGGCCGGGGCCCGCACGCTGTTCCAGCGGATCGACGCCGACCAGCCGCTCGTCGCCCCCTCGCCGAAGGCCTCGGCCTCGGAGTCCCCCTCCGCCGGCGCCTCGGCGGCTCCCTCCGCGTCGCCGTCCCCGACCTCGACCGCGCTGACGATCCCGCCGCAGCGGATCTCCCTGCGGGTGCTGAACGGCACGCTGATCAAGGGGCTGGGCGCCAGGACCAAGGCGGCGCTCGTCGCGGACGGGTTCATGGTGCCGGCCGCGCCCGGCGACACCGTCCAGCGTGACTTCGCCACCACCGTGATCCGCTACCCGCCCGGCCGGGAGGACTCGGCCCGGACGGTGGCCGCCGCGATCCCGGGCGCCAAGCTCCGGGAGCAGCCGGACGTGTCCGGCATCGAGGTGGTCGTCGGGCAGAGCGCCCACGACGTGTCGAAGGTGACGGTGGCCACCGCGACCCCGGGCGCCGCCGCCGGCGCGCCGACCCCGCTGCCCACGGCGCGGACGGCCACGCAGAACATCTGCCGCGCGCACTGACCCGTGCCGGATGTTTCCGCCACGTCAACCGCGTGATGCGCCGATCACCAACTCATTCGCGCCTCTTCATCGAGGTGGAACGGCGCCCGGTGATCCTCCTGTTCAGCACACCGTGTCGTACGGCAGGCGGGAGGAACGGGATGACGTCCATCTTCGACCGGATCGGCGGCGCCGAGGCGGTGAACGCGACGGTGGAGGAGTTCTACGCGCGCGTGGTGAGCGACCCCTCGCTGCGGGAGTACTTCGCGGACGTCGACATGAGGAGGCTCAAGGCGCACCAGCGCAGCTTCGTCGCCGCCGCGCTCGGGGGGCCGCAGGAGTACCGCGGGAAGTCGATGGGCGAGGCCCACGCCGGCCTGGGCGTCACGGCGGCGCACTTCGACCTGGTCGTCGGCCATCTGGCGGCTGCCCTGGCTGCGTGCGGCGTCGCGGACGACACGATCGCGGCGATCGCGTCGGCCCTGGCCCCGCTCAAGGCGCAGATCGTGGACAGCGCCGCGGCCGCCTGACGGACCTTCCCGACGACCGCCTCCGGCCTCGTAGGGGTACGGGAAAAGCGACAAAGGGTATGAAAAGTGACGTCTCACCAAAGGGGAGGCGTCATGACCGTCCATGTCGCGCGCTCGCCGGCGGAGACCCTCGGGGGGCTGCCGACGCAGGTCCGGCCCCGGGTGGACAGGGCGGACGTGGTGGTCCCCGAGGGCTTCAGGTGCTCGGCGGCCCGCGCGGCGTGGCGTACCGGGACGGCGCGATCTACGTCAGCGTCAAGGGCGGCTACCACACGCACATCGACCGGTACGACCTGGCGACGGGCGAGCGGACGGTCGTCGTCCACGGGCTGCCGAACGGCGGCTGGCACGAGCCCGGCGGCCCGCTGTTCGGCCCCGGACGGCCTCGTGTACTTCGCCCAGGGCTCGGCGTCGCAGAACGGCGTGTGCCTGCCGCAGGGGTTCACGGTCGACCTGGCCAAGCACCCGAAGGCGTGCGACGTCCCGGGGCAGGACGTCACGCTCACCGGCAACGACGTGTGGAGCCGCGACCCGGAGCGGCTCATCGAGGACCCGCCGCCGATGGCGGGCCCGCCCGTGTACCTGGCCCGCCCGCACTCCTGCCTGACGAAGACGGAGAGCGTCGTCCTGGTCGAGCTGGACGAGGAGTACTGGGCCGGCCGGCTGGACAAGGTCGCCGCCTGGCTCGGCAACGTGGCCCTGACCCAGTCCACGTTCCGGCGGCTGGCCGAGTCGGCCGTGGACGCCGTCGAGGAGCCGCACATACGGGCGTTTGACGGGCAGGAGCTGCCGGAGCGGGTCCAGCAGGCCCTGGGCGCGCCTTCGCCACGGCCGAGCAGCTCGGACTGGCGCTCGGCCTCAACCACCTGGCCGAGGCCGTTTCCCGATCGTGCGCGAGAAGGAGACGCACCAGCTGCTCATCCAGGAGTTCGTCCTGCAGATGGCCACCAGGCCATCCTGTACGAGGGCGGCGTCTGACGCCCCGCGCCGTACGGTGGACGCATGCTGATCCACCCCTGGGACGCCGCCGGCGAGGACGAGGCCGCGGCGTTCCTCCGCGCCAACGAGTTCGGCCACCTCGTCGCCTCCGGCCGGGACCGGGACGTGCCCGTCGTCGTCCCGACCCAGTTCCTGCTCGCGGACCCGTCCACGATCCTGCTGCACCTGGCCCGTCCCAACCCGATCTGGGCCGCCGTCGAGGAGAACCCCACGGTGGTGATGGCCGTCGCCGGGGACTGGGCGTACGTCGAGGGGGCGTGGAAGGCCCTTCCGGGCACGGACGAGGACCCCCGGCTCGGGATCCCCACGACGTACTACGCGGCGGTGCAGGCGGTCTGCCGCGCCGAGATCGTCGACGACCCCGCCGGGAAGCTGGAGATCCTGCGCGCCCAGCTCGGCCGCCTCGACCGCGGGCTCGCCGACCCGGCCGGGCACCAACGGCGGCTGCCCGGCATCCGCGGCCTGCGGCTGGCGGTGCAACGCGTGGACGGCAAGTTCAAGTACGGCGGGAACGTGGACGAGGCCCACCGCAGGCACGTCGCGGACCGGCTCGCCGAGAGGGGCGCGCCCGGCGACGCCGCCGCCCGCGGGCACCTGCTCCGGCGGCTCGGCTGAACCGTTCCGGCCCGGCGTCCGTTTCTGTTTCGTAAGCTCCCCCGAGCGACCCGGGAGGCCTGATGAGGATCAGGCAGATCACCCTGTGCGCCGCCGCACTCGTCGTGGGCGCCACGACGACCCTGCCGGCGCACGCCGCCTCCGTCCCCGCCGCCACCGCGACGACCACCCGCTTCCAGGAGATCGACCTGGTCGCGGACGTCGCCGGCCGGGCGGCCCGCACCGATCCGAAGCTCGTCAACCCCTGGGGCATCGCCGTGGGCCCGCGTGTCTGGGTCTCCGACGCCGACGCCGGCGTCGCCACGGTGTACTCCGGCGGCGGCACGGCCGGGCCCGTCGTCAAGGAGCCGCTCACCGTCGCGGTGCCCGGCGGCCCCACGGGCCAGGTGTTCAACTCCGGCCCGCACTTCGTCGTCCACGGCCCCAAGGGGTCGGGGCCGGCCGCCTTCGTCTTCGCCACCGAGTCCGGCACGATCCAGGGCTGGAACCTCAAGGCCGATCCGGCGCACGCGGTCGTGGCCGCCAAGGTACGCAGGGCGAGCTTCAAGGGCCTCGCCCTGCTCCAGGCCCGCGGGGGACCGTTCCTGCTGGCGGCCGACTTCTTCCACGGCAGGATCGTCGTCTTCGACGGGCGGTTCCACCGGGTCTCCCTCCCCCACGCGTTCCGCGACCCGTCCCTGCCCCGCGGCTACGCGCCGTTCAACGTCGCCGTCGTGGGCGGCACGGTCTACGTCACGTACGCGCGGCAGAACGCCCACCACGACGAGGAGGTCGCCGGGCCCGGCAAGGGCTTCGTCAGCCGCTTCACCGCGTCGGGCGCCTTCCGGGGACGGCTCGCCGCCCGCGGGCCGCTGAACGCCCCCTGGGCCGTGACGGCCGCCCCCGCGAGCTTCGGCACGTACGCCGGGGCCCTGCTCGTCGGCAACTTCGGCGACGGCACGATCAACGCGTTCACCCGGAACGGCCGCTTCCTCGGCCCGCTGCGCACCCCGGAGGGGAAGCCGATCCGGATCGACGGGCTCTGGGGGCTCGCCCCCGGCACCGCGGCCAACGGCGGCGCGAACGCCCTGTGGTTCGCCGCCGGCACCGACGACGAGAAGCACGGCCTCCTCGGCCTCATCCGCCCGACCCCGCGCAAACCCGGGACCGGCGGCGACGACGGCGGCCACATCACCTATCCCCCGCCCCGCTACTGATGCCTGTGACGGGCCCCGCCGGGCCCGTCACAGCCCGGGGATCACGATTGCGTCACCGGGGTACGCGACCACCTGAGGCGACCGCATGCTTGCGTCATGAGCGGCGGTTCGAGGCCCCTGCGTCCACCGGCTCGGCCTGTCGGTGATCGTCGTCTGGGTGTCGCTCGTCGCCTCGGCGGGCCTCGTCGACTCGGTCTCCGCGAGCAGCCCGCCCGGGCGCGTCCAGGGCGGGCTGCTCACGCTGATCGGGGCGTACGCCGCGGGCTCTCTCGGACGGGCCTGGCGGCTGGCGTCGGACGACCATCGCCGCCGCGCGGCAGTGGGAGCCGGGCTGGCCCTGCTCCTGTGCGTGTACCTGGGCTACGAGGTGTCCACGGACTTCTCCGGCCAGACGCGCGTCCTCGCCGTCGCCGCCCTGACCGTCGCCGCCGCCCTGAGCGCCGGCGTGGTGACATCGGTCAACCTGTTCGTCCTCGCCCGCACCGGGACCGGCGGACGGTCGGCAAGCCTGCGGGACGTGTGGGCAGGCCCGGGCACGCCCGCCACCGTGACGCCGGTCTCCGACCCGGCCTCCGCCCCCGAGCGCC
Source organism: Microbispora corallina (assembly GCF_016863035.1). GTDB lineage: Bacteria > Actinomycetota > Actinomycetes > Streptosporangiales > Streptosporangiaceae > Microbispora > Microbispora corallina. The sequence goes on from NZ_BOOC01000032.1 coordinate 72,899, forward strand.
TGGAGGCCGCCCTGCGCGAGAACTACGGCCCGGCGGCGAGGTACAACACGTTCGCCCGGTACGGGCAGGCCGAACTCATCCAGTTCGGCCAGGTGGTGACGGACGCCGCCGTGCTCATCCCGGACGAGGAGACCACGGCCACCGTCGTGGTGTTCGTGCCGCGCGACAGGCTCACGGGACGGCGGCCGTTCGCACTCCTGCGGCTCACGGTCGACCTGGTCTTCGCCCGGACCGACCGCATCCCCCTCGGGCCGCCCGTGGAGGTGGACAGCACGAGCGCCGCCGGCAGGGACGCGGAGGGCTGCGAGGGCCTCCAGGTCCTCCGGAAGCGATGGCCCGTGTCTACGGCAGCCTGACCGAACGTCTCACCCAGAGCGACCGCGAGGTGACGATCGGACGGGTGATCGGGCCGCCCTCCGCCGTTCCCTCCACGCCGAGGACCATCTGGTGGCAGGACGCGCCGTCGCTGAACTTCTCGATCCACCACGGGGACAAGCCGTGCGGCGAGCTTCTCAAGGACACCCGCGACGAATCCGACCTCGACCTGGAACGGCGGAGCATGCTCGACGAGGCCGGATCGGTGACGGAACTCGTCCCCGCGTGACCGGAACCGCGAGGCGACGGGCGGGCCGTCTCACGGCGGCATTCTGGAATAAGACACGCGCGGACCCGGGTGCGACGATGAGGCCCGTACGCCTCGCCGGGCCAGCCTGAGCCGGGCTGCGGGGGTTGGTCGCCGGCGTCCGGGAAACGCCGACGACAGGATGTGACGTTGTGAGCATCACCCTCTGGTTCGACCCCGTCTGCCCCTTCACCTGGCGCACCTCCCGCTGGGTCCGGGACGTCGCCGCACGTCGCGGCGAGCCGGTGACCTGGCGGTTCATGAGCCTGGCCCTCCTCAACGAGGGCAAGGACCTCCCCGAGAGGCTGCACCGGGCACACCGGAGGTCGCTGGCGGCGCTGCGCGTGCTCGCCGCCGCCGAGGAGCGGTTCGGCCAGCCGGCCGTCGACGCGCTGTACACCGCGATCGGGCACCGCGTGCACGACCTCGACGACGACCTCACACCGGACACGATCGGCGCCGCGCTGGCCGACGCCGGACTGCCGTCCGACCTGCTGCTCGCCGCGGACGACCCCGGGTTCGACACGCTGATCGGTGAGAGCCACCGCCTCGGGCAGTCGCGGGTCGGCACCGAGAGCGGCAGCCCGGTGACCGCGATCGACGACGGGCCCGGCTTCTTCGGCCCGGTGGTCGCGAGCGTCCCCGCGGCAGAGGAGGCCGACCGGCTCATCGACGCCATGCGGCTGCTGTCGTCGGTGCCGGTGTTCAGCGAGCTGAAGCGCGAGCGCGCGCCGCTGAGCTGAGCGGCGCCGGACCTGAGGAACGCCGCAGGGGCGGAGGGGAGTCCCCTCCGCCCCTGCGGCGTCTCCGCGGGTCCTCACCTCACCTCCTCGGCGGCGCGCTCGGACTCCTCGAACCGGGTGACGGCGCTCGGCAGGAAGCGGGCGAAGACGAGCCATCCGGCCGCCAGCGCGAGGATGCAGAGGAACATGGCGGGGCGCAGGCCGAGGCGGTCGCCCGCCAGGCCGCCCACGATGCCGCCGACGCCGATCGAGCCGAACGCGAGGAACCGGTACGTCGCCGAGACGCGGGCCAGCATGCCGTCGGGGGTGGCCCGCTGGCGCAGCGAGATGCCGTAGATGTTGAACACCGTCATGCCCACGCCGTAGACGACGAAGGACAGCGTGGTGAGGGCGACCAGCACGGCCTGCGACCCCGAGGCGAGGGGGATGACGACGGGGGCGAGGGACGCCACGCCCATGCCGAGGATCAGCACCCGGGTCGTGCCCAGCGTGTCGCCGATGAGCCGGGCCACGCCCGAGCCCGCGAGCACGCCGATCGCGCCGAGCGACATCGTGAGGCCGACGAGCTGGGGGGAGAACCCCAGCACCCGGATGCCGTACAGCAGGTAGAGGGTGAGCACCGCCTGCTCGAAGAGGTTGAACCAGGCGCCCTGGAGGGTCAGCACACGCAGCAGCGGCATCCCGGCGGTGAACCTCATGCCCTCGGCGATCCGCCGGAGCGTGCCCTCGCCGCCGCGCGCCGCCGCCGGCAGGCGCTCCTCGCGGGCGCGGATGGCCAGCACGCCGATCGCGGCGAGCACGTACGCGACGACGGCCGACATCATGGCCGCGGACCCCCCGAACGCGCCGATCAGCAGGCCGCCGAGGCCGGGCGCGCCCACCATGGCCAGCGAGAACGCCACCTCCAGCCGGCTGTTGGCCTGAACCAGCTGGTCGCCGCGTACGAGCTTGGGGATGTACGCCTGGTAGGCGACGTCGGAGAAGGCGATCAGCGAGCCCATCCCGAACGCCACGAAGAACAGCACGGAGACGTGCACGACGCCGAGCGAGCCGGCCAGCGGCAGGGTGGCGGCCAGGATCGCGTTGCCGACGTAGGCCGCGATCAGGGCGGGACGGCGCGGGCGGCGGTCCAGCCACGCCCCGGCGAAGAGGGTGACGACGAAGACGGGGAAGAACTGGGCGGCGTTCAGCAGGCCGACCTGGGTGGGGGTGGCGGCGAACGTGACGACCGCGACGAGCGGTAGAATGACCGCGAGGCTTTTCGACGCGAATTGCGCGACGATCTGCGCGAGCAGGAATTTCGCGAAATCCTGGTTGACGAGGAACCGGGACGCCCGGCTTTCCCGTGGCCGGACCGCGGAACCGGCGTGACCCGCCGACCTGTGCAGCGTGGAAACCGACATGATGAGTTCCTTGAGAATCGTGGCGGCCGACCCTGCGGGTTCTCTTCGGCCCCGGAGTTCGTTCTGACAGGAACAACTCTCCGTTTTCCACGATCCTCGGAACAGCACAATCGAATGCAGCAACCTGCAGCGCCCCGGCAGCTTCCTGCCAGCCGCCTGCCACGCCTCCCGACGCGCGGACGTCCCATGGCCGCCTGGGCCATGGGACGTCTCTCAGATCGCGCGTCAGCGCCGTCTCAGCAGAACGGCTCCCACAGGTCGCGCACCAGCGCCTTGGCGACCGCCGGGGACGACTCGCTCCAGCGGGCCACGACGGCCGCGTTGTACGCCCGCACGTCGTCGTCGCGGCCGTCGAGCACGCTGTCGCGCGACAGGTCGAGCATCCACAGCGGGCGCAGCTCCGCGCCGCGCAGCACCTTGGCCTCCGCCGCCTCGATGCCGGCGTGCAGCCGGCGGACGCCGTTCTCGCAGGCGATGAGCAGCGGGATGTAGTACACGAGGTTGAAGTACTCCGCCGCCCCGGCGAGCCGGTCGTAGTCGAACCCCGCGGCGCGCAGGTACAGCGTGTCGCCCCAGATGTAGTAGAGGCAGTACCCGACGGGCTCCTCCCCCGGGCGGCGCAGGAGCAGCACGCGGGCGGCCGCGCCGAGCGCCTCGGACTGGATGCGGATGGACTCCGTGAGGTCGCCGACGTCGGCGTCGTGGCCGTACCGGCGCTCGGTGCACGCCAGCAGACGGGCCGCCCGCGGACCGCACTCGCCGAGCGTGGTGTGCACGACCTCGTAGCCGACGTCCAGGAAGACCCTGCGGTCCCTGCGGACGATGCCGGCCCGCCGGCTGGAGGGCAGCGAGCGCAGCCACGCGTCCCAGCCGCCGTCCTCGGGCAGGGGGATCCAGGCGTCCGGCTGCAGCGCCACCGGCATCGCCTGTACGCCGGCGGCGCGCAGCGCCACGACGTCCGGCGTGGACAGGAACATCGCGACGACGGGGACGCCGTCCGCGCCGGCCAGGCCCTGGGCGGCCAGCCCTCCGGCGAGGTCCTCCAGGGCGGCGAGGACCTCCTTGGCGGCCTGTTCCCTGGAGAGGCCGGGCGAGGCGAGGAGGTTCGTCTGGTACCCCCGGTGCGCTCCGACGAGCAGCCCGCTGAGGCCGGGCGACGGCAGCCCGGCCTCGTCGAGGATGCGGTGCCACTGGTAGAACGGGTTGCCGATCGAGCGCACCGCCGTCACCGGCACCCCGGCCGTGCCGGCGCCCGGCACCTCCAGATGCAGCCCGCCGGTGGTGACGCCCCGGTCGCCCGCGCAGAAGCGCAGCCAGTCGGCCGACGAGTAGAAGTGGTCCCGGGCGAGCGCGTCCCAGGTGGCGGCGTCCATGCCGCCCGTCACGCCGGAGAAGGCCGGCAGCGGGATGTCGCTCACGAACGGCTCCCGGCGTCCGCGAGCTCCCGCGCGCCCTCGCCGGCCGTACCGCCCGCCACGCTGATCGTCACCGTGGCGGTGAACCTCTCCGCCAGGCCGTCCGCCGGCGTGTCGAGGGGGGCGTCGAAGACGACGGAGACCGAACGCGCCTCGGAGTCGGTCTGCGGGCCGAGCACGGTTCCCGGCCGCTGGGTGACCAGGACGGCGTGGTCGGCCGGCGGCGCGTCGGCGGCGACCGGTTCGAAGACCGGCCAGGTGTTGTCGACCGAGACCCAGGACACCGGGGCTCCGGTGCTGGTCACGTCGAGCAGGCCGCCGTACGGGTGCTCCAGGTAGACCTGGTACGCCCGGCGCCGGGGGACCGGGTAGGAGGTGGGCTCGCCGAGGGCGAGGTCGATCATGACGGGCTCCAGCGGCTCGCCCGTGGCGAGGTGCCAGAGGAAGGTGATGCCGTCGCCCGGCAGGCGCGTGGCGACCTCCATCAGCACTGCACGCCCCTCGGAGAGCCGGAACTCCGCGTGGGTGATGCCGTCGCCGAAGCCGATGCGGCGCAGCACCTCGGCGTTCGCGTCGCGCAGGGCCCGTACGTGCTGCTCGGGCAGCCGGGCGGGCGACGTGTGGCCCATCTCCGTGAAGAAGATCCCGGTGGACTCGTTGGTGGCCTTGGCGGTCACGCCCGCCCAGACGATCTCGCCGTTCTGCGTCAGGGCCTCGACGGAGAACTCAGGACCGACCACGCGGCTCTCGACGAGCACGGTCTCGTCCTCGGGGTAGGTCGCGAGGATCGCCGGGAGGTCCTCGGGGTTCCTCACCTGGCGCACCCCGAGGCTGGAGAAGCGCCCGACCGGCTTGACCACGACGGGGAACGAGAGCCCTTCGGCGGGGAATCCGGCGCGCTCCTCCGGGGTGACCACGCGGAAGTCCGGCGACAGGTGCGGCACGGTGGTGCGCTGCAGGAGCTTGTTGCGGCTGGTGCGGCTGGCGCCCGCGCCCGCGCCCGGCAGGTTGAGACACGCGGCGACCATGCCCACGGGCTCCACGAAGAGATCCCCGATGCACAGCACGCCGCGCACGTCGTAGCGGCGCAGGAGCGGCTGGATGGCGGGCACCACCAGGTCGACCTTGGGCTCGGCGACGTTGACGACGTCCGCCAGCAGCGACAGAGGGTGGGTGTCGTCGGCCCGGCAGGCCGCGAGCTCGCCGGGGTCGGTGTCGGGGGTGATGACCAGCAGCGGGGCGTACCCCCGCCGGTGGGCCTCGGTGATGAGCCGGAGCTGCCGGGCGACGATCACCATGTCGCCCATGAACAGGATGGCGCGCGGGCGGGACGGGTTCGTGTCAGTGGTCATGATGTCCGATTCCCTGAACGGGTGTCAGCCGGTGGTGGAAGGTGCCCGGGGCGAACGCGTGAATGGCCGCGAATGGCCGCGAACGGCATGGCCGGCATCGGCGAACGGCGGCCGAAGGGTCTCGTGGAAAAGACCGAAGGGCCTCGCGGGAATTCGATGCCGTCGGCCCCGCATTCGCGCATCAGACCATCTCCTCTGCCCTGCGCCCAGTCAATACGGTCCCGTCACGGGTGTCTTCTCCGATCGTGCTGAGTGGCGGCCGCCGATGCGCCCCGCGCGATCGCCCGCCGGAAGTTAGGCTTTCCGCACACCCGCGGTGAGCTTCTCCCGGGTGACGGTCTCGGACGATCCCGGGGAGGCGACGATGAGCAGCGCGATCCTGAACGAGGCCTACGAGCGGTTCCGGGGCACCGGCCCCGAATGGGGGGAGAGCAGGCTCACCAACCACGGGCCGATGGCCGTCGAGGTGCTGGTCAGGCGCGGCCACGAGGACGCCGTGCACCGCTGGGTCGACGCCTACGCCCACCGCCTCGACGACCTGCCGTCCGCCCGCGAGCCGATCGGCGACGCGAACTGGCGGGAGGCGCTGGGCGACGGCGACCGGGTGGGCGACTGGGCCGGGTACTTCACCCGGCAGGTCGCCGAGCGGCCGTGGCGCGAGGTGCTGGCGGTGTGGTGGCCCCGGCTGCTGCCCGGTGTCCTTGCGGGCACCACCCACGCCGTCATCAGGGTCGGCCACGCCGTGCGCACGCTGCTGGCCGACGACGGGAACGCGGTCGCGGCGGCCGAGCTGGCCCAGGGCCTGGCGTTCTGGGGCGCCCGCTCGCTCGGCATGCCGGTCGCGGCCGAGCCCCGGGGCGATCTGGACCCCGGCGAGGCCATGGCGCGGGTGCCGCGGGTCCCCTCGCAGGACGGACCGGTCCGGGCCCGCCTCGGCCAGCTCCCCGGCCTGGCCGGCTGGCCGGAGGCCGTCGCCGCGCTGCGGCCCGCGCTCACCCCCGACGAGGTCCCGGCGCGGCTGGAGGCCCTGGTGGACGCCGCCACGCTGCGCTATCTCACCCACGGGCACGCGAGCCCGGTGATCCTCGTGCACACCGCGACCGCGCCCAACGCCGTGCTGCACACGCTGCCGGCCCTGCCACGCGAGCTGTGGGTGCCGAGCCTGTCGGCGATCTGGGCCGCCTGCGCCGGGGTGCAGGCCGCGTTCGAGCCGGTGGAGGCCGCGCCGCGCGACGCCCTGCCGGAGGCGCCCGCGCACCCCGACGCCCTGCACGACGTGATCGAGGCGGCCGTCGCCCACGGCGACGAGCACGTGATCAAGTTCACCGACACCGCGGCCGAGGTCTTCACCCGCACCGGTCACCCGGACGCGCTGGCCGCCGCGACCCGCGTCCGCCTGCTCCTCGCCCGCTGACGACTCGCGCTCCCTCAGGAGGGGCCGGCGACCCACGCTCACCACGGCCGAGCACCCAGACTCACCGCGGTTGAGCACCTCCGCTCCCCGCGGCCGGCCACCCGCGCTCGCCGCGGGAGAGGCGGGCGACCCCGCGCCTCCCCCGGCCGCGGGAATGAGCACATCTTTTCCCGCTCCTGTGGATCCGCCCCCGCCGGGAGTTTCCCGGCCGGGGCCTTTCTTTGTTTTTCGCGTTTCTCCGCGCCGGATTGCAGGAAGTTGTCAGCGCGGGGCAGCTTGCTGACTTTCCCATCCCTGGTCCGCGTCCTTACCGGCACGCAGTGTTGTGGGCGGATTCGAATCCGCGGCCCCGTTTTCCGGGGTCGTGCGCCGCCGTCAACCAATTCCTGCGTACAGACCGGGTGCACAAATGAGAAGCACGCAGAAGGATCCGTTCGTCGTCGTGATCGTGGGTGCGGGGCCACGGGGTACGGGAGTGCTGGAGCGCCTGCTCGCCAACGCCGCCGAGACGCCGCCGTCCCGCCCGCTGAGCGTCGAGCTCGTCGACCCCTACCCACCGGGGGGCGGCCGGGTGTGGCGGGAGGAGCAGTCGCCGCTGATGTGGATGAACGCCACCGCCGAGAACGTCACCATGTTCCCCGACGAGACCGTGACCTGCGACGGGCCGATACGCTCGGGGCCGTCCCTGAGCGAGTGGGCCGCGGCCGAGGGCGCCTGCGCCGAGGTCACCCGCACGACGTTCGCCACCCGCCAGGTGCAGAGCCGCTACCTGCGCTGGGTCTTCGACAAGGTCGTCGCCGAGCGGCCGCAGAACGTGTCGGTGCGCGTGCACGCGACCCGGGCCACCCGGATCGAGGGCGGCGCGCGCACCCGGCAGCGCGTGTGGCTGGAGGACCGCGACGCGCCGCTGCTCGCGGACGTGGTGGTCCTGGCCCTGGGGCACCTGGACGCCGTCCCCTGCAAGGACCAGCGGCTCCTCGCCGACTTCGCCGACCGCCACGCCCTGGGCCATCTGCCGTGCGCCTACTCGGCCGACGCGGACCTGTCGGTGTTCCGGCCCGGCGAGGACGTGCTGATGCGCGGCATGGGCGCCGCGTTCATCGACCTGATGGTGCTGCTGACCGAGGGCCGCGGCGGCGCCTTCGCCGAGGGGGCGGACGGCCGGCTGCGCTACGTCCCCTCGGGCAGGGAGCCCCGGCTGCACGTCGGGTCGCGCCGCGGGGTGCCGTACCGCTCGAAGATCTCCTACCGGCTCGTGGGCGACCCTCCGCCGCTGCCGCGCTTCTTCTCCGCCCCCGAGGTCGACGCGCGGTTGGCCGGCCGCGACCGGATCGGCTTCTGGGACGATCTGTGGCCGCTGATGGCCAAGGAGATCGCGTACGGCTACTACCACGAGCTGTTCACCGCCCATCCCGAGCGCGTCGCGATGCCGTGGCGGGAGTTCTCCGCGGCGTACGACGGCCTGGACTGGGACGGCGAGCCGTTGCGCGCCCTCGTCGAGGCGTCCGTCCCGTCGAAGGCGGATCGCCTGGACTTCGCCGCGCTCGACAGGCCGCTGCGCGGGCTGCGCTTCCCCGGGTCCGCGGATCTGCAGGACCACGTGCGCGAGCACATCAGGGCGGACGTCGACCGCCGCTCGGACCGCCGGCACAGCGCCGACCTCGGGGCGTTCCTCGCCCTGCTCTCGGTGTACGGGCAGTTGCCGCTGCTGACGTGCCTCGCCAGGCTGCCCGCCCGTTCGCGCGTCACGGACGTCGACGGCTGGTGGCAGGGCTTCTTCGAGTACGTCGGCAGCGGCTCGCCCCGCGAGAGGACCCGGCAGCTGCTCGCGCTCGCGGAGGCCGGCGTCGTGCGGTTCGTCGGCGCGGACATGTGGGTCGAGACGGACGAGGAGAGGGGCGTGTACCGGGCGGGCGGCGCGAGCACGCCGGACACCGTCGAGGCGACCGGCCTGATCGAGGCGCGGCTGCCCGACGCCGACCTGCCTACGTGCACGGAGCCGCTGCTGCGGTCGCTGTACCGCAGCGGCGAGGCCGCCGAGCACGTGCTGGCCGACGACGACGGGTACGCGCACCGCACCGGGCTGCTGCACGTCTCCCCCGAGGACTTCCGCGTCCTGTCCCGGGACGGCGTCCCGCACCCCCGCCGCTTCGCGCTCGGACCCTTCACCAACATCCGGCGGTTCGCGACCTTCGCCCGGCCGCGCAGCAACGCGCTGTCGTTCCGGCAGAACGACCGGCTCGCCCGGGAGGTGCTCCGCCTCCTCGGCGCGCCGGCGCGCGTCTCCCGGAAGGACGGCGGGCGGGGCGGGACCGGCCTCCCCGCGGAGACCGGCCCCGCCCTGCCCGCCGAAGGGCGGCTAGCGCTCCAGGACGTGGCCGTCGTCCGGCCGATGGTCGCGTGAGCTGCGCAGGTTCACGGAGACGAACGTCCGCTGGAGCCAGCGGTCGCGGCCGTCGTACCGGGGCCGGAAGGCGGTGCGCCCGTGCACCGTGACGCGGTTGTCGACGACGGCGAGGTCCCCGGTGACCAGCCGGACGCTCTGCGCGGTCCGGTCGAACACCTCGCCCAGCTCGGCCAGCGCGGCTCGGGCCGCCGGCGTCAGCGGCGTGGTGGCGGCGAGGTCGACCCGCATGTCCGGGTCGTCGGGGGCGCCGGACAGCACGCCGTGCGGGAAGGTGGCGTCGCGGTTCGCGCCGAACGAGGGCGGGGCCTCGGTGACGAACTCGGGCAGGAACAGCGTCCGCCGCGTCTCGTCCGTGAGCAGCGGGAGGATCTCCCGTGAGCACGCCGTGCGCAGCCCCGCGACGCGGTCGTGGTCGGGCCGCAGGCACAGGAGGAGGACGTAGTCGGGCCGGTGCTCGTGGAAGGCGTTCTCGTTGTGGAACGACAGCGTGACCGAGCCGGCGTTGCCCTGGAACTCCTCCTTTCCCGGCACGGGGACGACGTCCTGCACCAGCGCGCCGGACTTCTCCGCGCGGAAGGCGATCGGATCGCCGAGCGCGCACGCGACGAGCAGGAGCATCGCGGCGGGGCCGCTCAGCGTCTGCTGCACGGAGCCGTCCACGGTGGGGGTCGCGGGCAGCAGGTTCTCGTCGACGGGAAGGCCGCGCACCAGCAGCGCCCCCGTCGGGCCCGAGTGCCTGCGGAACGCCCGCAGCGCCCGGCGCAGGGCCGGGGGCAGCGCGTCGGAGGTGTCCCTGGCCGCGGCCATGGTCGCGGCGTCGTCCACCGTGCGGGCGGCGGACGACCGCACGGCGAGCACGGCCCTGCGGACGCGCGCGCCGTCCGCGCCGTCCATCACGACGCCGTCCGCCGGGGTCTGAGTGATCATCGATAGCACTGTGTCCACCATTCACTGAGGATCGAGAGTGGCCCGGCGCGCGGCCGCCGTGTCGCCGGGGGTCGCCAGCAGGGGCAGGGCGAAGGGGGTGACGCGCGCCGGACGGAACTCCTCGGCGTCCAGCCGGCAGGTGAACCCGCCCGCCTCGCCCGCGGCCCGGGCGAGGTCGATCAGGATCGGCGAGGCGCAGGCCACCAGGACCCGCACGTCGAGGAAGAGGTCGCCGAGCCTGGCCGGATCGTCCGCCGCGTCCCGGTGGCCCTCGTGGACGAGCCGCGCCTCGCCGACCAGCCGGTCGAGCTGGCCGACGATCAGGTTGGCGGCCCGGGTGAGGCTGTAGCCGGACAGCTCGTAGCAGGCGCGGAACCGGGCGAGCACCGCCTCGGCGCGCCGCCGGCCCTCGTCGGACACCGGCAGGTCCGCGCCCTCGGCGCCGGCGTCGGCGACGGCCTTGCCCAGCAGCCCGGCCAGCCGGTTCCACGGCCGCACCAGCCGGTCGCCGCAGACCCTGGCCAGCGCCTCCCGCCCGAAGTTGGCGAGCTGGTGCTCCGGGGCGCTGATCGCGAGGTAGAAGCGCACCAGGTCCCTCGGCACCTCCTTGAGCAGGTCCTTGGTGTAGAGGACGTGGCCGAGGCTGGTGGAGAACTTGGCGTTCTCCAGCTCGTAGAACTCGTTGGAGATGAAGGTGTCCGGCAGCGCGTACCTGCCCTCGTGCGCCATCAGCAGCGCGATGTGGGTGAAGCCCCAGAAGTAGACGTTGTCGAACCCGATGAAGTAGACGATCTCCGGGTCGTGCTCGGCGCGCCACAGCTCGTCGTCCGCCGCGTGCCGCTCGCCGAGCCGCTCGGCGGCGTACGCCGTGGTGTACATGACGGCGGGCATGCCCTCGGCCCAGGCGTTGATCCGCTGGCCCGGCGTCTCGGGGAACGGCGCGGGGATGCCCCAGCCGATGGGATAGGTGATCGGGAAGTCGGGCAGCGGCCGGGCCAGCACCTCGCGGACCAGCTGCGTCGTGTGCGGCCGCAGGCGCGGCTCGCGTTCCCGGTAGTAGGCGGTGAGCCGGTCGCGGTACTCCTCCATCGGCAGCACCAGGATCCGGGCCTCGCGGTGCGTCACCACGTCGTCGGGGTCGATGGTGGAGCGCGGCCGGATCAGCTCGTCGAAGTTGTTCGGGTGGCCGCAGGTCTCGCACAGCCCGCCGCGGCTCTCCACCAGGCAGATCGGGCAGTAGCCGCAGACCAGGCCCTCGACGAGGTACTCGCCCCTGCGCTCGGAGTACGGCAGCATGACCGTCTTCTCGCGGAACCTGCCCGCCCGGTGCAGCGCCGTGAGGAACGACAGCACCGACGCCCGGTAGCGGTCGTCGTACGGCGCGAACCCGTCGAGCGAGACGCCCATCCCGGCGAGCGTGCCGCGGATCTCGTGCCAGGACCTGCCGCTGAGCTCCTCCGGCGTGAGCCCCTTGCGCCGCGCGCTCGACAGCACGTACGTCTGGCTGTCGTCGGTGCCGCTGGAGAACACCACGGGACGCCCGTTGGCCCGCAGGTAGCGGGCGTAGACGTCGGCCGCCATGAACGGGCCCGCGAGGTGCCCGACGTGCAGGTCGCCGTTCGAGGTCGGCGGGGTGTCGATGATGATGGCCCGGCGTTCGTTCACAGCTCAGCCCTCGCTCCCTGTGTGGTGAGGCTCGTGTCGTGGTGGCGGGCGGTGAAGCGCTCACTCATGGGGACGTCCCACCACACCGCGTACATCTCGAAGTCCTCGTCGCCCTCGTTGACGACCTGGTGGTCCACGTACGGCGGGAAGTGGACCAGGTCGCCGGGCCTGAACGGGGTGCGTTCACCCCCGGACACGAGCACGGCCTCCCCGGAGACCGCGATGAAGACCTCGTACTCGTGGTGGGCGTGGCTGGTGGTCGCCGTGCCCGGCCTGACGACGCACCAGGCGCCCTCGAAGGGGGCGTTCAGCGTGTCCCACGGCATCAGCCGCTGCGAGTGGTTGTTGGCGGGACCCAGCCGGTCCCGGTCCAGCCTGCGGACGTCCACGGTCGCTCCTTCGCACTCTCAGTTGGCGGGGACGGGTACGGCGACGGCCTGCGACGGCACGGCGGCGAGGCTCCGCGGCCCGCCCTCCGCCCGGTCGGCCAGGATGTCGGCGGTGATCTCCCAGGCGCGTACGGCCTGCATGCTGAGCAGCGAGTCGGCGATGCCGTGCGTCGCCTCGTTGACCCCCTGCAGGTAGCAGGCCGCGGTCGCGGGGCCGGGGACGGCGAGCCGGTAGGTGCGGTTCACCGAGACGTCCTCCAGGCCGAGCGCGCCGGCGAGACCGCGCACCAGGCCCGGCATCGCCCGTACGAACCCGGTGCCGAGCAGCACCAGGTCGCACCGCAGCTCCTCCGTCTCGCCCGTCCTGCGGTCGGTCAGCTCCAGCACGACCTCGTCGCTGTCCTCCCGGGCCGAGGTCACGTCGTGCATCGTGACCACGCGCAGCCGTCCCTTGCCGGTCAGCCGGTCGAGGTACAGCGCGTGGTACAGCTTGTCGAGCGTGGCCGGGTTCAGGCCCGAGTAGTTGGTGATGTGCATCTCGTCGAGGATCTGCCGCCGCGCCTCCTGCCGGGCGCCGAAGAAGGCGTCCACCGCGGACGGGAAGTACAGCTCGTTGGTGAACTTGCTGTTCTCGTACGTCTTCAGGCCGATCGACCGCATCACCAGGGTCGGCTGGCAGCCCGGCAGGTCGCGCTGCACGGCGTCGAACATCTCGGCCGCGCTCTGCCCGCCGCCGATCACCGCCACCCGGTACGGCACCCCCTTGGGCAGCTCCGCGATCCGCTGGACGTACCTGGTGCTGTGGACGACGCGCCGCGCCGGCAGGGCGGCGAACGCCTCGGGCACGTGGACGTCCCTGCCGATCCCCATGACGAGGTAGCGGCTGCGGATCGTCGAGCCGTCGGCGAGGCGGGTCAGCCAGCCGGTCAGCGCGCCCTCGGCGTCCCGCAGCGGCTCGACGGCGGTGCAGCGCCGGTTGTACTCGAGCCGCACCCGGCTGAGGGAGTCGGCGACCCAGGCGAGGTAGTCGGAGATCTCGATCCGGTACGGCCAGAGGCTGCCGACGTTGATGAACTCGCTGAGCCTGCCCACCGCGTGCAGGTAGTTCACGAACGAGAACCGGCTGCACGGGTTGCGCAGGGTGACGAGATCCTTGAGGAAGGAGACCTGGCTCTGCGCCTCCGGCAGCAGCATCCCCGGCTGCCACGCCACCGTTCCGGCCTGCTCGATCACCAGTGAGCCGGTGGCCAGCCCTCCGGGGGCGAGCTCTTCGAGGGCCACGGCGAGGGCCAGGTTCGCAGGTCCGGCGCCAATCGCGAGCAGTTCCACATCCCTGTGTTTCATCGGTTTTCCTCGGATTTCTTTCGGCGTGTCCGTGGCATGGGCGGGGCGACCGGCTGCCGCGCGGCGGGGATGGTCGCGTGGCACGGCGTCGTGGGCGTCGGGCCGGGTGGTCGGGGATTGGAAGGCTGGGGCGACGATCGGCGGCGCGTTCATCGGGCCACCGCGCCCGCCGAGGGACCTGTGAGCAGACGGCATGTGCGGGTCCGGATCCGCGGGGCCGGACACCATGGGGAGTGATCGCTTCGGCCATGTGGTCCGGGAGGTGAACGGGTCAGGTCCCGGACATCTCGCAGGCTGCCCGCATCCGCTATCGAACGCCTTTCGCGCGCCTATTGAGGGGAATCGCGAAAGGTCAGCACATATGCGAAGACCCCGCCTGCCCGGTACGGGAGGCGGGGTGTCCGCTAGGCGATGGCTGTTACAGCCCCATCTTCCGCAGCGTCGCGTCGGCCGCGTCGGCGTAGTTCCCCGCGCCGTCGAGTGTCGGGTGGAACGACTGCAGGGACACGGGTGAGTCCGTCACCGGAGGGTCCCCCGGCGTACGGTCCAGGACGAGCCCGTGGATCCTCTCCGGCGAGCCGCAGACGCCCTGGCCGTCGAAGTCGTCCTGCGGGTCGGAGAACCACACGGGGACGCCCGTGCCGGTGAGCTCGTCGGCGAGACCGCTGAGCGTGTCGTCGAGGAGCCCGGCCATCTGGTTGATCCACGACGCCTCGCTCGGGCTGACCCCGATGACGCACACGCCGAGGTTGCTCAGCAGCCTCGGATATCCCATCAGGAGGATTTTGGCGTTGGGGGCCTCCTGGTGGATCCGCAGCAGAGTGCTCCTGACCGCGTCACGCACCGGCCCCTTGATCCGCTGCGGCTCGGCGATCTGCAGGGAGACGTTCTCTCCCGGCAAGGGGGTGTCCTGGCAGTCCTGGGGGGTCGACAGCACGAGGCACTGCTTGATCACGTCGGAGAAGCCGGCGTCGTTTCCGCCGATGGACAGCATCACCAGCGTCGTGTTCTCGTCCAGGTATCCCTGGGAGATCTGCGGCAGCTCGTGATACTGCGGATCCTTGAGGACGTTGTCCGTCACCGCGCCGGAACAGGCGGTGAAGTGGTAGTCCAGGTCCTCGGTGCCGAGGTCCCAGTGCTCGGCGCGGTATCCGATGGTGTACTCGGGGACGTCGGTCAGCGCCGCCCGCCGCGACCAGGCGTACGGGGAGCGGTGGCACGCGTCCCGCCACTGCTTGTCGTGGCCGTCGACGTCGGTCTCCTTGTAGTAGTCGGTGGGGTCGCTCTTCGCGGAGACCCCCTCACCCGAGGAGTAGGAGTCGCCCATCGCCACCACGAAGTCCCTCGGTTTGCGCGGCAGCGGCTGGACCGCGACGGCGTCCCAGGCGAGGTCCTCGTCCCCGGTCCCGTCGGCGGTCTCGTTGCCCAACGTGATCTCGGGTGTCCCGTCGAACCGGAACACGCCGAGGGAGACCCATTTGTTGGCCTGGATGCGCTGTTGTATGGCCCGGGATGAGGTGAGCGCGTCGTTGAGGGTGTAGACCGCCTGCCGGGTGTGCGCGCCGTGGTCGGGGACGTGGACCAGGACGCGGGCCCAGCCGTTGACGGACCGGTCGAGCGTCCAGGTTCCCTTCACCGCGAACTGGTCGCCCGCCGCACGAGTGTGGACGAACCAGAAGTGCCCGCCGCTGCCGCCGCCGAGCTGATGCAGGTCGATCTTGGCCGTGTAGGTGCCGGTGCTGCGGTCGTACGGGTCGAAGTCGAAGCTGAACCGGCCCGAGCTGCTCATCGTCCTGCCGCATCTCGGGATGAAGGTGCCGTCGGGGACGTCGTCGATCACCAGCGCGCCGGAGGGCAGACCGGCCCTCTGGTCGCACTGCGGCGGGAAGTGGGTGCCGTCCGGCGGCTCGGGGTACGGCGGGTCGAAACGGATCAGCTCGTGCCCGCACGTGGTCGCGCAGTCCGGCTTCCACGTCGAGGACTGGTGGTAGTAGCAGTGCAGGTCGTACAGGCCGTTGTACTGGTGCGCGCAGGGCCCCGGCTTCTCGGACGACACCTCGGGGTCGGTGGGCTGGTACGACTTCCCCCACTCGCAGTCGTTCGACGAGTCGCAGAACTGCGGGTACGGCGGCGTGGCGTGGAGGCGCTGGTCGTCGGTGTTCCACCAGGCCGGCCGGAAGCCGGGGCCGTCGGGGGTGTCGATGGACCACGACGCGAACCCCAGGACCTTCTCCGGGTAGGTCCAGCGCTCCGGGTGCGCGGCGTCGGACCAGGAGTTGTTGTACAGGAACGGGTACCGGGAGGGGCTGTAGCGGGGGTTGGCCGGGTTGTTGAACCAGCCGAGACCCCAGACGCCGTGGTTCTTGCCCGCATCCGACTGCGCGTGGAAGCCGCTGTTGTAGGCCCAGGTGGCGAAGTACCAGTTCTCGATCCGGGTGGGGTCGCCGTTGTTGACCCTCATGATCGGGTACAGCTCGTTCCACTTGTCGGAGACGAGCTTCAGGCCGGCGGCGATGTTGGCGGCGTAGTCCAGCGCGATCGCCCGCTGCTGCACCTCCGGCAGGATCTTCTCGTCCTCGTCCCGCGGATGGCCGGCCATGCGCATGCCGTCGGTCATCTGGGAGATCCCGTACCCGCAGTCGGCGTCGTCCCAGTGGATGGACCAGTCGGTGATCTCCCCTGTGGTGCTGTCCGCCTTGAGGCCGTAGAAGTTCCCGATCAGAGGGTTGCTGTACTCGCCGGGCTCGCCGTAACGGTCGGCCTGCCACAGGTTCGACTCCTGGGAGAGGATGCCGAGGAACACCTGCGGCGGGACGTGCCCTCCCCCGGCCAGCGCCGGGACGGGGAACATCCCCTGCGGGGTGTACGAGGGCAGGCCGGTCCCGTGGGTGGGGCGGCTGACGTCGAGCCTCCCCACCACCGCCATGTCGACCGCCCACTCCACCTGCCGCGCGGTCGGCTGGTAGGTCTGCGATTTCAGGTCGTTGCGGGGCACCGAGCAGTACCTGTCGTCGTCGACGGGGCTGCTGGATGACGCGGCGGCCGTGAGAGCCGGGTGGACGCCCGGCGTGGCAGCGGGCAGGCGAACCGGCGCACGGCCCTCCGCGTACCTGCCGCTCGTGCCCGCCCCGGGTTCGACCCGGAAGTCCACCGACGCGCCCGTCGCCGGGATCAGCTGTTTCACCTCCACGGGTTCGGGATGCTCGGGGTCGACCGGGGCTCCGATCCTCCGCTTGGCCGGGTCCGCGAAGTCGACCCCGGTCAGCGCCGCCTGCCCCTCGGTGGAGACCTGCGCCTCCGCGGGGACGTCGAGGTGCCGGACCGGCGACGGCAGGGCCGTGAGCCTGGTGGGATGTCCGGTGATGAACACCCGTCCGCCCGCGCCGGCGGACAGGCCGACGTCGTGGAGTCCCCCGTCCGCGAGCGTCGTGGTCTTCCGGCCGACCGTGCGCTGGACCCGGACCTGGTCGTCGAGCCGGTCCAGGTAGTTCACCCCGCCCTCGGCGTCGACGCGCAGGTCGAACGGGACGTTGGTGGTCGCCGCGAGGGCCTTCGTCGTGCCGTCGGCGCCGAAGCGCACGATCCTGTTGCCTCTGGCGGCCACGATCCCGTCACTCGCGGGAACGGCCGAGGTGACCTGCCCGGGGAACTTGAGCGGCCGTCCGGCCTTGCCGGTGTCGGCCGCGAGCGGGATGAGCCGGGTGGCGCCGAGGTCCTCGTCGCCCTCCTGGGTGAGGACCGCCGACTCCCCCGTCCCGCACCCGGGGTTGAAGTAGGAAAGACTCGTGGTGAAGGGAAGCTTCGTGACGGCTCCCGACCGCATGTCCACCACCGCCGTGAACGCCCCTCTGCGGGCCAGCTCGGCCTTGTTGGTGAACGCCCTGGGCGCGTAGACGACCACGGCGCGGCGTCCCGAGGCGGTCAGGCACGCGTTCCCGATCCACCGGTCGGTCTCCAGCCCCGGCTCGGCGAGGGTGGCGACCGTACGCCAGGTGTATCCGCTGGAGGCGTCCGCGGCCAGCAGGTGGAACCCGTTCGCGTCGCCGTTGGTCGTCCAGGCCAGATCACCGGAGGTGCGCCAGTCCTTCGGCAGCACCGCGTCCCGTCTGGCCGGCTCGATCGTGCTCGCCGTGGGGGGCGGCTGCGGCGGCGTCGCCGCCGGTGACGCGGCGGCGGGAGTGGGCGGCGGCCCGGCGGCGGAGGCAGGAGGGACCGCCAGAAGTGGACAGATGAGGCTTGTGACGGACAGTAAGGCCAAGCGCCGGTGCGCTTTCATTCGTGACCCTCCACTCGGGGGGAGTACGCACGCGGGGACGTGCGGAACTGCGCACGCCGGCTCGCGGTGGGGACCGGCGAGCCGGCGTGCTGCGAGGAACACGGGGTGATCCGCCGGGGCCGTCTGTGACCGGCAGGCTCGTCAGCGGGACGCGGCGGACGTCAGGTGATCGCGGTCAGTTCACGGCGATGATGGATCTGGCGTGCGAGACCCATGACTTGAACGTCGTAAGGGCGGTTGTGAGGTCCGCCTGGTTCTCGGCGAGGAACTGCTTCTGGTAGGCGATCTCGAGGGCCTTGTACGTACCGACGAGGTTGGTCTCCGCCTGGCAGCCCGCGTCGGCGGCCGCGGTGGCCTTCTCCTCGGCGCCGGCCGGGGTGCCGGAGGGCCGCTCTCCCCAGCGCGGATCGGTCTGCGCGCTCAGGGGGTCGTCGTAGTGGAGGCCCTTGCGGTCCATGCAGGCGCTCCAGGCCGCGAAGACCTGCTGCATCCGGTCGTCCCGGAGCGCCGAGAACTTCGCCTGGCCGGCGAGGAAGCGGGGATCCACCGGAAGCTGCGTCGTACCGCCCTTCACCTGCCTGTCGCCTTCCGCCTCGCACCCGCCGTCGGGGACCGCGGCGCCGCCGGCCGTCTGGGCCTCGGCGCCGATGTACGCGCGCACGGCGTCCTGGCTGAGAGCGGACGCGGCGCCGACGTTCGTCTCGCCGGACAGGTCCGAGAAGATCGAGGGATAGCCGGTCTGGCCGGCGTCCGCGGGCGGGAGGTAGTCGAGGACGTCGTTCTCCTTGTCGTCGGCGGGGCCGGGAATCGCGCCGGCGGTCCATGTCGTGAAGCCGAGCGACCTCATGCAGTCGCGGGCCTTCAACTCGGCGGCGTTGTCAAGGAGGTTGATGTCGCTCAGCGAGGTCATCACCGGATCCAGCGGCATGGCGATCGGGTCACGACTGGTGATCGTCGGGATCGGTCCGAGAGGCGGCGGGGACGCCGTCTCCGACGGATCGGGCTCGGGTGTCGGCGGCGCCTCGGTGGGCTGCACGACGGGCCCACTGGGGGTGGCGCTGGGGGTGGCGCTGGGGGGCGGGTTGCCGGCGCCGGGCCCTCCCGGTCCGGCCTTGGCCGCCGCGACGCCTCCGATGGCCAGTACGGCCACGCCCAGCGTCACCACCAGAACCCGGGTCCCGCGCCCCTGCGAACCGCCCGTCTCACGGATGTGGGTACTCATGATCTCCTCGACTTCCTATTTCCAGGTGCAGTAGTTGCTGGGCCCCATCTCGTCCGGCCAGAGCGCGAGGCTGCATCCGCCCGACTTTTCGGAATATAGGAAGACCTGATACAGGCTTGGGTGTTCGAGGCTGATCGACAGAATGTCGTGCCAGGCGTCGCCGCTGCATCCCGCCTTGTTGATCAGCACCCAGCCGTAATCGGAGCTGAGGTGCTTCTCCTTCCACTCCTGCGTGGAATACACGTGCCGGCCGTCGGACGTGGGCCATTGCGTGACTCCGCTGCCGCAACTGTTGTAGGCGGTGAGCAGCAACCCGCTGTTGTAGTTGAACTCGGCCCAGTATCTGTCGCTGAGTTTCTGGTCGTACCAGTACTGCGTCTTACTGCCGTTCCACGGCCACGCGCCGACGTAGGCGCCCTTCTTCTTCGAGGACTGGTAGACCTCCAGGTAGCGCTTGGTTCCGACGTTCTTCCACGTCACCCTCCCGTTCGCGTGGGCGGCGCCGGCGGGGAGCACGCCGAAGGCCAGGACCAGGCCCATGGAGGCCGCCGCCGCCTTTCTCGTCCAGCGAGTCGCGGCCCGGACCGCCGAAGTGGGGACCGAGGGTTTCTGGGGTTGCATTCTTCCTCCCGTTTCGTCTGAGCTGCGTCCCGTCGCGCCGCCGGATTCGCCGAGCATGAGGGGGGTGGTCTCCGGCCGGCTCACGGCATCCGTCTCACCCCGCGCCCTCCCCCAGGGCGTCCATGGTTGCGCCGCGCCATTTATCTGAGTTGATGATCCATGCGAGAGAGTAAACTTTGATGAGAGGGAGCGTCAACTGGCGTGTGAAGATTCAGAGACGAATGTTCAAGTAAGTTGATGGCCGGTAGACTGGCGGGCGCCGGGCCGTCTCGGACGAGGCGGGGCAGGGAGGCGTTGAATGCCGGACACCGAGCCGGAGGACGGGCGGACGCTCGCCGCCAAGCTGAACCACCTGTTCCGGACGATCCGTCCCCGCGCCGGCGGCGAGTACAGCTTCGAGGAGGTCGCCACGGCCATCCGCGACCGCGGCGGGCCCACGATCTCGGCGACCTACGTGTGGCAGTTGCGTAAGGGCATCCGGGACAACCCGACCAAACGGCATCTCGAAGCCCTGGCCGGGTTCTTCGGCGTGCCGCCTGCGTACTTCTTCGACGACGAGGCGGCCGAGCGCATCAACGCCGAGCTGGCCCTGCTGAGCGCGCTGCGGGACGCGTCGGTCCGGCAGATCGCGCTCCGCGCGGCGGGCCTGTCCCCCAAGTCCCTGGACGCGATCACCGAGATGGTGGAACGCGTCCGCGAGCTCGAAGGGCTGCCCGGCAGTCCACCTTCGCAAGGAGCCTGACGTGTGCTCTCCAGGCACGCGGCCCGTCGCCGTCGCCCGCCGCCACGGCGGGCGGGACGACGGCCGCCACGGCGGGAGTCCGCCCGACGACTCCCCCACCGTCCGGAGATCCCGGTGAGACGCCGGTCGAGCGGCCTGCGGGAGTTGCGCCGCCGCTGCGAGGCGCGGCTGGACGAGCTGACGCTTCCCGTTCCGTTCGACGCCCGCGCTCTGTGCCGGACGGTGGCGGACAAGCGGGGCCGGCCGATCCTGCTGCAACCACTGGCCGGGCGTTCCGGGCTGTGGGGGCTGTGGGTGGCGACGGAGACGAGCGACTTCATCTTCTACGAGGAGTCCACGACCCCGCCTCATCAGGAGCACATCATCCTGCACGAGCTCAGCCACCTGCTGTGCGACCACTACGGGGCGGCGGTCCCCGGCGGTGACCACACGCGCCTTCTCATGCCGAGCCTGGATCCCGAGATGGTCCGCAGGATGCTGGGGCGTACGACGTACTCCGCGGTCGAGGAGCAGGAGGCCGAGCTGCTCGCGTCGCTCATCCGGCAGCGCGCGGGCCGGCCTCCCGGACCTGGGCCGTCCGGTCCGGGCAGCCTCCTGCTCAACCGCCTCCTCGCGGCGCTCGACTGGTCGCAGGCGGGGCCACCGGACCAGCAGCACTGACCGTGAGGGGCCGACCATGGGAACCTGGCTGCGCATGTACGGCCCGACGATCCTGGCGTGGGCCCTGCTGGTCTCGCTGCTGTCCTACGCGTCATGGCGTCCGCCCGGCCTCGCTCGGCGGCTGCTGACCGAGATGCTGGTGGCGGTCGCCATCGCTTTGACCGTGCTGACTCCCGCGGTCTACTCCGCCGTCGCCCGGATCAGCGGCGTCCCGAACCTCGCCCGGCTCCTCGGGCACGCCGGCATGCTGGTGGCGGTGTGGTCGGCCCAGTCGCTGCTGCGTATCCTCACCATGTCCTCGCAGGAGGAGGCGGCCCGGTACCGGCGCACGCAGGTCCGGATGCTGGCGGGGGCCGTGACGACGCTGGCCGTCGTGTTCGCGCTCGCCGCGACGCCGGTGGACGACGTCCGGTTCGCCGCTCATTACGCCCGCAGGCCCTGGGTGCTGGAGTACTGGGTCGTGTACTCGGTGTTCCTCATGCCGGCGTACGGGAACCTGCTGCGCCTGACCTGGCGATACGCGAGGCTGACGACCAACCCGACGCTGCGCCTGGGCCTGCGCCTGGCCGCGTTCGGCGCGGCCTTCGGTCTGGTGTACCAGCTGCACAAGACGTTGCTGTTCGGCTCCGCCCGCTTCGGCTATCACTACATCCCATCGGCTTGCAGCCAGTTCCTCGACGAACTGTTACCCCTCGCCGGTTATGTCCTGTTCCTCGTCGGCGCCACCATGCCGACCTGGGGGCCACGCCTCGGCCTGGCCGTGCTGCTCGACTGGCTCCAGCGGTGCCACACCTACCACGCGCTGCGGCCGCTCTGGCTGGCGCTGTACCGGGCGAGCCCGCAGATCGCGCTGGCCCCGCCCGTGCCCGCTCTGCTCGACCTGCTGATGCTTCAGGACCTGGGGCTTCGGCTGTACCGCAGGGTCATCGAGATCCGCGACGGCCGGATGACGTTGCGCCCGTACTTCGACCCCGCGGTGACCACCGCCGCCCGCGCCGCGGCGGTGGCGGCGGGCGCGAGAGGCCAGCGCCTGGAGGCCGTCGTCGAGGCGGCCACCCTGGCCGCGGCCCTGCGGGCCAAGGCGCGGGGCGTGGCGGCCGCCGAGGACCCGCCGGCCGCGGCGATCCCCGGTGGGGGCGACCTGACCAGCGACATCGCCTTCCTCCACGACGTCGCACGCGCCCACCGGCGTCTCCGCTTCCGGCCCGTGGCCCCCGGGCACCTGTGAGGGCGTGAGCACCGGGCGGGCCATGACCGTCCGCCGGAACCTGTAGGCGCCCTCGTAGGTCTGAGGTGATCTCCCGCACCGTGGACCGCCCGGATCTCGTCACGGGAAGCACCCCTGGCCTCCCCGGCCACACCTGATCGAAGCTTCTGGGCGCGGATCGCGCCCGAGCCGGGCGGAGTACGGAACTGTTCCGGACGCCCGCGGACCTTGTGGAGGCTCGCGGGGGACGGGGATCTTCGTGCTGCTCCCCCCAGACGCTCCTCGCGAGACGCCTATGGAGGTCCCCTCGTGCACCGATCATCCGGCTGGAAGCGAACGTCGGCCCACTCGGGCCTCCGGAGGGCGGATTGAACCTCCGGTTCGGGCTGCTGGGCCCGGTCCAGGTCCGGCGGAACGACAGGCCGGTCCCGCTCGGCACGCCCAAGCAACGCGCCCTGCTGACCGCGCTGCTGCTCGAACCCAACCGGGTCGTGTCGATCGACCGGCTGATCATGGCCCTGTGGGACGAGGAGCCGCCCTGCTCCGCCGTCGCCAACGTCCGCACCTACGTGAACCGGTTGCGGAGCACACTCGGCGAAGGCGACCGGCTGACGGCCCGGCCGCCCGGCTACGTGCTCGCCGTACGCGCCGGCGAGCTCGACGTGGCCGAGTTCGCCGACGCCCTGCGGCAGGGCAGGCGGTCGCTGTCCGCCGGGCGGCCGGAGGAGGCGCTGCGGCACCTGTCGTCGGCCCTCGCGCGGTGGCGGGGCGCCCCCGCCGAGGACGTGCCCAGGTCGGCGGCGCTCGGCCCGCGCCTGGACGCGCTCGCCGAGCAGCGCTGCCTGGCCCTGGAGGCGCTCGCGGAGGCCCGGCTCATGCTGGGCGAGCACGCCGACGTGCTGGCCGAGCTCCATGAGACGGTGGCCGCCCATCCCACCAGGGAACGGCTGTGGGGCGCGCTCATGCTCGCGTCGTACCGCACCGGCGACCCGGCGGCCGCGCTCGCCGCCTACGGGCAGGCGCGGGCGTTCCTCGCGCAGGAGCTGGGCGTCGAACCCGGGCCCGAGCTGGCCGAGCTGCACCGGAGCATACTCAACCGGGACCCCGCGCTCCGGGCGGTTCCCGCGCCTTCCGCCCCCGGCCCGTCCCGCCCGGCGCCCACGTCGAAGGCGGCGCCGCTCACCGCACCGGGATGCCTCGTCGGCCGGGACCTGGAGCTCAAGGAGGTGGTGGCGGCGATCACCGCCTCCGCCCCGCGGCCCGTCGCCGTCCACGGCCCGGCGGGGGTGGGGAAGTCGGCCCTGGCGCTCGCCGCCGTCCGGGCGGCGGCGCCGCACTTCCCCGGCGGCGTGCTCCACGTCGATCTGCGGGCCCTTCCCCGCCCCGGCGCGTACGAGACGCTCGCGCGGCTGCTGAGCCTGCTGGGGCTGGCGGACGACGAGATCGCCCCGGACCTCGACGACGCCGCGCTCCAGTTCAGGACGGCCACGGCCGCGGGGCGCGTGCTCGTCCTCCTCGACAACGTGACCGGCGAGGGGCAGCTGCGCCCGCTGGTCGGCGCCAGCCCGGACTACCGGTTCGTCATCACCAGCAGGACGGTGCTCGCCGCGCTCGACGACGTGGACCACCTGCCGCTCGCTCCCCTGACGGACGACGCGGCCTGCGAACTGCTCGCCCGGCTCTGCGGCCGGGACCGGATCGACCCCGAGCAGGTGAGGAGGGTGACCCGGCTCTGCGACAACCTGCCGCTCGCGCTGCGGATCGCGGGCAAGCGACTGGCCGTCAGGCGAGAGTGGACGATGGCGGCGTTCGCCGACATGCTGGCCGACGAGGAGCACCGGCTCGACCTGCTGACCTGCGGCGACCTTTCCGTGCGGGGCGCCCTCGACCTCGACTACCAGGCCCTGCGGCAGTGCGGGGGGACCGCGGCCGGCAGCGCGCTCGCCCTGTTCCACCGCCTCGGCGAGCGCGGCATGGCCGGCTGCGGGCCGGCTGCGGCCGCCGAGCTCCTCGGGTGCGACCGGCGGACGGCGTCGGCGGCGCTCGGCGTGCTGGCCGATCTCCGTCTGATGGAGCCGCTGACCCTCGGCCACTACCGGATGAACGGCCTCACCCGCCTGTACGCGGCGCAGATGGCCTCATGCCCGGACAGGAGAGCACACCGCGACTGACATACACAGGGCGCGCCCCGGCGTGCGGGACGCGCCTGGTGGTTCACGCAGACGTCAGGATCAGCACCATTGCGTCCAACCGCTGCAGTAGCGGTCCCCGTCGGGGACCCCCGCGCCGGTGCAGCAGGTGCGGCGCCAGCAGCCGGCCCAGTCGTACGAACAACTCGTGGCCGCCGCCTGAGTGGCCGGGACGAGGCGGGCGACCATCTTGTCCGCCAGCCGCTGAATCGTCTTCGTCATTCGGTTCCTCCTTTGAAGGACTCCCTTTTCCCCGACATTAGGAGCGGCCCCGATCACGGACATACCACCGCGATACACGGACACCTGTATTCGACAGCGGAGCGCTCCGTTGTGCTCGTTCAGCAGATGTACTGCCAGTTGGTGCAGTAGTTGACGCCCGACCCCTTGCAGCAGTAGCGGCGGACGCAGCCGCTGACCTCGTACCAGCAGTTGACCGCCTCCGCGCGGGTGGCCGGGACCAGCCGGGCGACCATCCGGTCCGCCAGCCGCTGAATCGTCCGCGTCATTCGGTTCCTCCTTCGAAGCACTCCTTTTCCCCGACATTAGGAGTGGCCGCCGTCACGGACATACCACCGCGATACACGGAAACCTGTATTCGATACACGTGATTCACGCGTTCAGCCGCCGGAGCACGACACCCGTGATCCTGCTCTCGGGGAGGAGGCCCCACTGCCGGGAGTCGGTGCTCCGCGAGGGGTTGTCCCCGAGGACGAGCAGGCGTCCCGGCGGCACGTGGACCTCTCCCAGGGCCTCTCCCAGCGCCTCGAACCCGGGAGGGATCGGGTCCCCGGCCACGGCCGCCGCCCGCTTGATCACCAGGTTCGTGCCGCCGTCGAGCGTGAAGCCCTCCCCCGGGCCCACGCGGGCGATGACGACGATGTCCCCGCGCCGGACCCGCCGGCCGGCCCGGCCGGGCCGAAGTCTCCGCACGAGGACCTGGTCACCGGGCCACAGGCCGGGCTCCATGCTCTCCCCGTGAACCTCGACGACGCGCAGGATCTGTCCGGCCGCCACCACGGCGGCGGCCACGAGCGCCGCTGCGAGCAGGACGACCAGGACGAGCGTCATCGTGTCCCCGAGAGCCGGTCGCGCGGGGCGTCCGCGTCCCGGTTCTCCCCCTGCCGGTATCCCTCCGCCTGGAGGGCGAACATGTGGGCGTAGATCCCGCCGCGCTCCAGCAGCCCTGCGTGCGTGCCCCGCTCGGCGACCTGGCCGCCGTCGAGGACGACGATGTGGTCCGCCTCGCGCACGGCGCCGAGCCGATGGCTGATCAGCAGGCTCGTACGGCCGCGGCGATGCTCCCGCAGTCCCCGGTGGATCTCGTGCTCCGCCTCGGCGTCGAGGCCCGAGCTGGGCTCGTCCAGGATCAGCAGGTCCCGCTCGCCCCGCAGGTAGGCACGGGCGAGGGCGAGCCGCTGCCACTGCCCGCCCGACAGGCGGACACCCGCCTCGGCGCCGTCGTCCTCGGCGGGGTCGGCGAAGATGCGCGACAGCATGGTGTCGTACCCCCGGGGCAGGGCGTCCACGGCGTCGTGCGCGCCCGCCCTCCGCGCCGCCGCCTCGATCCTCCCCCGGTCGTCCATCGCGGTGAGATCGCCCAGGCCGATGTTCTCGGCCGCGGTCATGTCGTACTCCATGTAGTCCTGGAACACCGCCCCGATCCTGGCCCGAAGCTCCGCCGGGTCCATCTCCCTGAGATCGACCCCGTCCCACAGGACCGAGCCGCGTTCCGGGTCGTACATCCGGCAGAGCAGCTTGACCACGCTGCTCTTGCCCGCCCCGTTCCTCCCGACGAGCGCCACCGCGCTGCCGTACGGGATGGTCAGGCTGACGCCGCGCAGGACCCAGGGATGGCCGGGCGAGTAGCGGAACCACACGTCGCGCAGCTCGATCCCCCGGTGCGGCGGACCGGCCCGCCGGGGCCGGGACGGAACCGGCAGGTCCGGCTCGGCGTCCAGGACGGCGAGGTAGTGCCCGAACAGCAGCACCTGCTGGTGCGCGGTGACGAGTTCGACGACGAGACCGCTCACCGCCGCCTGGACTCCGGCGACGGCGGCGACGAACAGCGCGACGTCGCCGGCCCCGCCCGTGCCGTTCGCCGCGGAGACGAGAACCCACAGCAGGCCGGCCCCGGTCGCCAGCGCCGCCGTGGTCCCTGTGAGGGCCTGGACGCCGAGTTCCCGCCGGTCGGTGCGGCTCCGCTCAGCGTTCGCGGCCCGCCGCTGGGCGGCCATCAGCCCGCGCAGATGCGCTCCGATGCCGAAGAGCCTCAGCTCCTTGGCCGCCTGGACGTTGACGAGAAGCTCAGCGAAGAAGAACTCGCGGCGCTCGACCGGGCCGATGCCCCACAGCATCGCGGCACGCCGCCGGGAGAGCCACAGCTCCGCGGCCATGGACGGCGCCGCGGCGCAGACCACGAGGGCGGCCGTCCACGGGCTTATCGTCACGAGGGAGACGAGGAAGCCGGCACCGGTCAGCACCGTCCTGGCGGCGCCCAGGGCGGCGGAGACCACCAGGCCCGGGGTCGCCCCGCCGTACCGCTGGGCCATACGGATCCGGTCGAGGAACGCGGGATCCTCGAACCTCGCGAGGCCGACGAACCGCTCCGTGGCCCTGAAGAGGCGGTCCTGGGCGACGAGCCCGATCCTGCGCCCGCTCTCGTCCCTGACGTACTGGACCACCTGCGGCCCGAGCGCCGTCAGCACCCCGCACCCGGCGAGCGCGGCGCCCAGCGCCGCCGTCACCCCGGCCCCGGGCCGCCCGCCGGCGATCTCGTCGAGGACCAGCTTGGTGCACCAGGCGATCGCCACCGGCAGCACGGCCATGAGCGTGCTGAGGACGGCGAAGGCGACGGTCAGCCCGCTGCCGGCCCGCCAGGCCATGCCGAGAGCGGCGACCACCGCCCGCGCTCCGGCCGGGCCCCGCACGTGCGCCGTCACGCGTGTACGGGAATCTTGTCGAGGTCCTCCAGAGTGGTCCCGCTGGCGACGACCCTCCCGCGCCCGTCGACCAGGGCGAGGGACGGGAACCCGTTGACCTGCAACGCCTTCGTCAGGCCGGTGCCGTACTCCTCGATCAGCACCAGCGCGACCGGCTCCAGCGCCCGCCGCTCGTCCGCCACCTCCTCCTCCGCGCCGACGAGAACGGCCAGCACGTTGCCGCGCCCTCCCGGGAAGGACCGCGCGCGCTCGGCGAACTGCGGCAGGCGGTCCTCGCAGGCGGAGCAGCCGGGCGAGAAGACGCCGACGAGGACCGGCTCGGTCAGCGCCTCGTCGGAGACGTAGACGCCGTCGGTGCTCACGGCGGAGAAGCCGCCGATCACCGCCCCGGGCGGGAGCACGATCGGCGGGGACGCCACCGGTCTGGCGCGCAGCATCTCCTCGTGCGCCCGCAACCGCCGGATCACCCCGACCGTCAGCACCAGGTCGATCAGGCACAGGACGCCGACGCCCAGGACAAGCGCTATCAGGAACGGCATGAGGGACTACCTCCGTCAGGGTGTACTCGTGAAGAGACCGGCGATCTCGCCGATCGCGGACAGCAGGACGGCCGCCGCTCCGGCCGCGAGGGCGACCGCGGCGACCCCGGCCGGCCCGAGGTCCGCGGGGACGACGCCGGATACGGCAGGAAGCGCTCCGGCCCGGATGGCTCCGGCCTGGATCGCTCCGGCCGCCGTCATGACGATGAGCACGGCGTTGCGCGCGAGATGCCCAGGGCCCACCGGAACGGCGGATGCGCCGAAGCAGCGGCAGGGGACCCGCCTGCCGCGCCGAACGGCGACGGCGATGGCCGCGGTGAAGGCCACGAGGAGCCCGAGCGCGACGCAGAAGCCGGCGAGCGCGGTGGGCGGCCAGGCCAGCAGCGGCGCGACGGCGACCTCGGCGGCAACGACGAGCACCGCGACGGGCCGGGCGGGCAGGCGCGTGAGGGCGCGTGTGGCCGCCGTGAACTCCTCGTACGCCGCCCGCCCGCGCAGCTTGCTCACCGCGGACATGAGGAAGACGATCCCCGTGAGCAGCCGGCAGAAGGTGAAGAGATAGGCCACAGGTGCGTCCTCATCCCCGGTCGGGCGTGGCGGGTCGCCCATCACGCTAGGAACCACCGCGGAACGCCGAATACACGACGGCTACACGCTTCGATGTATCGGAGACGAACGCCCCGCGCCGTCAGCCTCGGGCGGCTGCCGCGACGCCTGCCCGAGCTGACCGCCGCCGTCCCCCGGCCCGGTCAGGCGCAGGCATCGAGGGCGACGGTGAGCAGGGCGTGTGATCTCAGCCGCGGATGCTCTCGTCGCTCAGCTCGTCCAGCGGGGTGAGCGTGGCCGAGGCCGCGTCGTGATCCATGCCGGTCGCCTCGAGCAGGTCGACGGCGATGGAGCGCAGCTGCGCGATGATGACGCTCGCCGAGAAACCCAGGTTCTTGGGCCGCTCCCGTGCGGCGACGGCGAGCAACGCCTGCCTGGCCAACATCGGTTCCCGCCCAGCCCCCAGTTCGAGCTGGAGGAGCAGCGCCGCCTCCGAGACCTCGCGCAGCAACTCGGCCAGGGCGACCGGTGGCGGGCTCGCCTCCCCCATCGCCGCGAGCGTCCGGCGGACCAGCACCCGAGCGTTGCGCAGCGCCAGGTCCACCGGCAGGGCGGCGGTCGTGTACCTGGCCAGTCTGGCCCGGTGATGCCAGCGCAACGGCGAGATCCTGATGATCTCCTTGCTGTTCTCCAGCGCCGCCGCGAAATCCTCGACCGCGGTCTGGGTCCTGCGCCCGCACTCCAGTGCCTCGGCGGCCAGGTCCATATCGCCCTTCTCGATCGCCTCCGCCGCCTGCTCCAGCACCGTGGAGAAGGCGTCCAGTACGCCGGACAGATGTCTACCCGCGATGGTGAGCGGGCTGGCGGGCAGCAGCGCGACCGCGACGAGGCCGACGAGGCCGCCGGCGAGCGCGTCGGCCATTCGGTCCAGTCCGCCGGCGTCCGCGCCCGGCACCAGCATGGTGACCAGCACCGCGGACGACCCGACCTGCGACACGAACAGCTCACCGCTGTTCAGCAGCGCCGCGATGGTCATCGCCAGTGCGATCACGAGCGCCAGCTGCCAGGGACCCGAGCCGATCCAGGACACCAGCACGTCGCCGATGCCCACACCCAGACTGACGCCGACCACCAGCTCGGCCACCCTGCGCAGCCGCTGCCCGAACCCCAGGCCCACACAGATCATCACGGAGATGGGTGCGAAGAGGGGGTGGGCGTGGCCGAGCAGATGAACGGCGACGATCCAGGCCAGCGCCGCGCCCACGGCGCACTGCGCGATCGAGGGCACGATCAGACCGAACGTGCCCAGCCGTTTCCTCACCTGATCGCCGAGCCACGTTCGCACTCCTCCACGATCGCGGATCTTTATGACATTGGGATCACATTTGCCCCGGATTCTTCTAATTCGAGCCATTCGGCGAAGGTCAGGATGACCACGCCGGTCGGTGCGGCTCCGCTCGGCGTTCGCGGCCCCCGCCGGGCGGTCGTCAGCCCGCGCGGGTGCGCCCCGATGCCGAAAGGGCCTCGGCCGCCTCCTGTCGCGGCAGGAGTCGAGAGGACCCTTACAACTGGTACGATCCGGGCCATGGAGATTGAGGTCGACAGAATCTAGCCACCGAACTGCCGGTGGCTTTCACCTGCGGGAAGCATCGCTCCCTCATCGGTGACGACTGTTCCCTCCCCGCAGAGCCGTTGGTCCGCCGCTTCATGGCGTCGACCTTCCTGCGTGAACCTCACCGGTACGTTCGCATCGCACCGACCTCGGTCACGAGTCCGTGCTCGCGAACACCTGCGATGTCGATCTCGCCGTCTTTCCGGCTTCTCTCCGCTCCGACAGCGGACCCGCCCGCTGCCGCACGTCGGCGGGCTTCCCCGGTGCCGGGATCGACTCCGTTGCCGCACTGACACCTGGCCAGGGTCCGGTTGCCGCTGTCAGCTTCGCCGGCTCTCGCAGAAGGCCATCACACGCAGCACCGCGAGTCCCACTCCGAGACCTGTCACGTCGCGCGCGATGGACGACAAGCGCACTGATCCCCAGCACACCCGTCCCGCGGTGACGGGCAGAAAGAAGAGACCCACCAGCCATGTCCACCAAATCCGCCATCACCCTCCGCGACCTGACGTTCGAATGGCCCGACGGCGCCGTCGCACTCTCCGGCGTCAACGGCACGTTCACGACCGGCCGCACCGGCCTGATCGGCCGCAACGGCGCCGGGAAGTCGACCCTGCTGCGGCTGATCGCCGGAATCCTGACCCCGACGTCCGGCCAGATCGACACGATCGGCGAGGTCGGCTACCTGCCGCAGACGCTCACCCTCCACCAGGAGACGACCGTCGCCGGACTCCTCGGAATCGACGGCGTCCTCGCCGCGATGAGAGCGATCGAGGCCGGTGACGTCGACCAGCGGCACTTCGACACCATCGGCGACGACTGGGACATCGAGGCGCGCGCCGACGAGGCGCTGCACCAGATCGGCTTCGCCGCGGCGGACCTCGACCGCCGGATCGCCGAGGTCTCCGGCGGGGAGGCGATGCTCATCGCCATCACGGGCCTGCGCATCCGCCGCACTCCGATCACGCTGCTCGACGAGCCCACCAACAACCTCGACCGGCCCACCCGGGCCAGGCTCGCCGAGTTCGTGGACGAATGGCCCGGAACGCTCGTCGTCGTCAGCCACGACCTCGAACTCCTGGAGCACATGGAGAACACCACCGAGCTCTACGCCGGGAACCTCGACACGTTCGGCGGACCCTACAGCGCGTGGAAGGAGCACCGGGAACAGGAGCAGGCCGCCGCCGTCCAGGCCGCTCGTTCGGCCCAGCAGGCGCTCAAGGTCGAGAAACGGCAGCGGGTCGAGGCCGAGACCAAGCTCGCCCGCAGGGAGCGCACCGCCAGGAAGACGCAGAAGGACGGAGGCATCCCGAAGATCCTGGCCGGCAACAGGGCCAGCAGGGCGCAGGCATCCGCCGGATCGCTGCGCTCCACCCTGGACGACAAGGTCCAGGCCGCCCAGGCCGCCGCCGACGCCGCCGACGCACGCGTCCGCGAGGACGGGCACATCAACCTCACGCTTCCCGACCCCGACGTACCGCGCGGCCGCCGCCTCGCCGAGCTCCACGACGACGACCGCACCGTGGTCGTCCAGGGGCCGGAGCGAGTCGCCCTCGTCGGGCCGAACGGGGCCGGGAAGTCGACGTTGGTCGAGCAGCTCCTCCATGGCGGAACGCCGACGCCCGGCCGGGCGCACGGGAGACTCCTGACCGATCTCGTCGGCTACCTGCCCCAGCGCCTCGACGGACTCGATGAGGACGCGAGCGCCATGGCGAACGTGCAGGCGGTCGCTCCCGGCACACCGGCCGGGACGATCCGCAACCAGCTCGCCCGCCTGCTGCTGCGCGGGGACAGCGCCGACCGTCCGGTCAGCACCCTCTCAGGCGGTGAACGCTTCCGGGTCTCGCTCGCGAGACTCCTCCTCGCCGAGCCGCCCGCCCAGCTGCTGATCCTCGACGAACCCACCAACAACCTCGACATCGCCAGCGTCGAGCAACTCGCGGAAGCCCTCGACGCCTACCGCGGAGCCCTCCTCGTCGTCAGCCACGACTTCGCGTTCCTCGAGCGGATCGGGATCGACACGGTCCTCGAACTCGGCGCGGACGGGCGCATGCGCCAACGTCCCGGCCTGGCCATCTGACGAGACGTGCCTGTGTCACACCGGGAACGTCACCCCGGTCAGGTCCTCGGAGATCGTCCACAGCCGACGCTGGGCGGCCACGTCGTAGGACTGCGCGCTCGACCTGACGAGCCGGGGACATGCAGCATTCTGTCGAGCAGCAGCCCGGTGAGAGCGAAGTGGCCCAGGTGATTGGTGCCGAACTGCAGCTCGAAGCCGTCCGCCGTGGTCGCTTGCGAGGCGTACATGATTCCGGCGTTGTTGATCAGCAGGTCGACGCGGTCACGGGTGGCCCGCAGTTCGTCCGCGGCCGCGCGGACGGAGGCGAGCGAAGCGAGGTCGAGGCGTTGCACCGCGACGTCGGCGTCCGGAGTGGCCTCGGTGATCTCGGCGGCGGCGCGCCTGCCCTTGTCCGTGTCCCGTACGGCGAGGATCACGGACGCCCCGCGCGCGGCGAGCACCGTGGCGGTCTCGAAGCCGATGCCGGTGTTGCCCCCGGTGATCACGGCGACGCGGCCCCGCTGATCGGGCACGTCGGCGATGGTCCACCACTGTCGGGGCATGGTTCCTCCAGATAAAATCGGGGCGCTCGTTCCGCTTAGGAACCTACCGGAACGCGCGCCCCGCTTGTCCAGGAGAGTCGTTGTGACTGAGAAACCCCGGCCGCTGCGCGCGGACGCCGCCCGCAACCGCGCTCGCGTGTTGCAGGTCGCCTACGAGACGTTCGCCGAAGAGGGCGCGGGCGTCCCGATCGACGAGATCGCCCGCCGCGCGGGAGTGGGCGCCGGCACGGTGTACCGGCACTTCCCCACCAAGGAATCGTTGTTCCAGGCCATCGTGGCCGACCGATTGCGGCAGATCGTCGAGTGGACGCGCGCACAGGCGGCGGCCGACCCCGGCGAAGGGCTGTACGCGTTCCTCTTCCAGATGGCCGAGCA
Source organism: Microbispora corallina (assembly GCF_016863035.1). GTDB lineage: Bacteria > Actinomycetota > Actinomycetes > Streptosporangiales > Streptosporangiaceae > Microbispora > Microbispora corallina. Next base: position 106,133 of record NZ_BOOC01000032.1, read on the forward strand.
GGGCGCGACCGACCTGGGGCTCACGGAAGCCTTCGCCGGAAGTGGCTTCGACCTGGCGGCGGCGCTGCCCGACGCCGAGAAGGAGTTCACGGAAATGATGACCGAGATCCTCGCCCAGGCCCAGCGCGCGGGGACCGTACGGCCCGACCTCGACGCGGCCGACATCAAGACCCTGGTCGTCGGCCTGCAGGCGATGCGCCGCTTCCGCGGCGACAGCGACCTGATGCGGCGCGTCTACCCGGTGATCCGAGCCGGCCTGGCCGTACCGGACTCGCCTGAGCCATCGACGCGAGGCTCCGGGACCGAGCGACTGGGCTCCGCATAACCGGGGCGCTCGTTCCGGTATAGTCCTAACCGGGAGATCATCCGCAGCCGGCACATCAGCCTGACCACCTTCCGCAGGAACGGCGGGGCCGTACCGACCCCGGTCGGGTTCGTCGTCGACGGCGACGACCTGTTCGTGCTGACGGCGCGAGACAGCGGCAAGGCCAAACGCATCCGCGACAACTCGTCCGTCGTGGTCGCACCGTGCGACGGCAGGGGCCACATCCTGGAGGGCGCGCCGAGCGCGGAGGCCACGGCCCGGCTTCTGGACGAGGCGCAGACGGCCCGCGTCCGGAGACTCATGTCGCGCAGGTATCCCGTGGCTCGGTTGGTGTTCTGGTGGAACCGGCTCCGCGGTGGCACTGACCCCTTGATCGGCATCGAGGTGACGCTGTGACCATCCCTCCGGGCACCGGACGCGAGGGAGCCTCGATTGCCGAGGCAGGTGCGGCGGCGCCGCCGACCGTTTCCGCCCCCGGAACAACTGATCGCTGTGCACGCCGCGCGGGCCTGAGGAACTGACCGCACGGAAATCGGACTGTCGAGCTACGGTGCCGCGCCCACCCCGGAACTCCTGACGGAGATCGAGCGCACGGCGGCACACGGCTTCTCGCGCTCTCCACGCAGGATCTCCAGCGCCTGGAGCACGCTTCGTTCAACCCGGTACGTGGCCGACGGCGTCGAAGACGGCCGCGGCCACCGCGTCGGGCTGGGACGCCCCCACGGCGTGGGAGGCGCCCGCGATCTCACGGGTTCCGCGCGAGCCGGCGCGTTCGGCCATGAACCTCAGCGCGGCGGCCGGGATGTTGAGGTCGCTATCACCGTGGACGAACCAGGACGGCTTGGCACGCCAGCCCGGCTCGCTCACCGTCAGCCCGTCAGTCAGCGCCTGTTCGGTCACCGGCCGTTGGGTGGCCGCCATCAGGGCGGCCTCATCGGCGTCGAGATCGGCGCAGAACTGGTGGTGGAACCTGTCCTCGGCGATCCGGAACTCGTTGCCGCCGGAGGAGACCGGGTAGGCGACCAAGGTGCCACCCAGGCTGCTGCCCTCGAACGTGCCGGACAGCACCAGCGCGCTCTCCCCGGGTTCGGGCGCGAAGGCGGCGACGTACACGAGGGCCTGCACGGCGTCGTTGCCGGACGCCGCCTGGCTGATCACCATGCCGCCGTAGGAATGGCCGACCAGGACGACCGGCCGTCCGATGCCGGCGATCACGTCGCGCACATAGGCGGCGTCGCCCTCCACGCTCCGCAACGGGTTGGCCGCCGCGACGGCGGTCAGCCCGCGGCCGTGCAGACGCTGGATGACGCGGTTCCAGCTCCCCGACTCGGCGAAGGCGCCATGGACGAGGACGACGACGGGCTGTTCCGTGGCGGTCATGAGTTCACCTTTCCGGAGGTCAGAGCGGCCTCGATTACCTCGACGGCCTGGGCGGCGGCGCCTGCCGCCGCGGTGGAGCGGAGCCACGAACGCACCGACGAGGCGCGCGCCGCCGTCCACCCGGTCACAGGGTGCCGATCAGGCCGCCGTCGATGACGAAGTCCGCGCCGGTGACGTTGCCGGCGCGCTCGCTGGCGAGCAGGACGACGAGGTCGGCGACCTCGTCCGGGCGGGTGAACCGGCCGGTGACCGAGTCGGCGGCGGCCTGCTCCGCCACCGCGTGCGACTCGCCGCCGTTGTGGCGGGCGAGCGTGGCGGCGACGCCGTCCGCGCCGAGCCACAGGTCGGTGGCGACCGGCCCGGGGCTGACGGTGTTGACCCGTATCCCGTGCGGGCCGAGCTCCTTCGACAAGGACTTGCTGAAACTGGCCAGGGCCGCCTTCGCGGCGCTGTAGTCGATCACCAGCGGGTCCGGCAGCGACGCGTTGACCGAGCTGACGGACACGATCGTGCCGGCGCCGCGGCCGAGCATGAGCGGCAGCGCCTCGCGGGTGGCGCGCACCGCGGACAGGAAGTTGACGGTCAGGGTGGCGAGCCAGTCCACGTCGGTGACGGAGGCGAAGCCGCCCGTGCGCGGGCGTACCCCGCCGACGTTGTTGACCAGGATGTCCAGGCCGCCGAAGGCCTCGCCGGCGGCCTCGACCAGTTCGGCCGGGCCGTCCAGGGTGGTGAGGTCCACCGCGACCGGGCGGACGCGGCCCCCCGCCGCCAGCTCGGACAGCTCGGCACTGATGTGCCGCGCTCCGGCGGTCACGCTGACGCCCTCTGCCGCGAGCGCCCGGGTGATCGCCAGCCCGATGCCCTTGCTCGCGCCGGTGACCACGGCGGTCCTGCCTGACAGGTGCAGCTCCATGACGGGCCTTTCTGCGGGACGTGGCCCCGCCCGGAGGCGGGGCCACGTGCGGGTTCAGCGGACGGACCTGGCGGCGGCGACGATGACGTCCACCACGGCCTGCGGCCGGGACAGCATGGACAGGTGCGACGCGGCGACCTCGGTGACGTGGCTGTGGGCCCGGTTCGCCATGGTGAGCTGCAGCGACGGCGGCAGGATGCCGTCCTTCGTGCCTACCAGGTACCAGCTCGGCAGCGTCTTCCATGCGGGCGCCCCGGACGGCTCCTGCAGCGCGCTCAGCGCGATCGGGCGCTGCCCGGCGGCCAACCGGGCGGCCGTGGCGGCCGGTAGATCACCGGCGAAGGCCTGCGGGAACACCGCCTGCTTGATGTAGAGGTCCACGTCTCCGGCCGGCGCCCCGGGGTAGGCCACGACGTCGAACAGCGCGCTCGGGTCGCCGCCGCCCTGCAGCCCGAGAACCGTCTCGCCCTTGTCGGGCGCGAACGCGTTGACGTACACGAGCGCCTTCACGTCGGGGTCGGTGCCGGCCGCGTTGGTCACGACCGCGCCGCCGTAGGAGTGGCCGACCAGGACGACAGGGCCGCTGGTCCGCTGGTCGAGGAACGCCGACAGGTACGCGGCGTCGCTGCCGAGCCCGCGCAGCGGGTTGGGCGCGGCGAGCACGGTGTACCCGAGCCGTTGCAGCAGGCCGGTCACGTCCGACCAGCTCGACGCGTCGGCCCAGGCGCCGTGCACGAGCACGATGGTCGGCTTCGGACGAACGGGACGGCTGGCGGCCGAGGCCGGGACGCCGAGCGTGAACAGGGCGAGGACGGCCAGCGTGATCAACGCACCGCGCCGCCGTAGGGGCCGGTTCATCATGATGGGGATCCACCTCTCGGTCGAGGAAGGCGAGCAGGAGCCGGGCGGGAAGGCGCGGAACCACCCGAGGCCCGCCCGCAGGTAGCGGGCGAACCACCGGACCTGTGCCGACATCCCGGCACGTTCGGTGATCGCGTTCAGAGCGACTGGCGGGCGAGCCAGGCCAGCGTGACCTCGGCGACCTCGCGCCAGCCGCCGTCGATGGTGAGCGAGTGCGCCCGGTCAGGGAACTCGTGGAAGTCCGTGACCGCGGCGGAGTGCCGGTACTGCTTCAGGGTGGCCAGGGTGACGGCCTCGGGCACGGTGTGGTCCCGGCCGCCGGTGATCAGCAGCAGCGGGCCGCGGCCCTCGTTCCCGGTCGCCACCTTCGCGGGCGAGTGCGGGTCGAAGTTGGCCGTCGCGGCCTCGAACAGCGGCTTTCCGGGCGCCGGGATGCTCCAGCGCCGGTACAGCTCTCCGGACTCCTGCTCGGAGACGGCGTTGCCGAAGGCGTACCGGAACTGCTCCTCGGTGAGCGACACGGCCCGGTTGCGGTTGGCGGGGTTGCGGAACACCGGGAGCGCCGAGCGCAGCGCGGTCAGCGGCACCGGCAGCACGCCCTTGATCTGCGCGGCGTCGATCGCGACGGCGGCGGCCCCGAGGTCCAGCCCGAGCAGCTTCTGAGCGATCATGCCGCCGAACGAGTGGCCGATCAGGATCGGCCGTTCCGGCAGACCATTGATGATCTTCGTGTAGTGCTCGACGACGTCGTCGATGCCGTGACGCGCGATGGCCTCAGGATTCGCCCGGGACTCCTCGACGGTCGCGCCGTCGCCGGGCCAGCCGGGCGCGCTCGGCGCGTAGCCGGCCTCCTGGAACAGGTCGATCCAGGGGGTCCAGGAGGAGGCGTGCAGCCAGAGTCCGTGAATGAAGATGACGGGGGTGCTCATGGTGACCTCTCAGCAAGGTGATCAAGCAGAAGGCCGGGGACCAGTGACGTGGAGCGCGCGGCCCGTGCGCGGCCCGGCCGGCCGCCAGGGGTGCGTACGGGCATGGTTGATCAGGGGTTCCGCGGCGGGAACGGGCGTACGCCCGGAGGATCAGGACGCCGTATCGAGTGCAGGTGCAGTCATCACGCTAGGGATCCGGCCCGCGAGCCACCCCACGTGAACACGTAGTCCTCGGCATTCGGGACCCCGCACGCCGTCAACCCGGGATCACGGGCTCAGCCGGCCCGGGTCGCCATCAGCCGGGCCAGCTCCACCCGGGAGCGCACCTGGAACTTCCGGAACACCTGCCGCAGGTGGTAGTCGACGGTGTGCGGCGAGATGAACAGCAGGGCGGCCGTCTCCCGGTTGGTGAGCCCCCGGGCCACGTGCTCGGCGACGGTCCGTTCCGAATCGGTGAGCCGGGACCAGGCCGGCCCGGTCTCGTCCGACCGGCCGATCAGCCAGATCACCGCGCCGGCCAGGACATCGTCGTCGTAGACGCCCTCGCACCGCCCGGTCAGCGTGCCCGACGGCAGGGTCAGCCGCGCGGGCCGCCGCCCCGGCCCGATGCTCAGCCGCCGGCCGGCCCACTCCCACAGCAGCGTGCGGTCCGCGGACGACAGCAGGCCCGCGGCGGCGCTGTTCACGAACATGGTGTGGGCGTCGACGACGGCGACGGGCCCCTTCGCCTTCCGGCGTACCTCAAGGAAATACGCGTGCAAAGCCCGATGCCGGCCGGGTCCGGCGGTGTGCGGATCGTGAGCGGGCACCGTTTGCTCCCCTGCGTCGCCTTGACCGGTCGTCCTCATGGAACCGCGCCGGGGCGGGCCGCCGAATCAGGGAAACACCCCAGTATGTCCACAGGCCGGGGGTCAGCCGGCGGGGCCGTCCTTGAAGAGCTCGCGCAGCTGCCGCCGGGAGGTGAGCCGCAGCTTCCGGAAGATCTTGGTGAGGTGGTACTCGACGGTCGAGGTGCTGACGTACAGCCGCCGGGCGATCTCCGCGTTCGTCGCGCCCTCTGCGGCAAGAGTGGCGATCTTGGTTTCCTGCGGGGTGAGCACGGGGCCGACCGGCGCGGCGGGGGGCGCGACCCGCTCGCCGGTCGCGGCGAGCTCTCCCCGGACGCGCTCGGTGAAGATCCCGGCGCCCATCGCGGCGAACATCTCGTGCGCGGTACGCAGCTGCGCCCCGGCCTCGCCGCGCCGCCGGTGCCGCCTGAGCCATTCTCCGTACAGCAGGTGGGTGCGGGCCAGGTCGGTGCGCATCCGGGTACGCCCAAGCTGCTCCAGCGCCTGCTGGTAAAGCGGCTCCGCGGCTCCGCCGGTCTGCTCGGCGAGCAGCGCTTGGCTGCGCGCGAGCAGACCCAGCCCCCAGGGCATGCCGCTGACCGGCGCCCGCTCCTCCAGCCGCGCCAGCGCCTGCCGTGCCGTGTCGGGGTCGCCTGCCCGCACCGCCGCCTCGACCAGGTCGGGCAGCACCCGGTTGCCGGTGCCCGGCGGGTCGCGGTCGAACAGCGGGCGAGCCCGGTCGAGCGCCTCGCGGTAGTTGCCGAGGCTCACCTCCAGCACCGTCATGGCCAAGGCCGCCTGGTTGACCAGGGCCGGGACGTTCTGGGCCGCGACGACGGCGATCCGGTCGGCGGCCGCGCGGGCCTCCTGCTCCCGGCCCTGCCAGACCAACTGCTCGATCTGCCACTGCGGGCCGCCCCGCGGCATCACTCCGCTCATCGCGTACAGGTCGAAGTTCTCGGCGTAGTGCCCGTCGGCGACGGCGATCCGGCCGGCACGCAGCTCGCTGCCGGCGAGCAGGGTGAGCGTCACCCGGAGCGCGTGCAGCGCCCCGCTCTCGCGGCCGGACGCCGCCAGCCGGCGCAGCAACGCGGACCGTCCCTGCTCGTCCCAGAGCTCGTCGGCGGCGAGCCCGCCGAGCAGCGCGAGCGGCATGCCCTCCTCGCTGAGCCGTTCCGCCGTGCAGAGCTCGGCGACCGCGGCCCGCATCAGCGGCACCGCGGCCCCGTACCCGGCCGTGACCCGGGTGGCGAACGCCCGGGCCAGCAGGTCGGCCGCCGTCCCCGCCGGGTCGGCCGGTACGGCGAGCACGGCACGGGCCACCTCGAGCGGCGTGGTGCCGACCGTGTGCTCCAGCGCGACCATGGCGGTCTCCATCGCCTCCCGGAGCATCACCCGGGTCAGCCGCTCGTCCCGGCCGCCGAGCGCGGCGGCGGCGTCCATCAGGATCGCCGGCGTGTCCGCCACCCGGTCGTCGAAGTTGGCGACGGCGGCGCGCAGCCGCTCCCCCATCGCCCGGGCGACCGGGGTGTGCAGCATCGGCCGCGCCTGGTCGAGCAGCCGGCGGACCGCGGCGATGTCCCCGGCGACCAGGAACGCCCCGGCCGCGGCGAGCAGCCGGCCGCCGCGCGCCGACGCGTCCGGGCTGAGCTCGGCGGCGCGGGCCAGGAAGGCGGCCTGGGCTGTGTAGCCGCCGCGTGCTCCGGCCCGCTCGGCGGAGGCCTCCAGGTCCCGGGCGACGCCCTCGTCAGTGCCCGACGTGGCGGCGGCGAGGTGCCAGGCCCGGGTGTCGGGGTCGAGCACGGGGTCGCTGGAGTCCGCCAGCGCGCGGTGCGCGCGGCGGCGATCGGCCGGCGTGGACGCGTTGTAGACCGCGGCCCGGATGAGCGGGTGCCGGAAGGTGACGCTGCCGCCGGCCAGGTCGCCGAGCAGCAGGACGCCCTCGGCGAGCGCCGGGTCGGCGTCCACCGGGGACATGCCCAGCAGCGCCGCGGCCCGCCAGAGCAGCGCCTGGTCGTGCGCGGGCGCGATCGAGGCGACGAGCAGCAGCTCCCTGGTGGCCGGGGGCAACGCCCGTACCTGGCCCAGGAAGTACGTCTCCAGATGCGTGCCCAGCGGGAGCCGTACCGGCAGCTCGATGTGGCCCGCGAGCTGCTCCGGCGAGAGGGCGGTGGCGAGGGTGATGAGCGCGAGCGGGTTACCGCCGGTCTGCTCCACCACCCGCTCGGCCACCGTGTCGTCGAGCGGCCCGGCGACGCGCTCGGCGAGCAGCCGGCGGGCGGCCGCGTCACCCAGCCCGCGGACGGGGCGCACCGGCAGGCCCTCGAAGAGCGCGGTCCGGGATTCGCGCAGCGCGACGAGCACCCCGACCCGCTCCGCGTGCAGCCGCCGGCCGACGAACGCGAGCGCCTGGGCGGAGTCGCGGTCCAGCCAGTGCGCGTCGTCGACGAGGCAGAGCAGTGGCCGGTCGGACGCGATCTCGGCGAGCAGGCTGAGGGTGGCGAGGCCGATCAGGAACAGGTCCGGCGGGGGGCCGTGCATCAGCCCGAACGCCCGCCGCAGGGCGTCGCCCTGGGGGCCGGGGATCCGTTCGAGCCGATCGAGGAACGGCGCGAGAAGGTGGTGCAGTGCGGCGAAGCCGAGCGGAAGCTCGGACTCGACGCCGGAGATGGTGAGCACCCGCACCTCCGCGGCCGAGGCCGCCGCGGCCGCCTCCTGCAGCAGCCGGGTCTTACCGACGCCCGGCTCGCCGACGAGGACGAGTGAGTCGCTGAGCCCCGCGCCGAGCCGCCGGATCACCTCGTCGATCGCGTGTCGTTCCGCGTCCCGGCCGTGCAGCGACGCGGGCGCCGGCCAGGGTTCCTGAGCGGTGACGTCGTCGGACAGGATTCCCCCTCGACTATGCGGTGCGCACGTGCCGGGGCCGGACTCGGTTCGACCGGGAGGCGGCACCAGGAGACTATGTCACCATGTCCAGCGAATCCGCTAAATCAGGGCTTTTCGGGCGAGAGTCGGAGATCGCCCGGCTCTCCGGCCTCGTCCGCGGACTTCGCGACGGAGGCAGCTCACTGGTCGTCCGCGGCGAGCCCGGGATCGGCAAGTCCGCACTGCTCACTGCTGCTGCGGACGCGGGCCGGGACGCCGGGCTGCGGGTGCTGTCCACGGCCGGCACGCAGGCCGAGTTCCATCTCCCGTACGCGGGGCTGCACCGCCTGCTGCATCCCGCCCGGCTGGACGACGAGGCGCTGCCCGATCCGCAGCGGCGCGCGCTGGCGGCCGCGCTCGGGCTCATCGACGCCGCCGTCCCCGATCTGTACCTGGTCGCGCTCGCCACGCTCAACCTGCTGGTGGAGGCGGCGAGCCGGACTCCGCTGCTGGTGCTCGCCGACGACGGCCAGTGGCTCGACCCGCCCACCGCAGGGGTGCTGTCCTTCGTCGCCCGGCGGCTGGAGGCCGAGCCGGTGGCGCTGGTCGCCACGCTGCGCGACGGCGTGCCCTGCGCGCTGGGCGAGGCCGGGCTGCCCGAGCTCGTCCTGCGGCCGCTGCCGGACGCGGCCGCGGCGCGCCTGCTCGACGCGCGCGCCCCGGGGATGGATCCGCGGACCCGGCGGCGGCTGCTCGACGAGGGCGCCGGCAACCCGCTCGCGCTGGTGGAACTGACCGGCGAGTGGCGCGACCAGGGGGCCGGCCTGCTCTCCTCGCCGTGGCTGCCGCTGACGGAGCGGCTGGAGCGCGCCTTCGGCGCCCGGCTGGGCGACCTTCCCCCCGCCACGCGAGCGCTGCTGCTCGTCACGGCCCTCGACGACGGCACCACGCTGGAGGAGGCGATCGCGGCCGCGGCCGTCCTCACCGCCGGCCCTGTCGCACACGACGACCTGGCGCCGGGGATTCGCGCCGGGCTGATCGAGCCGGACGCCGCCCAGATCCGGTTCCGTCACCCGCTCATGCGCTCGGCGATCTACCAGGCCGCGACGCTGCCGCAGCGCCGCGCGGGCCACGCCGCGCTCGCCGAGGCGCTCGCCCGGCAGAGTGGCGAACGCGCCTCCGACCGCCGGATCTGGCACCGCGCGTCCGCCGCGGCCCGGCCCGACGAGGAGATCGCGACAGAGCTGGACAGCATGGCCGCCCGCGTCGCGCAGCGCGGCGCCCCGACCGAGGCGGTGACCGCGCTGGAGCAGGCGGCCAAGCTCACCGAGGACGCGCGCCTGCGGGCCGACCGGCTGCTCCGGGCGGCGGACCAGGCCGTCGAGCTGGGTGGCCGTGACGTCGTCGTGCGGCTGCTGCGCCAGACCGAGCTGCTGCCGCTCACCTCCCGGCAGCAGGCCCAGCTGCGGTGGATCCGGGGCACTCTCAACGACGGTTCCGACGGCCGGGCGACCGGCCCGCAGGTGCTTGCCGCCCTCGCCGAGTCGGTCGCCGCCGACGGCCGGCCCGAGGAGGCGCTGCGCATCCTGTGGAGCGCCGCCCTCCAGTGCTTCTGGATCGAGCCGGGCGCCGAGGCGCGCCGCCGGATCGTCGCGGCCGCCGAAAGCCTGCCGGTGCCGGCCGCGAACCCGCTGCTGCTGGCGATCCTCGCGTACGCCGCGCCGCTCGACCGCGGCGCCGTAGTCATCGACGGCCTGCGGGAGCTGGCCGAGCAGCCCGTCATCGACCCACAGGCGGCCCGGCTCCTGGGCTCCGCGGCGGTGCTCGTCGGGGCGTTCGAGCAGGTGGAGAGCTTCTCCGCGGCGGCGCTGCCCGGGCTGCGCGCCCAGGGACGGCTTTACCTGCTCACCCGTACCCTCGCCCAGCAGGCGTGGAGCGCGGTGCACCGGACCAACCTGAACGTGGCGATCCCGGCCGCCGAGGAGGCGGCCCGGCTCGCCCTCGAGACGGACCAGCCGCAGATGTACGGCACCGCCGTGTCCACCCAGGCGATGCTCGCGGCGCTGCGCGGCGAACCGGACCGCGCTCGGGAGCTCGCGGCGCGTGCCGAGGCGATGAGCGTCGCCGCCGGCGTGCGGCCGGTGCTGGCCACCGTGCAGATGGCCCGCGGCCTGGCAGCCCTCGGCGAAGGCCGGCACGAGGAGGCATACGAGCACCTGCGCCGTCTGCACGACCCCGCCGATCCGTCGTACCAGCTCGCGCTGCGCTGCTACGTGGCGGCCGCGTACGCCGACGCCGCCGCCGGAAGCGGCAACGCCGGCGCGGCGCGGGGGGTGCTGCGCGAGCTGGAGGAGGTGGCGCGGACGACGCCCGCGCCCGCGCTGCACGTGGGCCTGCCGCTGGCCCGGGCGCTGCTCGCCGACCCGGCGGACGCACAGGCCCGGTTCGCCGACGCGCTCGCCGCCGACCACGCCCTCTGGCCGTTCGCCCGGGCGTACGTGCAGGTGGCCTACGGCGAGTGGCTGCTGGACCAGGGCGATCCCAGCTCGGCCCGGCCGCTGCTGCGCACCGCCCGCGACACGTTCGACGCTCTGGGCGTCGTGCCGTGGAGCGACCGGGCCCGGCGCGGGCTGCGCGCCTGCGGGGAGGCCAGTGCCGACCGCGTCCTGACGGCCCGCGACAAGCTCACCCCGGTGGAACTGCAGATCGCCCGCCTCGCCGCCGAGGGCCTGTCCGACGAGGAGATCGGCGAGCAGGTCTACCTGTCCCGCCGGACGGTCGGCGCACACCTGGCGCAGCTGCTGCCCAAGCTCGGCATCGACGCCCGGGCGGACCTGCCCGCCCTCCGCCGGGACCGGGCGGATTGACCCGCGCCGGCGGCAAGGGGTGGGCGGCCCGCCTAATCGGACATGGCAAGCCCGCTCCCGACACGAAGAAAGCAGGGTTTCCACGTCTAGGCCGGGAGAGGTCGGCCTACCAGGGCCGCTCCCTCCCGGGAAGCATCAACGCCGATGCCCTGGCACGACCAGCAGGGTGATCGAATTCGCCGGGTACGTCGCAGTGACCCGGCCCTGGTGCACCATGAGATCGTCACCGCGCACGATCGAGTTGAGATCGGCCGGGCTGTAGGTGAACCGCTGCGCCCTGGCGTTGCCGTGCAGTCCGGCGATCGACAACGGTGAGGTCAGATCACCGCCGGTCTTGTTGATGACCATCAGGGTCAGCGCCTTGTCGCGCGAGCGCTGCGCCCCGTACACCGCCAGCTGTCCTTGATCGCTGCTGGCCGCCGACACGCTCACGTCGCCGAACCGGCTCCCCGCGCCGTCGTAGTTGCGATACATCCGGAACGCGTAGGCGCCGGGCTGCGTCGGCTGAGGTTCGCCCCAGATGGTCGCGAGGTCGAGACCCTCACGCCCGAAGATGCCGAGAACGTCGGCCTGCGCCAGGGCGCCGTTGATGTCGTCCAGCGCGCCCCAGTTGTACTCGGTGATCGCGGTCTTCGTGCCGGGGTAGTACTGCGCGACCCACTCCTTCATCTTGCGGATGAACTGCAGGGGCGGCGCGTTCACGCCTGTGGGGCCGATCCAGGACTCCTCGACGTACGTCGGGTCCCACAGCGAACGCGTGGACCGCAGCCGCCACGCGTTGGACTCGGGGTCCTTCCCGCCGTTGATCTGCGGGTAGTAGTGCTGGTCGAAGTAGTTCAGCATGCGCTTGCCGCCGTGGGCGTCGCTGTAGTCCTTCATGTTCTTCAGGAACCACTGCGACAGGTTGAGCCCGCCGTGCGCGGCCGCGTCGGCGCCCGGCGCACATCCGTCCACCCCGGACGCGACCCACTCGCAGTATCCCCAGCCGGACGGGCCGAGCACCGCGGCGCTCGGGTCGGCGGCCTTGATGGCCGCGGCGGTCGCGGTGCTCTTGCTGCCCAGCTCGTCGTACGAGACCGCCTCGGGGTGCACGTCGCGGTGCGTGGAGTTCCACAACACCGGCTCGTTGTCGAGCTCGTAGATCGACACGCCGCCGCGCGCCGCCGTACCGAACTGGCTCACGAGATGCGACACCATCTCGCCGTCGAACGAGGCGTCCACCGGGATCGAGGTGTCCTCAGGCACCGCCCCGGTGAGGTTCGCGTTGTTGAGCCTGCCGTTGCCGCAGGCGGCGTCCCACTGGTCGAATCCGTCCTGAGCGGGGAACCGGCTGGCAGGAAATCCGCAGGCGAACGGGTGCTGGGCGGGCGAGTCCTTGGCTACCCACCCGCTCATCGGCACGGTGACGACCTGTTTGCTGCCGCGGTCCTGGTTGGTCTTGACGAACGCCTCGACCGTGTTGTCGGGCCCGGCGACGATGTTCTCGAAGTACCAGTCGCTTCCCGTGTTGTAGGTGTGGTTCTTGAAGTTGTAACGCGTAGTCGCGTTGCCACCCCAGCGCGCCACCGGCAGGCCGATCTCGGCGGCGAACGCCGGGTCGGCGCCGTTCATGCCGTAGATGTCCGGACTGATCGGGTGCCGGGCGGCGGACAGGTCCACCGACAACGTAGGACCCGCTGCCGCCGCAGCCGGGTCCAGGGCCGCCTGGACGGTCAACGTCCCCGCCACGAAGGACACCGCTACCCCGAGCGTCGTGGCCGATCGCAGCTTCCGCCGCCGTTGAGCACCCATCATCGACGCTCCCGTCAATCGATCCATCGGTCAACAATCGAGGAGCCTGACCGGGCACTTCACCGGGGTCAAGGCGCTGCAGTCGCGCGGAGGCGGGCGGCCAGGCGGAACCGAAGAACCGTGGCCCCCCTGACTTGGTGCGTCTCCAGGTCAAGCCTTGGCCGCCCCCGTAACGACCTGGCCGCGGTTCAGGAGGACTGCCTGAAAGTTGCACGCAGCCCACGAGTTCGGCCTCTCGGCTAAACGGCGACCTGCAGATCGACTTCGTGGGCTCGGTTGACCTCTATGGTCGACAACCGCGATCACTGGACAACGTCACCACCTGGTGGTGTGACCGAAAACGATCAGGGCTGATCGCTTGGTCGGACGAGGGCGTCCAGGCGTTGATCCACGCTCACCCCGACCTCTTCCGTCTGGTCACAGGGACGGAACAGTGATCGTTGAGGAGCCTCGTCAGGACACAGCGAACCCCGCCTCCCATATACGGCAGGCGGGATTTCCGCTGGTCAACCCCTACTTCAGCAGTTGGCGGGCCATGACGACGCGCTGGATCTGGTTGGTGCCCTCGTAGATCTGGGTGATCTTGGCGTCGCGCATCATGCGCTCGACCGGGTAGTCACGGGTGTAGCCGTACCCGCCGAGGAGCTGGACGGCGTCGGTGGTGATCTCCATGGCGGCGTCGGAGGCGGCGCACTTGGCGGCGCTGGAGAAGAACGTGAGGTCCTTCACGCGGGTGCCGTGCATGGCCAGCTCCGACTTCGCGGCGGCGGCGTAGGTGAGCTGGCGGGCGGCCTCGAGCTTCATGGCCATGTCGGCGATCATGAACTGGAGGCCCTGGAACTCGGCGATGGGCTTGCCGAACTGCTTGCGCTCCTTGACGTACCCGATCGCGTAGTCGAGGGCGCCCTGGGCGATGCCGAGCGCCTGGGCGGCGATCGTGACGCGGGTGTGGTCGAGGGTGGCCAGCGCCGTCTTGAAGCCGGTGCCCGGCTCGCCGATCATGCGGGAGGCGGGGATGCGGACGTTCTCCAGGATTACCTGGCGGGTCGGCGAGCCCTTGATGCCGAGCTTCTTCTCCTTGGCGCCGAAGGTGACGCCCTCGTCGTCCTTCTCCACGACGAACGCCGAGATGCCGCGGGCCCCGGCGGACGGGTCGGTCACGGCCATGACCGTGTAGTACTCCGACACGCCCGCGTTGGTGATCCACATCTTGGTGCCGTTGAGCACGTAGTGGTCGCCGTCCTGGACGGCCCGCGTCTTCATCGAGGCGGCGTCGGAGCCGGCCTCCGGCTCGCTCAGGGCGTAGGAGAACATCGCCTCGCCGCGGGCGACGGGGGCCAGGTAGCGCCGCTTGAGCTCCTCCGACGCCGACAGCAGCAGCGGCACCGTGCCCAGCTTGTTCACGGCGGGGATGAGCGAGGACGAGGCGCAGACCCGCGCCACCTCCTCGATCACTATGACGGTGGCGAGCGCGTCGGCCCCGGCGCCGCCGTACTCCTCCGGGACGTGCACGGCGTGCAGATCGGCCGCGACGAGGTCCTTGTAGACCTCCCACGGGAACTCCTCGTTCTCGTCGGCCGCGGCGGCACGGGGGGCGATCTTTTCGTCGGCGAGCGCCCGGACCGTCTCGCGGAGCAGTTCGTGCTCCTCTGTGGGCGCGTAGAGAGGGAAGCTCATAGCGCGATACTAGGACGTCCCACGACTTGGTTACCAGTCAGTAGGGTAGCCGCCGCCCCATTCGCTCCCCTGACTGGCGATGTGACTTCGCAGAAGTGGCAGGGCGACCTCGACCAGCCGGAACGGCGGCCGTACCGTTGGGCCGTGGCCGGTTTGCCCTGGTGGTTCACAGGGCAGTTGACTGGCCCGGTACCATGCCAGATCACAAAGAGTCGGTAAGAGGGGAGCATGCCGTGCCGTACCGCCTCACCGTGCTTGGGACCGGTTACCTGGGTGCTACGCACGCGGCGTGCATGGCCGAGCTGGGCTTCGAGGTGCTCGGTCTCGACGTGGACCAGGCCAAGATCGACCGGCTTCAGGCCGGCGACCTGCCGATCCACGAGCCTGGCCTGGAGGACATGCTCCGGCGCAACCTGGAGTCGGGACGGCTCCGCTTCACCACCTCCTACGAGGAGGCGGCCCGCTTCGGCGACGTCCACTTCATCTGTGTGGGCACGCCGCAGGTCAAGGACGGTTACGCCGCGGACGTCTCCTACCTGGACGCCGTGGTCGAGTCGCTCGCCCCCCACCTCGACCGCGAGTGCCTCGTGGTCGGCAAGTCCACGGTCCCCGTCGGCACGGCCGAGCGCCTCGCCGAGAAGCTCGTACGGCTCGCGCCCGCCGGCATGCAGGTGGAGCTGGCCTGGAACCCCGAGTTCCTGCGCGAGGGGTACGCCGTGCAGGACACGCTCCACCCGGACCGCATCGTGCTCGGCGTCGCCTCGGAGCGGGCCGAGAAGGTGCTCCGGGACGTGTACGCCCCGCTGGGCGAGGTCCCGATCGTGGTGACCGACTTCCCGACGGCCGAGCTGGTCAAGTCGGCGGCGAACGCGTTCCTCGCCACCAAGATCTCCTTCATCAACGCCATGGCCGAGCTCGCCGAGGCGGCGCACGCCGACGTCAAGCAGCTGTCGCAGGCGCTGTCGTTCGACGAGCGGATCGGCGGCAAGTACCTCAACCCCGGCCTCGGCTTCGGCGGCGGCTGCCTGCCCAAGGACATCCGGGCGTTCATGGCTCGGGCCGACGAGCTGGGCGCCCACCAGGCGCTCACGTTCCTGCGCGAGGTCGACGCCATCAACATGCGGCGCCGCGGCCGCATGGTCGACGTGGCCCGCGAGCTGCTCGGGGGCGAGTTCACCGGCCGCCGGGTGGCCGTTCTCGGCGCCGCCTTCAAGCCGAACTCCGACGACATCCGCGACTCCCCGGCGCTGGAGGTCGCGGTCACGATCGCCGAGCAGGGCGGAGACGTCGCGATCTACGACCCGGCGGCGCTGGGCAACGCCCGGGCCGCGTACCCGCACCTCGGGTACGCCGACAGCGCCCTCGAGGCCGCCCGCGACGCCGACGTCGTGCTGCTCCTCACCGAGTGGCAGGAGTTCGTGCGGCTCGACCCGGAGGCGCTGGGGGACGTCGTCGCCGTGCGGAACATCGTCGACGGGCGCAACGCGCTCGACGCCGAGGCCTGGCGCGACGCCGGCTGGCACTACCGCGCCCTCGGCCGCCCCTGATCGAGCCTCCCGCCCCGGCCCTCAAACCCTGACCGGGCCGCCCACTCAGACCCTCGAACCCTGACCGGGCCTCCCGCCCCGGCCTTCGAAGCCGGGGTCAGCCGGCCCTGAGGCGGACGAGGGGCATGAAGACGTCATCCACGATCTCGATGATGACGTCGTCGGGGACCGGCCGCAGGGTCATCAGCAGCTCGTGCCTGAGCAGGTCCATCGGCAGGTCCGCCAGCCGTGGCGTGAGGCGGGCGAGGTCGATCTCCCCGCGGTCGGCGGCCCGCCGGAGGATCTTCTCCAGCCAGTGCGGTCTCCCGCGCTCGGCCAGGAACCGCTCGCGCAGCTCGGCCATGCTCGAGTCGGTCTCCGCGAAGTACTGGCCCATCTGCACGCTCACCACCGCGGCCATCTCGCCGCGCCGCGACGACGCCACCCGCAGCAGGGCGACGAGGTCGTCGCGCAGCGACCCGGTGTCCGGCACCACGACCGGGTCCCGCGCGGCGTGGTGCGCGATGGCGGCCGCCGCCAGCTCGGCGCGGTTGGGCCACCGGCGGTAGACGACGGGCCGGCTGGTCTGCGCGCGCTCGGCCACGCCCTCGATCGTGAAACCGCCGTAGCCCACGCTGACCAGCTCGTCCCAGGCGGCGTCCAGCAGCGCCTCCTCCAGCTCGGCCCCGCGCCGGCGGCTTCCGGTGTTCCCTGGCACGATCCTCCTTGAAGATACAGGCACGTATCTTATTGACGGCACCCCTTCGGGTGGATTAGATACACAAGCGTATCCAATCTTCCTCGGAGGGCATCGTGACCCAACCGTCCGCCGATCGCGAACGCCTCGACCCGGCGTTCGTCCGGCTCGCGCTCGTCATGCTGACCGGCGTCCTCGCCGTGGTCTTCGACACGACGATCGTCAACATCGCACTGGACACCCTGGGACGGCAACTCGGCGTGCCCGTCTCGACCGTCCAGTGGGTCACCACGGGCTACCTGCTCGCGCTCGGCATGGCCGTGCCGCTGACGAGCTGGCTGACGGGGCGGTTCGGCGGCAAACGGGTGTGGATGTACGCGCTGGCGCTCTTCCTGGCCGGGTCAGTCGGCGCGAGCCTCGCCCCCGGCGCGCCCGCGCTCATCGCGTTCCGGGTCGTGCAGGGCGCGGGCGGCGGCCTCATGCTGCCCGTCATGCAGACGTTGCTGTTCCGGGCGGCGGGCGGGCGCTCCCTCGGCCGGGCGACGGCGGTGATCGCGCTGCCCGCCCTGCTGGGCCCGATCCTCGGCCCCGTCGCCGGCGGTCTGATCGTCGAGCACCTCGACTGGCGCTGGATCTTCTGGGTCAACGTGCCGTTCTGCGTGGCGGGGCTCGTCCTGGCCTGGCGGTTCATGCCGTCCGGCGACCGCGACCGCGAGGCGTCGCTCGACGGGGTGGGGCTGGCCCTGCTGTCCCCCGGCATCGCCGCGGTCGTCTTCGGGCTCTCCCGGGTCGGCGCCGCCGGCGGGTTCGGCCATGCCGAGGTGCTCGTGCCGCTCGTGGCGGGCGGCGCGCTCGTAGCGGCCTTCGCGGTCCGCGCGATCACGATGGACGGCATGCCCCTCGTCGACGTGCGGCTGCTTCGCGTCCCGTCGTTCGGAGCCGCGAGCGCACTGATGTTCCTGTCCGGTTTCGTGCTGTACGGCGCCATGTTGCTGGTCCCGCTCTACTTCCAGCAGGTCAGGGGCCAGGACGCGCTCACGGCGGGCCTCCTGCTCGCCCCGCAGGGGGTCGGCCTGCTGCTGACCCGCACCCCGGCGGGCCTGCTCACCGACCGCCTCGGCGCCCGCCCGGTCGCCGTCGCCGGCCTCGCGGTGACCGCGCTCGGGACGCTGCCGTTCGCCCTGGCCGGCACGGCGACCGGGACCTGGTGGCTGATGGCCGCCCTGGTCGTCCGCGGCGCCGGCCTCGGCGCCGTGACCATCCCCATCATGACCAGCGCGTACGAGGGGCTCGCCCACGAGCAGGTCCCGCACGCGAGCGTGATCACCCGGACGTTGCAGCAGATCGGCGGCTCGTTCGGGACCGCCGTGCTCGCGGTCGTGCTCGAACGCGAGCTCGCCGGTCACCGCGGCGGCGGGCCGGCGGGTGCGGCCGCCGCCTTCGGCGACGCGTTCTGGTGGTCCGTCGGCTTCACCGCGCTCGCGCTGGTGGTGTCGGCGTGGCTGCCGTCCCGCCTCACCCGCCGCGCGGCGGCTCGCTGACCGCGCCGGGCATGCCGGCGGCCTCGGCGCGCAGCCGCTCCCCCTTGGCGTACGCCTGCTCCTTGAGCGCGGCCTGGAACTCCTCCATCCGCCGCCGCAGGCCCTCGTCGGCCGCCGCCAGAATCCGTACGGCGAGCAGACCGGCGTTGCGGGCGCCGCCGACGGCGACGGTCGCCACCGGCACCCCGGCCGGCATCTGGACGATGGACAGCAGCGAGTCCATTCCGTCCAGATACGTCAGCGGCACCGGCACCCCGATCACGGGCAGCGGGGTCACCGAGGCCAGCATCCCGGGCAGGTGGGCGGCGCCCCCGGCGCCCGCGATGATCGCCTTGAGTCCCCGCGAGGCGGCGCGGGAGCCGTACTCGATCATCTCGGCGGGCATGCGGTGGGCCGAGACCACGTCGGCCTCGAACGGCACGCCGAACTCGGCGAGCGCCTCGGCGGCCTGGCGCATGACCGGCCAGTCCGAGTCGCTTCCCATGACGATCCCGACGTCAGGCATCGACAGGTCCTCTCAGGCAGGTCACGGCGTGGTGGGCGCGGGCCCTGACCTCGTCGAGGTCGGTGCCGAGCGCGGTCACGTGCCCGATCTTGCGGCCCGGCCGCACGTCCTTGCCGTAGAAGTGGATCTTGATGCCGGGATCGTTGGCCATCACGTGCTCGTAGCGGGAGTACACGTCGGGGTCGGGGCCGCCCAGCAGGTTGGCCATGACCACGACGGGCGCGGTGAGCGACGGCGAGCCCAGCGGCAGATTGAGCACGGCCCGCAGGTGCTGCTCGAACTGGGACGTGCGGGCGCCCTCGATCGTCCAGTGGCCGCTGTTGTGCGGCCGCATGGCCAGCTCGTTGACGACCAGGCCGGACGCGGTGGCGAACATCTCGACCGCGAGCAGGCCGGTGACCCCGAGGTCGCGGGCGATCGTGAGGGCCACGTGCTGGGCCTCGGCCGCGGCCTCCTCGGACAGGCCCGGCGCCGGCGCGATGACCTCCACGCAGATGCCGTCCTTCTGGACGGTCTCCACGACCGGGTAGCTCACACCCTGCCCGTGCGGGGAGCGGGCCACCAGCACGGCGATCTCCCGCTCGAACGGCACGAAGGCCTCGGCCAGCAGCGGCACCCCGGTGTCCAGCGCCTCCCGCGCCTCCTCCGGGGTGGAGCAGACCCAGACGCCCCGGCCGTCGTACCCGCCGCGGACCGCCTTGAGCACAACCGGCCAGCCGTTCTCCGCGGCGAACGCCTCGACGTCGGCGAGCGCCGACACCCGCGCCCAGGCGGGGCACGGGGCGCCGATCGCGGTGAGCCGCTCGCGCATGACGGCCTTGTCCTGCGCGTGGACGAGCGCGTCGGCGCCCGGGTGGACGGCGTGACCCTCGGCGAGCAGCGCCCTGATGTGCTCGGTCGGCACGTGCTCGTGGTCGAACGTGACGGCGTCGCAGCCCTTGGCGAACTCCATCAGGTCGGCGAGGTCGCGGTAGTCGCCGAGCCGGGTGTCGACGACGACCCGGGCGGCGCTCTCGTCGCGGGTGTTGGCCAGCACGCGCAGGTCCACGCCCAGCGCGATCGCGGCCTGCTGGGTCATCCGGGCGAGCTGGCCCGCGCCGACCATGCCGACGACCGGCGCGGTCACGACCGGGACAGGGGGTACATTCGGCCTGTTCACGACAGGTCAGCCTACCGATTCCCGGCAGGTGCGCCCGCCCGCGGCGCCCGTTCCAGCGGCTCCGAGCCGGGGTTTCAGCCGGAGGCGCCGGAGGTGATCCCGGCGAGGGTCCGGCGCAGGCCGACCGTGGTCAGCTCGTTGTCCTTGGCGACCCTCGTGGCCAGCACCACCAGGTCGCTGCCCGTCACGGCACCCGGCGCGCTCCTGCCCGTGAACGCCCGCAGGTCGGCGGCGCTCCAGCGGGGGTGGACCAGCGAGGAGCGCCCGGACCCGGGCCGCTGCGTGTAGACGACCCGCAGGGCGTGGAACACGAGCGCCGCGCCGTCCGGCAGCGCGATGGCCCGGGACGGCCCCTCCAGCCGTACATCGGTCTCGACGCGGTCGGGGGAGGCGGAGGAGGGCGCGCGGACCAGGTCGCGCAGCAGGTCGCGCATGGGGTCGCCGGAGGCGAACCGGACCCCGCTCACCCCGGCCGCGTCGGTGAGGAAGGCCACGTGGCGGGTCGGCACGAGCCGGGCCCTGAGGGCGATCCCCGGGTCGGCCTCGGCCGCCCGCACCTCGCCCTCGATCGCGGGCGCGTCGCCGACGACCGGGATCGGCCCGGCGCCCAGCCGCCACCGGCCCTCCGAGCGGACGAACACGAAGTAGGCGGGCTTGGGCTTGCGCGCCAGCACGGCGAACCACGGTGCGTCGCCGGAGCCGCCCTCCGAGTCGGGCAGGTAGAACTCCGGGTCGGTGTAGGCCGTGAACCCGGGGGCCGGCCGGCCGTTCCTGGCCGCGTCACACAGGGACTCCCCCAGGGCGGCCTCGGCCCAGGTGGTGAGGTAGGCGATCTTCGCGCAGTCCTTGTGCTTCCAGGCGTCGCCGAGCTCGCCCAGGCCGTCGAAGGCCGCTTCCGCGTCGGCCTGCGTGATCGCGACCGCCGCGGTGGAGGGCGAATCGCCGGGGCCGCCCGGCGTCTCGCTCGCGCTCTCGTTTCCGCATCCCGCCAGAAGGACGAGGCCGAGCCCGAGGGCGGTGATTCTGCGCAGCACGGTGGTGGCCACCTCTCGGGGACAACGCAGACACCGGATGGGGATGATCCGGTCGGCGGAGAGCGTAGCCCGTGTCGCCCCGCGTTATCTCTCATAGTGGGATATTTCTTGAAATGTTCTTTGTCGGACTGGGCAGAATCACACGGGGGCGGTCGTAACACCACCATCCGCCCTCTCTACCGGTAGCCTGGGAAGACCTCGCCGCCGACCAGGAAGGACCTGCGGGACGTGCAGATTCTTCGCCGCGCCTACGAGCGGTTCGCCGTGCTCGTCCACGAGCTGCTGAAGTTCGGCGTCGTGGGCGCTCTCGCCTTCGTGGTCGACTTCGGCGGCACCAACCTGCTGCGTTTCGGCGTGGGCCTCGGGCCGCTCACCTCCAAGGTGCTGGCCACGGTCGTCGCCGCCACCCTGGCCTACCTGGGCAACCGGTTCTGGACCTTCCGGCATCGCGAGCAGACCGGCCTCGCCCGGGAGTACGTGCTGTTCTTCCTGCTCAACGGCGTCGGGCTGCTGATCTCGCTGCTCGTGATCGGCTTCGTCTCCTACTCGCTCAAGCTGCACGACCCGCTCAGCTACAACATCGCGCAGGGCATCGGTCTCGTGCTCGGCACGCTGTTCCGCTTCTGGTCGTACAAGAAGTGGGTGTTCCTGGCGGCTCCGGAGCTGCCCCCGATCGACGACGTGAAGGCCGCTCCCGGCCCGCTCTCGACGCGCTGACCGCTCGTTAGGCCGGGCCGCTCCCGGCGCGCCGAGGCCGCCCGCCAGGCCGGCGTCACCATGAGGCCATGAGGGACGACGGATCCTCGGCCGCCGGTGAGCGCGTTCGTCGCGGCTCGCGGCTTGCGTGTGGTGCTGCCGAGACGCTGTGGCCGCCCGGGTAAAGGGATCAGGGCCTTCATGCGTAATTGGGGCGTGGAGCAAAGAGGACGAGAATTCAGCACGTTCTACACCGCCTCCAAGGATGACTGCCTGCGGATCGTGCTGGTCAACGTCGGCGACAGGCAACTCGCCGAGGACCTGGTGGCGGAGGCGTTCACCCGGGCCTGGACGTCCTGGCGCAAGGTGCGCGAGCACCCTGTGCCACGCGCCTGGGTGGTGCGGACAGCGCTGAACGCCCACGTGTCCTGGTGGAGGCGTCGCCGGCGCGAGCTGACAGTGGACGATCCGACAGCGTTCACAGGCCTGGAGGACAGCCATCTGGCGCATTCGGCGGACGTGGATCTCGACCAGGCGCTGGTTGCGGCGCTCCGGCGGCTTCCGCTCAGGCAGCGCGAAGTGATCACGCTAAGGGTCTTCTTCGACCTGGATACCGATGCCACGGCGAAGCTGCTCGGCATCTCCCCGGGGACCGTTGGCGCGCACCTGCACCGGGCGCTCGCCACGCTCCGCGCGCAAACACATTCCTTCAGCGACCAGGAGGTCACCTCGTGAACGACGACGACATGCTGGCGGCGATGCGAAGCTCCCTCACCAGAACCAAGGACGCCCTCAGCCACGTGCGCATGGGCCAGCGGCCCGAAGCGATCATGGCTCGGGCCCGCGGACGCCGGCTGCGCGGCGTTGCGGGGGTGGGCACGGGCGGCCTGGCGCTGGCAATCGGCGTGGCGCTGTCCTTGTCCGGCGGGACGTCTGCAGCGTCCGGCGACCAGCCCGGCGCTCCCAGCAGATCGTCCGGCTCCCGGGCGGTCCACGTCAACCTGGCCGCATGGTCGGTCAATACCTCGCCGGACGGCGTGGTGGAGGTGACGATCCGCGAGCTGAAGGACCCAGCGGGGCTGACCAAGACCCTGGCTGACGCCGGAGTCCCCGTGGTGCTGACGTCCGGGCACGTGTGCTCATCCCCCGACGACAAGCTGCAGGTCTCCGAGGTGGTGCACAAACTGCCCGGAGACGGCGGCCTCGCGATGGCGATCGACCCGGAGGCGATGCCGGCCGGAACGGAACTGGTGATCGGGATCGGCACCCTCCATGTCGGCGGGATCGAGGACGGGCCCGCTGCGGCGCTTGGCCTGGAAAAGAAGGGGTCCCCGCTGAACTGCCCCGGAAAGCCCAAAGCCAACGACTAGCACCGGCCGCAAGCCAGGACGGCCAACCACACGACGGCCTGAGCCGTGAACCCAGTGCAGGCGGGCTCACGGCCACCTGACGCGCCGACCACCGACCCTTGGCCGGGTTTGATCACGCAGCCTTGGGTCGGGGTCGGCCCCAGCTTTGTGGGCTACCGCCGTCCGGGACCCCGGACGGCATGTCACCAGACCCCGGTGAACGTCGGTGGTCAGCCCACTTAGGCCGGGCCGCTCACCACCCGGCGGTCGCGCTCGCTGTCGGTGACGTGGCGCAGGAAGATGGCGAACGTCGCGGGACTGCGCTTGACCAGCTCCAGCCGGCCTCCGTCGGCCGCGACGAGGGCCCGCGCTAGCGTGAGCCCGAGACCCGTTCCGCCCCCGCCGCTGACGCTGCGCTCGAAGACCTTCTGGCCGAGCGCGTCGGGGATGCCAGGGCCCTGGTCGGCCACCTCGATCACGATCGACCGCTCGGTGCTGGACGTGTTGATCGTCAGCGCCCCGTCGCCGTGCTTCAGCGAGTTCTCCAGGAGGGTGGACAGCACCTGGCTCAGCCCGCCGGTCGTGCCGAGCGCGCTCAGCCCGCGGTCCCCCGCGAGGATGAGCGAGCGCTGGGCCCGCCGGAACGCGGGCTCCCACTCGGTGATCTGCTGCTCCACGACGTCGTCGACGTCGATCGGCGCCGCCTGGGCGTGCCGCTGCCTGCGCGCCGCCGCGAGGAGCTCGTCGATCACCGCCGTGAGCCGTTCGACCTGCACGATTGCGGCCTCGCCCTCCTCGCGGACGATGCCGGGCTTGTCTGCGGCGGCGACGATCTCCTCCAGGCGCATGGTGAGCCCGGTGAGCGGCGTCCTCAGCTGGTGGGACGCGTCCGTGGCGAACTCACGCTCCCGCGCCAGCAGATCGCTGATGCGCAGGGCGCTGCGGTCCAGGACGTCGGCCACGAGGTCCAGCTCCGGGATGCCGGAGCGGTGCCTGCTGGGGCGCGCGTCACCCGAGCCGAGCCGCTCCGCGATCTTGGTAAGTTCCCGGAGCGGCCGGCTGAGGCGCTGTGACGTTATGGTGGCGAGCCCGACCGCGGCGCCGAGCGCGACGATCCCGAGCACGGCGGTGAACACCAGCCGCGCGTGGATGTCCTGTTGTATCTGGGCCGCGTCGCGGCTCACGAGGACGTACCCGTTCTCGGACCGCGCCTCCTCGGTCAGCTCCCGTCCCCCCGGCGGCGGCGTGCCGACCTCGAACGGCTGGGCCCCCCGGACGAAGACCTGGAGGTACCGGTCCGGGTAGTTCTTCGCGAGCTGGTCCGCGTTGATCCCCTGCTGCTGGCCGAGCGAGTACTCCACTCCGATCAGCAGGCGGTTCGCCTCGGCTCTGAGCTCCTGGGCGGCCTCGTCGTTGATGAGCCGGACGACGACCACGCCCAGGGGCACGCCTAACAGCAGGACCGGTATGACCGCCACGAGCAGCATGGAGGACAGCAGGCGCCGGCGCACGTGCTAGCTCCTCCCCGACGACCGCCTCACGGCGGCCTACTCGCGCTCGAAACGGAAGCCGACCCCTCGGACCGTCGTGATGTATCGCGGCTTGGCCGCGTCGTCCCCCAGCTTGCGGCGCAGCCACGAGATGTGCATGTCGAGTGTCTTGGTCGAGCCCCACCAGTTGGTGTCCCACACCTCGCGCATGATCTGCTCGCGGGTGACGACCTTGCCGGCGTCCCGCACGAGCACGCGCAGCAGGTCGAACTCCTTGGTGGTGAGGTGCAGCTCCTTGTCTCCCATCCAGGCCCGGCGGGAGTCGGCGTCGATGCGGACGCCCTGCACTACCGGGGTCTCGGACGTTCCGCGCCGCAGCAGCGCCCGCACGCGGGCGAGCAGCTCGGCAAGACGGAACGGCTTGGTCACGTAGTCGTCGGCGCCCGCGTCGAGGCCGACGACGGTGTCGACTTCGTCGACACGTGCGGTGAGGATCAGGACCGGGGTCCCGTGTCCCTCAGCTCTGATGCGGCGAGCAACCTCCAGCCCGTCCATCTCTGGAAGGCCGAGGTCGAGAACTATCAGGTCGACGCCCCCCGACAGGGCCCTTTCGAGGGCCTGCGGGCCATCCGGGCTCACCTCGACCTGATAGCCCTCCCGGCGCAAGGCGCGCGCCAGTGGCTCGGAAATCGAGGTGTCATCCTCGGCGAGAAGTACGCAGGTCATGGATGCGATCGTAGGACCTTAAGCGATCGTTTCCTCGGTACAGCGCGCACTTTGACTTGTCGTTGACCCATCAATTGACCTGGGCAAACACTGATAAATCCCGGATAGTCATCACGCAAGGGGCCGGGCGTTCCGGGCATTCTCCCGTTATCCGGTACGGCTATGGACTAGCCATTGAAATATCGCTTTAATCGACCAACCGCCGGGGTTCACGGCGCACAGGAGACCCCTCCCGGCGGGCGGGTGCGCGGCCTGCGGACCGGGATCAGGAGGCCGAAGGAGGCTCGGCGTACCGCTGGAGGTAGAGCTGCTCTCCCAGGCTCTCGATGAGGCCGAGCTCCGTCTCCAGGTAGTCGATGTGGTGCTCCTCGTCGGCGAGGATCCGCTCGAACAGCGTCGCGGAGGTGATGTCGCCCCGCTCGCGCATGAGCGCGATGCCGGGCCGCAGGCGCCGGACCACGCCGAGTTCGAGGTCCAGGTCGGCCTGGATCTGCTCCCTGACCGTCTGCCCGATGTGCAGCGTGTTCAGCTTCTGGTAGTTGGGCAGGCCCTCGAGGAAGAGGATGCGGTCGGTGAGATCCTCGGCGTGCCGCATCTCGTCCATGGACTCGGCCCTCGTGTAGGCGGCGAGCTTCGTGTAGCCCCAGTTCTGCTGCAGCTTGGCGTGCAGGAAGTACTGGTTGATGGCGGTGAGCTCGGAGGTGAGCTGCTCGTTGAGCAGCGCGACGATCTCCTTGTCCCCCTGCATCGCACCCCTCGATCTATGCGCTGGTGACGAGGTCCTCTGACCGTTTCAGCATCGCACAGATCTTCCGCACGCAGGACGCGCAGTCCCCTCCCGCGCCGGTCGCGTCACGCACCTGACGTGCGCTCTTGGCCCCGTTCGCGATGCAGTCGTGCACCTCGCTCTCGGTGACGGCGCGGCAGATGCAGACGTACATGGCAGGAGGGGCCTCTCAGTAGGAAGGTTAGGCATGCCTAAGATAACTCACTTCGGTAAGCCTTGCCTACGTGAGGCCCCTCACAACCTGTATTAGAGGAGGACGACCGAGCGCAGCACCTCCCCGCGGTGCATCCGGCCGAAGGCCTCCTCGACCTGGTCGAGCGCGATGGTCTCGGAGACGAAGCCCTCGAGGTCGAGCCGGCCCTGCAGGTAGAGGTCGATCAGCATGGGGAAGTCGCGGCTCGGCAGGCAGTCGCCGTACCAGGAGGACTTGAGCGCGCCGCCGCGGCCGAAGACGTCGAGCAGGGGCAGTTCGAGCCGCATCTCGGGGGTGGGCACGCCGACGAGCACGACGGTCCCGGCGAGGTCGCGGGCGTAGAACGCCTGCGTGTACGTCTCCGGGCGGCCGACGGCCTCGATCACGACGTCCGCGCCGTTGCCGCCGGTCAGCTCGCGGATCGCCTCCACGGGGTCGGTCTCCCGGGAGTTCACCGTGTGGGTCGCGCCGAAATCGCGGGCCCAGTCGAGCTTGCGGTCGTCCACGTCCACCGCGATGATCGTGCGCGCGCCGGCCAGGCGGGACCCCAGGACGGCCGCGTTGCCCACGCCGCCGCAGCCGATGACGGCCACGGAGTCGCCGCGGGTGACGCCGCCGGTGTTGATCGCGGCGCCGAGCCCGGCCATCACGCCGCAGCCCAGCAGGCCGGCGACCTCGGGCTTGGCGGCCGGGTTCACCTTCGTGCACTGCCCGGCGGCGACCAGGGTCTTCTCGGCGAAGGCGCCGATGCCGAGCGCGGGGCTCAGGACGGTCCCGTCTTCCAGCGTCATCTTCTGGGTCGCGTTGTGGGTGTTGAAGCAGTACCACGGCCGCCCGCGCAGGCAGGCCCGGCACGCCCCGCACACGGCTCGCCAGTTGAGGATCACGTAGTCGCCCGGCGCCACGTCGGTCACGCCCTCGCCGACGGCCGACACGATCCCGGCGGCCTCGTGGCCGAGCAGGAACGGGAAGTCGTCGTTGATGCCGCCCTCACGGTAGTGGAGGTCGGTGTGGCAGACCCCGCAGGCCTTGACGTCGACGACGGCCTCGCCCGGGCCCGGATCCGGCACATGGATGGTCTCCAGCGTCACCGCCTCGCCCTTGCCTCGTGCCACCACGCCCTGGACTTCGTACGGCATGTCCTGCACCTCATCTTTCGCTCGGCTGGGTCAGCCTTTTCTCTGGGTCTTGCGGGTGGTCTGGTCCGCCCTGCGGAGAACGTACGGCTGCACGACTCCGAGCCCGCGGGCGGGGCGGCGGCGCAGCTTCAGCAGCTCGACGCCGGGGGCGTCGGCCACGGCCTCGGCCAGGCCGCTGTCGGCGACGATCGTGCCCGGGCGGGCGATGGCGGTGAGGCGGGCCGCCAGGTTGACGGTCGTGCCGAACACGTCGCCCATCGCCGGCAGGACCGGGCCGTACGCGAGGCCGATCCGCACGTCGGGGCCCTCCTCGTCGGGCTTGAGCTCGTCGACGAGGTCGAACGCGATGCGGGCGGCGGTGCTGGGGTCCCCCGAGGTGAACAGCACCTCGTCGCCGAGGGTCTTGACCAGGCGTCCGTCGTGGGCCGCGATCACGTCGGACGCCCGGGACTCGAACCCCTCGACGAGGTCGGCCAGGGCCAGCTCGTCGAGCTCCCGGGACACCCGGGTGAACGCCACCAGGTCGGCGAAGCCCACGGCGAGCGTGAGCCGGGTCGGCAGGACCTCCTCGCCGATCTCGGTGAGCGAGATCAGCCGGCTGGCCGCGGCGGCGAGCTGCGACCGCCAGACGTGGACGAGCGAGTGCTCGAAGTCGGGCAGCAGGCGGCCCACGGTGTCGATGACCCGGCGCAGGTCCTCGTCGCTCGGCCGTCCCTGGGGATCGAGCAGCGCCCCGATCATGATCTCGGCCTGCCACTGGGCCAGCCTGGCCGTCGTACGGCCGAGGGCCCGGGCCATGCGGATCACGGTCGCCTCGTCGAGCCGCCCCGCCTCGATCTGGTCGCGGATGCGGTGGAGGGCCTCCAGGTCGGCCTCGGTGAACGCCACGGCGTCGTCGGCGAGCGTGGCGAAGCCGAGGGCGCGCCAGATCCGCGCCGCCAGGTCCTGCGGGACGCCGGCCGCCTCGGCCACCTGACGGCGCGTGTAGACCGGTGGCGGCCCAAGGAACAGCCGCCGCATCTCGTCGGCGCCGGGGCGCCCGTTGGTGTCCACGTCCCCCTCCCCCGGCCGGCGCGAGGCGCGCCGCGTGCTCATCTCCCGTCGATGTTCCCGTCCGAGGCGTCCTCCACCAGGCGGAAGAGCTCCTGCCGGACGAGCTGGATCTTGGGGATGTCCCGGTAGTCGATCTCGCCCTTCTCGGACGCCGACTCCACCCGGAGCGTGCCGCAGCCGAGCAGCCGTTCCACGAACCGCTGGTCGGAGCTCACGCTGTTGACCTTGGCGAGCGGGATGTCGTCGTCCGACTTGTTCAATATCCCGGTGCTGATGGCGAACCGGTGCGAGGTCAGCGTGTACGACGTGGTCGTCCAGCGCAGGTAGGGGATGAAGGTCCAGAGCGTCAGCGCGACCAGCGCGACGACCGCGACCGCGATGCGGGCGTAGCCCGCGTACTCGTAGTCGCCGGGGATGAGGAAGAGCGCGGCGCCGGCGGCGGCAAGGACGACGATGAGGGCGAGGAACGGCAGGATGAGCCGCTTCCAGTGCGGATGGAACGATAGAACGACCCGCTCGCCCTCGGTCAGGTAGTGATCCGGGAGACCCATGGCGCAAATCGTGACACGTTCGCCCTGCGTTTGCATTCCCCGCGTCCGAACACCCGTAGTCGCGGGCGCGCGCGGCGCTCAGGGGCGGCGGACGTGCACCACGTCGCCCGCGCTGAGCGCGTGCTCCTCGCCCCCGGATCGGACCAGCAGGTGGCCGGACCGGTCGACGCCCGTGGCCAGGCCGCTCAGCACGCGTTCGCCCGGCAGCTCGACCCGCACCTCCTGGCCCACGGTGGCCGACCAGGCCAGGTACGCCGGGCGGAGGCCGCTCGCGTCCGGATCGCCGTCTGCCGCGGTCCACTCCCGGTAGTGGGACTCGACCTCCCGCAGGACGGCCCTCAGCAGCGGGTCGCGGTCGGTGCAGGCCGCGCCCTCGATGGCCAGGGAGGTCGCCCGGTCCACCGGGAGCTCCTCAGGCCGCAGCGAGACGTTGAGGCCCATCCCCACGATGATCGCCCCGTCGACCCGTTCGGCCAGGATGCCGGCGAGCTTGCGCTCGCCCACCAGCAGGTCGTTCGGCCACTTCAGCAGCGCGTCCACCTCGGCGAGCCGGCGGACGGCGGATGCGGCGGCCAGCCCGATCAGCAGCGACAGCCACCCCAGGCGGGCGGGCGGCACCTCGGGCCGCAGCAGCATCGAGAACGTCAGCCCCGACCGCGGCGCGGCCGACCAGGTCCGCCCGAGCCTGCCGCGCCCGGCGAACTGCGCCTCCGCGACGAGCACGGCGCCCTCGTGGGCCCCCTCCCGCGCGGCCTTCGCCAGGTCGGCGTTGGTCGAGCCGGTCCGCTCGGCCACGGAGACCGACGTCCACAGGCCTCCGGGCCGGACGAGCGCTCTGGTGAGCGCCGTCTCGGACAGCGGCGGCCGGTCGAGGTCGGCGTACGGAGAGTCGGGCATATGCCCAGGTTATCGGTCCCGGCCCGGCAGCCGTTGATCAACCCCGTGCGCCCGGGTCCGCGCGCCCGCGCCATGGCGGGGCCCGCCGGGGACGGCCCCACGGGCGGCGGCGCCGCCGATTCGTGAGACGGTGAAGGCGGCCGATGGCGGGCAGAGCTCCCCTGAGGCCGCCGCGGCCGCATGGCGGGCCGGGGATCGACCGTACGGGAGGGCGCGCATGGACACGGCTGCGGAACCGGGGGCAACGGGGACGGCGCGCCGCCCGGGACCGGTGACCCGGATCCGGGTCACCCAGGTGACCGGCGGGTCCGTCCGCGACCGGCGCGACGACCTCGCCACCGAGGAGCCCCTGGAGATCCGGCTGACGGCCGGGGGCGAGAGCCGTACGGTCGCGATCACCATGCGCACGCCGGGGGCCGACTTCGAGCTGGCCGCCGGCTTCCTGCACGGCGAGGGAATCGTGCGGCCGGGCGACATCGCCGCGATCGACTACTGCACCGACGAGGACCTGAAGCCCGAGGAGCGGTACAACACCGTCACCGTACGGCTCCGCCTGCCCGCCCTGCCCGACATCTCCGCGCTCGAACGGCACTTCCTCACGTCGAGCGCCTGCGGGGTCTGCGGCGCGGCGAGCCTCGACGCCCTGCACGACCGCTGCGCGCCGCCCGCGGCCCGCCCGCCGGTCGAGGTCGGCGCCGAGGTCCTGTACGGCCTGCCGGACCTGCTCCGGGAGGCGCAGGGCGTGTTCGGCAGGACCGGCGGACTGCACGCGGCCGGCCTGTTCACGGCCGAAGGAACCCCGGTGGGCGTCCGGGAGGACGTGGGCCGCCACAACGCGGTCGACAAGCTCGTCGGCTGGGCTCTGCTCGGCGACCGGCTGCCGCTGGACCGGCACGTTCTGCTCGTCAGCGGCCGGGCCAGCTACGAGATCATGCAGAAGGCCATGGCGGCCGGGGTGCAGATCGTCTGCGCCGTCTCGGCCCCGTCGTCGCTCGCCGTGGACCTGGCGCGCGAGTTCGGCATGACGCTCGTCGGGTTCCTGCGGGAGGAGCGGTTCAACATCTACGCCGGCGCCGAGCGCGTCCGCACCGGGAACGGCTGACCGCCACGCCCAGGCCGGCGCCGGGACGCGCCGGCCGGGGTCCGGAGGTGCCGCCGGGTCAGCCGGTGTTTTGCAGGCCGGCGGCCACGCCGTTCACGCTCAGCAGCAGCAGCGTGGACAGGCGCTCCCGCTCCTCCTCCGTGAGGTCGGCGTCGGCCCGCAGCGCCGACAGCGCGCGGAGCTGGAGATGGCTGAGGGCGTCCACGTACGGGTCGCGGAGCTGGACGGCGCGCGACAGCACCCGGCGGTTCTCCAGCAGCCGGCCGTGGCCGGTCACCTCCAGCACCAGGCGGCGGGTGAGGTCGTACTCGTCCAGGACCTGGCCGGAGAAGTCCCCCCGGCCGCCGAGGGCCAGATAGCGGGAGGCGATGGCCCGGTCGGTCTTGGCCAGCGACATCTCCGCGTTGTCGAGCATCGAGGCGAACAGCGGCCACTCCCGGTACGCCGACCGGAGCGCGTCGAGGCCGGTCCCTTCGACCGCGGCGGCCAGGCCGCTGCCCAGGCCGTACCAGCCGGGGAGGTTGACCCGGGTCTGCGCCCAGGCGAACACCCACGGGATGGCGCGCAGGTCGTCGAGGGAGCGCGGCGCGCCGAGGCCGCGGCGGGCGGGCCGGGAGCCGAGACGCAGCGAGCCGATCTCCCCCAGCGGGCTCACCAGCGCGAACCACTCGGGGAAGCCCGGCGCCTCGGTGAGCGCCCGGTAGGCCCGCTCCGACGCGCTCGCCACCTGGTCGGCCAGCCCGCGGAACCGGGCGGCCGTATCGGCCGCGCTCGACTCGACCGCGGACGTCGAGGCCAGCAGGACGGCGTTGGTGACCTGCTCGATGTGCCGCTTGGCGATGGCCGAGTGGCCGTAGCGCGCGAAGATCACCTCGCCCTGCTCGGTCACCTTGAAGCGGCCCGCCACCGACCCGGGCGCCTGGGCCAGCACCGCCCGGTTGGCGGGACCGCCGCCCCGGCCGAGCGCGCCGCCCCGGCCGTGGAACATCGTCAGCGTCACGTCGTTGGCCGCGGCCCAGGCCGTCAGGGCCGCCTGCGCGTCGTACAGCCGCAGCGTCGCGGCGGCCGGGCCCAGCTCCTTGGCCGAGTCGGAGTATCCGAGCATGACCTCCAGCCGCCGCCCGTTGTCGGCCAGGCGGCGGCGCACCGGCTCCTGGGCGAGCATGCCGTCGAGGACGGCCGTGGAGTTGTCCAGGTCCTCGCCCGACTCGAACAGCGGCACCACGTCGAGCACCGGCGCCCGGTCGCCCAGGGCGTGCCGCGCGAGCGCGTACACGGCCGCGATGTCGTCGGCGGAGCGGGTGAACGAGACGACGTAGCGCTTGCAGGCCGTCACGCCGAACCGCTCCTGGATCCAGCCGATCACCCGGATCGTGGCCAGGACCTCCTCGGTGCGCTCCGACGGCCTGCCCTCGGCGATCTCCTTGAGGGCGGTCGCGTGCACCGCTGAGTGCTGGCGCACCTCCAGCTCCGCCAGGTGGAACCCGAACGTCTCGACCTGCCAGATCAGGTGCTGCAGCTCGCCGTAGGCCTGGCGCTCGGCCCCGGCGCCCCGCAGGGAGTCCTGCGCGAGCCGCAGGTCCGCCAGCAGCTCCGACGGCGAACGGTAGGCCAGGTCGAGATCGCGGCGGCGGGTCGCGGCGACGCGGGCGGCCACGAACAGCAGCCACTGCCGGTGCGGCTCCTGCGGCGACCGGGTGGCCATCTCCGACACCAGGTCGGGGTGGTCGTCCTCCGCCTGCGCGAGCGCGGCCCGCAGCTCCGCCGACGGCGGCGTGAACGACGCGGAGAGCGTGAGCGACCGGCCGATGCGGGTGGTGGCGTTCTCCAGCGCGATCAGCACGTGCTCGGCCTGGATCTGCATGGCCTCCCGGGTCACCTTCGCGGTGACGTTCGGGTTGCCGTCGCGGTCGCCGCCGATCCAGCTGCCGTACCGGATGTACGCCTTGGCCAGCGGCTCGCGGGTGCCGGTGCCCGGCGCGAGCGCCGCGTCGAAGGACCGGTAGATCAGCGGCACCGTGCGGAACAGCGTCTCGTCGAAGGCCGCCATCGCGGTGCGGACCTCGTCGAGCGGGTCGAGCTTGGTCGACCGCAGCTGCGCCGCCCGCCACAGGATGTCGATCTCCTCGAGCATCCGGCGGTGCGCCTCCTCGCGCTCGGCCGCGCCCCGTCCGGGCGTGTTGTACGCGTCGAGCTGGGCGCTGATCCGCTGGATGGCGGTGACGACCGCCCGCCGCCTGGCCTCCGTGGGGTGGGCCGTCAGCACCGGGCGGAACTCCAGCCCCTCGACCAGCTCCCGCAGCCGGTCGTCGCCCCTGAGCCGCTGGACGGCCTCCGCCAGTGACTCCCGCAGCGGCACGTCGTCGGTGTCCCGCTGGCGCAGGATGCGGATGCGGTAGTGCTCCTCGGCCAGGTTGGCGAGGTGGAAGTAGCAGGTGAACGCGCGGGCGATGTGGACGGCCCGGTCGACGGGCCACTCGGCCACCATGGCCGCGACCTCGTCCGCCGTCGTCTCGTGGCGCCGGGCCGCGATCACGGCTTTGCGCAGCCGTTCCACGTCGGCGAGGAGGTCGGGACCGCCGTGCTCGGCGATCACCTGACCCAGGAGTCCTCCCAGGAGTCGCACGTCGGCCCGGAGCTCGTCCGGCATCTCCGCGACGGCGTTGTGTCGTTCGGCTGGAGCGATGGCGGCCATGGTTCGAAGGCTAGCGAATCCCCTTCGGTGCCCCGAGACCGGTCTCACCAATTGGACTAGACCAGTTCACGTGACGGCCTCAGGTGGGGCGGGAGACGGCGGCGAGGAGGTCGGGCAGGCGGTTGAAGCCGATCGAGGAGGCCAGGCGGCGGCCCGCCCAGGCGACCAGCAGCCCGTACGGCACGGCCAGGACGGCGAGCCAGTACGCGCCGAGCAGGACCGGCACGACGAGGGGCAGGGCGAGCAGGCCGGTGCCGAACATGGTGCCGAACGACGCGAGGAACGCCTGGCCGCCCTGGCCGGGAGCGGCGCCGCTGAAGGCGTTCAGCCGCTCCGGATAGGTGTACGGCAGGATCACACTGGACACGGCGCCGACCCCCAGGGACACGCCGAGCACGCCCCAGGCCGTCGGCGCCGCCGCGAGCGCCCACACCGCGCTT
Source organism: Microbispora corallina (assembly GCF_016863035.1). Taxonomy (GTDB): domain Bacteria; phylum Actinomycetota; class Actinomycetes; order Streptosporangiales; family Streptosporangiaceae; genus Microbispora; species Microbispora corallina. The sequence goes on from NZ_BOOC01000032.1 coordinate 140,148, forward strand.
CCGGCGACCAGCCCGGCGAACAGGGCCACGACGGTCAGCAGCGGCACGGCGATGATCGCGATGGCGAGGTGCCGGCCGGCGAGGTCGGTGCGCAGGTCGCGGGCGCCGGAGAAGACGACGGCGTTCATCCACAGCGACCGGCCGTCGATGCCGAAGGAGTTGGCGGCCTGCAGGCCCACCATCAGGGCGGCCAGGCAGGCCGGCCACACGGCGAACGCCGCGCCCTCGCCCCCGCCGGGCCCCCGGGTGGAGAACATGACGACCCCGGTGACCACGATCGCGGTGAACCAGGTGATCCGGCCCCGGGGCTCCCTGCGGGCGTACTTGAGCTCCTTGGCGACGACGGCGCCGAGCATGCCCCCGGGCAGGAAGCGCCCGGACCACGACCGGCGCACCGAGCCGGCCCCGGCGGCCGTGGAGGAGTCGGGCCGCACCAGCGCCCGCTGCAGCGCGACGATCCACAGCCAGGCCACGACGACCACGACCATGCCGAGCGCGATCAGCTCGGCCACCCCGATGAGCCCGCCGTCCGCGATCGCGTGGGCGGCCAGGCCGGGCGGCGTCCAGCGGAGCACGGCGGCCGCGCCCTCCAGCATCCGGGCGGGATCGCCCGGCAGGCCGCGGTTGAGCAGCAGGTTGGGCAGCTGGAACAGCAGCAGCACGGCGACGGCCGCCACCGCGAGCAGGTCGCGCCCTCGGCGGCTGCGCAGCGCCCCCGACAGCGCGGTGGTGATCGCCCGGGATGCGACCAGGCACAGGGCGAACTCCAGCGCCACGGCCACGACGCCGAGCAGCACCCCTCCCGGTCCCCGCGCGAGCCCGGCCACGCCGCCGGCCAGGGCCGCCAGGGACGCGAGCGGCCACGGACCGGCGGCCGACGCCGCGAACAGACCGGTCGTGAGCTGCCGGGTGGTCAGCGGGAACAGCGCGAGCCTGGCGGGGTCGAGGGTCTCGTCGAGGCCGAAGGCCAGCAGCGGCACGACGATCCAGCCCACCGTGAGGAGCGTGAAGGCCGCGATCCCAAGGTTCAGGGCGACGTCGTCCGGCGCGAGCCGGATCAAGGAGAACAGCAGGAAGCCGGAGACGGCGGCCAGGACGGCCAGGGCCACCGACACGCCGAAGCCGATCTGCCTGATCGTGTCGCCGCGCAGGCCGCCCCGGACCAGGCGCAGCTTCAGCCGGACGAACAGCGTCACCATCGGCGTCCCCCGGCCGGCGCGGTCAGGACGTGGACGAGCCGAGCCACGACAGTCCCTCCTCACCGGTGCCGCGCACGCCGACGAGGTCGAGGAACGCCTCGTTCAGCGTCCTGCCCCGCCGTACGGAGTCGATGGGCCCCTGGGCCACGATCTGCCCGCGGTTCATCACGGAGACCCAGTCGCACAGCCGCTCGACCAGGTCCATCACGTGGCTGGAGAAGACGACGGTCGAGCCCGACGCGGTGTACCGGCGCAGGACCTCGACGAGCGTGTTGGCCGAGACCGGGTCCACCCCCTCGAACGGCTCGTCGAGGAACAGCACCCGGGGGTTGTGCAGCAGCGCCGCCGCGAGGCCGGCCTTCTTCCGCATGCCGGTCGAGTAGTCGACCACCAGCTTGTCCTGGGAGTCGACGAGATCCATGATCCGCAGCAGCTCGTCGGCCCGCCGGCGCACCTCGTCGAGCGGGATGCCGCGCAGCTGCCCGTTGTAGAGGAGGAGCTCGCGGCCGGAGAGGCGCTCGAACAGCCGCAGGCCCTCCGGCAGGACGCCGATGTCCGCCTTGACGCCGACGGGGTCGGCCCAGACGTTGTGGCCGTCGATCTCGACGAGCCCGCCGTCGGGACGGAGCAGCCCGGTGATCATGCTGAGCGTCGTGGTCTTGCCCGCCCCGTTCGGGCCGACCAGGCCGGCGAAGCTGCCCTTGGGGACGACGAGGTCGACGCCGCCGACCGCGACCTGCCCGCCGAACCGCTTGAACAGTCCTTGCGTGCGCACCGCATCCGCCATGTGCCTCACTCTGCCAGAACGCCGTCCTCCGCGGCCGTCGCCGCACATCCGCGAAACGATCGGCGCCGCCGACGAGTTTCCCTGGCGCGGCGGGCCACCCCCCGGCGGGCGGCGGCGGGCGGATGGCTACCCTGTGCGACATGAGTTCGGAGCGGAGCGGGCGCGGCCGGAGCGGGCCGCGACAGGCGGATCGGCCGCGTTCCGGGCGCGGAGCGAGCGGGGAAGGGTGAGCGACCGATGAGTGCCGAACGGGCCCACGAGATCGACATCCACACGACCGCCGGGAAGATCGCCGACCTGGAGCGCCGGCTCGGCGAGGCCGCGCACGCGGGTTCCCAGCGCGCGGTGGAAAAGCAGCACGCCAAGGGCAAGATGACGGCCCGCGAGCGGTTGCGGGCGTTCCTGGACGAGGGGTCGTTCGTCGAGTTCGACGAGTTCGCCCGGCACCGCTCCACGAGCTTCGGGCTGGAGAAGGAGCGCCCGTACGGCGACGGCGTCGTGACCGGCCACGGGACGGTGGACGGCCGCCCGGTGGCGGTCTTCGCGCAGGACTTCACGGTCTTCGGCGGCTCGCTCGGCGAGGTCTTCGGCGAGAAGATCGTCAAGGTCATGGACCACGCGCTGAAGGTCGGCTGCCCGGTCGTCGGGATCAACGACTCGGGCGGCGCCCGCATCCAGGAGGGCGTGGTCTCCCTCGGCCTGTACGCCGAGATCTTCAAGCGCAACGTGCATTCCTCGGGCGTGATCCCGCAGATCTCGCTGATCATGGGCCCGTGCGCCGGCGGCGCCGTCTACTCCCCCGCGCTCACCGACTTCGTCCTGATGGTGCAGGAGAAGTCGCACATGTTCATCACCGGGCCCGACGTCATCAAGACGGTCACGGGCGAGGAGGTGACGTTCGAGGAGCTCGGCGGCGCGCACACGCACAACTCCCGGTCGGGCGTCGCCCACTACGAGGCCGCCGACGAGGAGGACTGCCTGGAGTTCGCCCGCGCCCTCCTGTCGTACCTGCCGTCGAACAACATGGACGAGGCGCCGGCCTACGACGTCGAGGCCGTCCTTGAGGCGACCGACGAGGACCGCGAGCTGGACACGCTGATCCCCGACTCGGCCAACCAGCCGTACGACATGCAGACGGTCGTGCGGCACGTGCTCGACGACGGCGAGTTCCTGGAGGTCCACGCGGGCTTCGCGCCGAACATCGTCGTCGGCTTCGGCCGGGTCGAGGGGCGCTCGGTCGGCGTGGTGGCCAACCAGCCGATGAGCTTCGCCGGGACGCTCGACATCGCGGCGTCGGAGAAGGCCGCCCGGTTCGTCCGGACCTGCGACGCGTTCAACATCCCGGTGCTGACGTTCGTCGACGTGCCCGGCTTCCTGCCCGGCACCGACCAGGAGTGGAACGGCATCATCCGCAGGGGCGCCAAGCTGCTCTACGCGTACGCCGAGGCCACGGTGCCGCTGGTCACCGTGATCACCCGCAAGGCGTACGGCGGCGCCTACGACGTCATGGGGTCCAAGCACCTCGGCGCGGACGTCAACCTGGCCTGGCCGACGGCCCAGATCGCGGTCATGGGGGCGCAGGGCGCCGTCAACATCCTCTACCGCAGGGAGCTCGCGGCGGCCGACGACCCCGACGCGGCGCGGGCCCGGTTCGTCACCGAGTACGAGGACACGCTGGCCAACCCCTATCTGGCGGCCGAGCGGGGCTACGTGGACGCCGTGATCCGGCCGTCCGACACCCGCGTCCAGGTCGTCCGCGCGCTGCGCGCGCTCCGGAACAAGCGGGCCGCGCTTCCGCCGAAGAAGCATGGGAACATCCCCCTGTGAGCGAGCGCGAGCCGTACCTGACGATCATCCGGGGCGACGCGACGCCGGAGGAGACCGCCGCCCTCGTCGCCGCGATCGCCGCCCGGGCGGCGGCGGGCCGTCCGCGGCCGGCGCCCGCGGCCGCCGCGGGGCGGTGGCGGGATCCGGCGCGCGGGATGCGGCGCCCGCTCACCCACGGGCCGGGCGCCTGGCGGACCGCCTTCCTGGGCCGCTGACCACGGGCGGAACGGCGCGCCGGCGACCACGGTGCGATTACATCAGCCGAACAGGGTGTCAACCGGCCCAAGAGTTGGGACTATCTAGAAAGTGGGGGAATATAGTCAGCCGATCAACTAGTGACGAGTCCTGGAGGACACCATGGCCATCCCGGACTTCAGCGCACACGGCATTTCCGCCAAGTATGCCGTCCTCGTGGACGTGGGTTACCTGTACGCGGCGGCCGGCGAAGTGCTTTTAGGCGCCAAGGAGCGCAAGGAGTACCGCGTCTCGGCCGACGAGCTGATCCAGTCGCTCCAGAAACACGCCCTCGAACGCATTCCCGGCGAGCTGCTGCGCATCTACTGGTATGACGCCGCCCGTGACCGCGTTCCCACCGTGGACCAGCGGGTGATCGCCCAGCTTCCGTGGGTCAAGGTCCGGCTGGGCAACCTGAACGCCCGTGGCCAGCAGAAGGGCGTCGACGCGCAGATCCGCAGCGACCTCGAGGCCCTGGCCCGTCACCACGCCGTGAGCGACACCGTACTGATCGCCGGCGACGAGGACATGGTGCCCGCGGTGGAGGCCGCCCAGGCGTACGGCGTGCGGGTCCATCTGTGGGGGGTCGAGCCGCCGTTCGGGACGAACCAGGCGGAGCGGCTGGTGTGGGAGTCCGACACGGTGGAGATCCTGAGCGCCGACTTCCTCCGCCCGTTCTTCACCCGCGCGCCCGTCCCGGTGCCCGTGCCGCCCGCGCCGTCGCCCGCGCAGGTGTTCGCCGGCCGCACGGTCAAGCCGATGCCGCCGAAGGCGCCGGTGGGGCAGATCACCAAGCTCGGCCCGGGCCGTCCCCGGGTGGAGGAGGTGGGCGAGCACGTGGCCCAGAAGTGGATCCTGACCCGCGGCCGGGACAACATCCGCGATTTGCTTCCCGGCCCCCTGCTGCCGACCGTGATCGACACCGAGCTGCTGATCGAGGCCGAGAAGGAGCTCGGCCACTCGCTCCGGCCGTACCCGGAGGCGCGCGTGTGGCTGCGCGACGGCTTCTGGGCCCGCGTCTACCGGGAGTTCGACCTCGGGGTCGGCATCTCCAGCAAGTGACGCCGGGGTCCGATTTCCGCCAGCCCACGCGGGCGGCCAGCGCATAACGTCGTGGATGTGACGACACGACAGCTTGACTTCGACGCGTGCTACCTCGCGGTGTCCGCACGCGACGCCCGCTTCGACGGGCGTTTCTACACGGCCGTCACCTCTACCGGCATCTACTGCCGCCCGATCTGCCCGGCCCGCACGCCGGCCCGCAAGAACGTGCGCTTCTACCGGCACGCCGCCGCGGCGGAGGCCGCCGGGTTCCGGCCGTGCCGGCGCTGCCGTCCGGAGCTGAGCCCCGGCGACCCGGGGTGGGACGTGCGCGCCGACCTCGTCGGACGGGCCCTGCGGCTCATCGACGACGGCGTGGCCGACGAGCACGGCGTGGCCGGCCTCGCCCACCGCCTGCACGTGACCGAACGGCATCTGCACCGGCTGTTCGCCGCGGAGCTCGGCACCGGGCCGCTGGCCGTCGCCCGGACGCGGCGGCTCCTGCTCGCCAAGCAGCTGCTCACCGAGACGGCCCTGCCGATTACGGACGTGGCGTTCGCGGCGGGGTTCGGCAGCGTGCGGCAGTTCAACGCCGCCATGAAGGAGTCGTACGGCTTCGCGCCCGGCGAGCTGCGCAAGGCGGTCGGGCCGCTGGCCGCCGCGTCCCGGGCCGAGAGGACCCCGGGGGCCGAAGGAGCCGGGACCGCCGGCGGGGCTGACGGGGCGCCGGCCGCCTCTTCCGCCGCGGCGGCGACCGGGCTGAGGCTGCGGCTCGCCTTCCGGCGGCCGTACGACGCCCAGTCGGTGCTGCGGTTCCTCGCCGCCCGCGCGATCCCCGGCGTGGAGCACGTCACGTGGGCCGGCACGGACGCGTCAGGCTCCGGGGACGCGACCGGCTCCGGGGAGGTGGCGAGGTACACGCGGGCGGTGCCCGGGGGCTCGATCACGCTCCAGCCGGCCGGGGACCACGTCCGGCTCACCGTGCGCACCGCCGACACCCGGCAGCTCGCCCGGATCGTGGCGCGGTGCCGCCGCCTGCTCGACCTGGACGCCGACCCCGAGGCGGTGGCCTCGATCCTCGGCGCGACCGCGCTCGCGCCGCTGGTGGCGGCCCGTCCGGGGCTCCGGGTCCCGGGGGCGTTCGACGGCTTCGAGATGGCCGTACGGGCCGTCGTCGGCCAGCAGATCTCGGTCGCCGGGGCGCGCACGATCCTCGGCCGCCTCGCCGCCCGGGTGGGGACGCCGGCCGCCGAAGGGACGACGGAGCCGGACGGCGACGCCGCGCCCGCGGTGGGCGTGCTCTTCCCCGGGCCCGACCGGCTCGCGGGCGCCGACCTCGGCGGCCTCGGCCTCACCACCCGCCGCGTCGCCACGCTCACCGCGCTGGCCGAGGCGGTGGCGGGCGGCGAGATCGACCTCGACGGCGCCGACGACCCCGCCGAGACGACCGCCCGGCTGCTGCGCCTGCCGGGGATCGGGCCGTGGACCGCGAACTACATCGCCCTGCGGTCGCTGGGCGACCCCGACGCCTGGCCCGACGGCGACCTCGTGCTCAGGAAGACCATGGCGCGGCTCGGCATCCCGGACGGGGAGGCCGAGCGCTGGCGCCCCTGGCGCGCGTACGCCGCCCTCCACCTGTGGAGCGCGAGCGCCGCCTGACACCCGTCACCATTCCCGGCTTTCCCAGAAGGAGGAAGCGGCGACCCGCCGCGCCCATCATGATCGTTACTCAGGTGCTGCCCACCCCCGTGGGCCCGCTCGCCCTGCTCGTCCGGGACGGCGTCCTCGTGGCCGCCGGCTTCACCGCCGACCCCCAGGAGATGGCCGTACGGCTCCCGCGGCCGCTGCGGGACCTCCCGCTGCGCGCGGGCGACGTGGGCGACGCCGCCGAGGCCGTCCACGAGTACCTCGACGGCAGGATCGACGCCCTCGACCGCGTCCCGGCCGAGCAGTCCGGCACGCCCACGCGGCAGCGGCTCTACGAGGCCCTGCGGAGCGTCCCGGCCGGGACCACCGTGTCGTACGCGCAGCTGGCGGAGAAGGCCGGGCTGCCGCGGACGGCGGCGCGGGCGGCCGGATCGGCCTGCGCGCAGAACCTCGTCGCGCCGTTCGTGCCGTGCCACCGGGTGCTGCCGTCGACCGGCGGGTACGGCGGCTACTACTACGGCACCCCGGTGAAGGAGTGGCTGCTGGCCCACGAGTCCCGGGCCTGAACGCCGTCAGGGGCGGACCACGCTCTGGACCTCCCCGACCCGCACGTCCCGGGTGGCGGTCACCTGCACCGGCTCGTACACCGGGGCGTAGATGAACGGCGCGACCGGGCCGCCGCCCGCGTTCGCGCCCTGCCCGGTGACGGGCCACACGGTCGTCACCGTGAGCGTGTAGACCTTGCGGGGCTGGTCGATCGAGGCCCGCAGGTAGCGGACGCCGCAGGTGAACGTGCCGCCCTTGACGTACGGGTGGCCGGTGGCGCCGCACTCCTGGCGGACCTCGGCGCGGTCGGAGGAGGTCCCGGCGTCGATCTTGATGCCGTCGAGCCTGGCCGTCACCGTGGCCGTCATGACCCCGGGCAGGGTGGCGGTCACCGACCGGGTGGTCGGCCCGTTGCCGTCCAGCCAGACCCAGGTCGGCAGGTTGACGTAGCTCTTGGCGTCCGGGCTCAGCTTGATCGTGGGCTTGGGGACGGTGAGGGCCGCACGAGCGATCTGCATGAGCTCCTGGATCGTGATGCCGCCCGGAGGCGTGGTCCCCGCGGGCACCCACAGGGCCCCCTGCAGGCCGGTCCAGCAGGACATGCCGTTCGGGTCGGCGGCGTTGTAGGCGGGGGTCCACCAGCGGCCGTCCTGGCCGACCTTGTCCTGGTACTGCTTGATGAACTTCTGGTACTGCTCCTCGGTGCCGCCCGGGTGGGTGTGGAACCACCAGGCGCGCATGTCCTCCTGCGTCTTCAGCATGTCCTCGGCCGACTGGCCCGGCTCGTACCAGCACGGACGCTTGATCCGGTAGCCGTCGCTCCTGGCCCCGAGCCCGCTGCCGGACAGCGTGATGCCGGAGTTCTGCAGGCGGACGCCGACCGTCCGGCCGGTCTGGAAGCTCTCGCCGTGCGGCCCGCCTGGCCCGGGGGCCGCGGCCACCGTCAGCAGGCCGCCCGCCAGCAGGGGCGCCAGCAGGGCGGCGCGCGGCCGGTGGCGGGACCCCGGACGCCGTGCCTGGATCTCGCGCTCACCGCGCCGGGTGGGCTCCGTGCTCATCGGACGCACTCCTTCGCGCGCTCGTCGGGATAGTCGGCGTGCTGGAACAACTTGACCCGCCAGGCGCCGTCGTCGCCCTTGCGGACGGCGGCGGCCTGGAAGTAGACGGAGGCGGGCGCCCTGGTCCAGGACGGCTGCTCGGCGATCTCGTCCCCCGAACGGTCGACGACCCGGATGCCCGACTCGTCCACACAGCCGTCGATCTCGGCGCCGCGTCCGCTGACCGAGGCGACGCGCAGGGCGTAGAGCTCGGCCACGCCGCGGGCCGACCTGCGGCTCCTCAGGAACCCGTCGACCCAGGCGTAGGCGTCGCGGCTGGCCGGGTCCTCGACGCCGTCGAGATACGACCGGTCCTTCCCGAGGCTGCCGACCGCCTTCCACTGGCCGGCGTAGCTGTCGCCGAACGCCCTGACCATGCCGGCCTGGTCGGCCTCCAGCGCCGCGGGCCACTCGATCCGCACCTGGAGCCCGGGGCCGGCGGCGATCGTCTCGACCGCGGGCGTCTGTCCTGCCCCGGCCGCGTCGCCGGACGAGGACGGGTCGTCCACGATCACCCCGGCCGGGGTGAAGCCGCGCTCGGGCGCGGACGCCGAGCAGGCGGCCATCGGGACCGCGCAGGCCGCGAGCGCGGCGGCGACGGCTGTCGAGCGCATTGACCAGGCCCTCCGCAGGACGTGATCCCCCGCCGCGACGACGCTAGCGAGCGTCGCGAACCGCGATCCACCGTTATGTACGGATCGGCATGGCTCGGAGGCGCTCATCCCACGCATGCAAGCTCCGATCAGGCGAGTCGGGATGTTCTGAGGTCCTGCGCGGCGGTCCGGCGCCAGTCGGGGATCAGCTCGTCGATGAGCGCCTCGGTCTCCGGCGCCATGCCGCCGCCGTAGGGGTGGGAGGCGGCCCGTCGGCGCAGGCCGTCGACGACCGCGCGCAGCCGGGCGGGGTCGCCGGTCGCGTGCGCCGCCCGGAGCAGGTCGCGCCACAGGCCCTCGTCGTCGGCCGCGAGCAGCAGGCCCGCTCGCGCCGCCGCGACGGCCGCGTCGGCGTCCCCGTGCGCGAGCCGGATCTCGCACAGGGCGTGCGCCGCGTCCGCCACCCAGGCCGTGACGTCGTACTCCAGGGGGTCGGCCGCCAGCCAGGCGTACCGGTTGGCCGGCCTGCCGTTGAGCAGCGGCCCCCGGACGAGCCCGAGCGCCTGCTCCAGGAGCCGGCCCTCCACCTCGCCGGGCCGCCGGGCGTCGGCCTGCTCGCCCGCCCGCCGTACGAGCTCCTGGAAGAGCCGCCAGTCCGTACGGATCTCGGGGCCGAGCCGCAGCCGGCCCGAGCCGTCGAGGAACAGATGGGGACGGCCCTCGGAGTCGGTGCCGAGCCATTCGGCCACTCGGGCCACGGTGGCGTCGCGGACCGCGGCCTGGACGCCGCGCGGCCACAGCACCCCGGCGAGGACGGCCGGATGCACCCCGGCCGGGTGGGTGGCCAGGTAGACCACCAGCTCGTGCGCGAGCGCGGCCCGGCCCTCCTCGAGCGGGTTCACCGGGCTGATCTCGATCGGCCCGAGGATCCGCACCTCGATCGACGGAGGCTCGTCTGACAGGCGTTCCACCGGTGGGGTCAGCGGCTCGCCCCCGGTCTCCCCTGCCGTGCGGAACAGGCGCACCACGGCGTCGTAGTGCCGCCTCGGCAGCAGGTGGGCCCGGACGTCGAAGCCGAGTGCGTCCACCCGGGCCCGGCCGTCCTCGCCGATGTGCCACCTCCAGGTGGCGTGCGGCAGGTCTCCGGCGACCACGAAGCCGGCAGCCGTGCGGCCGCCCTTGCCCAGCAGGGCGAGCCTTCGGGCCTCCTCCTCGTCCGGGCGGATCGCCGACAGCAGGTAGTGGGGGGTGTAGGCGGGGTCGGCGACCCGTCCGCGCACCCGTCCGGTCAGCACGTCGCCGTCGTGGCGGGCGCGCTCCTCGAACTCCGGCAGCGCCTCGGCCAGACTGCCCGCCGTCCTGATCCGCTCGGGCGCGAGCAGTGCGAGCTCCTCCCCGAAGCCGACCAGCGTGATCCGCATGTGGTCGGACCACCGGTTGGTGGCCAGCTCGACCGCGAGTGCCGACAGGGCGGCCACCGTGTCCGCGCCGGTCATCGCGACCACGCCCCGCGCGGCCTCCAGGTCCACCAGGACGCGCCCGCCCTCGCCCGTCCCCAGCGAGACCAGGCCGGGGTACGGCGCGGGGGCCGCGGCCAGCTCGTGCTCGTCGATCCGGCGGCCCTCGTGGGCGGGCAGCCGCCACACCTGGCCGCCGTCGTGCGCCTCCCACGGCTCGGGGGCGTCCTGGTCGGCCGGGTGGATCCACAGGTCGAGGCCGCGGCTGGACAGGTGCACGGCGTACAGCGTGGGCGGCCGCCCGCCGCGCTCGGCGACCAGGCGGCCGAGCAGGCGCAGCCCGAGGTCGAGCATGCGGCTGCCGGGGGCGTCGGCGCCGAGGCGGATGGCCACCTCGGCGTCGGCGGCGTCCCCGCGTGGCCGGACGATCCGCCGTCCGAACGCCCGCCGCCACAGCTGCTCCCTGCGCCTGCGCCCGAGCAGGGCGAGCAGACCGGCGGCGGCGAGCGTGGCGGCCCCCAGGTAGTCGAGGAGGTCGACCGCGCCCGCGTCCTCCTGCCCCGGCCGGGGGCTCTGGCCGGGGTCCGCGCGCTGGGCCTCCCGCCCCGGCGTCCGGCCGCCCGGGTGCGCCGCCGGGTCCTCGGTCGGTCGCGCTCCGGGGGCGTGGGCGGTGGCGGGCCTGGCGGGGTGCTGCGACGGCGGTACGGCCGGGTGGGCGGCCGGACCTGTCACCGCCGGCCGGGCCGTCGTGGGCGTGCCTTGCGGGGCCGCCGATCGAGCCGTCGTCGGTGTGGCCTGCGGCGACGCGGGCGGGTGCCCCGGCTCGCCGGCCGAGGGCGGGGGCATGGCGGGAGGCATGGCGGGAGGCATGGCGGGGGGCATCGCGGGGGGCGGCAGCACGATCCCCGGCTTCCCGGAGGCGCCCTGGTTCTCCGGGCCGGTCCGGTCGCCGCGGTTCTCGGGTCCGGCGCCTGCGTCTCCCCGGTCCTGCGAGCCGGTCCGGTCGCCGTGGTTCTCGGATCCGGCGGAGCCGCCGGGCTCGTGCGCGCCGCCGTCGAGCCGGTCCCCCCCGTCGAGGTGGGTGGCGCCGTCGAGCTCGGCCGGGGCGTCGCGATGCTCGTGCAGGATCGACGGGCGGTCCTCGCCGACCGGGACGACATGCACGTTGCGCGCGTCGTCCGGCATGTCGAGCACCCAGCCGGGACGGATCAGGTCGGCCATGTGCAGGCGGCTGCCGTCCGGCTGCTCCTTGTGCTGGTTGAGCCGGTAGATCTCGTGGTAGCGGCGGCCGTCGCCCAGGCACTTCTCGGCGATCTCCCACAGGCTCTCGTGGTGCCGTCCGTGCGGGGGCTGCACCACGTAGACCTTCTTGACCTCCCGGGCGTGGAGCGGCGGCCGGTCCGCCTCGGACTCGACCGGGGCCGACAGCGTCGACATGGCGGCCACCTGCGGCCGTATGGCCACCGGGGCGCCGGCACGGGCGATCGGCACGGCCACCGCGGTCGCCGTGAACAGCAGCAGCACGGCCGACACGAGCCGGTTCGCGAGCGCCTGGGTGCCGCCGGAGAGCGGGACGCGGGCCGGCATGCCGACGCGGCGGATGCCCGCGTACACCTCGACGATCACGCACAGGAACAGCTGCAGCCAGGCCAGCCAGACGACGAGCACCAGGACCGCGGTGATCGTCTCCGGGCCCACCCTGCTCGTGAACAGCTCCGGGTTCAGCAGCTCCCTGCTGACGGGCGGCCCGGCCAGGCGCAGCAGCGCGTACGGCACGCCGCCGACGAGGGCGACCAGCGCGAGCAGCGCGCCGAGACCGGCGAGGACGTCGCCCAGCGTGCGGCGGGGCGGGATGCGGGCCGGGGCGCGCTCCCGCCACGGCTCGGGAGGCCGCCGGTCGCCGGGGGGCGGCGCCGGCGGACGGCGTCCGGACGGCGTGGGCTGCCGCGTCATTCCTCACCCCTCTCCGCTCGACCCCTCCAGGGTCGTCCCGGCCGCACCGGCCCTCCAGCGACCTGCGCCGTTCGGCATGGCAGGCCGCCCGGCCGCGCCGGGAGGTCCGCGCCCACGGCACGGCGGAGGCGGCTTCCGGTCACGCCTCCCCCGGATCCGGCGCGGCCGTCGCCGTCGCCCGCATGTCCGATCCGGAGAAGCCGAGGACGGAGAGGAAGAAGGCGTCCCAGTGGACCGACACCCCCACCGTCACCTCGGCCTGGCCGCCACCCGTGGTGCACTCCGTCATATGCGCGCCGTCGACCTCCTGGGCGCCGACGATCTCCTCGGCCCGGCCGCACACCGCGCTCTCGTCCGCCATCAGCCGCACCTGGCCCGTCGACCGCAGGACCTCCGTGTCGATCCGGTCGGCGGCTGCCCGCGCGGCCTGCTCCGCGATGTCCGCCGCCTTGAGCCGCGCGTTGATCGCCGCGCCGCCGTCGACCAGCAGACCCGCCAGCAGGAACACCACGACCGAGAAGATGACCACGAAGACCGACATCGATCCGCGCTCCCCCGCCGGTCCGCCGTACGGACCCGTCCTGGCCGGGGCCGCGGAGGACGGCGGCGAAGGTGGTGGGAATCCGGCGACGGCGGGCCCTCCAGGAGGCCGCGGGGGTGTCACACCGCCGACGCGGGTCATTCGACCCTCCGGAACTGCTCCAGGGGCACCACCGCGCTGCCGGACATCCGCTTGCCCGCGCCGAAACCGAGGAAGTCGAGGTCGAGCTCGCACGTCACGGTGGTCTTCACCACGCCGCCCTCCCGCCAGTCGGTGCCCGACATGCTCACCTGCGGCGAGCAGTCGCCCGACAGCGACGACTCCGCCGCGTCGGAGGCGGCCGACTCGGCGTCCGAGAGGGTCCGCTGCACAGAGGCGGCCCGCGCCGCGTCCCTGGCGGCGCCGTTCACCTCGCCCTGCGCCTCCACGATCCGGCCCGCGCCCACCAGGAACATGAGGAACAGCAGGAAGAGCGGGGCCAGCATGACGGTCTCCGCCGTCATCGAGCCCTGCTCATGGCGCTCGCTCCGCTCGCGCGGGCTCGGGGCGCCCTTCTTGGCCGCGTCTTCCCTCGTCGCGCTCTGGTCGCTACGCTCCCGCGCGCTCCTCAGTCCAGACACGGCCGCGCCCCTCCCCTGTTCATGGCCGCGCCCCCGGCGCAGCGGGCTCGGGGCGCCTTTGAGGCCCCTCGCGTGCGGGGCGGTCACTGGCAGTCTCCGGTGCCGTCGTCGGGGCGGAAGCACTCGATGGGACCGCCGAAGTGGGACGTGATCGTGAACGTGACGGACGGCAGCAGCGGCACGACCTGGACCGCGCTGCCGGACACGTCGACGCCTCGCTGGTCGCCCTGCTCCCAGGCCTTGACCTGCGCGTTCTTCAGCAGCTCCGGGCCGACGGCCTGAACGATCTGCAGGGCCTTCGCCTCCGCCTCGCCCTGCCAGCCGTCCGAGTCGCCGGCGGCGCGGGCGACGCGGGCGCCCTCGCGGGCCGCCGCGTCGGCCACCTGCCGGCCGTGGAACCACATCGTGACCTGCACGACGAGCAGCACCACCGCGAGCACGACCGGCATGATCATGGCCAGCTCGATCACAGTGGCGCCGCGGTCACGGCCACGGGAGCGGGGGCGTGTCACTTGCCTCCGCCGCCTCCGAAGTTCGAGGTGATCTCGGACTCCTTCTGCGTGACGAGCGTCTTGATGAGCGTCGCGAGGCCGAGGGCGACCCCGGCGATGATGGCCGTGATGATCACCCACTCGACGGCCGAGGCGCCCCGCGAGGGGGCGTTGCGGGCGCGGTCGATCCGCACGTGCAGCACGGCGACCAGGTAATGGAACCAGAGCATCAGGACCCCAACATCTTCATGGCTGCCGGATAACTGAGGAAGATCACGAAGCCGGCGCACAGCAGGAGCTGGGCGACCAGCATCGACTGGGACCGCTCGCCCGCCTTGCCCTCCACCTCGGCGAGCTCGCGGCGGCGGAGGGTGGCGGCCCGGGCGGTGAGCGAGGCGCGCACCTTGGCGCCGTCGTCGGCGACGAGCCCGAGGGCGGCCGACAGGTCGCGCAGCTCGTCCACGTTGATCTCGTCGCCGAGCTGGCCGAGGGCCTGCCAGGGGGTGATGCCGACGATGCGGGCGTTCGCCAGCGCCTCCCGGATGCGCTCCATCGCCCAGTTGGACCCGGGCGGCGGGCCGGAGCCGTTGGCCGGCAGGCTGACCGGGCTGCCGACGGACACGGCCGTCATCAGCGCCTCCGGGACGCCCCTGCCGCCCGCCAGGTTCATCGCGACGAGGTCGAGGAACGCGCCGACCGCGTGACGGAAGTCCCGGCGGCGTACGGCGGCGTCGCGGCGGATCTGCACGTCGGGCAGCATGAAGAACACCACGCAGACGACGAAAGCCGACCAGAAGGGCACCTGGAGCGGCACGTCCCAGCCCATCACCGCCAGCCATCCCACGAGGATCGGGAACGCCACCAGCCCCGACACGGCGAGCAGGACCTTGGTGGCGAGGAACCCCTCGAACGACTTGCCGAGCAGCGCCAGGTCGGCCCTGATCGAGCGGGCCTCCCAGCCCCGGGCCGCGTAGAACCGGGCCATCCGCAGGCCGAGGCTCCGGCGGAACGGGCTGACCTGCTCGTCCGCGGCGATGAGCGGCGCCCGGGGGGCCTCGGTGCCGTTCCTGGCCAGGTCGAGCGCGGCCAGCCGGGCGATCAGCCCGGGCCGAGGCGGGAACAGCGCCCGCAGCAGCAGGAAGAGCCCGAGGCCGAGCACGCCTCCCGCCAGCACGGTGCCGATCACGAGACCACCTCCTGGACGCCGCCGCGGCCCTGCTCCGGCACCGCCGCGGTAGGGGCCGGCCGGTGGTAGGGCGCGAGGATGCGCGCGGGCTTGTCGAACCGGGCGAGCCGCCGCATCCAGGCGAACCCGGCGCCGAACAGGCCCGCGACCACGACGAGCACGGCCTGCCCGAGCAGGGAGTCGTACTCCTCGACGTACGAGCGGTTGAACACGACGAGCGCGGCCGCGAAGGCGAGGGCGGTGCCGACGACGATCTGCACGCTCTTGCGGGTGGACCTGCGCTCGGCCTCGACCCGCCGCCGCATGTCGAGCTCCTCGCGGGCGGAGACCGCGAGCGCGGACAGCACGTCGCGCAGGCCGGGCCCGCGCAGGCGCGAGTTGAGGATGAGCGCGGCCACCACCAGGTCGGCGGAGGTGTCGTCGAGTTCGTCGGCGAACATGCGCAGGGCGTCCGCGAGCGGCATGCGGGTGTGCAGCCGGTCGACCAGGGCCCGCAGATGGGGCTGCAGCATGGGCGCGGCGGCGCGGATGGACGACGGGATGGCCTGTTCGAGCCCGGCCGCGCCGGCGATGGTGTCGCGCAGGGACTCGGTCCAGGCGGCCAGGCCCTCCAGGCGGCGCATGGCGGCCCGTTCCTCGGCGGCGCCGCCGGTCAGGCCGCGCCAGGCCAGCACGAGCAGCACGGCTCCCGCCGCGACGACGGGCCAGCCGGTGGCGGCGAGCACGACCACGCCGGTCACGGCGGCGACGGCCGACCGGGTGGACAGCGTCCGCAGCAGCCGCCTCCGCCGGTCCGTGCCGTCGGGCCCGGCGGGCCGGGGGCGCAGGCCGTAGACGGACAGGGCGAGCAGGAAGAGCCCGCCGCCGGCCGCCGCGCCGGACAGCAGCACGAAGGGGTCGAGGACGCCGGGGGGGAGCAGCGGCATCACGGCCTCCCGGATGAGGGGGGAACGGGTGCGGTCATCGCCACGCTCCCTGCGCCGGGTCGTAGCCGTGGTGGGCGAGCTCGTCGACACAGGAGATCGGAGCGTGCGGCACGACCCGGTCTCCTGTCGATGTGAACACCTCGGAGGACAGGACGCGGCCGTCGACGCCGGTGACCTCGCGCACGCTGGAGACGAAGCGGCGCAGTGTGCCGCCGCGGTGGTAGTCGTTGCGTTTCTCGATGAACACGACGAAGTCGATGGCCCCGGCGATCAGCATGTGCGTCGCCTCGATAGGCAGCCGCTCCTCGGCCTGCAACGCATACGTCGCGATCCGGTTGAACACCTCCATACTGGAATTCGCATGGATCGTCGACAACGACCCGTCGTTGCCCTGCGTCATCGCGTTCAACATCGTCACGATCTCATCGCCCAAAACCTCACCCACGATCACCCGCGAGGGGTTCATCCGCAGCGACCGCCGCACCAGCTCCGCCATCGTGATCTCCCCCTGCCCCTCCGAGTTCGGCAGGCGCTGCTCGAAGGCCACCACGTTCGGATGCAACTCCGGAAACTGGTCCAACCCCAGCTCCAGCGCCCGCTCCACCGTGATCAACCGCTCATTCGCCGGGATCTCGTTGGCCAGCGCCCGCAACAACGTCGTCTTGCCCGCGTTCGTCGACCCCGCGATCATGATGTTCTTCCGCGCCGCCACCGCCGCCGACAGGAACCGGCCCAGTTCGGGAGTGAGCGTGCCGTTCCCGATGAGGTCGCTGAGGAAGACCTTGCCGAGGCGGGCGCGGCGGATCGACAGCGCCGGACGCACGGTGACGTCCATGACCGCCGACAGCCGGGAACCGTCCGGCAGGCGCAGGTCCAGCTGCGGGTTGGCCGTGTCGAACGGCCGCGACGACAACCCCGAGTACGCCGCGAGGATCTGGATGAGCTCGATCAGCTCCTCGTCCGACTCGGCCACGGGGTCGTGCATGAGCTCCTGGCCGTCCGCGTAGCTGACGAAGACCCGGTCGCACCCGTTGACGTCGATGTTCTCGACCTCGGTGTCGTCGAGCAGCGGCTGGAGGCGGCCGACGCCGAACAGGGCGGCGTGGATGCCCGCGGCGAGCGCCTCCTCCTCCTCGGCCGTCGGCGGGGTGCGCCCGACGCCGATCTCGTTGCGGGCGTACTCCTCGAGGACCTGGGCGATCAGGGCCCGCGCGAACTGCCGCTCGTCCTCCCCCGTCATCGGGGGCAGCCCGCTCGCCTGGTCCAGCCGCCGCTGGTGGGCCAGCCGGTCGCCGACCTCCTGCCGGAACCGCTTCACCAGCCCGTGGTCCACCGGCCGCCGGCCGCTCACGGCCGCACCCCGTTCGACGGCTCCTGGCTCTTGGGCTGCGGGACCGGCCGGTCGCCGGCGGCCACGTGACCGGCCAGGCGGGCCGCCAGCTCCCGCGCCGTCCGGATGAGCAGGCTGCGGTCGAGCCGTCCGCCCCACTGGCCGCGCAGCAGTTCGGCGCCCTTCGGGTCGTACGCGAGCCCGCCGACGAACGCGACGTCCCACCCGGAGACGATGCGCCGCACCTCCTCCAGCGAGGCGCGGTACGACCGGGGGTCGGCGATGACGACCACGCCGACCGGGCGCCCGATCAGCGTCAGCCGCTCCCGCAGGTGGGCCACGTGGTCGAGGCTGGCCCGGGTGAGCAGGACCACCTGGTCGGCCTCGGCCACCAGGTCGTTGATCTGCGGGTGCAGCCCGAGGCGTCCGCAGTCGGCCAGCACGTCGGCGTGCGGGAACGCGACCAGCGAGCGGCCCAGCGGGCCCCACAGCCAGGTCAGGCCCGCCGCCTGCTCGCCCGTGGTCAGGCCGACGAGCACGTCGAGGCCGCCGACGAGCTTCTGGGTGTGCTCCTGGATCTGGTCGCCGTGCAGCCCGCGGCGCGCGACCGCGCCCAGGCTGAGCAGGCCCCTGCCGGTGTTGAGCATGCCGCCGTCGGCGCCGGGGAGCCGGTAGGCCAGGTCGCCTCCGGAGGGGTCGCACTCGGCCAGCAGCACCGGGCGGGGCCAGACGGCGCCGAGGGCGGTCGCCGCGGTGGTGACCCCGGGCGCCCCCTTGTCGGCGGCGAGGACGATGAGCGCCACGTCACTTGGCTCCGGGAAGCTCGATGAGGGCGATCTCCCCGCTGGAGGCGTACAGGGCGACGGTCGGCGCCACCGAGGTGTCGACGACGACCGAGACCAGCCCGCTGCCGCTGCGCTCCGCGGAGCCCACGCTCTCGACCCGGGCGGCGGAGGCGAGCACCCGCTGCTGGGCGGTGGAGGACCCCCGGCCCGCCGACGGCACGTAGATCACCTGGACCATGTCGCCCTTGATGAGCCCAGAAGGCACCTGCCCGGCCTTGAGCGCGAGCCCGACGATCGCCTTGCCCGGCCCGACCTCGTCGCTGTCGGCGCTGACCATCTGCTCCGTGAGCAGGGTGCCCGGCAGCAGCGTCACGGCGGCGTACGTCTTCACGACCCGGTCGCTGAACCGCCAGGGCACGTAGTCGATGCCCGTGTCGGCGATCTGGACCTCCTGGATCGCGCTCGCCGGGATGAGCTGGCCCGCTCCCACCTGCTCCACGATCCGCACCGCCGACACCCGGTCGCCGCTCCGCATGACCAGCAGCGTGGCGGCCAGCGAACCGCCCAGGATGAGCAGGACGGCGAGGGCGGCGAGCGCCGGCTTGCGCTCCCTCGGCGGCACGGGCAGCTTGCGGGAGGCGGGCCCGGAAAGGCCCGGCCGCTCGCCCACCGGCGCCCGGCCGTCGTGCGAAGGCTTCTCGCTGATCCTCATGGGTGGGGGACTCCCAAGAATGATCGCGCCCATTGTTTCGGGCCGCACCAATGTGTTTACGGTCTTGCTGTTCGCTCCGAATTCACCACATTATGGGCAGCTTTCGGCGTTCTCCGTGCCGCGAAGCGGCGACCCATGCTTATCCGTTAGGAATACGCCTGTCAACGGCAGTGGATCTATCGCCATTTCTGCACATCGCTATCCCATCGCGCAATTTAGTGATAGTAGCTATTCACTTCCATCACACCGATCACATCCTTCACAACGATCCTGACATTGCGGTCCGCGCGGAACCCTCCGGCATCCCGAGCCACAGAGGGCATGCCCGTCCACAACCTCCGGCGGGAGCGGACACCTTTACCGATTACGGAAAACAGCGGAATGCGCGCGGGCGCCTGACTACGGTGTCCCCCCGGAGAACATCGCGGGCGGGAGGCTCGTCCGGCCGCCTGCCGGTACGCGTGATCTTCACGTCACGGCCCTGAGATGAAACGCTTTGCCCGAAGACGTTCTCCACCCCCGGGGACTTCGCCGAGGTCCTCCCGAAGAAAAGCAGCCGGTTCGCCTACGCCGGGAACCGCCGTCTGGGAGCCTGCGCATGCGGATTACGCTCACCGTGGTCGCCGAGCACGGCCGGCGTGACGTGATGGTCGAGGGCGACGAGGCGACGACGGTCGCCGCGCTCGCCGCCGCGCTCGACGGCGCCTCCGGCCGGCCCGCCAACGTCGTACGGCTCCCGCGCGCCCGCGCGCCGTACGACCTCGACCGGGGGCAGCCCGCGCAGCCCGGGACGGGCGCCAAGCTGTGGCTCGACGGGCGGCCGCTCGACCCGGACGCCGCGGTGTTCGGCCTGCTGCGCGACGGCGACATCGTGGCCCTGGACGGCCACGTGGCGGCCGCCACGATGACGGAGGAGCCCGACGGGCTGGTCGAGGTCCGCGTCGTCGGCGGGCCGGGGGCCGGGGCGGTCCACCGGCTCGGGCTCGGCGCACACACGTTGGGCTCCGACCCCGCCTGCGCCGTCTCCGTGCCCGACCCCCGGATGCCGCCGGTCGCCGCCGTGATCCGCCTGACCCCCGGCGCGCTGACGGTGGAGCCGGCCGGACAGGAGGACCGTCCCGCGCCGGCCGGAGGGCCGTTCCGGGTAAGAGGCGCCGGGCGCGACGGGACGAGTGGCGACGGACCCCGGGACGCCCTGGACGGCCCCCGGAACCCGGCCGGCGGCGACGAGACGGCCCGGCTGGACGGCGCGGCGGTGACCGAGGCCGTGCACTGGCCGGCCGGAGGCGTGCTGGCGTGCGGCGGCTCCGCCTTCTCCGCCGGGCCGGTCGAGCCGCCGGACGCCCATCTGGACGCGCTGCCCGACGGCGGGCTGGCCTACAACCGGCCGCCACGCCTGCAGCGGCCCGACCGCCGCCGGCGCGTCACGGTTCCGACCGAGCCGAGGCGGGCCGAGGGCATCCGGCTGCAGGTGCTCGCGGCGCTGCTCCCCGCGGTCCTCGGCCTGGTCATGGCCGTGGCGTTGCACCTGTGGTACTTCCTGCTGATCGCCTTCATGACCCCGCTGATCATGCTTGGCCAGTGGGCCGGCGACCGCAGGCACGGCAGGAAGAAGCACCGCCGGGCGCTCAAGGCGTACCGGGAGCGGCTGGCCGCGTTCGAGGAGGAGGTCGCCCGGGCGGTCGAGGAGGACGAGGCGGCCCGGCGGAGCGGCGCGCCCGACCCGGCCGAGGTGCTGCTCACCGCGACCGGGCCCCGGCGGCGGCTGTGGGAGCGCCGCGTCCACGACCGCGACGCCCTGCGCCTGCGGGTGGGCCTGGCCGACCTGCCGGCCGACCTGGAGTACGAGCCCGAGACCGGCGCCCCGCCGGACGCGCCCCGGCCCGAGCCGCCGTCCTGCCTGAACGTCCCGGTCGCGCTCGTCATGCGGCGGCTCGGCGTCGCGGGCCTGACCGGGCCGCGCCGGGTGGCGCTCGGCTGCGCCCGCTGGCTCGTCGGGCAGGCCGCGGCCCTGCACAGCCCCCGCGACCTGGCGATCGTCGTGCTGTCCGCCCACCCCGACAGCGCCGAGCAGTGGGGCTGGGTCCGCTGGCTGCCCCACTGCGTCCCCGACGCCTCCTCCCGCGGCGGCTCGCTGACGGCCGACTGCGCGGCGCTGGTCGCCGCCGACCCCGAGTCGGCCGCCCGCCGCGTGTCGGAGCTCGCGGCCCTCGTGGCCGAGCGGCTCGACGCCGAGGGCCGGGGCGGGCCGTACGCGGAGGTCCTGCGCGGGACGCGGCTGGGCGGCGGCCCGGCCGGCTGGGAGGACCTCGGCCGCTCGGAGCCCGGCCCGGCGGGCGAGGCGGGCTTCACGGCGTACGACGAGCGGCCGTACGACGTGTTGGTGGTCCTCGACGGCGCCCAGGTGCTGCGCGGCCTGCCCGGGATGCCGCAGGTGCTCCGGCAGGGCCCGCGCGCGGGGGTCTACACGATCGCCCTCGACGCCGACGAGCGGCTGCTCCCCGAGGAGTGCGCGACCGTGGTCTCCTGCGACGCCGCGGGCGCGGTACGGCTGCACGGCGGCGGCCTCGACCCGATCGACGGGATCCGGGCCGACCAGGTCTCGGCGTCGTGGGCCGACCGCCTGGCCCGGGCGCTCGCCCCGCTCCGCGACGTGAGCAGGGACGACCCGGCCTCGGCGCTGCCCGACTCGGTCCGGCTGCTCGACCTCCTGGGGGCCGGGGCGGCGGTCCCCAGCCCGTCGGAGCTGGCCGAGCGGTGGGGCAGGTCCACCCGGGCCGTCATCGGAGTCGGCCCGGAGGGCCCGTTCGAGGTGGACCTCGGCAGGGACGGCCCGCACGCCCTGGTCGCGGGCACCACCGGCGCGGGCAAGTCGGAGCTGCTCCAGACGCTCATCTGCTCGCTGGCCGTGGCCAACCGGCCCGACGAGATGACGTTCGTGCTCATCGACTACAAGGGCGGCGCCGCCTTCAAGGAGTGCGTACGGCTCCCGCACACCGTCGGCATGGTGAGCGACCTCGACGGCCACCTCACGCAGCGGGCCCTGTCGTCCCTGGCCGCGGAGATCAGGCGCAGGGAGCGGCTGCTGCTGCGGGCGGGGGCCAAGGACGTCGAGGAGTACCAGCGGCTGCGAGCCCGCGGCGCCACCTGGGTGCTGGGCTCGGGGGGCGTCCGGCAGGGGCGCGGGCACGGGATCTTCGGCGCCCCGGTGCCGGAGGAGGCGGCCGAGCCGGGCGAGCCCCACCCGCCGCTGCCCCGGCTCGTGCTGATCATCGACGAGTTCGCGGCGCTCGTGGCCGAGCTCCCCGAGTTCGTCGACGGCCTGGT
This sequence comes from Microbispora corallina, assembly GCF_016863035.1. Taxonomy (GTDB): domain Bacteria; phylum Actinomycetota; class Actinomycetes; order Streptosporangiales; family Streptosporangiaceae; genus Microbispora; species Microbispora corallina. Next base: position 162,447 of record NZ_BOOC01000032.1, read on the forward strand.
GGACATCGCCCGGCGCGGCCGGTCGCTCGGCATCCACCTGATCCTCGCCACGCAGCGGCCCGGCGGCGTGGTCACGGCCGACATCCAGGCCAACACCTCGCTGCGGATCGCCCTGCGGGTGACCGACGCCCGCGAGTCGTCCGATGTGATCGACGGGCCGGACGCGGCCCACATCTCCCGCTCGACGCCCGGCCGCTGCTTCGTCCGGGCCGGGTCCGGGCATCCGGTCGCCGTCCAGGCCGCGCGGATCGGCGGCCGCACCCCGGGCGGCCGCGGCGCGGACGGGCGGCCCCGGGCCGGCGAGGACCTGCGCGTGGTCGACCTGCCCTGGCCGTCCCTCGGCCATCCCCTCGCTCCGCCGCCCGCGCCCGCCTCCGCCGACACCGACCTCGCGCTGCTGGTCGAGGCGCTGAGGGAGGCCGGGCGCGGCGTGCCCCGCCAGCCCAGCCCCTGGCTGCCGCCCCTGCCCGACCGGGTGGTCCTGTCCCCCGGCCCGTCGGTCCCGGCGCGGACGCGACCCCGGTACGGCGAGCACGACGGCGCCGGGGACGGCCGGCTGCTGGAGGCCGCCCGGCCGTACCGTCCCGGAGCCGAGGAGGTGCCGGCCCTGCCGTACGGGCTGGCGGACCTGCCGTGGGAGCAGGACAGACGGCCGCTCTCCCTCGACCCGCGCCACGGCGGCCACCTGCTGGTCGCGGGCGCGGCGCGCAGCGGCAGGTCGACGGCGCTGCGCACGATCGCGGGCTCGATCGCGGCCGGGGCCTCGCCGGAGGACGTGCACATCCACGCCGTCGACTGCGGCTCGGGGGCGCTGCTGCCGCTCGTCGGCCTCCCGCACTGCGGCGCCGTGGTCACCCGCGACCAGCTCGACCGGGTGGAGCGGCTGCTGACGCGGCTGCGGGCCGAGGTCGGGCGCCGCCAGCACCTCCTCGCCGAGGCCGGGTACGCCTCGCTGGCCGAGGCCAGGGCCGCGGCCAGGTCGCGGCGGCCGGCCGGCCCCGCGCCGGGCGTGGGGCGGCTGCCGTGGCTGGTGCTGATGGTCGACCGGTGGGAGGGGTACGTCGCGGCGTTCGAGAACTACGACTACGGGCGGCTGGTCGACGCCCTGCTCCAGCTGCTGCGCGAGGGACCGGCCGTCGGGCTGCGCGCGGTGGTGACGTCCGACAGGTCGGGCCTGCTCGGGCAGATCTCGACCGTCTTCGACGACCGGCTGGTGCTGCGGCTGGCCGACCCCGCCGATTACGGCCTGGCCGGGTTCCCCGCGCGGAGCCTGCCGGCCGCCATGCCCCCCGGGAGGGCCCTGTCAGCCGGGGAGCACGGCCTGGTGGAGAGCCAGATCGCGCTGCTGGGCCACGACCCGTCCGGGCCGGCCCAGGTGGCCGCCCTGCAGGAGCTCGGCCGCTCGGCGGCGGCGCGGTTCGGCGGCGAGCCAGGCCGGCCAGGGCCGTGGGTGTGGCCGTCGGAGCCGCCGCTTCGGGTCGACGCGCTGCCCCCGCGGATCACCGCCGGGCAGGCGTTGGAGCTCGCGCCGTCGTTCGAGCCGCCGTCGCCGCTGTGGGCGCTGCTCGGCGCGGGCGGCGACGCCCTCGCGCCCCTCGGTATCGACCTGCTCGGCCAGGGCCCGGCCGCCGTGGTCGCCGGGCCGCCCCGGTCGGGCCGCTCGTCGTGCCTGCTCACGGCGGCCCGCTCGCTGCTCCAGAGGGGGACCCCGGTGCTCGTCGTCACCCCGCGGCGCAGCCCGCTCCGGGAGCTCGCGGGCGCGCCGGGCGTGCTCGCCGTGCTGGACGGCAACGCGCGGAGCGTGACCGGCGGCGGGACGGACGACTTCGGCGGGCTGCCGGGCGCGCACGACCCGCTGGCGCTGGTCGCCGGGCGGGACAGGTACGTCGCGATCGTCGACGACGCCGAGCTGATCTCACCCGACTCGGCGCTCGGCCTCGCCCTCGACGAGATCCTGCGCGGCGGCCGGGACGGGGAGCACGGGATGCTGCTGGCCGGGACCACCGGCGACCTCGCGACGGCCTACCGGGGCTTCACGGCCGAGGCGCGCAAGGCGCGGACCGGGCTGCTGCTGTCCGTCCAGAGCCCGGCCGACGGCGACCTGTTCACCGTCCGGCTGCCGCGCGGCGCGGTGGGCGGCCCTCCGGGCCGCGGGCTGCTCGTGATCTCCGGGACCGTGACGCCCGTCCAGGCCGCCGTACCCGCCTGATCGCGGGGAGTCGGGCCGGGAACGACGCGAGGCCGCCCTGACGCGGGGGACGGCCTCGGCGGGACGGCCCTCGGACGGGCCGGCGTGGGTCAGCGGGTGGCGGACTCGATGTTGCCGCGGTACGTGGTGATGACCCGGGAGGCCTCGTTGAGCTCTTCGGACATGCGCTGGAACGCCGCGCGGTAGCTCTGCCAGGCGTCGTGGAAGCGCTGTGCGCCGGGGCCGGTCCAGGCGGTGCCGACCTTGGCCGCCTCACGGTCGAGGTTGGCCATCGTGGCGCGAACCTGGTCCGCCTGCTGGCTGAACTGCGCGGCCATGCTCTGCATCTCCGCGGGGTCGCCGCCGAGCAAGCTGTTACTCATCCAGTCACTCCTTCATCGACAGAGGGGCCGCCCTCACGGTAAATCTCCAGTCAATCTTGTGAAGTCGTTATGCCGAGCGGCTATGACCGCCCGGGCCGGGTATTCGTAGATATCCGGCAAGGAGGGTGGAGATCATGCGTGAAGTAGTGGTGACAGGCGGCGCGACGGGGATCGGCTACGCGATCGCGCGGGAGTTCACGCAGACGGGCCACCGGGTGACGATCACCGGCCGGCGCGAGCATGTGCTCAAGGACGCGGCCCAGCGGCTGGGCGCGCGGTACGTCGCGTTCGACGCGGCCGACCCGGTGGCGGTGGAGGGGGCGCTCCCCCTGCTTCCGGAGACCGTGCACGTGCTCGTCAACAACGCGGGGGGAAACACCGACCTCGATCGAGAGGCGGCCGGCGACCTCGCCTCGGTGGCGGAGGCGTGGCGGGCCAACCTGGAGGCGAACCTGCTGTCCGCCGTCCTGGTGACCACGGCGCTACTGCCGCGCCTCGGCGACCGTGCCCGGATCGTCAACCTCGGCTCGATCGCCGCGCGCGGCACGGGCTCCGGGTCGTACGGCGCGGCCAAGGCGGCCCTCGAGTCGTGGACCGCCGACCTGGCCGCCGAGATCGGGCGGAAGCGGGGCGCCACCGCCAACCTGGTCGCGCCCGGCCTGGTCGTCGACACCGAGTTCTTCCGGGGACGGCTCGACGACGAGGGCGTGCGCCGCCGGGTCGAGGCCACCAGGAACGGCCGGGCGGGCACGCCGCAGGACATCGCCTCCACGGTCGCCTTCCTGGCCTCGCCGGCCGCCGGCCACATCACCGGCCAGGTGATCCACGTGAACGGCGGCGCCCACCTGGGCCGCTGACCGGCCCGGCCGCTCCACGCTCCCGGCGCCGGGAGCGTGGAGCGGCGCTCACTTCGTGACCGTGGACTGGATCTCGTCGACGACGACGGTCTGGGAGGTGGACATGAGCGCCGGATCGGGCGCGAGGTTCACACCCCCGACGTTCGTGGCGATGTCCCAGACCTGCGTGACCGTGATCCGGTACGGCCCGCCGATGGAGGCGTGGCTGAACCGCACGGTGCACCCGGCGTCGGGGTCGGCGCCCTGGCTGAAGCGCGGGCAGGTGGCCCGGCCGTCCCGCACCTGGGCGCCGGGGTCGCTGACCGAGATGTCCACCCGCACCGGCGTCGCCGTGATCGTGGCCGACAGGTTCGTCCCCTCGACGTACGCGGTGACGTCGAGCTGCCCGACGCGCGGCGTGCTCACCCACGTGGGCAGGCCGACGTAGCTGCGGTTCACGCCGTTCCTGGCGGGCGGGTTCAGCCGGAAGCGCGGTTTGGGCAGCGTGAGGTTGGCCCGGGCGATGAGGGCGAGGTCCATCGGGTCGATGATCTTGTCGCCCAGGGCGGCCGGCGGCTGCGCGCCGACGTAGATCCAGAAGGGGTCGGTGCTGACGTAGCAGTTCCAGCCGGCGTCCGTGCCGTCGTCGGTGAGGAACCAGAAGATCTTGCCGGGCTCGCCCTCGTGCTCCCTGATCTTGGCGAGCATCTCCTTCTGCCAGGCGGACGCGCCGGCCTGGTCCTCCGGGCCCTGGTGGTGCCACACGAAGTAGACCCGCTGCACCCAGTCGAACATCTCGTCGTAGGTGTACTGCGGCTGGTACCAGCAGTGCGGCGGGTCGTAGTCGACCTGCACGCTGGGTTTGCCCCGGTAGCCCGAGCCCTTGATGTGGACGAGCGACTTCACGTACGCGTAGTAGCTGCCGTTCCCGTCGCCGCCTCCCCCGCCGCCGGGGTCGGCGTGCGCCGGGGCCGCGGCGACGAGCGTCGCGAGGACGGCGGCCGCCACCGCGAGGAACCTTCGTATCGTCATCGGCACTCCCTGCCCGCGGGGCTCGTGACGGGGACGGACTGGTAGGCGCGGATCCGCCAGCCGCCCGCCTGCCCCGGGACCATCATGATCCGGATCTTGTACCGCGATGTGTCGTGCTGCCCGAACGTCCAGCTCACCCGTCCGGTCGTGAGGTTCTTGGTGCCCGCGCGGGTCTCGTCTCCGCAGCCCGCCAGCGTGACTCCGCCGGCGTCCGCCGCGACCACCCGCACGTCGTGCGCGCGGACCACGCCGACCGGCCGGACGCCCTCGGCCCTCCATTCGCCCACGACCCGGGCGAACAGGCCGGTCCCGTAGGCCTCTGTGCCGGGGACGATGTACTGGAGGTAGCGCTCGTCGCGCCCCGCGGTGGTCACGGCGTACCACCACGCCCGCCAGAACTCCCCGAACGTCCGCACGGCCCCCGCCGCCTTCGCCGGCGCGCCCGACGTCGCCACGACGACCCTGAAATCACGCGGGAACGGGAAGGACGGCCGCCCCGTGCGTACGGGCGCCGGGGTCGCCGGGCCGGGGGTGCTCCCGCCCGTCGCGCCCGTCGGGGCGGGCACGGCCGAGACGGTCGCTCCGGCGGGCGGCGGCCGGTAGCCCTGGGACGGCCCGGGGGCGCACCCCGCCGCCAGCACCGCCATGAGCGCGGCCACCGGCGCCGCCGTCCCGCGGCCCGGCGGACGCCGGCGGACGCCGCGGGCGGGAGGCGGGTGGGGGGTCACGGCGGGAGCTCCTATCCGGCGGCCCGGACGGGGGCGGGCAGGAGCTCCTCGATGAGCGCCTCGGTCTCGGGGACCAGCCGGCCCTGGTACGGGGAGGAGGCGGCCCGGCGGCGCAGGGTGGTGACCCAGTTCCGCAGGGTCGCCCCGTCACCGGTCGCGTGGGCCGCCCGCAGCAGCTCCCGCCACAGGCCCTCGTCCTCCTCCGACAGGCGCAGCCCGGCCTGCGCGGCCGTCATGGCGCCCCAGGCGTCGCCCGACTCCAGGCGCAGGCGCGACAGCCGGCGGGCGGCGTCCGACACCCGGGCCGAGGCCTCGTATACCAGGCCGTCGCCCGCCAGCCACAGGTAGCGGCCGGGCGGCCGGCCGTTCAGGAGCGGGCCGCGCACCATGTCGAGCGCCCGGGTCAGGTGCTCGGCCTCCCGCGCCGGCTCCGTCCTGGCCAGCCGCATCAGCTCGCGGAACGCCAGCCAGTCGACCCGCACCTCGGGGCCGAGGTGGAGCCGGCCGTCCTCGTCCGCGTACAGGTTGGACCGCCCGACGCTGTCGGCGCCCAGCCACTGCCGCGTCCGCTCGATCGCCGCGTCGCGCACCGACGCCTCGACGCCGCGCGGCCACAGCGCCCCGGCCAGCACCCGCGGGTGGACGCCGCCGGGATGGGTGGCCAGGTACGCCACCAGCTCGGCACACAGCGCCAGCCGCTCCTCCTCCAGCGGCCGCGGCGCGAGCACCTCCACGGACCCCAGCACCCGCACCTCCACGGCCGGGCGGAAATTCGGGTGGAGCTGCGCCGCCGCCGGCCCGGACGGCTCCGGGTCGTCCATGACCACCTCGTCCCGCCCGGCGCTGCGGAACAGCTCGATCACCTGCGCGTACTGCTGCTCCGGAAGGAGCTGGCCGCGCACCTCCAGCCCGAGCGCCCGCACCTCGGCCCGGCCGTCCGGTGACAGCTCCCAGGCCCACGACGAGCCGGGGACGTCGTCGCCCGCCACCAGGTAGCCGGAGGACAGCCGGGTCCCGGTCCTGGCGAGGTCGGCCAGCCGCGCCGCCTCATCGGGGGCCGGCGGCGTCGCGCTCAGCAGGTAGACGGGCATCCACGCCTCGCCGTACACCCCCCGGCACCGGCCGGTCAGCACCGAGTCGAGGCCGGACGCCGCCAGCGCCCGGCGCACGTCGTCGGTGCGCGCCTCCAGCTCCGGCAGGGCCTCGGCCAGCGTGGGGAAGACGCTGATCCGGTCAGGCGCGATCAGCGACAGCTCCGCGCCGAACCCGACGAGGACCAGGCGCATGTGGTCCGACCAGCGGTTGGTCGCGAGCTCCACCGCCAGGGCGGCCAGCGCCGCGGCCACCACGTGCGGACGTCCGCGCAGGTTGATCAGGCCGTGCGCCGCCTCGAGGTCCACCAGCACGCGCCCCGCCTCGCTCGTGCCGAGCGAGACCAGCCCCGGGTACGGCGCCAGCACGTCGGGCAGATCGGGCAGCCGGTGCCCGTCCGCCGCCGTGAGCCGCCAGATCCGGCCGCCGTCGACCGCCGCCCAGGGCGCCGGGGCGTCCCGGTCGGCCGGGTGGATCCACAGGTCGAGATGGGTCCGCGCGAGGAACGCCGCGAACACCGTCGGCGGCGTCCGGCCCTGCGCCGCGAGCGCCTGGCTGAGGTGGCGCAGCCCGACGTCCAGCAGCCGCGACCCGTGCACGTCGGCCCCCAGCAGCAGGGCCATCTCGGCCAGGGCCGCGTCGCCCTCGGGATGCGGCAGCCGCCGCCCGAAGGCCCGGTTCCACAGCTGCGTCCGCCTGCGGCTGCCGAGAGCCGCCAGCAGCCCGGCCGCGGCGAGCGAGGCCGCCGCCAGGAAGTCCGGCCAGGCGGCCGCGATGTCCGCCACCGGCGACTCCGGCGCCTGCTGGCGCCCGCGCTGCACATCCCGCACGTGCTCGCGGATGTCCTGCGTCATCTCCGGGTCGGCCGGACGGCCCGCCTGCTCCGCGTGGCCGCCGTCCGGAGTGGTCGCCCGGCCGCCGTCCACCTGGTCGTAGTGGGTGCGCCCGTCCAGCTCGGACGGCTTCCCCGGGTGGTCGTGCAGCGTGGCCGGCCGGTCCTCGTCGATCGGCACGACATGCACGTTGACCGCGTCGTCCGGCATGTCGAGCACCCAGCCCGGGCGGATCAGGTCCGCCATCTTCAGGCGGCTGCCGTCCGGCTGCTCCCGGTGCTCGTTGAGGTGGTAGATCTCCCGGTAGCGCCGGCCCTCGCCGAGGCACTTCTCCGCGATCTCCCACAGGCTCTCGTGGTGGCGCCCCTCCGGCGGCTGGACGACGTACACCTTCTTCGTCTTCTTGACCGGCGCGAGCACCTCCTTCTCCGGCGCGGGCGCCTTCTCGCGCACGTCCGACACCGTGTGCTGCGGCGCCGGCGGGGCGACCAGCGTGCTCACGACCGGCGCCACCACCGCCGTCGCCGTGAACAACAGCAGCGCCGCCGTCACCAGCCGGTGCGCGAGCGCCTGCGGCCCCCGCGCGAACGGCACCCGCGCCGGCACCCCCACCCTGCGGATCCCCGCCCACAGCTCGACCAGGACGCACGCCACCAGCTGCAGCCACGCCAGCCAGACGAGGATCGACAGCATGTCGAGAACGGTGCTGAGCCCCACCTCCTCGGTGAGCATGCTCAGCGAGAACCCGCCGTCCGGGATCGGCGACCCCAGGAACCGCCCCAGCGCGTACGGCACGCCCGCCAGCAACCCCGCGAGCGCCAGGATGGCCAGCACCCCGAACGCGACGTCCGACGCCGTGCGCTGCGTCCTGATGTGCACGGCCTGCCGCGGTGACATGCGGTCAGCCTCCCTGTCCCGTGTCCGGCCCGGCCGTCGCCTCCGCGTCCCGGGTGCCCCCCTGCACGCCGAACACAGCCAGGAAGTACGCCTGCCAGGGCAGCCTGACCCCCACCGTCACGTGCTGGTCGTCCGGCACCCGGCAGCTCAGCAGGACGACGTCCGCGTCCCCGTGCGCCGCCACGATCGCCCGCGCGGCCGCGCAGGCCGTCCCCGCGTCCGAGATCCGCACCACGCCCGTGCTCAGCAGATGGTCCTCGTCGATCGTGTCCGCCCCCGCCCGCGCCGCCTGCTCCGCGATGTCGGCCGCCCGCAGGTAGGCGTTCATCATCGACGACAGATCGACCAGGATCCCCGCCAGGCCCAGACCCAGGAACGCGAACCCCACCATGAACACCGACAGCGAACCGCGCTCCCCGCGCGTCCTCCCCCGGGCCCTCATCCGATCCTCCGGAACCGCTCCAGCGGCACGACCGACGTGCTGCTCATGTGCAGCGTCGGCGCGAACCCGAAACCGCTCACCGACCCCAGGTCGACGTCGCAGCCCACCTCGACCCGCACGTTCCCGCCCTGCTCCCAGTCGCTGCCGCCGAGACTCACACTCGGGCCGCCCCGGCAGTCGAGCCCCGCCCGCGCCGCCCGCGCCGCCGCCTGCTGCGCCGAACCGAAGTCCCGCTGCACCGACGCCGCCCGCGCCGCGTCCCGCGCCGCACCGTCCACCTCGCCCTTCGCCTCCACGATCCGGCCCGCCCCCACGATGAACAGCAGAAACAGCAGGATGACCGGCGCCAGCACCACCGCCTCCACGGCCATCGAGCCCTGCTCCTGGCGCTCGCTCCGCTCGCGCGGGCTCGGGGCGCCCTTGAGGCCGTGTCTTCCCTCGTCGTTCGGAAGCTCGTCCCTCGCTTCCTCACTCCTCAGTCCAGACACGGCCGCGCCCCTCGCGTGTTCATGGCCGCGCCCCCGGCGCGGCAGGCTCGGGGCGCCCTTCTTGGCCGCGTCTTCCCTCGTCGCGCTCTGGTCGCTACGCTCCCGCGCGCTCCTCAGTCCAGACACGGCCGCGCCCCTCCCCTGTTCATGGCCGCGCCCCCGGCGCGGCAGGCTCGGGGCGCCCTTGAGGCCCCTCGCGTGCGGGGCGGGCGCCGTAGGGACCGGGCACGGGCCTGAGGTTGCGGCCCTCGGGCGCGGGGCGGTCACTGGCAGTCTCCGGTGCCGTCGTCGGGGCGGAAGCACTCGATGGGACCGCCGGAGCGGGCGTTGATGGTGAAGGTCATGCCGGGCAGCAGCGGGACGGCCGCGGCGACGTCGCCGGTGACGGTGACGCCGCGCTGGTCGCCCACCTGCCAGGCGCGCACGGTCGGGTTCTCCAGCACCTTCTTCCCGATCAGCGCGACCCGCGCCCGCGCCTGCGCCTCGGCCGCCCGCTGCCAGTCGCCGGCGTTCGCGCCGACGCCGGCCGCCCGGGCCACCCGCGCGCCCGCCCGGGCCGCGCCGTCGGCGATCTGGCGCGCGTGGAACACCAGCGCGAGCTGCACGATCAGCAGCATGACGACGAGGACGACCGGCATGATGATGGCGAGCTCCACCGTGGACGCGCCCCTGTCAGGGGCCGCCCCGCGCCGGCTCGCCGTCACCCTCACCGATCGCTCCCCGTCAGTTCTGCCCGGTGCCGCCACCGCCGCCGAAGTTGCTGGAGATCTCGGCCGACTTGCTGCTCACGAGGCTCTGGATGAGCGTCGCCAGCGTGAGCGCGACCCCGGCGATGATGGCGGTGATGATGACCCACTCGACGGCGGAGGCGCCCCGCGACGGCGCCGTGCGGGCGCGCCGCACCCGGTCGGCCAGCAGCGCGCGGAGGTAGACGACGGCGGGATATTCGGACGGATTCATCGGCGTGATCCCCTTTTCATGAACCCAGCATTTTCATGGCGGCGGGAAAGCTCAGGAACACCAGGAAGCCGGCGCACAGCAGCAACTGCGCGACGAGCATCGACTGCGAACGCTCGCCTGCCTGGCCCTCGACCTCGGCGAGCTCCCGGCGGCGCATCGTCTCCGCCCGGGCCGCCAGCGACTGCCGCACCTTGGCGCCGTCCTCGGCGACCAGGCCGAGGGCCGACGACAGGTCGCGCAGCTCGTCGAGGTTGACCTCCTCGCCGAGCTGGCCGAGGGCCTGCCACGGCGTGATGCCGACGATGCGGGCGTTCGCCAGGGCGTCCCTGATCCGCACCATCGCCCAGCCCTCGCCGAGCGAGGACGCCATCATGAGCGCCTCCGGGACGCCGCGCCCGCCCGCGAGGTTCATCGCGACGAGGTCGAGGAACGCCCCGACCGCGTGCCGGAAGTCCCGCCGCCTCGCGGCCGCGTCGCGCTTCACCTGCAGGTCCGGGAGCATGAAGAACACCCCCGCGACCAGCAGCGCCGACCACAGCGGCACGGTGAGGCTGACGCTCCACCCCATCAGCGACATCCACGCGGCGAGGATGGGCGCGGCGAGCAGGCCGCAGGCGCCCAGCAGGCACTTGGTCGCGAGGAAGCCCTCGAACGACCGCGCCAGCAGCGCGAGGTCGGCCCGGGTCGACCGCAGCTCCCAGCCGCGGGCGGCGTAGAACCTCTGGGCCGACTCGCCGAGCCGCTGCCGCAGCGGGCTCACGTGCTCGTCCGTCGTCACCAGGCTCACCCGCGACACGCCGTTGCCCTGCCGTACGGCGTCCATGGCCGACAGCCGGGCGGCGATGCCCGGACGGGCCGGGAACAGCGCGCGGACCAGCGCGAACAGGCCGAGGCCCATCAGCGCGCCCGCGAACAGGGCCGTCGAGACGCTCGTCATCGCGCGGGGACCTCCTGCTGGGCGTGGGCGCCGAACGAGTCGGGCACGGCCGCGGCCGGTACGGCGGTCCGGGCGAGCAGCCGCTCGGGCTTGTCGAACCGGGCCAGGCGGCGCATCCAGGCGAAGCCGGCGCCGAACAGCACCGCCACGACCATCAGCACGAGCTGACCGAGCAGGCCCTGGTACTCGGCGACGTACGACGGGTTGAAGACGATCAGGATGGCGGCGAAGCCGAGCGAGGCGCCCACGACGATCTGGACGCTGCGCCGGGTGGACCTGCGCTCGGCTTCGACCTTGCGGCGCACGTCGAGCTCCTCCCGGGCGGAGCCCGCGAGCGCCCCGAGCACCTCCCGCAGGCCCGGGCCGCGCAGCTTCGCGTTGAGGATGAGCGCCGCGATCACCAGGTCGGCCGAGGGGTCGGCGATGTCGTCGGCGAAGCGCTGCAGCGCGTCCGGCATCGCCATGCGCGTGTGCAGCCGGTCGACCAGCGCCCGCAGGTGGGGCTGGAGGACCGGCGCCGCCGCCCGTACGGACGCGGGGATGGCCTGCTCCAGGCCCGCAGCCCCGGCGATCGTGTCGCGCAGCGACTCGGTCCAGGCGGCGAGGGCCTCCAGGTTGTGCATGGCCCTGCGCTCCTCCGCGGCGCCGCCGGTCAGGCCGTGCCATCCGACCACCAGCAGCCCGGAGCCGATCGCGATGACCGGCCAGCGGGTGACGGCCAGCACGACGGCCGCCACCACCGCGGCCAGGCCGAGCCGGGCCGACAGCCGCCGCAGCCGCTGCCTGCGCTCCTCCGTGCGGCCGGGGGCGGCGGGCCGCGGCTCGACGCCGCGGGCGAACGCCCCGAGCAGGAACAGCCCTCCCCCGGCGGCCGCGCCGCCGACCAGGGCCAGCCCCACCAACGCGACGCCGTTCACGCCCACGCTCCGTAGCTCGGGTCGTAGCCGTAGTGGGCCAGCTCCGCCGCGCACGAGACGGGCGCGTGGGGGACGGCGGCGCCCTCCGGCCCGGGGGCGAACACCTCGGACGACAGGACGCGGCCGTCGACGCCGGTCACCTCCCGGATACTGGCGACGTACCGGCGCAGCCGCCCGCCCCTGCCGTAGTCGTTGCGTTTCTCGATGAACACGACGAAGTCGATGGCCCCGGCGATCAGCATGTGCGTCGCCTCGATCGGCAGCCGCTCCTCCGCCTGCAACGCATACGTCGCGATCCGGTTGAACACCTCCATGCTGGAATTGGCATGGATCGTCGACAACGACCCGTCGTTGCCCTGCGTCATCGCGTTCAACATCGTCACGATCTCATCGCCCAGAA
>NZ_BOOC01000033.1 GCF_016863035.1 Microbispora corallina
AGTCGGCGTCGGTGAGGGCGTCGGCGAGGGGCTCGTCGGGGTTCCGGTGGTCCAGCGCTGGTTGGTGCCGGTGTGGCAGGTGTAGATCTGCACCTTGGTGCCGTTGGCGGTGCCGGCGCCGACGACGTCCAGGCACTTGTTCGCGCCGATGGCGGTGATGGTGCCGTCGGAGTTGAGGCGCCACTTCTGGTTGTTCTGCCCGTTGCAGTCCCAGATGATCACCGAGGTGCCGTCCGCGGTGCCGCCGCCGTTCACGTCGAGGCACTTGCTGCCGTAGACGCGCAGCTCACTGGCGCTGGTGGTGGTCCACTGCTGGTTGTTCTGACCGTTGCAGTCCCAGATCTGCACCTGCGTGCCGTTCGTCTGGGAGACGCCGGTGACGTCCAGACACCGCCCCGACCCCACCCCGATCAGCGGCGTGGTCGCCGCCGAGGCCGGTGCCGACAATGTCAGGGCGGCGGCGAGGAGGGTCGCCAGCACGGCGGTCAGACGAACCGCCAGCCCAACAGGCGAACGCCATCGGCCGACGGCCGAACGGATGGGGGGTGACTCCATGGTCTACTCCTGGGGGGATACGAGGCAGAGTGATCCTGTGTCATACGGCAGGAAGCGACAGGAGCCGGTACGTCCGGCTGAACCGCTCGCCGCCCCTGGGTGGTCGAGGCAGCGGGCGAACCCTCGTCGCCTGGAGATCCTCGGTCTGGGTGACCGATGACACGCGTTCCACCACCGGCACCAGGCCCGGGGCGTTCAGGGCGCCCCTCCCGGTGCCGGCCACGCCCGGGACGCCGCTGAGAAGGCGCGTGGCTGCGGACCGCCTCCGATCATGGAGACCTCCTTCCCAGGGCAGGGCGTGTTAACGCTAACATCTGTCCGCGGCGCGGAAGGTCGCGTCCACAGTGCTCGATGCCAGCGGTAATGGCGGAGCAAATCAGGGGTCGCCGGGGTGCGTCAAGAAGGCGATCGAGAGCTCCGATGGCGCTTCGGACCTTCTGGAACGCGCCCATCTGGTCTTTCCGGCCCCGCCCGCACCGTGAGCGAGAACGGCTGGTGATGAAAGTTTCAACCGACGGCCCGAGGGGGTGTCAGTAGCGGGCGCTGGAGGCGAGCAGCAACGGGGACGCGACCGAGGTACGGCCGTCCACCGTCGCCCCCGCGAACTGGAGGTGCGGCGCCAGAAGCCGGTTGTTCTCGGCGGGGAAGTTCAGCTTGGGCGCCGAGACCTCGTCGAGCGCGGCGCGGTGGACCTCGCTGAGCGTCACGTCCAGGGCGCCGACATTGGTCTCGAACTGGTCGATGCTGCGTGCGCCGATCAGGGTGGAGACGACTCCGGGCCGCCCCTGCACCCAGGCCAGGGCGACCTGGGCGGACGTCGCGCCGGTCTCCTCGGCGACGGCGTTCACGGCGTCGATCACGGTCAGTTCGGCCGGGCCCGGCTCGCCGGGAATCCGCGAGCGGCTCGCATCGGGGACGGTGCTGTCGGCGCTGGAGTACTTGCCCGACAGCATCCCTCCGTGCAGCGGCGACCACGGCATCACGCCCATGCCCAGCGCCTGGGACATCGGGACCAGCTCACCCTCCGAGGTCCGCTCGAGGAGCGAGTACTGCACCTGCACCGCGATGATCGGAGCCCACCCGCGCAACCGCGCGAGCGTGGCCGCTTCGGCGGTCGCCCACGCCGGCACGTCGGAGAAGCCCACGTAGCGGATCTTGCCGGCGCCGACGAGGTCGTCCAGCGTGCGAAGGGTCTCCTCCACGGGGGTGACCGGGTCGAAGTTGTGCAGCCAGTAGATGTCGACGTAGTCGGTCTGGAGGCGGCGCAGCGAGTTCTCCAGCTGTTGCACGATCGCCTTACGGCTGGGTCCGCCGCCGTTCGGGTCGGTGGAGTACAGATTGCCGAAGAACTTCGTGCCGAGCACGAGCCGGTCCCGCAGCGACGGCCGGCCGGCGAGGTAGTCGCCGATGATCTTCTCGGAGTGGCCGTTGGTGTAGATGTTGGCGGTGTCGATCGAATTGCCGCCGCGGTCGACATAGGTCGCGAGGATCTTCGTCGACTCCTCTACGCTGCTGCCCCAGCCCCAGTCCGGGCCGAAGGTCATCGTTCCCAGCGTGAACGGGCTGACCCGCAGGCCCGAGCGGCCGAGGGTGACATAGGAATCGAGCGACATTCGTGGACCTCCACGTTCAGGGGATATGAGAGCCGGCGAAGCGGTCTCCGGATGCGTCCCATTGAAGTGGGGGAACGGCGTGACCACCTAGGTCATTGCGCTCGGACCATTGCACGATCCGCTCAAGTTTGCCCGGATCATGATGCGCGTCCGCCCAGAACCGTGGTTCACTCGAGTCGTGAGCCACCTGGACGAACTCGGCCGCCGGATCGTGCGACTCGCCGGAGACAGCCGCCGCCCCCTGTGGGTCGAGGACGCCATGGTGTTCGCCGCCGACCACGTGACCGAGACGATGGCCACGGTCACCGAGCCGATGCTGGCCCTGGTCGTGCAGGGAGTGAAGCGCTCGGCCCTCGGCGGTCATGTCTTCGAGCACCACCCCGGCCAGGCCGCCGTGGTGACCGTCGCCCTCCCCCTGACCTCGCAGATCACCCGGGCCAGCCGGCGCGAGCCGTTCCTCGCGCTCGGGCTGCGGCTCCAGCCCGCGCTGATCGCCCAGCTGCTGGTGGACGGGGGGCCCACCGCCATCCGGCCCCACGACGGGCCGGGCCTGGCGATCAGCGACGCGGACGACAAGCTGCTCGACGCCCTCGTCCGGCTGATGCGCCTGCTGGAGGAGCCGCGTGACCTCCGGGTGCTCGGGGACGGGGTGCGGCGGGAGATCCACTGGCGGCTGCTGAACGGACCCCAGGGCGCCCTGATCAGACAGGCCGGCGCGGCGGACAGCCGCCTCGCCCTCGTCGCCCGCGCCATAGCCTGGATCAGGTCCCGGTACGACCAGGTGATCCGCATCGACGACCTCGCCTCGGACATCGGCACGAGCGTCTCGTCCCTCAACCGGCACTTCCGCGCGGTGACCGCGATGAGCCCGCTGCAGTACCAGAAGCAGATCCGGCTGCAGAAGGCCCGCATCGAGCTCATCTCCGCGCCGAACGACGTGGCCGCGATCGGCCACGCCGTCGGCTACGACAACCCCTCGCAGTTCAGCCGGGAGTACCGGCGCATGTTCGGGATGCCGCCGGGGCGGGACGCGGTACGTCTGCAGACGATGGCCGTCGTCGAGGAGTAGCCCGTACGCCCGCCCGTCTGGTGCGGCTCCCTCTGACGGTCGCGGCGCCCGTCCGCCGGGCCGAAGATCCCGACCTTGGCTCACGCGTCATGGCCAGGCACGGGCTGTCGGTGCACAAGTCGTCCGTACCACTTCCGAGCGGCCTTTCGCTCGCGCTCTTGACGTGAGGTGGGCCATAGAGGATTATTCCGTGCCACCTGCCATATTGGTACGGACCACTTGGAGAGGCGATGCGGGTACGAAGATTCACCGCGGCAGCGATCGCGCTGGTGGCTATGGGCGGAGCGGCAGGGTGTGCCGGCGCCGCGGGAGGTGGGTCCGGCGCCGGTGGCGGCACCGTCCAGATGGTTCTCTGGCCCGGTCCCGAGGGCGACGCGATGCAGAAGGTGGTCGACGCCTACAACGCCGGCCAGGGGAAGAAGGACGGGGTCACGGTCAAGATGACCCTTCTGAGCCGTACGGACACCTTCGCCAAGGAGGCGACGGAGATGGCGGCCAAGTCGAGCTCGGTGGACGTCTACTTCACCGCCAGCTACATCGTCGGGCAGCACGCGCCCAGCCTCGACCCCATCGCGGGGGTCGACTCGTCGGCCTACTTCCCGGTGGCCGTGGACGGGCTGACGTACGAGGGCAAGCTCTACGGGCTGCCGCTCGACGTGAGCAACCACTTCCTGCTCTACCGGAAGGACCTCATCGACCAGCTGATGTCCGACGCCGCGTGGAAGGCCGAGTACGGCAAGGTCAGCCAGGAGGTCGTCGGCAAGAGCCTGACGCCGAAGCCTCCGGCGGACTGGAACTGGGACGACTTCGTCGCCGCGGCCGCGTTCTTCACCAAGAAGTACAACTCCGGCTCACCCACGACGTACGGCACGGCGTTGCAGGCGAAGAACCTGCTGTACAACGTCATGATCTGGGACGACGTCCTGTGGAGTCAGGGCGGGAGCTGGCTGGACTCCTCCGGCAAGCCGACGCTGAACAGCGCCGCGGGAAAGGCCGCGATGTCGGTCTACTCCACCATCTACACCAAGGGGCTGACCTCCCCCGACTCCGCGCAGGCGGAGTTCCCGGAGACCCAGGCGGCGATGCAGTCCGGCAACGCGGCGTTCGCGCTGCAGTGGTCGGCGGGCTACGCCGACCTCAACAGCGCCGAGAAGTCACCGAAGACGGCAGGCAAGATCGGCATCGCGCCGGTGCCGGGTGAGCAGCACAAGACCCACGTGCACGCGCTGGCGGTCGGGCTGAACAAGTACTCGAAGAACAAGGCCAACGCCATGAAGTGGCTCACGTACCTGGCCACGCCGGCGGCCATGACCACGTACGCGCAGGCGGGAGGCATCCCGGCCATGCCGTCGGTGCTCCAGGCACAGCAGGGGACCAACCCGGTCTTCTCCTCCATCACCGACAGCATCGGCACGTACGGGTTCGCCGAGCCCACGCTGAAGAACAGCTTCCAGGCGTACAGCGATCTCGCCGACGCACTCAGCGGCGCCTGGGTGGGACGCGAGCCCGCGGACGCCGCGTTGGCCAAAGCCGACGACGCCCTGAACCGGCTGAGTGGATGATCAACGCGTGAGTACGCACACGTGGCTTCGGTCTGGGCGCCCGTCCCTGGGCGCCCAGACCCGCCATCCCCAGAGCAACCCCCATGAGGTCAGGGCCCGGTCGGTGCGAACCCGCTGGATCCTCGGCGCCCCGCTGCTGGCGTTCCTGGTGCTGCTCGTGGCGGCTCCGATCACCTACGGCGTGTGGACGAGCCTCACACGGCGGACGCTGAGTGGAACCGACGCCCCCTTCGCCGGCCTGGCCAACTACGGCGCGGTCCTCGGCGACAGCACCTTCTGGCACTCCCTGGGGTTCACCGCGGCGTTCACCGCGGCCGTCGTCGTTCTCGAGGTCCCGTTGGGCTTCGGTCTCGCGCTCCTGGTCAACCAGCGGCTCCCTGGGCATCGGGTGCTGTTCACCGCGCTCCTGCTGCCGATCATGGTGGCCCCGTCGTTGCTGGGAGTGATGTTCCGCCTGCTGCTCAACGGCGACATCGGGGCCCTGCCCGCCCTGCTCGCCAAGTTCGGCGTGAGCGTGTCGCTGTTCGACCCGTCCAGCGTCGTCCCGCTTCTGGTCGTGCTCGACGTGCTGCAGTGGACACCGTTCACCTTCCTCATCCTCTACGCGGGCCTGCAAGGGGTGCCGGCGGACCTGTACGAGGCCGCCGCCGTCGACGGGGCCTCCTACGTGCGCACGCTGCGATCGGTCGTGGCCCCCGTCATGGGACCGGTCCTCGCCTCGGCGGCGTTCCTGCGCGCCATCGACGCCTTCCGCACCTTCGACGTCGTCTACGTCCTGACGGGCGGCGGTCCGGGCACCTCGACGACGACCGCGAGCATCTACATCTACAAGACGGCGTTCACCGACGGTGACTTCGGTATCGCGTCCGCGGCCTCGGTGGTGCTGTTGCTGCTGCTCATCGGGCTTGTGCCCGTCGTGGTCCGGCGCATTGTGGGAAAGCCAGGGGAGGGACGCCGGTGAGCACGTCATTCACTTCGGGCCGGCGGCTGCGGCGGCTCGTGATGACCGCGGTGGTCGCCCTGATCGCGGTTGTGATCAACCTGCCGCTGCTGAACGCCCTCAACGTCAGCTTCAAGACCGACGGGGAGATAGCGACCAGTCCGCTCGCGCCGGCCGGGCATCCCACGCTTGAGCACTTCGCCAACGCTCTGGGGGCCGCCGGGTACGACTTCCCGGCCTTCTTCGCGAACAGCACGATGATCGCCTGCGGCACCGTCGTCCTCGTGCTGCTCGTCGCGGTGCCGTCCAGCTACGCCGTGGTGCGCCTCGGGTGGGGCGGACGCTGGGTGCTCAGCGGGGTCGCCGCGCTGCGGCTGTTGCCGGCCATCTTCTTCGCCGTCCCCTTCTATCTCCTGTTCTCCTTCGTGGGACTGCTGGACACGGTGGCCGGTCTGATGCTGGTCAACACGTTCCTCAACCTGCCGCTGGCCATGGTGCTGCTGGCCGCCGGCCTGCGCGATCTCCCGGTCCAGGTCGAGGAGGCAGCGGCCGTCGACGGGGCGAGCGACTACCGGATCCTGACCTCGATCGTCACTCCGATGCTGGCGCCCAGCCTGGTCGCGGTGTCGGTTCTGACGTTCCTGTTCACCTGGGCCGACTACCTGTTCGCGGTGGTCGTCTCCACGACCAGGGCCACCCCCGTCACCGTCGGGGCGGCCAACTTCGTGACCAGCTACGGCATCCGATGGGGAGACGTGTCCGCGGCGACGCTGCTGTCGGCGCTCGTGCCGATCGTGTTCGCCGTCGCCGCCCAGCGGTATCTGGTGAGCGGTCTGTCCATGGGGGCGGTGAAGGGCTGATGGCTTCCACGACCAACGCGGGACCCAAATACGATCAGGTCCGCGCTCAGCTCGCCGAGCGGATCCGGACCGACCTGCGCCCGGGGGACGCGCTGCCCAGCGAGCGAGAGCTCATGGAGATGTTCGGCATCAGCCGGATGACCGTGCGGAAGGCACTGGCCGGGCTGGAGGCCGAGGGGCTCGTCTACCGGATCCACGGCAGCGGCACCTACGTCAGCGAGACGGCCCTCGTGAGCAAGACGCTGCGGCTCACCTCGTTCAGCGAGGACATGCGCGAACGCGGCCTCCGCCCGGGCACGCGGTTGCTCGAAGCCGAGCTGGTGCCCGCGACGGCGGACGTCGCGCAGCGCCTCCGGCTTTCGCCGGGGACACAGGTCGCGCATCTGCGCCGGCTCCGCCTGGCCAACCAGACCCCGATGGCCTTGGAGGAGGTGTACCTCCCCGCGGAGCTCGTCCCCGGCCTGCTCGATCACGATCTAAGCGGCAGCCTGTACGACGTGCTGGACGCGGCCTACGGCGTGAGGGCCGTACGAGCCCGGCAGGTGGTGCAGTCCACCGTCGTCGACGACGCCCAGGCGGAGCTGCTCGAGGTACCTCCGCGGTCGCCCGCCCTGATCGTCGGCCGCGTCGCCGTGGACGCGCGCGGACGTGCCGTCGAGCTCGGGACCACGCTCTATCGAGGCGACCGGTACGCCTTCGACGTGACCATCACCCGGGAGGCACGCTCGTGAGCTGGGCGGGCATCGACATCGGCGGCACGAAGACCCACGTCGTCATCTGTGACGACGAGCTCCACATCCTCGCCGCCACCCGCGCGCCGACCCCGGTCGAGGCCGGCGCCCGCGTGATCCTGGCGGAGGCCGCGCGGCTGACACATGAGCTGGTCACCACGCTGGGTCTCCCCGTCGCCGCCGCGGGTGTGGGCGCCGCCGGCGTCGTCGATCCCGAGACGGGCGCGGTGGCCTCGTCGACCTCCACGTTCAGCGGCTGGTCCGGCAAGCCGCTGAGGGCGATCACGGAGGAGCTGCTGGGCGTGCCGGCCATCGTCGACAACGACGGCAACGCCGCTCTGTACGCCGAAGCGAAGATCGGAGCCGCGGCCGGCGCCTCACACGCACTGGCCGTGGTGGTCGGCACCGGGGTCGGCGGCGCGGTGCTCAGCGACGGCCGGCTGATCCACGGCCGTCACGGTGCCGCCGGGGAGTTCGGGCATCTACCGGTCGGCGGCGACGCGGCCTGCCCCTGCGGAGGACGAGGGCATCTGGAGTCGGTGGCGGCGGGCCCGGCTCTCGCCCGCGCCTATACGGGGCTCACCGGGGTGAGCGTGACCGGCTCGGAGGTGGCGTCGCTGGCCCGCGCCGGCGACCGGGCCGCGGCTGCGGTGCTCGACCACGCCGCCGCGGTTCTCGGCCGCGCGGTGGCCGGGCTGGCCAACGCGCTCGACCCCGACGTGGTGGTGCTCGGCGGAGGCGTCCTCGACGCGGCCGATCTGCTGCTCGCCCCACTGCGCGCGGCGGCCGCAGAACACCTGCTGCCACCGCTACGTGACCTGCCGATCGTGCGGGCCCGGCTCGGCTCCGACGCCGTCGCGGTCGGCGCGGCGGCACTCGCCCGCGACCACCGGATGCAACGGGCGGCACCTGAGGCCCCCTCACACCTTGGAGAGGAAACCCATGCCTGACACGACAGTCCTGGAGCAGCTGCGAGGACAGCTCGTGGTCAGCTGCCAGGCCCCACCCGGAGACCCGCTGCGCAGCCCGGATCACATCGCCGCCATCGCCGCGGCGGCCGTCGCCGGGGGTGCCGCCGCGGTGCGGATCAACTCCCCGGAGGACGTCCGCGCCGTGCGTTCCCGCGTCGACGTACCGATCATCGGGCTGTGGAAGGACGGTACGGAGGGCGTCTACATCACCCCCACCCCGCGTCATGTCACCGCCGTGGTCGACGCGGGTGCCGACATCGTCGCCCTGGACGCGACCGGACGCCCGCGGCCGGGCGGCGCCACCCTGGAGGAGTGCGTGGAGGCCGCACACGCCGCCGGCGCGCTCGTCATGGCGGACGTGTCCGTCCTGGAGGAGGGGCTGGCGGCGGAGAAGATCGGCTGCGACCTGGTCGGCACCACGTTGTCCGGCTACACGCCCTATTCCCGGCAGGACCATGGCCCGGACCTGGACCTCGTGGCCGACCTGGCGGCTCGGCTCACCCTCCCGGTGGTCGCCGAGGGCCGCATCTGGACACCCGAGGAGGCCGTCGCCGCGCTCCGCAACGGCGCCTGGTGCGTCGTGGTCGGCACCGCCATCACCCGCCCCGGCGTCATCACCGCCCGGTTCGCCGACGCCGTGACAGCAGCCGCCGCATCCGTCTCGCCCCTGCGTGACGAGCCGGCCAGCTGATGATCCGGTAGGCGATCCCGGTCACCGAGTGCCCGCCCGTCCTCTCAGAAAGGTATGGGCGGGTGCTCCGGTCAGCGCGGGACGGCCAGGTGAGCGTCGCCGGCGGCGGCGATCACTCGGGTGAGCGCATGGTGGAGGGTCTGCAGCTCGGCCAGGTCCATCCCCAGGCGCTCGACGATCGTCGCGGGCACCTTCTCGGCCTGCTTGCGCAGGTCGCGTCCCTTCGGGGTCAGCATCACCGCGAGGGAGCGCTCGTCGTCGCTGGAACGGCGGCGCTCGATGAGACCCGCGGCTTCCAGGCGCTTGAGCAATGGCGACAGCGTGGCCGGCTCCAGCTGCAGCAGCCTGCTGAGGTCCTTGACCGACAGCGGAGCGTGCTGCCACAGCGCCAGCATCACCAGGTACTGCGGGTGGGTCAGTCCCATCGGCTCCAGCACCGGCCGGTAGAGGCCGATCACCGAGCGCGAGGCCACCGCGAGGGCGAAGCAGACCTGGTTCTCCAGGGCCAGCGGGTCGACGATGTCGCCAATGTCACTCATGCACCCCTCCGTTGCCGCTACTCCTCACCCTACCGCCTTAGTACACTAACAGTTAGTGCACTAACCATTAGGGCCCTCCGCTCCGCCGTCCCAGTGAGGAACGCTCATGGCACGTAAGAGTCTCGAAGAGCGCATCGCCGACCGCGTCGCCAAGCGGCCGCCGCTGAAGGAGGGCAAGAACTTCGAGCACAAACCGGCGGCATGGCTGTTCGCCGCCGTCCTGGTGTTCACCGTGCTGATCCATCTCGTCATCGTGGGCATCGTCATGCTGGTGGGGAGCTGACAGCAGGCTACGAGTCCCGGTCCGGGCGCTCTTCGGCGAAGATGCGGGCGAGTTCGGCCCGGGACGCGATGTCGAGCTTGGCGAAGATCCGGCGAAGATGCGCCGAGACCGTGTGCGGAGACAGGAACATCTGCGCGGCGGCCTGACGATTGGTCAGTCCTTGGGCGATCAGCTCCGCCACCGCCCGTTCCGTGTCGGTGAGGCTGTCCCAGCCGAATTCCCGCTGGTGTGACTGGGCCCAGTGACGGCGCCGGACGCCCAGTGCGCGCAGGCGCGCCCGCGCGCGGGCCGCGTCCCGGAGGGCGCCGATCTGCTGGTAGCCGTCGTGCGCCTGGTCGAGGCTGCTGATCGCCCGCTCACGGTCGCCGGAGGCGCCGGACGTGGTGAGCAGGACCCCGAGGTCCTCGGCGGCCGAGGCGCGCTCCCACAGTTGCGGGTGGTTGGCGGCGGCGAAGGCGAGGTCGGCGGGGTCGGCGTGGAGAAGGCCGCGAGCGTGTGCGGCCGCCGCGGCGAAGATCGGGTAGTCGGGGTTCCTCCGTTCGAGGTCGTCGGCCGTCTCGACGACGGTCTGCGCGTACGCCCGGTTTCCCGAGGCCAGCGCCAGCCGGGTCATCCAGGCGGCCGCGAGGGGCGCCGTGATGAGCGTCCATTGTCGTTTCTCCGCGTCGGTGTAGAAGGGGCCGAGGATGCCCATCGCCCGTTCGCGATCCCCCTGGGCCTCGGCGACCACGGCCTCCACCCACCTCTCCCACGCCGATCCGAAGAGCATTCCGGCGGCGCCGGGCTCGCATGCGTACCTCTTGATGTGCCGCGCCGCGGCGTCCATGTCGCCGCGCCGCACGGCGATGTACGCGAGTATCGACAGCCCCACGCGGATGAACCCGCGCGTGCCCATGTCGTCCGCGATCGTCATTCCGGCCTGAGCCTCGGCGATGGCGTCGTCGAGCCGGGCGGCGGCCAGCTTCACGCGCGCGCGGAAGAGCGCGGGCTGCGCGGCCAGCACGGTGACGCCGAGGGCCTCGATGTCCTCCTCGGCCGCCCGGATGGCCAGGTCGGCCGCGTCGAACTGACACAGGCACCGGTGGAGATGGCCCAGCAGCAGTCGTGTGTACGGCCGCTGGACGGCCTCCACGGCGCCGCTGTTCCCGATCCGCAGGGCCTCGTTCAGGTGCGCGAACGAGTCGTCGACCCGTCCGTCGACCATGGCGCACCGGGAGAGCATCAGCAGAGCCCCCACCACGGCCGTGTCGGAACGCCCGTCGCGATCGGCGAGGACGGCCTCCGCTCGCCGTTGTCCCTCCCTCAGGTCGTTCGAGGAGATGAGCCCCCAGAACACCGTCCACTCGGCGACGCCGCGGAGGTCATGGGAGATGTCCTCCCGGCTGAGCAGGCTTTCGGCCTCGGACACCGCGTCGGCCGGCCGGCCGCTCAGAAGCAGGATGTACGCCAGCGCGCAGCGCAGGCGATGCGCCAGCACGGGGGGAGCCCTGCTGAGCGCGGGACGAGCGAGATCGGCGGCCTCGCACAGCCGCCCGACGGCCGTCAGGGCGTCGACCGCGATGGCGGCGCGGCCCACCCAGTCGGGGTCGGCGGCGTCGGTCAGCTCCAGCGCCCGCGTGGCGAGATCGGCGGCGGTCTGCGGGGAGGACCGCAGCACCTCCCGCGCCGCCCGGTCCAGCGCGAGCAGGGCGCACACGTCACCGTGGCCGGCGCTGTGGATGAGGTGCGTGGCGGCGGGAACGGCCGACCCGCCGCGTTTGAGCAGCATCTCCCCTGCTTCGCGGTGCAGGGCCCGCCGGACGGCGGTGGACAGGGTCTCCGTCACCGCCTCCCACAAGAGGTCGTGCCGGAAGGCCAGCTCGTGCCCGGCTGATTCGACGATGCCCGCCGACATCGCCTCCTCCAGCATGGGCAGCAGATCGCCCGTCGATTCGCCGAGCATCTCGGCCAGGTCCTTCACCGAGAACGAGCGGCCCAGGACCCCGGCGACCTGGAGCATGTGCCTGGTCGGTCCGGACAGCTCCTCCAGGCGCTCCCGGGTGACCGCCTGAGCCGGTGGCAGCCGCGTCGACACCAACCACGCGCGGCCGTCGGCGATCCGGAACCCGCCCTCGCGCTTGAGCTTCTCCATGAGGTCGACGAGCAGGAAGGGGTTGGCATCCGCTATGGCGGCCAGGGCCAGCACGTCCGGCTCGGGCACCGCCCCGAGGACGTCGGTGACCACCTCGGCCACCGCCGCGCCGTCCAGAGCCTTCAGCCGGATCCGCGTCGCGTCCGCTCGTTCCAGCGCGTTGAACACGCGGTCGAGGCGGAGGGCGTCGTTGCCGCCGGTCGTGCGGGCCAGCATCCAGATGAGCGGGGAGGAGGCGAAGTCGACGCTCAGCGACCGCAGCGCCAGCAGAGTTATGGGGTCGGCCCATTGCAGGTCGTCCAAGGTGAGCAGCACAGGCCCGTGCGCCACCAGCGTCTCCAGCGGTCCGTGCAGCTGCTCGAGCAACAGGAGCCGCCGGTCGACCGGGCCGGGCACACCGCCGTCGTCGCCGGCGCTCAGAGCGCAGCCCGACTCCTCCAGCGCCGAGATCAGCGGGGCCAGCGGCATCAGCTGGGTCAGCTCGTCCGCGACGCCGCGGACCACCCGGAACCCCCACCTGGCCGCGGTGGCGGCGGCCACGTCGAGCATGTGGCTCTTGCCGACGCCCGGCTGGCCCTCGACCAGCAGGACCCCGCCCCTGCCCACGCGCGCCGCCCGGAGCATGCCGGCGACGAGCTCCCACTCCCGGGCACGGCCGCGCCAACCAGGCCAGGATGTCTCCCGAGAATCGGGCCCCTCCGCCGTATCCAGGACATTCCGGGACACGTCCCCCATGAATCCATGAGACACCCGGCGCACACGGCCCCGCAACAGGCCCGCCCGGTGCGCCCGTCCATCGCCTCGTGCGACGACGAGGCCAGAACGTTGATCACAGGGCCGCGCGGAGGAGCGCAACCCTACACATATGTGCGATACGACACACTTCTGCGCCGTTCAGGATCGTATTCGTCAACTCAATTCCTGCTTATGAGCTGATGCGAAAGGACCCCCACGACTGAGCGGTACCGAGAAACGGGTGCAGCCGACGACGCGCCACGCCTCCCCGGCCCTCTCAGGAGCCTGGCATCCCTCGAATTCCTATTTCGAAAGGATGGCGATGGTGGATCTGACCGATAAATTGCTGATACTCATGTGGCCCCTGGTAACGCTGCTCACGTGGATAGCCGCCGCCAAGGGCCTCGTACACGTGCTGACGGGCAGGTCGTCGACGGTCACCTGGAACGCGCTTCAGACGAGCGACAGGACGGACCGCGCGAAGGCGCCTCGCGCGGAGGGCGGCGAACACGGATCCCGGCAGCGGGCCCCCCGCTGCCCCCCGAAAGCCGACCGGCCGCAGCACCGGCCCACCGCGAGCGGCTCCGCCGGCCACGCCTTCTCCGAGCACGCGCACGAGACCTCCGGCCCCGCGGGAGCGTCGTCGCCAGGCTCGATGAGTCAGTCGCCGGGCTCGATGAGTCACGAGAACGGCCACCGGCATCCGGACCATCGCCAGGCGCCCGTGTGGGGGCGATGGGCTCCGCGCTCGATCCGAGGGCAGATGACCCTGCTGGCCACCGCCATGACCATCCTCACCCTTCTCCCGGCGGGAGGGGGGATGTACCTCCTGGCCAGGGCCGGGACCGTCCGATGGCGGTGTGATCCGTACAGGACCGCTCTGACGGGCGCCGTCAGTCACCTGGCGGCGTACGGCCAGGTGCGACGGGGCACCGGCGGCGTCAGCCAGGTCACCCGCCTGGTGGCGGCCGGTCCCGCGGGGGCCTCGCCGCCCGCCGCCCGGGCAACGCCCCCCCGGCCCCCTTCAGGGAACCTCGAGCCGCGTACGGGCACCCCGCAGCCCATGCCGGCGTGTACCGCCGTCTTCCCCGCCGGGTCCCGGGTGGTCGTCGAGACGGGGCAGTCGCTGCTGGGTCTCGCGTGGCCCGGCTCTCTCCCGTTGCTCGTGTCGCTCGAGACCGCCGAGCTGATCGCCCTGAACGCCTGGGTCACCTGGAAGGTGAGCGGACGGCTGCTACGCCCCCTGAAGACGGTGGGCGCCGAGCTCTCCCGGATCGACTTCGGCCACCTGGCCGTCGGCGTCTCGGTGCCGAGGAGGGCGCAGGAGATCACCCGGTTGAGCCTCACGATCAACCAGGCTCTGGGGCGCGTGCACAAGGCCAAGGAAGAACTCGAGGAGCTCGCCCGCCGCCAACGGCAGTTCGCGTCGGACGTCGCCCACGAACTGCGCACTCCCATCGCCGGGCTGCGGGTGCAGCTGGAAGCGGCACAGCAGGATCCCGGCGGGGTGCCGCTGCCGGAGCTGCTCGACACGACGCTGGCTCAGGTGGACCGGCTTCAGACGATCACCGAGGACATCCTGTGTCTCGCTCGTGTGCGTACCTGCCCACCCGCCGAGTGGCGGCAGCTCGACCTCGCGGCCCTGGTCAAGGCCGAGATCGCGCAACGTACGGATCAGCACCCGGTGCGGCTCCGCATCACCCACGGCGCCACCGTCACCGCGGTGCCGTCCCAGATCAGCCGGTTGCTCGCCAACCTGCTGAACAACGCGCAGAGGCATTCCAGGCGTGTGGTGTGCGTCGAGGTGCAGGCCGAGCCCACCGCGGTCGAGGTCGCGGTCAGCGACGACGGGCCGGGGATCGCCGAGGCCGACCGCGAGCGGGTGTTCCAACGCTTCACCCGGTTGGACGACGCCCGCCGCCTCGACCGCCACGGCACCGGGCTCGGCCTGGCCATCGCCCGCGACATCGCTCAGGCGCATCAGGGGACCCTCAGCGTCGAAGAAAGCACAGTCGGCGGGGCGCGTTTCGTCCTGCGGCTGCCCCGAGTCCGGCCGACTGAGACGGGATCGTCATGAGGTTTGAAAACTGTTCGATCCGCGCCCGCCTGGCGCTGTTCATCAGCATCGCGGTCAGCATGCTCTGCATCGTGTTCTCCATCGCCCTGTTGTTCGCCCTCAACAAGATGGCCACCCAGAACCTCACCCAAGAGGTGACGGCGGTCGGCGAGTTGACCGCGTACGACGTCGACCACGGGCAGGTCGTCAATCCGCTGCCGCCGATCCCGCAGAACCTGATCCGTCCCGTCCAGGTGGTCGACCCGCAGGGACGGGTGGTCGCCGCGACCAGGGATTTGCAGCGCCGGCCGCTCATGGCGCATTTCACGCCGAGAAGCCCCAGACGGGTGGCGACCGCCGTGGTCTGCAATTCCGTATTTCCATCCGGCGGCTGCCACATCGTCGTCGCGCAGCAGGTGTATCGCAACGGCGACTGGACCGTGTACAGCGCCGCACCGACGCTGCCGTTCTTCGTCTATCCGGGTGTGGCGGCCCTCCTGATCGCGGGAACGGTCGTCTTCACGGGGGCGGTCGCCTACGGGGCGCGGCACACGGTCGCCAGCTCGCTCAAACCCGTGGACGCCATCCGGGCCCAGCTCGACCACATCCGGAGCACCAACCTGGGCCGCCGGGTCCCCGTCCCCAAGGTGAAGGACGAGATCTACCGGCTGGCCCGGAGCGTGAACGAGACGCTGGACCGGCTGGAGCACATGCTCGTAGAGCAGCGGCGCTTCTGCGCCGACGCGTCCCACGAGCTCCGCACCCCGATCACCGCCATCCGCGTCCAGCTGGAGGACGCCCTCCTGGCGGCCGAAGACGTCGACCTGAACAAGCTGTGCGACGACGTCCTTCCGAGCGTGGAGCGTCTCCAGTCGATCACAAGCGGTCTGCTGACGCTCACCCGGTTCGACGCCGGCGCCCCGTGCGAGCGACAGCCGGTCGACCTGGCCGAGCTCATCACCCTGGAGCTGAAGAGCCACCAGGTGAGCAGGAGGGTCCTCCTCCAGCTGACACCCGGCGTGACCGTGAACGGCGACCGGGCGCAGCTGCGGCAGCTGGTCTGCAACCTGCTCCAGAACGCCCAGCGACACGCGTCCTCCACCGTCACGGTCACGCTCCGGCGGGAGAACGGCGGCACGCGCTGCGGGAGGGACGTCGCGGAACTGGAGGTCCTCGACGACGGCGCCGGAATCGCCGTCGATCAGCGCGAGATGGTGTTCCAGCGCTTCACGCGGCTGGACAGCGCACGCAGCAGGGACGCCGGAGGAATCGGCCTCGGCCTCCCCATCGCCCGGCTGATCGCCGAACGCCACGAGGGCACCCTGACCATAAGGGACAGCGATCAAGGCGCCCGCTTCGTCGTCCGCCTTCCGCTGAACTCCCGGCCCGGCGACTGACCCGCGTCCATCGGTCAGCTCAGCCGGCGGCGGCCGGAGCGACGGGAAGCCGCCCCACCGGCGCCGGTGGAGCGGCTCATCGCGGTTCGTCAGTGGTGCCCGGGGCCGCCGTGCGTCTGGGTCCAGGGGCCGGTGATGGCGAGGACGTAGCCGGGGGTCTGGATGTTGGCGAACAGGATGCGGCCGTCGCCGCTGAACGTCGGCCCGGTGAACTCGCTGTCGTTGAGCTCGTTGCGGGCCATCGGGTAGGGCGTGCCCTTGTCCGTCACGCCCACCAGGTGCGACAGTCCCTCGCCGTCCTCGGCCAGGATGACCCCGCCGTACGGCGAGACGGTGATGTTGTCCGGTCCGTCGTAGTCGGTGTCCGCCTCGGGGTCGGGGTTGACGCCGAAGATGGTCGTGAGGGTGACGGTCTCCGACTCGGGGTCGTAGAACCAGACCTGGCCGTCGTGCTCGTTGACGCTGCCGTCGGTGTGACGGGCGTAGCTCGCGACGAAGTAGGCGCCGCCGTCACCCCACCAGGCGCCCTCCAGCTTGCGGCTGCGGGTGATCTGGTCGTCGGTGAACTGCTTGCGCACCGAGGTGGTCGTGGCGTTCCGGTCCGGCACGTCCACCCAGTCCACCTTGTAGCGGGTGCCCGGCTGGGTCGCCTCGGACAGGTCGGTGATGTGCCTGCTTCCCTTGCGGCACCGCATGGCCTGCAGGGTCCCGGCCGTGTCGCCGCCGGGCCCGAGGGCCAGCGCCCGCAGCGCGCCCTTCCGGCCGTGGAAGCCGCGGGGCGGGGTCCAGCGGAAGTACAGCCCGTTCGGGCCGCTCGCGTCCTCGGTCAGGTAGATCTCGGAGGTGCGCGGGTTGACCGCGACGGCCTCGTGGGAGTAGCGGCCGAGGAACTTCAGCGGGACGGGGTTCGCGTTGGCCTCGCGGTCGAACGGGTCGACCTCGAAGACGTAACCGTGGTCCTTCTGGAACGCGCCGCCGGCCCGCTGCTCGGTCTCCTCACAGGTCAGCCAGGTGTTCCACGGCGTGATGCCGCCCGCGCAGTTGTTGTGCGTGCCTGCCACGCTGACGTACTCGCGGATCCGGTTGCCGTTCCTGTCGACCTCGATGGTGGTGGTGCCGCCCTTCGCGCCGGGGTCGTAGGTCAGCCCGGGCAGGGCGGGCACGCCGTAGGGCTCGTCGCCACTGATCTCGTGGTTGTTGACCAGGACCCAGCCGTCGCGGCCGGCGAAGCATCCGGTGCCGTCGGCGTCGCTGGGGGTCGGCTCGCCCGTCTCCAGGAGCGTCGTGCCGGCCTGGGCCACGATCGTGTACGAGAAGCCCTTGGGCAGGGCGAGCAGGCCCTTGGGGTCGGGAATCACCGGGCCGTACCCGATCGTCTTGCCGGCTCCGGCCTGGGCGGCCTGCGCGGCGGCGGGACCGGCGATGGCCTCGATGCTGCCGGCGATGGCGATGCCGAGACCGCCGGCGGCGGCCGAGCGCATGAGGTCGCGGCGGGAGAAGGAGGAACTCACAGACATACCTTTCGGGGAGCTTCAGGCAGGCCATGAGATCCAATGTCGCCCCCCTGAACTCCTCCTTCAGGGCGGCGGACGCGTGGGTGAACGCGTTCTGACGATCACAGAAAGGGCCAGGTCCGCGCCCTGGACAGACATGTGCGACGCGCATGGCGTGCCACGTCGCGGATGCCCGGGCCGCACGCCCGCGCCTGTGCGCGACCCCATCCGCGGCGCCGCGTGTGCGAGCCGGCCCGCGGCAGGGCCGTCTGACGGGGAGGAGAGCACGCTGGAAGTGGGCCGCCGCCGGGACGCGATCGTAAGGTGCCAACGTCACGGCATCCGGCAGGTGATGCCGGGGGCGAGCACATGTGGGAGCGCTTCCGAATTCCGGCCTAATCTACGGGGACCTTTTGACAAGCGCCGTCTCGACACATCCGTCGCGGATCCGCCCGTGGTCCGACCCCGGTCCGCGGCCCGGCTCTCCCGAGGCGCGGGGCGCGGGAGGGCCGTCGTGACGGTCGCCGAGCAGACCAGGGAGGGCGCCGGGTCCCTGCTCGCCCACCGGCCGTTCATGCTGGTGTTCGCCAGCAGGACGGCGTCGGCCGCGGCCACGGCCGGCACCTGGGTCGTGCTGCCCCTCTACGCGTACTCCGTGACGGAGTCCGCCGCGCTCGCGGGCCTGGTGAGCGCGATGAACGTGATCCCGTACATCCTCTTCGGCGTGGTGGCCGGCGTCGTCGTCGACCGGGCCGCGCCGCGCCGCTTCCTGGTGGCCATGGAGGCGGCCAACGCCGTCGTCCTGCTGGCCGTACCGGTGCTCGCCGGCGCGCACGCCCTGTCGGCGGTCGCGCTGTGCGCGTTCGGGTTCGCCACGGCGACGGTCTTCGTGTGGTTCGACGTCGCGTCGGCCGCCTTCGTCCCCGCGGTGGTGGGCAAGACGCGGGTGTTCCAGGCGAACGGGCACCTGTGGGCGGCCTCCACCCTGGTCACCGCGGTCGCCGGGCCGGGCGGCTTCTTCCTGCTGGCGCACCTGGGGGTCGGCGGGACGTTCGCCGTCCTGGCGGCGTTCTCCGCGCTGTCGGCCGGCCTCCTGTCGGCGGTGCGGGTGAGCGAGCCGGAGCGCGGGCGCTCACGTCCGGAGCGGCGGCCGGTCGCCGAGCTGGCCGAGGGCTTCCGCTTCATCGCGGGGCAGCCGACCGTCCGGCTGCTCACCCTCGTGGGGATCGGCTCGGGGCTCAGCGCCGGAGCCGTCTACGGGCTCATCGTGGTCTTCGCCGACCGGGCGCTGTCCCTCGGCACCGAGGACTACCGGATCTCCTGGATCATCGCGGGGTCCAGCGCGGGGGCCCTGCTCGCGTCGCTGGCCGCGCCGCGGCTGCGGGGCCTGCCGCCCGTCGGCGTGGTGGCGGCGCTGCTGACCCTGGAGGCCGGGCTGATGGCGGGCTACGCCCTGACGACCGGCTGGATCGCCGCCCTGGTCGCGATCTTCCTGTGGAACCTCGCGCACACCACCCTGATGATCTTCAGCATCTCCGCCCGGCAGGTCATCGCCCCGTCCGAGATGCAGGGCAGGGTCAACGCGGCGGGGCGCACGCTCGTGTGGGGCTGCGTCCCGCTCGGCTCCGCGGCCTGCGGACTGCTCGCCGAGACGACCGGGATCCGCGGCGCGCTGCTGGTCTTCCTGCTTCCCGCCGTCGCGAGCCTGGTCCTCACCGGGTTCGCGCTCGCCGGCCGACGGCACGAGGTGGCCCTGTGACAGCCCTGCGCGTGATCTTCTTCGCCTTCTCCCGCAGCAGCCTCGGCCATATCGTCCGCTCCACGACCGCGGCCGCCCGGTTCGCCCGGGAGGGCCACACGGTGACCGTCGCCTGCCACGAGGAGTGCCGCGGGATCCCGGAACGGGCGGGTGTCGCCTGGTATCCGGTCAGGGAGCTCGGCCCGGCTCCCGCGTGGCGGGGCATGGACGATCCCGAGCGGCTGCGCGAGTTCAGCCGCGGGAGGCTGGCGAGCCCCGCCTACATCGCGGAGTGCCTGGAGGACGAACTCCGGCTCATCGACGGCCGCCGTCCCGATGTCGTGATCTCCGACATGCGCAACACGGCCGGCGTGGCCGCCGCCATGCGGGGCGTGCCCAGTTACTCCATCCACAACCTGCGGCTGTTCCGGCATCCCATGCACGTGGTGCTTCCCGAGATCATCGCCACCCTCTCCTCGCTGGGCGTGCCCGACCGTCACGCCCGGCGCGTTCTCGGCGACGCCGTCCTGGTCCCGGATCTGGCCGTGCTGGACGACCTAGCCGGCGTCCCGCCGGAGACCGCCGCGCTGATCTGCTCGCTCACCCGGGAGATCCGTCATGTCGGGCCGCTGCTTCCACCCGGGACACCCGAGACAGCCAAGACACCCAGGGCGCCTGTCCCCGCCACGCAGGACGGGTTCCTGCACGTCACCCTGGGTGGGAGCGGCGCGGGGAACCACGAGATCCGGCGCGTCGTCGACGCCGTGGGAGACCTCGACCTGCGCGTGCAGATCACCCTGGGCGTCGCGGCGACCCCGGAGGTGGTGCGCTCGACCCAACGCGAGCTCGCCGCTCTCGCCCGCCGGGCCACCGTCCGCGTCACCGGCTTCCGGCCCGACGCGGTGGACGTCACGAGGGCGGCGGACGCCGTGGTGACGCACGGCGGCCACGGGTCGATCACCGAGGGGCTGGCCGCGGGCACGCCCCTGGTCTTCCTGCCCCACTCCCCCGAGCAGCGGCTCAACGCCGCGCGCGTCGAGGAGCTCGGCCTCGGCGTCGTGCTGGCGCCCGGCGACGACGCGGTCGTCGTCCGGGACAAGATCCTGGCCGCCGTGAAACTGAAGGGCGGCGCCCAGACGGCCCGGTTCCGCGAAGCCCTCGTCTCCGCCGACGGCGCCGGGCAGATGGTGTCGTACGTGACGGGCTCGCTGGCGGTGGAACGGGCGGTGAGCGGATGATCCGCGCGGGAGAGCTCGCGATCTCGGTCGCCGCCATGGCCCACCCGTCCCGCGCCGACGCGGTGCGGGCGATGGCCGATGCGCACGCGGACCTCGGCATCACGGTCGTGTTCGACCCCGAACCGGACCGGGGGCACAGCCTCGCCACGGCCCTCGCCGCGTGGTCGGCCGTGGAGCCCGGCGCCACCCACCACCTGGTCGTCCAGGACGACGTGATCTTCTGCGACGGCTTCGCGCGGCTCCTGGCCGCGGTGGTCAGGGCCCGGCCCGACTCGGCGATCGGTCTCTTCGCGGAGTGGGGCTCGCGCACCGCGTCGATGATCAGGGTCGCCGCCCTGCGCGGCGCCGCGTTCGCGGCGGTCGCCGACCCCTACGTCCCGACGCAGGCCCTCGTCCTGCCCGCCGAGCACGCTCGCGCGCTGGGCCGGCGCGCGTTCCGGGAGATCGAGCCCGACGACATCGCCGTCCGTCGTCACCTGCGGGAGGCGAGGGTCACGCCGGTCGTCGCCGTCCCCAACCTGGTCGAGCACGACGACCGGCCGAGCCTCACCGGCAACGGGTTCCAGGGGTTGCGGCACTCGGCCTGTCACCTCCCCGCACCTCGGTTCCCCGTGCCAGCGGCCGAGGCGGCCGGGACCGGCCTCGCCCACGTGCCGCACCTGTCCTGGATGCGCTTGGTGGCCGAGTGGTTCCCGTGCGGCCCGGACGACGAGCCGGGATGGACCGGGCAGCCCCTCGCCGCGCGGCTGCCGGCGCAGGTCACCATGGACGAGCTGCGGGGGACGTTCACCGCCTGCGTCCGGGGGGCGGACGCGCTGCGCGCCGCCCTCACCGAGATCGTGCTCTTCGAGTTCTGGCTGTACGGCGTCGGCGTCGGACTCGTCGCCGGGGTGCCGCCGGACGCCGTCGCCGCCCGGGCCAAGGGCCCGGTCTGCCGTGCCGCCCTGCTCTCGGCCTTCCCGGGCGCCTTCCGCCGCTGTCTGCCGCTCCCGGCCCTGCGCGAGCTCGGCGAGGACGCGTTCCGGCTGCTCTGCCTCGCCGTACGCACCGGTGCGGAGGTCGCCCTGCGCAGGTGAGTCGCCGCGTGTCGGGGGCATTCACTATCCTGCGATCGGCCGCCGGTCTCCGGGAGGCTGAGCGCGGCCCGCCGTGCGCCGACGGCACGGCGGTGAGTCCGGCGTGGGATGGCTGGGCCCGGCGTCAACGAAAGGGTGTCAGGTGACCCACTGGGACGGCGCTGAGCACGAGCCGCGGACGGCGGCCGGACACGAGGTGTTCGCCGCCGACGACGAGGTCGGCCGGGATCTGGCGACGGTCGACTGGTCGTTGACCCCGCTCGGGCCGCCGGCCGGCTGGCCGCAGAGCTTGCAGACCGCGGTGAGCATCCTGCTGTCGTCCCGCTTCTCCATGTGGATGGCGTGGGGACCGGAGCTGACCTTCTTCTGCAACGCCGCCTACCGCCGCGACACGCTGGGCCGGAAGTACCCGTGGGCGCTCGGCCGGCCGGCCAGCGAGGTGTGGGCGGAGATCTGGGACGACATCGGCCCGCGCATCGACACCGTGCTGGCCACGGCCAAGGCGACCTGGGACGAGGCCCTGCTGCTGTTCCTCGAACGTTCCGGCTACCCCGAGGAGACCTACCACACGTTCTCCTACAGCCCCCTCCGCGACGACGCCGGCGCCGTCGTCGGCATGTTATGCGTGGTCAGCGAGGACACCGAGCGGGTCGTCGGCGAGCGGCGGATGGCGACGCTGCGCGACCTCGGCTCCGACCCCAGCGTGGTCCGCACCGAGCAGGAGATGCTGGCCTTCGCCTGCAGGCAGCTCGGCCGCAACCCGCACGACCTCCCGTTCACGCTGACCTACCTGTTCGACGACGGCGGCGGCGCGCGGCTGGCGGGGGCGACCGGGATCTCCGCCGGACATCCGGCCGCCCCCGCCTCGCTCGCGCCCGGCGACCCGGACGGGGCGTGGCCGGCGGCGGCGCTGGCCCGCGGAGAGTCCGTGCTCGTGCCGCTGGAGGGCGCCCCGTTCGCGGACCTGCCGTCCGGCGAGTGGCCGGACCCGCCCGCGCAGGCGCTCGTGGTGCCGCTGCTGCAGCAGGGAAGCGCCCCCTACGGGTTCCTGGTGGCCGCGCTCAACCGGTACCGGCCGCTGGACGACGGCTACCGCGGGTTCGTCGAGCTGGCGGCCGGGCACGTCGCGGCGGGGATCGCCAGCGCCCGCAGCTATCAGGCACAGCAGCGGCGCGCCGAGGAGCTGGCCGAGCTCGACCGCGCGAAGACCGTCTTCTTCTCCAACATCAGCCACGAGTTCCGCACCCCGCTGACGCTGATCATGGGTCCGGTCGAGGAGCTGCGCGGCCGTCTCCAGGACGCCGACGTCGAGGTGCGTGAGGAACTGGAGGCCATCCGCCGCAACGGGTTGCGGCTGGGCAAGCTGGTCAACACGCTGCTCGACTTCTCCCGGCTGGAGGCGGGCCGGATGCAGGCCCGCTACGAGCCGGTCGACCTGGCCGCGGTCACCGCGGAGCTGGCCAGCCTCTTCCGTTCCGCCATCGACAAGGCGGGCCTGGAGTTCCACGTCGACTGTCCCCCGCTCGACGAACGCGTCTACATCGACCGCGGCATGTGGGAGAAGGTGGTACTCAACCTGCTCAGCAACGCGCTGAAGTTCACCTTCGAGGGGTCGATCGGCGTGGCGGTGCGCAGGGAGGGCGCCCACGCGGTGGTGACGGTCACCGACACGGGTGTCGGCATCCCGGCGGAGGAGGTGCCGCGGCTGTTCGAGCGGTTCCACCGCATCGAGAACGCCCGTTCGCGCTCCAACGAGGGCAGCGGCATCGGCCTGGCCCTCGTCCAGGAACTGGTCGCGCTGCACGGCGGCACCATCGCCGCCGACAGCGCCGACGGCGAGGGCACCCGCTTCACGATCCGGCTGCCGTTCGGCTCCGCGCACCTGCCCGCCGAGGCGATCACGACGGCCGCCGGCAGCGGCGCCGCGTCCGCCACCGCCGCCCCCTACGTCCAGGAGGCCCTGCGCTGGCTGCCCGCGGACACCGCCGCCGATCCCGCCGAGGACGCCATGGAGATGCCGTCCCACGGCGCCCTCGCCGGCCCGGCCGCCCCGGCGCGCGTCCTGGTGGCCGACGACAACGCCGACATGCGCGAGTACCTCGTCCGCCTCCTCAAGGGCGCCGGCTACCAGGTCGCCACGGCGAGCGACGGGCGACAGGCCCTGGACGCCATCCGCGCCGACGTCCCCGACCTGGTCGTCAGCGACGTGATGATGCCCCGCCTGGACGGCCTGTCCCTGGTGGGGGCGTTGCGGGCCGACCCGCGCACCGCCGCCGTCCCGGTGCTGCTGCTGTCGGCCCGGGCGGGCCAGGAGGCGTCCATCGAGGGGCTGCAGGCGGGCGCCGACGACTACCTGGTCAAGCCCTTCGCCGCCGCCGAGCTGCTCGCGCGGGTGCGGGCCAACATGGAGATGGCGCGCCTGCGGCACCACCAGGCCCGCTGGCGCACCGCGCTGGTGGACTCCCTGCAGGAGGCGTTCTTCGTCTGCGACGAGAACGGCGCCGTCGTCGACATCAACAGCGGGTTCACCGACATCCTCGGCTACGGGCCGGAGAACCTGCCGTACCTGCCGGTGCACCCCTGGTGGCCGGACGCCGAGATCGATCCCGAGGCCCACCAGCAGGCCGCGGACGCCTTCACCGGCCTTCTCGGCGACGGACAGGGCAGCTACACGATCCCCCTCGCCCACCGCGACGGGCACCGGCTGTGGGTCAGCGCCACCGTCAACCGGGCGCAGGACCCGGACACGGGGCGGCGCGTCGTCGTCGGCACCTTCCGCGACGTCACCGCCGAGCACTACGCCATCCAGCGCGAAAGCGCCCTCGCCTCCCTCAGCACCTGCCTGTCGCAGGCGGCCAGCCTGCCCGAGGCGCTGGCCGGCGCCCTGCGGGAACTGCGTGACCTGTGGCGGGCCAGGTCCGTGGTCGCCGCCGTCTTCGGCCACGGCGCCGAACCCACCCTGACCGCCACCGACCCTGCGCTGGACTGGCGGCGGCTGCCCGCCGAGCGCCGCGAGACGCTCACCGGGCTGCGTCAGCGGCCTCTGCTGACTCCCGTCGCCGACCCCACCGGCGTCGGGGTCCTGCTGGAGCACCCCGACGGGCCGCTGGCCCTGTTCGTGGACCTCGGCGACCACCGGCCCTTCACCGGCGAGGACCAGCTCCTGCTGTCGCTGCTGGCCTCGCACCTCGCCCAGGGACTGGCCCGCGCCCACCAGATCGACCAGCAGCGCGAGACCGCGATCGCGCTGCAGCGCGCCATCCTCGGCCCCTCCCGGCTGCCCGACGGGTTCGCCGTCCGCTACGAGCCCGCCACGCGCCCCCTGGAGGTCGGCGGGGACTGGTACGACACCATCACCCTGCCCGGCGGCCGCATCGGCATCGTGGTCGGCGACTGCGTCGGGCGCGGCGTGCAGGCGGCCGCCGTCATGGGCCAGCTGCGCAGCGCGTGCCGGGCGCTGCTGCTGCAGGACGAAAGCCCGGCGCGCACACTCATGGCCCTGGACCAGTTCGCGGCCGGCGTCCCCGGCGCCGTCTGCACCACCGTCTTCTGCGGGGTCCTCGACCCGGACACCGGACACCTCACCTACTCCAGCGCCGGTCACCCGCCGGGCATCCTCACCCATCCCGACGGCACCACCCACCTGCTCGAGGACGGGCGTTCCGTCCCCCTGGCGGTCCGCAGGACCAGGCCGCGGCCCGAAGGCGAGACGACCATCCCCGCCCGCGCCACCCTCATGCTGTACACCGACGGCCTGGTCGAACGCCGCCGCCGGCCCCTCGACGTGGGCATCGGCCTGGCCAGCCGGGCCGTCCAGGACGGCCGGGACGTCGCCGTCAACGATCTCGCCGCGCAGGTGATGACGCGCCTGGCGCCCGCCGACGGCTTCGACGACGACGTCGCTCTGCTGCTCTACCGGCACCCCGCCCCGCTGGAAGTGACCTTCCCCGCCGAGTCGTCCCAGCTGGCGCCTGTACGGAAGGCCCTGCGGACCTGGCTCGCGCAGTGCGACCTACCGGCCCAGATGATCCAGAACATCCTGGTGGCCGCCGGTGAGGCGTGCGCCAACGCCATCGAGCACGGTCACCGCCACTCCCCCGGTGAGACCGTCCGCCTGCGGGCCGAGGCCTTCGTCGACGTCCTGCGCCTCACCGTCGCCGACACCGGACGCTGGAAGTCGCCGCAGCCCGAGGCGAACCCCCACCGCGGCCGCGGCGTGGCGCTCATGCGCGCCCTGATGCAGCAGGTCACCATCACCCCCAGCCCGTACGGCACCACCGTCGACATGCACACGAGGATCGCCCGATGAGCACTCCCCTCACCGTCACCCCCGGCCAGGGCCCGGACGGCGCCCCGCTCCTGACCGTGGCCGGCGAGATCGACATGAGCAACACGGCCGCCCTCGCCGACGCCATCGGCGGCACGGCGGGCCCGCTCGTCCTCGACCTGACCGCCGTGGAGTACCTCGACAGCGCCGGCCTGAACGTCCTGTTCGCCCACGCCGACCACATCACGCTCATCGCCAACCCCCTGCTGGAGTCCCTCCTGACCATCTCCGGCCTCGCCGAGCTGGCCACCGTCCACTACCGGGAGCCCGGCGCCTCGATGGCCGGGTAGCGGCTCCGGCACCCCCCGGGCCCCGTACGGGTCTCCTCGCGGCCTGTCTACTCTCGGAGGAAAGGGGGACGGGCCATGAAGACGAGCCAACCTCTGCCGCTGGTGCCGATGCTGGGCGGGGCCGTCACCGCGGCCGTCCTCGGCTACTCCTACGGGCGGTGGCGCAGGCGGCGACCGGTCGCCGCGATCACGCCGGCGCCGGTCGAGGCCCATCCGCCGCCCGCCGCCCAGCCGGCGACGATGTCCGCCGACGGGATCGCCGAGCACCTGGCGGCGGCCAACGCCATGATCAACCTGTGTGAGCGGATCCGCTGGTACGCCGAGGACCTGTGCCACGAGCTGCGCTCACCCCTGACCGCGCTGCGTACCGAGCTGGAGGAGGCCCGGCTGCACCCCCGGCAGGCCGACACCGCCCGCCTGATCGAGAACGCCCTGGTGAGCGCCGACCGGCTGGACCGCGTGGTCGACAGCATCCTCGTCATGACCCGGTTGCAGGCCGCCAGCCACCAGAGCCGGGAGCGGTTCGACCTCGCCGCCGTGGTGCGCAACGAGGTGCTGATGGCCTCGCTGCACGCCCGCATGCGTCCTTCCGACCCCGTCGTGGTCTGGGCCGTGCGGGAGCAGATCCGGCAGGCGCTGCGCAACCTGCTCGACAACGCCCACCGCCACGCCCTCGGCACGGTGGAGGTCGAGGTCCGCCACGCCGACGGGACGGTCTTCCTGATCGTGGACGACGACGGCGACGGCGTCCCGAACGCCGATCGGCGGCGCCTGGTCGAGCGGTTCACCCGGCTCGACGACGTCCGCCGCCGCGACGAGGGCGGCACGAGCCTCGACCTGAGCCTCATCCAGGCGATCACCGAGGTGCACGGCGGCACCCTCCACGTGGAGGACTCCCCCATCGGCGGCGCCCGGTTCGTCCTCACCCTGCCCGCGGCCCAGCCGTAGAAGCCTGCGGCCGGGTTCTCGAGACGCTATCCACCCCGCGTCACGGTCGCGCCGGGCAGCGACTCCTGCTGCGCTTCCGGCGAACCGACGACCGCGTTGAGCCCGCCGTTCACGGGCTGCGCGACCGCGTCGCCGGAGACGAAGGGATGCGACGTCTCGCCCTCGACCCTGATCAGCATCCTGGTGGGAGTGCAGACCAGGCGGACCTTGCTCTCCGAGGAAATGACCACCGCCGGTTCCACCGGTCCGGAGAACCCCTCCTCCCGCTCCGGCTCCCCCTCCGACTTGGTCAGGTCGACGTGCATGCTCCAGCCGGAGCCGGACAGCCCGCACAAACCGGAGGAGTCGATCCACGCGAGCAGGTCCTGGGAGCCGACCATGATCTGTGCCAGTGCCCGCTCCGCCTCGTCGGGGAGCTTGGGGTGATCGGTCAGTCCCCTCAGCTTCACCAGCGGCCACCGGGCCGGGTCCTTCAGCACCGGGTTCACGGGCGACGCGGAGCACGCGCCGAGGGCCGGTACCAGCGACAACGCGGCTGCGGCACGCGCCAGACGATCGTTCACTGCGGTTCCCCGTTCGCGACGACGCAATGATCTTGAGTCTACGCACCACAGCTGAGGCACGGGCACCGATCAGGCATCCCGGCCGTGGGACCTCGCGTGGTGGTCGGCGAGACGCGTGAGCAGCTCGATGAGCCGGTCGCGCTCCGCTCCGGTGAGAGGCGCGAGCACCTCGTCCTGGAGCTCCGCGAGCAGGGCGTCGAGCCTGCGCAGCGTGTCGCGGCCCTCCGGGGTGAGGGTGATGACGTTGCGGCGGCGGTCGGCGGGGTCGGGCGCGCGCTCCACCAGGCCACGGCCGGCCAGCTCGTTGATGACCGCGACCACGTCGCTGCGGTAGATGCCGGTACGGCGGCTGAGCTCCGCCTGGCTCGCCGGGCCCAGCTCCTCCAGCGTCACCAGCACGGCGTAGTGCCACTTGCGGGCCTCCTCGCGCGCCAGCCCCTCGGTGACCACCCGGTCGGCGTGCGCCGCGACCATCGCCAGCAGCCGGGTCGGCACGCCGCGCAGCCTGGCGGGGGTCGCCTTCCCGTCCACGTGGTGGGTCATGTCGGACGCGCCGCTGCTCATGCCGATGATCCTATCTCGTTGCGTTAGTGGCACTAACGATGTACGTTCGTTCGTGGCACTAACGTTAGTGCCACGAACGAATTGAGGAGAACCCCCATGCCCGTGATCGACGTGCTCGACTCCACGATGTACTACGAGGAGACCGGGAGCGGCGTCCCCTTCGTCTTCCTGCACGGCAACCCCAGCTCGTCCTACCTCTGGCGCAAGGTCCTGCCGCGGGTCGGCGAGCGGGCCCGCCTGCTCGCCCCCGACCTGATCGGCATGGGCCGCTCGGGCAAGCCCGACGTGCCGTACCGGTTCGCCGACCACGCCCGCTACCTCGACGCCTGGTTCGAACGGCTCGGACTGGAGGACGTGGTGCTCGTGGGGCACGACTGGGGCGGGTCGCTCGCCTTCGACTGGGCCGCGCGCCATCCTGGACGGGTCCGCGGCGTCGCCTTCTTCGAGGCCATCGTCCGGGGAGTGTCGTGGAGCGAACTGGGCGAAGGCCCCCGATCCCGGAGTGAGGCCATCCGGGGCCCGGAGGGCGAGTCGCTGGTGCTCGACCGGAACTTCCTTGTGGAGACGGCGTACACCGGTGGGGTGCTGACCCCTCTGAGCCCGGCGGAGATGGAGCCGTACCTGGCGCCGTACCCCACGCGGGAGAGCCGCCGCCCGCTGCTGGAGTGGGCGCGCTCGCTGCCGCTCGACGGCGAGCCCGCGGACGTGGCCGAGCGGATCGGCCGCTACGGCGAGTGGCTCGCCGGCAGCGACGACGTCCCCAAGCTGCTGATCACCTTCGACGGCTCGGGGACCCTGCTCGTCACCCCGGAGGTGGCCCGATGGTGCCGGGCGAACATCGCCGCCCTGGAGGTCGAGCACGGTGGCCCGGCGGGACACCACGCGCCGGAGGACCAGCCCGAGGCCATCGGCGCGGCGATCACCGCGTGGGTGGCACGGCACGGGCTGGCCAAGCACAGCTAGCCGGACGCACGGCCCGCCCCCGCGCGCGGGAGCCGTCGGGCGCGGCGCGGCGATCCCGGCGCGGCGGTTGCCGCGGGCCGTTACGGCGGGGCCGTTGCGACGGGGGTGCAGCGGGGCGGTTCCGGGGCGGCGGTTGCCGCGGGCCGTTACGGCGGGGCCGTTGCGACGGGGGTGCGGCGGGGCGGTTCCGGGGCGGCAGTTCCGGGGCGACGGTTCCGGGGCGACGGTTCCGGGGCGGCGGCCTCAGCCCCGTTCCCACCGCCACAGGCGCTCGCCGTCCTCCATCAGGTCCGTCGGCCGCAGGCCGATCCCGGCCGCCACCTTCATGGACGCCTGATGATCGGGATGGATGTGGGCCTGGAGGAGGTCGACGCCCCGGCCGCGCAGCCATCCGGCCAGCGCCGCCGCGGCCTCCGAGGCGTACCCGCGCCCCTGCCAGGCCGTTCCCACCACCCACGCGACCTCGGCCCGCCGCCCGGCGCCGGTCACCGTCGCCTGCACCGTGCCGACCGCCCGGCCGTCCCGCCTGCGGCGCAGGATCCAGTTGAGCCAGGCCTGCCGGCCGTCGGGCGAGCGTCCCGCGGCCAGCCTCGCGTACCGGGCCCGCAGGCCGTCCAGGTCGGGCGGCCCTCCCCCGATGAAGCCGTACAGGTCCTCCCCGGCGAGGACGTCCACCATGTCGTCGGCGTCCTCCACGGTGAGAGGCGTCAGCGTGAGCCGGGCCGCCTCGATCCGGTCCGCGCTCAGGCCGCCGCCCGCTCCGCTGTCGTCGTCCACGTACCGGAGTCTTCCGCGAGACGGAGGCGGTGCGCGAGCCGGTTTCCGTCAGCCCGCCACGGCGGCGCGCACGTCCGCGAGCAGGGCCTGCGCCGCGGCCACGGTCTCCTCGATCCGCTCCGGCGACTCGCCGACGCGACCGAGCAGCCTCTGGGCCCGTACGGCGAAGCCGGGCGGGGCCAGAGGCAACCGGCCTGCGGAGGCCACCATGCCCTTCTCGTTGATCAGCCACCGGCCGGCCCGGCCGTGCAGGGCGTGGCAGGCGACGCCGACGGCGCGGAAGAGACAGCCGGCGGCGTAGACGGGGTCGGCTCCGGCCGCGCCGTACCTCGCCAGTTCCAGGCAGAATCCGGCCTCCCACAGCCCCCGCACGAGGGCGGCGCCGAGAGCCGGCGGGTAGGCCTGAGCGCTCTCCCGCAGGGCGGTGAGCTCCCCGGTGGGGTCGGCGAGCACCCGGCACAGCGCCGCCTCCCCCGCATACGCGTGCGAGTGGAACCCCAGCGGATGCCCGGTCTGGACGGCCACCTCGTAGCGGCCCTCACGGCACTCCGCCCAGACCCGGTGCACCCTGTCCAGGTCGCGGTAGATCCAGTCGACGCGCAGGCCGCCGACCGTCAGCCAGGCGCCGCCGTCGACCCACGGCCCCCAGCCGCCGGGCTCGGTGGCCGTGCTCCCCTCGCCCGCCACCTGTACGGCGAGCTCGCGCAGCGCCGTCACGTCCAGGTCGCCCCGGTAGTAGAGCCCGAGATCCACGTCGGAGTCGGGGCGGTGGGTGCCCCGGGCCCGGCTGCCGCCCAGCGCCACCGCGACCACGCCGGGAATCCGCGCCAGCTGTCCCGCGAGCGCTCCCACGGCCATGTCGTCCATGAGCCTATGATCACGCGGATCGGGCTCAGGCGGGGTCGTGGGCCTCGGTGATCCAGTAGGCGAGGTTGGCCTGCGCGGTCAGTGTGTCGGGGTGGTCGTCGCCCAGGACCCGTTCGCGTACGGGCACCAGAGCGAGGTAGAGGTCGCGCGCCCCGGCCGGGTCCCCCGCCTCCCCGGTCCACGTCGCGTGGTTGCCCCGGGCGGTGAGGGTGTCGGGGTGGTCGGGGCCCAGCACCCGCTCCCGCACCGGCACCAGCGCCGCGTACAGGTCGCGGGCCGCCGCCGGGTCCCCCGCCTCCCCCGTCCAGTAGGCGAGGTTGGCCCGGGCGGTGAGGGTGTCGGGATGATCGCCCC
This sequence comes from Microbispora corallina, assembly GCF_016863035.1. GTDB lineage: Bacteria > Actinomycetota > Actinomycetes > Streptosporangiales > Streptosporangiaceae > Microbispora > Microbispora corallina. The sequence goes on from NZ_BOOC01000033.1 coordinate 31,332, forward strand.
CCAGCACCCGCTCCCGCACCGGCACCAGCGCCGCGAACAGGTCGCGGGCGGTGGCCGCGTCGCCGGCCTGTCCGGTCCAGTACGCGAGGTTCGCCCCGGCCACGAGCGTCTCGGGATCGTCGGGGCCCAGGCTCCGCTCCCGATCCGGCACGAGCACGGCGAACAGGTCGCGCGCCGCAGACGCGTCGCCGGCCTGGCCGGTCCAGTACGCCAGGTTGCCGCGGGCCGTGGAGACCGCCGGGTGACCGTCTCCCAGCACGCGCTCCATCAGGGGCACGAGCTCGGCGTACAGGTCCCTGGCGGCCACCGCGTCTCCCGCCCGGCCGGTGAAGTGGGCGAGGTTGGCCCGGGCGCCCAGCAGGTCGGGGTGGTCGGCGCCCGACACCTGCTCCATCGCGGGGACGAGCTCGGCGTACAGGTCGCGGGCGGCCGCGGCGTCGCCGGCCTGTCCGGTCCGGACGGCGAGGGCGGCGCGGTCGGCCAACGACGCGAGACTCTCGCGATCGGCCGGCGACACGAGGCCGTCGGGGTCGATCGGCGACTCGAGGCCGTCGCCGGCGGGCTCGGGCGCGGACGTCGTCCCGGGAGTTCCGGCGGAATCGCCCGGCGGCAACGCGGCGAGAGGCGCTGGACGGGACGGGTGCCGCGTGAGGGCGGCGTGCCGCGCGGGCGACCGGAAGGCCCGGAACCGGGAGGCCGCCGCGAGCGCGCGCCGGTGCAGCTCCCGCGGGGCGCACCAGCTGAGCGCGGGGCGGCCGTCGTTTCGGGGACCGGAGCCCAGGCCGTCCGTCATGAGGCCGCACTGCCAGTACCACCGGCGCAGGTCCTGGAGCACGCACACGTAGACCGTGTCGACGTCCAGCGAACGCTTCGCGGCGTACGCGGCAATCTGCTCCCAGGTGGCGATGATCGGCGTGGTGAAGGAACGTTCCACGCAGACGCGGGTGAGCGTGTACAGCGTCGTCCGGTCCTCGGCCCCGTTGTCCGCGACGCTGCCGAGCATGCGCGGCTGCTGCCGGACCAGGACCGCCCGCCAGGGCGGCCACGCCGACGCCACGAGCAGGCCGAGCAGGGCCCCGACGACCCACCAGTTCAAAGACATGGCGCATACCTTCGTCACAAGCGGTACGGGAGACCCGTACGAGGAGGAAAGGCTCCGGCCCGCCGATGTCCCGCCGTCCTCGCCGCGCGAGGAGGCGAAGGAGACGAGGGCCGACAGCCAGGAGAGCGGCTGCGATGTCGTCGCAGCCGCTCTTGTCGCGGCGGTTCCCGTCCGCGCGGCTCATGCCCTTGCGCAGGGCGCGAGACGGGAACGGTCAGGCGGATTGCCGGAAGACCCGCGCCGCGAACCCGTTCGGAGACGCCCCCCTCGGGTCGTGCCGCCGGAGCTTTCGTCCCGCCCCCCGCGGGCTGTTCCCGCGGTCGTGGTGGTGGACGGCCCCTGCCGGCGCGACCAGCGCCTCCGAGCCTTCGTGCGCCTCGGCGGGGGCGCGCTCCCGCCGAGGATCGTGCGGTGGTGTCGCTGCCGCGGTCCCGGGGGCACCCGAACCGCGGGCAGCGACATCACCTGTCAGTGGTGGCCGCCGCCGGTGCCGCCGCCCCAGCCGCCGCCGCCCGTGCCGCCGGTGCCGCCCGTGCCGCCACCCTGGCCGCCGCCGTGGCCGCCCGTGCCGCCGCCCGTGCCGCCGCCCGTGCCGCCGCCCGTGCCGCCCGTGCCGCCCGTGCCGCCCGTGCCGCCGGTGCCACCGGTGCCACCCGTGCCGCCGGTGCCACCCGTGCCGCCGGTGCCACCCGTGCCGCCGCCGCCACCCTGGCCGCCGCCGTGACCGCCCCAGCCGCCGTTGCCGCCGCCGTTGCCGCCGCCCCAGCCGCCGTTGCCACCGTGGCCGCCGTTGCCCCAGCCGCCGTCGTGGCCGCCGTTGCCCCAGCCGCCGTCGTGGCCGCCCCAGCCGCCACGACCCCAGCCACCGTGCTCCCAGCCACCGCGACCGAAGCCGCGGCCGGGCAGGCCGTACCAACGACCGGGGAGGCCGACGCGCCCGTCGCACCAGCTACCCGGAAGGTCGTAGGTGCGGCCGTTCAGGATGTAGACCGGCTCGGACAGCCCGGCGCCGCACGACGGCGAGACGTACACGCCGCCGTTCATGGCGTACTGGCAGCTCGGCAGCGTGTACGTACGGCCGGCCACCACGTACTCGTGGATGCTGGTCGTCGTGGTCGTCGTGGCGACCGCGACCGTGCTGGGGAGGCCGTACAGGCGGCCGGGCAGGCCGGTGACGGCCTGGTCGCACCACTGGCCCGGAAGGGCGTAGGTGCGGCCGGAGAGGATGTACACCGGACGCGCGTACGTCGAGCCGCAGGACGGCGAGATGTAGACGCCCCCGTTGACCACGTACTGGCAGCTCGGCAGGACGTAGGTGCGACCGCCGAAGACATACCGGTGCGAGTAGTAGCTGTCACGCAGATGGCGCGGGAAGGTGTGTTTACGGGCCGCCTTGCTCACCTTGACGACGTGGGAGCTGCTGGTGGCCGAGAAAGGAGCGGCGCTGGTCGCGGCGCTCGCGGACTCCGTCGCCATCGCCGCCGGGGTGATCAGAGCTGAAGCGGCGAGGGCTCCGGTGATGAGGGCTTTCTTCATCGTCAAGAGACGATCCTTTCGTGAGGTTGGCGGAAGATGCCATGCTCTTCCTGCTGACGGGCACCGAACACGCATTCAGAAAACGGTCAATTACGAACCGTCCGGCGGAATGCGTATCCCAATCGAGAACGGCGCGAATCGGACATTGGACAGAGCCTCTCGGGAGGATCAGGAGCACGCATCCTCGGTCGAGACGCACGGCGGAATCAGAGATCCCGACTGTCAGGAGATTTTGATGACACATTGGGGTTGAAGAGGTCGAGCAAGCGCACACCCGCCGCAGACGCGATGGCCTCCGCCGTGGTACGGCGGCACGTTCCCCGCTTCAGCAGAGCGTCGATGCACTGCCGGGTAAGGGCCGCGCGGCGAGCGAACTCGGCCACACTTCCGTCATGGCCGAGCATCAAGGCGCGCAAGAGCGCCACACTCCGCAGGTGCATTTGTGGCTTTCCCGCCATAGCCAACCTCTCCGATGGTGACTACGTCATCAGAATTCGCTGACAGCTCGACTGCGGACATCACTGTAATGGGAATGGGTCGGCGTGCGCACGCGAAATCGAAAGGTTCCTCAAACGCGTCTCCAGCACGTCATGGTTTCGTGAGGCATCTTGTTGACACGACTGATCGGCGACCGCGCCGGGGTTCTCTCCCCGCCGTCAGGATCTACGGGCATGATGGGGGCGATCACCGAGAAAAAGCAGTCGAGGAGCTGACAACCAAATGCCGCCGCGCCGCGTGACAGGTGACCCCTCCCCCACCCCCCTGAGCGACTGCATCCGTGCGCACATCGAGGACCAGGGGATCAGCATCCGCACGCTGGCCCTGAGGTCCGAGAGCGCGACCACCGGCCAGCGGCTGACGGCCCAGTGGATCACCGACGTGCTGAGCGGCCGGGTCCCCCGCATGCCGGACATGTGGCGTCTGGAGGCGCTCGCCGCCGGCCTCGGCCGGGATCCCGACAGCGTGAAGGCCATGGCCATCACCCAGTGGATCGGCTGGGACGTCGTCGACGTCCCCGCGGGCGGGGGCGAGCGCCTCATCTTCCGCGTGCCGAAGGGGTACACCCCGGAACAGTCCAGCCACCTCGCGGACGAGTTGAAGAAAATGATCGACTCCGCCGGGGATCAGCCGGACAGCGACGGCCAATAATTGGATAAATGCCCGCACGTGTGAATATGCGGTATTGCATTGGATAAACGCGCTATTTTCTGAGCGAGACGCCTCGAATCCCGCCGGTCAATCGGCGACCTCGACGCCGAGGAGACGGACCACCGCACGGCGGGCGCGGGCGGGCGCCTCCGGGTCGTGGTGGAGCTGGATGGACTGGTGGGCCGCGAGGGCGACGCCGTTCAGCTCGAAGACCAGCTGCCCGACGTCGCCGTCCACCGGCAGCTCGCCCAGTTCCACGGCGGTGCGCAGCTCGCTCGCGACGTACGCAGACCAGCTCGACAGGGCGGCGAGTACGGCGTCGCGGACCGGGCCGGGACGGCCGTCGAACTCGGTGGCCACGGAGGTGAGGAAGCAGCCGGCGTGCCCCTCGGCGTCCGCCATGGAGTCGACCCACTCCCCGAACGCGCGCGCCAGCCGCCTCGTCCCGGCGGGGACGCCGGCGACGCGGTCCACCACGCGGCGCCGGAACCTCTCGACGGCGGAGTCGAGCGTCGCGAGCTGAAGTGCCTCCTTGGTGCCGAAGTGCCCGATCACGCCGGCCTTGCTCATGCCGAGATCGAAGGCGAGGCGGCCGATCGTCACCCCTTCCAGCCCTTCGGACGTCGCCAGATCGAAGGCGCGCTCGACGATACGGGTGCGGGTGGCGGCCGACTCGACCGCGGACTTGCGCGGGCTCACGAACCGAGCTTAACCTACCGATCGTTCGCTAAATGCTTACGAACGTTCGTTAGCTAAAGGAGCCGGGCCGTGAAGATCCATCACCTGAACTGCGGATCCATGCGGGAGATCGACCCCGGGGCCGCCCCGGCGCACCGCCTGCCTCCGGCCCGCGCGCTCAACCACTGCCTCCTGGTGGAGACAGACGCGGCCGGGCTCGTCCTGGTCGAGACCGGGTTCGGCACCCAGGACGTCGAACGGGGCCGGGAGACCCTCGGGCCCACCTTCCTGGCCCGGACGGAGGCCCTGCTCGACCCTCGGGAGACCGCCCTCAGCCACGTCCGGAGACTCGGCCACTCCCCCGCGGACGTCCGGCACGTCGTCCTCACGCATCTCGACCTCGACCACACCGGCGGGCTGCCGGACTTCCCCCAGGCCACGGTGCACGTGCACGCCGACGAGTACCGGGCGGCCATGGCCACGACGAGCGACCATCCCGAGCACGACGTGCGCTACCGGCCCGCCCACTGGGCGCACCGCCCCCACTGGGCAACGTACGGGCGGCAGAAGGGCGTCGCCTGGTTCGGGTTCGACGCGATCGAGCTGGACGGCCTGCCGCCGGAGATCCTGCTGGTCCCGCTCGCCGGGCACACCCGCGGCCACTGCGCGGTGGCCGTACGCGACGGGGACCGCTGGCTGCTGCACGCCGGCGACGCCTACTACCACCAGGGGCAGATCGATCCGGGCGACCGCTGGTCGATGCCCCTGTGGGAGGCGCTGGAGGAGATCACCGAGGTCGACCGGCCGCTGCGGACGGCCAACCAGGCCCGGCTGCGCGAGCTGCTGCGCGACCACGGCGACGAGGTCGAGGTCTTCTCCGCCCACGATCCCTGGGCGTTCCGCCGGCACACCCTGGTGAGCTGATCGGCCGGGAGCGGTGACCGTGCGCTCTGGTCCACGGCCTCGTTCAGCCGGTGGCCGGACCTGCGGCGCCGGACCGCTCCCGGCCGGGTTCCTGCCAGGGGAAGGGTGCCAGGTCGGGCTCGACCCACGCGGTGCGGGCCCGCGGAGCGGCCAGCGTCGCCGAGCGGTAGAAGCGGCCGAGCAGCCGCTTGTCCAGCAGCTCGGGATTCCGCTCGACGAACGCGGCGAAGCTCGATCCGGCGGCGTCGCCGGCAGCACGGGCGGCGACACGACCGGCGGCGTGATCGGCGGCGTGATCGGCGGCGTGATCGGCGGCCTGGTCGCCGCGGTGGCCGGCGGCGTGGGCGGCGGAGTCTGCGGTGTGGGCGGCGTGGTGGGCCACCAGTTCCACCCAGGCCCGGCTGACGGTGGCGTGGTACTTCTGCGGCGCTCCGGCATACCGGGCGGTGCGCCGGATTCCGGCGCTGACCAGGTCGACGGCGGCCGGCATGCCGACCCGGCGGACCGCGAGCCAGGTCAGGTGCAGGTGCGCGCGGTGGCCGAAGCGTCCGCCGTCCGCGGTCGCCTCGGCCATCAGCTCGTCGAACAGCCCGTCGGACAGTGCGGCGGGCTCGGGCGTCTCGGGGTGCGGCGTGGTCACGCGGACACCTCCGCCAGCGCGCGCAGGACGGTGTGGAACCCGGCGATCGCCTCGGCCGGCAGGCCGGCGAGGGCGCGGCTCTCCAGTTCGGACAGGGTTCGCCGGATGGTCTCCGAGGCCTGGCGGCCGGCGGTGGTCAGCTCGACGACCACGACCCGGCGGTCGCCGGGGCGGGCGCCACGGGTGATGTGGCCGCGCCGCTCCAGCCGGTCCAGCACGCTGGTCAAGGTCGTGGGGCGGGTCCCGGCGGCGGCGCCCAGCTCGGAGATGGTCCGGCCCCGGCCGTCGGCGAGGATGGCCAACGCGTTGATCTCGGAGGCGGTCAGGTCGAGGTCGGCCAGTTTCGCGGTGAGGATCTGCAGGGTGGCGTGGGTGGCGCGCTGCAGGGCGAGCAGCGCGGACGGTTCGGCGACACTAGTCACGATATCGGAATATACGAAATCGTATTATCGCTCGCAAGCCTCTTTCCGGAGGACGGACACCGGTAGCGTCCCTGTTCGCGATCGCGGCGGCCCGCTGCGGCACGACCCTGGAGGACGGCGGCCGATGATCGGCGACAACCCGGACGCCGACGTCGCGGGCGGCCGGGCCGCCGGACTCCGGACCGTCTGGATCGACCTCGGCGAACCGTACGGTGACGGACCGGACGCCGACCACGTGGTCGCCGACGTCACCGAGGCCTTCCGATCCTGCTCGGGCACGACCGGTCTCGGCCGTAGCCCCCCGCCTGCTGAGAGGTCAGGCGCGCAGGCCTGCGAAGAGGTCGTCCTCGCGGTCGGGGGCGGCGACGCGGGACATCCGGCGGACGAACGCCTCCTCGGCGAACACCTGCCGCTGGGCCTCCTCGGGCAGCCGCAGCAGGAAGATGGTGTCGCCCTGGCTCGCGTGGGCCCGCAGGGCCTTCATCTTGTCGTCGGCGTACGCGGCCACGTCGACGACCGTGGTGATCAGCTCGTCGGGGGTGCCGAAGTCGTCGGGCAGGTCGAACTCCTCGTTCGCCACGCCGCCGGCCCGCATCAGCTCGGCCAGCCGCCGGATCCTCTCGCGCGACACTGCCGAGTAGTAGAGCTTGTCCGGGATGCCGGTTCCCTCGACCGCCGCGACCGCGATCCGGTGGGCCTGGATGTGGTCGGGATGGCCGTAGCCGCCGTTCTCGTCGTACGTGACGACGACCTGCGGGCGGTAGCGCTCCATGAGCTCGCCCAGCCGGGCGGCGGCCGTCTCGACCGGGACGTTGGCGAAGGCCTGGGCGTGCTCGTTGCCCTGCCAGCCCACCATGCCGGAGTCGCGGTAGCCCAGCGTCTCCAGGTGCGCGATCCGGAGGTGGGCGGCGGACTCGCGCAGCTCCGCGAGCCGCCGCTCGGCGACCGCCGCCTCGTCGTGGCCGGGCTCCCCCGGCTTCACGCCGCCGGGCCCGTCGCCCTGCTCGCCGTTGGTGCACGTCACCAGGACGGTACGGACGCCCTCGTCGGCGTACCGGGCGAGGATCCCACCGGTCGCGATGACCTCGTCGTCCGGGTGGGCGTGCACGGCCATGACGGTGAGCTCTCGGTCCATTCGGTCTCCCCGGGCGTCCGGTTCTTGATCACTGACGGTTACCCGATCGAGCCTATGTCCCCGTTCGAGGCGGCGCGGCGTCAGCGCCTGCCGTACCGCTGGTTGAACCGCTCGACGCGCCCGGCGGTGTCGAGCACCCGGCCGCGGCCGGTGTAGAAGGGGTGGCTCGCGGAGGAGACGTCCACGTCGACGACGGGGTAGACGTTGCCGTCCTCCCACTCGATCGTCTTCTGGCTGGAGACGGTGGAACGGGTCAGGAACGCCACACCCGCACCGGGGTCGCGGAAGACGACGGCACGGTAGTCGGGGTGGATGGTCTTCTTCAAGGTCATCGCTCCTCTCGGAACGTCACGTAACGGCGGACGACGGGATCGTACTTGCGCAGCGTGAGCCTGTCGGGGTCGTTGCGCCGGTTCTTGCTGGTCACATAGGTGAAGCCGGTGCCCGCGGTGGACTTCAGCCTGACCACCGGGCGGAGCTCGTTTCTCGCCACTGGGGCTCCTTCCGAAGAATGCGACGGTGATAACCGTTTTCGTCCGGTGGATGTTCCCGGGTCCGTGTCCCCGTGCTCTGGCGGGGTACGGCCGCCTCGGGGACACCGATTCGGGGGGCGACGATGGACGGTGACACGGGCGGGCGCGGGTCCTACACAGCGAACTGGCGGTTGAGGGCGCCCGGGCCGGACTACTCGGGGCCGGGCGTGGACGCCGAGATGCGCGGCGAGCTGGGGGAGGCCCCGGCGGAACGCGAGGAGGCCTTCGGCGGCCGGGCCGCCCCGGCCCAGGAGCCGGTGGCGCGGGAGCGGTCGCGTCCGCCGGCGCAGCGACCGGCGGCGGACCGCGGACCCGCGGGCCGGCTGGGCGTGTACGACGATCTCTACACGGGCCGGGCCGTGTCGACGAAGGCGGGCGTCGTGTCGGACGACGGCCTGCTCGACGTGCGGCTGCGGGACCCCGAGGAGCTCGGCGGCCCCGGCGGCGCGCCGAACCCCGAGCAGCTGCTCGCCGCGGCGTACGCGGCCTGCTTCCGCAGCTCGCTGGCCCTGGTGGCGGGGCGGCAGGGGGCCGACACCTCGGAGGCGACCGTCGAGGCCTCGGTGACCCTGCGCAAGCGGGGGGTGGCCGACGACTACGCGATCACCGCGGACGTCGTCGTCCGGCTGCCGAACGTCAAGCCCGAGGTGGCCCAGCGGCTGGTGCGCCAGGCCCATCGGGAGTGCCCGTACTCGCGGGCCTTCGAGGAGGGCGCCGACGTGGCCGTGCGCGTCGGATGACGCGCCGGCTCTGGTCATCGCCGGCGATCCGGCCCATCCTTGGGATGGGGGTGGCGGCATGCTGTACCGGATCCTGGCCGACACGATCACGGGCTGGGTGGACGCGGACGCGCCGCGCGAGGACGCCGCCCGGCCTTCTGGCACGGGGCTCCGCGGCGCGTGGGCGTCGGGCGGCCCGTGCGCCACGCTCGACGGGCTGCCTCTTCCGCCACTGACGAACCGCCGCGTCCGGTTCTGGTACACCGAGGAGGGGTGGCGGGCGTACGGCCTGGCCCACTGCGGTGAGCTGCGCGCGGCCGGTCACACGGTGCGGGTGATCCGCGCCAAGAACCCGTCCGGCTCCCGGGTCGCCTACCGGGACAGGTACCAGGTCGCCCTGCTTCCCCCGTCGTCCCGCAAGGGGTGAGGGCCGCCTCCCGGAGCCGTCCGGTGGAACGATCCCGGACCCGGGTGCGCGGGCGGCGACCCCCGGGACCAGGATCGAAGGGATGCGCGCCTCTCGACTGATCTCCTTGGTTCTGCTGCTCCAGTCGCGCGGGACGATGACCGCGGCGGAGCTCGCCCGCGAGCTGGAGGTGTCGGACCGGACCGTCTACCGCGACGTCCTCGCCCTGTCGGCCGCGGGGATACCGGTGTACGCCGACCGAGGCAGGCGGGGCGGCTACCGCCTCATGGACGGGTACCGGACCCGGCTCACCGGCCTGAGCCGGGCCGAGGCCGAGGCGCTGTTCCTGGCCGGGCTGGACGGGCCGGCCGGGCAGCTCGGCCTCGCCGACGTCGCCGCCTCGGCCCGGCTGAAGGTGATCGCCGCCCTGCCGCCCGGCCTGCGCGACGCCGCCGCGAGGACCGGGCGCCGGTTCCACCTCGACGTGCCCGGCTGGTTCGCCGACGCCGAGCCGCCGCCCCTGCTCGCGGCCCTGGCCGGGGCCGCGTGGGAGGACCGGACGGTACGGCTGCGCTACCGGCGCCGCGAGGAGGTCGTCCGCACGGTCGAGCCGTACGGACTGGTCCTGAAGGCGGGGGTCTGGTACCTCGTCGGCCGTGTCGAGGGCGGCTACCGCACCTACCGGGTGGACCGGGTGGTCGCCGCCGACCCGGACGGGGGGACGTTCGCCCGCGACGACGCCTTCGACCTGCCCGCGTTCTGGGCCGAGAAGGCGGCCGAGTTCGTGGAGTCGCTGCTGGCCGAGTCCATCACGGTGCGGCTGAGCCCCACCGGCCTGCGGGCCCTGCGGTTCGTCGCCGAGCCGCCGGCCGTACGGCGGGCCCGGGAGGCGGCCGGGGAGCCGGACGGCGACGGCTGGGTCGTGACCCGCCTGCCGGTCGAGTCGCTGGAGGTCGCCTTCGGCCAGGTGCTGCGGCTCGGACCCGAGGTGGAGGTGCTCGACCCCCCGTCGCTGCGCGCCCGGATGGCCGAGGCCGCCTGCCGCCTGTCCGGGATGTACGGCCTGGAGGGTCAGCGGTAGCCGGTGACGTCGGCGGGCCTGCCGGCGTCCTGCACCTCGACGAGGTAGCGCCAGGCGTCGGGCCGGCTGCCGTCCACGTCGGTGAACCCGTACACCTGGGCGAGCTGCCCACTTGACAGCGACCGCCCGTTCCAGCGGCTTACCTCGGGGTCCGCGGCCAGCGCCGCGACGGCCCGGCCCGCGAAGGCCGGGGTCTCGGAGATCGCGAAGTGCGGCTGGACGGCCAGCGCGTCCCGCCAGTTCGCCTCCGTCACGCCGAAGTGCTCCAGCATGATCTCCGAGCGGAGCCAGCCGGGCGTGAGCGACACAGCCGTCGCCCCGTACGGCGCGAGCTCCCTGGCCTGGCTGAACGCCATCCGGTTCACGGAGACCTTGGCCAGGTCGTAGAAGAAGGAGACGCGGTAGTTGGCCGCGTTGTACTCGGCCGTTCCGTCGGTCACCTCCACGACGAGCCCGCCGGGCCGCCGGATGAGCAGCGGCAGCGCGAAGTGGCTCGTGATGATGTGCGTGTCCACGGCGAGCCGCAGGATCCGCAGTCCGTCGTCGAGGGAGTGCTCCCAGAGGCGGTCGCTCCAGCTGAACAGCAGCTCGCCACCCCAGATGTCGTTGACCAGCACGTCGAGCCGTCCCTGTTCGGCGTCGACGCGCTCGACCAGCGCGCGGACCTGCTCGGGGTCGAGGTGATCGGCGGGTACGGCGATCCCCCGGCCGCCCGCGGCCGTGACCAGCTCGGCCGTCTCCTCGATCGTCTCGCGGCGGTCCATCTCCGACCGCCGCTCCCGGGTGCTCCGCCCGGTCACGTAGACCGTGGCCCCCGCCGCGCCCAGCTCCACCGCGATACCGCGGCCCGCGCCGCGCGTACCCCCGGCGACCAGTGCGACCTTTCCTGCCAGCGATGTCGTCATGCCGGCCATGCTGGCAGCGAAAACTGACAACCCGCGTCGGCTTTTCCCGTCGAACTCGGCGCAGCCTGGCACGGCACGGCACGGCACGACACGGTCAGGCACGGGCGCGCTGTAGCGGTCGGGGGTCGGGGTGGCGTGGCCAGGTGTGGGCGCGGCCCGGTCAGGTGACGTTGCGGGCCTTGGCCGACCAGGTGTCGCAGGCACCGGGCTTCCCCGACCGGTACCCCTTCTCCAGCCACCGCAGCTGCGTCGCCAGTCGCCCGTGGTCGTGCACCCACCGCTCGGCGAGCGTGCCCTGGTAGTTGTAACGGAAGTTGCCCCAGGCCGGGATCTCGTCCCGCATGGCGTGCAGCGCGACCCCGGCCAGGCACTCCGCCTGGAGTTCCACACGCCTGGAGACCAGGTCCTTGGCCGCCCGGCTCTTCGCCAGGGACGCGGCCGTGTCCTTGTACTCCATGATGTCCGTGACCGTCTGGACGTGGTGCGCGTACTCGTGGGCGGCGACCTCCGCGGCCCTGGCCGTGTTCCAGAGGCTGCCCTCGGTGCTCTCCGGAAGGATGTAGTAGACGCGGTCGGCGCCGCAGTAGGTGCCGGTCGCGCCCTTCATGGGCATACGCCCGCACTCGTCGTCCTTCACCCGCTTCAGGATGAAGCGCCTTTTCGGCGGGGAGTAGAGCCTGCCCATCCCGCGGAGCTCCGCGCCCCACACCCGGTCGAGACAGGTCGAGACCGCCGCCAGGTACTTCTTCGTGGACGCCCATCCCCCTGTCATGCGGGGAAGCCGGCAGTCCGCCTTCGGCCGGGGCGCGTCGTACAGCGGGTTGTGCACGGCGATGTCGCGCGCCTCGCGATGTGCGGAGCCGGTCGAGGTCGGGGTGGGGCTCGGGCGATGGTAGACGAACGGCGTGGTGGGCCACGTCGACATCGACAGGAGGATGGGAGAGGGCGGCGGGTCCACGGAGCACGAGGTCACCAGCGCGAGGACGAGCAGCGGGAGCAGGCGGCGGCGCACGGCCGGAGCCTAGGCATTTTTGATCACGAATCCGCGTATAGCTGGAACTGTCCTGACAACGAATCAGGTGACGTCCCCGGCCTTGGCCGACCAGGTGTCGCAGACACCGGGCTTCCCCGACCGGAACCCCTTCTCCAGCCATCGCAACTGCGTCGCCAGACGCCCGTGGTCAAGAATCGACTGCTTCGCAAGGGTGCCGCCGTAGTTCTCCCGGAACCTCTGCCAGGGGGGCAGGTCGTCCTTCATCGCGTTCAGCGCCACCCCCGCGAGGCACTCCGCCTGAAGCTCGAACCTCCTGCTGCTCAGGTCCGCCCCCTCGACCCCGGGTGTTCCCGCCGTCACCGGATCCGGGAAGCGGTCGATCTGGGACAGGCGCTGGATGTGGTGGCCGTACTCGTGTGCCACCACAGTGGTCATGAAGGCGATGTTCCCGGGATCGTCGGCGAGCCGGCCTACGTCGACGTAGAAGAGACCACCGTCGGTGCAGTACGTACCGGACGCGCCGTCGTGCGGCATGAGCCCGCACAACGGGTCCACCCGCGGGTCGCGGACGAACGTCCGGTTGGGTGCCCAGAAGGACATGCCGACGCGGTCGAACTCGGCCTTCCATGTGCGGTCGAGGCAGGCGGAGACGGCGTTCAGATACTTCTTGATGGAGGCCCAGGTGGAGTCCCGGGTCCGGGAGAGCGGGCACGACACGGTCACTCGGGGCGTGGCGTAGAGCGGATTGTCCTGGGGGGACGCCCACGGCCGAGGCGTGACGTAGACCGTGTCGGACCAGCTGGGGATCCCGAGTGGCAAGGCGTCGGGCGGCGGGTCCTCGGCGCAGGAGGTCAGCAGGACGCCGGCGGCGACCAGAGGGAGGAGGAGGCGCACGGTCCGGGAGCGTAGACACCGCCGATCACGAACCGTGCACGGCGGACGGACCCGCGCCGGGATGAGGCGCGGGCCCGCCCGCCGGTCATGTCACAGCTTCTTCCACAGGGCCGGGGTGTTCGGCGGCTCCCAGCCCACGAGAGCGGTGTGGGCCTGGAGGCACTGGTACTTCGCGCCGTTGTAGGTCACCTGGTCGCCCACCTTGTAGGCGGTGCCGGGCGCCCACGTGCCCGCGGGCGCCGTCACGGTCGGCGTGGGAGTGGGGGTCCGGGTGGGGGTCGGCGTCGGTGTCGGCGTCGGTGTCGGCGTCCGGGTCGGAGTCGGGGTCGGGGTGGGCGTCGGGGTGCCACCGCCGCCCACCTGGAGGTCGACGCAGGAGTAGAAGGCGTTGGCGGTGTCGGCGATGTTCCAGATCGCGAGGACCTTCTGCCGTCCGCTGTGGCCGCTCAGGTTCACCGTGTGGCTCACGGTGGCCCCGGGCTGCGCCCCGTGGTCGTCGAAGACCGCGACCCGGGTGCCGCCGATGTAGTACTCCCACGTGCTGGTGGCGTGGCGGGCGGTCAGGACCCAGGTGAAGGTGACCGTGCTGCCGACGCTCGTGGCCGGCCAGGCCTTGCTCTCGTCGTCGAGCTGGGCGAAGCGGGCGTTCCCGCCGCTGCAACTGCGCAGGCCCTTCGGGCCCTCGACGCTCTGCGGCTCGTAGACGATGTCGCCGCAGTTGGCGACGCGGCCCTGCGCGCACATGGCCTGGCGGCTCGGGGGCGAGTTGATGTACCCGTGCGCCTGAGCGGGCGAGGCGATGAACACCGCCGCGCCGATGGCGAGTACCGCTGACGCGATGAAGGTCAACGTTCTTCGCATGTGGTGCTCCTTTGCTGGGGGGTGGCCCGAATATAAAAGAAAGTTTCTTAACAGTAAAGGCCTATTTTCTGCCTTGTCAGAGCCGCGGTCACGGGAAAGGCGCTGGTAGACGGCCTGCGATGTCAGTTCGACGGCAACGGGGGACCCGCCGTTTGAGCCCGCCCGGACGGGTAGGCGCACCTTATGGGCAAGGGACGGATATTCCATGATCTGGCCGCAGGGGTGGCGGCGGGGGCGACCGGCACGACGGCCCTCAACGCGATCACCTATCTCGACATGGCCGTACGGGGACGGCCCGCGAGCGGGCTCCCCGAGAAGACGGTGGACACGCTGACCGAGCGTCTCCATGTCGGCCTGGGCCCGGAGGAGGACGCCCGCAACCGCGAGCAGGGCCTCGGACCCATGCTCGGCATCCTGACCGGGGTCGGCGTCGGTCTCGCGTACGGCCTGTTCCGCCACTCCGTACGACGGGTCAACGGGCCCGCCGCGGCCGCCGGAGTGGGGCTGGCGGCGGCCGTGGCGAGCAACCTCCCGATGACCTCGCTCGGGCTCACCGACCCCCGGAAATGGGGGATCGGCGGCTGGGTCTCCGACCTGATCCCCCACCTCGGGTACGGCGCGGCCACGGTGGCGGCCTTCGAGCTCATGCGCGGCTGACGGTCAGGGCCAGGGATCGCCCCAGGCGGCGTCGCGGGCGGCCCGGTAAGCGTTCCGGTCGCGCCGGGACACGATCTCGTCGCGCAGGTCCCCGTCGCCAACGCACAGGCGCAGGCGGACCATGCCGTCGCGCTTGGCCGGATGCCGCACGATCCGGTCGCCCACCGGAATCCGCCGCTCCCGTGAGGCGACGACGTACGAGAACTTCTCGTCCTCGAACCCGAGTGACGCCCTCTTGATCCGCCGGTGCAGCGGGGTCCGCGGAAGCCGTACGGAGAAGTGGCACCAGTCCCGGCCCGGGACGATCGGGCAGGCGGCGTCGTGCGGGCACGGCGCGAGCGTCGTCATGCCGAGGGCGAGCAGCGTGTCCCGGGCGGCCGTGATCCGGGCGTGCCCGGCGGGCGTCCCGGGCTCGACGACGACCACCGTCCCCGCGCCGGCGGCGAACCGCCGGATGGCCCGATCACGCGCGTCAGGGGGAAGCTCCCCCAGCACGTACGCCATCGTGACGAGGTCCGCCGCGGGCGCCGCCGCACACGCCCCGGCGGCCGGCCGCGGCCCGGATGCGGCGACCTCCGCGCGACGTGACGCCGAGGCGATGTCCGAACGGCGTGACGCCGAGGCGATGCCGGTGTGCCGCGATGTCGAGGCGACACCGGACTGACGTGTTCCTGACGCGATCTCCGTGTGGCCCGAAGCCGAGGCGAGGTCGGCGCGGTGCCAGGACGCTCCGCGGAGGGCGGCGGAGCCGGCGCCCGCCGCGAGCCGCCTTCCGGCCGCGATCACGGCCGGGTCGCGCTCTGTGATCTCGATCGCCTCGATGCCCGGCCAGATCCCCGTCGCCGCCCAGGCCGCCGCACCCGTGCCGCCGCCGGCGTCGGCAAGGGTCCGCGGGAGGAACCCGGGCGCCGCCAGGGCCGCCTGCCGCATCGCCGCCGAGGCGGCGGCGTACGTGGCGGGCATCCGGTACGCCGCGTAGGCGGCCACGTCCACGGGTGAACGCATGACGGGGCCCGCTACGCCGCCGCGGTAGCGTCCGACGAGCCGCTCCACTGCCCGGGTCAGCTCCCGCTGGGAGAACCCGGCGAGCAGGGAGTCGAGGGCGTCGTTCAGGTCGCCGGGAAGGGGGATCATGCGCCTCCTCCCCCCGGAACCGCGGACGCCCGCCCGAGTGGGCGCCAGGCGACCACGGCGATCACGAGCGTCACGGCCGCCGCCGCCCCGAACGGCGCGACGACGGTGAGCGACCGCGCCACCGACCCGCCGACCAGGGATCCGACGGCCGCCCCGCCGACCTGCAGCAGGGAGTACACGCTGCCGACCCGTCCCCGCAGGCGGTCGGGCACGGCACGCTGGCAGGCGGTCGTCGCCACGATCCCCCAGACCATCGTGTGGACGCCGAAGACGACGAGGATGGCGGCGGCCACGAAAGGAGCCGTGGTCAGCGCGAGGATGGCGTGGGTCGCGGCCTCCAGGAGGAGCCCGGCGCGCAGCAGGGCCGCCGCGCCGAAACGCGCCTGGAGACGGGCGGCGATGCCCGTTCCGGCCAGGCCGCCCACGCCGAACGTGGTCAGCAGCAGGCCGTACCCGATGTCCGACAGCCCCAGCCGCTGACGGGCGTACAGGACGAAGACCGAGAAGGCGGCGCAGAACGCGATGTTCGCGACACCCATGCTCAGGGCCAGGGCCCGGAGCAGGCCGTCGTGCCACAGCGTCCGCAGCCCGGCGGCGATCTCGGCGGCCACGCCGTCCGCCCGCGGCTTGTCACCGGACGGATCGGGAGGCTGGGGCGGCGCGGGACGGACGGCCACGACCAGCGCGGCCGCCGCGACGAACGACAGGGCGTCGACCGCGAACGGCAACGCCGGGGCGACCACGAACAGCCACGCGCCGAGTGGCTTGGCCGCGAACTGGTTGGCCAGCGTGAACGTGGCCATCAGCCGGGCGTTGGCCGCCGCGAGGCGGTCGGGCGGCACGACGGCGGGCAGGAGCGCGCCGTACGCCGTGTCGGCGAGCGTCTCCCCCACTCCGAGCAGGAAGAAGGCGGCGTAGACGAGCCACACGCCGGCCGTGCCCGAGGCGATGGCCAGGGCCAGGACGCCGAGGGGAACCGCGCGCAGCAGGTTGACGGCGACGATCAGCCGGCGACGGTCCAGCCGGTCCACGTAAACGCCGCTGAACAGGGCGAACAGCAGCCAGGGCAGTTGCTGGGCGAAGGCGGCCCCGGCCACTTGGGCGGGGTCGCCGGTGAGCGAGGCGACGAGCAGCGGCCCGGCCGCCATCGTGACGCCGTCGCCCACATTGGAGATCGCGGACGCGATCCAGAGCTTGCTGAAGTCCGCGCCGAGACGCGCGGAGGTGCGGGCACGCACAAGAGCTCCTCAGGAAGAAGTCGGCCATGAATCGGCGACCGCTTCGAGACGAGGAGCCCGCACCCGCGCGACGTGCCGCTGCCGCGGCCCGCACGCCTTCCCCAGGACCGTCACGCCCACGCGGCGACGCGCGCATGCCCTCCGTAGGCATGCCGGGATCCCACCCGGCGTCGGCGCGGGTGACGGTTGTGACGGTGTTCGGCGACGCGCGCGTACCGCTCATGCGCGGCCCGCGATCAGGCAGGCTCGCGCGGGCACGTCGCGTGAGCGGGATCAGTGCCCGGTCAGCGCTAGGTGCGTCCTCGTACCGAAGCGGCGACCTCGACCATGCCGTGGCGCA
This sequence comes from Microbispora corallina, assembly GCF_016863035.1. Classification (GTDB taxonomy): domain Bacteria; phylum Actinomycetota; class Actinomycetes; order Streptosporangiales; family Streptosporangiaceae; genus Microbispora; species Microbispora corallina. Next base: position 48,680 of record NZ_BOOC01000033.1, read on the forward strand.
TGCCGACCTCCTCCTGACCGATGGGGCAGGTGCCCGATGGGTACGGCGGCAGCGTACCGGCGCGCCTCCTGCCGGTGCCCCCGATTTTCCCGGCACGACGCAACCGGATGCCTGATCCTGGGTCCACGTCCGCGGCGGCAGCCTGAGGGTGGAGGGCAGCCCCCGCGGTGCCCGCCTGGTCCTCCGGCTCCCGCTCGCCGCGCCCGGATGCCGCCCGTTCCGGCGCCGCCCCGCCGTACCCGGGTGTGGAGGTACGACGGGGCGGCGGGGAGGTCAGGCCTTGGGCGGGGTCTGGTCCGTCCAGGAGGCCTCGGTGACGGCCTGCCAGATGATCGGCGTGCCGGGCTCGGCCCACGCGTACTGGCCGCGCGGTTCGACCGCGACGAACTGGTCGGTCAGCAGGGTGCCGGTGTCCGGGTCGATCAGGAGCTGACGCTCGAACCGGCCGGTGGGCCAGGTCTCGGTCCGCCCGACACCGGTCGCCGTACGGCCGAGGGCGTCGGTCACCTGGCCGAGGTTGCGGACCCCGCCGATCCCGGCGAGCACCTTGTACGCGGCGGCGCGGGTGGCGGGCTTCACCGGCATGTCCGCGATCAGCCCGGCGGTGACCTGGAAGAGCCACGAGTCGGCGTCCATCGGCGTGTTCGCCTCGGTGCCATGGCCCTGGTAGCCCTTGAGCAGGTACTTCTTCAGGCCGTCGGGGGTCGTGGGCAGGGCGCGGAGCTCGGCCACCGAGATGTTGTGCCCGGCCAGGTCGAAGACGTCGCCCTTGTAGTCGATCCGGTCCCTGGACGGCTTGCCCGGGCGTGCCTCGATCGACAGGCTCAACCGCTTGCCGCCCTTGTCGCCCTGGGTCGTCCAGCTCGTGGGCGAGCCGTCCTGCCGCCAGGCGTCCTCCTGTCCCTTGGCGGGCTTCGTGCCCATGTTCTGGGAGATCCAGTAGCTCGGCCGGTCGGGGGTGCTCGCCACCCAGAACTGGGAGCGGCCCAGGCTGTTCACGACGTACTTGACCTTGGTGCCCACCTGGTAGGCGTAACCCGACGACGTCTCGGTGTGCCAGTACGCCCCGTCGGCCGCCGACGCCTTGCGGGACGACTCCGCCGCGACCAGCAGGAGCTGCCTGGCGGACAGGTGGGCCACGGGGGTGGCGGCGCTCGTCGACGGGGCCGCCGCCGAGGGGGCGCGGGGGGTCGTGCCGCCGGTTCCGGCGACCGACACCGTCACGGCCACCGCCGTCGCGGCCGCCGCCCCCGCGAGGCTCAGCCCCCACACGGGCCGGACGGACGTGCGCCGCCGCGGCGCGGTCCGGGGCTGCGCCATGGCGTGCGCCAGCTCGCCGGCCCTGGTGTGCTGGTCGACCTGGGCGTCGTAGTACGCGGGGCGGGCCGCCCGCAGCTCGTCCATGGGGTTCATGACCACTCCTCGTTGAGGTTCCGCACCCGGGGGCGGGGCCGTGCGGCCGGCGCGGCCTCCATCGCCTGGGCCAGGCGCTTGCGCGCGCGGTGCAGCCGTACGCGGAAGGCGGCCTGGGAGCAGCCGACGACGCGGGCCGCGTCGCGCGGGGCGAGCCCCTGCCACGCGACGAGGATGAGGATCTCGCGCTCCTCCTCCGACAGCGTCGCGAGCGCCCGGACCACCGCCAGGTGCTCGGCCACGCGGTCGGCGTGGTCACCCTCGGCCCAGGCTCGCAACTCCCTCGACAGGGACTCCTGCTTGATCTCCGCGCGGATGTTGTCCCGCAGCACGTTGCGGGCCACTCCGAGCAGCCACGGCAGGGCCGGCTCAGGCACGTCGTCGAACCGCCGCCAGGCGATCGCGAACGTCTCGCTCACCACTTCGTCGGCGACCTGCCGGCCCGCGCGACTGACCACGTACGCCCATACGCGCTGGCGGCATTCGTCGTACATGGTGGTGAACCGATGAGAATCGTCCGTCACCGCCCGCCCCCTTCATCCCGGGTGTTGTTGCTGACAGGAGGAAGTGGTCCGGGACGTCCAAGTGTTACCGACGAATTCAGGTCGATTCGCCGGAGAGGGCTCTACCGGGTGTCAGCGGAGATCGTCGGCGTGGTCGGCCGCCCACTGGGCGAACGTGCGCGCGGGACGGCCGAGCACCTTCTCGACCGTGTCGATCACGTACGCCTCCTGCCCGACGGACGCCCTCATCAGCGCGAACAGTGAGTCCACGACCGGGGCGGGGACGCGCGTGAGCATCTGCTCCCTGGCCAGGTCCGGCGGGAGCTCCTCCAGGCGAAGGGGCCGGCCGATGGCCTCGCCGACGATGCGCACCTGATCGCGGTGGGTCAGCGACTCGGGCCCGGTCATGGGGTACTTCGCGCCCGCGTGCCCGTCCGCCGTCAGCGCCCGGACGCCGACGGCGGCGATGTCGGCCTCGTGAATCGGTGCGGTGGCCGCGTCCGGGAACGCCAGCCGGACCACGTCTCCCGCCTTGACCTGCCCGGCCCACTGGTAGACGTTCGTCGCGAACGCCCCGGGCCGCAGGAAGGTCCACTCCAGCCCCGACGCCGCGACGGCGTCCTCGATCTCGGCGTGGAAGGCGCCGATCGGGTTCGACTGGACCTCGACGTCGTCCCGCACCGCCAGCGAGGACAGCATGACGACCCGGCGGACGCCCGCGTCCAGGGCGGCCCGGACGAACGCGGGCGCCGACCCGGGCACGGCGTACAGGAAGACGGCCTCGACGCCGGCCAGCGCCGCGGGAAGGGTCTCCGGGGCGGACAGGTCGCCGCGGACGACCTCGACGCCGGGCGGAAGCTTCGCGCGCTCGGGGTTCCGGGTCAGGGCCCGCACGTCGTGCCCGGCCTCGACGAGCTCTCCGACGACGTCGCCGCCCACGTTGCCGGTGGCTCCAGTCACCAGGATCATGGCATCCTCCCCGTACGGCTCGCGTTGCGATGATCGTTCCGTCAGCCTAATCGGCATTCCCCCGATTCCGCCGCCGCGAATCATCCCGATCGGTCATCCGCCCTCCCTCACTGGACGCCGCTCCCGAGGACGTGCAGGAGGCGCCGCCGCTCGTCACCGGTCAGCGTGCCGAGCGGCCGCTCCGCGCCGATGCCCGCCTCCGACAGGAGCGTCGCCACGCGCCCCCGCCCGTACCCGGGCAGCGCGTGGAGGGCCCGGCCGACCGGCGTCCGCCGCACGGACGCGTCGCTGCGCGCCAGGAGCTCCGCCAGGATGCTCCGTTCCGCCATGAGGGACGCGGGCCGGTCAGTGTGGGCGACCGCCCCGCCGAGGCGGGGGGAGGCGGGCGCCGCCTGCTCGTCGGCCCGGCCGATGAGCGCGCGGGCCGGGGAGCCCTCGGTCGTCTCGTCCGCGCCGGTCAGGCTCACGCCTGTCTGCTCCGGCTGGTACGGCGAGCCGAAGGCGCGGCTCTCGGCGGTCGGCGTCCCCTCGTGCCCCTGTTCGAGGCGGTGCGCGGACGCGATGAGGAGGCCGGCCCCGGCGGCGGCGGTGACGGCGAGCACGATCTGGCGGCGCGACAGCCGTCCGGACCGCTGGCCGCCCGCGGCGAGCCGGATGCCCACGATCGCCGTGCGCAGCAGCACCCCCATCACCACGCTCAGCAGGATCGGCACCACCTGGGCGGGCAGCGGCCGGAACGTGGCGGTCAGGACGCCGATCACCGGCCCGGCGCAGGAGGCCGCCAGCCACGGCGCGAGACGCTGATCGGCCAGGTCGAGCAGGGCCGCGAGCGCCAGGCCCTCGCTGGCCGAGTGCACGGCCAGCGCGAGGACGACCACGACGGACGCCGTCAGGGCCAGCGTGGCGCCCTCGACGGCCCGGTGCAGGGTCAGCGCGGCGGCCGTGCCCATGCCGCCGAACAGCGCGGCGTCGACCGCCCGTCTCAGCCTCCGGTGGCGTCCGGGCGCGTGCTGCGGCCCCCGTGGCCGTTCGTGCTCGTCGGGGCAGGCGCACCCCTTCCGGGTGAAGTAGGCGACCACGAGGAAGCCGGTGCACGCGGCGACGCCGAGCGCCCAGGTGGGCACCCCGGCCTCCGCCGCGTCGTCCAGCGCGTCGGGCAGCAGGTCGACCAGGGCAGTGACCAGCATCATCGCGGACGCGACCGCCAGCCACACGGTCACCCGCGCCGAGTAGCGGCGGGCGAGCCAGGCGCCGGCCAGCGTCGCGCAGCAGATCAGCAGCACGGCGGCCCACGCCCCCTGCCGTCCCGGCAGGCCGTCGAGCACGGGCCCGGGGAGCGGCCCGCCGGCGAGCCCGCGCAGCTCTCCGGTCCGCCCCTCGGGCACCGGCGCGAGGAGACCCGCGCACGCCGTCAGCGACACCATGTGCCCGTGCCTCCCGTCGTTCCGATCCGGTGCGTCCGGGCCGCCGCGGCGATGCCCGGGACCCGCGGGACGCCGGGGACGCCCCGATCTGGAGCCCTCATCCGTCCGCCTTCCCGTTCGGCCGGGTGCTGTCGAAGATCGCGATGCCCACGTTGCCCTCGCACGCGTCTCCGGGCGGAGGCGGCGAGGACGCGCCGTCGGGCGGGGGCGCGTCACGGGCGGCGGACGCGCGAAGCTCCTCCAGCAGAGCCTCCAGGTGGTCGGGCTCGCCGTTGAGGCTCTCGCGCAACCGGCTGCCGAAGTCGTCGATGAACTCCTGCAGGTCGTCGATGCGCCGGTCCAGGGCCTCGCGCTGGGATTGCCGGACCTCCCGCTGCAGGGCGACCGCCCGTTCCAACGACTCCCGTTCCAGTCCCTCGGCCTGCTGCCGGGCCTCGGCCAGGATCGCCTCGGCCTCCTGGCGGGCCAGCGTGACCACCCGTTCCGCGGCCTCGTGGGCGATCTCCACGACCCGGCCGGCGGTCGCGCTCTCCGTACGAGCCTGCCGGCCGGCCTGGACGGCGGCCCGGAGGCGGCCTCGCAGATCTTCGTTGTCGTGCACCAGCGTGGTCAAGGTGATCTCCACCAGCCCGAGGAACGTGTCGACCTCCGCAAGGTCGTATCCCTCGCGCAGGCGGACCACGCTGAACACCTGGTTGCGCACGGCGGCCGGGCTCAGCAGTCCCAGCCGCAGGTGGGCGGAGTCTGCCTCCTCCGGATCTCTCAGCGTGTCGGGGGAGTCCGCGTACAACACCGCGGAGCCGTGACCATGCTCATGTCCGTCATGTCCGTCGCACATGCCGTACCTCACCGTTCTCACTTCGTCGCTTCACGCGGGCGGGGGCCCGCGGCGGAGGTCAGAGGCCGCAGGCGGCCCCCGCCCAGTCCAGGTAGGCGGACGTCCGGTCGGTCACGACGCGGGTCACGCCGTACCCGGCCAGCCGGCGCCAGGAGGCGGGATCGTCAGGGGTCCAGGCGTAGACCGGGACCCCGGCGGCCCGGTAGGCCCGCACGCGGTCGGCCGACAGGGTGTCGTGCCGGACGCTCACGAATGCGTACCCCCGGGCCGTCGCGACCGGCGGCGGCGCCGTCGCGAGCAGCCCCTGCGGCGCCGGAATGGATCGCACGGCCCGCAGCGCCGCCGCCGAGAACGACATCAGGGGCGCCCATCGGTACGCGCCGTACCGCCGGTAGTCGCCCTCGAGCGCCGCGAGGTCCCGGTGGTCGGGAACCTCCTTGAGCTCGACGAGCATCCGGGCGCCGCCGTCCCGCACCAGAGCCATGACCGCGGCCAGGGTCGGCGGTCGCTGTCCCTCGTACGTCCTGAGCGTGCGGAAGCGCGCCAGGCTCATGCCGGAGACCCTGCCGGTGCCCGTGGTCGTGCGGTCGACGGTCGCGTCGTGCATCAGGACCGGCTCGTGGTCCCTGGTGAAGTGCACGTCGAGCTCGACCGTGTCGGCCCCCGCCTCGATGGCGGCCCGGAATGCGTCGAGGGTGTTCTCCGTGCCCCCGGTCGGGTCGCCGCGATGGGCGACGACGCCCGGGGGCGCACACGTCCTCGCGGCGTGCCGGGCGAGGGCGCCGTCCAGGCCCTGGGCGTGTCCGACCAGCGTCAGGGACATCACCGACACCACAGACAGGCGCCACGGCAGGGCGCTCACCGGGCGAGGAGGCCGGCCCGGACGACGTGAAGGAGTAAGGCATGCCGGGGGTCGCGAGCGCTCGAAGCGGGTAGGTGCCGGGCCGTGGCCGACATGCGTGTCACGGGCGTCTCCCTTCGGTGCCGCATCGTCCCGGCGCAGCGGACGCCGCGCGATCCTGCGGGAAGCGATGCTCACGAAAAGTAGTTCCTCGATTACTCTTCGTTTACACACCTGCTCAAGCGGTCATACATTCTTTGCCATTCCGAGCCCGAGGTCCCCCCAGCCGATGAGCGACTCCGTTGACAGGCCGACCGGCCCGCATAAACTTTCACATGTGAATAACCGTGCAAGTGTCATGGACGGGAGCGCCGACGCGTGCGCCCTGCCCGTGGTCGACGCCGCCCGGGTCGAGACCGTCCGCCGGACGCTCCCGTCCCGCGAGACGACCGAGGAGCTCGCCCAGATCTTCGGCCTCCTCGCCGATCCCGGCCGGCTGCGGCTGATCTCGGCACTGCTGGAGGGTGGTGAGATGTGCGTCTGCGACCTGGCGGCCGCGACAGGCCACAGCATGTCGGCCGCGTCGCACGCGCTTCGCCTGCTGCGGGTTCACAATGTCGTGAAGGTCCGCAGGTCGGGCCGGCAGGCCTACTACCGGCTCGCGGACTCGCACGTACGGATGCTGTTCGACCTGGCGATCACCCACATCGGGCACGACGGGAGGGAGCGGGACGATGAGTGACCACGCGCATCTCCAGGACCCCGAGCGCGGCCCGGAGCCCGACCGCCGGGACGGCGAGGGGGCCGCCGCGCGGGATCACGAGCCGGACCACGAGCCGGACCACGAGCCGGACCAGGGCCGGGCTGACGGCCACGGCCATGGGCACGGCAAGGGTCAGGGTCACGGGCATGGTCATGGGCACGCGATCGGCGCGGACACCGACCGGCGGCTCCTGACGGGCGCCCTCGCGCTGATCGTCGCCTTCATGGCGGCCGAGGTCGTCATGGGTCTGATCGCCCGTTCCCTCGCCCTCGTCTCCGACGCGGGGCACATGCTGACGGACGCCATCGCCATCGCCTTCGCGCTCGTCGCCATGCGGATCGCGGCCCGTCCACCGCAGGGCGGCTTCACGTACGGGCTGAAGCGGGCCGAGATCGTGTCGGCCCAGATCAACGGCATAACGCTGTTGCTGCTCAGCGCGTACTTCGTCTACGAGGGCGTCCGGCGGCTGATCTCACCGCCACAGGTCGAGGGCGTGTACGTCGTGGCCACCGGCCTGGCGGGGATCGTCGTCAACCTCGCCGCGACGTGGCTGCTCAGCCGGGCCAACAGGGGCAGTCTCAACGTCGAGGGCGCCTTCCAGCACATCCTGAACGACCTGTACGCCTTCATCGCCACCACCGCGGCCGGCGCCGTCGTCTGGGCGACCGGCTGGGCCCGCGCCGACGCCGTCGCGGCACTGGTCGTCTCGGCGCTCATGCTCAAGGCGGGGTGGGGGCTGGTCCGCGACTCCGGCCGCGTCTTCATGGAGGCCGCTCCCGCGGGGATGAGCCCGGCGGAGATCGGCCGCAAGACGGCCGGGCTGGAGCACGTGGTCGAGGTGCACGACCTGCACATCTGGGAGGTCACCTCGGGCTATCCCGCGATGTCCGCGCACATCCTCGTCGCCCCTGGGGCGGACTGTCACGCCGTACGGCAGGCGGCGCAGCGGCTGGTGCACGACGAGTACGGAATCGACCACACCACGCTGCAGGTGGACCACGCCCCGCCCGAACTGCTGGCCATCGGCGAGCCGGCGCCCCACTGCGCCGACGCCCATGGCCCCGCCCACACGTCCCCCGAGCGGGTGAACGGCGCTCGCGCCGGCAGCGCGGCGGGCGGTCCCGAGCAGCCGATGGACGGCGAACGGGAGACCTCCTCCTGCCCGGAGCGCCGCCGGATCCGGTTCTCCCGGCACTGACGGCCCGAACTCCACCGCGGCGACGGCGGCAGGGCGGCTACTCGTCGCCCTTGCTCGGGGTCCGAAGCTCCTTGTACATCTCCCCGCACTGCTTCGTCGCCATGTCGTCGGGAGCGCACAGCAGCACGTCCAGGGCGAAATCGACGCTCCGCTGCCGGCCCTCCGAGGTGGAGAAGAGGGCCCTGATTCACGCGTCACCAATACTTGGCGGTTCGGCGATACGCGCGCCGGGGCCGGCCCAGCCCTCCAGTGAGTTGCCGCGCAACCAGGCTGTGCACACCGGAGGGCCGGGGCCGGTGGGACCGACCGCCGACCCGCTGCTTCCGCCGCCGGCGGCGGGTCCGGGACGGTCAGTGGTAGGCGTGGACGACCGCGTGTCCCCTGCCTCGGCCGATGACCCACTTGTTGACGGGCGTGGTGACGATGAACGCCACCGCCAGCGACACGGCGAGCGATCCCCAGAACAGCCAGTCGGCCAGGCCCGCGGCCATCGCGCCGGGGATGGCGACGACGACCGTGTTGTCCACGATCTCCATGACGAGGATCGACAGCGTGTCCGCGGCCACCGCCAGGCGGACCGCCGTACGCCAGTCGACCCCCGCCCGGCGCAGGCCGCGCAGCGTGAGCGCGTAGCCGAAGAAGAACGCCAGCACGATGGCGAGCACCACGGAGGGGACGTTCCCCCAGCCCAGGGTCGTCGCGATCACCATGCCGAGGACCTCGCCGATCGCACAGCCCGTCAGGCAGTGCAGCGTCGCCGCCGCCGCGACTCCCCACGTCGCCGAGTGCCCGTCGTGCCCACCATGCCCGCCCGGGCCGTGCCCAGCATGCCCGCCCGAGCCGTGCCCAGCATGCCCGCCCGGGCCCCGCCCGCCATGTCCCTCGGCGCCGTGCCCGTCCGTGCCGTGCCCGCCGGGGGCGTGGGCCGCGTGCTCGGCATGCCCGGACCGGCGGGCGTGGTCGGCCCCGCCTGGGGCCGGGTGCTCGTCGTGGCCGTCTTGATCGTGACGGGCCCGGGCGTCGTGACCGGGTCGCCTGAAATCCGACATCATCGCCTCCTCGGTCCGACTATATACCCCCCACCCGTATGTCGCGCCGCCGCTCCCACCGCTCGTTTGCCCCCTGACCTCACGGGTATCAGGCGGCCATGTTCGTGCCGTCAGACCTGGATGTCCTGGTCCCGACCCGGGACCGGTCCGGCGCGCTGGCCGTCACGCTCTCGGGCCTTGCGGCCCAGACGGCGTCCGGGTTCCGCGTGGTCGTGTCCGACCAGTCGCGGACCGCGGTGAGCGGGGACGGCCTGGTCGCGGCCGCCGCGCGCATCCTCGAACACCGGGGGTGCCCGGTCACCCTGATCCACCACGTGCCGCCGCGCGGGATGGCCGAGCAGCGGGCGTTCCTGCTCCGGCACGCCGAGCGGCGCCTGGTCCTCTACCTCGACGACGACGTGTGGCTGGAGCCCGAGGCGATCGAGGTCCTGCTGGCCGCCATCAGCCGGCTCCGCTGCGGGTTCGTCGGCTTCGGGCTGCACGGCCTGTCGTACCGCGACGACGTCCGCCCCCAGGAGCTCACGCCGTACGAGGAGTGGACGGACGGGGTGCGGCCCGAGCGTGTGCGGCGCGGGACCGCGGCCTGGCGCCGCCACACCCTGCACAACGCCTCGAACCTCCTGCATCTCGACGAGCGGACGAGCCCGGCGACGCACGGCGGGGGTGCCAAGCCGCCCTGGCGGCCGTACAAGGTGGCCTGGATCGGCGGATGCGTGATCTACGACCGGCCGCGGCTCGTGGAGTGCGGCGGCTTCGACTTCTGGACCCACGTGCCGCCGCACCACGCGGGTGAGGACGTGGTCGCGCAGCTGCGGGTCATGGAGAGGTACGGCGGGGCCGGGCTGTTGCCGAGCCGGGCCTATCACCTCGAACTCCCCACGACCGTCGCGGACCGCCGGGCCGAGTGCTACGACTATGTGATCGACGCGTCATGAGCGGCGGAGTGGGCCCGACCCTCGACGGGGTGCGGCGCATCGCTGTGCTGCGCGCGAACGCGCTGGGCGACCTGGTGCTCGCGATGCCCGCGCTGGACGCGATCCACCACGCGTACCCGGAGGCGCGGATCACGCTGCTCGGCCTCGACTGGCACGCCCGCTTCCTGGACGGCCGGCCGGGCCCGGTGGACGACGTGGTCGCGCTGCCGCCGATCACGGGCGTGTCCACCGCGGAGAGCGGGCACGCGGCCCCGGAGAGCCTGTTCGACGAGCTGCGCGGGCGCCGCTTCGACCTCGCGGTGCAGATCCACGGCGGCGGGCGCCACTCCAACTCCTTCCTCCTCGGGCTCGGCGCCCGGATGACGGCCGGGCTGCGCACGCCGGACGCCGCGAAGCTCGACCTGTGGGTGCCGTACGTGTACTACCACCACGAGACGCTGCGCTACCTGGAGGTGGCCGCCCTGGTCGGAGGGTTCACCGAGGACCTCGAGCCGCGCGTCGCGGTCACACCGGCCGACCGGGCGGAGCTGGCCCGGGCGTTCGGCGAGCCGCCACCCGGCCTCGTCGCGCTCCACCCTGGTGCGAGCGACCCCCGGCGGCGGTGGCCCGCCAAGGACTTCGCGGCCCTCGCCGACCGGCTGGGGCGGCCCGTGGTGATCACCGGTGTCGAGCGGGAGCGCGACCTGGTCGAGGAGGTGGCGGCGGCCATGAGCCGGCCCGTCGTCCTGGCCGTGGACACCCTCACCCTGGGCGGTCTCGCCGCCCTGTACGAGCGGTGCTCCCTGGTGGTCTCCAACGACACCGGGCCCCGGCACCTCGCCGCCGCCGTCGGCGCCCCGACCGTCGGGATCTACTGGTGCGGCAATCTGATCAACGCCGGGCCGCTGACCAGGGCCAGGCACCGGCCGCTGGTGTCCTGGACGCAGGCCTGCCCGGTGTGCGGGACGAGCGGTGTCGACCTCACCCTCGAACGGTGCCCGCACGACGCCTCCTGGGTGGCCGGGGTCACCGTGGACGAGGCCGCCGAGCAGGCCGAGGACCTGCTCGGCGGCCTCGCCCAGGGCCGTTGAGCCGTACGGCCGGTGGGGGTCGCGGCGTGGCCCCGCCGTGACCTGGCGGCGGCACACTCCTGTCCGTCGGCGGGCGCGACCCGCGTCCGCGGGACGACGGCGAGAGGACGGCATGTGAGAGACGGCGTCTGCCCGAAGTGCTCTTCGACGGCCATCATGCAGGGCGTGGAGGTGCGCGACCGGGGCGAGCACAACCCCCAGCCCCTGCGGGTGCACGTCACCGAGCCCGAACCGGCCAAGCACGGCTTCATCTGGTTCCAGGGCGGGTCGGACGGCGTAGTGCGCGCCTGGATCTGCGCCTCCTGCGGCTACACCGAGCTCTACACGGACAACCTGGCCGCGCTCTACGAGAGCTACCGCAAGACCCTGGGCTGAACCCCGGCGATAGCATGATCCGCGTGAGGAGCGAGCCGTACGTCGAGGTCCGTCCCATGCTCGACGCGGACGCCGACGTCGTGCTGGCCATCTACCAGGCCGGCCTCGACTCCGGCGACGCCAGCTTCGAGACGGCCGCGCCCGACTGGGCGACGTTCGCGGCCGGCAGGCTGCCCGGTCTCCGCTTCGTCGCCGTGGACGGCGCCACCGGCCGCGTCGCCGGCTGGATCGCCGCCTCCCGCGTGTCGTCGCGCGTGGTGTACGAGGGCGTGGTGGAGCACAGCGTCTACACCGACCCGGCGTACCGGCGCCGCGGGGTCGCCCGGGCCCTGCTGGAGGCCTTCATCGCGGCCAGCGAGGCCGCCGGGATCTGGACCATCCAGAGCGGGATCTTCCCGGAGAACCTCCCCAGCCTGCGCCTGCACGAGTCCCTCGGCTTCCGGGTGGTCGGGACGCGCGAGCGCATCGGCCGCCACCACGGGGTGTGGCGCGACGTCGTCCTGGTGGAGCGGCGCAGCCCCGCCGTCTGAGGCGGGCGCACGGGCGGGCGGAGCCGCACGGGCGGGGCGCACTACTCCCTGGGGTGGAGGGCGGCGGGCGCGTGCGCCCGGGGTGGTAGATCGGATGGCCTCCCCCCGCGCGACGACGCGGGAGGCCCTCCGCGGGCACGATCGAGGCGTCGCCGGCGCACCGGCGGGCGCACGGCTGAGGCGTCCTCCGTACTCCCCCGGTGGTAGGCGACGTGTCGCTGGGCGGCGGACGACGACGGCCCCACCGGTCGGAGACCATCGCCGTGGCAGGTCACCGCACAGCGCCAGTGGGCCCTCGCGGGGGCCGGGTCACGGTCGCCGGGCCCCGGCGCGCCTGCGGCCGTCCTCGCCCCTCCGTATCCGATCCCCCACCGAAGGGAGTCCCGCCGTGCGCAAGGTGTACGCCGTTCTCGCGGGCGTCCTGTTGGCCGCCACCGTGGCGCAGATGTACTTCGCGGCCGTCGGCGCGTTCGACAAACCGCAGGACGACGGCTCGTTCGCCCTGCACAGCATGACCGGCATGCTGGTCATCCCGGTCCTGACGCTGCTGGTCACGGCCGCCGCCGCGGCGGCCCGCGCGCCCGGCCGGCTGATCGGGCTGAGCGTGCTCCCGCTCGGCCTGATCGTCGTCCAGGTGCTGATCGTCGTCCTCGGCCGCGCGTTCGACGACGGCGCCGGGAACTCCACCCCGGTTGCCCTCGCCATCCTGGGCCTCCACGCGCTCAACGGCATGGCCGTCATGGGTGTGTCCGCGGCGGTGTTCCGGCAGGCCCGGCGGCTCGCGGCCGGCACGGCCGGCGCGGCGGCGGGCGCCTCCGAGGGGTCGGCGGTGCGGGCCTCGTGACCACGGACCGGCTCATGGCGCTCGACCTGCTCGTCGCGGTCCTCACGGCGGCGGCGTGGACGGGCGCGGGGGCGGCGGCGGCCGCTCGGCGTCCGCGCGTGGCGGCGGCGCTGCTCGCGGCGGCGATCGTGCTGTCGGCCGCCCGGGCCGGTTCCGTGATCGCCCTGGCGGGGGCCGGGTGGTGGTTCGTCCAGGAGAAGGTCGTCTTCGGCCTGCCCCTGCTGGTCGCGGGGACGCTCGTCGCGGGCGTCCTCGCCGCACCCCGGCTGCTCGCCGCCGTCCGCGGGGGCGCGGCGGAGGCCGCCGGGGCGCCGGCCGTCGTCGTGCCCCTTCTGGGAACGGGATACGCGGCGGCGGCCGGCCCCGTCCAGACCTTCCTGCTCGGGTACCCGGCCACGTGGAGCACCGGCCTCGTCCTGACGGCCGTGGTCGCCGGGGCCGTCCTGGTGACCTGGCGGGCCGTCTCCGGCCGGGTCCCCGGCCTGCGTACGGCCTCGGCCGCGGTCGCGCTGGCCGGCGTCGCCGGGGTGGTCCTCGGCGTCCTCCCTCTCGGCGGCGGGGCGGCGGCCGTGAGCGGCCACGACCCGGGCGACCCGGGCGACACGGGCGGCATGAGCGGTATGAGCGGTATGAGCGGTATGAGCGCCATGGGTGACATGAGCGCGATGGGCCATGCCCGTCACCAGGACCGGATGCGGTCGGTCACCGAGCTGCGCGGGCCGGACACCCCGGACCAGGGGGGCGCCGTGCGCCGGTTCACCCTCACCGCCCGCACCGCGACCGTGACGCTGTCGTCGGGACGGCGCGTCTCCGCCTGGACGTTCGACGGCCGCGTCCCCGGCCCGCCGATCACGGCCGTCCAAGGCGACCTGGTCGAGGTGCGGCTGCGCAACGCCGACATCTCCGCCGGCGTGACCCTGCACTGGCACGGCTACGACGTGCCGTCCGGCGAGGACGGCGTCCCCGGCCTGACCCAGGAGGCCGTCATGCCGGGGCAGGAGTTCGTGTACCGGTTCCGCGCGGAGCAGGCCGGCACGTTCTGGTACCACACCCACGAGGTGTCCGACCTGGGCGTCCGCATGGGCCTGTACGGCACGCTCGTGGTCACTCCGCGCGCGGCGGCCCCCGCGGGGCTCGACCTCACGCTGCCCGTGCACACGTTCGCGGGCGCGACCGTCGCCGGCGACCACGACCGGCCGATCGAGCAGACAGTGGCCGCCGGCACCGCCGTACGGCTGCGCCTGATCGACACCGACAACGACCCGCACCGGTTCACGCTCGCGGGCACGCCGTACCGGCTGGTGGCGGTGGACGGCGCGGACCTGCACGAGCCGGGCGTCCTCACCCGGTCCGCCCTCCGGCTGGCCGCGGGCGGACGGTACGACCTCGCCTTCACCATGCCGGCCGGCGGGTCCGTGGTGCTCCGGGTCGACGACCGCACGGTCGCCCTCACCCTCTCCAGCGGGGCCGCGGCCACCGGCCAGAGCCCCGGCGCGGACGGGGCGTCCTGGCCCGAGCTCGACCTGACCCGGTACGGCACGCCGGCCCCCACCCCCTTCACGGCGCGGACCCCGGCCGACCGGCGGTTCACGCTCGTGCTCGACAGGGGGCTGTCCCTCGCGGGCGGCAGGCCGCTGTACGCGTACACGGTCAACGGGGACGCCTTCCCCGACATCCCGCCGCAGACGGTGGCGGAGGGCGACCTGGTGAGGTTCACGGTGGTCAACCGCGGCAGCGACACCCATCCGTGGCACCTGCACGGCCACCGGGTGCTCGTGCTCTCCAGGAACGGGCGCGCCCCCACCGGCAGCCCGCTCTGGCTCGACACGTTCGACGTGCGGCCGGGCGAGGTGTGGGAGGTGGCCTTCCGGGCCGACAACCCCGGCCTGTGGATGAACCACTGTCACAACCTGGGGCACGCGGACCAGGGCATGGTCCTCCACCTGGCGTACGAGGGGGTCGGCACGCCCTTCCACGGCGCGCACGGCGGATGACGCGGCGGGCGCGGAGCCCGGGAAGCGCAGGCTCGGCAGAGAGATTTCCGAATACGACACGCCATTTCGGTCCGGCGCCACGTAAAGAATCGCGCTGTCCGCTGGACCGGGTGTAAACGAAGGGTAATCAGAGCAAAACTTAGGGTGAGCATCACAGGCCGGGTCCCGCCAAGCAAGCGATCAGGACCGGAAGGAGACATCGTGACACTCGCCCACCGGATCGTCCCCGCGATGGCGGCCTGCGCCGCCGCGGGATCGCTCGTCGTCGCCGTCCCACCCGCGGCGCAGGGCGCGAGCCGGGCCCGCCCGGAGCCGGACGTCGAGGCGCAGACGCTCTCGTGCACCTACCGCGTGCACGGCGTCCGCCCCTCCAGCTACCTCCACGTACGGCACGGCCCGGGGCTGCGGTACCACCCCGTCGGCACCCTCCGGGTGTCCGACGGCCGCTTCGCCGGCGCGTGCTCGGCCTCCGGCGGCTGGGTGCCGGTCCGGGCGTCGGGCGGCACGGACGGCTGGGCCGCGGCCCGCTACCTGCACAGGCTGGCGCTCGCCCAGCCGAGCGTGTTCATCCGGCCGAGCCTGTCGTGCGCCTACCGGGTCGCCGAGGTGGGCGCGGGGAGCTTCCTCAACGTCCGCAGGGGGCCGGGGCTGCCCTATCACCCCATCGGCACGCTGCGGGCGTCGGACGGCCGGGTGGCCGGCGGTTGCGACCCGTTCAACGGCTGGGTGGCGGTCGACTCGTCCGGCGGCAGGCCCGGCTGGGCCTCCGCCCACTATCTGCGCAAGCTCTCCTGAGCCACCGGCGGCCCTCGCCGTTACCCCCTGGTGGCGAGTGCGGCCATCCTCCCCCGATCCCCGCCTCCGGCGTCCTCCCGCCGGGGGCGGGGATCCCCGGAACCGGCCGCGGGCACTACCCGAGGTCGGGGTGGGGCACGTAGCGGTCGAGCCGCACGAGCCCGGGATCGGTCGCCATGAACGTGTCCATGTCCCCGATCCGCCAGCCGTCCTCCAGGAGGAGGGGAAGCAGCGGGTGGACCCCGGGCACCGCGACCCGGACCCGTCCGGCTCCCGGATGCGCGGCGACGGCCGCGCGCACCGCCTCCACGCAGTCGTGCGGGGTCTCGCCGCCGGCCGGGCCCACCTCCAGGCTGCCGGCCGCCGTGCGGGCGAACGCGTAGCCGCCCGCCGTGGTGTGCAGCGACACCCCCGGCACTCCGGCGTACCACGCCAGCGGCTCGGACCGGTCCCCTCCGGACACCCGGGCGTCCAGGGACGACGCCTCCCCCACGTCCCCGGCCGCCTCCCGCACGCCGTCCCGCGGCCCGTCCGCGGACGGGCCGGTCAGGTAGACCAGCGGGCACACCGGGCGCATGCCCTGCCGGACGTACAGCGCCAGGGCACGCGGGTCGGACGACGCGAACGTCACCCGCGGCGCGTCCGCCGGCAGCAGGCGGCGCAGGATCTCCCGCCCCACGCCGGACGACTGGTGGGCGGGCAGCACGAACAGGTCACCCAGATGCGTCAGCCCTCCCCTGCGCAGCGCCCCGCCGAAGCCGGCGATCCGGCCGTCCGCCTCCCCGACGAGCAGGGTCCCGAAGGCGCGCTCGGCGTCGAGGAAGTCCGCCGTGCCGGTCCAGTCGTCCAGGAGCGCGAACGCCGAGGCCACCTCCCGGACGGCCGCCATGTCCCCGTCCCGCGCGACGCGTACGACCGACTCCCCCACCTGGACTCCTCACCTGGCTGTTTCCACACCGTTCGGCCAACACTAGGACCCGTTAACCGACTCTTGTCCCGCCGGGGGATTCGATGAGCCGCAAGGGGTAGCGGATCGGGGCGTACCAGCGGGACGAGCGGGGGGCCATGGACGTCGTCGGCGTGAGGGGCGGATCGCCCGCCACGGATCCCAGCAGCACGACCTCGACCGTCCCCGCCACGGATCCCAGCAGCACGACCTCGACCGTCCCCGCCACGGATCCCACCGGCACGACCTCGCGAACGACCGACCCCGACGCCGCACCCTCCGGCACGCTCGTGCCCCGGACGGCGCCTCACCGGCGGCGGGCGGCGGTCTGGGCGGCCCGGCGGTGGACGGGCTGGGCGGGCTGGGCGGGCTGGGCGGGCTGGGCGGTGCTCGCCGTACCGGCCCTGGTGGCGCTCGTCGCGGGCGCCTGGGGAATCGACCGGGGGTCGATGTGGCAGGACGAGGCGACGACGTTCGCCATCGCCGGGCGCTCGCTGCCCGAGCTGTGGCGGACCCTCGGGCACGTGGACGCGGTGCACGGCCTCTACTACCTGCTCGTCCACCCCCTTCTGGGGCTCGGCGGGGGCTCGATCCCGGCCGAGGTGCTGATCCGGCTGCCGTCCGTCGCGGGAACGGCCGCCGCGGCCTGCGGCGTCGCCGCCCTCGGCAGGCGGCTCGGCTCGCCCGCGACCGGCCTCGCCGCCGGGCTGGTCTACGCGACAACCCCGGTCGTGAGCTACTACGCCCAGGAGGGCCGGTCGTACGCGCTGGTGACGGCGGCCGTGGTGCTCGCCACGCTCCTGCTGGTCAGGGCCGCGGACCGGCCGGACCGCGCGGGACGGTGGGCCGCGTACACGGCGGCCGTCGCCCTGGCCTGCCTGCTCAACCTCTTCGCCGCCCTGGTCCTCGCGGCCCACGGCGTGACGCTCGTCGCGGGCCGGGTGGGCGCGCGGACGCTCGCGCGGTGGGCCTGCTCCTGCGCGGCGGCGCTGCTCGCGGTCCTGCCGGTGGCCCGGGTGAGCTTCGGGCAGCGGGCCCAGGTCGCCTGGCTGGAGCGACCCGGGTGGCCCGAGGTGGAGGCCCTGGTCACCCGCTTCGCGGGCACCGGCGTCCCGCTCGCGGTGACGGCCCTGCTGTCCGCGCTCGCCGTCCTCACCGTCTTCACCACCCGGCGTTCGGCAATCGGAGAGGCGGAGACCGCGAAACGGCGGCCGGCCCTGACGCTGCCGCTCGTCGCGGCGCCTCTCGCTCTGCTGCCGCCCGCCGTGCTGCTGGCGGTCTCCCAGATCCACCCCTTCTACCAGGAGCGGTACGTCCTGTACGCCGTCGCCGGACTCGCGCCGCTCACCGGGGCGGGCGTCGTCGCCGTGGCCCGGCTCGCCCGGCCCCTCGCCGCGCGGCTCGGGATCGCGGCCGCACTCCTGGCCCTCCTGGTCGTTCCTGCGCTGCCCGTGCAGCAGCAGGTCAGGAGGGTGGACAGCCGCACGGACGACCCGGCGGCCGCGGCCCGGATCGTCGCGGCGGGAGCGCGCCCGGGGGACGCCGTGCTGTTCCTGCCGTCGGTCCGCCGTCTGGTCGCGGAGGCGTACCCGGACGCCTTCCGGCGGACCCGGGACGCCGCGCTGCGGGTGTCCGGCGCCGCGTCCGGGACGCTGGCCGGCCGTGAGCTGCCGCCGGAGCGGATCGAGGCGTCCCTGGCGGACGCGCCCCGGGTGTGGGTCGTCAGCCGATCGCACCCGCGCGACGCCGACCTGGCCTCCGGCCCCGACACGGCCAAGCGGCTGCTGCTCCGCGAGCACTACAACCGGCGGATGTTCGTCCGCGTCCTCGGCTACGCCGTCCGGCTCTACGTCCGCAAGGGGACGGGCGTCAGCCCTTCATCGCCCCCGCCGTCAGCCCGCCGATGAGCTGGCGCTCGGCCACGGCGTAGAAGCCGAGGGCCGGGATCATGGCGATCACGATGTACGCGAGGATGCGCGCGGTGTCCGAGGCGTACTGGCCCTGGAACTGCTGGACGCCCAGGGGGATCGTCCACCAGTTGGGGTCGTTGAAGACGACCAGCGGGAGCATGAAGTTGTTCCAGCTGGCGACGATCGCGAGCACCGACACCGTCGCGAGCGCGGGCCTCGCCATCGGCAGCAGGATCCGCCAGAAGAAGCCGAACGCGGTGCATCCGTCGAGCGTCGCCGCCTCCTCGATCTCCCCGGGGATGGCCCGGAAGAAGCCGCGCAGGATGATGATCGTCATCGGCAGCCCGAACGCCGCCTGCGGCAGGATCACGCCGAGGGGGTTGTCGAGCAGCCCGAACATCCGCAGCAGCACGAACAGCGGCAGGATCGCCACCGCGAACGGGAACATCAGCCCGGCCGCGAACAGCGTGAACAGCAACTCCCGCCCCCGGAAGGAGAAGCGGGCGAAGATGAACGCCGCCATCGCCGACACGGCCACGACCAGCACGGTCGTCGCGACGGCGATGAACGTGCTGTTCCACAGCTCCCGCCAGAACGAGCCCGAGGACAGGACGCTCGTGAAGTTCCCCGGCACCCAGGGCGAGGGCAGTCCGAACGGGTTCGTCGACAGCTGCTGGGTGTTCTTGAACCCGCCGATCACGCCGTACAGCAGCGGGACGAGGACGAACGCGCCGACCACGACCACGATGGCGTGCAGCGAGATCGATTGCGTCCGGTTGCGCCGGTTGTGGTTGGGGCGCGCGTGGGCGCGCGGCCCGGCCTCGGGCGGCCGCCGGGCCGGCCCCCGGTCGGCCCCCCGTCGCACCTGGGTCTGCCCGGTCATCGCTTGTCTCGCAGCACGGTCGTCGCTCCTTCGAGGTCGCGGCGCATGACGTATCTCTGGTAAAGGAGGGCGAACACGAGGCTGATGAGGAAGATCACCACGCTGATCGCGCTGGCGTAGCCCACCTGGAAGCGCTTGAAGCCGAACTGGAACATCGTCACGGCCATGGTCTCCGACGCGTGGGACGGCCCGCCGTCCGTGATGATCCACACCAGGTCGAAGAGCTGGATGGCGCCGATGACGGACAGGAACACGCTGATCCGGATCGTGGGCCCGAGCAGCGGCAGCGTGACGTGGCGGAACACCTTCCAGCCGGCCGCGCCGTCGATCTTGGCGGCCTCGATCAGCTCCTCCGGGATGCCCTGGCGCCCGGCGAGATAGAGGATCATGTGGAAGCCGAAGTACTTCCAGGTCATGACCACGAAGATCGACAGCAGGACGGTCGACGGTTCGGCGAACCACTCCAGGCCGCCGAGCCCGATGCTCTCCAGGATCTGGTTGGCCAGGCCCTCGTCCGGCGACAGGATCATCGTGAAGAGGACGGCCGTGATCGCCTCCGACAGGACGTACGGGGCGAAGAACAGCAGCCGGTAGAACGCCCGGCCGCGCAGCCGCTGGTTGAGCAGCAGGGCCAGGCCGAGCGACATCGGCAGCTGCACGAGCAGCGACAGCACGATCAGGACCCCGCCGTGCCACAGGTCCCCGAGGAACACCGGGTCAGAGAAGGCCCGGGTGTAGTTGTCCAGCCCAAGGAAGTCCGTGGGCAGCCCCCGCAGGCCGTTCCACTTGAAGAAGCTGGTGTACATGGCCACCGCGATCGGCGCCACCACCAGCAGCAGGAACAGCACCAGAGCCGGGAGCAGGAACAGCAGGACAGTGGTGAACCCCCGGAGCCTGCCACGGCTCCGGGGTCGCGTCATCTCCACTCCGCGGTTACTCCGACTTCGCCGTCTCGGTGATGGCCTGCGCCACCTGCTCCGGCGTCTTGGTCCCCGCGATCAGCTCGGCCACGCTGTCGTTGACCTCCTGGCCGACGGCCGGGGGGTACGCCTGGTCGAGGTAGAGCTGGAAGCCCGTCGCCGACGCGAGGTTCTTGGCGACCACCGAGAGGTTCGGGTCCGTCACCGCGTCCTCCTCACCCTTGAGCACGGGGAGCACGCCGCCCGTCTGGACGGCCTTGCGGTGCTCGTTGCTCTCGGTGAGGAACTTCAGGAACTCCAGGGCCTCCGCCGGCGCGTCCGCGCCGATCGCGAAGCCGCCGCCGCCGCCGAACGCGTCGGTCACCGAGCCCTTGCCGCCGTCGACCGCGGGGAAGGGGAAGAAGCCCAGGTCGTCGCCGATGCCCTTGCCCGAGGACTTCTCGACGGAGGGCGCCCACTGGCCCATCAGCTCCATCGCGGCCTTGCCGTTGCCCATGGTCGCCGCCTGGCCGTCCGGCTTGTCGTAGGCGGCGCCGAGGTAGCCCTTCTGGAACGGCTGGAGGTCGGCCAGCTCCTTGAGCTTCTGCCCCGCCTCCACGAACGGCTGACCGGTGAAGTCCTTGGTCTCACCCGCCTGCTTGAGGGCGTCGAGGCCGCCGATCCGCATGGCCAGGTAGGCCCAGTAGTAGTGGCCGGGCCACTTGTCCTTGCCCGCCAGGGCCATCGGGGTGATGCCGGCCGCCTTCAGCTTCTTGACGTCGTCGATGAGCTGGCTCCACGTGCTGGGAGCGTCGGCGATGCCCGCCTTCTTGAACAGCGCCTTGTTGTACCAGAAGCCGACCATGCCGATGTCTTCCGGGACCGCGTAGGGCTTGCCGTCGACCTGGTAGGCCGCCATCGCGGCGTCGGTGAAGGTCCCGAGCCAGGAGCCCGCGTCCCCCGACAGGTCCTTCACCAGGCCGGCGTCGACCTGCTGCTTCAGCACGCCGCCGCCCCAGGTCTGGTACACGTCCGGGGCCTTGCCCGACTGCGTCAACGTCGTGATCTTGGACTTGAACGCCTCGTTCTCCGTCGCGACGTTCTTGATCGTGATGTTCGGGTGCTGAGCCTCGAACTCCTTGATCGCATTGACGCCATACGTCTTCATGGGCTCGGTGGTCCAGATGTTCCAGAACTCGACCGTCACCTTGGATCCGGCCGAGCTGCCGCTCCCGCCGGAGTTGTTGCCCCCTGTACTGCCACAGCCCCCGAGGATCAGTGCCGACGCCGCCACCAGCGCCGCACTTCGCCGACACACCTTCACGGTCGTTCCCTCCTGGATGTCGAAACTTTCGGCACATGTCCGATAGTTTCTGCGATGGCGCTGACGTTACAGTGGGCTTTCCGTCAGATCAACGGCTGTTGTTGAGCTGTTACGCGTAGGCACGGAGGGCCGCTGAGGCCGGGATCCGGACGTCCCGGAAAGCCGCGCGGCGGCGTGGAGAAGACGTGCGCCGGCCCCCTGGGGGGTCAGAGCCAGCCGCGCTCGTCGGCGATGAGGGCCGCCTCGGCGCGGGTGCTCGCGCCGGTCTTGCCCATGGCCGACGACAGGTGGTTGCGGACCGTGCCGCCCGACAGGTGCAGGGCCCGGGCGATCTCGGCGACGGTGCCGCCCCGGCGGGCCTGCCGCAGCACGTCGCGTTCGCGCGGGGTGAGCGGGCTCACGCCGCTGGCCAGGGACTCCGCGGCCAGGGCCGGGTCGACCACACGGAGGCCGGCGTGCACCCGCCGGACCGTGTCGGCCAGGTGCTCGGGAGGCGCGTCCTTGACGACGAACCCGGCCGCGCCGTTCTCCATGGCCCGCGCGAAGTAGCCGGGCCGGCCGAACGTCGTGCAGATCACCACCCGGCACGCCGGGACGGCGGCCCGCAGCTCCGCCGTCGCCTCCAGGCCGTCCTTGCCGGGCATCTGCACGTCGATGAGCGCCACGTCGGGACGGTGCAGCCGGGCGGCCGCGACGACCTCGTCGCCCGAGGCGACCTGGGCGACGACCTCGATGTCGGGCTCCAGCGCGAGCATCGCCGCCAGCGCGCCCCGCACGAGCGCCTGGTCGTCGGCGAGCATGACCCTGATCATGGGCGGCTCGCGCTCAGCCGGTACCCGCCGCCCGGCAGCGGCCCGGCCTCGATCCGCGCGCCGACCGGCCGCAGGCGCTCGGCCAGGCCGGCCAGCCCGTTCCCCGGTCCGGCGAACCGCGCCGGCGACTCGCCGTCGTCGCTGACCTCCAGGGACGAGCCGCCGACGCGCACCTCGCAGCGGGTGGCGCCGCTGTGCCGGATCACGTTCGTCACGGCCTCACGCAGGACGTAGGAGAACGGCTCCTCGAGGTCGGGGGCCACCTGGCCGGCGGACGGCGGCAGGGCGGCCGCGATCCCGGCGGCGCGCAGGGCCGCCCGCGCCCCCACCAGCTCCACGGCGAGCGAGGGCCTGCGGTGGCCGGAGATCGTGGCGCGGATCTCCGCGTGGGCCTCCCGGGAGAGCCGTTCGACGTCGCGCAGCTCGGCCAGCGCGTCCTGCCGGTCGGCGCCGCTCTCCAGGAGCCGCCGGGTGAGGCCGGTCTTGACGGTGATCGCGGTCAGCGTGTGGCCGAGGACGTCGTGCAGGTCCCTGGCCAGCCGGGCCCGCTCCGCCGCCGCCGCCAGTGTCTCGATCTCCTCCCGCGCCTGGCCGAGCTGGACGACCAGCCGCACCAGCAGGACCACCCCGACCGGGGTCACGAGCTCCGGGAAGATCGCCACGGCGTCGCTCCACCGCACCGCCCCCGCCGTCGCCCACAGCACGGCCAGCCGCGCCGCCGCCGTGGCCGCCGCGAGGGCGAGCGCCCAGACGGCGGGCAGCAGCCACACCGCCGCCGACAGCGCGTACGCCAGGATACCGAACGCGGGCGCCCCGTGCCGGAGCAGGGCCAGGCAGACGCCGAGCGCGAACAGCCAGCCGACCAGCAGCACCCGCTCCCGCGGCCGCCGGGTGGCGCCGTACGCCATGACGGCGATCCAGCTCGCGCCGTAGAGCAGGAGGACGGCGACGGCGGCCGCGGGGAGCGGGCCGGCGTGGGGACGGGTGGCGGTCCGGACGGCCGACCACACCGGCCAGGCCAGGAAGAGCGCGAGCGCGAGGAGGCCGCGCACCCATGTCGCGCGGCCTCCCCTGGGACGGGACACGGACCCGACCGGCCACGCCCCCGGCCGGAAGATCCCCTCCCTCATGCGGTCACCCCCTGGTAGGAATTGTCGCGCAGCACGGGCTCATGGGCGGCCGGCGTCGCGCCGGAACCGGACGGCCACGGCCGCCGCCAGGACGAGGCTGTAGAGCCCGAGGACGAGGACCGCCGTACCGGTGCGCACGTCCCCTCCCGCGGCCCCGTGGGCGATCTCCGCCAGCCAGTACGTCGGCAGCGCCTTCGCCACCGTCGCGAGGGCGGCGGGGAACGAGGCGGCCGGGATGAACAGGCCGCCCGCGAACGCGAGCACGAGCAGCAGCCCGCCCTGGTAGGCCTGCACGTTCTGGGGCGTGGCGAGCTGGCCGACGAGGAGGCCGAGCAGCGCGAACGGCACGGCGCCCGCCCACAGGCCGAGCACGGCCGCCGCCCAGCCGCCCGCGGGCAGGCGGACGCCGGACAGGACCGCGGCGGCCGCGGCCACGCCGGCGATCGGCGGGAGCGCCGTCAGCATCCCGACCGCCCCCTTCGCCGCCAGGTAGCCGCCGCGCGTGAGCGGGGTCAGGCGCAGCTGCCGCTGCCAGCCGGCGCCGCGCTCGACCGCCGTCCTGGCGCCCGTGTCGAACGCCGCGCGGAAGGCGCCGAAGGCCGCGAGACTGCCCATCAGGTACGCGGGGCCGACGTCGTCCCGTCCGAACAGATGGGACTCCAGCAGGAACAGCGCCACCGGCAGGCTGAGCTCGAACAGCAGGAACTTCGGGTCGCGCAGCGCCCGGCGGATCTCGAAGACCAGGTATGCGGGGTTCATCGGGTCGCCTCCCCCGAGGTCAGCCGGACGAACGCCTCGTCGAGACCGCCCCTGGCCACCTCCGCGACCGGCCCGTCCGCGGCCACCCTGCCCGCGTTCATGAGGACGACCCGGTCGGCGTACGCCTCGGCCTCCTCCAGGTAGTGGGTGGCGAACAGCACGGTGCGGCCCGCCTCGCACAGACTCCGCATCGCGGCCCAGAACTCGCGCCGGCCGTCCACGTCCATGGCCGCGGTCGGCTCGTCGAGCACCAGCAGGTCCGGGTCGGGCACGAGCGCCGCGGCGAAGCGGACGCGCTGCCGCTGGCCGCCGGACAGCCGGGCCGACCGGCGGCCGGCCAGCGACTCGATCCCCGCCCGGCGCATGGCCTCGACGGCGGGCAGGGGCGCCCGGTGCAGGGACGCGATCAGCCGGAGGACCTCGCCGACCGTCACGTCGTCGAGCAGGCCCGCCTCCTGGAGCATCACGCCCACCGACCCCGACCTGACGGCCGCACCGGGGTCGGCGCCGAAGATTTCGATGTCGCCCTCGTCCGGCCTGACCAGGCCGGTCAGCATCTCGACCAGGGTCGACTTGCCCGCGCCGTTCGGGCCGAGGAGGGCCACCACCTCGCCGCGCGGGATGAGCAGGTCCACTCCGTCGACGGCGCGCACGCCGCCGTACCTCTTCCGCAGCCCCCGCGCGGCCACCGCCCACTCCGGGCCGGTCGCGTCCTCCGGGTCCGCCGTGTGTCTTGTCGTCATGCGGCAAGCCTGCGCCGCCGGGGGCCCGCGCTCCCCTGTCGTCCGTCACGACGTGCCCACGACGGATGTCACGGGTCCCGGACGGGGCCGCCTAGCCGACGGCCGCCGAGGGGCGCCGGCCGTAGGCGTGCTTGACCAGTGCGATCAGCACGTCCTTGCCCGAGTCCCGGCTGCGCGCGTCGCAGAGCATGACGGGGACGTCGGGACCGAGGTTGAGGGCCATCTTGACCTCGTCCAGCTCGAAGACCGGGGCGCCCTCGAAGCAGTTGACGGCCACGACGAACGGCGTGCCGCGCCGCTCGAAGTAGTCGACCGAGGGGAAGCAGTCGGCGAGCCGCCGGGTGTCGGCCAGCACGACCGCGCCGAGCGCCCCGCGGGCCAGCTCGTCCCAGACGAACCAGAACCGCTCCTGCCCGGGCGTGCCGAACAGGTACAGCATGAAGTCGTCGCCGATGCTGATCCGGCCGAAGTCCATCGCCACGGTGGTCGTGGTCTTCTCCTCGACGCCGGACAGGTCGTCGACGCCCACGCTGCGGTCGGTCAGCGTCTCCTCGGTGCGCAGCGGCCGGATCTCCGACACCGCCCCCACCATCGTGGTCTTGCCGACCCCGAACCCGCCGGCGATCAACAGTTTGATCGCCGTGGGCATCCTGGGGCCGTCAGAGCGCCCGAAGGCCATCGAGCACCGCCTTGTACATCCGCTCGTCGAGCACGTCCATCTCCGGTTGGGGCTGCTGCACGGCCACGAAGCCCCGGTCGAACAGGTCGCCGAGGAGGACCCGGACGATCCCGGCCGGAAGGTCCAGGTGCGCCGCGATCTCCGCCACCGAGAGCGGCCGGCGGCACAGCCTCACGATGGCCTGGTGCTCGGGGTCGAGGCCGATCTCGGTGCCCGTCGTGGGGCGGACCGTCACCGCGAGCGAGATGAGGTCGAACCTGTCCTGCGCCTCGGTCCGGCCGCGTGCGATCACGTACGGCCGGACGGTGGGCGCGTCGAGGAGACGCTCCCCGTCCGGGTTGACCTCATTGCTCATCGGTGGGCCTCGTTCCCCGTCGTCCGGGCGGGAGAGGTGAGGTACTGCCCGACGCGCGCCACGAGCATGGCCATCTCGTAGGCCACGAGGCCCACGTCGGCGTCGCCGCTGCACAGCACGGCCAGGCAGGCCCCCTGGCCGGCGACGGTCACCAGCAGGTAGGCCGACTTCATCTCGATGATCGTCTGCCGGACCGGGCCGCCCTGGAAGCGCTCCCCGACGCCGCGGGCCAGGCTCTGCAGGCCAGAGGCCACGGCGGACAGGTGTTCCGCGTCCTCTCTGCGCAGCCCGGCCGACGCGGCCAGCAGGAGCCCGTCGGTCGACAGCACGATGCCGTGCTCGGCCTCGCGGACCCGCTCCACCAGATCGTCGAGCAGCCAGGCCAGGTCCGCCGTGGCGCCGGTCTTCGTCACTGGTCGTCCTCCCCTTCACGCCCTTCGCGCGCCAGCTTGGCGGCTTCCGACCGGCCCCGGCGGGTTCCGGACTGGAATGATCCCATGATCTTGCGGATGTCCTCCGGGGACCGGCGGTCGTCCTCGTCGTCGAGCCTGGACGGCGGCTGGTCGGCCAGTTCCGGGGCCAGGCTGGCCTGCGGCACCCGCAGCGGCAGGCCGCCGGGGGTGAAGGCGGCCGGAGGCGCGGGCCTCGGCGGCTCTGGGGCACTGGGCACGGGAACCACCACCTCCTGGGCGGGCTCGGGGACCACCTCGGGCGCGCCGACGAGTGCGATCCTCCGCGCGCCCCTCTCCTGCTCGGGGAGCGGCCCGGTGTCCTCGCCGGACAGCTCCTCACCGGCCTCGATCACCAGGTCGCGCGGCAGCAGGACCACCGCCGTGGTGCCGCCGTACGCGGACGCCTTGAGCGAGACGCGGATGCCGTGCCGCTCCGCGAGGCGGCTGACCACGTAGAGGCCGAGCCGCGCGGTGCTGGACAGGTTGAACTCCGGCGGGTTCGCGATCCGCTCGTTGGTCGCGTCGAGGTCCTCCGGGGTCATGCCCAGGCCGCGGTCCTCGATCTCGATCGCGTAGCCGCTCGCCACGGACTGCCCGCCCACCTGCACGGTCGTGTACGGCGGCGAGAACGACACGGCGTTCTCGATCAGCTCGGCGAGCAGGTGGATGACGTCGCCGACCGCCCGGCCGGTCAACCCGACCTGGCCCATGGGCAGGACGGTGACCCGGGTGTAGTCCTCGACCTCGGCGAGCGCGCCGCGCACGACGTCGACCATCGGCACCGAACGGCGCCAGGCCCGGGCGGGCGAGGCGCCCGACAGGACGATGAGGTTCTCGGCGTTGCGCCGCATGCGGGTGGCGAGGTGGTCGATGCGGAACAGGTCCTTCAGCTCCGCCGGGTCGGCCTCGCGCCGCTCCATCACGTCGAGGAGCGTGAGCTGGCGGTGCACCAGCGACTGCGTGCGCCGCGCCAGGCTGAGCAGGATGTCGCGGATGCTCTGCCGGAGCTGGGCCTCCTCGACGGCCGTCCGGATCGCGGTCTCCTGGACGGTGTTGAACGCGGCGCCCACCTGGCCGATCAGGTCGCCGCCGAACTCCAGCGGCGGCGCCTCGGCGGCCACGTCGACCTTCTCGCCCTGGGCGAGCCGCTCCACGACGCCCGGCAGGCGCTCGTTGGCCAGCTCCAGGGCCGCGGCGCGGAGCTTCTCCAGCTGGCGCACGAGCGTGCGGGCCGTCGTGACCGCCAGCACGACCGACGCGACGACGGCGACCAGGCCGAGCACGCCGGCCAGCACGAGCCGGAGGATGACGCCCGCGGCGACCGGGGTCGACCGGCCGACCAGGGTGTCGCCCGCCGTGGCGACGATGTCGTGGAGCTGGGTGAGCGCGTGGGAGCTGGCCTGCTGCCACTGCTCCGCCGTGACCGGGACGAACCCGCCGGGCCGGCCCTGCTGGGAGACCAGGTCCTCCAGCGTGTGCAGGCGGGCGAGGTCGGCGCTCTTGCTGAGCCGCGCGTACGCGGCCGGGTCCGCCTGTTCCAGGTCCGTCTGCGACTGCGCCATGAAATAGCGCTCGGCGCCCACGAGCTGCGTGAACTGGGCGGCCTCGCTGCCGGTGAACCGGCCCTCCGCGATGATGCCGGCAAGAAGGGCATCTTCGCGTGATATCAGCTCTCGTGCCCAGTTAAGACCGATAAGGGTTCTCGTGTCTTTCGCGATCTCGTCGTCGTGAAGCGTCGCCAGCGCGTAGTAGGTCTGGAAAAGCGCGTCGGCGACATCCGTGTACGCGGCCACCGCCTGGGCCCGGTCGGTGTGCCCGGCGTCGATCGCGTCCCGCCCGGGACCCAGCTGGTTCAGCCGCTGGAACGCCTGGTCGATCCGCTGCCGCAGGTCGTCCCCCGCGGCCAGCCGCACGTCCCCGCCGTCGGCGAGCCGGCGGAAGTTCGCCGCCGCGGCGTCGGTCCGGGCCCGCTGCGCCTCCAGGGCGCTCCGGCTGACGCGGCCGGGATCGGCGAGCCGCGTGACGGACATCCGCCGCTCCTGCTGGAGCTCCAGGAGGAGCGTCTCACTCGGCTGTGCGACGCCCTTGTTGTACACCGCCACCCACGCCAGGTTGATGCCGTCCCGCAGGGTCACCCATGCCGCGAAGGCCCACAGGGCCGCGAGCGACACGATCAAGGCCGTGACTTTGGTCCGCACGCGCGAGTTGCGGAAGCGCATAACACCCACCAAGCGACATACAGAGAGCCCACGCGGCGCGTTTCCCGGCGATTAACAAATGCTCATCGCTAGGGGCGGCGGACAGCGCCCAACATTTGTCGCCGCGCCATGCCTCGGACACCCTAGCAAACGCACGGAAATACGCTCAAGGGCGCTAAAGGAGGGCCTCAGAGCTGAAAGTTCAAATATATACTGATATTGAGCCGTAAAACCGTGCCGAGATCATACTTGACGGTAGCGCTCCACAACAAGTCGGTTGGACTGTGCGAGGTGGAGGGCGGCCAGGACGGCGGCCCGGACGACCGACACCGGCAGGTAGAGGTCCTTGTCGTGCCACAGGGGCGGGTCGCCGGCCTCGCCGCCCGCCCGCAGCAGGTAGCCGTACCCGCGGGCGGCCGCCTCCTCGACCCGCTCGCCCGTACGGGTGAGCAGCAGCGTCTGCACGGCGTACGCCGTCTCCTCCCGGGTGCCGTCCCACCGGCCCCACGAGCCGTCCTCACGCTGGGTCTCCAGCGTCCACCGCACGGCCCTCCGGACGGCCTCGCGCGCCGCCGGGCCTCCGAAGGCGTCCAGTGCGAGCGCGCACGACGCGGTCGCGTAGTAGGGCGAGGCGTGCCAGCGGTCGTCCCACCGGCCCTCGGCGTGCTGCCGCTCGCACAGCCAGGCGCCCAGCCCGCCCACCGCCGCGGCGTAGCGGGGCGCGGCGGCCGGCCGGGCGGCGGCGTACTGACCGAACGCGTCGAGCACGTGGGCGTTCACGCTGACCGACGAGCCCTCCTCGCCCTGCCAGGTGCAGAAGTGTGTGGGCGTCTCGAACGCCCACAGGCTCTCCGGCTCGTACGGCACGCCCAGCAGAGCGAGGGCGTACAGCGCGACGGAGGTGGTGTCGGCGTCCGGCGGCAGCCCGGCGCCCGCGGCCGTGCCGCCCGGGGCGATGGCGGCTCTGAGGTCGGCGACCATCTCGGGCGGGGCGTCGAAGGGGATGCCGGCGCGGGCGAGCGAGCTCAGCACCCAGCCCCGTTCGAACACGGTGACGGGGAACCCGACGGGCACCGGTCCGCCGTGCCGGCGGGCCACGGCCTCCAGGTGCCGGCGGGCCATGTCGCCGGGGTCCGTCAGCGCCCGGTCGCCCAGCCAGGCGGCGGTGGCCGCGGGCGAGGCGCCGACCGTGCCGATCGGGGTGGGCCGCACCGACCGCGCTCCCCGGGCGGCGTCGCCCGCGACCTCGAGCGCGTGCAGTATCTTCTCGGGCAGCTCGGCGCCGGCCGCCACCCCCGCCCGGACGCGGGCCAGCGGAGCCGGGTCGAGGCCGGCGGGCGGCCGCAGCCGTCCCCGGGCGGAGACGTGGGACAGCGGCGGCTCGCGGAACCCGTCGAGCCGCGCGTTCACCAGGTCGACGAGCGAGGGCACGATCAGCTCGATGGCCGGGGTGTCGGGCAGCCACGGGTCGGCGCCCGCCGGCGGCCACTCCAGCAGCCAGGCGAGCCCGCGCTCGGCCGCCCGCGCCAGTGTCTCCGCCCCGGGATCGCCCCGGCCCGCCGCCCGGAGGAGGGCCTCGGTCGCGCTCAGCGTGGGCACCAGCCCGTAGCCGTCGCGCCGCCCCCAGTGGCCGTCGGACGTCTGGGACGCCAGCAGGTAGCCCAGCCGCTCGCCGTGGCCGACCAGCCAGGGCGCGAGGCTGACGAGCCGTCCCGTCTCGTAGACGGAGGGGGAGACCGTGCCCCAGGGACGGGACATGAGCCCGGACACCAGCTCGTCGGCCGCCGCCGCGGCGTCGACGGCCTTGGGGAAGACGAGGCCGCCGAGGCTCACAGCGCGCCCCAGTAGTCGGTGCTGCCGTAGAAGCCCATGCTGTACCCGATCTGCCGTTCCAGATAGACCACGTCGCCGGGGCAGGCGTCCCTCAGAGAACCGAGCAGGTCCCGGCAGCCGGCGACGAGCAGCCGGATCAGCTCGGCGATCTCGTCCCGGCCGGCGCCGAGCATCACCGCGTTGAGGTCGCCCCACTCCACGTCCCGGCTGTGGGTGGCGAGGTCGTTGACCAGCCGGAGCACCCGCTGCACGCGGCGGCTCGCGGCCCGCAGGTCGTCGAGCCGGTCCAGCGTCGCGGGCGCGCCCCCGCTGATCCAGTGCGAGACGTTGACGAGGGACGACCCGAAGTTGTCGGCGTTGTCCAGGTACTCGTCAAGGCCCGGCAGCGCGGCGCCCTCCCGGGCGGCCGTCTTCCAGCCCCACTCCCGGGCCATCGCGGCGAGCATCCGTTCGAGCTCCTCGCGCCAGACCGGGCGCAGACGGCCGAAGGCCGGCGCATCGGACAGCTCGGCCAGGATCTCGGCCAGGAAGCCACCGAGTGGATGGTCCGCCGTGGGCTCCCCGCCGTCGGCCACCCGCAGGCACCCGGCGACCAGGCCGTCCACCTCCTCGCGCGAGGCGGCCACGTGGTCGAGCAGCCAGTCGGCGGCGAATATCCACAGGGCGGTCCGGTTGGCGACGCGGAGCCGCTCGGCCGTCTCGCCGGGTGAGCCGAAGGCGTTCGCGAGCGCGACCGCGGACAGCAGCGTCGCGTCGAACGGCCGCGCGGGGAACAGGGCGGGGTGGCGCAGGACGCACTCCCGCAGGTCGCGGTGCGCGCGGGCGGCCTCGGCCGCCACCGTCCCGGCCGTCAGTGCCGCCCCGACCTCGTCCAGGGGCGCGCGGGTCGCGTGCACGGCCTACGCCGCCTCGGCCGGGCGCAGGGTCAGCCGCACGTGCTGGCGCGGTCGCAGGGACGCGCCCATCCGGGGCGTGGCGACCTCCGGGCTGCAGGCGACCGGCCGGAACCGGGCGAGGAGGCCCGCGACGATCAGCCGCGCCTCGATCGCGAAGACGTGCATCCCGATGCACTGGTGGGGGCCGCCCCCGAAGGGGAAGTACGCGTACCGGTGCCGGCCCTCGGAGCGCCGCCGGGAGAAGCGGCCGGGGTCGAAGGCCTCCGGACGGTCCCAGAACGCCTCCATCCGATGGGTGACGTACGGGCTCACGACGACGGTCTCGCCCGCCTCCAGCCGCACCCCGCCCACGACCTCCGGCTCGACGACCATCCGGGGGAACAGCCACCCCACCGGGTACAGGCGCAGCAGCTCCTGCACGACCTGCCCCGTGTACGGCAGGCTCGCCAGGTGTCCCGGCCGTACGCGGTCGCGGCCCACCACCCGGTCGACCTCCTCGTACAGCCGCCCGGCCACCTCGGGATGCGCCGCCAGGAGGGGCCAGAGCCAGGTCAGCGCGCCGGCCGTGGTCTCGGTCGCGGTGGCGAGCATGGCGACCAGGTTGTCCCGGATCCACCGCGCGCTCACCTCGCCGCCCTCGGGGCCGCGGGCCCGGCACAGGGCCGAGAAGATGTCGTCGCCGTCGTCCGGCCGCCCCCGGTGCCGTTCCACCAGCGGGACCACGACGTCGTCGATCGCGGCGACGGCCCGCAGGAAGGCCCGGTCGCCGGGGACCCGCACCGAGTACGGCACGGACGGCAGCAGGTAGCGGACCACGACCGAGGCGCCGATCGAGTCGAAGGCGGGGGCCAGCCGCTCGGCGTCCGCCATGTCGATCTTGCCGCCGAAGAAGACCCGCACGACCGTCCGGTTGACGATCCTCGCCATGGACTCGGGGACGTCGATCTCCCGGCCCGCCTCCGCCGGGCCGGACAGCTCGTCGACTCCCTCGGCGACCGCGTCCGCCATCCGTCCGGCCAGGGCCTCGACGTGCTTGGCGGTGAACACCGGCTGCAGGACCTTGCGGCTCAGCTCCCACTCGGGGCCGTCCGACATGATGCCGTCGCCGAACAGGCGGTGGAGGGGCCGCCAGAAGACGCCGTCGCGCGTGTAGTTGGCGGCGTTGCCGCGCAGGACGTGCTGGAGGTGCTCGGGGTGCGTGACCAGGTACGGCCGGAAGGGGCCGAGGTTGACCCTGACGATCTCGCCGGCCGCCTCCCGTCCCATGTCGAGCAGGGCCCGCACGGGATCACGGAGGATCGCGGGGATCACGCGGCGAAAGGGTAGAGTTCGCGCTTTTCGCGCCGGTTCGGCACCAACATCCACGGACATGGCGGCTTGCTCCCCACATGACGATCACGCCATTCGCGAAGTATCGCATGATCAATTCGTGTTGATCAACATTGCAGGGGAGTGACAGTTTTGTCCCTTTTGTGG
Organism: Microbispora corallina; assembly: GCF_016863035.1. Lineage (GTDB taxonomy): Bacteria > Actinomycetota > Actinomycetes > Streptosporangiales > Streptosporangiaceae > Microbispora > Microbispora corallina. The sequence continues at coordinate 81,516 of NZ_BOOC01000033.1, forward strand.
GGTTTGCCGGTCTTGTTGGGAGGGGTACGGCCGTGACCGGGGCAAACGGAAGGGGCCCGACCAGATCGGCCCGGCCCCCTCACGACGTGACGTCAGGCGTGACTGGTCACCAGCAGCGCGATGCCCACGAGAATGACGACGGGGATCAGCCACACCACGACCTCGCCGAGGAACTCCTTGTACATGGGGCCGATCCTCTCGGGGACGTGCGGAAAATGAACCGCACGCAGCATATTCGCTCGCGCGCGCAGGTGGAACCACGTGCCAGGATCGAGCAATGCGGTACATCGTCATCGGCGCCGGCGCCATCGGCGGGACCATCGGCGGCCGGCTGTTCCAGAGCGGGCACGACGTCCTCCTCGTGGCGCGCGGCGCACACCTTGAGGCGCTGCGCGCGGGGGGCCTGCGCCTGGTCGCCCCGGACGGCGAGGAGGTCCTCCCCATCCCGGTCGCGGACGGGCCCGTCCCCGTCCGCGACGGGGACGTGCTGGTCGTCGCCACCAAGGCCCAGGACACCGTGGCGGCCCTGCGGGGCTGGGACGACGCCCCGGTGGTCTGCGCGCAGAACGCGGTGCAGAACGAGCGCATGGCCCTGCGCCGGTTCTCCCGCGTGTACGGCATGTGCCTGTGGATGCCGGCCCTCCACCTCGAACCCGGGGTCGTGGCGTCGTACGGCGCGCCGTTATCGGGCATGCTCCCCCTCGGACGTTATCCACAGGGTGTGGACGACCTGGTCCAGCAGATGGCGGACGACCTCGGCAAGAGCCGCTTCGCCGCCTTCGCCGTCCCCGACGTGATGCGCTGGAAGTACGGCAAGCTGCTCGGCAACCTCGGGAACGCGGTCGAGGCGCTGTGCGGCCACGCCGAGGGAACCGAGGCCGTGAGCCGCCGGGCCAGGCAGGAGGGGGAGACCGTCCTCGCCGCCGCCGGCATCCCGTACTCGTCCGAGGAGGAGGAACGGGAGCGGCGCGGCGACCTGGTCGAGATGACTCCGCTCGGCGGGGTCGAGCGGCCGGGCGGGTCGTCCTGGCAGAGCCTGGCGAAGGGCAGCGGCTCGATCGAGGTCGACTACCTGAACGGCGAGATCGTCCTCCTCGGGCGGCTGCACGGGGTGCCCACTCCGGTGAACCTCGTCCTGCAGCGGGAGGCCACCCGGCTCGCCCGCGAGGGAGGCCGGCCTGGGTCGCTCGACGTGGCGGCGCTGGAGCGGCTGCTGCCCTGAACGTTACATGCGTCCTCGCAGGTCAGCGCCACCGCGACGGCCTGTCGCTGGGCCGGCGGGCCACCCGCTCCTAGCATCGCCGCCGACGACGGAGGGCGCGATGTCGAAGAGAAGTGCGGTGCTGGCGGCGCTGGTCATGGTGCTCGGGCTCCTGGTCGCCCGGCCCGCCCAGGCGGCCACGGTGCGGATCATGCCGCTCGGCGACTCGATCACCGGTTCCCCGGGCTGCTGGCGGGCCCTGCTGTGGAACAGGCTGCAGAGCAGCGGCTACACGGCGATCGACATGGTCGGCACGCTGCCCCCGCAGGGCTGCTCGGTGCCGTACGACGGCGACAACGAGGGCCACGGCGGCTACCTGGCCACCAACGTCGCGGACCAGAACCTGCTCCCCGGCTGGCTGGCGGCCACCCACCCCGACATCGTGATGATGCACTTCGGCACCAACGACGTGTGGAACAACAAGTCGCCGGCCACGATCACGGCCGCGTTCGGCAAGCTCGTCGACCAGATGAGGGCCGACAACCCGAACATGAAGATCCTGGTCGCCAAGATCCTCCCGATGAACCCGGGCAACTGCGCCGACTGCGGCCAGCGGGTGGTCGCGCTGAACGACGCGATCCCCGCCTGGGCGGCCTCCAAGAGCACGGCGGCCTCCCCGATCGTGGTGGTGGACCAGTGGACCGGGTTCAGCACGGCGGCCGACACCTACGACGGCGTGCATCCCAACGCGAGCGGCGACCAGAAGATGTCGGACCGCTGGTACCCGGCGCTGGCCGCCCTGCTGTCCGGCGCCACGCCCAGCCCCACGCCCAGCCCCACCCCGAGCCCCACGCCGACCCGCACGCCCACGCCCACGCCCAGCCCCACGCCGTCGCCGACGCCCACCCGGACTCCCACTCCGAGCCCCACGCCGTCGCCGCAGCCGACCCCCTCGGGATGCACGGCGACCTACACGATCACCAGTCAGTGGCCCGGCGGCTTCCAGGCCGACGTGACCGTGCGGAACACCCGGTCCACGCCCGTCAGCGGATGGACCGTGACCCTGCGCTTCCTCAACGGGCAGCAGGTGAGCCAGGCGTGGAACGCCACGCTCACCCAGTCGGGGGACACCGCGACGGCGCGGAACGTGAGCTGGAACGGGGCGCTCGCCGGCGGCGCCACCGCGTCCTTCGGCTTCCTGGCGAGCTGGAACGGCGCCAACCAGCCCATCGTCCCCGGCTGCGTCGCGTCGTGAGCCGGACGGCTCCCTAGGGCTGGAAGCGGTAGCCCATCCCGGGCTCGGTCAGCAGATGGACCGGCCGCCCGGGGTCGGGCTCCAGCTTGCGGCGCAGCTGGGCCAGGTACTGCCGCAGGTAGTGGGTCTCGCGCAGGTAGGCCGGGCCCCACACCTCGGTCAGGAGCTGGCGCTGGCTGATCAGCTTGCCGGGGTTGCGCAGCAGGATCTCCAGCAGGTGCCACTCGGTGGGGGTGAGCCGGACGCCGTTGGAGACGGTCTTGCCGGCCAGGTCCACCTCGACGTCCCCCAGCCGGACCCGGGCCTCGCCGGTCTCCTGGCCGCCCGCCCGGCGGGTGACGGCGCGGATGCGCGCGAGCAGCTCGTCGACGCCGAACGGCTTGGTCACGTAGTCGTCGGCCCCGGCGTCCAGGGCGTCCACCTTGTCGGCGCCGCCGGTCCGCCCGGACAGCACGATGATGGGCACACTCGTCCAGCCCCGCAGGCCCTGGATGACCTCCACCCCGTCCAGGTCGGGCAGCCCGAGGTCGAGGACGATCAGGTCGGGATGCCAGTCGGCCGCCTGGCGCAGCGCGCCCGCGCCGTCGGCCGCCACGGCCACCTCGTAGTGCCGCGCCGCCAGGTTGATGCGCAGCGCGCGCAGGAGCTGAGGCTCGTCGTCCACGACCAGGATGCGGGTCATCGCGCCTCCCCCGCGGCGGGACGCAACCCCGTCCCCGCCGCCTCCCCCATGGTTCCAGGTTACGACCTGGGGGTAGCGCGTCTGATCGGCTAAGGTGCTGACCGCGATCCCGGAGGAGGACGGCATGAGTGAATATGCGGTGACTTTCAACCTCATCGACGCCGATAAGGACGGGCGGATCTCCGCCGAGGAGCTGGTGCGGCTGATGGAGGTGCTCGGGGAGCCGCTGACCATCGACGGCGCCCAGGGGGCGATCTCCAAGGTCGACGCCGACGGAGACGGCCTGATCGACCTGGACGAGTTCGGCGCCTGGCTGGGCGGGCGCTGAAAGCCGACGACGAACTCTGGGGCGCGGTGCCCGCGGGTGTCGCGAGGCTCCTGCGTCCCCGGCTAGGCGACGTCGCGGACCAGATGATCACGGAGATCCAGCGCCGGGTGCCCGAGTACGCGCGCCCGGCCGACGAGATCTACCTGAAGGTCCTGCGGCTGTCGGTCAACGAGGCGTTGCAGGGGTTCCTGGAGCGCATCGAGAACCCTCGCGCGCCCTGGGACCCCGAGGTCTTCCGCACCATCGGGCGCGGCGAGGCCGCCGAGGGCCGCGACCTCGAGCCGTTCCAGACCGCGATGCGGCTCGGGGCGCGGGTGGCCTGGCGGCAGGTCACCGAGCAGGCGGGCGAGCTCGGCCTCGACCCCCAGACGCTGTACGACCTGGGCGAGGCCATCTTCATCTACCTCGACCAGCTCGCCGACGCCGCCGCCGAGGGGTTCGGCGAGGCGCGCGCCCACGCCGCCGGCGAGATGGAGCGGCGCCGGCGCCGCCTGCTCGACCTGCTGCTGAGCCGGCCCCCCGCCTCGCCCGAGGCCGTCGCCGACATGGCGCGGGCCGCAGGCTGGCGGCTGCCCCGGACGGTGGCCGGTGTGGCGCTGGAGGAGCGCGACAGCGGCTCGCCGTCGTCCCTGCTCCCGCCCGACGTGCTGGCCGGGCTCGACCGGCGCAGCCCGTGCCTCGTCGTGCCCGACCCCACCGGCCCCGGCCGCGCGCAGGCGCTGGAGCGGGCCCTGCGCGGCTGGCACGCCGCAATCGGCCCGCCGGTCCCGGTGGCCGCCGCCGCGACCTCGCTCCGCTGGGCCGGCGAGGCGCTCGACCTGGCCCGGCGCGGCGTCCTCCCGCAGGAGGGCCTGCTGCACTGCGCCGACCACATGGCCACACTCGTGGTGTTCAAGGACGAGGAACTGGTGGCCGCGCTGGCCGAGGTACGGCTCGCGCCGCTCGCGCACCTCCGCCCGGCCCAGCAGGACCGTCTCGCGGAGACCCTGCTGGCGTGGCTCCAGCACGGCCGCGGGGTGGCCGAGGTCGCGGCCGGGCTCCACGTCCACCCCCAGACCGTCCGCTACCGGCTGCGTCAGCTGGAGGAGCTGTACGGCGACCAGCTGGCCGACCCCGACGTCCGGTTCGAGCTGGAGATCGTCCTGCGGGCCCGCCAGGCGAGGTCCGGCCGTCCGGAGTGATCCGCCGCGTCCCACCGGCCGCCGCGCGCGGCGGCGCCGATCAGAAGGCGGCGGAGCGGCCGCTCGTCCTGAGCCCGTGGGCGGGCCGCCGCTCGTGCAGGCCGAACCGCGCCTCCGGCGCCCACCGCCCGTCGAGGATCCCGGCCACGTAGTCGGCCAGGGCCGGCGCGTGCTTGAAGCCGTGCCCCGAGTCGCCGCCGAGCAGCCACACGCCGTCGGCGACCTCCGCGACGATCCACTCGGAGTCCCTGGTCAGCGTGTACTGGCAGACCTGGCTGAAGACGACGGGCGCGCCCACCAGGGACGGGAACCTGCGGGCGAGGTGGGCCCGCGCCGCCCGCTCGGCGCCCTCCGTGACCCGCCGGTCGCCGGACTCCGGGTCGTACGGCTCGCCCTCGGCGTCGTCGGTCACCTTCATCCCGGTGCCGTCGAGGTCGCCGTGGCCGTACGCCGCCATCTCGTAGTCGCAGAACGCGGGCACGGGCGGGGTCGCCCACGCGGACGGCACGCCGAAGTGGAAGGTGTCCTGCCGGGTGACCTCCACCTCCACCCCGAACTCGGCGCCGAACACCTCGGGCAGCCAGGCGCCGCAGGCCCACACCACCCGGTCGGCCGTCAGCACCTCCCCGTCCGCGACGACGCCCGTGCCCCCGCCGTACGGCAGGGCTCGCGCGCGGACCAGGCGGACGCCGGCGTCGAGGGCGAGCCTGGCCGTCACCTGGGTGGCGCGCCGGGCCCGCAGCACCCCGGCGTGCGGCTCCCACAGGGCGAACGCGAGGTCGTCCGTCCCGAGCCCGGGGAAGCGGCGCGCGGCCTCGTCCGGGTCGAGCAGGGCGTGCGGGACGCCGAGCGCGTCGAGGACCCGCGCGCTCCGGCGCTCCGGGCCGTCCTCGCGGTGGGCGAACCACATCAGGCCGGACTCGCAGAACAGCTCCTCGCCGGTCCGCTCCTCCAGGCGCCGCCAGCCCTCGCGGGCCCGCCACGCCATCCCGGCGTACCAGTCGTCCGAGCCGTGGCCGCACCGCAGCAGCCGCGTCTCCCCCGCGCTCGACTGGCGCACGTGCCCCGGCGTGTACTGCTCGACCAGCGTCACCCGCCACCCGGTCTCCGCCAGGCGCAACGCCAGTGAGGACCCCCAGATCCCCGCGCCCACCACGACGACCGACCTCATCGCAGCCCTCCTCCGGAGCCTCCGGCCTCCGCGTCCCGCGCCGGGGGCCGGGATAATCGAATCATGATGGCGGCCGAGTCGGCGCAGACGCTGGAACGGGGATTGCAGCTGTTGCGGCTGCTCGCGGACGGCAACCGGGGCCGCACGCCCACCGAGCTGGCCCAGGAGCTGGGGCTGAGCCGCCCGGTGGTGTACCGGCTGCTCACCACCCTCCAGGCCGAGGGCTTCGCCCGCAGGGACGCGGCCGGCCGGGTGCACCTCGGGTTCGGCGTGCTCGTGCTGGCCCGGGCCGTCCAGCCGTTGCTGCGGGCGGCGGCGATGCCCGCGCTCCGCGCGCTCGCCGAGCAGGCGGGGGCGACCGCGCACCTGACGGTGGCCGAGGGCGACGAGGGGCTCGCCGTGGCGGTCGTCGAGCCGTCCTGGACCGACTTCCACGTGGCCTACCGGGAGGGCTCCCGCCATCCGCTGACGCGGGGCGCGGCCGGCCTCGCCGTCCTGGCGCTGCGCTCGGGCGACGAGCGGGCGCTGCACAGCAGCCGCGGCCAGCTCCAGGAGGGCGCCCAGGGCGTCGCCGCGCCCGTACGGGGGCTGCCCTGGCTGGAGGCGTCCGTGGGGGTGGTCAGCTTCACCGACCTCGACCTCGACAAGGTGGGCCCGCTCGTCCTGGCCACCGCGGAACGGCTGGCCGAGGCGCTGACCGACGGGGTTTGACAGGGACGGCACGCATGACGGAAGGTCGTACGTATAGGGGACGAAGCTGTCCGCTTAACGGACACGCTCTGCTGGAGGTCGTCATGCCGCACTACCGTGTCGTCGGCGAGGTGCCCCGCAAGCGCCACGTGCAGTTCCGCAGGCCCGACGGCGGCCTGTACAAGGAGGAGCTGATGGGCGAGGAGGGCTTCTCCTCCGACTCCTCGCTCCTCTACCACCGCCACGCGCCCACGGCGATCGTGAAGGCCGAGGCGGTCGAGACGGGAGGAGCGGCGCTCACGCCGAACCTGCCGCTGTCCCCGCGCCACTTCCGCACCGGGGACCTGTCGCCCGGCGGCGACCTCGTCACGGGCCGCATGCTGCTGGCCGGCAACGGCGACGTCCGCATCTCGTACGCCGCCACCGGGAGCCCGAGCGAGCTGTACCGCAACTCGATGGGCGACGAGTGCGTCTACCTCGCGAGCGGCCGGGCGCGCTTCGAGTCCGCGTACGGGGCGCTCGACGTGGGCGAGGGCGACTACGTGGTCGTCCCCACCGGCGCCGTCCACCGCTGGGTGCCCGAGGGCCCGGTCACCGCGCTCGTCGTCGAGGCCGCCGGGCACATCCGGCCGCCGAAGCGCTACCTGTCCCAGTACGGCCAGTTCCTGGAGCACGCGCCGTACTGCGAGCGCGACCTGCGCGCCCCGGGCGAGCCGCTGCTGGTGGACGGCGAGGAGGTCCCGGTCCTGGTCCGCACGCGCGGCGGGCTGACCCGGCTCACCTACGCGAACCACCCGTTCGACGTGGTCGGCTGGGACGGCTGCCTGTACCCGTACGCCTTCAACATCCAGGACTTCGAGCCGATCGTGAAGCGGACCCACGCGCCGCCGCCGGTTCACCAGACGTTCGAGGGGCCGGGCTTCGTGATCTGCTCGTTCTGCCCCCGGCCGCTCGACTTCGATCCCGAGGCCGTGCCGATCCCGTACAACCACCACAACGTGGACTCCGACGAGTTCATGTTCTACGCGGGCGGCGACTACACGGCCAGGAGGGGGTCGGGCATCGACGTCGGATCCGTCTCGCTGCACCCGGCCGGCTTCACGCACGGGCCGCAGCCGGGCGCGGTGGAGGCCGCCGTCGAGGCCGTGCGGCAGGGCGTCACGCAGACCAGCGAGCTCGCGGTCATGCTCGACACGTTCCGCCCGCTCGACCTCGGCCCCGCGGCCCTGGCCTGCGAGGACCCCGGGTACGCCTGGACGTGGGCGGGCCGCGGGTGACGCCGGCGCGGCGCGGCCTGCCCTACGGCGTGTTCTCCCGCCCCGGCGAGCCCCGGCGGGTGGGGGTGCGGGTCGGGGACCAGGTCCTCGACCTCGCGGCCGCCCTGGGCGACGAGGTGTTCGCGGCCCCGGTCCTGAACCCGTTCATGGCCCTGGGCCGCGTGGCGTGGCGGGAGGCGCGCGAGCGGGCGGCGGAGGCGGCGCGGACGGGCGACCACCTGCTCCCGCTCGACGCGGTGACCCTCCACCTGCCGATCGAGGTGGCCGACTACGTCGACTTCTACGCCTCGCTGGAGCACGCGACCAACCTCGGCCGGATCCTGCGCCCCGGCGAGGAGCCGCTCAAGCCCAACTGGCGGCATCTGCCGGTCGGCTACCACGGGCGGTCCGGGACCGTCGTCGTGTCGGGCACGCCAATCAGGCGGCCGTGCGGCCAGCGCCCGCCGTCCACCCCGGGGGGACGGCCGTCCTTCGGGCCGTCCCTCCGCCTCGACCTGGAGGCGGAGGTCGGCTTCGTCGTGGGGACGCCCACGCGGCTCGGCGAGCGCGCGGGGGCCTTCGAGGACCACGTCTTCGGCGTCACCCTGGTCAACGACTGGAGCGCCAGGGACATCCAGGCCTGGGAGTACGTCCCGCTCGGCCCGTTCCTGGGCAAGTCGTTCGCGACCTCGGTCTCGCCGTGGATCACCCCGCTCGACGCCCTGGAGGGCGCGCGCGTCGAGGGGCCGCCGCAGGAACCCGAGCCGCCCGCCTACCTGCGCAGGGCCGCCCCCTGGGGGCTCGACCTCGCGCTGCGCGTCCAGATCAACGGTGAGACGGTCGCCGAGCCGCCGTACCGGGACATGTACTGGACGCCGGACCAGATGCTCGCCCACCTGACCGTGAACGGCGCCTCGGTGCGCACGGGCGACCTGTTCGCGAGCGGCACCGTCTCCGGGCCCCGCGACCCCGGCTCGCTGGTCGAGCTGACCCGGAACGGCGCCGAGCCGTTCAAGCTGGCCGACGGTGCGGCCCGGACGTTCCTGGAGGACGGCGACACCGTCACTCTGACCGCCACCACCCGGGACGGGATCTGTCTCGGCGAGGTCTCCGGCACGGTCGTTCCCGCGACTTAGCGTGTTCCTGTCGTCACCCGTCGCTACCCTGGGGAGCCCCGAGTAGCGAAGGCAGGAACGCATGCGTGTGATCGCCTGGGCGGCGGCCCTCCTCCTCGCCGTCGCCGGATGCGCCGTCCGGGTGCCGCCCGCGCCGCGCGTCACGATGACCCCGGCGCCGGACGCCGTGGGCGCGCCGCCGGACGGCGGGCTCGTGGTCCGGGCCGACGGCGGCCGGCTGACCAACGTGGTCGCGTTCGCCGGGCGCGATCTCGTGCCGGGCGCGTTCGACCGCTCCCGCACGGTCTGGCGCTCGTCCTGGGCCCTGCGTCCCGGCACCGACTACGTGGTGAACGCGCTGGCCGTCGGGCCGCAGGGCGTCGCCGGGCGGCTCACCGGCCGGTTCCGGACCCTCCGGCCCCACCACGAGGTGGCCCTCGCCTCGGTCGTGCCGTCCGACGGGGAGACCGTGGGCGTCGGCATGCCGATCATCGTGACGTTCACCCGGCCCGTGGAGAACCGGGCGGCGGTCGAGCGGGCGCTGGCCGTGACCGGGCCGGTCGAGGGGGCGTGGCACTGGTTCGGCCCGTCCCAGGTCGTCTACCGGCCCATGCGGATGTGGCCGGCCAGGAGCAGGATCGCGTTCACGGCCCACCTGGCCGGGGTGCGGGCCGGCCCCGGCACGTACGGCGCCGCCGACCGGTCCGTCTCCTTCACCGTGGGCCGCGCGATGGTCAGCACGGTCGACACCCGCGTCCACCGGATGGTCGTCCGGCAGGACGGCGTCGTGGCCCAGCGCATTCCGATCAGCGCCGGCATGGCCACGACCCGGGAGTACACCACCACGAGCGGCATCCACCTGACGATGGAGAAGGGCAACCCGGTCCGGATGGTGTCGCCCGGCCGGCGGAAGGGCGACCCGGAATACTACGACAACCTCATCGACTACGCCGTGCGGATCTCCAACAGCGGGGAGTACGTCCACGCGATGGGCAACGTGTGGGCCCAGGGGCGGATCAACATGAGCCACGGCTGCGTGAACGCGAGCCCGGACCAGGCGCGCTGGTTCTACGAGCACGCCCTGCGCGGCGACCCGGTGATCGTGACGGGCACCTCGCGGAGGCTCGAGTGGAACAACGGCTGGGGCTACTGGCAGATCTCCTGGCCCGACTGGCTCAGCGGCAGCGCCCTCCACCGCGTGCCCGAGTTCGTCAGGGGCGCCGCCGGCCCCTGACGGGCCTCGCCTTCGCGGGAACCGGCCCTCGAAGGGGACGGAAACAGTCCTGGAGGCAGGGGATGACGGCGGCCGGAAGAGTTAGCGTTAAGGGAAGGAACCCCCCGAAAGCGGGATCCGTTCATTGCTATGGAGGCGGCAATGGACCCCTGGATCGTCTGGCTCATCCTGGCGGCTGCCCTCGGCGTCGCGGAGATCTTCACGCTGACCGCCGCGCTCGGGCTCCTGTCGATCGCCGCCCTGCTCACCGCGGGCGTCGCCCTGGTCGGCCTGCCGCCCGGCCTCCAGTTGGCCGTCTTCGTCATCGCCTCGGCCGCCGGCCTCGCGGGAGTCCGGCCGTTCGCCCTGCGGCACATCAGACAGCCGCCGCCCCGGCGCTTCGGCGTCTCCGCGCTCATCGGCAGGCCCGCGTACGTCACCCGGGAGGTGACCGGCCGCGACGGCAGGGTCCAAATCGGCGGCGAGGAGTGGTCGGCCCGCGCCTACGACGACAGCCTGGTCATCCCCGCCGGCGCGAAGGTCGACGTCATCGAGATCGAGGGCGCGACCGCCCTCGTCTATCCACGGGAGTGAGCATGGACGCAGCCCTCATCGCCGGACTGATCGTCGCTCTGGTCGCCGTCTTCACGGTGCTGCGCTCGGTCCGCATCGTCCCGCAGGCGAGAGCCGGGAACGTCGAGCGTCTGGGCCGCTACTACCGCACGCTCGGGCCCGGGCTGAACTTCGTGATCCCGTTCATCGACCGGGTGCGTCCGCTCATCGACCTGCGCGAGCAGGTGGTCTCGTTCAAGCCGCAGCCCGTCATCACCGAGGACAACCTCGTCGTCGACATCGACACCGTGCTGTACTTCCAGGTCACCGACCCGAGGGCGGCCGCGTACGAGATCGCCAACTTCATCCAGGGCGTCGAGCAGCTCACCGTGACGACGCTGCGCAACGTCGTCGGCGGCATGGACCTGGAGAAGACGCTCACCTCCCGCGACACGATCAACAGCCAGCTGCGCGGCGTGCTCGACGAGGCCACCGGCAAGTGGGGCATCCGGGTCAACCGGGTCGAGATCAAGGCGATCGACCCGCCGAAGACCATCAAGGAGGCCATGGAGAAGCAGATGCGCGCCGAGCGGGACAAGCGCGCCGCCATCCTCACCGCCGAGGGCCAGCGGCAGTCCCAGATCCTCACGGCCGAGGGTGAGAAGCAGAGCGCCATCCTGCGGGCCGAGGGCGAGCGGACCGCGCAGATCCTCAAGGCCGAGGGCCAGTCGCGGGCCATCGACGAGGTGTTCCAGGCCGTGCACCGCAACGACCCCGACCCGAAGCTGCTGGCCTACCAGTACCTCCAGGTGCTCCCCCAGCTCGCACAGGGCCAGGGCAACACGTTCTGGGTGATCCCGAGCGAGGTCACCTCGGCGCTGCAGGGGGTGTCGAAGGCGTTCACGGAGGCGCTGCCCGTCTCGCCGGCCCTGCGAGAGCGTGAGGACCACGGCGAGAGCGAGGCCGTCGCCGAGGCCGAGCGGGCGGCCGCTGAGGCGAGGGCCGCCGCGGAGGACAGCGAGCTCGGCCCCCGCCAGATCGCCTCGGGCCGGCGCTCGTTCGACCCGCTCACGTCGATGGGCGGCTCAGGGGCCGGGCGCGACGATGTCCAGGACGGACCGGTCGCCGGGGAGGGCGTGCCGAGCCCGGCCGTCCATGAGGAGCCCGGCCGTCCATGAGGAGCCGGCCGTGCCTCCGGTTCCTCCCTCGGGCGCGGCCGGACGCCGTCCCCGTCCTCAGGGCCTGACGGCGCTCACCAGCCATACCGCGCCGGGGATGCGGACGCCCTCCGGGGTCTCGTAGGCGAGGAGTCCGGCCCGCAGCTCCTCCCGCGTCCGCTCGACGACGGACGGGTCGACCCCGTCGAGGTTGAAGCGGACCGGCCCCTGGCTGAGGATGAAGCCGGCGGCGTCGGCCGCGTCCCGGCCGTAGTCCATCGGCGCTTCGACCGGCCTGACGACCACGTCGGCGAACCCGGCCGCAGTGAGCACCTCGCGAATGCGGGCCGGATCGACCAGCGATCCCATGCCCCGCGCGGCCGGGGACGGCATGCGCATCAGCGGCTTCAGCGCCGCGGTGGCACGGGCGTAGTCGCTGTCCGGCCCGCCGGGCTGCGGGCCCATGAAGACGAGCCGCCCACCCGGCCGAAGCCCCCGCCGGATGTTGGCGAAGCCGGCGACCAGGTCGCCGAAGAACATCACCCCACCACGGCTGATCGCGACGTCGAAACCACTGGCGGGAAACCCGTGGACCTGGGCGTCCCCCTGCTCGAACGTGACGTTGCCGACGCCCTGCTCCGCCGCGTCGGCGCGGGCGCGCTCCAGCATCGGCGCCGAGATGTCGACGCCCACGACGTGCCCGCGGGACGCCAGGCGTGCGGCGCGCAGCGTGATCTCGCCGGTGCCGCAGCCGACGTCGAGGACGCGGTCGTCCTCGACGATCGCCGCGATGCGGAAGAAGTCGTCGGTGAAGCCGGCGACTGTCGCGTTGTAGCGGGCGGCGTCGTTCGCCCAGTTGACGCCCTCCCAGCCGTTCCACGCTTCCGCGTGCTCTCTGTTCGCGATCGACTGCATGGATCCTCCCGTAACTAGAGTTGGTATCTAGAGTTCAACTCTAGAGATAAGCTACAGCCATGAGTCAGGTCAAGAGCGAGGACAAGCGGACCCGCAGGCCCAAGGAGACGCGCAGGCGCATCCTGGACGCGGCGCGTGACCTGTTCGTCCAGCAGGGATACGGCGCGACGGCGCTCCAGGAGATCGCCGACCGGGCCGGTGTGGCCGTCCAGACGATCTACTTCACGTTCGGCAACAAGCGCGCGCTGCTCAAGGAACTGGTGGACGTGTCGATCGCCGGCGACCACGAGGCGATCGCCACGATGGATCGCCCCTGGTTCCGCGAGGCCCTCGCCACCGAGACCGCCTCCGCGCAGCTGCGGCTCCACGTGCGGGGGACGCGGGGGATCCTGGAGCGGGTGGCTCCGATCATCGAGATGCTGCGGGCCGCCGCCCTGACCGACCCGGGGATCGGCGAGCTCTGGGCCCACGACGCCGACCCGCGGTTCGCCGTCCACGCCACGGCCGCCCGATCACTGGTGGCCAAACCGGGGGCCAGAGCCGGGGTGACGGCCGAGCAGGCCGCCGACCTGCTGTTCGGCCTGCTCAGCCCGGAGCTGTACCTGGTGTTCGTCCGCGACCGCGGCTGGACGCCAGACCGGTGGGAGCGCTGGACGCACGAGACCCTGAGCTCCCAGCTCTGCGCTGGGTGACCGCCTCCGCGGCCGGATCGGCGCTCCCGCCCGCCCCACCGACCGGCGCACCGCCTACGGCGTGATCGCGATCCTGGCGGTGCTCGGCCTGGTGTTCCCGCTCGCGGCATCCCAGGCCGGTAGACGGGCAACGAAACCCGGAAGGTTCATAAGCCGATCTCTGTCCCAGATGGGCCTGGATTCAGGACGGGGGGATGCGTGACGAGTCAGGGACCGCTTTCGCAGGGGATTGCCACGGCCAGCGGCGCTCGAGCTCCACCTGCAGAGACAGGCTGAGAAAGGTGCGCACCAAAACGATCACGGCGAGCACGCCGACGCTCTGAAAGGTCGGAGAGATCGCCACGGTGCGGATGATGTCGCCGGCGACGAGGAACTCAAGGCCGAGGAGGATGGCGCGCCCCATTCCTCTGCGATACCGCCGATAGGCATCCTCCGTCGGGCGGCGGAGCAGGAACGAGCGCACGAACAAGACGGTCGCCACCAACGCGCCGACGACGATCACGGCGACGCCGGCCGTGTCGATCGCCCGCCCGACGGTCTCGATGACGGGCACGAGGTCCACGTTCGGGCTCCAGGATTTCCGGCGATCTACGCTCCTGTCGATGGCCCTTCATGCCCGGCCCGGCAGCGGTCGAATCATCTCGACGAGGGACCTCCGGTCGAACGTCCGGCTCTCAGGGGGCTCAGGAGGGACGAAGCGGTGGGTCGTCGTACGGCCGCCCGCGAACGGCGCCCGCCCCACCGGCGACCGGCCGGCCCCGGGACCGCCGGCTGTGTGACCTCTCGACCCGTCAACCGGGTTCGGCGGCGGCGGTGGCGAGGGCCCGGACAAAGTGGGTGTAGCGGGACAGCTCGTCGTTCGCCGGCGTGACGACGAGGTCGTGGGCGACCCGCTCGACGCCCGCCCGCAGTGCCTTCGCGGTCCTCCGCGCGCGCCGTCGGCCGCCGAGCCAGGCGGCGGCGCGGGAGAGCAGCGCGACGAACACGCCGCCGAGCACACCGCCGGCCAGCAGGACCGTCGGCCACGGCACCCTGCCGAGGGTCGGCGTGGGCGGCCGGGTCAGCAGGAGGTAGTCGACCGCGAACAGCGCGAACAACCACAGCGCCCCGGCGGCCGTCGCGACCACCATGAGCCACTGCAGCGCCCCGACCGCGCGCCACCAGCGAGGCGCCCGGGAGGCGTCGAGCGAGGTGACGGCCACGGTGCGGTCGAGGGCGTCGGTCAGTTCGCCGGCCCGCGACCGGGCGGCGTGCCGTATGGAGGACGCCCAGGGCTCAGGCACGTCCCGGGCGGCGGCGGCCCCCACGTCGCGCAGGGCCGTGTCCACGGCGGAGACCTGGACGGCGGTGGCCGGCGGCAGGGACGTGCGGACGCCTCCGCGGGTCAGGTGGAGGCGGCGCAGCGGGTCGGGACGCAGACGGCGCAGCCACCGGGTGACCGGCCATCCCGTGGCGACGATCGAGCGGTGCACATGGGCCTTGGCCACGGCCCGGACGACGACCGGCACGGCCGCGGCCTCCTCCAGCGCCCGCGTGAGCGACCGGTCGAGCGTGACCGGGGACGGCCCCGCCGCGCCCTCGTCGAGGAGGTCCTCCTCCTTCCACAGGGCGGTGGCGGCCGTGGCGGCGTCGGCGGCGAGCCGGGACGCCCACGCCCGCCGCTGGGCCACCCGCCGGTCGAGCAGGGCGCGCAGCTCGCCCACCCCCTGGCCGGTACGGGCCGAGGCGCCGATGACGGGGACGTCGTCCAGGCCGTCGGCGGCGAGCAGGCCCTTCAGGTCGTCGAGGCAGCGGGCCACGGCCCGGGCGGGCAGCCGGTCGATCTGGTTGAGCACGACCACGGTGACATCGCGGTGGCGGGCGAGCGGCCGCAGGTACCGCTCGTGCACCGCCGCGTCCGCGTACTTCTGCGGGTCGAGCACCCACACGAGCAGGTCGACCACGCCGACGAGCCGGTCCACCTCCAGCCGGTGGGACAGCTCGATCGAGTCGTGGTCCGGCAGGTCGAGCAGGATCAGCCCGGCGCTCCCCGGCGACTGCGGGCCGGCCGGGGCGCCCTCGGGCCCGGCGCCGATCGTGTGGCGGAGGGGCACGTCGAGCCAGTCGAGCAGCGGGCCCGAGCCGTCCGGCCCCCACACGGCGGCCTGGGCCTTGGAGGTCGTCGGCCGGGTCACCCCGACGGTCGCGAGCTCGGCTCCCGCGAGCGCGTTGAACAGCGACGACTTCCCGCTCCCGGTGGCCCCGGCCAGGGCGACGGCCGTGTGGTCGGCCGACAGGCCGCGCCGCACCCCCGCCCGTTCGACCACGGCGCGGGCGCGGTCGACGGCGGCGCCGTCGAGGCGGCCCTCGGCGAGGTCGGCGGCCTCGGCCAGCGCCGCCAGCCGGTCGTCCAGCGGCACCGCCGTCCTCCTGCGCAGGAGCTTCACAGGTCGCCCCTCTCCTGTACGGCCTTGGCCGCCTCCCGCAGGCGCGCCGCCGTGTCGTCGGCGGGGCCCAGGCCGTCGAGCAGGGACGTGAATCGCGCCCGCTCCAGGTCGAGCAGCTCGCGGACCCGGCGACGCAGGTCCTCGCGGGCGTCCTGGGTCAGCGCGCGGACGGCCTGGTCGCCGAAGACGGCCTCCAGCAGCTTCTGGCTGAGCACGCTCGTGCCGCCCGCGATGCCGATCTCGATGCCGGTGATGCCGCCGGTGGAGGAGAACACGGCCAGCATGAGCAGCACGCCCAGGCTGTTCACGCCGAAGGAGGCGGCCCGGGCGAGCGTCCGCCGGTCGGCGCCCTGCGACCTGACCAGCTCGAGCACGTACCCCTGCCAGCCCCGCACCGCGTCCGCGGCCCGGCCCGGCAGGTCGGCGGAGGCGCGGCCGAGCCGTCCGGTGACCGTGACGCCCGACCGCTCCAGCAGGTCGCGCCCGGCGGGCATGGCCAGCCACGACTCGACCGCCCGCTCGGCCGACGCGTCGGCCGTGGACCGGACGAGCGACTCGACGCCGCTCTCCAGCGCGACGCGCAGCTCCCTGTCGGGGGCCGGACGGCCGCGGAAGACGGCCGTGATGCGGTCGCGGAGCCATCCGATGCGGGACTCCAGCGACCGCATCAGGTCACCGGTCCCGACGAAGTCCTGCCACCGGGCGAGGACCTCACCGCGCAGCAGCAGGCCGTCCCGCATGCCGTCGTCGAAGGCCGACATGCCCGTGTCGTACGCCTTCTCCACCACCGCCCGGAGCTCGGCGATGCCGGCACGCTGACGGTCCACCCGGTCGGCGAGGTCGGGCACGCGGGTGGCGAGGCTGTCGAGGGCGCCGGTGAGGGTCCGCCGCACGACGGCGGCGCGGGAGCGGGCGTCCACCGACAGCTCGGCGAGCCAGGTGGCGATGGGCTGGACGGCGGCCGCGGGGAGCCTGGCGCGCTCGGAGGGCAGCTCCAGCTCGGGGACGGTGAACAGCGGGGTCCCGGCGAGGCCGTTGGCCCGCAGCAGGCGCACCAGGTCGGCCACGACCGGCTCGCGCGCCTCGGCCGGCACCCGCTGGAGGACGACCGCGAGGGCCGTGCTCCGCTCCCGCGCCTGCCGCAGGAAGCTCCACGGCACCTCGTCGGCGTACCGGGCGGCGGTGGTGACGAACAGCCACAGGTCGGCGGCCGCGAGAAGCTGCGCCGCGAGCTCCCGGTTGGCGGCCACCACGGAGTCGATGTCGGGGGCGTCGAGCAGCGCCAGCCCGGCGGGCAGGCTCCCGGCCGTGGCGATCCTCAGCGTGCCCGGCTCGCCCCGGCCGCCGCCGGTGACCCGCGGCAGCCCGGGCAGGACCTTCGGCGAGGTGAACCACTCCCGGTCGGCCGGGTTCGCCACCAGGGTCGGGGCGAGGGTGGTCGGGCGCAGCACGCCGGGCTCGGCGACGGTCTCGCCGACCAGGGAGTTGACCAGGGTCGACTTCCCGGCCCCCGTCGAGCCCCCGACGACGGCCAGCAGCGGGGCGTCGATGGCGGCCAGCCGCGGCAGCAGGTAGTCGTCGAGCTGGCCGCTCAGCTCGCGCAGCGCGCGGCGGTCGGCCGCGACGTCACCGATCGCCAGAGGGAACAGCTCGTGGCGGAGGTGCCGCCGCAGGCTCAACAGAGCCGTCAGAAGCCCCTCGTTGCCCGCCATACCCCCCGACCTTCCCGGTGGAGGGGCCTCGAATCACGCGCTGGGCGAGGGGGCCGCCGTGGGCAGCAGCACCCGGCACTTCTCGAACGCCTTGGCCACCTTGGGGTCGCTGCGGTCGAGCCCGCGCAGGCCGTTCTGGTCGCCGAGCGTCACCCCGTTGTCCTTCATGCAGCCGCGGAACGCCTGCATGGCCGCCGGGTCCCCGCCGTTCCGGCCGAAGCCGCCGCCGCCGAAGCCACCGCCGCCGAAGCCGCCCTGCGGCATCAGCGACCGGCACGCCTGGAACGCCTTCTCCATCTCGGGGGACATGGTCCGGAAGCCGCCGCTCGGCCGTCCCGAGGGCCAGGCCGAGGGACGGCCGGAGGGACGTGCGGTGGGACGGCCGCTGGGGAGGGTCACGCCGTTCTTGCGCAGGCATTCGGTGAACGCCGCCCGGGAGGCGGCGGCGCCGGACGCCCCGCTGGGCGCGGCGGCGGGCGCGCTCGCCGTGTCTCCGCCTCCTCCGCAGCCGGCCACCGAGACGGCCAGCGCGGCGCAGGCGGCCGCGGACAGGAAACGCACGGGTCGCATAGGGATCGACCTAACCTTTCGTGACGGGCGGGCACGCCGGCAGGTGGACGCGGAAGACCGCGCCGTGACCGGGCTCGCTCTCGGCCGTGATCGTGCCGCCGTGCGCCTGGACGAGCGCGGCGGCGATGGACAGCCCCAGCCCGGTGCCGCCGGAGTCGCGGCTGCGGGCGGGGTCGGCGCGGTAGAACCGTTCGAAGACCCGCTGGGCGTCGCCCGGAGGCAGCCCGGGGCCCTCGTCGGCCACCTCGATCACCGCGAGGGGGCCGGTGAGCACGCCCACCCCGACGCGGAAGGGGGTCCCTGGCGGCGTGTGCCGGAGGGCGTTGCCGATGAGGTTGCCGATGACCTGGCGCAGCCGGGTCTCGTCGCCCACCACCCTGACCGGCCGGTCGGAGTCGTCGAGCCTGAGCAGGTCGATCTCCCGGTCGGGCGCGAGCACCTGGGCGTCGAGCACGGCGCCGGCCGCCAGGCTCAGCAGGTCGACCGGACGGCGGTCGAGCGGCCGCTGCTGGTCGAGGCGGGCGAGCAGCAGCAGGTCGTCGACGAGCAGGCCCATCCGCACGGCCTCGTCCTCGATGCGGCGCAGCAGCAGGGCGGGGTCCTGCGACCGCTGCTGCCGGAACAGCTCGGCGAAGCCCCTGATGGACGTCAGCGGCGTGCGCAGCTCGTGGGAGGCGTCGGCCATGAACCGGCGCATCCGCTCCTGCGAGGCCTCCCGGTCGCGGAACGCGGCCTCGATCTGCGACAGCATGCCGTTGATGGCCCGGCCGAGCCTGCCCATCTCGGTGCGGGGATGCCGCAGCGGCACCCGGCGGGACAGGTCGCCGACCGCGATGGCCTCGGCCGTCCGCTCGATCTCCCCCAGGGGGCGCAGGCTGCGCCGTACGAGCCAGTAGCCGGCGAGACCGAGCGCGACCAGCACGGCGCAGCCGACCCCGGACACGATGATCACGAGCCGGGAGACCGTGCCGTCGATGTCGTTCAGGCTGATGGCGGCGGCGCGGAAGCCGCCCCGGCCGTCCCTGGTGGCGATCACCCGCCACAGGGTCCCGGACGGCGACACGGCGGTGAACAGCCACGGGTCGCGTCCCGTGGAAGGCGCCGACAGGGTCGGCGGGTCGACGTTCGGCGGCTCCTGGATGGTGCGGACGACGGCGCCGTTCCCGTCGAGCTCGACCACGTAGAAGGAGCCGAACAGCCGCTGCGGGCGCCCCGGGTCGGCGCCGCGCGGCAGCAGGGGCGGGGCGCCGGGCGGCTCGGGCATCCGCCGCCCGACGGCCATGAGCTGGTTGTCCACCCGGTCGACCAGGTAGCCGCGCAGGAGCTGCACGGCGAAGCCGCCGGTGAGGGCGATCGCCAGGGCGACCATGAGCAGCGTCCCGCCGACGAGCCGCAGCCAGAGCGGGGTCCTGGCCAGACGCCGTTTCAGCTCACTGACGCGGAGCACGGAGGACATAGCCCACGCCGCGGAGCGTGTGGATGAGCTTCGGCTCGGCCGTGTCGACCTTGCGCCGCAGGTAGGAGACGTACGACTCGACCACGTTGCGGTCGCCGCCGAAGTCGTAGTGCCACACGTGGTCGAGGATCTGCGCCTTGGACAGCACCCGGCCCTGGTTGATCAGGAAGTAGTGCAGCAGCTTGAACTCGGTCGGCGACAGCCGCACCGGCCGGCCCGCCCGCCACACCTGCCGGGAGTCCTCGTCCAGCTCCAGGTCCGCGACCCGCAGGCGGGCCGGTTCGCCCTCACCCGAGCGCGTACGGCGGAGCACGGCCCGGATCCGCGCCAGCACCTCCTCCAGGCTGAACGGCTTGGTGACGTAGTCGTCGCCCCGGCCGAGCCCGCTGACCTTGTCCTCGGTGGCGTCCCGCGCGGTGAGGAACAGCACGGGGACGCGCCGCCCGGACGCCCGGAGCCGGTCGCTCACGGAGAAGCCGTCCATGTCGGGCAGCATCACGTCGAGCACGATCAGGTCGGGCCTCACGCGCTCGGCGACCTGCACGGCCTCCCGGCCGTCGGAGGCGGTCATCACCTCGAAGCCGGCGTACCGCAGGCTGGCCGACAGCAGTTCCCTGATGTTCGGCTCGTCGTCGACGACCAGCAGGCGCGCCTCCGGCGCCGCGCGGCGCTGCCCGGGGACGCTCACGAGCCCGCCCTCCGGCCCGCGAGCTGGGAGCTCTCGGTCACCGTGGTCGCGGTCACGTTGCCCTGCGCGTCCTTCGTCCCGTTGACGACGACGACGTTGCCCGGCTTGAGGTCGCTCACCTTGCCGGCCTTCGAGACCTGGATCTTCGTGTCCTTGCCGGTCGTCACCGTGACGACCCCGCCGCCCGCCGTCTGCACGTAGACCTTGCCGCCGTCCACGAGCTTGACCGTCCCGAACGTCACGCCGCCTCCTCCGAAGCCGCCGCCGGAACCGCCTCCGGCGCCGAAGCCCCCGCCGTTGCCGAAGCCGCCGAATCCTCCGCCGCCGGCCCGCGCCCCCGTCCCCGCTCCCGCCGCGCCGCCGCCTGCCCGGCCGGGGAAGGCCGAGGCCGAGCCCGTACCGCCGAAGGCCTTGTGCGCCTGGATGCCGAGCAGCAGGCCCGCGACGAGCAGGACGGCCCCGGCGAGGGTCAGCGTGAGCTTCGACGCTCCGGCGCCTCCCGGCCGCGCCGCCAGCACGTCGGCCAGGTCGTCGTCGAACGGCGAGGACTCCAGCACGTCCTCGGTGCTGTGCCTGCTCACATCCATCTCCCTGCTGTCCGTGGAGGGCGCCTGCCCGTCGTCCGCCGTACGGCGGTGGCCGCCGCCTCCCGGGGATCTCCACATCGCCATGTCTCGCTCCCCGTCGTCACTCGAAGCGGAGGGCTTCGATCGGCCGCAGCTTGGCGGCGCGGTTGGCCGGATAACTCCCGAAGAACAGGCCGATCGCCACCGAGACGCCGAGCGCCAATGCGATCGAGGCCGGGACGATCACCGGCTGGACGCCCGCGATCGTGAACTGGGCGCCGATCACCGCGATGAGCACGCCGAGCAGGCCGCCGACGAGGCTGAGCATCGTGGCCTCGGCGAGGAACTGCCCGAGGATGGCGCCCCGCGGCGCCCCGATGGCCTTGCGGATGCCGATCTCCCGGGTCCGCTCGGTCACCGTGACCAGCATGATGTTGGTGATCCCGATGCCGCCCACCAGGAGGCTGATCGCGGCCACGGCCCCGAGCAGCACGGTGAACGTGCCGGTCGCCGCGCTCACCGTCTCCTGCAGGGTGGCCTGGTTGAGGATGCGGAAGTCGGCGGCGGCCGTCCCGGTGACGCCGTGCCGCTGGTCGAGCACCTGCGTCACCTCGGCCTGGGCGGTGTCGACGGTGTCGGCGCTCTTGGCCTGGACGAGGATCTGGCCCAGCGGGCCGAACCCGGTCAGGCTCTGCTGCACGGCCGGCAGCGGCGCGATCGCCACGTCGTCGGCGTCCTGGAACCCCGACGACCCGGCCTCCTTGAGCACTCCGACGACCGTGAACGGCACGCCCGACACGTTGATCTGCTTGCCGACCGGGTTCACCGTGCCGAACAGGTCCTGGGCCACGGTGTGCCCGATGACCACGACCTTCCTGGCGGCCAGGACGTCGTCGTTGAAGAAGTACGTCCCGGCGGCGACGGGCTTGTTCGACGCCTCGAAGTAGCTGGGGTAGGTGCCGACGAGCTGCTGGATCGAGTGGCTCGCGCCCTCGTACGTCGCGGTCTGGGCCTGGGCGGTCACGACCGGGGAGACGCTCTTGACCGAGGGGGCCTCCGCCGGGTCGGCGAGCGCCCGGGCGTCCTCCACGGTCAGGTCCTTGGCCTGGGTCCGGGGACCCGACCCCTGGCCGCCCTGCCCGCCGCCGCCCCCGCCGAACAGCCGGGCGAACCCTCCCCCGCCGCCTCCGCCGCCTCCGCCCGCGGTGGACGGCATGACGGTCAGGGAGTTGGCGCCGAGCCGCTGGATGTTCTGCTGGATCTGCTGCGAGGAGCCCTGGCCCACGGCGACCAGGAGGATCACCGCGGCGACCCCGATCAGGATGCCGAGCATGGTCAGCGCGCTGCGCATCTTGTTGGCGGCCAGGCCCCGGAGGGCGAACCGCAGGACCTCGGCGGCGTTCACGACGCCACCCCGGCGAGCCGCGGCGGCAGCCCGGTCACGGGCGCGGTGCGGGCGTCCTCGACCACCTGGCCGTCCATGAGGCGGACGACCCGCTTGGCGTGCGCCGCGACCTCCTCCTCGTGGGTGATGACGACGAGGGTCCGGCCGCTCGCGCTGAGCCGGTCGAAGATGGTCATGATGTCCTCGCTGGACTTGCTGTCGAGGGCGCCCGTGGGCTCGTCGGCGAGCAGCAGGGTCGGCGCCGTGACGAGTGCCCGGGCCACGGCGACCCGCTGCTGCTGGCCGCCGGACAGCTCGTTGGGCTGGTGGCCGACCCGCTCGGCCAGCCCCACCCGGTCGAGCGCGGCCAGCGCCCGCCTGCGCCGCTCGGCCGCCTTCACACCCCCGTACGCCAGGGGGAGCTCGACGTTGGCGAGGGCGCTCATGCGGGGGATCAGGTTGAACGACTGGAAGACGAACCCGACCTTGCGGTTGCGCAGGATCGCCAGCTGGAACTCGTCGAGCGCGCCGACGTCGGTGCCGTCGAGCAGGTAGCGGCCGGACGACGGCACGTCGAGGCAGCCGATGATGTTCATCAGCGTCGACTTGCCGGAGCCGGAGGCGCCCATGATGGCCACGTAGTCCCCGGTCTCGACGGTCAGCGAGACCCCGCGCAGCGCGCGGACGGTCGTCTCCCCCTCGCCGTACACCTTCGCGACCTGCCGGAGGTCGAGGACCGGGGTCCGCCGGGCGCTCATCTCGCGCCCCTGCCGCCGCCACCGCCGCCGCCGAAGTTGCGGCCCAGCCCGCCCCCGCCTCCTCCGGGGAACGGGAACCCGCCCGTGCCGCCGGTCGTCGTGGGTAGCGGACGCACCACCTGGTCGCCCTCGTCGAGGCCCGACGTGATCTCGGTGGTGGTGTCGCCCTTGACGCCGACCTGCACCCTGCGCACGACCTGCCTGCCGTTCTCCAGCACGGTCACCGTGCTCTGGCCGCCCGCGGTCGTGACCGTCGAGGTCGGCACGGTCAGCACGTCGTCGGCCCGGTCGACCGTCACCTGGACGCTCGCCGTCTGGCCGAGCCGCACGGTCGACGGGACGCCGGTCAGCGAGATCGTGACCGCGTACTGGACGACGTTGTTGTTCGTCTGGGGCTGGGGGTCGATCACGGTGACCTTGCCGTCCGCGGTGACGCCGGTGAGGGCGTCGAACGTCACGGTCGCCGCCTGGCCCACCTTGAGCCGGGTGACGTCGGCCTCGGTGAAGTCGCCGACGATCTGCAGCCGGGACGGGTCGGCGAGCTGGATGAAGCCGCCGGACGCCGTGCTCTGCGAGCCGCTCTGGGACGACCCGCCGCCCTGGGAGCCGCCGCTGCCCGACCCGCCGCCGGACGCACCGCCGGACGCACCGCCGGAGCCGTTCGAGGAGCCGCCCTCCGAGCCGTTCACCGCGGTGACGACCCCGGCGAACGGCGCCTTGATCACGGTGCCGGTCACGGCCCGCTCGGCGGCGCGGTAGGAGTTGCGGGCGCTGATGTACTGCGAGTAGCCCGAGGCGGTCGAGGTGTCCGCGTCGGAGGCGGCGTCGAAGCTCGCCTTCGCGGCGTCGAGGTTCTCCTGCGCCGTCGTGTCGTCGAGACGGGCGAGCACCTGGCCCTTCTTGACCTTGTCCCCGGCCTTCACCTTGACGGACTCGACCGTTCCGCTCGTCCCGAAGTCGAGCGCGCGGGTGCGGGCGCTCTCCACCGAGCCGGAGGCCGAGACCGAGGCCAGGACGGTTCCCCGGGTGACGCGGGACGTCAGCGGCGACGCGTCGGCCGAGGAGTCGCCCCCGAGGGACGCCCAGGCCGCCGCGATCCCGCCCAGCAGGAGCACCAGCAGGACGCCGTTGATCAACAGCGTCCTGCGCTTCGTCGACAGCTTCACGACGACGAACCCTGGCAAACAGCGCTTCGGGCAACCTCGGCCGTTGCTGAGGGTTTGCTGGCAGTCGTCGTATCCACAGTCAACTCTCAGGTTCGGCCAAGGCGGCGGTGACGTGGCGTCAGCAGGATGTCCGCCATGAGCTCGATGACTCCCGTCCGCGTGGGGGGACTGGCGCTGGCCGCGGTCGTCGTCGCGAGCGTGGTCGCGGTCACGACCGCGGGCGGCTCGCCGGCGGTCGCCCCCGTGTCCCTCGCGGCCGCCGCGCGCGGCACGGTCACGTCGTACGTCTCGGCCGCCGGCAACACGGTCGACGACGGCGTGCGGGACCTCGCGTTCGGCGCGGAGGGCACGGTCGAGAAGGTGTACGTCAAGCCCGGGGACAAGGTCGAGAAGGGCCAGGTCCTCGCCCGCGTCGACGACACCGTCGCCCGCGAGGACTACGACGCCGCCAAGGCCGCCCTCGCCGCCGCCCAGGAGACCCTCGACAACGTACGGAACGGCGTCGCGGTGCCCGCCGGATCCGGGGGCACGTCCGGCGCAGGCGGATCGGGCGGTTCCTCTGCGGGCGGCGGGACCGGCGGCTCGGGCGGCGGTTCCGGCGCGCGCGGCGGATCGGGCGGCTTCTCCGGAGGAGGCGGGGGTGCCGGGGGCTCGTCCGGGGCAGGCGGCTCGGGCGGCGCCGGCGGCGGCTCAGGTGCGGGCGGCGGTTCCGGCGCGGGCGGCTCAGGCGGTGGTTCTGGGGCAGGCGGTTCGGGTGGCGGTGCCGGGGGGTCGCAGCCGCAGTGCCCGACCTCCTCGGCCCGGCCGACACCGCGGCCGACGGCCCAGCCCACGACACGGCCCAGCACAGGGCCCACGGCACACCCCTCGCCGTCGCCCACCGGCATGGTCCCCGGAGGATCCGGCGCCGGCGCGCAGCCCGCGAGCCTGACGGCGCCCGCCGTGGCACTCCCGGCGGCGACGCCGTCCGGGGCCGGCGCGACGACCGCGGCCCTCGCCGATCCTCCGTTCACGACCGGAGGGACCTCGGCGAACGTGGCGCTCGTCGCGTACGCGACCACGGTGACCGGGACGACGCCCGCGACCCCGCCCACGTCGCCCCGGCCGACAGCGGAGCCCACGGCGACCCCCCGGCCGACCCCGCACCCGACCGCGTCCCCCAGCCCGGAGCCGACCCCGGCCCCCGGCGGGTCGCACGGCCACGGGCACGGGCACGGTCACGGCAAGCCGCACCATCCGGCGCCCACCCCGACGGTCACGGTCAGCGTGTCGATCCCGCCGACCGCTCCCACGCCCACCGCCTCCCCCACGCCGACCCCCCGCCCGTCGTCCACCGCCTGCGCCCCCCAAGGCTCGCAGGGCTCACAGGGTTCCCAGGGCCAGGGCGGCCAGGGAGGCCGGGGCGCCGGAGCGGGCCAGGGCTTCGGCGGACGCGGCGGCCAGGGCGGCCAAGGGGGTCAGGGCAGCGGCGGCGGCCGGCAGCTCACGGAGGCGGAGGCCGAGGCGCAGGTCAGCAAGGCCACCACCGACCTGGGCGACGCGAAGGACGCGCTCGCGGGCGTGAAGATCAAGGCGCCCGCGGACGGCACCGTGCTGACCGTCGCGGGCACCGTCGGCACCCACTACACGTCCGGGACGTTCATCACCCTCGGAGACCTCTCCGACCTGGAGGTCCAGGCCATGTTCACCGAGTCGGACGTCGGCGTGCTCAAGCTGGGCCAGAAGGCCACGATCACGTTCGCCACCCAGCCGGGCCAGACGTACGCCGGCGAGGTCGCCCACATCGACCCGACGGCGACCACGAGCAGCCGGCTCGTCCGGTACGGCGTGACGATCAGCCTCGACAACCGGCCGGCCCGGCTGCTCCTCGGACAGAGCGCGAGCGTCTCCGTGCTCACGGGCGAGGCGTCCGGCGCGCTGTACGTGCCTGCGCAGGCGGTGCGGACGGCGGGCGACGGCACGACCACGGTGACGGTGCGCAGCGGCGGCGGTCAGGTCAGGCGGACGGTGAAGGTCGGCGTCCGCGGCGACCGCTACGTGGAGATCCTCAGCGGGCTCTCCGACGGCGACGAGGTCGTCCTCCCCGCGGACGCCGCCGGCGGCGGCTTCCCCCAGGAGGGCTTCCCGGGCGCCTGACGGTCCCTCGGCACGGGCCCGGCCGCCGGGAAGAGAGGGGGGTCAGGGCAGCGCTTCGGGACTGAGGGGGAGGACGACGCGGAAGGCCGCGCCCGCCCCCGGCTCGGACCGCACGCTCACCGTCCCGCCGTGAGCCCGTACGAGCGAGTCGACGATGGCGAGGCCCAGACCGGCGCCTCCCGAGGGCCGGGTCCGTGACGGGTCGGCGCGGTAGAACCGTTCGAACACCCGGGCGGCCTGCTCGGCCGTGAGCCCCGGTCCCTTGTCGGCGACCTCCAGGAAGGCCTGGTCTCCCTCGCTGCCCACCCGCACGGTGACCGGGGTGCCCTCGGGGGTGTGGGTGGTGGCGTTGCTCATCAGGTTGCCGACCACCTGGCGCAGCCGCACCTCGTCGCCTGAGACGATCAGGGCGGTCTCCCCCTCGATGGTGAGGGAGACGTCGCGGTCGGGGCGGAGCGTCCGGGCGTCGTGGACGGCGTCGGCCGCGAGGGCCAGCAGGTCCACGGGCTGCCGGGCCAGCGGGCGCTGCTGGTCGAGCCGCGCGAGCAGCAGCAGGTCTTCGACGAGCAGGCCCATGCGGGCGGCCTCGCTCTCGATGCGGGACATCAGCCGGGTGGTGTCCGCGTCCGGCACCTGCCGGTGGAACTCGGCGAACCCCCGGATCGACGTGAGCGGGGTCCGCAGCTCGTGCGAGGCGTCGGCGACGAACCGGCGCATCCTGGCCTCGGACTCCCTGGCGGCGGCCTCGGAGGCGGCCCGGGCGGCGAACGCCGCCTCGATCTGGGCGAGCATCCCGTTGAGCGACCGGGCGAGCCGCCCGACCTCCGTACGCGGGTCGCGGTCGGGGATGCGGCTGCCGAGATGCCCCTGGGCGATGGCCTCCGCGGTCGCCTCGATCTCCGCGAGCGGCCGCAGGCTCCGCCGTACGATCACGACGCCGACGACGGCGAGCCCGGCCATGACCAGGCCGCCGCCGAGCAGTTCGATGAGCGCGAGCCGGGTGGTGATCTCCCGGACCGAGGCCATGTCGACGGCGACGACCACCGAGCCGAACCCGTCGATCGGCACGACCCGGGCCCGCCAGAGCCCGTCTCCCGATGTGGCGGCGACGGTCCGGGGCTCGGTGGAGGTCACGGCCCCCGGCCCGGGACGGCCCTCGACGGCCATTCCGGCCTGGGCGAGCAGCGTCCTGCCTGAGGTGTCGCGCACCTCCACGCGGCCGTCGGGCGGCACCCGCAGCCTGCCGAAGAACGCCGGGCCGCGCTCGAGCCTCATGGCGGCCTCGCGCGCCACCATGCCGACCTGCATGTCCACACGGGTGACCAGGTAGTCCCGCAGCACCGACACGCTGCCGACCCCGATGACCGCGAGGGCCACCGCGACCAGCGCGAGCATCGCCGCGCTGAGACGGATCCGCAGCGGCGTGCGTCCGGACACGGCCTACACGCCGGCCGGGGGCACCCGCATGACGTATCCGACGCCGCGCAGCGTGTGGATGAGCCGGGGGTGGGTGTTGTCGAGCTTGCGGCGCAGCACCGACACGTACGACTCGACGATCCCGGCGTCGCCCCGGAAGTCGTAGTCCCACACATGGTCGAGGATCTGGGCCTTGGACAGCACCCGGCCGGCGTTCGCCATGAAGTAGCGCAGCAGCTTGAACTCGGTGGGCGACAGCGGGACCGCGGTGCCCGACCGCCAGACCTCGTGCGACTCCTCGTCCAGCTCGATGTCCGCGAACGTGAGGCGCGGCGGCGCGCCCAGCGGGTCCCCCGCCGTACGGCGCAGGACGGCGCGGATGCGCGCGACGACCTCCTCCAGGCTGAACGGCTTGGTGACGTAGTCGTCGCCGCCGAGGGTGAGCCCGCGGATCTTGTCCTCGGTGGCGTCCCTGGCGGTGAGGAAGACGACGGGCGTGTGGGTGCCGCCCCCGCGCAGGCGGCGGACGATGTCGAACCCGTCCATGTCGGGCAGCATGACGTCGAGCACGATGAGGTCGGGCCGGTGGCGCTGCGCCGCCGACACCGCCTCGGTCCCGTTCGACGCGGTGGTGACCTCGAAACCGGCGTATCGGAGACTGGCCGCGAGGAGCTCGAGGATGTTCGGCTCGTCCTCGACGATCAGCAGCCGGGCTTCGGCAGATTCAACGACCATGGCGGAAGCACTCTAGATGCTTTTCGGTAAGGGAACTGTTAAGGCGATATGACGGGCTATGGCCAGACTTGAGGTGGCCGCCGGGGACGGGGCGTTCCGGACCAGGACGATCCTGCCGTGCACGTCGATCGCGAAGTCGTCGAGCAGCCGGCCGTCGCGCGCCACGGCCTGGGCCCGCACGCCGCCTCCGGTCCTCTCCAGGTCCGCCGCGGTCAGGGCCGGGACGTAGCGCCGGGCGGCCGACAGGAACGCGCTCCCCGCCACCGAGCCGTACACCTCCCGCACGCCGGTCCGCCAGTGGGCGGCCGCCATCCGCCGCGTCCCCGGCCAGCCGAGGATCCTGCGCAGATCGCGGGGCGAGACGTCGCGCCAGGTGTACCCCTCGAACGCGAGGGCGAGCACCGCGTTGGGGCCGACGAGGACCTCGCCGTCGATCCGGCGGGTGAGATGGACGCCCAGGAACGGGTAACGGGGGTCGGGAACGGGATAGATGAGCCCGCGGACCAGGCTCTTGGCCGAGCCGGCCAGCCGGTGGTACTCCCCGCGGAAGGGCACGATCCGCACCTCGCCGGGGGTTCCGGCCAGCTCCGCCACCCGGTCGGTGCCGAGCCCGGCGCAGGAGATCAGGGTGTCGAAGCGGAACACCGTGCCGCCCGCCGCCACCTCGACGGCCCCGGCCCTCTCCCTGATCCCGCGCACCGGATGCGAGAGCCGTACGGACCCGCCGGAGGCGGCCACATCGGCGGCGAGGCGGCGCGCGACGGCCGGGAAGTCGGTGATCGCGGTGCGCGGCGAGTGGACGGCGCCGACGCCGACCGCGTCCGGCTCGATCTCGCGCAGGCCGAGCCCGTCGAGCTCCGCGATGCGGGGCACGCCGTTCTCCCTGGCCCGCGCTGCGATCCGGCGCAGCCCGGGCAGCTCGGCGCGCGACGAGGCCACGACGAGCTTGCCGACCTCGTCGTACGGCAGGCCGTGCTCGGCGCAGTACTCGCGCAGCATCGCGACGCCGTCCCGGCACAGCGTGGCCTTCAGCGACCCGGGGGCGTAGTAGATCCCGGCGTGGACGACGCCGCTGTTGTGCCCGGTCTGGTGGGCCGCGACGCGGTCCTCCTTGTCGAGCACGGTGACCTCGGCGCCCGCCCGCGACATCTCCCGGGCGACGGCCAGGCCGAGGATCCCCGCGCCGACGATCCCGATCCTCATGCGGGTACCGCCCGCGGCCGGTGGTGTCCCATGCCCGACATTGTGACGCAGCCGCCCCGATCCTCGGTGATCGAACTTCTGTTCGGTATAGTCGCGGCGTGTACGTGCCACCGGGCTGGCCGCCCGAGGTCCGGCCGCCGGACAGCCCCGACTGGGAGGTCTCGGCCGTGTCGTGGCTGCTCGACGCCGTCCCGCCGGACTACCGCGGATACGGCGTGCTGCGCCGCCATCCGCTGGCGCTCGCCCGGATGGCCCGCCAGCACGTCCGGGCGTCGATCGAGGCCGCCAGGGAGGGCTACCGCGGCGCCGCCGTCGACCTGAAGGACCACCTGCCGCCGCACGCGGTCGAGGCCGTGCTCGACGCCTACCGCCAGGAGGGTCCCCGGCTCGTACGACTGGCCGAGTCGATCGCGCTGGTGGAGCGGGCGCTCCGGGGGAGCATTTCGTCCCGCGACTCCAGTGACTTCTCGACAAATCGGGCATAAACCCCAAAAGCGCAATGATTGGGGGCGACCATGACCACCCAAGGAGCCGGGAAGAGGGCCCGTGACGTCATGCACGCGGGCGCCCAGTGCGTCGGCGAGCACGACAGCCTACGGACCGCAGCGCAGATGATGCGCGACATGGACGTCGGCGCGCTGCCCATCTGCGGCGACGACGACCGCCTCAAGGGGATCATCACGGACCGCGACATCGTGATCAAGTGCATCGCCGAAGGCGGCGACGTCGACCAGATGACCGCGCGCGAGCTCGCCCACGGGCTCGTGTGGTGCGACGCCGAGACCAGCGTGGAGGACGCGCTGGTGAAGATGGAGGAGCACAAGATCAAGCGGATGCCGGTGATCGAGAACCACCGCATCGTCGGCATGATCAGCGAGGCCGACCTGGCGAAGGAGCTGCCCGACAGCAAGCTCGCCGAGTTCGTCCACCGCGTCTACTCGGGAGCCTGAAAAGGTTTCACCGGCCCCGGGGCGTGAAGGCTTCGCGTCCCCGGTGAGCCGGAGGAATCCGGAGGATCCCAGTGACGGGCCGCCGGCCCGTGTCCGGTGCGACGCGGGTCAGCGGCCCGTGCGATAGGCCACGGCGGCGATGACGCCGATGGCGCCCACGGCGACGCCGAGCCATAACAGGGTCATCGAGAGCGGCACGCCGCCCGGCTCGCCCTCCGCCCGCGAGGCGTGCGGCGACGGGCGTCCGGAGGGCTTGGCCGCCCGCGGGCGGGCCGAGGGCGACGCCGGCCACCCGCGCGCCTCCGGCGGGAGCGGCACGCGGTAGACCGGGCTGCCCGCTCCCTCGGAACCGGTCAGCAGGGCCGTGCCGTCCCGGGTGTAGGAGATCGACTCGGCCTGCTGCAGCGGCGGCATGGTGACGTGCGCGATCAGCTTCCCCGGGGCGCTGTACACGGACGCCGAGAAGTACGTGCGGATGACGAAGGCCGACCCGTCCGGCGCGTACGCGGCGTCCGTCGCCATGAGCGGGGCCGGGCCCACCTTGCGCAGCACGTTGACCCGGTCGGTGCGGAGCCGGGCCGGGGCCTCGTAGACCGAGCCGCTCATCTCCTTGCTGACGACGTAGAGCCGGCCCGTGCGCGGGTTCACCATCACGCCCTCGGCGTTGCGGCCGCCGCCCTCGTAGCGCAGGCGGTACGCCGTGGCCGGAAGCGTCGCGTCCCGCATCGTGCGCGGCTCGGTCACCTTGTAGACCGTGACGTACGGCCAGGCGCCCTCGAGGTTGTCCCCGATGTCGGCGATCCACAGCACGCCCCGGCCGGTCGCCGGGTCCACCGAGGCCGCCATGCCCTCCCAGTCGCGGGCCGTGGCGCCGCCGATCGTGAACGTGGCCCTGGTGCGCCCGTCCTCGCCCACCGCGAAGATCCTCGGCCCGTCGCCGCTGTCGTTGTGCGTGTAGACGATGCCGTCGTGCGTCGGCGAGACCGCCAGCCCGCTCGACTCGGTGATCCGGGCGTCCTTGAACCGGAACAGCGGCCGGTCGTCGTCCGCCCCGGCCGCCGGAGCCGTGGGCAGGAGCGCCGCCCCGGCGAGAACGAGGACGCCGATCGCCCGCCGGCTGATCCGTACGGCCCCCGCCGGCGTGCTCCCCATGCGGTCATCATTCCCGATCCGCCGCCTCCCCGCGTCGCGCCCGGATCCCGAACACCACAAACCCCGGGCCCGCTCCCGTCAAGGACGGCCTCGCGCCGACGGCGGCCGACGGCCGTGTCCCTCGACTGGAGTCCACTCCAGGTTCATAGGGTGGAGGACATGGATTACCGACAACTCGGCCGGACCGGTCTCAAGGTCAGCCCGCTCTGCCTGGGCACGATGAACTTCGGCCCGGTGACCGCCGAAGAGGACTCCTACGCGATCATGGATCGCGCACACGAGGTGGGGATCAACTTCTTCGACACCGCCAACGTGTACGGCTGGAAGCAGGGAGAGGGGGTCACCGAGCAGATCATCGGACGGTGGTTCGCCCAGGGCGGCGGGCGCCGGGAGAAGACGGTCATCGCCACCAAGCTGTACGGCGCGATGGGCGACTGGCCGAACGAGAACCTGCTGTCCGCCCTGAACATCCGTCGCGCCTGCGAGGCGTCGCTCAGGCGGCTGCAGACCGACTACATCGACGTCTACCAGGCCCACCACGTCGACCGGAACACGCCCTTCGAGGAGTTCTGGGAGGCCATGGACATCCTGAAGCAGCAGGGCAAGATCCTTTACGTGGGGTCGTCCAACTTCGCGGGCTGGCACATCGCGAAGGCCCAGGAGTCGGCGGCCCGCCGCGGCACCCTCGGCCTGGTGAGCGAGCAGACCCACTACAACCTGCTCGTACGGGCGCCCGAGCTCGAGGTGATCCCGGCCTGCCTCGACTACGGCGTGGGCCTGATCCCGTGGAGCCCGCTGGCCGGCGGGCTGCTCGGCGGCATCCTGCGGAAGATCGACAAGGGCCGTTCCGCCGCGGATCGCGTGGTCAACGAGCTGGCCAAGCACCGGGACAAGATCGAGCGGTACGAGGCGTTCTGCGACGAGATCGGCGAGGAGCCGGCCAACGTGGCGCTCGCCTGGCTGCTTGCGCAGCCCGCGGTGACCGCCCCGATCATCGGCCCCCGGACGATCGAGCAGCTCGACGGGGCGCTGGCGGTGCCGGACCTCACGCTGTCGGACAAGGCGCTGGCGCGGCTCGACGAGATCTTCCCGGGCTACAAGACGGCCCCGGAGGAGTACGCCTGGTAGCCGTGCGGCGGCTCAGGAGTTGAGCAGAGCCCCGACGACGACGATGAGCACGAGCAGCGTGAGCACCGTGGGCAGCAGCCAGCGACGAGGACGATCCACGCCTTGGAGCCTAGTCCGGGGAGCCCAATGGGTAGGCCTCGACCGGCTCGTAGCGCACCCGCGGACCCAGGTGGCTGCGAACGAGGTGGACGGCGTCCGCCGTCCAGCGCCGGCCGCTGAACGCGTCCAGCGAGCCCACGAGCGGTCGCAGGTCGTCGCCGTCGCGTGAACGGGCCAGGGTCAGGTGGGGGTGGAACCGCTTGCGGTCCGCCTCCCCGGCCCCGGCCCGCTCGGCGCCCGCCGCGAGCGACTGCGCCAGCCGCGTCAGGGGCGGTTCGGCCTCCAGGCCGAGCCAGAAGACCCGTCCCCGCCCGGCGGAGGGGAAGGCGCCCGCCCCGGCGAACGCCAGCGTGACGGCCGCGTGCCGGGCGGCGGCCCGGGTGAGCCTCGTGCTCAGGCCGGGCAGCACGCGGTCGGGCACCTCGCCCAGGAAGGCGAGCGTCACGTGCCACAGCGCCGGGTCGATCCACCGCAGGCCCGGCCACCGGGGCCGTACGGGGCCGAGCGACTCGGCGACCTCCTCCAGGACCTCAGGCGGCGGCAGCAGTGCCACGAAGAGTCTGCTCACGCGGCGATTGTGCCCCGGCGGCGATCCGCGCCGCGACGGCCCGCGTCACCAGGACGGCGAGGCCGACGCCGGCCATGCTCAGCGTGCCGGCGGCGACGACGGCGACGCGCGGCCCGGCGAGCTCGCTCAGCCATCCGACCAGGGGCGCCCCGATGGGCGCGCCGCCGGTGAAGACGAGCACGTAGATCCCCATGACGCGGCCGCGCATGGCCGGGGACGCGCCCAGCTGCACGATCGTGTTGGCCGTCGTGTTGACCGTGATCATGGCCATGCCCGCGGGCACGAGCAGCAGGAGGAACGCCGGGTAGACCGGCGCGAGCCCGGCGGCCACCTGGAACAGGCCGAAGCACAGCGCCCCGGCGAGCAGGAACCGGCGGCTCGGCTTGACGCGGCGCGCGGCCAGCAGGGCGCCGCCGAAGGCCCCCACGGCGAACGCGCTGGAGGCGATGCCGAACGACGACGCCCCCGCGCCGTACACCTGGCGGGCCATCAGCGCGATGCTCGTCGAGAAGCTCTGCGCGAAGATCGCCATGAACGCCACGATCAGCAGCGGGAGCATCAGGTCGGGACGGCCCCCGACGTAGCGCAGGCCCTCGCGGAGCTGGCCCTTGGCCCGGGGGACGGGCTCGGGGCTGCGCAGCTCGGAGGCCCGCATGAGGACGAGCCCGGCGATGACGGCCGCGAACGACGCCGCGTTCAGCAGGAAGATCGGGCCGGTGCCCATCCAGTAGATGAGCACGCCGGCGAGGGCCGGGCCGACGACCCTGGCCAGGTTGAACGTCGAGCTGTTCAGCGCGATGGCGTTCGGCAGGTCCCGGCGGCCGACCATCTCGACGACGAACGACTGCCGCGTGGGCACCTCGACGCAGGAGATCAGGCCCGAGGTGAACGCCATGGCGTACACGTGCCAGACCTGGGCGTTCCCGGTGGTGACCAGCACGCCCATGGTCAGCGCGAGCAGGCCCATGAGCGACTGGGCCACGACGAGCACCCTGCGCTTCGGGTAGCGGTCGGCGAGCATGCCGCCGAACAGGCCGAACAGCATCACCGGCAGGAACTGCAGGGCGACCGTCACGCCGAGGGCCGAGCCGCTGCCGTGGGTGAGGTCGAGCACCAGCCAGTCCTGGGCGGTGCGCTGCATCCAGGTCCCGATGTTGGAGACGACGCCGCCGGCCGCGAACAGCCGGTAGTTGTGGTTCCGCAGCGAGCGGAACATGCCGCCTACATCTTCGAGAGCTTCTCCAGGATCGGCGCCGCCGCGCGCAGCGTCGCCCGCTCCTCGGCCGTCAGCTCCTTGAGCCGCTGGGCCAGCCACGCCTCCTTGGTGCGGCGCTCCTCCTTGAGCAGCGCCGCCCCCGCCGCCGTCACGCTGACCGTCACCTGCCGCCGGTCGCTCGGGTGCGGGCTGCGGGCCAGCAGCCCCCGCTCCTCCAGCTTGGCGATCACACGGGTCATCGAGGGCGGCTGCACCTTCTCGTGCTCCGCGAGCTCGCTTGGGGTCATGGCGGGCTGACGCTCGACGGCGGCCAGCGTCGCGAGCTGGGTGGGCGTCAGCGAGTGGTGGGCGGCCTGCTTGCGCATTCGCCGCGTCAAGCGCGCGAGCGAGACGCGCAACGCGGAGGCGAGACCGGCGTCGCTGCGAAGGTTCTGGGCGTTCGTTAGCATAAGTCATTACCTTCGCTAACTATATAGGTCTGGGTCCTATTCCGGCAAACCGTACATTGTGCTCCGTTCACCCCCGTGAGACGGCGGGAGGCCGGGCGGAACAGGGTCGCGACCCCGTCCGCACCGGCCTCCCTGCCGTTCAGCCCAGGCCGAGCAGGCTCTTGATGGGCTCGAGCGCGAAGTAGACGACGAACAGCGCGGCCACCAGCCACAGCAGCGGGTGGACCTGCGACGCCTTGCCGCGGAACGCCTTGATCGCGACGTAGCTCACGAAGCCCGCGCCGATGCCGGCGGTGATCGAGTACGTGAACGGCATGAGCACGATGGTCAGGAACGCCGGGATCGCGGTCTCGAAGTCGCTGAAGTCGATCTCCTTGACCTGCGTCATCATGAGGAAGCCGACGATCACCAGCGCCGGGGTGGCCGCCTCGAACGGCACGATCTCGGTCAGCGGCGCGAAGAACATGGCCACCAGGAACAGCAGGCCGGTGACCACGCTCGCGAGGCCCGTCCTGGCGCCCTCGCCGACGCCGGCCGCCGACTCGATGTACGTCGTGTTGGACGAGACGCTCGCGGCGCCGCCGGCCGCCGCGGCGAGCGAGTCGACCAGCAGGATCTCCCGGGTGCGCTCGACCGTGCCGTCCTCCCGGACCAGCCCGGCCTGCCGGCCGACGCCGACGATCGTGCCCATCGTGTCGAAGAAGTCCGCCAGCATGAGCGTGAAGACGAACATCACGGCCGCCAGGCCGCCGATCTTGCCGAAGCTCCCGAAGAGGCTGAACTGCCCGAGCAGCGACAGGTCGGGCGTCCCGAACACCGTGGAGGGCCAGGTAGGAACCGTGAGGCTCCAGGCGTCCGGGTTGACCGCCTTGCCGTTCACGACCTGCGGGCCGAGCTTCGCGATCGCCTCCACGACGATCGCGAGGACGGTGGTGCCGACGATGCCGAGCAGGATCGCGCCCTTGACCTTCCTGGCCACGAGGAACGCGGTGACCAGCAGGCCGACGACGAAGACGAGGGTCGGCCAGCCCGTCAGCGAGCCGTTGCCGAGGACGCCCAGCTTCACGGGAACAGTGGTGTTGCTCGCGTCGGGCATCCGCCGCACGAACCCGGCGTCCACGAACCCGATCAGCGCGATGAACAGGCCGATGCCGACGCTGATGGCGGTCTTCAACTCGGCCGGGATGGCATGGAAGACCGCGACCCGGAAGCCGGTCGCCACCAGGATCGCGATGACGATGCCCTCCAGGACCACCAGGCCCATGGCGTCCTCCCACGACACCTGGCTCGCGATGCCGAAGGCGACGAACGCGTTCAGGCCCAGCCCGGTCGCCAGCGCGAACGGCACCCGGCCGAACACGCCCATCGCGATCGTGAGCACGCCCGCGACGAACGCCGTGGCCGCCGCGACGAGCGGGAGGTTGGGGGCGGCGCCGTCGCCGAGGAACTGGCCCGTCTTGTCGGCCACGGTGCCGATGATGATCGGGTTGAGCACGACGATGTAGGCCATGGTGAAGAACGTGGCGAAGCCGCCGCGGACCTCCTGGCCCACGCTGGATCCGCGCGCCGATATGAAGAAGTAGCGATCGAGGAAACTGGGGGTTTCAGGTCGGTTCTCAGTCACGCGCGCAGAGTGACAGGGCCTTACCACCAGCGGAAAGAGTCCTGCGACCAGCGTTGTCCTTTTGTGACCGATTTGTCATAAAGGGGCGGGCATTAAGCTTGATTCTGTGACTGAGCAGCGGCGCCCGGATCCCGAGCCCCTCAAGACGAAGGACACGCTCACGATCCTGACCGGCACGGCCTTATGGGCCGTCGCCCTCGTCGTGGTCGCGCTGGTCGTCCGCCCCGCCGACACCCGGCCCGTCTGGACGTGCGTCGCCGGCATCGGGCTCGGACTGTTCGGCCTCCTCTACGTCCGCCGCCGCGACTCCCGCCGCTGACCTCCCGCCACTCGTCTCCCGGCGGATCGCGGGCGGACGGCTACAGGGACGCCACCGGGTCCAGGTCGGCCTCGGCGAGCAGGAGCGGCACCCGCGCGGGGTCGCGCAGCAGCGCGGCCACCGCGAGCCGGTCGCCCCACTGCCCCGCGGCCCACGCGAGGCCGCGCGCCAGCCCCTCGACGCCCGACGCGTGCACCCTGCCCTCGAAGAACCGCCAGGGCACCGGCCGCCCGTCCACCAGAAGCTCGTCGTGCTCGACATACGTCGCGGGGGCTGCCGGCAGCAGCGACCGGACCTCGGGCGCGACCGGCCTCTCCGTCCCCGAGGAGGTCACCGCGCCGGTCACGGCCTCGCCCGCGAGCGGCAGGTCGAGCACCTCCGACAACGCCTCGGCCAGGTCGAACGGCGCCAGCACGAGCGGCCGGTCCTCCACCAGGGCCAGCAGGTCGGGCGCCTCCACCACGACCGCGCCGTCGTCGACGTCCGCCACGGTGACCTGGCCCTTCAGCACGGCGCGGACGGCCTCGGGCGGGCTCACCCGGCCCGGGTCGACGGCCGCGAGCGCGATCCACAGCGCGCGGAGCTGGGCCCGGTCGACCTCGATCGCGGGGTCGGCCAGCAGGTCGAGCAGCTCCTCCGGCCCGCCGTGCGCGGCGAGCAGCGCGTCGAGGGACGACCGCACGCCGATCATCGTCAGCGCCTCGTCGTCCACCACGGCGGGGGCGTCGCCGTACAGGCCGAACAGCAGCGGGTCGCCGGTGGGGAGCCGCAGCGCGGCCGGGCGGCTGCCGCCGAGCACCGGGTGCCGCGACAGCCACCAGGCGGTGTACGAGGGGACCTCGACCGTCTCGCCCGCGACCAGCAGCCGGAGCGGGCGCAGGGCGGCCCGCAGCGGCGGCCTGGCCAGCAGCGGGAGCGCGGAGGCCCAGTCGGCGACGTACTCCAGGTCGCGGACGGCCGTGAACTCCCGCGCCACCGGGGGCACGTCGAGCTCAGGCAGCAGGTCGAGCACGGCCTCCAGCCACTCGTCCTCGAGGTCGAGCTCGTGGTCGCACTCGGCCGGGTCGAGCAGCACGTCCTCGTCGTTGACGACCGCGAACCCGTCGAGCACGCCGGTGGCCGCCAGCACGTTCGCGCCGTACTTCTCCACGAGGTCGGGCGCGGCGACGCCGAACGGCACCTCGGGGTCGATGAGCCCCGCCAGCGAGCCGCCGGACAGCAGAAGCTCGCCCGCGGGGTAGAGCTCGCCGTCGGCGCCCCTCAGGGCCAGCTCGGCGAGCCAGGGGGCCTCGCCCGCCGTCAGCCCGGCCGCCTGCACCAGGGCCAGCACGGCCTGGGCCACCGGCTCGGGGTCGGCGCTGTCGAGCGACTCGGCCACGGCGGCGTGGGTGAGCGGGTCCTCCAGCACGGCCCTGGGGGTCGCCTCGGCCGCGCCCAGCCGCAGCAGCAGCGGGTGCACGGCGTCCGGATGGACGATGCGCAGCCCGAGCGGCGCCAGCAGGGCGGGGTCCAGGGAGCCGGACTCCTGCGACAGCACGAGCGTGCCGCGCGGGCCGCGCACCAGGCGGCCGTCCGCGAGCGGCACCGGGAGGGCCCCGAGGGCCTCCAGGTCGTCGGCGGGCAGCGCCTCGTAGAGCGACCGCCACCACGACGGGCCCTTGTCCTCCACGGCCTCGCCGGACAGCATGTCGACGACGTCGGCGAGCTCCACGCGCCGGACGCCCAGCGTGGCGAGGCCCGGGTGGCGGGACGCCCAGCCGGCCGGCAGCAGCCCGGGCACCATGTCGGCGACGAGCGCCAGGAACTCGGCCGGCCCGGCCACGGCGCGCGCCTCGGCCCCCGGCACGACGTCGCCGGAGACCGTGGGCAGCAGCGGGGTCGGCGGCAGCATCCGGACGATCTCGCCCCTGATCGCGGCGTCGAGCGGGCCCTTGCCCATCAGGCCGGGCACGAGGTCGAGCAGGGCCGGGGTGGCCGGCAGCTCCCCCATCAGCCGGACGTACGCCTCGGCGGCGCGCGCGACGAGGAAGTCGGTGAGCGGGCCCGGCGCCACGTGCCGCCGGTCGGTGGTCATGGGGAACGTGGCGATCAGCACCGCGGGCAGGTCGAGCGGTTCGTCGCTCGGGGTGGGGGCGTGCACCACCCGGGGCACGGCTCCGGCCCCGCCGGCGGCCCAGCGGACCTCCCAGTACGGCCGGGCGCGCTCCTCGGTCGGCCGGTCGGCGAACAGCTCGGCCACCTGGTCCGGGCCGAACGTGCCCGACTCGGCGACGACGTGCCACCCCTCTGCCGAGATCGCGCGGACCTCGCCGCCGACCTCGACCTCGACGACCTCCAGGGCGGGCATCGCCAGCGGCAGCGCCGGGCCCGCCTCCTCCAGCATCCGCCGTACGGCCCGCTCGGCCGCGTCGTCGCGCAGCGGGAGCCGGACGATCGTGTCGAAGCCGTCGGGCACGTGGAGCGCGTCGTCGTCGAACGGCAGGCGCAGGAGCGGGACGTGGCCCTCGCGGCCCGCCAGCTCGGCGGCCAGCTCCGGACGGGCGGCCACCAGGGCGGCCGTCTCCTCGCGGGACCAGCGCACGCCGCCGGTCTCCCGGGACGCGATCGCCGGCGCGTCGGAGACCGACACCACGGCGGCGAACCCGACGCCGAACCGGCCTGCCGCGCCCGTCTCGCCCTTCTTGCCCGAGACGCGCAGTGTGCTCAGCCCCTCCACGCCCGCAGCGTCGAGCGGGGCGCCGGTGTTGGCGGCGAGCAGCACGCCGCCGGCGAGCGTCAGGCGCAGCCGCCCGGGCACGCCGGCGCGCAGGGCGGCGTCCGCCGCGTTCTGGGCGAGCTCCACGACCAGCCGGTCGCGGTAGCCGCCGAGCGCGAAGTCCTCCTCCGCGTTCGCGTCCTCGCGGAAGCGGGCGGGCGAGGCCGTCCAGGCCGCGAGGACCGTCTCGCGCAGGCGATCGGTGTCGAACATCGACCTCGTCTCCGTCAGGACTGGCCGAGCGGCTCGGACCCGGCCTCGTCGGCCGAGCCGGTCTCGATCAGGTCGTAGCCCAGGTCGTCGAGGATCGGCGGAGGGGCGTCCACGACCATCGAGGGGACCGTGGTCGCCTCGGAGTGGGCGCCGCAGCCGTGGTCGGCGGCGACGACCCTGCCGTCGTCCGGGGCGTACTCGTTGGTGCAGACCCCGAAGCCGAGGCCGAGCGCGCCCGCGAGCGGCCAGTAGAAGCCGCAGGTGGAGCACTGCGCCGGCGCGGCGTTCGCGATCGGGGTGTGCGGGCCGGAGTCGCCGGAGTGCCAGCGGCGCACGGCGAGGTCGCGGCCGAAGGCCGACAGCACGCGGGCCCGGCCGAGCCCGAGCTCGACGACCATCTGGCGGTCGACCTCCTCGTCCGTCGCGGCGTATCCGGGGACGAGCCGGTCGTCGTCGGCCTCCGCGGGCAGCAGGTCGCCCACTCCGAGGTCGCCGGGCCGAAGCCGCTCGTTCCAGGGCACCCAGCGGGGGGCGAGCAGCGCGCCGGAGCCCGGCAGCAGCACCGTCTCGCTCACCGTGACGTTGCGGGCGCGGGAGGCGCGGGTGACCGTGACGGCCCAGCGCCAGCCCCGGTACGCCCGGTCCAGGCACTCGAAGTAGTGGGTCACGACCCGGTCGCCCTCGTTGTCGAAGCCGAGGTGCTCCCCCACCTCGCCGGGGCGAGCGATCTCCTCGGCGGCCTGTCGGGCCAGGTCGACCGCCGCCGCACAGGCCGGGTCGACTGGAGTGCTACGGATTCGGGTACGACTCACACTCCATTTTCACCCACGCCGCGAGCGGACCGCACCGGCTCGATGGGGAATGCTGGAAGGACTGTCGGCTCCTATGGCGAATATTTGGACGAGCGTTATCCATGCCGTGGCGGCGCCCGGTCGGGCGACCCGCCGTCTGACGCACGCGCATGGAGCGGGTCGCACCGGGCTCGGCCGGCTGATCGAGCTGACGGCCGCCCACTCGGCCGGTGACGCGCTCATCACGGTCGCGCTCGCCGGGGCGCTGCTGTTCCGCCTCCCGGTGGGCCAGGCGCGCGGCCAGGTGGCCCTCTACCTGTTGATCACCATGGTGCCGTTCGCCGTGGTGGCGCCGTTCGTGGGGCCGGTCCTCGACCGCCTGCGCTCCGGCCGCCGCTACATCATGGCCGGAACGCTGCTGGCCCGGGGGCTGCTGTGCTGGGGGATGGCCGGGGCGGTGCACTCCTCGGACGCCGTCACGCTGTTCCCGTCCGCCCTGGCCGTGCTCGTGCTGTCGAAGGCCTACAACGTCTCCCGCGCGGCGATCATGCCGAGCGTGCTGCCGGCCGACATCCCGCTGGTCACGGCCAACTCCCGGGTCGCACTGTTCGCCCTGGTCGCCGCCGGGGCCGGGGCGGGCGCCGGCTCCGGGCTCACCGCCCTGATCGGTCCCGACTGGGTGCTGCGCCTCACCATGCCGCTGTTCCTCCTCGCCGGGGTCTTCGCCGTACGGCTGCCGCGGCACGTGGACGCGCCCGACCTGGAGGCCGCGGACGAGGGCGAGGAGCCGGCGTCCCGGTGGCGCACCATGGTCACGATGGGCCGGGTGGTGACCGAGGCGATGACCGCGAACGCCGCCGTACGCGTGCAGAGCGGCTTCCTCGTGTTCTTCCTGCTGTTCCTCGTGCAGGACGGCCACCTGCGGGGCATGGACCAGAAGGTGTCGCTGGGGCTGCTGGCGGTCGCGGCCGGCGT
This sequence comes from Microbispora corallina, assembly GCF_016863035.1. GTDB lineage: Bacteria > Actinomycetota > Actinomycetes > Streptosporangiales > Streptosporangiaceae > Microbispora > Microbispora corallina. The sequence continues at coordinate 123,379 of NZ_BOOC01000033.1, forward strand.
GGGCGGTCTCGGGGGCGCCGCCGTCGGCTCGTGGACCCGCTCGCGCTCGCCCCACCTGACGGTCCTGGCGACGCTCGCCGTGGCGACGGTGACCACGATCGCCGCCGCGTTCCTGTTCGACATCTGGACGGCCGCGGTCGTGTCCCTCGTCGGCGCGTTCGCCCAGGGGCTCGGCAAGCTCGCGCTCGACGCGATCGTGCAGCGCGAGATCGGCGAGGAGGTCCGCTCGTCCACGTTCGGGGTCGTGGAGACCCTCCTGCAGATCGCCTGGGTGCTCGGCGGCCTGCTCGGCCTCGTCATGTCCCTGTACGTCGGCGGCCCGGCCGCCTTCGCCGTGGTGTCGGCCGGGCTCGCGGTCTCCTTCGGCTGGCTGCTCGCCCTGCGCCGCCGCCGGCTGGAGGCGGCGCCCTCCTGAGGGCGTCCCGCCGGGACGGGGCGGCGTCAGCCGTCGAGGTCGTCGGCGACGGCCCGGAGCACGGTGGCGATCTTCTTGGCGTGCGCCACGTCCGGGTGCTTGCCCTTCTGGTACGAGTTGGAGATGTCGTCCAGCAGCTTGATCAGATCCTCGACGATGACGACCATCTCGTCCGGCTTCTTCCGCTTGGCCTTGGGCCTGGCCGCCTTGGCCAGTGTGGGCGGCTGCTCAAGGACCCGGACCGACAGGGCCTGCTGACCGCGGCGTCCCTCGGCCACACCGAACTCGACCTTCTGCCCGGGCTTGAGCCCCTCCACGCCCTTCGGCAGCGCCGAGGAATGCACGAAGACCTCACCGCCGTCGTCGCGGGTGAGGAAGCCGAAACCCTTGTCGGCGTCGTACCACTTGACCTTGCCACTCGGCACAGGGGTGACCTCGTTCAGACTGTCGTGAAGGTGATGGATGTAGGTTATGCCCACAGAGGGGCCTCGTGGACCCATCCGTAGGGAGTAAGCCCCTTCGCATACGGCGATCCACTCGCCCGCCCGCCGTCGACATCTCCGCCGCGCTCCGGGTGGCCGGGGCGAACCGGGCCATACGATGGAAACGATGATGGGCACGGAGTTCAGCGAGTGGCTGCGCGGCCGCTCTGACGAGCGACTGCGGGCGCTCGTGGCGGCGCGGCCCGAGCTCGTCACTCCCGTCCCCGCCCACATCGAGGGGCTCGCGGCCCGCGCGGGCAGCCCGTCGGCCGTCGGCCGCGCACTCGACCGGCTTGACCGGTTCACCCTGGCCGTGCTGGAGACGCTGGCGCTGCAGCCGGGCCCGGCCACTCGCGAGGCGCTGCGGTCGCCGCTGGCCCGGGCCTGCGCGGGCGCCCCCGGCGCGGAGGCGCTCGACGCCGCCCTCGACGAGGCCCTCGACCGGCTCCGCACCCGCGCCCTCGTGTACGACCACCCGGACGAGCGCGGCGACGACGCCCTGCTGCCCGCGCCCGGGGTGGCGGAGGCCCTCGAACCCCCTGCCGCGCTCGGGCCCCCGGCCACCGAGGTGTTCCGCCACCACCCACCCGAGCACCTGGAGACGATCCTCGCCGACGTCCACGCCGACGGCTCCGGCCCGGCCGGCGGCCGCGCTCCCCGCGAGCGGCTGGCCGCGCTGCTGGCCGACCACGACGCGGTGGGCCGCCTGGTCGGCGAGGTGTCGCCGCAGGCGCGGGCGGCGCTGGAGGAGCTGGCCTGGGGGCCGCCGAGCGGCCGCCTGCCGAACGCCCGCAGGGAGGTCGCCGCCGCGGCCGCCCAGTCGCCGGTCGAGCAGCTGCTCGCCCGGGCGCTGCTGGGCGCCACCGGCGAGGAGACGGTCGCCCTTCCCCGCGAGGTCGGCCTGTTCCTGCGCGGCGGCCGCGTCCACCGCGACCTGTCCCCCCGCCCGCCCGATCTCGAGGGCCCCGTCCGCGACCAGGACCGCGCCGACCGCACGGCGGCCGGGCAGGCGTTCGCGTTCGCCCGCACCGTCGAGGAGCTGTGCGAGCTGTGGAGCGTCGACCCGCCGGGCGTGCTGCGCGCCGGCGGCCTCGCCGTACGGGACCTCAAGCGGACGGCGCAACTGCTCGACCTGCCCGAGTGGGCGGCGGGGCTGGTCGCCGAGGTGTGCCTGGCGGCCGGGCTGGTCGCGGCGGGCGACGGGGAGTGGCTGCCGACCGGCGGGTACGACGGCTGGCGGGTCAAGGCCACCGAGGACCGCTGGGCCCTGCTCGCCTCCGCCTGGGCCGGGATGGACCGCGTGCCCGGCCTGATCGGGGGGCGCGACGAGCGCGACCGCCCGCTGAACGCCCTCCACCCCGACCTCCGCAGGCCGGGCGCCGCCCAGGTCAGGACCAGGACGATGGCCGTGCTCGCCGCGGCGGGCCCCGGGGTGGCGCCGACGCCGGAGTCCGTGCTGGCCCGGCTCGCCTGGGAGCAGCCCCGGCGGCGGGCCGCGATGCGCGACCGGCTCGCCGAGTTCGCACTGCGGGAGGCCGAGCACATCGGCGTCACCGGTCTCGGTGTGCTCGCCGGCCACGGCAGGGCCGTGATCGGCGCCGGAACCGCCGCCGACGCCTCCGGTGTCGCCGCCGCGCTGCTGGCGCCGCTGCTGCCCGAGCCCGTCGACCACGTGCTGCTCCAGGCCGACCTCACGGCCGTCGCGCCGGGCCCGCTCACCGGCGACCTCGGACGCTGGCTGGCCCTCGCCGCCGACGTCGAGTCGAAGGGCGGGGCGACCGTCTACCGGTTCGGCGAGCAGTCGATCCGGCGTGCGCTCGACGCCGGGCAGTCGGCCGACGAGGTGCTCGCCATGCTGGAGAAGCACTCGGCCACCCCGGTCCCCCAGCCGCTGAGCTACCTGGTGACCGACGTGGCCCGCCGGCACGGCCGCATCCGCGTCGGCACGGCCTCGGCGTACGTGCGCTGCGACGACCCGGCGCTGCTCGACGAGGTGCTCGCGGACAAGCGGGCCGGGCTGCTGCGGCTGCGGCGGCTCGCGCCCACCGTGCTGGCGTCGAAGACGTCCCGCGCGGCCCTGGTCGACTCGCTGCGCGCGATGGGCTACGCCCCGGTCGCCGAGTCGCTGGAGGGGGACGTCGTCGTCGCGCGGGCCGACGCCCGGCGCACCGAGGGCCAGATCCTCCCCCGGGCGCACAATGTGAGCGGTCCCGACCCGGAGGTCGTGGCCGCCGCCGTACGGGCGATCAGGGCGGGCGACGAGGCCCACCGGACCCGCCGCCGGCCGTCGGACGCTCCGGGCGGGCAGGTCCCCCGCTCCCCGGCGACCGCCACCATCCAGGCCCTGCAGGAGGCGATCCGCGAGGGGGCGCGGGTCTGGATCGGCTATCTCGACTCCCAGGGCCACGCCACCAGCCGCATCCTCGAACCGGCCAGGATGGAGGGCGGCTACCTGACGGCGTACGACGAGACCCGGGCCACCGTCCACCGCTTCGCGCTGCACCGCATCACGGGCGTCGCGCAGTACACCGGCTGACCCGGCTCGGTGAAACGGGGACTGATTCGGCTCGATCTCTTGTTTGATTAGCGATAGCCGTACGAGGGAGTGGGCATTGAATGACGGGCCGCTGATCGTTCAGTCGGACAAGACGCTGCTGCTGGAGGTCGACCACGAGAAGGCCGACGCGTGCCGCAAGGCCATCGCGCCCTTCGCCGAGCTCGAGCGCGCCCCCGAGCACGTCCACACCTACCGGGTCACCCCGCTCGCGCTGTGGAACGCCCGCGCGGCCGGGCACGACGCCGAGCAGGTCATCGACGCGCTGATCGGCCACAGCCGCTATCCGGTGCCGCACGCGCTGCTGGTGGACATCGCCGAGACGATGTCCCGCTACGGGCGGCTGCGGCTGGAGAAGCACCCGATCCAGGGGCTGATCCTCACCACCACCGACCGCGCGGTGCTGGAGGAGGTGCTGCGCTCCAAGAAGGTGCAGCCGCTGCTCGGCGAGCGCATCTCCGACGACGCCGTCGCCGTCCACCCCTCCGAGCGCGGCAACATCAAGCAGACCCTGCTCAAGCTGGGCTGGCCCGCCGAGGACCTCGCGGGCTACGTCGACGGCGAGCACCACCCGATCGAGCTGCGCGAGGACGGCTGGGCCCTGCGGCCGTACCAGAAGGACGCGGCCGACGCGTTCTGGCACGGCGGGTCGGGCGTCGTCGTGCTGCCCTGTGGGGCGGGCAAGACGATCGTCGGGGCGGCGGCCATGGCGCACGCCCAGGCCACCACGCTCATCCTGGTGACCAACACGGTCTCGGCCCACCAGTGGAAGCAGGAGCTGCTCCGCCGCACGTCCCTGACCGAGGACGAGATCGGCGAGTACACGGGCACCAAGAAGGAGATCCGGCCGGTCACCATCGCCACCTACCAGGTGATGACGACCCGGCGGCAGGGCGTCTACCGCCACCTGGAGCTGTTCGACGCCCGCGACTGGGGGCTCGTCGTCTACGACGAGGTCCACCTGCTGCCCGCGCCGATCTTCCGCATGACGGCCGACCTGCAGGCGCGCCGCCGCGTCGGCCTCACCGCGACGCTGGTCCGCGAGGACGGCCGCGAGGGCGACGTGTTCTCCCTCATCGGCCCCAAGCGGTACGACGCGCCGTGGAAGGAGATGGAGAACCAGGGCTGGATCGCCCCCGCCGACTGCGTGGAGGTCCGGGTCACGCTCAGCGAGGACGAGCGGCTCGCCTACGCCATGGCCGAGCCCGACGAGCGCTACCGGTTCTGCTCCACCACGCCGTCGAAGGTCCGCGTCGCCGAGGCACTCGTACGGCGGCACGCCGGCGAGCAGGTGCTGGTCATCGGCCAGTACATCGACCAGCTCGACGAGATCGGCGAGCACCTGGACGCGCCGGTGATCAAGGGCGAGACCCGGGTGCGCGAGCGGGAACGGCTGTTCCAGGCGTTCCGCGACCGGGAGATCCAGGTCCTCGTGGTGTCGAAGGTGGCCAACTTCTCCATCGACCTCCCCGAGGCCGCCGTGGCCATCCAGGTGTCGGGCACCTTCGGGTCACGGCAGGAGGAGGCGCAGCGGCTCGGCCGCGTGCTGCGGCCGAAGGCCGACGGCGGCGGCGCGCGGTTCTACTCCCTGGTCAGCCGCGACACGGTCGACCAGGAGTTCGCCGCGCACCGGCAGCGGTTCCTGGCGGAGCAGGGGTACGCCTACCACATCATCGACGCCGACGACGTCGGCGAGGAGAACCCGGCGAGATGAGCCTCGCCGGGCGGTCCTGTACAGGTCCTGGCCTAGGGACGTGTCCTGCGGACACTCCCTAGACCCAGGAGATGCCGTTGGGCCGGTTCACCCGCACCACCCCCTCGGAGCATTACCCCCGCATCACAGAGCCGTGATGGCGGCTATACCCCAATGTCCTGAAATTTCACCAAATTTGCCCATCCTATTGGGCATGGATCATCCACGTGGTGTCGTACGACCTACTGGGCGACGACGCCGCCGACGAACAGGACGCCCACCGCGGCCAGCCATAACAGCACGGCCGTGCCGAACAGGGACTCCCTCCGGGCCAGCCAGGCGGTCGCCGTCACGGCCACGGCAGCCAGCGCGACCAGTCCCGACACCATGATCACCATGGTCAGGCGGTCGGCGCACTCCCACGAGGAGGGCGCACCCGGACAGAACGCCTCCTGGCCCCACCCGTCGAACACCGACATGCCCCACAGGGCGGCCAGCAGCAGACAGGCCACGGCCGGGATCACAGGCGGAACCCAGGTGCGCGTCACCCGGGTACAGATACCCGCGCCGCCGGACGGCGACACGCACGGAAAATCCGTTTCGGCATCCGCCGGCCGTCGCTAAGCTCTTGTCTTTCCCACTGCCCTCCGGAGGAGTTTCCGCATGCCTGGACATGTGCTCGACGCCGAGCGCGCCCACCTCGCGGCCTCCCGCGCCGCCCTGAAAGCCATGCGCGAGCACGCCCGCTCGCTGTCCGCGGACGCCGCCGGCGACTGGGTCTCCCAGCAGATCCTGCAGTCCCTGCTCGACCAGCGGGTCGCCGCCCTGGCCGACCACCCCGACACCCCGCTGTTCTTCGGCCGGCTCGACCGCTCGGCCGCCGACGACCTGCCCGACACGATCTACGTCGGCCGCCGCCACGTGCACGACGAGAGCAGCCGGCCGCTCGTCATCGACTGGCGGGCGCCCGTCTCCCGCGCGTTCTACCAGGCCGGCCCCGCCGACCCCATGGGCGTGGCGCTGCGCCGCCGGTTCGGCTACAAGGGCGGCGAGCTCACGGCGTACGAGGACGAGCCGCTCGACGGGCGGCGGCTCGGGCCGAGCCGGCTGCTCACCGAGGAGATCGAACGGCCGCGCACCGGGCCGATGCGCGACATCGTCGCGACCATCCAGCCCGACCAGGACGAGATCGTCCGCGCCGACCTCGGCGTCACGGTCTGCGTGCAGGGCGCCCCCGGCACCGGGAAGACGGCCGTCGGCCTCCACCGGGCCGCCTACCTGCTGTTCACCCACCGGGAGAGGCTCTCCCGGGCCGGCGTGATGATCGTCGGGCCCAACCGGGCCTTCCTCGCCTACATCTCCTCGGTCCTGCCCGCGCTCGGCGAGGTCAGGGTCGACCAGACGACGGTCACCGGCATCCTCGGCGAGCACGCCCACCCCGAGGACCCGGCGGTGGCGGCGATCAAGGGCGACGCCCGGATGGCCGAGGTGGTCAGGCGCGCCCTGTGGCTCCACGTGACCAAGCCCGAGGAGGGCGTGCTGTTCACCAAGGGCATCAACCGCTACCGGGTGGCCGACCACGAGGTCCGCGAGATCGTCGCCGGGCTGCGGGGCACGACCAGGTACGGCCCGGGACGCGCCACCCTGGCCCAGCGCCTCGCCCACGCCGTGCTCATCCAGATGGAGCGGCGCGGCGAGTCGCCCGACGACCGCGTGCAGGACGCGGTGGCCCGGTCGAAGCCGGTGAAGGCCCTCCTCGACGCGGTCTGGCCGAAGCTCACGCCCGAGCAGGTCCTGTTCCGTCTGCTGTCGGACGCCGCCTTCCTCGCCCGCGCCTCCCGCTCGGACCTGTCGGCCGAGGAGCAGGAGCTGATCCTGTGGCGCAAGCCGTACAAGTCGCACCGCTCGGCGAAGTGGACGGCCGCGGACGCCGCCCTGCTCGACGAGATCGCCGGCCTCATCGAGCGCACGCCCTCCCACGGGCACCTGGTCGTCGACGAGGCCCAGGACCTGTCGGCCATGCAGCTGCGGGCGCTCGGCCGCCGCTGCCGCACCGGCTCGGCCACCGTGCTGGGGGACCTGGCCCAGGGCACCACGCCCTGGTCGGCCCGCTCGTGGAAGACCGTGCTCGACCATCTCGGCCAGCCGTCCGGCGAGGTGACCGAGCTGACGCTGGGGTTCCGCGTGCCACGGGAGGTCCTCGACTTCGCGGCGCGGCTGCTCCCCTCGGTCGCGCCCGACCTCGCCGCCCCGCGGTCGCTGCGTCCCGGCGCCGGGTCCCTGTCCGTACGGCCGGTCCCGGACGCCGTCGCCGCCGTCCCCGAGGCCGTACGGCAGGCTCTCGGGCGCGAGGGGTCGATCGGCGTCATCGTCGCGGACGCGGCGGTGCCGGCCGTCTCTGCGGCGCTGGAGGGCGTCCCGCACACGGTCCTCGGCCCCGACTCGACCGGTGAGGACCGGGTGCTCGTCGTGCCCGCCACGCTGGCCAAGGGCCTGGAGTACGACCACGTGATCGTCGCCGAGCCCGCCGACATCGTCGCCGCCGAGGACCGCGGGCCGGCCCGCCTCTACGTGGTCCTCACCCGGGCCGTCACCTCGCTCACCGTCCTCCACGCCCGCGACCTGCCCGCGGAGCTGGCCGTCCCCTGACGGACGTCACCGGCCGCGGCGCGCCGTCCGTGCTCGCCCGCATCGCCGTGCGCCTGCGGCGACAGCCCGCGCCGCGCGCCCCGAGCGGGAATGGTCGCGTTGCGGACGAAACGCCGCAAGGGCCACTATGTGGTCGCGTGACCCCCGACGCCTCTCCTCCCCCACCGGGGCCGTACGGCGCTCCCCACCCGGGAGCCGGCCCCTACGGCGACCCGTCCGCGCCGTCCAACCCCTACGCCGCGCCGCCCGCGGGGCCCTACGCCGGCGCCTATCCCGGACCTCCGGCCGGCCCCTACGGCGCCCCGCCCGCCGGGACGTACGCCGCGCCGCCCCCGGGACCCTACGCCGGACCGCCCGCCGATCCCTACGGCGCGCCGTACGGCATGCCCTATCCGCCGTACGGACAGGTCCCGCCGCGACCCCGGATGAACGGGTTCGCCGTCACGTCGCTCGTGTTCGGGATCATCGGCGGCGTGCTGCTGTCGGTCGTCTTCGGCGTGATCGCGCTCAGGCAGATCCGCAGACGCGGGGAGCGCGGTCGCGGCCTCGCCGTCGCGGGCCTGGTCCTGTCGGGCGCCTGGGTGGCGGTGATCGTCGCGGTCGCCCTGGTCGCGGTGCTCACGTCGGCCCAGCGGGACGCGAACGGCACGATCACCGGCGGCGGCTCCGTCGCCAGCACCGCCCTGCGCCCCGGCGACTGCGTCAACGGCGTGGCCGACGGCGTCGTGGTCACCAGCGTGACCGGGGTGCCGTGCACCCAGGCCCACGACGCCGAGGTGATCACCCAGTTCGACCTCCCGGTGAAGGCGTGGCCCGGCAGGGAGGCCGCGGGCAACCAGGCGTCCGAGCAGTGCGAGAAGCGCCTCAACCGCATGCTCGCCGACAGCCCGATGCTCGACCGGCTGAGGAGCTTCGTGCTCTACCCGCCGAGCCAGTCGGCCTGGGCCCGCAGCCGTTCGGTCACCTGCATGGTGGTCGAGGGCCACGGCGGCAAGCTCAACAGCCCCGTCCCCCGGTAGCGCCACCCCAGGAACGGAGAAGGGGCCGCCCCGGACGACCGGGGCGACCCCTTCCACCTGTTCGCCTGTGCGCCTCGCGGCGCGGAGGGCCTACGGCGCGGACTAGAAGTCCATGTCGCCGCCGCCGGGCATGGCGGGGGCCTTCTCCTTCTCGGGCTTCTCGGCGATGACGGCCTCGGTGGTGAGGAACAGCGCCGCGATGGACGCCGCGTTCTGCAGCGCCGAGCGGGTCACCTTGGCCGGGTCGATGATGCCCGACTCGAACATGTTGACGTACTCGCCGGTGGCGGCGTTGAGGCCCTCGCCCGCGGGCAGGTTGCGGACCTTCTCCACCACGACGCCGCCCTCGAGGCCGGCGTTGACGGCGATCTGCTTCAGCGGCTCCTCGAGCGCCTTGCGGACGATCGCCGCACCGGTCGCCTCGTCGCCGTTCACCTCGAGCTTGTCGAACGCGTTGGCGCCCGCCTGCAGCAGGGCCACGCCACCGCCGGGGACGATGCCCTCCTCGACCGCGGCCTTCGCGTTGCGGACGGCGTCCTCGATGCGGTGCTTGCGCTCCTTCAGCTCGACCTCGGTCGCCGCGCCGGCCTTGATGACGGCGACGCCGCCGGCCAGCTTGGCGAGGCGCTCCTGGAGCTTCTCGCGGTCGTAGTCGGAGTCGGTGCGCTCGATCTCGGCGCGGATCTCGTTCACGCGGCCGGCGATCTGCTCGGCGTCACCGGCGCCGTCGACGATCGTGGTCTCGTCCTTGGTGATGACGACCTTGCGGGCGCGGCCGAGCAGGTCGAGGGTGGCGTTCTCGAGCTTGAGACCGACCTCCTCGGAGATGACCTGGCCACCGGTCAGGGTGGCGATGTCGCCCAGCATGGCCTTGCGGCGGTCGCCGAAGCCGGGGGCCTTGACGGCCACGGACTTGAACAGGCCGCGGATCTTGTTGACGACCAGGGTGGCCAGGGCCTCGCCCTCGACGTCCTCCGCGATGATGACCAGCGGCTTGCCGGACTGCACGACCTTGTCGAGCAGCGGCAGCAGGTCCTTGTTCGCGGAGACCTTCGAGTTGACGATGAGGATGTAGGGGTCCTCGAAGACCGCCTCCATGCGCTCGGGGTCGGTGACGAAGTAGCCCGAGACGTAGCCCTTGTCGAAGCGCATGCCCTCGGTGAGCTCAAGCTCCAGGCCGAAGGTGTTGCTCTCCTCGACGGTGATGACGCCTTCCTTGCCGACCTTGTCCATCGCCTCGGCGATGAGCGAGCCGATCTCGGTGTCGGCGGCGGAGATGGAGGCGGTGGAGGCGATCTGCTCCTTGGTCTCCACGTCCTTGGCGAGCTTGGAGAGCTCCTCGCTGACGCGCTCGACGGCGGCCTCGATGCCCTTCTTCAGGGCCATCGGGTTGGCGCCGGCGGCCACGTTGCGCAGACCCTCCCGCACCAGCGCCTGGGCGAGCACGGTGGCCGTGGTCGTGCCGTCACCGGCGACGTCGTCGGTCTTCTTCGCGACCTCCTTGACCAGCTCGGCCCCGATCTTCTCCCACGGGTCCTCGAGCTCGATCTCCTTCGCGATGGAGACACCGTCGTTGGTGATCGTGGGGGCGCCCCACTTCTTCTCCAGCACGACGTTGCGGCCCTTGGGGCCGAGGGTCACCTTGACGGCGTCGGCGAGCTGGTTCATACCGCGCTCGAGACCGCGCCGGGCGTCCTCGTCAAACGCGATCATCTTGGCTGCCATAAGGCTAGACCTCCCAGTAGCAGGGTGGCTTGCAGCGGACCGAGCCGACGCCCGCGACGGCATGGGCCCGCTCCTGCGCGAGCCCCATCGCCCCGATCCCGGTTGTTGTCACTCTCGACCTCAGAGTGCCAAACATGTATTTAGCACTCTACCCCTGCGAGTGCAAGCGGAAGCCCTGCTGACCAGCTTGGACGGGTACGTCCGCCACCTTGGGGAAACATGCCGAAGGCCCGGCCCGCACGGGCGGGCCAGGCCTTCTGTGTAGTCCTCGACGGGATCAGACGGCCCGGACCGCCTCCGCCTGCGGGCCCTTCTGACCCTGGGTGATGTCGAACTCAACCCGCTGGCCCTGCTCGAGGGCCTTGTAGCCGTCCATCATGATTGCCGAGTAATGGACGAACACATCCTTCCCACCGTCTACCGCGATGAAGCCGTAGCCCTTGTCCGCGTTAAACCATTTGACGGTGCCCTGCGCCACTTTCCGACTCCTCTTGCTGGGCTGGGGACCACACACAAGAAGCCCCCGGTTTCGTCGATCGTCTTCGACCATACCCGTGTCAAGGCGTAGGACAACAGAGTCAATCCGCAAACTACTACTCGGCGTTCGCTCATAGCAGGATCGGAGAATATTAACTTTACTACTCGATAGTTGAGAATTGCACCATTTCGCTTAGGGCCGTTTGACTTCTACAACGATAGAAGCGCATGTCAGGTGCTCATCAGGCACCTCCGGGCTCACCCCCCGGCGACTGCGGGGATGACGGAGATGTGCACTCCGTCAGGCGTGGGGGTGTCCAGGCCCTGGGCGAATCGGACATCCTCTTCACCGACATAGACGTTGACAAAACGCCGGATCTTGCCCGTCTCGTCGAGGATGCGCCCGCCGATGCCCGGATAGTCCGCGTCGAGCTTCTGCAGGACCTCCCGGAGCGTTCCACCGTCCCCGGATACCTCCGCGGCTCCGTTGGTGTACGTACGCAGAATCGTCGGAATCCGTACGGAAACGCTCATTTTTGGCTCGCTTTCTAGCTTCGGGTGGGTCTGACGAAACGTATTCAGTTGGCGAAAGCCGCACGGAATGCCGCGAGCGAGGGCCGGATGACGGCCGACGGGCGGGCGTGCTCGGCGACCGCGTCGAGCGTCTTGAGCCCGTCGCCGGTGTTGAGGACCACGGTCTCGGCCTCCGGGTCGAGACGGCCCTCGCGGACGAGCTTCGCCAGCACGCCGACGGTCACGCCGCCTGCGGTCTCGGCGAAGATCCCCTCGGTCCTGGCCAGCAGGCGGATCGCGTCGACCACCTCGCGGTCGGTCACGTCCTCGACGGCGCCGCCCGTCCGCCGGGCGATGTCCAGCACGTACGGCCCGTCGGCCGGGTTGCCGATGGCGAGGGACTTGGCGATGGTGTCCGGCTTGACCGGCTGGACGACGTCCTGCCCGGCCTTGTACGCCTGGGAGACCGGCGAGCACCCCTCGGCCTGCGCGCCGAAGATCTTGTACGGCCGGTCCTCGACCAGCCCGAGCCTGATCAGCTCACGGAAGCCCTTGTCGACCTTGGTCAGCTGGGAACCGGACGCCACCGGGATGACGATCTGCTCGGGCAGCCGCCAGCCGAGCTGCTCGGCGATCTCGTATGCCAGCGTCTTGGAGCCCTCGGCGTAGTAGGGCCGGAGGTTCACGTTGACGAACCCCCACTTCTCGCCCAGCTCGTCGCCGATCAGCTCCGAGCAGAAGCGGTTCACCTCGTCGTAGGTGCCCTCGATGCCGACGAGCCGGCCGCCGTACACCGAGGCCATCGTGATCTTGGCCTCTTCGAGGTCGGAGGGGATGAACACGCAGGAGTCGAGCCCGGCACGGGCGGCGGCGGCGCCCACCGCGCCGGCGAGGTTGCCGGTGGACGAGCACGACAGCGTGTGGAAGCCGAAGGTGCGGGCGGCCTCCAGCGCGATCGCGACCACCCGGTCCTTGAAGGAGTGGGTGGGGTTGCCGGAGTCGTCCTTGACGTGCAGCGACCGCAGGCCGAGCTCGGCGGCCAGGCGGTCGGCCCTGACGAGCTTGGTCCAGCCGGGCTGCAGGTTGGGCTTGGCCGCGACGTCCGGCGGGACGGGGAGCAGCGAACGGTAGCGCCAGATGTTCGTGGGGCCGGACTCGATGTCCTCCCGGCGGACCTCGCCGAAGTCGTAGGCCACTTCGAGAGGGCCGAAACACTCGGCACAGGCGAAGATCGGGCCGAGGTCGTAGATCGCGCCGCACTCGCGGCAGGACAGACCGGTGGCGGGGCCGAAGTCGGAAGCGTTCGTGTGCGCCATGAAGCGAGGCCTTTCCCTCATCTTCGCTCGGTGACCACCCTGGTCACGAGCCGGAATTGGCACCTGTCCCGGCCGGCCTCGTGGGGCACGAGTTCGGACGCCGGGAGGGTTGCCGGGGCTTCGCAGGGCCGGTCCCTCCACCCCTCTGGATGAGCAATATTCAGTTGTCGACCCGCGAAGGGTCCCTAGCACTGTACCCCGCCGTCCCCGGTGTCCGTTCCAACGTCTCAGATTGCGAGACGTTCCGTATCACCCTGAGACACCGCGGGAGTCAGCCGTACGCCTCGCCGAGCGCGGTCTGGACGTACTTGCGCGCCTGGTGGATTCGGGACTTGACCGTCCCGAGGGGGATGCCGAGCTGGTCGGCGACCTCGTTGTAGTCGAGCTGGCAGATGTCGCGCAGCACGAGCGCCTGGGCCAGGTCGGGCCGCTCGGCCTCCAGCGCCTCCATGGCGTCCAGCAGGTCGAGCCGTGAGCCGGCGATGACGCTGACCCTGCGCGGGTCGGGACGCTGGTCGGGCAGCTCCTCCGCCTGCTCCGACGCCCGCCGCTTCAGGCTGCGGTAGGTGGTCCGCGCGCAGTTCACGGTCACGATGTGCAGCCACGTGCTGAACTTCGCGCGGCCCTCGAACCTGCCGATGTTGCGCGCCACGGCCAGCAGCGTGTCCTGTGACGCCTCCTCGGCGTCCTGCCGGTACGGTAGAAGACGCTCGCAGTGCCGCAACACGTCGGGCTCGATGCGGCGCAGCAGCTCGCCCAGCGCCCGGTGGTCACCCTGGGCGGCCGATCGGGCGAGGTCCTCGGTCGTCTCGTCCAGTGCCATGCCGAATCCAGCCCTTCCTCGATCGCTTGACATCCTATTGACGAAGGTCGGCTTTTATTAATCTTCCGGCATGCCCGACCGTTCAGTCCCGGGGGAGCCGAACATGAGCACTACCCTGATCGCCTCCAACAGAGGGCCGGTGTCGTTCACGCTCTCCGACGACGGCGCGCTCACCATGCGGCGAGGCGGGGGCGGGCTGGTCTCCGGGCTCTCCGAGGTGGTCAGGGACGGCGACGTCCTGTGGGTCTGCGCGGCCCTGTCCGACGGCGACCGCGGCGCGGTGCGGCTCGCGCCGGGCGGCCGGCTCGACCAGGCCTTCGACACCGGGCCGGTGCGGATGCTCGACATCCCGCCGGCCGTCTTCCACCGGGCCTACAACGCGGTGGCCAACTCGACGCTCTGGTTCGTCAACCACCTGCTGTACAACACGCCCCTGACGCCGGAGTTCGGCACGCGCTTCCGCCGCGAGTGGGAGTCGTACCGCGACTACAACGGCGCGTTCGCCTTCGCGCTGGCCGAGGAGGCCGGGCACGGGGCCCGCGTCATGGTGCAGGACTACCACCTGACCCTCACCCCCGCCATGCTCCGCGTCGAGCGGCCCGACCTGCGGATCGCCCACTTCAGCCACACGCCGTGGGCGCCCCCGGAGTACTTCTCGCTCCTGCCGGACGACGTCGTGGCGGAGGTCCTCACCGGCATCCTCGGGGCCGACCACGCCGGGTTCCTCACCGCGCGGTGGGCCCGCGCGTTCATGGACTGCTGCGAGACCTTCCTCGGCGCCCATGTCGACCACACCGCCGGGGTCGTCTCGTACGACGACCGCACGACCCACATCGGCGTGCACCCGCTGGGCGTGAACGGCGAGGCGCTGCGGCGGCGTGCGGCCGAGCCCGACGTGGAGTCGCACATGGCGGCCATCCGCGACCTGGTGGGCGACCGCAAGCTGATCGTCCGGATCGACCGGACCGAGCTGTCCAAGAACATCGTGCGCGGGCTCACGGCGTACCGGGAGTTCCTGGCCCGGCATCCCGAGTGGCACGGCAGGGTCGTCCACCTGGCCTTCGCCTACCCGTCCCGGCACGACCTGCCCGAGTACCGCGAGTACACCGCCGCCGTGCAGCGGTGCGCGAAGGAGATCGAGGACGAGTACGCCACCGAGGACTGGGACCCCCTGATCCTCAACGTGCACGACGACTATCCGCGGTCGCTGGCCGCCTACCGGATGGCCGACGTGCTGCTGGTCAACCCCATCCGCGACGGCATGAACCTCGTCGCCAAGGAGGGCCCGATCCTGTCGCCGCGGTGCGCGCTGGTGCTGTCCCGAGAGGCGGGCGCGGCGGCCGAACTGGGGCCCGACGCGCTGCTGGTCAACCCGTTCGACGTCACCGGGACGGCCGGCGCGCTGTACGAGGCGCTGACGATGCCCGAGGAGGAGCGGCTCAAGCGCGGGGCCCGGCTGCGGGAGGCGGCCACGGCCCTGCCGCCGCTGCGCTGGTTCGAGGACCAGCTCGCCGCGCTGGGCTGACGAGGGTCTCCCGACGGACGTCGTGGCCGGCGATGAGGCGTGCGCTAACCTTGCCTGGCTTTGGACCGCAATACGAGGCTCACCAGGGATCGCCCCACCTGGTTGATCTACCTCCAGCTCGCCACCTTCGCCACGTACCTGTACGGCCTGTCGGCCGCGACGCCCCTCCTGCGCGCCGAGCTCGGCGTCTCCCAGGCCGTCGCCGGGCTGCACGGCACGGGGATGGCGCTGAGCGGCGTCGTCGGCGGGCTGGCCCTGCCCGCGCTGACCAGGCGGTTCGGTCGTCGGGCCGTCGCCTGGGCCGGGATGGCGGGGATGAACGCCGGCGTGCTCCTCATCGCGTTCGGTCATACTCTGCCGTTCACGCTCTCCGGCTTCACCCTCGCCGGC
This sequence comes from Microbispora corallina, assembly GCF_016863035.1. Taxonomy (GTDB): domain Bacteria; phylum Actinomycetota; class Actinomycetes; order Streptosporangiales; family Streptosporangiaceae; genus Microbispora; species Microbispora corallina. The sequence continues at coordinate 138,960 of NZ_BOOC01000033.1, forward strand.
GGCAGCGGCTCGGTCGCGCTGTACGCGATCACGGCGGCCCTCAGCGACCACCACGGCCCGGCAGGGGCGGCCGCCATCAGCGAGGCCAACGCCGTCGCCGTGACCGCCGGCATCGCCATCACCTACGCGTTCAGCGTGCTGGCACAGTCTCCCGCCGGCTGGCGGTCCGCGCTGTTCGTGCCGGTGGCGGCCACGGCCCTGCTGGCCCTGCTCATGGGCCGGGTCTGGGTGCCGCCGGCGCCTGTCCCGCCGGCGCCTGTCCCGCCGCCGCCCGGCATCGCCGCCCCAAGAGACCCGTACGGCTGGCGGTTCCACGTCATCGGCTTCGTGCTGCTGTGCTGCGTCGCCCTGGAGTTCGCCTTCAACCTGTGGGCCGCGGAGCTCTTCGCCCAGCGGACCGGGCTGTCGGCCGGCGCGGCGGCGACCGGGTTGAGCGCGATGCTCGCGGGCATGGCCGCGGGCCGGTTCGGCGGCGCGTGGCTGGCTCTGCGACTCCCGCCGACGTCGATCCTGCTGGGCGCTCTCGGCGTGGCCCTGGCGGGCTGGACGCTTTTCTGGGCCGGGACCTCCGTCCCGGTCTGCTACGCCGGGCTCGCGCTGAGCGGGCTCGGCATCTCGGTCCAGTACCCGATGGGGCTGGCCCGCCTGATCGAGGTGTCGGGCGGCCGCCCCGACCAGGCGTCGGGCGCGGCCTCCATCTGGGCGGGCGCCGGCTCGGGCGGCGGCCCGTTCGTGCTGGGGGCGCTGGGCGACGGCTTCGGCACCCATACGGCGTTCCTGCTCGCCCCCGGCCTGATCGGGCTGGCGGCCGCGGGGATCGTCAGCTCCAGGTCGCGTTCTTCAGGATCCCGCTGAGCCTCGGGTCGTCCCACTGGTCGATGACCAGGATCTTCGACGTCGGCAGGTACCACTCGCGCTGGTTGTAGTGCCCCTTGACCTTGAAGGTCGTCGTGGTCACGCAGGTGCCGGCCCACTTGCGGTAGTACGCCTTGTGCCCCGGGCCGATCTGCCGCAGGCCCTTGGCGGCGAGCGTCATGTGGCCGATGTACAGCTTCTTGTCGTACGGGCACGGCCCGACGTCGGTGGCGGGGTAGAACGCGCCGTCCGGGGTGTAGGCGTTGAAGAGCTCGTGGCCCACCTTGATGGCCTTCGGGCCCATGACCCAGAAGCTGTGGCATCCGGAGTCGCGGAAGCCGAACATGTCGGTGCCGACCGTGGGGCAGGGGCCGGTGACGACCCGCAGCCAGTCCTTGTCCTGCTCGTACACCTTCCAGGACTTCGGGATCGTGAGCGTGAGGCCCTTGCGCAGGTGCAGTTGCTTGGTGCCGCTCGTGGCGGCGGTGTCGCTCGCGAACGCGGCCGCGGGCGCGGCCAGGACGGCGAGGCCGGCCACGGCGGCCGTGATCGTCTTCTTCATCATGGCTCGAAGACTAGAAGCCGCGGCTTGCAGAACACTTGACGGCCGCTGCACCGCGGCGCGCGCCTCCCCAGCCCAGGGCCGCTCGGCTTCCCGGGCGTCAGTCCAGGGCGGCGCGGACCTCGCGGAGGAAGGCCACCACCCCGTCCGGGCCGTCCACGACGACGTCCGCCCGCTCCGCGAGCGCGGTCACCTCGGCCGAGCCGCTGCACACCCGGACGCCCGGGATCCCGGCCCGGTCCACCGCGTCGAAGGCCGCGAGGTCGCCCAGGTCGTCGCCGACGAACATCACCGACCGCGCCTCGCGCTCGGCGAGGAACGACGACAGCGCCTTGCCCTTGTCCATCCCCGGCGGCCGGAGCTCCAGGACCATCCGGCCGGGCTCGACGGCCAGCCCCGCCTCGGCCGCCAGTGCGGCCACGGGCTCGCGCAGTGCCTCCAGGGCCGCCGCGGGATCGGGGGCGCGCCGGGTGTGGACGGCCACCGCGCGGTCCTTGTCCTCGACGACGACGCCGTCCAGCGAGCGGGCGATCTCCGGCAGCCGGGCCCGGACGAGGTCGAGCCCGGGCGGCGGGGGCGGCGCGCTGATCCGGCCGTCCTCCCAGCGTTCGAGGCCGTAGTGGCCGAGGATCACCAGCCCGGGGACGTCCTCCAGGGACGGGCCGTCCGCGGTGGCGCCCAGGGCGAGGGCCGTGAGCGGCGGGCGCCCGGTGACGATCGCGACGGCGCCCAGGCGGCCGGCCAAGTCGGCGAGCACGCCGGGGGCCTCGGGATGCACGTGGGCCGCGGCGGGGTCGGGGACGATCGAGGACAGGGTGCCGTCGAAGTCGAGCCCGATCACGGCGCCGGCGGGGTCGGCCAGGACGGCGTCGAGCCCCTCGTGGCGGGGGAGGGTCATGGCCTCAGGGCCTCATCCCGAACCGGCGGGCGGCCCTGTCGCGCTGGCGGGTGGCACGCATCCGCCGCAGCCGCTTGACCAGCATGGGGTCGTGCTCCAGGGCCTCCGGCCGGTCGATGAGCTCCCCGAGTAACTGGTAGTACCGGGTCGCGGAGATCCCGAACGCCTCCCGGATCGCCTGCTCCTTGGCTCCCGCGTACCGCCACCACTGCCGCTCGAACGCGAGGATCTCGCGATCGCGGTCGGAGAGGACGAGCCCTTCGTCGCCGGCCGGTTCGGTGTCCATTCCGCTCCTCCTCGAGGGCTCGCAAACCCGCCCTCATCGTAGTAGGCGAACCCGGGGTGTTCAGGCCGGATCGGCAGACGTAATGTCACCAGGTGTGACCTGTGTAATCACGCTTCTGACCGACTACGGGCTGGAAGACGGCTTCGTCGCCGCCTGCCACGGTGTGATCGTCGGCATAGCCCCGCAGGCCCGGATCATCGACGTGGGCCACCTGGTCCCCGCCGGGGACGTGCGGCGGGGGGCCGCGATCCTCGCGCAGACCCTGCCGTACCTCCCGGCCGGCGTGCACCTCGCCGTCGTCGACCCGGCGGTGGGCGGCACGCGGCGCGGGGTCGCCGTGGAGGCGGGCGGCCGGATCTTCGTGGGGCCCGACAACGGCGTGCTGTCGTGGGCCGTGCACGCGGCGGGCGGGCCGCAAGCCGCGTACGAGATCACCAACCAGGACCTGTTCCTGGACAACGTCTCGCCCACGTTCCACGGACGGGACGTCTTCGCGCCGGTGGCCGCCCACCTGTCGACCGGACGGCCGGTCGCCGACGTCGGGCCGCCGCTGCCGCTCGAACGGCTGGTGGCGCTGCCCGAGCCGACCTGCCGGCTCAGGGACGGCGCCGCCGAGGGGGAGGTGCTCTCGGTCGACCGCCACGGCAACGTCCAGCTGTCGATCACCTGCGGGGACCTCGGCAAGCTGGGGGCCCACGTCGGGGAGAACCTCGCCGTGTGGCTCGGGCGGCGTCAACTCCTGGTCCCGTACCGGGAGACGTTCAGCGCGGTGCCGCCCGGCGACCTGGTGGCCTTCACCGACTCGGCGGGGCTGGTCGCCCTGGCGATCAACGCCGGGGACGCCGCGGAGCGCCTGGGGCTGCCCCCCGGCGCCCACGTGCGGCTGTCACCCGGACGCTGACCGCGCTCGCGGCGAGCGCCGGCGGTCACGGGGCGTTGACGACGTCCTTGGCCTCGGCGAAGTGGCACGCGCTCGGGTGGTCGCTGCCCTGGCGGATCTCCAGCAGGGGCTCTTGCTGGGCGCAGATGTCCTGCGCCTTCCAGCACCGGGTGCGGAAGTGGCAGCCGGACGGCGGGTTCGCCGGCGACGGCGGGTCGCCCTGCAGGATGATCCGCTGCCGCTGCTCGCGTCCCTCCGGGTTGGGCACCGGCACGGCCGACAGCAGCGCCTGCGTGTACGGGTGGGTCGGGCGCTCGTAGATCTCCCTGTCCCGGCCGAGCTCGACGATCTTGCCGAGGTACATCACGGCGACCCGGTCGGAGATGTGGCGGACCACCGACAGGTCGTGGGCGATGAAGATGTACGCCAGGTTGAACTCGTTCTGCAGGCGCTCCAGCAGGTTCATGACCTGGGCCTGGATCGACACGTCGAGGGCCGAGACCGGCTCGTCGCAGATGATGATCTCGGGCTGGAGCGCGAGCCCGCGGGCGATGCCGATGCGCTGCCGCTGGCCGCCGGAGAACTGGTGGGGGTAGCGGTTGATGTGGTCGGGGTTGAGGCCCACGACCTCCAGCAACTCCTGGACCTTGCGGCGCCGCCCGCCCTTGGGCACGACGTCCGAGTGGATCTCGAACGGCTCGCCCACGATGTCGCCGACCGTCATCCGGGGGTTGAGCGAGGTGTACGGGTCCTGCATGACCATCTGGATGTTGCGGCGCATGCGCTTGAGCTCGCCGCCCTTGGCCTGGGTGATGTCCCTGCCGTTGACCCGCACCGACCCCGAGGTGGGCCGCTCCAGCGCCATCAGCAGCTTGGCGAGGGTCGACTTGCCACAGCCCGACTCGCCGACGAGGCCCAGCGTCTCGCCCCGGTGCAGGTCGAAGGAGACCCCGTCGACGGCCTTGATGGCGCCGATCTGCCGCTTGAAGACGATGCCCTGGGTCAGCGGGAAGTGCTTGACCAGGTCCCGTACTTCGAGGATCGACTCAGCGGGAGCCGTCATCGATGACCTCCCTCCAGTAGTGGCAGGCGCTGCCGCGGGTGCCACTGATCGTGTACAGCGGGGGCACGTCGGTCACGCAGTTGTCCCGCCGGTACGGGCAGCGCGGGTGGAAGGCGCAGCCGGTCGGCATCTCCAGCAGGTTGGGCGGCATGCCCTTGATGGCGTACAGCTCCTGGCCCTTGAGGTCGACCCGCGGGATCGACTCCAGCAGCCCCTTCGAGTAGGGGTGGGCGGGGTTCCGGTACAGGTCGTGCACCGGCGCCTTCTCCACGATGCGGCCGCCGTACATCACGGCGATCTCGTCGGCCACGTCGGCGACCACGCCGAGGTCGTGGGTGATCAGGATCAGGCCCATGTTGCTGTCGCGCTGGAGCTCCGCGAGCAGCCCCATGATCTGCGCCTGGACGGTCACGTCGAGCGCGGTCGTGGGCTCGTCGGCGATCAGGACCTCGGGGTCGAGCGCGATCGCCATGGCGATCATGATGCGCTGGCGCATGCCGCCGGAGAACTGGTGGGGGAAGTCGTTGACCCGCTCCTTGGCGGCCGGGATGCGCACCCGGTCCATGAGCTCGACGGCCTTCTTCCTGGCGTCCGACCGGGACGTGCCGCGGTGCATGCGGAACATCTCGGCGATCTGCCAGCCGACCGGGAACACCGGGTTCAGCGCCGACAGCGCGTCCTGGAAGACCATCGAGATGCCCTCGCCGCGGATCTTCCTGCGCTGGTCCTCGGGAAGCTTGAGCAGGTCGACGCCGCGGAAGCGGATCTCGCCGCCGGTGATGCGTCCCGGCGGCATGTCGAGGATGCCCATGATGGTCTGGGCGGTCACGCTCTTGCCGGAGCCCGACTCGCCCAGCACGGCCAGCGTCCGCCCCGCGTCCACGCTGTAGGTGACGCCGTTGACGGCCTTGGCGACGCCCGCCCGCGTCCGGAACTCGACGTGGAGGTCCTCCACCTCGAGCAGGGCGCCGCCGGCGGATCCGCTGCCCACGTGTTCGGAAAGCACTTCTGTCACTCGCTGTGCCTCCTCAGCGAAGCTTGGGGTCGAGGGCGTCGCGCACGGCCTCGCCGAGCATGACGAAGGTCAGCACGCACAGGGACAGGAACGCCGCCGGGAAGAACAGGGCGTGCGCGCCGGTCCTGATGTACGACGTGTGGTCGGCGATCGCGATGCCCCACGAGATGACCGGCGCCCGCAGGCCGATGCCGAGCAGCGAGAGCGTCGCCTCGGCGCCGATGTAGCTGCCGATGGTGATCGTGGAGTACACGAGGATCGGCGCGAGCGAGTTCGGCAGGATGTGCCGGAAGATGATCCGGCCGGGGCCCGCCCCCAGCGCGCGGGCGGCCTGCACGTAGTCCTGGTGCTTGGCCTGGATCACGGCCGAGCGCGCGATGCGCATCAGGATCGGCCAGCCGAGCACCGCCAGGACGACGATGACCACCGCCATGATCGTCACCTTGTCCGGGCTGGACTGCGCCGGGGCGACGGTGCCCAGGATGATGATGGCGCCCAGCACGTACGGCACGCCGAGGAACATCTCACCCACGCGGGACAGCACGGAGTCGAGCCAGCGGGAGTAGTAGGCCGCCAGGACGCCGGCGACGCCGCCGAGCAGGACGGTCAGCAGCGTGGCAAGGACACCGACGATGATCGAGGTGCGAGCCCCGTAGATCGTCCGGGCGAAGACGTCGCGGCCCTGCAGGTCGTACCCGAACCAGGCATCGGCGCTCGGTCCCTCCATGCTCTTCGCGAGCGTGGCGTACTCGGGGTTCTTGTGCGTGAACAGCGTCGGGAACGCCGCCATGAGGAGGAACGCGACCAGCATCACCAGCGAGACCCAGAAGATCTTGCGGTGGCGCAGGATGTCCCACGTGTCGCGCCAGAGGCTCCGCGCCCGGTCGGGACGGCCGAGGCCGGGAACCGCCGCGGGGCCTTCCGCCTTCAGGAGGTCTTGCATCGCGGTCGGTTCACTCATAGCGGATCCTCGGGTCGAGCACGCCGTAGAGGAGGTCGACGAGCAGGTTGGAGATCAGGTACACCAGCACGAGCAGGGTCGCCACCGGGACCACGATCGTGTAGTCCTGCCCGGTGATGGCCCGGTAGAGCATGCCGCCGATGCCGTGGATGTTGAAGATGCCCTCGGTGATGATCGCGCCCGACATGAGCGAGCCGATCTCGGTGCCGAGGAACGTCAGCACGGGGACCAGCGAGTTGCGCAGCAGGTGGATCCCCACCACCCGGCGGTTTGTCAGGCCCTTGGCCACCGCGGTGCGCACGTAGTCGGACCGCAGGTTCTCCACGATGCTGGTCCGGGTCAGCCGGGCGGTGAACGCCATGTTGATGCTGGCCAGCACGAACGCCGGGACGATGAGCTCGCTCACCGTCGCCTCGTCCGACACCGTGGGGTTGATGATGTGCAGCTGCACGCCGAGCAGCCACTGCAGCAGGTAGCCGGTGACGAAGACCGGCAGCGACAGCAGGAACAGCGTGGAGATCGTCACCAGGTTGTCGAGGAAGCCGCCGCGCTTGAGGCCCGACAGGACGCCGGCGCCGATGCCGATGACGGCCTCGATGGCGACCGCGAGCAGGGCCAGCCGGATAGTGATGGGCCAGGCCGCCCCGAGCTGGTCGATGACGGGGACCTGGTTGAAGTCGACGCCGAGGTCGCCCGTCAGCATGTTCTTCAGGAAGTGTCCGTACTGCACCAGCATCGGCTGGTCGAGGCCGAACTGGGCCCTCATGGCACTGACGTAGCTGTCAGGACAGGGGCGCTGGCCGCAACGCCCGGCGAACGGGTCGCCCGGCAGCTGCCAGACCATGTAATTGATCAAGAACGTCGTGCCGAGCACCACGGGTATGAGTTGCAGCAGGCGCCGGATCGCATATCGGCCCATGCGCACCTCCAGTCGTTCGCGAGGTCTACGTGCGTCCCCGAGGATCGGCACGGGGAAGGCGTGATCGGACAGCCGCCGAGGCCGGTCCCGGTCCGGAACCGGCCTCGGAGGACGTGCGAGCCGGAGGCTAGGCTTCCTTGATCGCGATGGACAGCGGGTCGAGCTCGCCGAACGGCGTCACCTTCACACCCGTCACCCACTTCGAGGTGCCGGCCTGCAGACCGTACGACCACAGCGGAATCGCGGGCAGGTCCTGCGCCAGCATAGCCTCCGCCTCCTGGTAGTGGGCGATGGCCTGGGCCGGGTCGGTCGAGGTGTCAGCCTCGTGCAGCTTCTCGTCGAGCGCCTTGTTGCTGTAGAGGCCGTCGTTGCTGGAGGCGCCGGTCTTGTACAGCGGGTTCAGGAAGTCCTCGATGTGCGGGTAGTCCATCTGCCACCCGGTACGGAACATGCCCTTGATCTTGTGCTGCGTGATGGTGTCGCGGAACTCGGCGAAGGTCGGCATCGCCTTGCCCACCACGGTGAACCCGGCGTCGCTGCCGAGCGCCTGGTTGATGCTGTTGGCGGTGGCGTCCACCCACTCCTTGTGCGCGGAGTCGCCGTTGTACCAGATCGGGAACTCCTTGGGCGGGGTGTAGCCCGCGGCCTTGGCCTTGGCCAGGTACTCCTTGGCCTTCGCCGGGTCGTAGGTGCACAGCTCGCCGCAGGAGCCGGCCTTGTAGCCCTCGACGATCGGGGAGACCCAGCTGTCGATCGGCACACGGCCCTTGTTGAAGATCTTGTCGGTGATCGTCTTCCGGTCGATCGCCATGGAGATCGCCTTGCGGAAGTCGGCGTTGCCGCCGAACTCCTTGTCGTACAGCGGGAAGGTGACCGTCTGGATCGTGCCCTGCTGGCCCTCGATCGCGCGGTCGCCCAGGTCGCTCTTCCACTTGTCGCCGGCCAGCGCCGACGGCGGGATCAGCTCGGTGAAGTCGAGGTTGTTGGAGACCAGGTCCGCGTAGGCCGCGTCGTCGTCCTTGTACATCTTGTAGACGATCTGCTTGACCTTCGGCTTCTCCGCGCCCGCGTAGTCGGCGTTGGCGGCGACCACGATCTGCGAGTTGTGGTCCCACTTCACGAACTTGAAGGGGCCGTTCGTGACCGGGTTGGAGGCGAAGCCCTTGGGGTCCTTGAAGAAGGCGTCCGGGAGCGGCGCGAACGTGGAGTAGCCCAGCTTGGTGCGGAAGACCGCCACGGGCGCGTTCAGGGTCACCTTGAACGTGAGGTCGTCGACCACCTCGAGGCCCGACATCTTGTCGGTCTCCGGCTTCGGCGCCTGCTTCGGGCCGTCGGGGCCGTCGGGGTCGGCCGTGTTGACCTTGTCGAAGCCCTTGATGTCACCGAACCAGAAGCTGCCGATCTGCGCGTTCGGGGAGTACGCCGTGTAGTTCCACGCGTCGACGTAGTTCTTCGCCGTGACGGGAGTGCCGTCGGTCCACTTGAGGCCCGGCTTGAGCTTGATCGTCCAGACCGTGTTGTCGGTCGTGTCGATGGACGCGGCCTCGTCGAGCTCGGGGGCGGCCGTGTCGGTGTTGTACTTCACGAGCTTGCTGTACACGAAGTCGTTGATCGTGCCGCCGCAGGTCTCGTTGATGTTGCCGGGGACGAAACCGGTCTGGGGCTCACAACCGCGGATGTACACGGTGCCGTTGGCCGCGCGGGGGTTGTCGCCACCGCCACCCGAGCCGCCGCTGCCTCCGCCGCACGCGGCGACGCCGAGCGCAAGCAGCGCGGTGCCGGTGGCGATCTTCGCGCCCTTAGTCACGCGCATAGTGGATAGGTCCTCCCTCTAAGGTTGGGCGTTCGGGCTGGTGAGACCCCCGGTTTGCCGGGCGCGGTCAAGCCAGCTGACGTCCTGCCAGTCGTCCGCGAGCATCCCTCACCCGACACACCAGAGCAGTATCTGGCGCGTTGCAGTTCGGTCACACGTGCGTCAGTGGTGCGTCACACCACATCTAGTGCGCGGACACCAAATGCCTAGCAGGGCCGCAAAGCCCCCATATCGTACATATATCACCCTTTCCCGTCACCTTGAGTGTCCGGTCACTACGAGTCCCGTGCCGTTGTCCCCCTATCACGATGTCGTGGGCTACCTTTGACCAAGTCGGAAGCCGCTCCCGGTGCGACAGCCGTCCACCGACCTCCATCCAATAGAGTCCATGCCATGAGCCAGCCGGAATCCGCGCTCGCGGACGCCCAGGCGGGCGGCCGAGCCCCGGAGTCACTGGCCGCGCTCGCCGCGCGTCACGGGTTGCGACGCGCCATCGCACGCCCCAGCATGCCCGCCTACCTGCGCCAACTGTGGGACCGGCGGCACTTCATCCTGACCTACGCCACGTCGAGGAACGTCTCCAAATACTCGGAGTCGGCGCTCGGCCAGCTGTGGCAGGTGCTGACGCCTCTGCTCAACGCCGCCGTCTACTGGCTGATGTTCGGCGTCATCCTGGCCCAGGCCAAGCACATCGCGCACTACCCGGCGTTCCTCGTCACCGGGGTGATGGTCTTCACCTTCACGCAGCGCACGGTGACCGGCGGGGCCAAGTCGATCTCCTCGAACCTGTCGCTCATCCGGGCGCTCCACTTCCCCCGGGCGGCGCTGCCCCTGGCGTACACCATCCAGGAGCTTCAGCTCCTCGGCTGGTCGATGGCCGTCCTTGTCGTCCTCATCCTGGTCATGGGGCTGCCGGTCACCATGCTGTGGCTGCTGGTGCCGGTCGCGCTGCTCATGCAGTTCTTGTTCAACATGGGCATGGCGCTGTTCATGGCCCGCGTCGGGGCCTTCGCCCGGGACATCAACCAGCTTCTGCCGTTCATCCTGCGCACCTGGCTCTACGCGTCCGGCGTCTTCTACGCCATCAGCGACAGGACCAAGGACCTGCACAGCGTCCTGCGGTGGGCGCTGGAGTTCAACCCGGCCGCCGCCTACATCGAGTTCATGCGCGACCTGCTCATCTACGAGAGGTTCCCCGAGCGATGGGCGTGGACGACGTGCATATTCTGGGCAGTGTTCGCACTGATCGTCGGCTTCTGGTACTTCTGGCGGGCCGAGGAGAGGTACGGCCGTGGCTGAGCTGACCAAGGAGCTGTCCCAGGTGGCCCTCGAAGACCAGACGGTCGGTACGCCGACCGTGATCGTCGACGACCTCCACATCGTCTACAAGGTGTACGGCTCGACCAGCGAGTCCCAGAAGGGCAGCGCGGCCAACGCCCTCATGCGCCTCGTACGGCGGCAGGGACGCCCCGAGATGAAGGAGGTCCACGCCGTCAAGGGCGTGACCTTCGTCGCCCACCACGGCGAGGCCATCGGCATCATCGGGCGCAACGGCTCCGGCAAGTCGACGCTGCTGCGGGCCATCGCCGGGCTGCTGCCGCCGCACAAGGGCGCCGTGTACACCAACGGCCAGCCCTCGCTCCTCGGCGTCAACGCCGCCCTCATGAAGGAGCTCACCGGCGAGCGCAACATCGTGCTCGGCTGCTACGCGATGGGCATGTCGCCGGCCGAGGTGCGCGAGCGGTACGACGAGATCGTGGACTTCTCCGGCATCGGGGAGTTCGTCCAGTTCCCCATGTCGACCTACTCGTCCGGCATGGGCGCGCGGCTGCGCTTCGCGATCTCCTCGGCGAAGACCCACGACGTGCTGCTGATCGACGAGGCGCTGGCCACCGGCGACCGCGACTTCAAGCGCAAGAGCCAGGAGCGCATCATGCAGATGCGCGAAGCCGCCGGGACCGTCTTCCTGGTCGCCCACAACCTCGACGTCATCGAGGAGACGTGCAACCGGGTCATCTGGCTGCACAAGGGGAAGATCAAGATGGAGGGCGACCCTCAGGAGGTCCTGGACGCCTACAACAAGGCCTGACAGATCGACAGGAGGGGTGAACCGTGCCGACGCCGCCACCGATTCCCTATGACCACCTTCCCGAGGTGCCCGCGCTCACCGTCGAGAGCGACGACGTGCGCGACGGCGAGCCCAAGCCCGAGGCGCATGTGTACAACGGCTGGGGCGTGAGCGGGCAGAACCTCTCCCCGCACCTGCGCTGGTCCGGCGCTCCCGAGGGCACGAAGAGCTACGCGGTGACCTGCTTCGACCCCGACGCACCGACGGGCAGCGGGTTCTGGCACTGGGTGCTGTTCGACATCCCGGCGAGCGTGACCGAACTGCCCACCGGGGCGGGCACCGCGCCCGACTTCAAGGGCCTGCCCGAGGGCGCCCAGCACGCCCGCAACGACTACAACGAGAAGGCGTACGGCGGCGCCGCCCCGCCGCCCGGGCACCCGCACCGCTACCTGTTCGCCGTCCACGCGCTCGGCGTGGAGAAGCTCGGCGTCGACGGCGACACGCCGCCCGCGGTGGTCGGGTTCAACGTCACCGCCAACACGCTCGCTCGCGGATTCATCGCACCTGTGTACGAAACCTGATACCCCAGGGCCGCCTGTTCCACTATGATTCGAACAGAGATTCGACGTAGGGGAGGGGCGGGATGAGCGACCTGGCGACGGCGATCGACAACCTGGCCGCCGAAGATCCCTCGGAGCTACCGGTCGGGACGATCACCGAGCAGCTCCTCGACCTTCACTGGCAGATGGCCCGCCTGCAGGCCCAGATCGCCCGGCGCACGCATCTGCGCGCCTCGGCGACCAGCCAGGCCAACTGAGAACGGCCGGCGCCCCTCACAGGCGCCGGCCGTTCCTCATGTCGCGTACGGCGGGGTGGGTCGCCGTTCTGGCGCTGCTACTGCCCGGTGCGCGGCACGCGCGAGAGCGTCGCCGGCAGGGTGGAGGCGGTGGCGGCGGCGGTGGCGCTCGCCGAGGCGGCCGCGCTCGCGGCCTGTGCGGCCGTGGTGCCCGCGCCGGAGGCGTTGTTCCCGGCCGTGGTCACCGCGGCGTCCGCGTCGGCGTTCAGGTGCGCCGCGGCGGAGGCCGCCGCCGTCGCGGCCGCCGTACCGGCCGCGGCCCCCGGGGCGTCGCACGGGACGAGCGCGAGCAGCCCGCCGGCGCTGCCGGCGGTCACGGCGACGGCCGCGTCGAGGTCGAGCAGCGCCCGGACGTCCGCCGCCAGCCCGAGGTTCAGGCCCGCGCGCACGGCCGCGCCGGCGGTCGTGACGACCGGGGCGGCGGCCTGGACGGCGCCGGCGCCATGGCTGGCGACGGCGGCGGCCGGACGGCCGACCTGGGCCACGGCGTTCACGGCCGCGTCCAGCTTCGCGTTGACGGTGGCGTTGAGACTGGCGTCGACGTTGGCCACCGCGTCGAGGGCCGCGCAGAGCTGAGCCTGGAGCGTGGCGACGACGTGGGCGCTGATGGTGGCCCTGGCGTCGGCCACGATCGACGCCGCGAGGTCGGCGGCCGCGTTGATCTGGGCGTTGGCGTCGGCTGTGAGGGTGGCGCTGGTGGTGCCGGCGATCTGGGCGACGGCGACGAGGTCGGCGCGGAGGGCGGCGGTCAGGTCCACCACCAGACCCGCGGTCGCGTCGGCCTGGGCGGCCGCGCCGGCCGCGGCGCCGCCGGCCGTGTCGTTCTGCAGGTCGACCAGAAGCCTGGCCACCGCGGTGATCTGACCGTCGGTGCACGTCTGGGCGCACACCCGGGCCTGCGCGGGCGCGGCGAGCATGCCGGCGATGCCGACCGCTACGGCGACGACGGCTGTCCTAACCACTCGTTTCATTCGAATTGCCCCCGGTTCATATTCCTTTTCACGAGAGTGGGAATGACGAACCCAAGAACCCCCGTGCGTCGGCGAGCGCCGACAAAGACGACGGCATTTCTATCACCGCCTCACGCGCCCGGATCCCCGTCTCACCAGGGCGTCCGGGCCCGGTGAAGATCGGGAAAGTCCGGACATCCCCCGGCGTACGACCACCCCGCGGTCAGGTCACTCCCCGTCCCGGAGAAAGGCACGGCAAAAATGCGCCAACGTGGATCAGGAGATTTTTCCGCTCGCTTTTAGCGACGCGCGCCTCCGGCTGCTTCCACCGGTCGCCCGTCCCGTGCCCGAGCCGCGTCTCTCGCGACATATCGCGTTACGCGCTAGGCTGTCGGGGTGACTTCCCTCACCCCCTACGCCGGCGAGGACCCCTCCCAGCGGGCCTCGGACGCGGACCGCGACCGGATCGCGGCCATCCTCGGCGAGGGCCTGGCCACCGGCCGGCTCACCAGCGCCGAGCACGCCGACCGGCTCGACGCCGCCTACACCGCGGTGACGATCGGCGACCTCGTCCCCCTGACCAGGGACCTGCCGCAGACCACGGACCCGGCGCCGACGCCGGCCACGGAGAGGCACCGCGTGGCCGCGGTGTTCAGCAAGATCATACGGCGCGGCCGCTGGGTCGCCGGGCGGCACACCGAGCTGAGCTCCGTCTTCGGAGCGCTCATCGTCGACCTCAGCGACGCGGTCCTGCCGGGCCGCGAGGTCACGCTGGAGCTGAACTCGTTCTGCGGGAAGCTCATCGTGACCGTGCCGCACAACTCCCGGGTCGTGGACGAGGGCAGCGCGCTGTTCTCCAAGCGCTCGGTGAGCGGCGGCAGCGCCGGGGACGGCCCGCTCATCCGGGTCACGGGCAGCGCCCGCTTCGGCAAGATCGTGGTCTACCGGGGCGCGTAGGTCGGTGACGGGGCCGTCCGCCTCGTCACCGCCACCCCGTGGGGACGGGCGGCGGGATGAGCGCTCCCCGGCAGGACCTAGTATTCGGGCCATGCAGCCCGCAGGCCGTGCGCTGCCCGTGGCGCTGGACGCCATGGGCGGAGACAACGCGCCCGGCGAGATCGTCGCGGGAGCCGTCCAGGCCGTTCGGGAGCGCGGCGTGCCGGTGGTGCTCGTCGGCCAGCCCCGCGTCCTCTCCCCCGCCCTGGCCGAGCACGGCGCGCTGGCGGAGATCCCCATCGTCCGGGCCGAGGAGGCGCTGGCGATGGACGAGGGCGCGCTGGCCAGCCTGCGCCGTCCCCGGTCGAGCATCGCGATCGCCTGCCACCTCGTCCGGCGCGGCGACGCCTCGGCCGTCGTGTCCGCCGGCTCCACCGCCGGCGTCGTCGCCACGGGACGGCTGCGCCTGCGGGCCCAGCAGGGCGTCGTACGGCCGGCCATCGCGGTGACCCTGCCCACGCGGCCGCACCCCACGATCCTGCTCGACGCGGGCGCCACGGCCGACGCCAAGCCGGAGATGCTGGTGCAGTTCGCCCATCTCGGGGTGGCATACGCGGAGGTCGCCTTCGGCCTGCGCCGTCCCCGCGTGGGGCTGCTCACGATCGGCGCCGAGCCGGAGAAGGGCAACAAGATCGCCAAGCGGGCCCACGAACTGCTCGCCGCCACCCCGGGCATCGACTTCGCGGGCAACGTCGAGGGCCACGACCTGCTCACGCGGAAGGTCGACGTCGTCGTCACCGACGGCTTCACCGGCAACGTCGCGCTGAAGACGCTGGAGGGCAGCGTCCGCTACGCCTTCGGCCAGCTCAGGGAGACGATCGAGGAGAGCCCGGTGGCCCGCTTCGGCGGGATGCTGCAGCGCGGCCGTCTCAGGGCCCTGTCGGACCGCCTCGACCCGGAGGCGCACGGCGGGGCAGTCCTGCTCGGCCTCAACGGCACCGTCGTGATCGCCCACGGCTCGTCGCACGCCCGCGGCGTCTCGGGCGCCTGCGAGCTGGCCGCCCGGCTGTCGTCCCAGGGCATCGTCTCCCGGATCGGCGAGCGGATCGCGCCCAAGTCGCACCGCCCTCTGATGACCTGGGGTGGGACCCGGTAGGGGGCCGGTAACGAAACGGCGAGGGCGACCACGTCGCCGATAAGCTTGGTGCATGACCGACCCGCAGCTCGTGCTCGCCGAGCGCGTCCAGCAGGCGCTGGCCGCCGCATTCGGCCAGGAGTACGCCACCGAAGATCCGCTGATCAGGCCCTCCCAGTTCGCCGACTACCAGGCGAACGTCGCGCTCAGCCTGGCCAAGCGGCTCCGACGTGCGCCGCGGGAGGTCGCCCAGGCCGTCGCCGGGGCTCTCGACACCACCGACCTCACCGTCGAGGTCAGCGGCCCCGGTTTCCTCAACCTGACGTTCGGCGACACCTGGATCGCCCGTCAGGCCCAGCTCCGGCTGGAGGACGAGCACCTCGGGCTGCCGCCGCACGGGACGCACACCGTCGTGATCGACTACTCGGCGCCCAACGCCGCCAAGGAGATGCACGTCGGCCACCTGCGCACGACCATCGTCGGCGACACCCTCGCCCGTGCCCACGAACGCGTCGGCAACAGGGTCATCCGCCAGAACCACCTCGGCGACTGGGGCACGCCGTTCGGCATGCTCATCGAGCACCTCATCGACATCGGCGAGGAGGAGGCGCTCGGCAGACTCGCCGCGGGCGACGGCAACGCCTTCTACCAGGAGGCGCGCCACAAGTTCGACACCGACCCCGACTTCGAGGAGCGGGCGCGCCGCCGTGTCCCGCTGCTCCAGGGCGGCGACCCGGACACCCTGCGCCTGTGGCAGGAGTTCATCGAGTACACCAAGCGCTACTTCAACCACGTGTACGCCATGCTGGGGGTGACGCTCACCGACGACGACATCGCCGGCGAGAGCATGTACAACCCCATGCTCGCCGACGTGTGCGAGGAGCTGGAGCACGCCGGCGTGGCGCAGCTCAGCGAGGGCGCGCTGTGCGTGTTCCCGCCCGGTTTCACCGGCCGGGACGACCAGCCGCTGCCGCTCATCATCCGCAAGAGCGACGGCGGGTACGGCTACGCCACGACCGACCTCGCCGCGATCCGCTACCGCGTGCGCGACCTCAAGGCCGACCGCATCCTCTACGTCGTGGGCGCCACCCAGGCGCTCCACTTCCAGATGGTCTTCGCGGGAGCCCGGATGGCCGGCTGGCTGCACGACGACATCCGGGCCGAGCACGTCCAGATCGGCAGCGTGCTGGGCAGCGACGGCAAGATGTTCAAGACCAGGAGCGGCGCCTCGATCAAGCTCACCGAGCTGCTCGAGGAGGCCGTCGTCCGCGCCGAGGCCGTCATCGCCGACCGCGGCTACGACTCCTCGGTCCGCAGGCAGATCGCCCGCCAGGTCGGCATGGGCGCCGTCAAGTACGCCGACCTGTCGGTCAGCCACGACAGCGAGTACGTCTTCGACTTCGACCGCATGCTGGCGCTGACCGGCAACACCGGTCCGTACCTGCAGTACGCCACCGCCCGCATCCGGTCGATCTTCCGCACCGGCTCGATCGACCCGGCGTCCGTCACCGGGCCGATCGTCCTCGGGCACCCGGCGGAGCGGGCGCTCGCCCTGCAGCTCCTCGGCTTCGGCGCGGCCGTCGAGGCCGTGGCCACCCTGTCCGAGCCGCACCGCCTGTGCGCCTACCTGTTCGACCTCGCCCAGGCGTTCACCACGTTCTACGAGGGCTGCCCGGTCCTCAAGGCCGAGGACGACGAGGTGCGCCAGTCGCGGCTGGCTCTGTCGGCGCTGACGCTCCGCGTCCTGCTCCAGGGGCTCGACCTGCTGGGCATCGAGGTCCCCGAGCGGATGTGACCCGCCGATCCGCGACCTGCCACGCGGCGGGAGGGAACGGAGGCCGTCCGGCGTTGGCGGGAGGGGACCGAGGCCGTCCGGCGCACCTGCACCGTTTGGCGGGAGGGGACCGAGGCCGTGCGGCGCGCCTGCGCCTCCGGCGGCCTCCCGACCCTCTAGTCTGGCGCGGTCAAGCGAGTGCCAGCCGATCCCTCGGGGAGCGTTCCGCGTGAGCATGGATCTGACCACGAGTTCGGAACCTGGAGACCTGGCCGACGCGACGGAGCTGCACCGGTACGCCGAGGCGCTGCTCGTCCACCTGGCGGCGGACGGGAGCGCGCCGAGCCTCCCGTCCGGCGTCACCGACGTGCCGGGTTACTGGCTCGCGCCCGCGGTCGAGGCCCTCGTGCTCATCCTGTCCGGCAGGGACGCCCTCGAACCGCTCGCCCTCGCCGCCCACCTCGACGAGCGGCGCACCGCGCTGTTCCTCTGCCTCGCCCTCGCCGTCTGCGGCCACGGCGACCGCATCCACGCCTCCTGGCTCGGCACGGCCTTCGGCGAGCTGGCCGACGACCGGCCGGTGACCCCTGGGCAGCGTGCCCTGTGGCTCGCCGCCGCCCGCGGCGCGTACGGACCGGTCGGCAAGATCTTCGTGCTCCGCAAGCTCGACGCGGTCGCCGTACCGGCCGAGGACGACCGGTGGCTGGCGGCCCTCGCGCCCGAGGAGACCCAGGCGCAGGTGCCCGCCTCGCTCGCGGCCTTCCCCGACCTGGCCACGGTCCCGGAGATCGAGCGCGCCGCCCGGGCCGCGGCCCGCCTCCGGCGCCTGCGCGAACGGTGCGCCGCGATCACCTCAGCGCCCACCCCCGCCCAGGTGTCCGAGGTCGAGACCGGGACGACCTGGCCCGAGGCCGAGCCCCTGGCCGTCCTCCGGTCGCTCATCGGCCAGGGCGGCCCCGAGGGCCCACTGAGCTCGCTCGACGGGCACCTCCTCCACGACGTGCGGCAGGACGCCGACCCCCACCTCGCCGCCCTCGCCCTCCACGTGGCCGCCCCCGCCGTCCGGGCGTCGGCCGAGTCGCTCCTCGAACGGGTACGGGAGGAGCCGCCGGAGAGCATGACCGTCCCGATCCTCGGCTACCCGATCAAACTCCGGCCCGACGGGCCGGACCAGGAGTCGATGGCCACCGCCGAACAGCGGATCGTCACCGAGTACGTGCCCCGGCGCACGCGCCCCTGGCTCGCGTACGCGGTCCTGGCGGTGGCCGTCGTCGTCTTCGGAGCGGGATTCGTGCTGTCGCTCCCCATCGCGCTGGCCGGACTGGTCCTGGGCGCCTGGGGCGGTTTCCTGCTGTGGCGGCAGCGGACGCAGGAGCAGGCCGACGTCCGGAACGTGCAGGCACGGGCCGGCGAGCTGTCCGAGCAGGCGGAGAAGGCCGTCTGGGCGCTCCACGAGTACGCCCGCGAGTCCCAGACGGTCGCCGAGGCCGCCGCCGAGGACGTCGCCGAGCTCACCCGTCTCCTCCGCCGCGGCCCTCGCGCCGCCTGACGACCTCCGGTACGGGACTCTCGCCGCGGGCTGGGGAACCGGCGGCCGGGGCTGAGCGGGGTCGCGGACGTACTGGTAGCGGGGGTCGCGCCTGGAGCGTGTGTCGGGCCTGATGTTGTCAGGGCTGGGGGTTGTCAGGCCCGGGGTTGTCAGGCCCGGGGTTGTCAGGCCCGGGGTTGTCAGGCCCGGGGTTGTCAGGCCCGGGGTTGTCAGGCCTGAGAGACCTCGACGGTGGCGGGGGTGATCAGGAAGACCTTGTCGGCGATCCGCTCGATACGGCCCTCACAGCCGTAGGCGAGGCCGGCCGCGAAATCCACCATGCGCGTGGCCTCACTGGTCGACATGCCGGCGACATCCATGACGACCGTGTGGCCCTCACGGAAATGCCTGCCTATGGTCAGGGCGTCGTCGTACTTCCGAGGCCGCACCATGACGATTTTCGCGGGCTCCATCGAAGGCTGCCACCGCTTGGCCGCACGCTCGGCCGCGGGCATCCAGTCCTCCGCGTACTCCTCATCGCCGTAGTCCTCGTCGTACTGCTCGGCCCCACCCAGGCCAAGGTAGCTCGCCACCTTGCGCACTGCCCCCATCGGCTCGTCCTTTACCGGCTTGTCCTTCTCCGGGCCCGTCCCGACACGAGGGACCGTAATCCACGATCTAGCTGGACCACGCCGACACGCCGGGCCATTTAATTGTTTTTGGCGCGTTAATGTGGTGGCCGAGTACGTGCGTCTTCATCGCGGATTACCTAAGCCCTTCCAGGGTAACTCTGACCGCCGACTACCCACTAGGTGTTTTTTTAAACATTTGTCGCACTTGACGCTGAGGTGTTTGGAGAGAATCCGCAGGTCAGAGCGGTTTTGCCCAGACCACCCCTGCGCCCGACGATCCAGATGAAATCTGGAGGTCGGGAGCGCGGTCCCTTTGTGTGCTTGGTGTGCATGGGACGGGGACGACGGCGACCGCCGGGGGCTCGTGGCTGTAGGGCGTGATGGGCGGTCGTGGGGTGGTTGTGCGCGGCGGGAGAGGGTGGTCGTTCGTGCGTGGTCGTTGGATGGCGGAGGGGGCGATGA
>NZ_BOOC01000034.1 GCF_016863035.1 Microbispora corallina
CCGACGTGGCGGCCAATCTGATGTACCTGTCCGGGTACCTGTCTCCCGGCGAGGAAGCCGTCACGCTGGCGGCCGCCGTCACCGATGTGTACCGGGCGCTCCTCGCGAGCTCGGGATCGGAGGAGGCGAGGCACGCGCTCGCCACCGCCCTGAACAACCTCGCCGCCCGCCTGACCGCCGCCGGCCGATCGGACGAGGCGCAGGCCGCCACCCGCGAGGCGCAGACCCTGTCGCCCCAGCCGTAGGACCTCTCGCCCCATCTCACCGCTTGGGGGCCGGGCGAGGCGCTGCTCCGCGTCGCCGCGCGCTTCGAGCGGGGCCACGTACAAGGGAAGATCGTCCTGGCCGTCCACCGATGAGGGCCTCTAGCCGGTGCGCAGCACCGCCTGGATCTCGAGCTGAATCCGCACCAGGTCGCCGAGAAGCATGCCGCCACCGGGAAGGGGGCTGTTGAAGCTGACGCCGAAATCGTGACGGTTGATCTCGGTGGTGGCCGAATAGCCCGCGCGCACACCCCTGTCGGGGCTGGCGGGGTCCGGCGTGAAGCCGAGGACCTCAAGCTCCAACGAGACCTGCCGGGTAACGCCTTTCAGAGTCAGCTCACCCTCAAGAGTGAAGTGATCGCCGTCGTCCCTCACCCGTGTTGACCGGTAGGTCAAATAGGGATTTTCGGCAACATCGAAGAAGTCGGCGGAGCGCACGTGCTCGTCCCGCTGGGCGTTGCCGGTGTCGATGGAGCCGAGTTCGATCGTGGCCGAGACGCTGGAGTCCAGGGGTGACTCCCCTGTCACGATTTCGGCCCGGAACGCGTTGAAGCGGCCGTGGACCTTGCTGATCCCGAAGTGCCGCACGCTGAAGCCGACGAGCGAGTGCGCGGGGTCGATGTCCCACGTCCCGGCGACGTATCCCGGAATGTGGACGGCTGAGGTGGTCATGGGGTCTCCCTGTCTGGTTTGACCGTACGCTCTCCGGCCGATGACGGATGTCGCGTCGGAACCGAGCCCATCGTGCGCACCCGGCCTCGCCACCAGCAAGAAGGCACTTTTTCCTCACCGCGGGCACATGGAGGTGACCTACGCCGGCGATCTCCACTGGACCTACCTGGAGAGTGGGATATTCTTTCCCTGTGTGGTGTCCTGCCCCGGAGGTGGAGGCCGCATCGTGAACACCTCCGATGGCGACCTGGGGCGCGAACGGGTTCCCGCGCTCCTGGCCGCGCGCGACGACGCGACCTGCCGGGTACGCGAGGTCCTGGACCGGGTCGGCGAGAAGTGGGCGATCAGCGTCATCGCCGAGCTCGGCAAGGAGCCGCGGCGCTTCAACGAGCTGCGGCGCGCCATCCCGGGCGTCAGCCAGCGCATGCTCACCGCGACCCTGCGGGGGCTGGAACGTGACGGCCTCGTCACCCGTGCCGTGCATCCGGTGGTGCCGCCCCGTGTCGAGTACGAGCTCACCCCGCTCGGCGAGACCCTGCTGGACACCGTGTCGGCGCTGCTCGGCTGGGCCCTCGATCACATCGACGACATCGACAAGGCCCGCATCGAGTACGACGCGCACTAGAGATTCTGGATCGCCCTGATCTGCCCGATGTCGGCCGCCGCAGCGAGCACGTCCTCGTTGTGCGAACTGGCCGGGCTGGTAGTCCCCGGCCGGCTCACTCCGTCCTGAGGATCCGGGAGACCGCGAGGCGGGCCATTGAGCGGGCGGGCTGGGCGGCGATGGCCGCGGCGGCCGCCAGGGTCACGGGGGCAATGAGGGCCAGCGTCGCGACCGGGACCGGGGGCACGTAGACCATCGGGGTGTAGTCATGGGTCACCAGGCGCCAGAGCCCCCGGCCCGCGATCAGGCCGAGGGGGACGCCGGCGAGCAGGCCGAAGGCGCCGAGCGTGCCCGCCTGGGTCAGCATGATCAGGCGCGCCTGGGGGCGCGTCATGCCGAGGGCCCGCAGGACCGCGATGTCGTGCCGCCTCCTGCGCCCCGTGATCGTCACCGCGTGCGCGGCGGCGGCGACGGCCAGCGCGGCCAGGAAGACCGCGAGTGCCGCCGGCAGGATCCGGACGTCCCTGACCTCGCTCATCTGCGGCGGCATGATCGCGGGTACCAGGCCGATCTTAGGGCCCACCAGCCGGGACAGCCGTGCGGCGGCGGCGCCGGCGTCGGCGCCCGGGCGGAACACGACCAGGCCCAGGTGCAGGTCGAAGGTCCGGAAGACCCGGTCGTAGCCCGCGGCCGTGACCAGGGCCCCGTCGTCGTAGGTGTTGGAGACGCCGATGGGCAGGAACCCGATCGCCGAGACCCGGAAGTCGGCCGACGCCTTCCGCCCGGTGATCCTGACCACGTCACCGACCCCGGCCCGCAGGCGCTCCGCCGTGGTGACGCCGAGCAGGACGTCGGCGTCGGTCACCGGGGGGTGGCCGCTCACCACGACCGACGGGACGGCGTTCCGGACGGGCCTCGACCCGTACACCACATAGGCGTTGCCTCCCGTGGAGGCCGCGCCGACGCGCGCGTCGGCGACGGCCAGCACGTCGGGGTGAGCGGCCACCTTGGGCAACACCCCGGCCGAACCCTCCCCGTTGTACCCGAGGAAGACGAGGAGGTGATGGGTCTGCCCGAACCGCTCGGGATGCTCGGACGCGTCCTGCACGCCGGCGGAGAAGGTGAACGCGGCCGTCACGCCGAGGACCCCCGCCAGCGTCCCGAACAGCGCGGAACGGATCGGGAGCCCCTGCCCGCGGCCCAGTGCGTACCGGAGACCGGTCACCACCGGCACCGGCAGTCCGGCCCGCGTGGCCGCCGACACCAGGGCCGACGCGGGCGGCGTCCGGGTCCGTACGGCGGCGGACCGCGCGATCCGGGCGGCGACGACAGTGGTGACCGCGACCAGCAGGGGGACGACGACCAGCGGCGGCAGCAGGACCACCGGATCGAAATCGGCCCCCGGACGGGGCTCGAAGTTGGCGGCGGCCCCGATCGGCATCCAGGGGGAGGCGGCCGCCGCTCCCAACACTCCGAGGACCGTCCCCGCGGTCGTGGCCGCGACCGGCCCGAGGGCCGCCGCGAGGGCCTCCTGCCGGGGCGTCAGCCCGCTCGCCCGCAGGGTCCGCAGGTCGGCGAGGACGCCGCCGGTCGACCGCAGGAGATGCTGCCCGACCAGCAACGTCGCGGCGGCGAGGGCGGCGATGGCGAACGCGAGCAGGCTCACCGCCTCGTAGTCCAGCAGTTGGTCGTAGTGCCGTCCCGTCTCGGCCAGGGTGTCGATCTGTACCGGGTGTCCAATGAGCGTGGCCATCTGCGTCCGGAGCCGCTCCACTCCGGCGGCGCCGTCCGCGAGCCTGACCAGGGCGATGGAGAATCCCTTGTGGTGAGCCCCCAGTAAGTTGTCACGATATTTCTGGAAAAGACCAGGTGACGGGAGCACGACACCAGGGCCGTCGACGCCGTCGAAGAAGTACGGCGACCTGATGATCCCCACGATGGTCGCCGTCACCGTCGGCCCGTGCCCGCCCCGCGTCGCCCCTCCGGACTCCGCGACGAGGTCGACCTCCTCGGGCGTGTCCAGCTGGATTCGGACGGTGTCCCCCACGCCCTTGCCGTACAACCGGGTGAACCGCCACTGCACCACGACCTCGTCCGCCCGGCGCGGATCCGGCAGCCGCCCCGCGAGCACCACCGGACGTTCCAGGTCCCGCCACATGGCGGCGTCCACGGGTGGCACGCACTGCCAGTTGAGCGGCATGTCGTCGACGTGGATCCCGGCGATCGCGTAGGGAGCGACCCCCTCGACCCCCGGCAGCGCGCGCACCCGGTTCCAGTCGAGATCCGGCTCCTGGTTGGACACCAGGGCGTCCGCGGGCCGGGTCACCGCCCGCAGTCTGTCGAGCGCGCTCGCCCCGCGGCGCGCCCCCGCCACCGCGGTCAGCACGGTGGCCAGCGCGAACGCCAATACGAGGGCCAGCGCAAGCATCGCCCGCCACCGCCGCCGCAGTTCCAGCGCGAGCCAGGCTCCCAGGAAACCCACGCTCAGACTCTGCTATGGCCCGGTCACGCGGTGAAGTGTGCTAGCACCACTCCGCACGGCCGCCGTCGTCGTCAGGACCGGGC
Source organism: Microbispora corallina (assembly GCF_016863035.1). Lineage (GTDB taxonomy): Bacteria > Actinomycetota > Actinomycetes > Streptosporangiales > Streptosporangiaceae > Microbispora > Microbispora corallina. The sequence continues at coordinate 4,105 of NZ_BOOC01000034.1, forward strand.
GGTTTCGAGGAACCGGAGGAACGCGGCGAACGCCGCGTCCGTACGAACGGTGTCGCCGGTCGCGTCCCGGTCGAGCAGCAGACCGCGGACGACGGCCAGGGTCGTGGTCGCCAGAGCGGAGGCGTCGTCGCCGTGTCCCGTCCGCAGGCCCTCCTCCAGGACGTCCAGCCAGTCGGTGGTCGCGGCACGGCGGAACTCCGGCCACAGCGCGGGGTCGTCGTGGACGCGGGCGAACAGCCGGACGAACGACGCCCCCTCCGGGCCGGTCACCGTCGCCCAGGCCCGGCCGAGGGTCCGCTCGTACGGCTCGTCCCGCGGCGCCAGCGCCTCGCGGAACAGGTGGAGCTGGCGCCGCCGCGCCTCCCCCAGCACCTCGCGGAGCAGCCGTTCACGTGTGCCGAAGTGGTAGACGAGCATGCGCGGCGAGGTGCCGGCGGTGGCCGCCAGCGCGGGAAGGCCGGATCCCAGGCCGTGGGCCAGCACATGGTCTGTGCAGGCCGCCAGCAGCCGCTCCCTGATCTCCCGCTGCGGACGCCTGCCCATAGAAGCCCTTTCACGTAATGACCGTTACGCTTATTATGCGTCGGGAGGACGGGAGGGCAGACGTGCGGGTCGTGTTCGTCCATGGAGCCTGCGTACGGGACGGAGCGTGGTGGTGGCGGAGGACCGCCGCCCACCTCGCGGACGGCGGTGTGGTCTGCACCGCTCCGCCGTTGCCGAGCTGCGGGGAGACCGGACGGGCGCCGGGCGACGGCGGGCCGTCCCTGCCCGACGACGTGGCGGCGGTGCGGGCGCACATCGCGGCGTCGGACGAGCCCGCCGTGGTGGTGGCGCACAGCTACGGCGGCGTCGTCGTGAGCGAGGCGGCCGCCGGGCTCCCCCAGGTCCGCCACCTGCTGTTCGTCGCGAGCTTCCTCCCGGAGGCCGGTGAGAGTCTGGCCTCGTTCGGCGACGGCGCCCCCGCGCCGTACCTCGACCTGACCCCCGACGGCACCTTCGGCGTCCGGCGGGAGCTCGCGGCGCGGACGTTCCTGCAGGACTGCGCCGAGGAGGACGTCGAGCAGGGGCTCGCGAGGCTCGTCCGGCAGACGGCCGTCGCGACCGCGCAGCCGGTGGCGGCGGCGGCCTGGCGGCACATCCCGTCCACCTACCTGGTGTGCGCCCGCGACAACGGCACCCCGCCCGCCGTGCAACGCGCGCTGGGCCGGCGGGCCGGCCGGGTCGTGGAGGTCGACGCCGGGCACCACCCGTTCCTGTCCCGGCCCCGGGAGGTCGCGTCCCTGGTCCTGGAGCCGTGACCGCGCCCGTGCGCCTCACAGGTTCTCAGCTGGTGGCGCCCCAGGTGAGGGAGAGGCCGGTGGCGGCGCGTTCGGTGCGGATCTCCATCATGCTGCCGAGGATGGTGGCGTGGTCGGACACCACGGGCGTGGCGTCGAGCGCGTAGGTGATCCGGGTGCTGACGAGCACCGGACTGCCCTGCGGCTCGTGGAGGTGGCGGGCGGCGGCGGGGTCGAGCAGGCCGGGCCTGACCACCTCGGACGCCCGGGCGACCGTCACCCCCGCGTCGGTGAGGGCCGTGTAGAGGGAGACGGCGGTGAAGTCGCGGTCGCGGATCAGGTCGGCCACCGGCCGGCGGACCCAGGACACCTGGTGCACGGCGGGACGTCCCGCGAACTCGCGGACCCGCTCCAGCCGCAGGGCGGTGTCGCCGGGACGCAGCCGCAGCTCCGCGGCGATCCGGGCGGGAGCCCGGCGCACCGCCCGCCCGGCCACGGAGGTGCGCACGTCGTGGCCCTGTTGACGCAGGTCGTCGACCAGGCTGCGGAGCGAGTCGAGCTGGTACGCCAGGTGGGGCGGGGCGACGAACGTGCCCTTGCCGGGCTGCTGCACGATCAGCCTCTCGTCGCTGAGCTCCCGCAACGCCTGGCGCAGCGTCATGAGGGTCACCCCGTAGGAGGCGCTCAGCTCCCGTTGCGGCGGCAGGGCCTCACCGGGGGCGTAGTGTCCCGACCGGATCTTCGCGGCGAGGTCGGCGGCGATGGCGCGGTATCTCGCCTCGTGCCCGGCGGCGGCGGTCATCGTGGTCGGTCACACTCCTGGTCGAGGGCCTGCCGCAGGGTCGCGAGGAAGGCCCGCAGGTCGTCCGGCCCAGCCCCGTCGAGCACCCGCCGCATGACCGCGGCGCCGACCACCACGCCGTCGGCGTGCCGGCGGGCCTCGCGTGCCTGGTCGGGGGTGGAAATGCCAAATCCTAGCAAGACCGGCCGGTCGGTGACGCGCCTGATCCGCTCGGTGAGCTCGGCCGACGAAGCAGCGAGGGACGCCCGCTCACCGGTGGTGCCCATCAGCGACACCGCGTAGACGAATCCGCGGCTGCGGCCCGAGATCTCCGCCAGCCGCGGCTGCGGCGTCGCCGGCGACGCCAGCAGGACAAGCTCGATCCCGGCCGCCTCGGCCACGTCCGTCAGCTCGTCCGCCTCGTGCACCGGCAGGTCGGGCACGATGAGGCCGCCGACGCCGGCCCGGCGCAGCGCGGCGCAGAACGCCTCGGGACCGTCGTGCAGCACCAGGTTGTAGTAGGTGCTGACGACCAGCGGAACGCCCAGGTCCGGCAGGCCGGACAGGTCGGAGAGGATCCGCCGGGTGCTCGCCCCCCGGGCCAGTGCCGCCTCGCCGGCCTGCTGGATGGTGGCGCCGTCCAGCGTGGGGTCGGAGAAGGGCAGGCCGACCTCGATCGCGTCCGCCCCGGCTGCGGCGAACGCCGGCAGGTAATCCGTCCAGCCGGGCGTGATTCCCCCGGTGACGTACGGCATGAGCAGGCCGCGGCCGGTGGCCCGGCGGGCACGCAGGTGGCGTTCGACCGTACCCGCGGCCAGGGTGGGGTTCGTCACAGCAGCTCCTTGAAGGTTGAGACGTCCTTGTCGCCCCGGCCGGACAACGTCATCAGCACCGTCGATCCCGCGGGCAGGTCGCCGTCGCCCGCCGCGCGGATCACCCAGGCGAGGGCGTGCGCCGATTCGAGCGCCGGGACGATGCCCTCGGCGCGCGCCAGCCGTACCGCCGCGCCGAGCGCCTCGTCGTCGCTCACCGTGACGTAGCGGGCCCGGCCCAGGTCGCGCAGGTGAGCGTGCTCCGGGCCGACACCCGGGTAGTCGAGCCCGGCGGCGATGGAGTGCGCCTGGGTGATCTGCCCGTCGTCGTCCTGCAGGAACAGCGAACGGCAGCCGTGCAGGACGCCGAGCCGGCCGCGGGCCGCCCCGGCTCCGCCCTCCGCCTCGACCCCGACCAGGCGCGCCGAGGTGTCGGCGAATCCGGCGAACGTGCCGGCCGCGTTGGAGCCGCCGCCGACGCACGCGACGACGTGGTCCGGCACGCCGGTCCGCAACTCGGCGGCGCACTGCGCGCGAGCCTCGTCGCCGATGACCCGCTGGAACTCCCTCACCATCCAGGGGTACGGATCCGGACCGACGACCGAGCCGATGCAGTAGTGCGAGTCGCCGGTCGCGCCCACCCAGTGCCGCATGGCCTCGCTGGTCGCGTCCTTGAGGGTACGGCTGCCCGTGGTCACCGGGACGACCTCGGCGCCCAGCATGCGCATCCGGAAGACGTTCAGCGCCTGCCGCTCGATGTCGCGCTCGCCCATGAATACCGTGGCCTCCAGGCCGAGCAGCGCGGCGGCGGTCGCGGTGGCCACCCCGTGCTGTCCCGCTCCGGTCTCGGCGATCAGCCTGCGCCGTCCCATCCGGGTGGCCAGCAGGGCCTGGCCCAGAACGTTGTTGATCTTGTGGGATCCGGTGTGGGTGAGATCCTCGCGCTTGAGGTACAGCTCCACGCCCAGCGCGTCCGACAGCCGGCGGGCCGGGGTGAGCGGCGTCGGGCGTCCGGCGTGCACGGCGAGCAGCCGCGCCAGGTCGCCGCGGAACCCCGGGTCCGCCCAGGCCTCCCGGAACGCCTCGTCCACCTGGCGGCACGCCTCCACCAGGGACTCGGGCGCGTACCGCCCGCCGTACTCGCCGAATCGCCCACGTGCTCGGGGCTCGCCCATCGTCCGGTCGCGCGGGACCGGCTCACGCCACGGCGGCACAACTTGCATGCCACGCTCCGATCGTTCTAGAACTCCTTGAATGAGTTCTATAACAGTGACACAGGCGACGTGGCGGCGCCACCAGACGTGCCGGTAAGAAACGTGTCATGAGTCCAGACGAGCGTGGTGCTCAAGCGGGTGCTCGGGGTGGCGGCCGGTGTGGTCAGCCTGAAGATCGAGAATCTCGCATGCTCAGCGTGATGTGCGGGAACTGCACCGGCACGGGTGGTTGGTCCGCCTGTATGTTCCACGCTTCCCCCGTCCTGCCGGAGTCGAGGACGTGTTCTGCTGCCGCGGCGACGTGGTCGGGTTCGGCGATTGCGATTCCGTACCCCGTGAGCGTGCCGCGGTGGACGGCGACGAGACGGGTGTCAGTGAACCCGGGGCACAGTGCGTTGACGGTGATCCCATCGGGCTGCAGGAGCAGCGCCAGCGAGCGGGTGAGACCGATGAGCGCGTGCTTGGCCGTCGCGTAGTACGGGTCGGGAGATGCCGTGACGCCCGCGAGGCTCGATGTGATCACGATGGCGCCGCCACACTGGCGCAGGTGGGGTATCGCGGCGTTCGCGCCGTAGACGGGGCCGTCGAGGTTGACGCGCATCGAGCGGTGATACTTCTCGGCGTCGAAGTCGTCGCCGAGACCCTGCTCGCCGGGGATGCCGGCGTTGAGACAGACCGTGTCGAGCCGGCCGAAGCGGTTCACCGCCTCGGCGACGGCGGCCTGGTTGTCCTCCAGGACGGCGACGTCGGCCTGGACGAAGTGGCAGCCAGTCCGCGCGGCCAGGTCAAGTCCCTCACCGCGGTCGACGTCGGCCACCGCGACCTGGTGGCCCGCAGCGGTGAAGCGGCGAACCATCGCCGCGCCGATGCCGTGGGCCCCGCCGGTGACCAGGATCACGCGCGGGTCAGCCATGGTTCCTCATCAGGGCCAGGGCGCCGCTGCGCCTGCCGTGCACCATCACAGCGCCCTGGGCGAGCGCGATCAGGACGATCAGTGCCCCGGTGCCCGCAGCGGGCACGCTGTCCACGGTGAGGGTGTAGGCGAACACCACCCGGATCGCCGCGTCGAGCAGGAACGCCGCCCCCCACGCGAGGCTGGCCAGCATCACCCAGCGCCGGAACACCCGGTTGCCGGCCCACAGCGAATCGACCCGTCGCGCGACACCGGCGGGGCTGACCTTCCCGGCCACGTCCAGCAGGAACGGCCGCCCGGTGGCCAGCGAGCCGAGGATCCACAGCCCGACCGCCCCGGTCAGCCAGCTCTCGCGGGCCAGCAGCACGCGGGCATCGCCGGTGACGAACGCGACCAGCAACGACAGTGCCATGCTGACGATGACGAACACTCCGGTCGCGTCGAGGCGGCGCTGCCTGGCCCACGTCCAGCCGATCCCGGCCGCGGGCGCGAGGGCGGCCAGCAGCAGCGCCAGCCACTGGTTCACCCCGGCGCCGCGCGCCAGGTAGAACACTGCCAGCGGGATGACGACGTCCAACGCCAGCGCGAGCACCGCGCCCGAGCGCCGCTCACCGGTCACGGCCGTGCCTCCTGCGTGGTCGCGTGCCGGAAAAGCGACACCAGGTCCCGCGCGTAGGCGTCGAGATCGAGGTCCGGGATGACGCTGAGCTGCGGGCCGATGACGTCGATGGCCGCGCGGACGGTCATGGCCATGGTGCGCGTGCTGAAGTCGCGGAACTCGCCTGCGCGCTGGCCGCGTTCGAGGATCGCCTGCAGCGGCGCCAGGCTCGTGCCGTACACGGACGCGTCGTGCGGCAACCGGGTCCGACCGTCCGCGTCGGTGAAGTTCATCGCGATCGCGGTCAGCACCCGTACCTGTTTGCGGTGCGTGTCGATGTAGGCGACGTTGGCCTCGATGTAGGTCTGGAGCTCCGCCGCCGCGCTTTGCCCGCTTGTCGTCCGCTCCGCCATGAACTCGGCGCCCTGCCGCAGGACCGAGGCGAACACCTCGTGGATGAGCTCCTCACGGCTGGTGAAGTGGTAGAAGATCGTGGTTTTGGTGACGCCTGCCCGTTTGGCGACCTCCGCCAGCGACGCCTTGGGCAACCCGAGCTCGGCGATGGCATCGATGGCGCACTCCACCAGTTGCGCGCGGCGCGCGATGTCGACGAACGTCCGCTCCGACTTACCGTTCGGTATTTTTTCTGACCGCACGGTAATCACCGTAGCACGCCACCTCCCGGCAACGACGGACCGGTTCGTCGTCGCGGTGGACGACCGGTCAACGGCGCACCCGATAACGCAGGTGAAGCACCCGGTTGCCCCGAATCACCACGTCAGGATCCTCCAGCAGGTGCTGGGCGTGGACCGACCCGAAGTAGCGCTTGCCGGACCCGAACACGACGGGTACGACGTCCATGCGCACCTCGTCGATCAGGCCCGCGGCGAGCACCTGGCCACCGACGTCGCCGGCGGCGACCTCGACCATGCGGTCACCCGCAAGCTCCTGCGCCGTGGCCACGGCTGCCTCGACGCCGTCGACGAAGTGAAACGGCGCCTCGGGGTCCCAGCCCTCGGGCTGCGGCCGGTGTGTCACGACGACCACGTGGTCGATCCCGCTCGGCGGCTTCCCGTCCCAGCCGTCCGTCAGGTCGAAGACGTGGCGGCCGACGATCGTGACTCCGATCTGGTCCCAGTACGCCCGGGTGTAGTCGTAGGACGTCTGCGACACCTTCAGCTCGCCGCTCTCGTCCAACGGGACGTCACCGCTGGACAACCAGTCGAACAACGGCCCGGGCTGGTCATTCTCGTCCGCGACGAAGCCGTCCACCGACACCGAGCTGTACATGACCACCTTGCCCACGGGGCTCTCCTCTGCTTCGGGGTGCCCAAATTAGCGTGTCGTGAGCTGCCGCTCTTGTACGAAATCAATCGGCCGGCAGCGGCCAGCCGTCCATCACGTGGCCGGGATGTTCGCGCAGGAACCGCCGCCGGACTTCGATGTACCGGGTCGGCGTGAGCCCGGTGAACGCCCGGAACTCGTGGCCGAAGTGGGCCTGGTCGAAGTAGCCTGCGCCACCGGCGAGGTCGCCCCAGTCGATCGGTCCGGCGGGGTCGATCGCGAACACGGCGGCGGTGAAGCGGTAGGTGCGGGCCAGCCGCTTCGGCGTGACGCCGATGAGCTCCTTGAACCGCTGTGCCAGATGAGTGCTGCTGACACCGGCTGCCACGCCTAGGTCGCCGATCGCCACCGCCCCGCTGGTCGCCGCGATGACGCCGCTCGTATGGCGGACCAGCCCCAGGCCGGCGGTCTCGCACAGCCGACGCATCAGCTCCTCCTCGAGCAGCGTCAGCATCTCGTGCGGCCCGGCCGCCGTGGCCAGCCGGTCCCGCAGCTCAGCAACGGCGGGCCGGCCCCAAACCTGCTCCACCGTCACCGGCCGGTCACACAGCTCGGCCGCGGGCATCGGCAGGAACGGCGCCGGCCCCCACGGCTTGAAGTGCACGCCGACCGACCGGGTCCCCGGCGGATAGCCGAACTCGAAGGCGCGGGTGGGCATGGTGATCACGCAGCCGTCGGCGTACTCGGCCGTCTCGATGTCGGTGCCGGCCCGGATGCGGAACGGCGCCCCGAGGTTGACGATGAGCAACGCCGCCGGCATCGGCGGCAGCATCAGCCGGGCGTACGGTGGCGCACCCTCCAGGTAGTAAAGGTCGTCGATCAGCCCGTCCAGCGGCGGTCGCGGCACTCGGGACACGTACTCCACGCCCGCAGTATCGCCGACGCCCCGCCGCGGCATCGAGCGCCGAACGGTCCAGCCTGTGCTGAACCGCACCGCCGATGGGAGGTACGGCTGACGTTGTTCCGGCCTCTATCGGCAACCGAACAGCACGCAGTCGACCACGAGATCAACCAACTGCTGCTGTTCCTGTCGCACCGCTGAACACGACGAGCAACTCCCGCCCAGAACTCCGCCGGACAGACCGCGATCAAGCCCTCGCCGGGGGCTTGAGGAGTGGTAGGAGGGTCACCTGGATGTGGTCTGCACAGCGATCTCTCTGGCCGGGGGCTGGTCGGCCGGGTCGGCTTTCTGGCGCGCGCTGCGCAGTGCGGTCTCGACACGGCGATTGCTGGTCATGGTCGCGGTGACGGCGGTCACGGTGAGCAGGAGGCCGGCGGCGGCGTAGAGCGGGGTGCGCAGGTCGAAGGTGGTGGCCAGCCAGCCGCCGAGGAAGGCGCCGAAGGGGGCGGCGCACATGGCGAGCATGCGGGAGGTCGAGGCGACGCGGCCCATCAGGGGGGCCGGGACGATGGCCTGCCGGAGGGAGGGGCCGAGCACCATCGTCGCGCCCATGCCCGCCCCGCAGACAGCGAGCGCGAGCCCGGCCACGTACGGGTTCGGGGCGGAGGCGAGCCCCAGGATGGCGAGGCCCTCGATTGTGGCGGTGCAGGTCAGCGCGGTGCCGGTGCCCAAGCGCCGGCCGAGGAAGGAGGCGATGCCCGCGCCGAGCAGGCCGCCGGTGGCCTCGGCGGTGAGGAGCAGACCGAAGCCGAAGGCGCCGACGCCGAGACGTTCGCGGGCGAACAGGGCCAGGATGGTCTCCACGGCGAGGAAAGCGACGTTCCCGACCGCCGGGCGGAGTGCGAGCCCGAGCAGCAGCCGGTCCTGGAAGACGTAGGAGGCCCCGGCCCGCGCCTGCCGGAGCAGCGACTCGCGGGCGCGTGCGGCCGGCCGCGGCACGGCGGGCAGCGACCGGACGAGCAGTGCGGACAGCGCGAACGACACCGCGTCGGCGAGCAGCGGAACCGCACGTCCGAGCGCGAGCAGCGCACTGCCCGCAGGTGGCCCGGCGAAGCCGGACGCCGCGGTCTGGGCGCCGCGCAGGCGAGCGTTGGCGCGCTCCAGGAGCGTAGGGTCGCGGCCGAGCATATCCGGCACGTACGCCGTGGCGGCCGTGTCGAAGAACAGCCCGCCGAGGGCGAGCAGGAACGCGAGGGCCGCCAGCAGCGGGATGCTCAGCACGTCGAGCGCCGCCGCAGCAGCGGGTATGACGAGCAGCACCGCACGCGCGGCGTCCGTGACCCACATCGTGCGGCGGCGGTCCCAGCGGTCCACCAGCGCACCGCCGAGCACCCCGAAGAGCAGCCAGGGTAGTGTCCCTGCGGCCGTGACGACGGCCAGCGCCATCGGATCCCGGGTCAACGTCACTGCCAGCAGCGGCAGCGCGGCATGCGTCACGCCGTCACCGAGCGAGGACACCGTCTGCGCGGTCCACAGTCGCCCGAAGCCAGCCGGCAGCTTCGCTCCATCATTGATCGGGTTTGATGTCATTTGGCGTCCTCCTCGACCTGCTGGCGCGGAGTCGGCCGGAACAGCGCGAAGATCAGCGACACGTCTGGAAGCGATGGATCAGACAGCGCCCGGTACTCATCCGCCAGTGCCTGCAGGCGCGCCCCCAGCTCGGTGAACTGCTCCTCGGTTAATCGCAGATGTGCCATTCGTACGTGCCGCTCACCATCCACCGGTGACGCCTCCAGGTCCGCCACCGCACTCCGCAGCAGCACGTCCGGCTGCCCCGGCCCTGGATGCGGCAGCTCGATCGACCGCGCGGCCATCGCGTAGTACCGCTCGGTGACCCCTCTCACTTTCCGCGTCTCCACCACCTTCACCAGGCCGGCCCGCTCCAGCAGCCGCACGTGATAGCTGGAACTCCCCTTCGCGAGACCCATCCGCTGGGCGATCTGCGTGATCGTCGCCGGTTCGAAGCGGAGCAGGGCCATGATCCGGTGACGCGTGAGATTGGAGACGGCGCGTAGCTGCTCGTCAGTGGTGACGTGAAACGTCTCGGGGAGATCATCGGTAGACACGCGGACAATGGTCAACGATCCTTGACCATTGTCGCAAGGAGTTTGGGCCTAGCGATATGGAACCGGCAGACCACTCAGCGCAGGACGGCCGCCAGCAGGTCGGCCCCCAGCGCGGTCAAATCGGGCAGATTAACGGTGTAACGGACGTAACGGCCCTGCCGCCGGGCCGTGAGCAGGCCCGCGCGGCGCAGGACAGCGAGGTGGCGGGAAACCTCCGGGGGCGACAGTTCCCAGGCGTCGGCCAGCTCACCGGTGGTGTGCGGGCCGCGGGCCAGGGTGCGCAGCAGCCGCAGCCGTACCGGATGCGCGAGTGCCTCCAGCCGTAGCGTGACCGTTTCCAGCGACACCGGCTCCGATGGACCTGCCTCGGCCACGGGGTACTGCACCACCGGTTGCCACCCGGGCGCGTGGACCACCACCAGATGCGGACGGCCGAAGACGCTGGGGAGGAAGGTGACCCCGCTGTCGTGGGCGGCCGTCGCGTTGTCCAGCAGCTTGTCCACGACGATGCGGTCGCCGTCCGGCGACAGGGTGACGGCGCTGGAGATCGACGCGAGTGCCGCCCCGATGCCCTGGCGCTTCAGCAGGTCGTTCTTCAGGCGCAGGTCGGCGGCGAGTCGTCCGGCGACGCCCGTCCAGGCGGCGTCGAAGAAGGCCTCGGCGCACTGTTCGAGGGTGTGACGCACCCGCGACCGCACGGCTGCGGGGTCCGCGAGCAGTCGTTCCGCGAAGGCCTCCTGGAGTGCGCCGCGGGCCTGGGCGAGGTCCAGGGCCCGCTCGCGCGCCGTCGCGTCGGCGAGCGGTGACGGCGCGGCGAAGTGGACCCGGTTGCTGCCGCACGTGGTGATGAGCGCGGCGGTCACATAGGTTTCGTCGTCGATCCGGTCGACGTCGTCCAACTCCTCGGCGAGGGTCAGCCGGGGACGAGCGGGGACCAGGAAGTCGGCTCGTGAGGAACGCCAGAGGAACTCCGCCTCCCTGAGCCGCTCGGCCAGCTCAGGCCGCAGCCCGGCCCAGACGTCGGCGGCCCATCCGGCGAGCTGCGGGTGATGCCCGGGTTCGGCCAGGACGTGCAGCATCGCGGTCAGCTCGGCCAGCGGGGAGGCGGCGAACCGCAGTCGCCCGGACGGCAGGCCGCCGATGTCGATCCTCAACGTCATGCTCTCATCATCGCTGGTCGGACGGCCGGCGACCGCGTCGGTTGACGGTGTCCGTCAATCGACGCAGTCGACCCGGCGGCCCAACGCATCGTTGACGCCATGGCAACCACCACCAAGATCGAGCCGCGTGCCCTCGTCCGTGCCTCCGGAGGCCCCCGCTATGCCGTCGCCCTGGCCGTGGACGCTCTCGGCACCGGCATGCTGCGGCCCTTTCTGCTGCTCTACGGCGTGACGGTGCTGAGGCTCTCGGCGCCGGCCACCGGCATCGCCATGACGGCCGGCGTCGTCGTGGGTCTGGTGTGCATGCCCGCGGTCGGCCGATGGCTGGACCGGGGCGCACGCAGCACGGTCGTGGCGGCGTCGATGCTGGTGCGGGTGCTGGGGGTGGCGCTCCTGCTGGCCGCCCCGGCGGGGCATGTCTGGCTGTTTTCGACGGCGGCACTCTTCCTCGGCATCGGCAACCAGGCGTGGCCTGTGGCCCATGCGGCCCTCGTGGCCACGGTCGCCCACGGCCGCGAACGTGACGCCGCTCTCGCGGGAGGCCGCGCCCTGCGCAACGCCGGCCTTGGCGCGGGCGCCCTCCTCGCCACCGCATGCCTGGCGGGCGGCGCCACCGCGTTGCAGGCGCTGGCAGCCGTCACCGGGCTCGCCTATCTCGGCGCGGCGGCCTTGGCATGGTCGGTCCGCCTGCGCACGCATCCGGCTGCTCATCCGGACAGGGCGGACGGGCCCGCACCCCGGATGCGCGCGCTGCTGGCCGCCAACGTGATCTACGTCTTCTGCCTCAACGTCCCCGAAATCGCGCTCCCCCTGGTCCTGGTGACACAGATGCATGCGTCCCCGGTGTGGTCGGCGGCCATCTTCGTGGCGAACACCGTGCTGGTGGTCACCCTGCAGGTTCCGGTCACCGTCCTGGTGTCCCGCTTCTCCCGGCGGACCGTGCTGGCTCTCGCCGGCGTGGTAATCGCCGCGTCCTACCTCGGCTTCCTCGCGGCCACCTCACTCGGACACGGCTGGAGTGCCGCGGCGGTCGCCGCGGTGTCCGTGGTCTGCACCATCGGCGAGATCGTCTACGCCGGCAGCGCCACCGCGCTCGTCACCGCCCTCGCCCCGGCCCATCTCCTGGGACGCGCCCTCGCCCGCTTCCAGCTCTCCACGGGCTTCGGCCTCGCCGTCTCCCCGGCGGTCATCACCGCTCTCGCCTCCCGCGGCTCGGCCCCCCTCTGGGGCAGCCTCGCCGCTGCGACGCTCCTGTCCGCCTCCGCCGTCGCCACCGAGAAAGGATCACGGCACCAGCGGATCGCAACCTGACTCCAAGTGGGAACCAAGCGGCCCTCCCTACCGTGACCGCGTGTGGCCGGCGTGCGGAGACGGACGCCGGTCGAGGCAGGAGGAAGCAAGAGACCTCCTCGGGTCCCCGATGGGAAGAACGTCATGAAACTCGTGTACAAGATCCTGGCTTACCTCGTCGCGGTCGAGGTCGCCGTACAGGCGAGCATGGTGGTCCTCGCCGACGCCGGGCTGGGCAAGTGGGTCGAGCAGGGCGGCGTGCTCGACAAGGCGGCCATGGAGAGCGACGCGTCGCCCTTCCCCGAGGTCGTCGGCTTCATGGTCCACGGCATCAACGGCATGATGGTCATCCCGCTGATCGCGCTGCTCCTGCTGATCTCGTCGTTCTTCACCGGGCTCCCCGGAGCGGTGAAGGCGGCCGGCCTGGTGGTCCTGCTCGTCGTGGTCCAGGTCTCCCTGGGCCTGCTCGGCCACGAGATCTCCGCCCTGGGCGCCCTGCACGGCGTCAACGCCCTGCTGCTGTTCAGCGCCGCCGTCTACGCCGCCCGGCGCGGCCGCGCCGCGTCCGTGACCGCGCCCGCCCAGTCGCAGGCCCGCGTCGGGACCGCCGGCTGACGGCAGTCGCATGAACGAGACCCGCCGTCGTGGCGCCCGCGTCCGCCTGGCCGTCGCGGGCGCCGCGACCGTCGCCCTGCTCGGCCCGCTGGTCTGGCTGTGGGTGGGGAGTCTGACGCCGGACACGTACTCCGTGATGGACATGGGGTACGCCGACTACGGGGGCCGGACACCGGCCCCCGCGGCCGGCCTCCCGGACCACTCCGCTCACCTGATGGGGGCCGGCATGCACGGGCACGCCGGCCACACCCCCGCGGGCCGCAGCGTCACCTCGTTCACGCCCGACCCGGGCCGCCCGGCCGACGTCGCGGTGACGCTGACCGCTCGCCGGGAGCGTTTCCGGCTGGCCGGCGGCCGCTCGGTGGACGGCTACACGCTCAACGGCACCTCGCCCGGCCCGGTCATCCACGCGACCGCCGGGCAACTGGTGCAGGTCACGCTCGTCAACGAGTCCGTGCCGGACGGCATCACCCTGCACTGGCACGGCCTCGACGTGCCCAACGCCGAGGACGGGGTCGCCGGCGTGACCCAGGACGCGGTCAGGGTGGGCGGGTCGTTCGTCTACCGCTTCGTGGCCGACCAGGCCGGCACCTTCTGGTACCACTCCCACCAGGTCTCCCACGAGCAGGTCCGCCGCGGTCTGCTCGGCGCCCTGGTGGTGGCTCCGGCGGTGCGCCCACCCGCCCGTACGGTCGACACCGTGGCGCTGCTGCACCTCTACGACGGGGCCAGGACCGTCAACGGGCGCGAGGGCGACGTCCGCGTGCGGGCGCTTCCCGGCGACCGTGTGCGGGTCCGCGTGATCAACACGGAGAACGGCGAGACGCCGGTGTGGGTCGGCGGCGCGCCGTTCCGGCTGGTCGCCGTCGACGGCACCGACCTGAACGAGCCCTCTCCGGTACGGGACGCCGCCGTGCCGGTGACGGCGGGAGGCCGCGCCGACATCGAGGTGACCATGCCCGCGGACGGCGCGCCGGTGCGGGTCCACATCGGCGGCCCGACCGGCGTCGTGCTCGGCTCCCGCTCGTACGACCCGCCCGCCGCCCCCCGGCCCACGACGACGCTCGACCCGCTCTCCTACGGACGGCCGGCGCCGATCGGCTTCGACCCGGACAGTCCGGATCGGCGCTTCACCTACGACATCGGGCGCCGCCCGGGCTTCCTTGACGGGCGTCCCGGCGTCTGGTGGACGATCAACGGCCACATGTTCCCCGACGTGCCGATGTTCGTGGTGGCGGAGGGCGACGTGGTGCGGGTGCGCATCGCGAACGACAGCGGCGAGCCGCACCCCATGCACCTGCACGGCCACCACGCCGTCGTGCTGGCCCGCGACGGCGTACGCGCGACGGGAAGCCCGTGGTGGGTGGACTCGCTCGACGTCGGCGACGGGGAGACCTACGACATCGCCTTCGTCGCCGACAACCCCGGGATCTGGATGGACCACTGCCACAACCTGCCGCACGCGACCGAGGGGCTGGTCGCCCACCTGATGTACGAGGGGGTCACCACGCCGTTCACCGTCGGCGGGCCTGACGGCAACGCGCCGGAGTGACCCCCGTGGCGTCAGGCCGGGGGGACGTTCTGGTTGAGCCGGAACAGGTTCTCCGGATCCCATGTCCGCTTGATCCGGGCCAGCCGGTCGTAGTTGTCCCCGTAGGCCCGGCGAACCCCCTCCGGCCCCTCGTCGCCGAGGTGGTTGACCTCCACCCCGGTCGCCCATGACCGGGTCGCCGCCCAGGTCCGGTCGGCCCAGTCGGCGTGCCGGCGCGGGTCCTCGTCGCCCGCCCGCCAGGCGGCCCCGATCTCCAGGCAGTAGGAGGCCTCCCGGTGCCGGAAGGCGGTGGCGTCGGTGGCGACCCTGCCCGCGGCGCCGCCCATCGGCAGGAGGAGGACCCCGCTGTCCGGCGAGGTCAGGCCGCCGCCGGCCTCGACCACGGCGTCGATCAGGTCTCCGGTCAGTCGTCCGCCCAGGTGAGAGCGCATGTGGTAGGGCGTGGGCCGTCCCTGCGCGTCGAACATGTGCTGGAGGACCTCGAAGGTGGTCGGCTCGACCAGGTCGGCGAAGGGCCTGCCGGCTCCGCGCACCGCCGCGAGCGCGCGCTCCCCGTCGGCGAGGGGCCCGACATGACACATCGCCAGCGCGAGCACGGGCCTGCCGTGGAGCTCCTCCGGCACGAACGGCGCGGGCGGGGCGGCGAGGACCGCGGCCGCGACGTTGACCTCGTCGGGAGCGCCGGCGCCGTACTCGGAGAGGAACCGGAGCACGTCGGCCGCGTCGTCCAGCCGGTGCAGGACCATCCCGGCGAGCAGCAGGTCGACCGGGTGCAGGCGCAGGGTGAACTCGAGGACGATCCCAAGATTCCCCCCGCCGCCGCGCAGGCCCCAGAACAGGTCCTCGTTCTCGTCGGCGCTCGCCCGGACGACCCGCCCGGAGGCGGTGAGGACGTCGGCCGCGACGAGGTTGTCGCAGGCCAGCCCGAAGATCCGGGAGAACCAGCCGTTGCCCCCTCCCAGCGTCAGCCCGGCGACGCCCACGTCGGCCACGTGGCCGCCGACCGGCGCGAGGCCGTGGCGCGCCGCCGCCGCTGCGAGCTCGCCCCATCGGACACCGGGACCGACCACGGCCGTCCGCCGGCCGGCGTCGACGGCGATCTGCTTCATCGGACCGAGGTCGAGGACGAGGCCTCCCTCGGTCGTCGAGAAGCCGGGGAAGCCGTGCCCGCCGCCGCGTACGGCGAGCTCGAGACCGGTCTCACGGGCGAGCGCCAGCGCCGCGACGGCGTCGTCCCGGGTACGGCAGCGGGCGATCGCGGTGGGTTTGCGGTCGATCGACTGGTTCCAGACGCGGCGGGCCGACTCGTAACCGGCGTCCTGGGGCAGGATCACCTCGCCGTCGAAGCCGTCGGCCAGGGTGCGTAACGCGATCTCGGGGTGCACGTCCCCTCCCTTACCTGGGCAAACGGAGCCGACGGTCACGCCTCCCCGACGTCCCGAAAGCCGCCGGCGGGCAGGACCGTCCACGAGGACATCGCGGTGGATCTTTGGGTCGTTCCGCCGAGACGGGACATTCGCGGCGGTAGGCGCACCTTCCGGCTGTCCCGACTCCGCCGTTCAGGCGCTTGTTAAATCGCGTTGAACTATTTGCCCCGGTATTGCCTAAACCGACAAGATCGACCACGATACTTCCCCGGAAGTTCACCTGAACCCCACTAATCCCTTTTCCCCCCTGTGGGTGCCTCTGTGCCCACATAGGAGAGCTTGTGTCACTCCCGCACATCCGGCGTGCGGTCCTGATCGGGACCGCCGCCCTCGCCCTGCTGCTCCCGCAGAACGCCGCGTCCGGCGCAGCATCGGCCACACCCGGACCGGACAAGGTCGATCGGGTGGTCCAGAACGACCTGTCCGCTCACGGAAAGGCCACCTTCTGGGTACGGCTCAAGGACCGCGCCGACCTCGGCGCCGCCCGTACGGCGAAGAACAAGAACGACAAGGGGCGGCAGGTCTACCGGCTGAAGTCGGAGACCGCCGCGTCCTCCCAGGCCGGCCTGCGCAAGCTCCTCACGAAGGCGCACGCCGATTTCACCCCCTTCTGGATCGTCAACACCGTCAGGGTGACCGGTGACGAGAAGCTGGCCGCCGAGATCGCCGCGCTGCCCGAGGTGACGGCGATCGAGCCGTCCCGTACCGTGCCCCTGCCCGACCCGCAGCCGGCCAAGGCGCAGGCCGCGGCCGCCTCCGTCGAGTGGAACGTCGACCGCATCAACGCCCCGAAGGTGTGGAACGAGCTCGGCGACCACGGCGAGGGCGTCGTCATCGCCAGCATCGACACCGGCGTCCAGTGGGACCACCCCGCCCTGATCTCCCACTACCGCGGCACCCAGCCGGGCGGCGCCGTCGACCACAACTACAACTGGTTCGACCCGGCGCACGCCTGCCCCGACCAGGCGCCGTGCGACGACCGCGGCCATGGCACCCACACCATGGGCACCATGGTCGGCGGGGACGGCGGGGACGGCGGGGCCAACGGCATCGGCGTCGCCCCCGGAGCCAAGTGGATCGCGGCCAAGGGCTGCCTCACCACGGGGTGCCCCGACTACACGCTGCTCGCCGCCGGGCAGTGGATCCTCGCGCCCACCGACCTGAACGGCCAGAACCCCCGCCCCGACCTGGCGCCCGACATCGTCAACAACTCCTGGGGCGGCGAGGGCATCAACCTCTGGTACAAGGACATGGTCGAGGCGTGGGTCGCCGCCGGCATCTTCCCCGCCTTCTCCAACGGCAACTCGGGGCCGGCCTGCGGCACCACCGGCACGCCGGGCGGGTACGTCGCCAGCTACAGCGCCGGGGCCTTCGACTCCAGCGGCAACATCGCGTACTTCTCCTCGAAGGGCCCGGGCGAGAACGGCGAGATCAAGCCGAACATCTCGGCCCCCGGCGTCGACATCCGCTCGGCGGTGCCCGGCAACGGGTACGGGCTGAAGTCGGGCACCTCGATGGCCAGCCCGCACGTCGCCGCAACCGTGGCGCTCATGTGGTCGGCCTCCCCCTATCTGCGGGGCGACATCGAGAGCACCCGGGCGCTGCTCGACCACACGGCGATCGACGTCGACGACGAGGGCTGCGGCGGCACCGCCGCGGACAACTTCGTCTGGGGCGAGGGCATGCTCGACGCGTACGCGGCCGTCAAGGCGACCCCCGCCGGTGAGCTGGGCACGCTGACCGGGACGGTCACGTCCGGCGGCTCCCCCGTCACCGGCGCGACCGTCGAGGTCTCCGGCCCGCTGGACCGCACCGTCTCCACCGCGCAGGACGGCACCTACAGCCTGCCCCGCCTGCTCAGCGGCGACTACGAGCTCACCGTGCGCAAGTTCGGCTACGACGACGTCACCCGGACCGTCACCGTCGGCACCGACAAGACGGTCACCGAGGACGTGACGCTCACGGCCGAGACCCTGAGCACGGTGTCGGGAACGGTCACCAGCGTGGGCCTGCCCGAGGCGGGCGCCACGGTGACCGCCGCGGGCACGCCGGCCACCGCCGTCACCGACGCCCGCGGCCACTACGAGCTGCAGCTGCCGCACAAGACCTACGACCTGAAGGTCGCGGCGGACTCCCTGTGCGCCGAGGACGCCACCGTGCCCGTCACGGTGACCGGCGAGATGACCAGGGACATCGAGCTGGCGAGCCACATCGACGGGTTCGGCCACACCTGCAGGAGCGGCGCCGAGCCGTACGTCGAGGGCACCCACCTGGAGCCCCTCAGCTACGACGACGACACCCAGAAGATCACGCTGCCGTTCGCCTTCCCGTTCTACGGCAAGACCTACACCAGCGGCCTGGTCAGCACCAACGGGTTCCTGAGCTTCGGCGACAACACCTACTCCTTCCCGACCCACGGGTCGCTGCCCTCCGGCGCCGACCCGAACGCCGCCATCTATCCGTACTGGACCGACCTCGGCCTGTTCGAGGGCGAGGGCGCGCTCTACACCGCCACGATCGGCACCGCGCCGAACCGCACCTTCGTGGTGGAGTGGCGCAACGCCCGGTTCTACGGCGTGGACGCGCTCATCTCGTTCGAGGCGCTGCTCGGTGAGGACGGCTCCGTCGGGTTCCGCTACCGCGGGATCGACAGCGGCTTCGAGGCCGGGGAGAAGGCCACGGTCGGCATCGAGAACGGCGACGGCACCGACGCGTTCCAGTACTCGTTCGACAGCCCGGTCCTGCGCGACGGCCAGAGCCTGACCATCGCGGCCCGCGGGCACGGTCTGGTCGCCGGCACCGTCACCGACGCCAACGACGGCGGCCCGCTGGCCGGCGCGACCGTGAAGGTCGACGACGTCGCCTTCACCACGGGCCCCGACGGCGCCTTCCTCGGGCAGGTGCCCGCCGGCGACCACCACGTGGAGATCTCGGCGGACGACTACGGCACCATCACCAAGGAGGTCAGCGTCGCCGCCGGCGGGCGGACCCAGGTGGACGCCGCCCTGGCCACCGGCCGGGTCACCGCGTCCACGGGCCAGGTCACCCTGGTGATGCCGGCCTCGGCCACCAGGAACGCGACCTTCGACCTGTCCAACCTGGGCTCCGACGCGACGTACACCGTCGAGAACGACCCGGCGCAGACCTGGCTCAGCGTGACCCCGGCGAGCGGGAGCATCAAGGCGGGCGCGTCCGTGACGCTCCGGGTCACCGCCTCCAGCGCGGACCTGTCCCCCGGCGCCGTCCGCACCGGCGTGCTGCTCGTGCGCTCGTCGAGCGGCCGGGCGCCGGTCGTCCCGGTCAGCGTGGTCGTCGTGGTGCCGAAGGTCCAGGTCGCCGTCGAGGCGGGCGGCGGCAAGAACGTGGTCGACGCGGCCGGCGACACGTGGACCGCCGACCGGGAGTACACCCCTGGCGGGTACGGCTACGTGGGCGACGACACCAAGGCGAGCACGTCGTCCGCCGATGTCAAGGGCACGTCCGAGCAGGGACTGTTCCGCAGCGCCAGCGAGGACATGCGGGCCTACCGGTTCGACCGTCTTCCGGACGGCGTCTACACCGTGGAGCTGGGCTTCGCCGAGACCCGGCACAAGAAGCCGGGCAAGCGCGTCTTCGACGTCGCCGTCGCGGGCATCCCGGTCATCCAGGGGCTCGACCTGGCCAAGGAGGCCGGTGAGAACACGGCGGTGACGCGCCAGTACACGGTGAAGGTCACCGGCGGCCGGCTCGACGTGGTCTTCCGGCCCCACGAGGGCGACCCCATCGTGAACGCGATCCGGGTCACCGAGCGTCCGGACAAGGCGGGCGCGTAACCCCCGAGACCGGCCCGCCTCTCCGGCGGGCCGGTCTCCCCCGCACGGCATACTCGTGCGATGGCCGATCATCGTCCGTTGATCTGGGCGCCGGTGGGCGTCGCGCTGGGTGCCCTCCCCCTCGTTCTGCAGGCCGTCGAGATGAGCAGGGGCCGGATCGCCCTCCCGATCGAGATGCTCGGGCTGCGGGTCGCCGGCTACTCCGCTCGCACCTGGCTCGTGGCCGATCTCGTCACGGGACCGCTCATGGTGCTCCTCGTGATCCTGGCGGCCCTGCTGTGCCGGGTGTTCCGCCTCGGGACCCGGGCCGTCGCCGCGATCGCCGTCCTGCTGGGCCTGGTGGACATCGCGGCGGCCCTGCCCGGCCTCCTCTACGTCCCCACCCCCGCAGATCTGAGCGCGGGCTCCCAGCCCGACTTCTCTCTCGGCCCGTTCGACATGCTCACCCTGGGCGGGTGGACGCCGATCGCGTACGGACTCGCGTACCTGTCGTGCGCCGGGGCGCTGCTCCTGGCGGCCCGTCGCGGTCCGGCCTGAAGTCAGAGAGCCTTTCCGCGTCAGGGATCCGATTCAGTAAGGTGCGATCGATCCCGACGGACGAGATGAGCGCCTGGTGACCTTGGACCGGAGGGCGGCTCCGGCCGTCGAGAACAGCGGCCCGGCGATCGCCGTCCACCGCCTGACCAAACGCTCCGGCGAACGTACCGCCTTCCTGGAGGTCTCGTTCGAGGTCGGCTCCGGAGAGGTGTTCGGTGTCCTCGGCCCGCACGGAGCCGGGAAGACGACCACGGTACGGACACTCGGCACCCTCATCGCGCCGACCTCGGGCTCGGCGACCATCGCGGGAGTGCCGCTCGCGCCCGAGAACGAGGTGGAGATCCGCCGCCGGATTGCGATCATGCCCGAATCGCCGGGCCTCTACCTGCGTCTCACCGTGGCCGAGAACCTCGAATACTTCGCCGGCCTGTACGAGGCGCCTGACCCGAAAGATCGCATCGGGCGCGCCGATGAGCACGACGCGCATCCGGGCGATCTTCCGTAAGGAACTCCGCGAGTACCGGCACAGCCGCCAGATCGTGACGACGATGGCGGATGCTGGTGCGCGAGCGCGCCCGCGGACCAGCATGTTCAACCGCGCGAACGCCTGATCACCGGCACCAGGTCGTAGGCGCCGAGCCGCCATGTGCGTGGGCGTGGAGGAGCGAGGCGGGGAGACGAGCCGGCCGGCATTCAACTGCCGAGGGCGCGCTTTTGCGGGTGGATCGTCTCGCCGCGGGCGAGCATGTCAACGAACTGGGTGATACGGCGGGCTCGGGTCTCGGCGCGTTTGGCATTCGCGATCCGATAGAGAACGGCGTAGCGGTTCTGGGCGGTGAGGATGTCGAACATCGCTTGTGCCTGGGGTTTCGCGGCCAACGCGGCGGCCAGGTCGGCTGGTACCTCGATGCCGGCTTGTCCCGCGTAGGCCGTGTCCCAGCGGCCGTCGGCCTTGGCGCGTTCGACCTCGGTCATTCCGGCCGGATGCATCCGGCCCGCGCTGATCAGACGGGTGACGATGGAAACGTTCCGCGCTGACCAGGGACTCTGCCTTCCGCGAGGGGTGAAGCGCCGGCAGAAGGTGATCTCATCCCGCCGTCGTAGCCGACCGTCGATCCAGCCGTGGCACAGGGCTTCGTCGAGCGCCTGGTCATAGGTCAGGCTGGTCGGCCCGGTCGTGTTCTGCTTGGCGAGGACCAGCCACACCCCTGCCGAGCTGTCGTGGTGCCTGCTGAGCCACTCCCGCCAGGCTCGGGCATCGGTAACGGTCAGTTCCGGTAGTTCGTCGCTCATCGGTCATGTGCCCCTGGTGATCATCAAAGGTATGGTTGCCGGCGGTCACCCGAAGGTGGGAGCCCAGGACGGGGGCCTGCCCGAAGTGGCGCCGCATCGGTCAGCCGGTGGAGCCGGCCGATCACGTCCTTCGCCACGTCGCCACCGTGGCCTCTCGACGGATGACGCCCGCCCGTCTTCACCAGGTCTTGCCGGCCGGCTCCCGGATCGTGTGGTTGATCCGGTTGAAGAAGTTGGTGAGTGCGATGTTCAGGATGATCGCGGACATCTGCTTCTCGTCGAAGTGGTCGGCAGCAGCGTCCCAGATCTCGTCGGTCACGCCTGTCGCGCCGTCCTGGATCCGGGTGGCGGCCTCGGTCAGCGCGAGCGCTGCCCGCTCCTCCTCGGTGAAGAACGGGGCCTCGCGCCAGGCGACCACGTTGTGCAGCCGCTCCTCGGTCTCTCCGTGCTTCTTCGCCGTCTGAACGCCGGCGAACACACATGGGCTGCAGCCGTTGATCTGGCTGGCCCGCAGGTGGACCAGTTCGAGCACGAGCGGGTCGACTCCACCGGCGTGAATCGCCTTCTGGAGATGCTGGATCGCTGTGATCAGGTCGGGATTCGCCACGTTCTTCATGCGTGCTTCCATGGGTCCTGCTCCTCGTCGGTTACGTGCGTCCATCCGGCCCGTCATCTGACGCACCTTGGCGGGAGGTCATCGTGGCCGTAATTGACTTTTCGGCCGAGGCGTTCTCGGTCATGGCGGCGACGTTACGGTATGACCCGGTCAGAAACGGTCCTGGTTGTCCAGCAGACTGTTAGCCGTGGTCACCACCTCGGCGCGGCTGCTGCGGCTGCTGTCTTTGCTGTCAACGCGGCAGTCCTGGACGTGCGCTGATCTTTCCGCCCAGCTGGAGATCACCGAACGGACGGTTCGCCGGGACATCGCGCGGCTACGTGAACTCGGCTACGGCATCGAATCGGAGATGGGCCCATGGGGCGGCTACCACCTCGGGCCAGGAACCAGCATTCCGCCGCTGATCCTTGACGAGGAGGAGGCCCTCGCGGTCGCTGTCGGGCTGCGCACCGCCGCCTTCAGCGGAGTCTCCGGCAGCGACCAGGCAGCCCTGTCGGCGCTGCTGAAACTACGCCAGGTGCTGCCGGCCAGGATCGCAGGCCGGCTCGGCGAGCTGGACGCCGCGTTCACCCACACCGCACGACCCGACGACAACCAGATCTCCCCCGCGCTGCTGCTCGACCTGGCCACCGCGTGCCGGCGAGGCGAACGCACCCAGTTGACCTACGGCGACAGGGCCGGAACGACGTCCACCCGACAAGTGGACCCCTACCGGCTCATCTACACAGGCCGCCGCTGGTACCTCCTCGCCTACGACCTGACGCGGCAGGACTGGCGCACCTTCCGTGCCGACCGCATCATCGATGCCAAAGCCACCGGGCAGGCCACAGCCCTGCCCGACCCGCCCGATCCAGCACAGATGGTCAGCACGGGCATCGCGCGGAGGGCCTACCCGGTGCGGGTGACCATCCGCCTGGCCGTACCGGCCGATGAGGCCCGCAGGCTGGTGCCACCAACGGTCGGCGTCCACCACCCGGACGGAGATGACGCCACGATCATCGACATCGGCGGGCCAGACGCCGACGGCCTGGCCCGCTACCTGCTCAGCCTCGGCCGGCCACTCCAGATACTGCACCCGGAAGAGGTCCGCCAGGCATTCCTCACCCGCACACGACAACTCCTCAAGGACAACCAGTAACAAAAACCCGCCGACCGCGAAACCGTCCGGTGGCGGGGGCCAGACGGTACCGCCGCCGGGACGGGAGAACCCCCATACGATGTGGCGATGGGGTGGGAGGCACTCGGGCGGTGGGGTGACGACGTCGCTCGCGTCGAACCGCTCGCCGGCGGAGTCGCCAACGATGTGTGGAGTGTGCGCGTCAACGGGCGCCTCGCGGTCGGTCGTCTCGGTGCCAGGAGCGACGCTGATCTCGCCTGGGAGACCGAGCTCCTCCACCACCTCGACCGTGAGGGCCTGGCCGTGCCGGTGCCGATTCCGACGACGGATGGCCGGCTGTTCGCCGACGGTCTGGTGGTGATGACCTACGTGGAGGGCGGGGCGCCCGAAACAAAGGCCGACTGGTGTCGTGTGGCCGACACGCTCCGCCGGCTGCATCACTTGACGCGGGGCTGGCCGCAGCGCCCGGGCTGGCGATCGTCGATCGACCTCCTGCACGCCGAGACCGGGACGAAGATCGACCTCGGCGCGATGCCCCCTGAGGGTGTCGCTCGATGCCGGGCAGCGTGGGCGCGGCTCGCCGGACGTCGGACATGCGTTGTCCACGGCGACTCCAACAACCTTGGCAATGTCCGTATCACCGCGGATCGGGTCGCACTGATCGACTGGGATGAATCGCACGTCGATGTCCCCGACCTCGACCTGGTGCTGCCCGACAACGCCGCCGGCTTCGACGACGGCGCGTACGACATCGCCGCGCAGGCGTCGGCCGCGTGGGAGGCCGCCGTCTGCTGGGACGACGAGTTCGCAGTCAAGCGGCTCGCCGAAGTCCGAGCCGTCTGAGAACGTCATTGTGAGTGGTGTTATCCGCAGTCGGTCCAGCGCCGGCCCCGGCTGGCGGGTGGCTGATCGGCCGAGGGCCAGCAGGCCCCCAGCGGATAACGGCAGTACCAGCACACCGTCTGCCAGGGTGGCGCCTGGCCAGGTCGGCTTCGCGGTGATCGCCCGGCGCTGGGTGGTGGAGAGGTCGCTTGCCTGGCTGACCAGCCACCGACGGCTGGCGCGTGACTATGAGCGCCACCCGGCGACGTCCGAGGCGATGATCCGCTGGGCGGCCGTCGTATCGGTCATACGGGCTCGCGTCCGGAGGCGCTCATGCCAGGCATGACGACATCGACCAGACAGGTGGTCCGGACCGTCTGGGCGTTCCTGCCACTGGCGTCCACCGGCTATCTTGCGCCCCTGGTGTTCATGTACGCGGCGATTCGCATCCGCTCGATCTCGCTCTATCTCGCGACGGGCTTCTACACCACCGTCGCGGTTACCGAGTTCGTCACCGACAGCGCCTCGGTCGGCACCTATCAGCACACCGCCTGGGTGCCGACCGGGATCTGGGCCTGGCGCGAGAACTGGGCATCGGCCGGCCCGACCTGATCAGAAGTCATGGATGTCCGGGACATGGTCGGCGCATTCAGCTCCGCCGAAGACCTGGCGATCACCGCCGATCTGCCGGCGGAACTGACCGCCCTGCTCAAGGAGTACACGACCTATCTGCCCCGGTGACCATCGGCCCTTCTCAAACACTCACGCAGAGATGAGGCTGGGTCGGCTGGGACGAATGCAATTTCTCCGTCCTCCGTTCCCGGCGAATTCGCGATCATTCTGCGGCCTGGCGGATAACCGCCGTGGTCGCGGTGAATAGGGCGGGCCGACAAAAGGCGATACCAACTCGGCTGGTGCCCTGACAGGGCCCGGGCCGAGTTCTATTCTTGACGGCGCATCTGACGGAGTTCTCGCTGACTGCGGGAGAAGACGTGTCCGAGATCACGTGTACGCCGCGAACGGAGAAAGCCCGAAGCGAGAACTCCCGGGTGGAGGGACTGCGCGACCCGGATGTGGAGACCTTCGTCGAGGCGGCGCGGGGACGGATCCGGGCCGACGCCGAGACGGTCGGGACCGACGTGCGCTCCCTGGAGATCCAGGTGCGCCTCCACCTGCCCCGGTTGAGCAGGCAGGCCCTGGTCGGCTGGTCGCCCGACAAGGTGTACGAGGAGGTCCGGCTGCAGGCGGTCGTCCGGGCGGCCGAGGTGCGCCAGTGGGCGCAGGAGGCGGCGTACCAGGCCCACGCCTCCGTACTCCTCAACGTGGAGAAGGTGCGCCGCGACCTGAGCCTGTCGTTCACCGACGGCTACCGCACCGGCCTGCGCTTCGCCGAGGTCAGGCCCAGCGCCGGCCACGTCGTCCAGTCGCGCCTGCACTACCTGCGCAGTGAGCGGGCGGACACCGTCCTCCAGTTCGGGCTCTTCCTCCCCGGCGCCACCATGCCGCTCACCTATGTGGCGTTCTCGCGCTGCGACCGGCAGTACGTGCTGGACGCCCTGGCGGGGCACGGGCTGAAAGCCGGGCCGCGCGAGACAATGGTCCTCACGAGAATGCACGGCATCGCCGGCATTCCGGCGAATCTCATGAGCCTGACGGTCAGCCGCGCCGTGCGGGAGATCAGGGCGAGAAACGCGGCCGAGTACGTCGTCACCGCGTACAACCCCATGCTCGGTTTCGACGGCGCCGCTTTCCTCGCGTCGGGATTCACTCCCATCGCTCTGTCACCCGTCGCCTACCGCTACGACGAGAAGGGCCTTTTCCAGACGCGCCGGATATCGGGGGACTCGATCCCTCAGTCGCTCGACACGCCCGACAACGTCCTCATGGTTCTCGGTGTGACAGGCGCGGCGAAGCGGCGTGCCGCGGCCCTCGGAGGGCTGATCACGGTGCCCCGCCGCGACCACTCGGGCGGCGACCACATCGCGTCGCCGGCGACGGACCTCGCCTCGCCGGAGTGGCGGACCCGGCTGCTCGGCTACCGCAGGACGCTGGAGACGGGCTGGTCGGACGCCACGGCGCATCCCCGGTATCAGGCCGCCCCCGACTCCGGCGGCGATTCCCGAGGGCAGTGCGGGGTCACCTCCGTCTGGCTCGCCCGCAAGCTGCGGTCCGACCTGCTGGCCGAGCCCGTCTACTGCCAGGGACGGCTGCGGTTCGACGGCGACCACGCGGAGGGAGTGAGCCATCACTGCTGGGTGGAGGTGGGCCGCGACCACGACCCGCGGCGGCTCGTCCTCGACCTGACCGGAGACCAGTCCGCCGGGGCCACGGAGCCGATCATCGTCGGTGAGCACGGCGACCTGGCCGCTCGGGGGATCCGCTACGAGCCGGCCATGAGGCTGGGCCTCGACGAGCTGCCGAGGGACCGGGTGTGGCCGCGGTTCCTCGCGCTCGAGGACCGATTGGACGCCGTGCGATGACGCTCTCCGTACCGCACCGTGACAACACCGCGGACACGCCCGGCGTCCGCCCCACCGTCCTGCTGCTGTCGTCCAACGCGCGGCGACGGTACGCCGAGGACATCCTGTCGACGCTGGCGTTGCCGCGGGGGGCGGCCATCCAGTTCCGGTACGAGGCCGACTACGTGGCCGGCGGCCTGCTGCAGGCGGTCGCGGACGGCTCGGCCGTCGGCCGGCGCTGCCTCGTGGCGTTCATGGCCGACGTCGACACGCCGCAGGAGACGCCGTTCGTCGTCCCCGTCCGCTTCGCCGCGGTGGTCGCCGCCGACTGCGTCGCCGACATGGTCCTGTTCCGGCTGCGGGCGGGCGACTTCGCCAACCTGGAGGAGTTCCCGCTGGCCCAGACGGAGATCAGGGCCAAGGGCCGGTGGTTCGTCGACAAGCTGACCGAGGCCCACAACGGTCGCTTCTACCCGGCGACGGCCCGCTTCCCCGACCTGCACGTGCACGAACGGCAGGGAGACGAGGCGTATCTGTGGCTGGAGGTGGCCAGGCGGCTCGCCCGGCATCCCACCTTCAGGTCCTCGTACTTCGTCCGCACGGAGGAGCCGCTCCTGAACGACAGGTCGAGGGCTCCGCTGGACGCGGCGGGGCGGCTGCGTCTCAGCGACGGCGACTCGGTCAAGCTGCGGGTCGGCTTCTACTCCGACAGCTACTCCGAGACCGTGAGACGGCTCGCCTGCGCGACCGCCGGCACGTTCCTCACCGTCTCCTCCGACGCCTCCTACGAGGTGGCGCACCGCTACGACACCGTGGAGTTCTGGCTGCGGCCCGAGATCCTCGGCTTCGACGCGCTCACCCGGGTGACGATCACGCTGGCCGCCGACGGGCGGGAGGATCAGGAGCGGCCGGGCGACTCACTGACCACGAGTGCGGGGTTCCCCGTCGTCGTCCGCCGGTCGCGGCCGCGGCTGCTCCTGCGGGTGTCGGCCAGCTCGGCGGGGGCATTCCTCGTCGCCCTGCCCGCCGTGCTCGGGCCGTCGTTCCCGCTGCACTGGCGGGTGCTGTGCGCCGTCACCGGCGCGGCCCTGCTCGCCGTCGCGACGATCGTCATATCCCACCCGAAGTGAGGCCCCGTCGGAGAAGAGATGGGGGCGACGCGCGAACTCCTGGCACAGCTCCTCGAACAACGGGAGCAGGGCCGGGCAGCTCCTCCGTATCTTCCACCGGGCCACGACCTCCGTGCGCCTGTAGTCGGCCCAGGAGGGCCGGACCGGGTGATGGTCCGCCAGCAACACGTTGACGTGCGGGAGCAGCTTGTCGAGCGCGTAGACGAACCTGCTTTCCGGGTCCTCCTGGGCCTTGTAGTCGTACAGGTCCTCGATGACCCAGGGAAACGTCTCACCGAAGTCACGGGCGATGATCTCCCGTGCCTCCTCCTCCCGTACGGCCTTCTTCTCCCGTTCCGCGGCGTCCGCGTAGACGGACACGTCTCCTGCGTGGACCTCGGGCAGGTCGTGCACCAGCGCGTACCGCGCGACCCTGCCCAGGTCGAGACCCTCGTCGACGAGCGGGGCGAGGCAGACGGCCACCAGGCCCAGGGCGAAGGAGTGCTCCGCGTCGTTCTCGTAGCGGTTGACGTTCTGCGGCACCGCCGAGGACCGTTCGATCCCGTACGGCGGGAACACCAGCTCGCGCATCACCGCCAGCAGCGTCCGCGCGTCTGGTCCGGCGCCGCCGCCCGTGACCGCCGGCGACGCGACGCCGGTGTCGTCAGATGTGTCCCTCGCCATCGGGCCGCCCTCGCATCGTCCGCCCACCGGCCCCGGGGCACCACTCGGGCCGCCGTCGGCGTCCCTGTCCTCGCTGTGCGCCCGGCCGTCTGCTCAGGGTAGCGGACGGCCGTCGAACGGCCCGGCGTTCGACGAGCACGGGTCTGACCGGAATGCGGGACGGCGCCCGATGACGGGCGGGCGGACGCGCTCAGCCGTAGAACGCGGCCAGAATCGGCGCGAGAGCCGCCGGGCGCTGCAAGACCGCGTGGTCCTCTCCAGGCATCACCGTCAGCTCTGCGCCCGGCACGGTCGCCGCGACGGCCTCCGTCCCCGCGGCCAGGTTCGGCGCGGTCTGGTCGCCGTAGATCGCCAGCACCGGCACGCCGATCCCGGCGATCCGGTCGAACGGCATCACCTGCCAGGGCGTGCTGAGCAGCACGTCGTAGGGCAGGCTCGGCGCCTTGTCGGCGAGGAACGACCACGCCTCGCCGGCCTTCATCCCGGCGATCGCCTCGGCCGGGACGCCGACCGCCTCGCCGAGGAACAGCTCCACCGCGCCGTCGCGGTCGCCGGCGGCGACCACCGCCGTGAGCCGGTCGTAGAGGTCGGCCGGCGGGCCGGGCTGGTGCTCGTCCGTACGGTACGGCGGCTCGTACACGGCGACCCGGTCGACCGGCAGGCCGCGCATGACCCCCTCCAGCACCAGGATGGCCCCCGACGAGTGACCGAACAGCGAGGCCCGGCCGCCGACGTGCTCGATGACGGCCGCCAGGTCGTCGACCTCGTTGGCGACCGAATAATCGTCGCCCTTGTCGTCGCTGGCCCCGCGGCCGCGCCGGTCGTAGGTCACCACGGTGAAACCGGACGCGAGCTCGGCGCCGAGCCCGGCCACGGTCGAGCGGTCGTTGAACGCGCCTCCCACGAGGATCACGGGCGCGCCCTGCCCGGCCGTGTCGACGGCGAGGGTCGTGCCGTCCTTGGACGTGATGGTCGCGGTCATGTCTGTCAGCCTTTCCGCCGTACCCGAGAGCCACAGCAACGGTACGGGAGACGTCCGACGGTTTCCCGGAAACGGCGTGGCGCCGCCGTCACCGTCCTCGGCATGCACCTTGGCACGGGGGTCGGCCCGCGGGCGCCTCCGGCCGGCACCCGTCCGCGCCTCACCCGGCCTCGGCCGTGCCGTCCCGTCCCTCGCGTGCCCGGCGCGCCTCCGCGAGGTTCACCTCCTGGGGCGGCTTGTCCCACCGCAGCCCGCGCCAGGACGGGTGGCGCAGCCGGCCGTCGTCCGTCCACTCGGCGTACTGCACCTCCCCCACGAGCCGCGGCTCGACCCACCGGGCACCCCGTGCGTGCTCCCGCGGCACCACGTCGGCGAACGGGGCAGCGGGCCGCTCCAGCGGAGCCAGCCGCTCCAGCAGATCCCGCAGCGCGGCCTCCGTGAAGCCGGTGCCGACGTGCCCCACGTAGATCAGGCGTCCGGCCTCGTCGTGCACGCCCATGAGCAGCGAGCCGATCATGCCGGAGCGCCGGCCCGCGCCGGGCTTCCATCCGCCGATCACGACCTCCTGCGTCGCGACGTTCTTCACCTTCGTCCAGTCCGGCGACCGCCGGCCCGGCCGGTACGGCGAGTCCAGCCGCTTGGCGACGATCCCCTCCAGACCGAGCCGCCGGGACGACTCCAGCGCCGTGCGCCCGGCCTCGGCGAACCACACCGGCACCTGCCAGCGCGGCCCCGGCGTCAAGATCCCCTCCAGCAGGCCGCGCCGTTCCACGTACGGCATCGCGATCGCCGGGTCGGCGCCGACGTGGAGCACGTCGAACGCCAGGAACGTCACCGGCACCGACGCCACCAGCTGCGCGATCCTCGCGGGCTGCCGCTGGTGCATGCGGGGCTGCAACGCGCCGAACGACGGCCGCCCGGCCTCGTCGAACGCGACGATCTCCCCGTCCAGCACGACGTCGCGGCCGCCCGTGGCGCCTGCCATGGCGTACAGCTCGGGGTAGGCCGTCGTGATGTCGCGGCCGTTGCGGGAGACCAGGCGCAGGGCGCGGTTCTCCACGTACGCGAGGGCGCGCACGCCGTCCCATTTCATCTCGTGTCCCCAGGCGGCGTCGTCGTCCGGAAGCGTCCCCAGTTGCGCCATCATCGGCCGGTACGGCGGGAGGTGCACCACGAAGGGTGCGGTACCCGCCGCGGAGATCCCTAGCGGCTGCCTGGAACTCCATCCGAGAGGAGGAGCGGCGGGTGTCCGGGAGGAATCGGCGGGTGTCCGGGAGGAATCGGCGGGTACCGCACATCCCGCGGGCGGTCCCGGGCCGAGACCGCCCCGGCCGCGGGAGATCCGTCACGCGAGGGGGCGGCGGTGCTGAGGATCCACTTCACCAGCGACGACCTGGCACGTACGACCATCGCTCCGGGACCCGACCCCATGTGGGAGACGCTGCTGAGCCTCTACCGTCTGCGCCAGCCGCGCGGGGCCGTGTTCTTCGGCGAGTGGAGGAGGCGGGCCCGCACCCGCCTGCCGTCCTCGGCCCGCCTCCTGGCCGACCTCGCTCCGCCGAAGGGGTACTCCGCCGACTTCATGACGCCCGGCCGCCTCGTCGCCTCGGTGGAGGAGGGCGTGGAGGCGGTGCGCGGCACTCCCCGGACGAGACTGGGCGACGACATGGCCGAACTCGTCCGCCGCCACCCCCACCGTCCCGTCCGGGCATGGATGCGGCGCCTCGCGGACGGCGACGCCGCCCAGGTCGGCCGGGTGGCGGACGCGCTGCGCGACTACCACGCCGCCTGCCTCTCGCCGTACTGGGAGCACATCCGTGCGCAGGTCGAGCACGACCGGATCCGCAGGTCGCGCACGCTCGCCGCGTACGGCTGGGAGCGCGTTCTGGCCACCCTGCATCCCTCGGCGCGCTGGAGCTACCCGGTGCTCGAACTGGACTTCCCGGCCGAGCACGACATCCACCTCGACGGCCGCGGCCTGCTCCTGCAGCCGGCCTTCTTCTGCTGGGGAGCGCCCACCACCCTGCTCGACACCACCCTCCCGCCCCGGCTGGTCTACCCCATCGAGCACGAGCCCGGCTGGACGGACGACGGGGCGGAGCGCCGGCGGAGCCGCGCCCTGCCCGCCCTGCTCGGCGTCACCCGCGCCCAGGTCCTCGAGGCGGTGGCCGAGGGCGAGTGCACCACCAGCGAACTGGCCCGGCGGCTGCGCGTCCCCCCGGCGACGGCCAGCAGGCACGCGGCCGTCCTGCGCGAGGCCGGGCTGATCACCACACGGCGGCACCGCCAGTCGGTGATCCACGCGGTCGCCCCACTCGGCGTCGGCCTGCTGGAGGGCGGCCGCTGAGATCGCTCGGCCCGCGACGGACCTTCCTGGACGCCCCCGCTTCCGTTGCCGGGTTCGCTGCGGTCACGCGGTGGTGAGTGGGAGGTAGCAGGTTACAAATTTTGACATCTGTTACCAGCCCGCCTAGCGTCTCTCGCATGGAGCACAGAGCACCCGGCGCCGACGTCGGTGTGGGGGCGGTCGGGCGCGGTTGCGCGGGCATGTCCGGCGTGTACGGACACAGCGCCGGCGACGAGCCGACGGGCGGCAGGCGCTGATGCCCGCCCGAACCCCACTGGACGCGAACGCCATCCTGGCGGCCACCGAGGAGATCCTGCGCCGCCACGGACCGGACAAGGCGACCGTCGTCGACGTCGCCCGGACACTCGGGGTCAGCCACGCCGCCGTCTACAAGCACTTCCCCTCCAAACAGGCGCTGCGCGAGGCCGTGACCAGGCGTTGGCTCGACCGCAGCCGCGACGCCCTCGCCGTCATCGCCGCCGACAGCGCGGTCCCGCCGGCGCAGCGCCTGCGTACCTGGCTGCACGCCGTCCTGGCCGGGAAGCAGGCCAAGATTCGCGAGGACCCGGAGCTGTTCGCCGCCTATGCGATCCTCGCGGCCGCGCACAGCGGCGTCGCCACCGACCACGTCACCGACCTCTTGGGCCAGCTGACGGCCATCGTCGCCGACGGCGCCGCCGACGGCAGCCTTCCCACCGACGACGCGCAGGCCACCGCCCGCGTGGTCTTCAACGCCACCGCCAAGTTCCACCACCTCGGCCACGCGGCCGAATGGCAGAACCCCGGCATCGTCACCGAGCTTGACGAGGTGTGCACCCTGCTGCTCCAGGGTCTTCACGCCCCCACGTCGCCGTAGCCGAACCGGGTTGAGCGCACGCCGCGACAGCTGCCGGCGGCGCGGTCGGCCCTGCCCATCACCACGCAGGCACCAACGAAAGGCACGAACAATCATGGTTCATGCGATCGGAGTGACACAGCCAGGCGGACCGGACGCTCTCAACGAGCTCGACCTGGCGGCCGAACCGATCGGTCCCGGTCAGGTCAGGATCCAGGTGAGCAGCGCCACCGTGAACCCGACCGACGCGATCATCCGTTCTCGTCCGCGGCAGGATGAGGCGGACGCGGTGCGGGTGCCGGGCATGGAGGTCGCCGGTGTGATCACCGACATCGGCCCGGACATCGACCGTCCGTTCGCGATCGGGGACGCCGTAATGGCCATCGTGGTGCCCTCGGGCGAGCACGGCGGCTACCGGGCAGACCTCGTCGTGCCGGCACGCTCGGCCGCGAAGATCCCGGCCGGGCTCTCGGACGTCCAGGCCGCCACCCTCCCGATGAACGGGCTCACCGCCCGGCTCGCACTCGACACGCTGGCGCTCCCGGCCGGCGCGACGGTCGCCGTCACCGGCGCCGCCGGCACCGTCGGCGGGTATGTCGTCCAGCTCGCCAAGCAGGCCGGGCTGATCGTCATCGCCGACGCCGCCCAGCAGGACGAGACCTTCGTCCGCGAGTGCGGAGCCGACGAGGTCGTGCCGCGGGGGGACGACTTCGCCGCAATGGTCCGCCGCAACCACCCGGCCGGCGTCGACGGGCTCGTCGACGCCGCCGTGCTGGAGGCCGCCGTGCTCCCTGCCGTCAGGGACGGCGGCGCCGTCGTCACCGTCCGCGGTTACCAGGGTGACGGGACCGACCGGGTCCGCGTCATCCCGATCTTCGTCCGCGACTACGCCGGGGCCGCGGCCGAGCTCGACCAGCTCGCCGAACTCGCCGGTGAAGGACGGCTCACCGTCCGGGTGGCCGGCGAACTGCCCGCCTCCCGAGCTGCCGACGCGCATCACTCGCTCGAACGGCGCGGCGTTCGCGGGCGGTTCGTCCTGCGGTTCCGCTGACGTCGATACGCGGATGAGCGCTTTCCCATGTCGGAGCCACCCGTCTCAAGGCCTGCCCTTGGCGCTCCCTCACGGAGTCGTGCGGCGCCGGGCAGGGGCCATCGGGGCGAAGCCGAGGCCGGCGAGCGCGGCCGCGCCGCGCACGGCATGGTCGCCGCCGGCCAGCACCAGGGTCCGGGCGGACTGGTAGCGGCAGCCGGCGGCGTCGAACGCGTCCGCCGTGGCGAGCAGCGCCTCCTGGTCGCCGTCGAGCAGGGCTTCGGCCCGCTCCACGATGGCGTCGGCGACCGGGTTGCCGGCCACAGTGGTCCGGGCCTCGGCCACACGGTCGCGAGCGTCGGGGCTCCCGGCGAGCACGGCGGCCTCGGTGCGGAGCGCGACATACCAGTGGTGCCAGATCCAGGTGACCCACTTCCACACCTGCCTGGCATCCGGGGCCGTCCGCTCCAGCGCCTCCTCCGCCCGCCCGCGGTGCAGCAGGAGCATCGCGTCGAAGACCGCCCCGTAGCCGTACGTGTGCTCGGGTGGGGTGTGGAGCTCGTCCAGGACCTCCTGCCATTCGCGCCGGGCGTCCCGGTCGTCGCGGAGGCCGTGGATCATCGCGACGCCGGCCACCGCCGGGCGGAAGAGCGTCCGGGCGGGGCTGCCCGCCCGCCGCCACGCGTCGAGGAACCGGACGCTGCCGGTGAGCGCCTCGTCGACGTCTCCCGCCAGCGCGTCGACCATCAGCAGCCGGCACGTGGCGCGGTGACCGACCTCCGCCAGCGACGGGTGTCCGGCCAGCCGGCGTGCCCATCGGAGAGCGCCTGGCACGTCCCCCGCGCCGAGAGCGGCCTCGGTGGCCATGCTGAGCGCGTCGATCAGCTCGTGGGTGCCGGCCGGAGAGATCGGCAGGGATGTCAGGAGCGTGATGCGGCGCCGTGCCGTGGCCGCGGTGGCGAACGTGTCGCCGGCCCAGCTCTGGGCTCCGGTGAGCGCGTCGAGCGCGGCCGACTCGGCGAGCGGGTCGCCGGTCCGGCGGGCGAGCTCGACCGCGCGCTCGGCGCGCGCGATCGTCTCGGGTACGGCGTTGCCGGGCGGCCCCTGGGCGGCGCCGAACGCGTCGGTGAGCACAGCGGCCTCGGCCAGTGCCACCGCGGCCCGCGCGGCCGGATCGTCGCCGGCCGTCTCTCGCGCCTCGCTGACCAGCACGAGTGCCTCCTCGGGGGACGGAAGCCGTACGAACGTGGTCGAGAACCGGAACGCGATGGTGGCGGCGGTCGCCAGGTCGGCGGCGGCTCCGGCGGTGTCGCCGGATTCGCGGGCGGCGTCGGCGGCGGCCAGGCGGAGGCGGTACATGTCATCGCCGATCGTCCGGCAGCCGGCCACGGCCGCGGCCTGCCGAAGCATCGACGCGGCGACGGAGGGGCCGGCCGCGAGCCCGGCCGCCTGCTCATAGCGCCGCTGCGACTCGCCGGTCAGGTGACGGGTGAAGGTCAGCTCCGCCAGGTGCCGGGCGAGCGCGTACGCGTCCGCGCGCCGCTCCGGCCGCTCGGCCGCCCACGCCAGGGCCGCGCGGAGGTCGTCGGCCACCAGGTCGAACCGGGCCCGCCAGTCCTCTCCCACCACGCTCAGGCCGGCGGCCTCGGCGAGGCACCAGCGAAGGTGCCGGGATCGGACGTCGTCCAGCTCGCCGGCCTCGGCGAGCCGCTCCGTCGCGTACTGGCGGATGGTCTCCAGCGCTCGGTATCGCGTCCCGCCGGGGGACGCCGTCACCACCAGCAGGCTCTGCTCGGCGAGCCGGGCCAGGCCGTCGGCGACCAGGCCCTCCTCGCCCCCGGTCACCTCGGCCGCCGCCGCAGTGGTGAACGGCGCCACGAACACCGACACCTGGCGAAGCAGCGCCCGGTCGGCCGGCTCCAGCAGGGCGTGACTCCAGTCCAGCGTCGTCCGGACCGAACGGTGCCTCTCATCGGCGCGGGAGCCGCCCGTGAGCATCCGCAGGGGGTGGGACAGGGCGGCGGTGATGCCGTCGAGCCCGAGCGTGGGATACCGGGCGGCGGCGAGCTCGATCGCCAGCGCCATTCCGTCCAGCCGCTCGCAGATCGCGGCGATCTGGTCGCGCAGCGGAGGATCCAGCGGCCGGCCGACCGCCGCCGCCCGCTCCATGAACAACGCGACCGCGTCCGACTCGCCGTCGGCCGGCAGTGACAGCGGCGGGACCGGATACACCCGTTCGAACGGGACCATCAGCCGGGCCCGGCTGGTCGCCAGCACCGTCACCCGAGGGCACGTCGCCAGCAGCCGTTCGAGAAACAGCGCCACCCCGTCGGCCACGTGCTCGCAGTTGTCCAGCACCAGCAGCGCGTGACGGTCGGCCAGCGCGGCGACCACGGACTCGGTCATGTCACGGCCGAGTTGCTCACCGAGACCGAGCGCCCCGGCGACCGCGGACGCGATCATGCCCGGATCGGTGACCGGGACGAGGTCGACGAACCACACCCCGTCGGCGTAGTCGCCGGCCGCCTCCGCGGCCACCGCCAGCGCGAGCCGGGTCTTGCCCACTCCACCGGGACCGGCCGCGGTCACCTGGCGGTGGGTGCCGATCATCTGGATCAGCTCGGTCCGCTCGCGAACCCGCCCGACGAACGAGGTCAGCCGGGTCGGCAGGACCGGTTCCGGATGCGACGGAGCGGCGGCGGCCGGCTCGGGCGCACGCCGGGCGAGCTCACGCCGGTCCGGAACCTCCAGCTTGCGCAGCAGCGAGGAGACGTGGCTCTCGACCGTACGCACCGAGATGCACAGCCGTGCCGCGATCTCGGCGTTGCTGAGATGGGCCCCGACCAGTTCCAGCACCTCGGCTTCCCGAGGCGAGATCTCCACTCCTGTCACCATCGCCACCATTTTGTCGCATCCCCAATCGTGCTCCCCCCGCAATGGGCACCGTGCGCCATCCGTGCCGCCGATCCGTGGCCGGTTCCGTACTCACCACGGATGCGGACCCGCCAGGCGCGGGAGAAAGCTGTGACCACGCAGACAGCGGGTCGATGTGACCCACCACCACAGGAGTGACCATGACCGACGCTTTCCCTCCGGTGATCAGGACCGTGCTGCACCCCGTGGCCGACCTGGCCAGGGCCAAGACGGTGTACGCGGCCCTGCTCGGCAACCCGCCGCAGACCGACTCGCCCTACTACGTCGGCTTCGACGCCGAGGGCCAGCACATCGGACTGGTGCCGGACGGTGGGCCGCAGGGCATGACCTCACCGGTGGCCTACTGGCACGTACCGGACATCGAGGCGAAGCTGGCCGAGGTGGTCGCCGCCGGGGCCACTGTGAAGGAGGCCGCGCACGAGGTGGGCGGCGGCCGCCTGGTGGCCACCGTCGTCGACCCCGACGGCAACGTCCTCGGGCTGCTGCAGGACCGCTGACCTTCATCTGGGAGGCTGCACCCGTCCGAGGCACTCGACGAGCCGGATATCAATGTTTTCAAGGAGAAGTTCCGCCATGAGCACCACCGAAGACAGCAGGTACGAGGGATTCACGGCCGAGGAGCGGGCCGCGATGAAGGCGCACGCCGAAGAAGGGAAGAAGGCGGCGCGACGGGGCTCGCGCGCGGAGAAGGCGGCGGAGGCGGCGCGGGACGTCCTCGCGAAGATCGCCGAGATGCGGGACGCGGACCGGATCATGGCCGAGCGCGTCCATACCGTCATCATGGCCGGCGCTCCGGAACTGGCACCGAGGCTCTGGTACGGGATGCCCGCCTACGCGCTGAACGACAAGATCGTCTGCCACTTCCAGCCCGCGGAGAAGTTCAAGACGCGTTACGCGACACTCGGGTTCAGCGACCAGGCGAAACTGGACGAGGACGCGATGTGGCCGGTCGCCTTCGCCCTGACCGAGATGACGCCCGAGGTGGAGGCGCGGATCGGTGTGCTGGTGAAGCAGGCGGTCAGCTGAGACGCGGCCGTCATCGGTTGCCCACGACCCCCGGGGTGAGCCGAGGGTGCGGAGGTCGACGATCGCTCGCCGTGGGGTCAGAGGCGGGGAAGGTCGAGCAGGCGCAGCCGGGCGGGGTCGGCGAGGATGTCGATCTCCTTGATCCTCCCCCGCGCGACGGCGAAGCCCATGACCGCCACCGGCCGGTCGCCGTCGGCCACGAGCACCCCGGCCGCTCCGTTCACCAGTGCGGGACGGGCCAGCTCCGCGCGCCACGCGAAGGCGAGTGCCTGCCCGGCCACGGCGGCCGCGCCGCAGATCACCCGCGACGCGCCCGG
This sequence comes from Microbispora corallina, assembly GCF_016863035.1. Taxonomy (GTDB): domain Bacteria; phylum Actinomycetota; class Actinomycetes; order Streptosporangiales; family Streptosporangiaceae; genus Microbispora; species Microbispora corallina. The sequence continues at coordinate 41,975 of NZ_BOOC01000034.1, forward strand.
GGGTTGGGCGCCGACGTCGGCCCGCAGCGTCACATCGGGGTCGAGCAGGGCGAGCAGCGCCTCGAAGTCGCCGTCGCGCGCCGCCGCGAGGAAGGCGTCGACGACCTCCCGCTGACGGGGGACGTCGGCGTCGGGAACGGTGGCGCCCTGGACGCGGCGTCGCGCCCGGCTTGCGAGCTGCCGGGCCGCGGCCGGGGAGCGGCCCACGACGGCGGCGATCTCATCGAAAGGCAGGCTGAACATGTCGTGCAGCACGAAGGCGAGCCGCTCGGCCGGAGCCAGCGTGTCGAGCACGACAAGCAGCGCCAGGCTCACCGAGTCGGCCACCAGCGCCTGCTGCTCGGGGTCGGCTCCGTCTGGGGCCCTCACCACCGGGTCGGGCACGTACACGGCCAGCGGTTCCTCGCGCCTCGCCCTCCGCGACTGCAGCATGTTCAGCGCCACCCGGGCCACGATCGTCGTGAACCACCCGCCCGGGTTCGCCACCTCGTCCGTGTCGGCGCGGCTCATGCGCAGCCAGGCCTCCTGCACCGCGTCCTCGGCCTCGCTGACCGAACCGAGGATGCGGTAGGCGACCGTGCACAGATGAGGGCGGTGGGCCTCGAACCGTGCCGCCAGCCAGTCGTCGTCCATCGGTCACAATCCCTCGTCGCGATCTGTCATATCACTGACAGAACAGACGCGGCCGATGTGACGCGATCCCGGTCACCGGCGGTACGAGCGCACCGCCCGCACACGCCCGCTCAAGGGCGCACGCGCTGCACGGTCGCCGCCCGTGCCCGCCGCAGGTGCCCGGCCCGCACGCGCCCACGGTCCTTGCCCGTGCGCGCGGCACCGGCCGTACGCGCCGACCGGCGTCGGCGAGGCCGGTCTCCGCGGACGCCGGGCGGTGGCCGTCGGTACGCCGAGACGACGAGGAGTGGAACGATGACCTGGACCCGGCAGACCTTGTCCTCTTCCGGCGACGTCGCCGGCCCGGGACGGCGAGGTGGCGTCATCGACACGATGGCGGTCGCCAGCACGGCGGCCTTCGCGGGCGGCGCGCTGCTCAGCCAGACCGTGCTCGTCCCGGAATGGCGGGCGATGGACCCGGCCGCGTTCCTGGCGCGGTTCGCGGTGTCCGGGCCGGTCACGGGAGCGACGGTCTTCCCCTTCGAGCTCTCCTCCGCGGTGCTGCTGGGCATCGTCACGTACACCGGCGTGAGGCGTCACCGGCCCGGCAGGCTCCTCTGGGTGCTGGCGACGGCCGGCATGGCGGGGACGATCGCGCTCCTGCCGATCTACTTCGTCGGTGCGAACCTCGCCCTGCTCGACCCGTCCTTTCCGCCACAGGAGGTGCACGCCCAGCTGGCGACCTGGTACCGCTGGAACTGGGTGCGCACCGGCCTCGGCCTGGGCTCGGCCGTGCTGGCCTGCGTCGCGCTCGCCACCGACCGCGGCGGGCACGGCTCCGCCGCCCGCGCTGATGACCCCGCCTCGCGGTGAGTGCAGCCTCGCGGTGAGTGCCCGGCCCCGGCCCACGGAGGGCCGGCCCGTCACTCGCCGCCGGCCGGTATCAGGACGCCGTCCTCCTCCGGGACGCGGCGGGTCGGCGGGAATCCCAGGATCTCTCCCGCGAGCTCGTCGTTGCCGGAGAACCCGGCGGCGGAGTCGACGAGTTCGCACCCGTCCCACAGGACGAGCATGGCCGAGACCGTGTGGGACGCCTTGTCGCTGTGCATGTCGTAGTGGGCCGCCGCGGGCACCGTGTCGTACCGGACCCACAGGTCGTGGCCGGTCATGAACACGTCGAGGTCGTAGCGCACGGTCAGCCCGAGCAGGTCGGGCTTGTAGACGTCGTCGATGCCGGCGAACGCCTCGTCGAGCGCGATCATGCGGGGGCAGGTGGGCGCGGCCGATCCGTACAGGGCGTTGGCGGCGGCGAACAGCGGCAGGTGGATGGCGGCCGACTTCTCGCCGCCCGACATCTGGGAGTGGCGCTTCCTGCTCAGCTTGACCTCCTCCTCCCCCGGGACCTTGAGCCGCAGTTCGAACGAGCGCCAGGCGCGGTAGTCGAGGACGGCCGACAGCGCCTCCTTGTACGTCGCCCGAGGGTGCCCGGCCCGGTACTCGTGGATCATCTGCCTCAGGAGCCGCCGGAGGTCGGCCAGCCGGGCGGGCCCGAGATCGTCGCGGCCGAGCAGCTCGGAGACCTCGCGCTGGGCGTCGGTGACCCTGTCGGAGACGACCCACCGGATGCCCACAGTCGTGCCGGTCGACATCGGCCGGGACCTGGTGTCCGCGTCCATGCCCTTGACCAGGTCCTTCGCCAGCATCACGCGGTCGAAGACCTGCTGGGCCAGGCCCGCGAGCAGCTCGTCCTCCAGGACCCTGCGCTCGCGTTCCTCCAGCAGCACGCCCTGCTCCTCGGCGCGCTCCGCCACGCGCCGGGCGAAGACGGCCACCGGGTGACGGCCGTCGGCGTCGTGGACCCGGACCAGGACGAGCGACTCGCCCTGCTCCCAGTCGAGCCGGTAGTCCTCCTCGCAGGCGTTCAGCGCCTCGCCGAACTCCTTGAGGGCCTGGGACATCCGGTCGCGGGCCCGCTTGCGGGCAGCCTCCCCCGGTTGCCGCCCCGCCGCCGCCGTCTCGTAAAGGGCGAGGAGGTCCGCCGCGCCGTCCGGCAGCACGGCCCGCACCGCCGTGACCGCGTCCTCGCCGGCCAGCCGCTCGACGACGTCGGCGGCGGCCCGTTCGGGCTCGGGCCACCGTGCCGTGTCGGGCCACACCGGCGCGGCGGCGACGCCCAGCACCGGCCGCAGCTCCGGCTGGGTGAACGGCGCGAAGGAGGCGAGCTGGTCGAGCAGCTCACGCAGCGCGGACACGAGCGAGGCGCTTCCGTGCTCGTAGGAGACCTTGGCCTTCACCAGCGCGTCGTGCTCGTCCCGGGCCCGCTGCTCGGCGGCCCGGGCGGCGCCGGTCGCCGCGGCCAGGGCCCGCTCGGCGTCGCCGATCTGGTCGAGGATCTCCTTGAGCGGCGCGCTGAGCGCCTCCTCGGCGGCGGCCAGGCGTTCGGCGAGGGCCAGGTGTGCCTCCTCCTTGTCCGCCAGGTCGTCGGACGCGGCGGCGAGCTCGGCCTCCAGCCGTTCGACGGTTCGGAGCCGCCCGGCGAGGTCTCTGTCCAGTCTCCCGACCGCGGCCAGCTGCTGGGCGTGGCGGTCCGCCGCCGCGGTGAAGTCGCCGATGGCGGCGGCGACCGCCTCGACCTCGTCGGAGGCGGACGGCATGGTCAGGTCGGCCGCCGTCTGCCGGAGGCGCCGCCGTTCAGCGTCCATCTCGGCGGTGGCGGCGTCGAGGGCGGTGGCGGCCTCGGCCAGCTCCGTACGGGCCGCGGCGAGCAGCGCCGACGTCTGGGCCAGCGCCGCCGCGGCGCCGGGGATGTCCCGGCCGATCGGCCTCAGCTCACCCCGCGCCCGGCCGAGGTCGTCGAGCCGCTGACGGAGGGAGGCGCGGGCCGCCAGGGCCCGCTCGCGATCACCGGACCTGTCGCCGATCTCCCGGCCGTACTTGGCGAGGCGGTTGGCCCGGCGGGCCGCCCGATGGGTGGCGCCGATGTACTCCGGCGCGTCCTTGGCCCGGACGCCCAGGTGAACGCCCACACCGAACTGTCCCCGGGTGCTGACCGCCGGCGTGCCCGACGCCGGATCGATCTCCTCGGTCAGCGCGATCGACGCGAGCACGCCGGAGACGACCTCCGCCGGCACAGCGCCCTGATCCTCGGGCACCAGCACGCTCGCCAGCGTCGGCCCGGCCGGCCGCAGCCCGGGCGGGGCCGGCAGCAGGTACGCGTCGGGCTCCGCCTTCTCCAGCGCCTCCACGGTCAGCCGGGGGTCGGGATGGATCCACGCGGTGAGCAGCCCCGCTGCCTCCAGGGCCCCTTCCACGGCGGCGGCGTCGGCGTGCCCGACCTCCTCGGCGAAACGCACCAGCCGCCACAGCGGCGCTCCCGGCCGCCCCTCGCGATCGGCCTGCCGAACGAGCGGGGGCGCGTCGTCCCGCTCGGACGCGACCTCGTCCCGCTCCGCCGTCAGCCGCGTGATCTCCACGGTGAGGCGTTCCAGTGTCGCGTCCAGCCCGGCCGCCTCTGCGGCGAGCGCGGAGCGGCGCGCCTCGACGAGGTCGCCGAACACCTCGCCCAGACTGGGCGCCCCGGGCTCCCGTAGCCTGGCCAGGCTCTCGGCCAGGGCGTCGCCGTCGCCCGGAGGCACGACGGGCTCGGCGAGCTCGGCGCGGCCGGTCCACCTGCCGGCCCAGGCGCGCAGGTCGGCCTCGGCCCGGCCGACCGCCTCGGCGAGGGCGTGCTCGGCCTTCTCACACGCGTGCCCGCCCGCGTCGATCTTCTGCTGCGCCCGCTGCACGGCCTGCTCGGCCCGGCCGCGTTCGCGTTCGGCCTCCTCGACCTTCCGCAGGCCGCGGCGGACGTCCTCGACGTCCTGGAGCCGGGCGACGGCCCGGGCCCTGATCTCCGGGACGTCGCCCCCCTCGTCCCGCGGGATCCCGGCGAGGTCGGCGGCCTCCGCCTTCGCCGCCGCCTGGCGCCCGGCCGCCTCCCTGGCCTCGGCCAGCTCGCGGTCGAGCTCGGCGGCCTCGCGGCGCAGGTCCGCGACGTGCCGGGCGCCCCTGGCGTTCGCCTCCCGCATCCGGGCGATCTCCTGGGCCCCCTGGGCGACCCGGGCGCGCAGGCTCTCCAGCTCGCCCTGGGCGGTGTAGGCCTCGTGCCGCTTGAGGGCGTCGAGCCGGGCCTCCAGCCTCTTCTGCTCCGCGACCGCGGCGGCGCACGCCTCCTCCGCCTCCCGCTGGGCCGCCTCGGCGCGGCGCATCTCGGCCCGCGCCTCGCCGACCAGCACGGCCGGCCGTACGGCCTGCTCGGTGCGCGCCTCGATCCGGTCGAGACACCCGCGCACGCCGACTCGCAGGTAGTCGGCGTAGCTGGCCAGGAAGTCGCGGGCGGCGGAGTCGGCCGCCGCGAGGTCCTCGGCCAGGCGCTGGACGGCCGCCAGATTGTCGAAGTCGCGGGCCGCCTGCTCGATCAGGTCGTCGGATACGGGGCTCAGTCCGGCCGTGAGCGTGTCGGAGACCTTGACCGGGTCGAGGTCCTTGGCCAGCAGCGGACGGCGCAGCGCGAGCAGCAGGTCGAGCAGTTGCGTGTACCGTTCCCGCCCGAGGCCGAACAGTGCCGCGTCGACCGCGTCGCGGTAGTCGGTGGCGTTGGATCGGGCCGCGCCGGGTTCGAGCACGCGCTTGAGCTGCTGGTCGGTCAGCGGCCGGGCCTCCTCCGAGAGGAGCCCGAAGTCGACGCCCACGCGTTTGGCCGTGACGAAATAGGTCCGCTTCACGTCGGGCCGGTCCCGGTGGGCGTGCATGGCGACGATCAGGGTGACCGTCCGCCGCCCGTCCGCGAACTCCATCCACACGAAGCCGTACTCGGACTCCTGCCCCCGGTAGAGCAGGTTGGACTTCATCGTGCGGTTCTCGCCGCTGAACGGGTCGAGCCGGCGGGCGTCGACCACGCCGTCGAGGATGAAGGGGAACAGCACCTCGAGGGCCTTGGTCTTGCCGGAGCCGTTGTGCCCGCGCAGCACCAGCCGGCCGTCCGCGAAGGCGAACTCCTCGTCGGTGTAGTCCCAGATGTTGATCAGGCCGGCACGGGACGGCTTGAACCGGGTCATGCCGGGTCTCCTCCTTCGAACAGATCCGTCTGGCCCCTGGGCGGCGCCGGGATCGCCATCGTGATGTTGCGGTAGCGGACGGCGGCCGGGAGCAGCAGCACCCCGCCGGGCACCGGCCGGACCAGACGCAGGTCAGCCAGCAGGTCGAGCGCGGCGTCGAGCAGGCCGTGGGGGTCCTGCTGCCAGGCGCCGGTGAACGAGGCCGCGCCGAACGTCTCGTACAGGTCCTCGATCAGCGCCTCGAGCCGGTGGCGTTCGAGGAGGACGAGCGGGTCGGGACGGTCCGGCGGCATCGGCGGCGTCTGGCCGGACGACCACGCGAGGTCCCGGACGACGCCGGCCTGCGGCAGCGCCGAGTCGACGCGGGCGAGGAGGTCACGCTGGACGTCCGCCTCCACCGGCGGCTCCAGCCGTTCGAACGTCCCGGTGGAGGCCGGGGCGGACCGCTCCTCTTCGAGCGCGTCGGCGATGCGGGCGAGCAGGAGCCCGGCCGCCCGGTTGACGGCGCCGCCCCTGCCGGGGAAGGCCCGGTCGGTGAATCTGCCGCCCGGGTCGGCGAGCAGCACGCCCTCGGCGCGGCGCTCCACCACCAGGCCGGTGAGGCGTGCCAGGTTGTCGACGAGGTCGTCGCGTCGCAGGACGGCGGCGGCCTCCGCGTCGAGGTCGGCGTAGTAGACGACGGGCCGCTCCAGCAGGAGCCGGCGCACCCGTGCCTCGGCGCCGCCGTCCAGGCCGTCGAGCAGGCCGGCGGCGCTGGTCAGGTGCTGTATCGGGCGGGACGGGCGGAAGATCGCCGCGCAGATGTCGTGGTCGATGTCGTAGAGGGCGTCTCCCCCGTCGCCACGCGCCCACGCCTCGACGGAGCCGTCCGACAGGTTCAGCGCGCCGCGCTCCACCAGCCAGCCGATCACGTCCACGACCGCCGCCTTATGGCCGGTGACCAGCGGATCGAAGCCGAGCCCCGGGATGGAGTTGGCCGCGGGGGCGAACAGGCGCACCAGGTCCGCCAGGCTGATCTCCACCCGGGAGCGCTGGAAGGAGCCGAGCACCAGGCAGAGGTACGCGAGCCGCCTGCGGTCGAAGGGCCTGGCCGCCCTGTTGGCGAAGATCTTCCCCCGCGACGGGTCGAGAGCGTCGAACCGCCGGATCAGCCGTACCTGGCGGGTGGTCGCGATGAGCGTGTAGCCGAACAGGTCGCGAAGGTCGCGGGTCAGCTGGTCGGCCCAGGGCAGCACGCGTTCAAGCACACCGGGACGAGGGTGGACGGTCGTGATCAGGTCGCTCGTCAGCACGAGCCGCACCGCTTCCTGGTAGCCGCCGAGATCTGCGGGAGCGACGCCGGCGGCGGCCAGAGGCTCAGGCATGGGCGCTCCCCGAACGCGGCGCGATCTGCCGTACGTGGGCGGCGGGGTCGATGGGCGGGACGCCGGCGGCGGCGAGGGGCTCAGGCATGGGCGGTCCCAGCGCGGGGCGCGATCTCGAGGGCGAACCCCGGCAGGTGCAGCAGGCCGTGCGGAGTCCGCACGCTGCTGCCCGCGGAGTGGGGCACGAGCCGGAGGACCACGGTGTCGTCGCTGCCGTCGCCGGACCCCAGCCGTCCGGACACCACCGAGCGGGCCTCCAGCGCCCTGGTCAGCAGCGCCAGCAGCACGCGGGTCTCGGCCTCGTCGAGCGCCCGACCGTGTGGTCCGCGCTCCGCCAGGCTCCGGGCGGCCCTGCGCTCGGCCGCCCTGGCCGCGATCTGCTCGCGGCGCAGGTCGGCGCGCCTGCGCGGATCGACCCGGACGGGCTGCGGGATGCCCGGCCCGGCCTGCCGCCCCGTACGGAAGGGCGTGAGCGCGACCTCGACGCCGGGCGCGTCCCACCAGGTGGCCCGCGGCGAGATCTGCTCCACGTCGTCGTAGGCCCCGCCCATGTGCCGGGCCGACCCCAGGTTGAACGCCGCCGCCGCCAGCGCGTACGCCGCGTCCTCGTCGGGGGTGTCGCAGATCCACTCCGCGAGATGCCGCAGCTCGGAGGCGCGGTTCACCCCGCCGCGCTGGGCCTCGGTGAGCTGCCGGAGCAGGGCCACGACCCCGGACACGGCGGCGCGGGTCGCGCGGCGCAGCTCGGCGGCGCCGGACTCCGCGCCCGGCTCCGCCGTGAACCAGGCGCGCAGGACCTCCCAGCGGCGCTTCCAGTCCTCCATCCGCTCCCCCGGGCTGAGGAACGGCCTGTCGTCGGCGTCGGCCGCACGCACCAGCATGGTGGCGACGCCGGTGGCCTCCACGTCGAGGACGGCCCGGTGCAGGCGGGGCAGGTGGCGGTCGAGCTCCGCCATGACGTCGGTCATGTGGGTGAGCAGGGCATTCTTGTAGCGGAGGAACAGCTCGGGCGACGCCTCCGTCGAGGTGACGATCTCGCCGAGGGTGACGTGGAACCGGGCCGACCGGCGCACCATGTCCTCCATGACCTGGTCGAGCCGGGAGATGCGCCGGTAGACCTGCTCCTCGTCGCCGGCGCGGTTGGCCGCGGCGAGCGACCTCAGGTCGTCGAGGATGTCGGAGAACACCAGGCGGGACAGGTTGGCGTCGCGGACGCGGGCCGCCAGGACGTCTTCCACCGCCGTGAACGCCCGGTAGCCGAGCTCGCTGAACTGGTAGACGGACTGCCGGTTGCGGTAGCGCTCCAGCGAGCCCGCCCGGGACGCGTCCTCCAGCCGGTGGACGATCCCGTCGGCGGCGAGGGCGTCGAGCCGGCCCCGGAGCGAGCCGTCGACCATGGGAACCCCGTCGTGCGCCAGCGCCAGCTCCGCCATCGCCGCCGCGACGTCCTCGCTGCCCACCTGGACGCGGTGCACGGCGCGCAGCCGGTCCATCGCCCTGAGCACCCACAGATAGACGACGTAGTCGTCCCTGTGGGTGAAGTTGAACAGCCGGAACCTGTCCCCCACCGCGAGCGCGTCGAGATCGAGCGCCCTGTTTCCACCCCGTGAATCTGCCATGACCACGTGAGTATCCCGCACGCCACCGACAGTTCCGACGCGACGACGCTCGGCTGCACCGGTATGGCACGAGTACGCCCGAGGTGCGACGAGCAGCGCGCCGGCACCTATCCCGGGGTGCCGAGGGCGGCGGAGAGCGCGGCGAGGTGACCGGCGACCGGACCGAGAGTGAGCAGGCCGCTGCCCGCCCCGGCCAGCTCGCCGGCCGCGGGCGCGAGCGCGTCACGGGCCCGCTCCATCGTCTCCCGGTCGCCGAGGGCGACGGCCGCGCGGCCCGTGAGGCACCACATGGCCTCGAACAGCAGGTCACGGGGCGGATCTGGTGCCGCGCGCAGCGCCGCCGCGGCCTCCTCGCGCCGGCCGCGGGCCAGCAGGACCAGGGGCCGGGCCCACGGCTCGTACGGCCCCCAGTCAGCGTCTTCCTCCATGGGCAGCCCTCGCCGTACGCGCAGGGACAGCTGCGTGAGCGCGGGCAGGCCCCGCACCAGCCCGGGCATGCCGGCCCCGTCGAGCCGTGCGACGGCGTCCCGGTAGGCCGCCTCCACCTCGGCCTCCGCCCTCTCCGCCCCCGTCGTCTCGGCTCCCGGCGCTCGGAGCGCGGCGGCGAGCCGCAGCGCCCGGTACCACCCGGTGAACACCCCCACCAGCGGCAGCTCGTGCCGTTCCGACAGCCGGTCCGCGGCGGCCGCGTGCCCGTCCGCGCCGCCGAAGTCGGCGAGCGCGGAACGGGCCTGCATGCGCACGAGATGGCCGAGCACCTCGTAGGTGACGAGGCCGTGCCGGGCCGACAGATCGACCAGCTCGGCGCCGATCCCGTCCCGTTCGGGCGCCAGGCCCGCGCGGTGGAACGTCTGCATGAACTCGCCGTTCAGGGCGAACGCCAGCAGCGCGGGGTCGTTCAGGCGGCGGGCGATCCCCACCGCCTGACGCGCGGCCTCGGGCCCGCGGGCGGAACGGGTTCCGCGGGACTCCAGGGCGATCGTGGCCAGCAGGCGGGCCCGCACGCCGTCGTGCGCCCCGCCGGGGAGGCGGGCCAGGGTCCGCTCCGCCGCCGCGACGACCCGCGCGGCCTGCGCCGGGTCGTCGACGCGGGTCCAGATCGCCGGGACGTCGTACGCGCCGATCACACGGGCCGTGAGCTCCACGTCGCCCAGCTCCTCGGCCGCGGCGACGGCGGCGAGCCGGTGCTCGCGGGCCGCCTCCAGGCCGTCGCCGCCGGTCACCGCGAGGGTGCGCAGGAGGCCCACCGTCGACTCCAGCCGGGCCCTCGCCCCGGAGGCCACCGTACGGTCGTAGACGGCGGCCGCCCGCGCCCACACCCGCCCCGCGGGGCCGGCGGCGTCCGGGTCGAGGCGGTCGGCGTGGTGGAGGATGTCGGCCTCCAGGCGGCGCAGGTCCGGGCCGGGATCCACCCCGAGCTGCTCGACCAGGAGCGTGCGCGCCCGGCGCAGGACGGCGAGCGCGTCGCCCTGACGCCCAGTCCGGTAGAGGGCGAGCGCGAGCAGCCGCCAGCCCTCCTCGCGCCAGGGGTGCTCGGCCACGTGCGCGTCGAGGTCGGGCACCGCCTCACCCGCCCTGCCCAGGGCCAGCCGGGTCTCCGCCCGCCGCTCGGCGGCGTGCAGCCGCAGCTCGGTCAGGCGGGAGCGTTCGGCGCGCGTCCAGTCGTGGCCGGCGAAGTCGGCGTACGCCGGGCCTCGCCACCACCTCAGCGCCTCCTCCAGGCGGGCGAGCGCCTCTCCGGGCGGCAGCGCGGCGGCCTCGGCCACCGACCCCTCGAACCGCCAGGCGTCCACGGCCTCCGGAGCGGCCCGCAGCGCGTACCCCGGTCCCTCGGTGACCAGCAGCCGGGCGGGGCCGCGCGGACGGCGTCCGGGCTCGAGCGCGCGGCGCAGCGCGGCCACGAACGTGCGCACCGCGCCCACCGCGTCCGGAGGCGGGTCCTCCCACAGGTCGTCCACCAGGTGGGTCACCGGGACGACGCGGCCGCGGGCGACGATCAGGCGGGCCAGCACGGCGCGGTGCCGCGGCCCCTTCAGGGCGACGGCGTCACCGCCGCCGTCCCAGGCCGTCACCGGGCCCAGCACCCCGAACGTGACCCCCACTCACGACCGTCCTCTCCGCGCCTGCTCCCGGTCACGGTAGCGCGCTCATCGGATGCTCATCCGCCCCCGGGAGGCTGGGACGCGCCCGCTCACCTGCGAAAAGGAAAGTGATCATGAGACTGGCCATCTCCGGATTCGACTACGTGCGCGTCCCGGTAGCCGACGGCGTGTCCCTGAACGCCGCGGTCGGCGGCTCGGGCAGCCCGATCGTGCTGCTCCACGGCTTCCCCCAGACGCACCTGATGTGGCGGCACGTGGCCGCCGTCCTCGCCGCCGACCACACCGTGATCTGCCCCGACCTGCGCGGCTACGGCGCCAGCGACAAACCGGCCGAGGCCGGCCCCTCGACCTACGCCAAGCGCACGATGGCCGCCGACGTCGTGGCCCTGGCACGCGCCCTGGGGCACGAGCGGTTCGCCCTGGCCGGGCACGACCGGGGGGCGCTCGTCGCCTTCCGGGCCGCGCTCGACCACCCGCGGGCGGTCACCCACCTGGCCTGCCTCGACATCCTGCCGACCCTCGACATGTGGGACGTGATGCACGGCGTCACGGCTGCCGTCGGCTTCCACCTGTACCTGATGGCCCAGCCGCCGGGGCTGCCGGAGCAAATGATCGCCGCCACCGCGGACGCCTTCTTCGGCCACTTCCTCGATCAGTGGAGCGGCGACCCGCGAGCCGTCCCGGCCGACGTCCGCGCCGCCTACCTCGACGCCTGCCGCGCGGCGGTGCCCTCGATCGTGGCCGACTACCGCGCGTCCGCCGGCGTCGACGTCGAGCACGACCGGGCCGACCGGGACGCCGGCACCCGGCTGCGGATGCCCGTCGCCGTGCTGCAGCAGGACTGGGGCTCCGCCCTCGGCTACGACGCCGCCGCCCTGTGGCGCGCGTGGGCGCCCGACCTGGACCACACAACGGTCGGCTGGGGCCACTTCATGGCGGAGGAGGCCCCGGACGAGGTCGCCGGCGCCCTGCGGACCCTGCTCGCCCGCTGAACCCCCCGGGGAATGAGGACAACTCGACGCGCCCGTCCAGATCATTCCTTACTGAGTGGTTTGTCCTATTTACACCTTTCTGGGATTGTGTGTACCTTTAGTCAACGCCGGTATGCGGAACGATGTCCTCTCCGTCGTATCCCTTGCCGGCACGTTGCCCGGACCGCGCGCTTCCGTGGGACCCCGTCCCGTTGGAGCGCGCGGCCGCCGAATCCGCACCTCGCGGAGCCGGGGACCCACCTCTTCCGGGGTGAATCGGAGCGCGACCGCGCCCCGTAGGGCACTTCCTGCCCGAACCCGTCAGCTAACCCGGTAGGCGGCATGGAAGAAGGAGTCAACCCCACATGCCCACCCATCGGCTCAGCTGGGCCGCCCACGCGCTGAAACAGCGGCTGGGCTCGTCCCGTCCCGCCCTCGCCGGCGCGACCCTGGCCCTCTCCGCAGCCCTGGCGGCCGGCACGGCCGCCGCCGTCCCCGCCCTCGTGGCGGGACCGGCGCACGCCGCCACCCTCGACGCCGCGAACCCGGCAGGCAACGGCGCCGACCACGACGTGAAGGCCGGATCGGCCCGGGCCGCTACCACCTACGGGCAGGACGTCTCCGGATACGAGGCCGACCACGACTGGAAGGCCAGCCCGGCCAAGTTCGGCATCATCAAGGCCACCGAGGGCCTCGACTTCGTCGACCCCGCCTTCGCCCGCCACTGGGCCGAGCTGGCCAAGAAGGGCATCGTGCGCGGGGTCTACCACTACGGCCACCCGTCGAACGACCCCGTCGCGGAGGCCGACTACTTCCTGTCGGTGGTGAACCGGCAGCAGGCCCGCCCCGGGGACCTGCTGGTGCTGGACCTCGAGACCAGTGACGGCGAGTCCGTCCAGCACGTGAACGCCTGGGCGAAGACGTGGCTGGCCCACGTGAAGGAGAAGACCGGCGTCACCCCGATGTTCTACAGCGGGTGGAACTTCGCCGACCGCTACGGCCACGGGCTCGGCCAGTACCCGCTGTGGGTGGCCTACTACGGCATCCCGAAGGGCTCGGTCACGCCCCCGGCCGACTGGAAGACCTGGGTCATCCACCAGTACACGGACACTCCCATCGACCAGAACGTCTCCTCGCTGACACCCGACCAGCTGCGCGCACTCGGCCGTCACTGAGGCCGTCACTGAGGCCGTCACCGAGGCCGTCACCGAGGCCGTCACCGAGGCCGTCACCGAGGCCGTCACCGAGGCCGTCACAAGGCGCTCGCCGGTTGACGCCGGGGGCGCGGCCTCCCGGCAGGCCGGCGTAAACAGACCGTAAACCCCCTCGGGCACGATCGTCGTGGTGGACGGACAGCCCGAGGGAGGCCGGAGATGCCGGAGACACGGGACGGCACGCCGTTGCGGGTGGCGGTCATCATCGGCAGCACCCGCAACGGCCGGTTCGGCCCGACGGCCGCCGCCTGGTTCGCCGCACGGGCGCGGCGGCGCCGCGAGCTCGAGCTCGACGTGATCGACCTGGCCGAGGCGCGGCTGCCCGACACCCTCACCGACCACGACGAGGCCGTGCCCGATCGCGTACGGGCACTGGCCCCGCGCCTCACGGCGGCCGACGCCTTCGTGGTGGTCACGCCCGAGTACAACCGGAGCTTCCCGGCTCCGCTGAAGACCGCCATCGACTGGTACTACGAGGAATGGCAGGCCAAGCCCGTCGCCTTCGTCGCGTACGGCAGGGAGTCGGGCGGCCTGCACGCGGCCGCGCAGCTGCGGGAGGTGTTCGGCGAGCTGCACGCGGTGCCCGTCCAGGCCGTCGTGAGCCTGCCGTGCTACTGGGAGCTGTTCGCGGCCGACGGCAGCTGGCCGCTGCCGACGGCGGCCTGCAACACCGCCGCGACCACTGTGCTGGACGAGCTGACCTGGTGGGCGTACGCGCTGCGCGACGCCCGCGCCAGGACCCCCTACACGCGCTGACGCGCGTATCCCCCCAAGCCCTGGAAGGAACACCGGGATGAACGATGTTCAGCGGCAGGTGCAGGACGCCGTCGACCAGCTGGTCGAGTCGGGCGCGGAGCGCGGGCTCCAGGTCGCCGTGTACCGGCACGGGGACCTCGTGGCCGACGCCGTCGCCGGCGTCGCCGACGCGGAGACGGGACGCCCCGTCACCGCCGGCACCCCTTTTCACGTCACCTCCACCGGCAAAGGGGCGACCTCCGCCGTGGTCCACGTGCTCGTGGAGCAGGGCGTCCTCGGGTACGACACGCGGATCGCCGACCTGTGGCCCGAGTTCGCCGCGCACGGCAAGGAACGGGCGACGGTGAAGGACGCGCTCACTCACTCGGTGGGCGTGCCGGGCCTGCCCGTGGAGACCACCCCCGAGGACCTCACCGACTGGGACGGCATGTGCGCGCTCATCGCGGATGCCGCCCCCTGGTGGGAGCCGGGGACCAGGACCGGCTACCACCCCCAGTCGTACGGCTTCATCGTGGGAGAGATCGTGCGGCGCGCCACCGGGCGGCCGATCTCGCGGGTGCTCAGGGAGGAGGTGGCGGGACCGCTCGGCGTCGCGGACGAGATGTTCTTCGGCGTCCCCGAGTCCGAGCTGGGCCGCGTCGCCCGCCTTGAGGAGCCGGAGGGCGGCATGGAGTTCACCCCGGAGATGATGGCGGCGATGGCCGAGCAGGTGCCGTTCTTCCGGGTGGTGAACGGATGGACGGCGGCGCCTCCGGCCGCCTTGCCCACCGCCGCCTACTGCAACCGGCGCGACGTGCTCACGGCCGACATCCCGGCCGGCGGGGTCATGAGCGCCCGCGCCGTCGCGCGGATGTACGCCGCCCTCATGGGCGGGACCGGCGGAGTACGGCTGATCTCGCCCGAGCGGCTCCGCGAGATCACCGCTCCTTCGATCAGCGGCGTCGACGAGATCACCGGTGCGCCGGTCACCCGGGGGCTGGGCTACGACATCGGCTTCCCCGGTCCCCTCGACGGCCCGGCCCTGTTCGGCATGGCCGGAAGCGGCGGCACCGCCGCCTACGCCGACCACACGAGCGGGATCGCGATCGCCGTGGCCAAGAACCGGGTGACGGCGGGCGACTACACCACCTTCCACCACATCGCGTCGATCATCGCGAAGGCCCTCCCCGCGAGCTGAGCCCCGGCGCCTCCCGCCTCTTCCGGACGGCGGGAGGCGCCGCCTCCCGTTATGGTGACGGTCATGCGCTTCGGGGTCCTCGGGCCGCTGGCCGTCTGGAACGACCGGGGGGACGCCGTCACGGTGCCCGGGCTCAAGGTGCGCGCCCTGCTGGCCGCGCTGCTCGTCGACCCCGGGCGGCCCGTCTCCGCCGACCGGCTGGTGGAGCACCTGTGGGGCGACGACCTGCCGGGCAACCCGCCGGGGGCGCTGTCCGCCAAGGTCTCCCAGCTGCGCCGCGCGCTGGAGGACGCCGAGCCCGGGGCCCGCGCCCTCGTCGTGTCGCCGCCGCCCGGGTACCTGCTCAGGGCCGGCGCGGACGCAGTGGACGCCGGCCGGTTCGAGCGCCTGGCCGCCGAGGCGCGCGAGGCCCCGGGCCCCGAGGAGAAGGCCGAACTGCTGTCCGGCGCCCTCGGCCTGTGGCGCGGGCCGGCGTTCGCCGACGTCGCCGACGAGCCGTTCGCCCGGGCCGCCGTCGCGCGCCTGGAGGAGCTGCGGCTCACCGCGCTGGAGGACCTGGCGCGGGCGCGGCTCGCGCTCGGCATGGCGGCCGAGGTCGCCGCCGACCTCGCGGACCTGCTCGACCGCCACCCGCTGCGGGAGCGGGCGCGGACCCTGCACATGCTCGCCCTGTACCGGTCGGGGCGGCAGACCGACGCGCTCGCCAGCTACGAGGAGGCGCGCGCCCGGCTGGACGAGGAGCTGGGGCTGGTGCCCGGCCCCGACCTGGCGAACCTGCACCGGGCGATCCTGCTGCAGGATCCCGAACTGGACGGGCCCGCGCCGGCGACGGCGGCAGCCGCCCCGCGGCCCGCAGGCAACCTGCCGAGCGCGGTCACCGGCCTCGTCGGCCGGGAGGACGCGGTCGCCGAGCTGCGGGCGCTGCTGGAGCGCAGCCGGCTGCTCACGCTGACCGGGTCGGGCGGGGTGGGCAAGACCCGGCTCGCGGTGGAGGTCGCCGGCCCGCCCGGCGGGCCGTTCCCCGACGGCGCCTGGCTGGTCGAGCTGGGCGCCCTCGACCGTCCCCCCACGCCCGGAAAGGCCCTCGACGCGCTGGCCGACACGGTCATGGCCGTGCTGGACGTCCGGGACGTCGCCGCGCCGCACGAGTCGCCGACGCCCGCCCAGCGGCTCGCCCGCGCCGTACGGGCCCGGCGGCTGCTGCTCGTCCTCGACAACTGCGAGCACGTGATCGAGGACGTCGCCGAGCTCACGGCGATCCTGCTGCGCTCCGCCCCCGGACTGCGCGTCCTCGCCACCAGCCGCGAGCCGCTCGGCCTGCCCGGCGAGGTCGTGTGGCCGGTGCCGCCCCTGGAGGCTCCGGAACCCGCCCACCACAACGATCCGGCGGAGCTGGAACGGTTCAGCGCGGTGCGGCTGTTCGTCGCCCGGGCCGCCGCGGCCGCGCGCGGGTTCGCGCTCACGCCGGCCAACGCCGAGGCCGTCGCGGTGCTCTGCCGGCGGCTCGACGGCATCCCGCTGGCGCTGGAGCTGGCCGCCACCCGCGTACGGGCCCTCGGGATGCGCGGTCTGATGGCCGGGCTCGACGACCGGTTCCGCCTGCTGGCCACCGGGCACCGGGGCGCCCCGCCCCGGCAGCAGACGCTCATGGCCATGATCGACTGGAGCTGGCAGCTGCTCACCCCCTCCGAGCAAGTCGTGCTGCGCCGGCTGGCCGTCCACGCCGACGGCTGCACAGCGGAGGGCGCCGAGGCGGTCTGCTCGGGGGACGGCGTCGCCGCCGAGGAGGTCCGCGACGTCCTGGCCCGGCTGGTGGACCGCTCGCTCGTCGTGGTGGCCGAGCGTGACGACGACGGGCCCCGCTACCGGCTGCTCGAATCGGTGGCCGCCTACTGCCTGGACCGGATGCGCGAGGCGGACGAGCTGCGGCGGGTACGGCGGCGGCACGGCCTCCACTACGCCGAGCTGGCCGAGCGGGCCGAGCCGCACCTGTACGGCCCGGAGCAGCGGCGATGGCTCCGCCGGCTGGACGCGGAGGCCGCCAACCT
Organism: Microbispora corallina; assembly: GCF_016863035.1. Lineage (GTDB taxonomy): Bacteria > Actinomycetota > Actinomycetes > Streptosporangiales > Streptosporangiaceae > Microbispora > Microbispora corallina. Next base: position 58,934 of record NZ_BOOC01000034.1, read on the forward strand.
GCGCGGGGCGCTCGACGCCGCGGCCCGCGACGGCGCCGCCGACCTGGCGTTGCGGCTGGCCGGCGCGCTGACCTGGTACTGGTTCCTCCGCGGCAGGCTCGCCGAGGCCCGGCGGTCGCTCCAGGCCGCCCTCGACGCGGGCGGCGAGGCCGCCCCGGCCCTGCGGGCCCGGGTCGGGGCCTGGGAGACCGGCATCGCGTTCCTGCTCGGCGACACCGCGGACTGGCCGGACCGCCATGACGCCGCCCTCCGACCGTACGAGCGGGTGGACGACCCCCGCGGACGGGCCAGGGCGCAGTGGTTCCTCGCCTACGCCGAGATCGACCTCGGGGACGTGGACGCCACCGGGCGCCGCATCGACCAGGCGGCGGACGCCTTCCGCGCGCTCGGCGACGCGTGGGGGGAGGCGGCCGCGCTGGCCCTGCGGGCCAAGCACGCGCACATCAGGGGCGACCAGGCCGCGCTCGAACGGGACGGCGCGCGCAGCGAGGCGCTGTTCCGCCGGCTCGGCGACCGCTGGGGGCTGCTGCAGGCCACCGAGTGGCTGGGCGCGCACGCCGGGCTGACCGGCGACCACGAGCGAGCCGTCCGGCTGCACCGCGACGGGCTGCGCATGGCCGAGGAGCTGGAGCTGTGGCCCGACGTCGCCGGGCGCCTGTCGTGGCTCGGCTGGATCGCCATGCAGAGCGGAGACCACGCGCGGGCCCGCGACTACTGCCGCGAGGGCCTGCGGCTGGCCACCGAGCAGGGCTCCCCGCTCGGCGCCGTGTTCGCGGAGATGGGGCTGGCGTTCGCGGCGCGCAGGGAGGGCGACCTCGACGCCGCCGAGATCCACCTGCGCACGCTGATGGACGCCGCCGAGCGCCAGGACGCCGGCCCGGGCCGGCCGCTGTACCTGCCGAGCGTGCTCGTCGAGCTGGGGTACGTCGAGGAGCTGCGGGGGAACGCGGCGGCCGCCCTCGCCCGCCACGCGGAGGCGTTCGGCGTCGCGCGGGAGCTCGGCGCCGTGGGCGACGTGGCCCAGGCGCTGTCCGGCCTGGCCGCCGCCGTCGCCCTCGACGGCCGCCCCCGCCACGCCGCCCTGCTGCTGGGAGCGGCCGCGGGAGTCCGCGCGTCCGCGGGCATCGCGATCTCCCCCGCCGAGCGCGGCGACACGGAACGGGCGACGGCAGCCGCCCGGGCCGCCCTCGGGGACGACGCCTTCGCCGAGGCGCTCGCCCGAGGGCGGGAGCTGGAGCCCGGGGAGGCCCGCTCGCTCCTCGACCGGGCCGAGGTCGCCTGACCCCTTCCGGCCTGCGGCGCGGGCGGGGCGGCGGAGGCCCGGTGACGTGGTAGAACGTCGGATCCGTCATAGTTTGTCTGCTGGACACGCACACTTTCCCCGGAAGGCAGGTCACAGTGTCGGACGAACTGACCCAGGAACGGCTGGCCGATCTCAGACGCCAGTTCGCCTCCCTCGACGACGACGGCGACGGCTACATCACCGAGGACGAGCTTCTCGCTCACTTCCCCGGCCTGCCCGCCGAGGCGATCGCCGAGCTCGACCGGGTCGCGGACGTCGACGCGGACGGCCGGTTCTCCCTGGAGGAGTTCATCCGGCTGTCGGGCCGAGCCTGACCGGAACCCGGACGAGGGTCCCGGCCACCCGCCGGGGCCCTCGTGCCTCATCCAAGGACGACAACTGCGACCGCGCCGACACGGGCCGTCCGCTGCCTAGCCTCGTTCGAAGCGGACGACCTCTTCCAGCACTCTGCGCATGCCGGTGATCCGATCCCGGCCGAGGTGCTGCGCCCATCGCCGCTCGATGTCCCCGAGGATTCGAGCGGCGGCAACCTGTGCCTCCGTTCCCCGCTCGGTCAGCCGGATGATCTTGGCACGGTGGTCGTCTGGATCGGTCGTCCTCTCGACGTAGCCGTGCCGCTCGAGCTCGGTGACCACCTCACCCAGTGCTTGCTTCGAAAGCCCTGAGCGTTCGGCGAGCACGGTCAGCCGCGAGCCCTCGGCGTCGATGAACCGGAAAACGGCGCCATGGCTGTAACGGATCCCCTCGAATCCCTCCTCGTCGAGCCGCCGGTGCAGCACCGCGAGCGTGACGTCCTTGGCCTGCGTGAACAAGGCGGGAAGCGGGATCTCGTTCACACCTTGGCCGCCCTGCCTTCCGGCGCGCGTCGCCATGCCGGGCACCCCCTTCCGCCGTAATTCGTCAGGCGACTTGACAATACCGCGCCGCAAGATAGTACGGTCACCTTACTGTCTATGGCCGCTCCGGCCGATCGAGTACCGATACCGACAAGCCAGAGGAATGATCATGAGCAGTTCGCCCCCACGACGCGTCCCGCCCGCCGACATCGACCCAACCGAGGTCAAGGCCCTGGCTGAGCGGGTGAGAGGCCCGGTGCTCACACCCGAGGACGAGGGCTACGACACCGAACGGGCCGGATACCAGCTCGCTCGTCAGCATCGGCCCGACCTCGTGGTCGGCGCGACCGGAACGGCGGACGTGCTGGCCGCGGTGGAATTCGCGACAAGCCACGCGCTCCCGGTGGCCGTGCAGGGCACCGGACATGCGTCAGCCGGCATCGCCGGTGAGGGCGGCGTGCTGATCACCACCACTCGGATGACGGGTGTCCGGGTCAACCCCGAGGCGAACACGGCCTGGGTGGCAGCCGGAACCCGCTGGGACGAAGTGATCCACGAGACCGCGCCCGCTGGGCTGGCGCCGCTGTCCGGCTCCTATCCGGGCCTCTCCGTGGTGTCCTACACCCTGGCCGGAGGGCTTGGTCTGCTCTCCCGGCGCTACGGCTACGCAGCCGATCACGTGCACAGCATCGACGTCGTGACGGCGGACGGCCGGCTGCGGCACGTCACCGAGAAGTCCTACCCGGACCTGTTCTGGGGACTGCGCGGCGGCCGGGACAACTTCGGTGTGGTGACCGGCATCGAGATCGGCCTCGTGCCGATCACCACTCTCTACGGCGGATCCCTGCAGTTCCCCGGCGAACTGGCCGCCGAGGTGTTCGACACCTACCTGCGCTGGACGGCCACCGTGCCCGATGAGATGAGCTCATCGATCATGCAGATGTCCTATCCGGACATCCCCGCGTTCCCGGAGGCCTTGCGAGGCCGGCAGGCCGTCCATGTCCGCATCGCCTACGCCGCGGACGTGCTCGATGCCGCCGAGAACCTGGTCGAGCCGTTGCGGGCTCTCGGCCCGATGAGCGACACCCTCGGCGTACTGCCCTACACGGAATCCGGGTCCATCTACGCCGATCCGCCTTTTCCCGGGTTCATCGAGGCCGGCACCGCCCTGCTCGGCGAGCTCGACACCACGGCGGTACGCACCATCCTCGATCTGGCCCCACCCCACACGTCGCTGCCGCACCTCTTCGAACTGCGTCACCTCGGCGGCCGGCTCGCCCTCCCCTCGGCCGCCGCCAACGCCGTGGGCAACCGGGACGCGCGATACCTGTTCAACGTGGTCTCCCGGCTGGAACGTGCCGACATCACCGAAATCCGGCCGGCACACAAACGCATGCTCGACGCGCTCGTCCCGTGGAGCACCGGCGGCCGTCTCCTGAACTTCATGAACGGCGAGGACGCCGCCAAGGAGGTGCGCTCGGCGTACGAGCCCAAGGACTACCAGCGGCTCACCGAGATCAAGGCCGTCTATGATCCGGACAACACCTTCCGGCTCAATCACAACATCCCACCCGCCCACGCCGCGCCGGGGGCTACTGCCACACCGTGACGTTCACGGTGACCCCGTCCCGGTCGTACGCGGTGACCGTCAGCAGGGCCAGGTGGTCGTCCGAGGTCCGCACGCAGATCCCCCGTCCGGGCTGCACGTCCGGGCCGGTCGGGGGGTGGTCGGCGGCGCCGGTGAAGGCCGCCGCGGCGCAGTCCCGGTAGTCGTAGGAGGCCGCCGGGGGCAGCACCGCCACCCGGTCCCCGTCGGCCCGGGCCGTGACCCGGGGGTCGCCCTCGAACACGTAGTAGCCGACGTCCTCCCGCTCGCCCCACCTGCCTTTGACGTACGGCCAGGGGCCCCGGCCGGTGGCGTCGAGGTCGTACCCCCAGCCCGTGTGGACGGTCAGCGTCCCGGCCCGCCGTACCGGGTGCGCCGTCCCGGCGGTCCCGGCCGTCGCGGACGGCGAGGAGGAGCCGGTCGCCGCGACCACGGCGGGAGCTGGGCCGGCCGGCCGCGGAAACCACCAGAACACCGCGGCGGCGACGAGCGCGACCACGGCGGCGAGCCCGCTCACCCCCGCCCACCAGGGCGCGGAGGCGACATTGCGCAGAGGGGCCATCGGGTCGTCCTTCCTCGTCTCGACGAAGAGAAGACGATCAACGGGTCGCTGGAGTTCACGCACCGCCCGAGGGCGTACACCGTCGGTGATTTTCGGCTGAGCCGGAATCCCTGCCGCGCCCTCCCCACGCCTGATCGCCGCCGTCGGGCACTGCTCTGGTCATCGCCGGACGGAGCCGTGACGTAGTCCGTTCAGCAGGAGGGCGAGGAGGCGGTCGGCTTGAGCCATGCTGTCCGGGGCGTCCTGGGCGGCCCAGGCGATGGCGCCGATCATCTTCAGTACATCCGCGTCGTCCGCATCCGCGACGATCACACCTGACTGCCGCGCCCTCGCCAGCAACGCGGTTCCCACCTCGAACATCTCCGCATGCCAGGTTGACACCAGACCCTTCCCGCGGTCGAGCGCCGAGGTCATCACCGCGGTCGACAGACCTCGATAGGTCAGGCCATGCGTGATTGCGGCACGCAACCACGTGGACAACGCGCCGAACCCGTCCTCGGCCGCCAGCAGCCGGCGACCAAGGTCGACCAACTCGGCTATCTGCTCGGAGAGCACCGCTTCGATGAGATCCAGCCGAGTGGGGAAATGCCGATACAGCGTCCCGCTTGCCACCCCTGCCCGCCGAGCGATGTCGTCCAGCGAGGCGTCCACGCCGAACTCGGCGAACGCGACTTTCGCCTGCTCGACCAACCGCTCGTAGTTGCGTCGGGCGTCCGCACGCCTCGGACGCTCGACGCCCAAACGCGGATCATGACCTGCCGGCACCATCACCACACCCTTGCTAACCGGGGACACAGTCCGGTACCGTGCCCATCTAACCGGACTATGCCTCACCTTAATGGCATAGCGCCCCAGGACATGGAGGGCCGTCCCGATGACGCTGAGGGAACAGGACCGGATCGACATCACCGACCTGATCAACCTCCACGGCCACCTCACCGACGCCGGCGAGCTGGACCGGGCAGGCGAACTGCTGACCCCGGACGTCACCTATGACCTGGACGACTTCGGCCTCGGCTCGTTGCAGGGGGTCGCGACCATCCGTGAGGCCGCGCTCGCCCAGGGGGAGACCAACCCGGTCGGCCATCACGTCACCAACATCGTGATCACTCAGATCGACGACCACTCGGCCCGGGTCCGATCCAAGGGAATCGGCATCAAGGCCGACGGAACGGCCGGCAGCGTCGTCTACGACGACATCGTCACGCGCCAACCCGACGGCTGGAAGATCAGCTACCGCAAGGTGTCTGCCCGGCGAGCGCCGCTCGGCGGGCAGGAAGCCGGTCCGCGTGAGGTTCTGGAACGTTTCCGCCACGCCTCCATCAGCCAGTCCGCCGATGACCTGAGGCGCCTGTACGCCCTCGACGCGGTCCATGAGTTCCCGTTCACCCGCCCAGGCGTCCCGTCCCGGCTTGACGGCCGGGACGAGATCGTGAACTGGATAACCGCGGGGTGGAAGGCCGGTCCGCTGAAGTACGAGCGATACCGCACTATCGCCGTCCACGACACCGGCGATCCGGAAACGATCATCGTCGAGCAGGAGGCCCTCGGGACCAGCGCGTCCACCGGCGAGTTCGCGCTCCCCAACATCGTTGTGCTCACCGTGCGCAACGGGCGGATCGCCCGTCTACGCGACTACGCCAACATCCTGGCGGCCACGGAGGCCATGGGACGCGACACTGAACGCGCGTTCACGCTCGACCGGCGAGGGCACGGCCGCTCCGACCAGCCGGAATGCCAGGCACCCCTCCCGAGGCTTACGCGTCGCCGCCCGCCATCTCGCCGGAAACCTCGCCGGAGACCTCGGCGGGGAAGAGGATCGGGCTGAGCAGGTGGCGCACCCGGCCGGGGGCGGGCGCGTTGGCCAGCCGGGACACGATCGCCGCCCGCATGTCCTCGATCAGCTCGGCGCGCTCCTGGGGGGTGAGCCACACCGCGTGCTGGCGGTAGCCGACCTGGTCAGCGGCGGGGTCGGCCTGGTCGTGGTCGAGGTACGCGCCGAACTCGGCCAGCAGGACGGCCATGGCGGGCGATTGAGGAGTGGACATGACCCCCGTGACAGAGACGGACACGCCGCCACTGGGACGCCTGTACGACGTGGACGGGCGGCGGCTGATGCTCTACCGCTCCGGGAACGGCGGCCCGGCCGTGGTGTTCCTCCCGGGAGCGGGTCTGTTCGGCCTCGACTACCTGAACACGCACGAGCGCGTCGCCGAGCTGACCACCAGCGTGGTCTACGATCGCGCGGGCACCGGCTGGAGCGAGCCGGTCGCCCTGCCCAGGACGGCCGGCGAGGTGACCGATGAGCTGTCCGGCCTGCTGCGGGCCGCCGGCGTGCCGTCCCCCCGCGTGCTGGTCGGCCACTCTCTGGGCGCGGCCTACGCCCGTCACTACGCGCAGCGCTTCCCCGACGAGGTGGCGGGCCTGCTCCTGCTCGACCCGTTCCACGAGGACATGCTCCCCCGAGCGCCCCGGGAGGTGCGGGAGATGCTGGAGCTGATGGAGTCTCGGGACCTGCCGGAGCCGGCCGAGGAACAGCTCCGCGTCGCCCGCGGGCAGCTCGACGAGCACTTCGCGGCGTGGCCCGCGGCCGTGCGCGGCCCGCTGGCCGCCCGCCACCTCGCCTCCTGGCGTACGGCCTGGCAGGAGGGCCTCAACCTGCACGACGTCGTCGCCGGGGAGATCCGGCGGGCGCCCGCGGTCCCCGGCGTGCCGACGATCGTGATCTCCGCCCTGGGCCACGACGCCACCCAGGCCGCGCTCTGGCCGGAGCACCTCCTGCGCCAGATCAACGACGGCAAGCGAGCCCTGCACGCCGAGCTCGCCGCGTCGGTCCCCGGAGGTGAGCACCGCCTCCTCGGCGACGCCGGACACGGCTGGATCCACGAGGAGCGCCCCGACGCCGTCCTCCAGGCGGTCGGCGACCTCCTGCGGCGGATCGGCGGCCCGGCCTGACCTGGTGGTCGGGTCCGCATGGCTCACCCGGCCGGGGCAGGCGCGTTGCCTCGGCTATTTCGCTTTGCCGAGCCCGGCGGCGCGGCCGAGCGCGATCGCCTCGTCGCGGGTGGCAACGGCCAGCTTGTCGAGCATGACCGATACGCGGTTGCGGATGGTCTTCGGCGCCAGGAACAGGCGGGCGGCCACCTGGGAGGTCGGCAGGCCCTGCACGAGCAGCTCCAGGATCTCCAGGTCGCGGGAGTCCAACGCGGCGAGCGCGGCCGGCGGCGGGGCAGCGGCCGCGGCGGCGACCACGGCGGCTTGCGCGCCGCGGCCGAGGACCAGGGTGCCGCGGGCGGCGGAATGGATTGCGGCGAGCACGTCGTCGGGGTCGGAGTCCTTGAGAAGGTACCCGTCCAGGCCCGACCCGAGGCTGCGCGTCACCGACCGGTCGTCGGCGTGCATGGTGAACACGACGACCCGCAGCGCTGGCCAGCGCCGCTTGAGATCGGCCCCGAGCGTGATGCCGTCGCCGTCGGGCAGCTGCAGATCGAGCAGCGCGATGTCAGGCGGTGTGATCTCGGGCCGCTCGGTCAGGGCCAGCGCGTCGGCGGCGCGGCGGGCGGCGGCGACCAGCTCCAGTCCGTCGTCGGACTCGACGAGGGCCGACAGCCCGGACAGCACGATCGGATGGTCGTCGACCACGAGGACGCGGATCATGACGGTCCTCCAGCGGAGGGCAGGTCCAGGCACAGGCGGGTGCCGTGTGGGCCGGCCTCGACCAGCAGCGAGCCGCCGAGCTCTTCGGCGCGGCGGCGCAGGGACGACAGGCCGACGCCGGGGGTTATCGGGCCGCCGGCGCCGTCGTCGCGGACCTCGGCGCGGACGCGGCCGCCAGGCTCGGTACGAACGTCGACGGCGATCCGCTCGGCGCGGGCGTGGCGCAGGGCGTTGGTGATGCCCTCGGCCACGGTCCGGTAGACCGCGACCGTGACCGGCGGGTCGAGCGGCTCGCCGATCCGGCTGTCAAGCGTCACCGTGGGGCCCTGGCCGTCGAACGAGCCGACGAGGCGGTGCAGCGCGGTGGGCAGGCCGGCCTCGTCGAGCACCGACGGCGTGAGGCCGGAGACGATACGCCGCAGGTCGCCACGGCAGTCGGCGAGCTCGACGGCCAAAGACTCCAGCAGCGGGGTCGGGCGGCGTCGCACCTCGGCGCGCACGCGCATGCTCAGGCCGACGAGCGTGGGGCCAAGGCCGTCGTGCAGGTCTCCCAGGATGCGGGCGCGCTCGGCGTCGCGCTGGCGGGCCACGTCGCGGCGGGCGTGGTTGGCCTCGACGGCGAGGCTCACCGCCTTGGCGACCAGGGCGACGGTGGGCAGCAGCTGGCGTACGACGCGCTCCTGCCACGGTTCGGGGCCCTCCGGATGGCGCGGCTCGAGGAACACGGTGCCGACCCGGTCGCCGCCGACGACGAGGGGGTACAGCACCCAATGCGCCGGCGGCTCCGGCGCGTCCGGGCCGAGGACGAGGTCGACCCGCCGGTGCCCGCTCGCGGCGGCGATCATGGCCGCGGCCTTGGCCAGCAGTGCCCGGACGTCGGCTTGGGCGTGCAGGTCGGCGGTGATCTGCTCGACGTCGGCCGGCGAGATCGTGCCGCGGCCGTAGCGGCGGGCCAGGAATGCCCGGCGCAGCCACAGGCCGGCCGGCAGGATGAGGACGGCGGAGACGATGGCGGCGAACGCGCCGGACACGTCCGGGCCCGGGGTGCCGGCCCGTTGCGCGACCGCTCGCACGACCGTGCCGACGGCGGCCCCGCCGAGCAGCGTGAGGAGCGCGATCGCCGCGTCCACGGCCGGCTCGTCGACGGGGCGCAGCTCGCGGACGGTCGCCAGGCGGTACACCACCCCGGCCATGCTCACCACGCCCAGCGCCTCCACGCTCGCCGCCGCCCGCTGGCCGCCCGCGCCGGAGGCGATCAGCACTGCGGCCACGAGCGCGGCCGACGCGGTGACCAGCCAGACCAGGCGGCGCCGGGACATGCGGCCGGCGACGCGGTCGAAGCCCCAGGCGACGACGGCGCACGCGACGACGACGGGCGCGACGCCCAGCCAGCCCCAGCCGCGCTCGAGGCGGACCCAGCCGGACGGGTCGTCGCCGGCGAGCCAGGCGGCCGCGGCGACCAGCGTCGGCACCACGGCGAGGCCGGCGCACACCCGGCCGAGCCGCGAGTGGGGTTCACGGTCCAGCAGCAGCGCCGCGACAATGCCGAAGGCCGGCCAGCCCAAGCCGTACACCGCGCCGGTGGGCAGCGTCGCGTAGTCGAACCCGTGCACCGCCGGCACAATGCCCGCCGCGGTCGCCAGCCCCGCCAACACGACGGCGCGCGGCAACCCGCGGGGGCTGGCGGCGGCGTCGGTCATCGCTTCATAGTGCTATACGAGACGGGGGGCGGCCTAGGGTGTCGCGCAGGCACGGGATCGCGGCGGGACACTCCGGGACGCGGCGGGACGGCACGGGCCTGTTTCGCGGGACGCGGCCGGCCGCACGGTGGTGGTGCCCCGGATCGGCCGGTGCCCATGCTCAGGGAGGCAAATCGTCATGTCCGCCGCCACGAACGACCGCCCCGCCACCACTCGCGGCCTGTCCGCCCCGCTGCTCGTCGGCGGCGCGTTCGTCCTGTCGACCGTCGTCAACATCGCCGCGCAGGTCGGCAGCATCCTGTTCACCGACACCGACCCGTACCTTCCCGAGGGCGCCATCAGCAGCATCGAGAGCATCTCGGTTGTCGGCGTGGCCTCGCTCGCCATCGCCATCGCCATCGCGCTGCCCCTGATGAAGTCCCCGTCCCGGGCCCGCGTCGGCGCGATCGTGCTGGGCGCGCTGTCCCTCGTCACGGTGCCGTTCTTCTGGTCGGGCGCCCCGGCGATCTTCGGCGCCACGGCGGCCTGGCTCGCCGGCCTGACCAAGGGTGCCCGCCCGCAGGCCGGTGCGGCGCGCGCCTTCGGCATCATCGGCTTCGTCATCGCGATCCTCGGCGTCGTCGCCGTGTTCGCCGGCGACCTCTCCGCAATCCTCGGCTGACAGTGGCCCGCGGCCGTGCGCGGCCAGCGGGCCGCGCGCCACCTCGCCTCCTGGCGTACGGCCTGGCAGAAGGGCCTCAACCTGCGCAAGCTCGTCGGGCCTGGCCTGACCATGGCGGGCGGGCCCGCATGACCTGTGAGGTAATCGATCTCCCTCCGCCGTCCGGCGACACTGCTGATGTCAGCCGCACGACGACGCCATGGGAGGGCGCCATGTTCTTCGAGACCGCCGACGGGGTCCGCCTGGCCTACGAGGAGCACGGGACCGGGGAGCCGATCCTCTTCCTGGCGAGCTGGGCGCTGAGCGGCGACATGTGGGAGTACCAGATCCCGTTCTTCGTGGAGCGGGGGTACCGGTGCGTCACGCTCGACCGGCGGGGACACGGCCGCTCCGACCGGCCCTCCGGCGGCTACGACCTGGACACCGTGGCCGACGACGTCGCCGACCTGGTCGAGCATCTGGGCCTGCGCGGGTTCACGCTGGTCGGGCACTCGGCCGGGGCCGCCGAGGCCGCCCGCTACCTCGCCCGCCACGGCGAGGACCGGGTAGCGCGGGTGGCGTTCGTCTCCGGCGTGCTCCCCTTCCTCAAGCAGACCGCCGACAACCCGGATGGGGCGCCGGAGACGGCCCTCCAGGCCACGCTCGCCCAGTTCCGCACCGACCGGCCGGCCTGGTTCGCCCGTCAGGCGCAGGTCTGGTACGCCACCCACCTCGGTCACCCCGTCTCGCCGGCCCTCATCGACTGGACGATCGCCCAGTGCCTGTCGACGTCGCCCTGGGCCACCGCGCGGCTGTTCGCGTCCCTCTTCCACGCCGACCACCGGGACGCCCTGCGTGCGCTCACCCTGCCCGCGCTGGTCGTCCACGGGGCCGCCGACATGTCGGCGCCGGTTGCCCGCACCGGCCGTCGTACGGCGTCGCTCGTGCCGGGGGCCGTGTACAAGGAGTACGCCACCGGGGGGCACGGCCTGTTCGTCACCCACCGCGACGAGCTGAACGACGACCTGCTGGCGTTCCTCAAGAGCTGACCAGGAGGAAATGACCGGAGCAGGACAATCCACGGCGAAGTGCTCCGAACCCTGTCAAGGTTGCACGTATGGATCTCAGCGACGCCCGGACCCTGGCCCGTGCCCTGAGCGACCTCGTGCAGGACGCCCACAGACGGCTGGAGGAGGGGCGGGAGACGCCCGAGCTGGTGGCCCGGGTCACCGGGCACCTGGGGTGCGACCTGAAGCACGTCGTGAGCGTGGTCGAGAGCTTCCCCACCTGGGAGCACGTGAACCTGCAGCGGGGCGCCGAGGCGTACCTGGCGGCCCGCACGCCGGCGGCGGAGTGGTTCGGGATCGCCGGCCAGGGGCGTGAGCACAACGAGGTCATCGACATGCTGGCCGGCGCCGCCCGCGGGTGGGAGCGCTTCGAGCCGGGGGCGGTCGACTACGCCACGGCCGCCGTCGGGCCCGCCCTGACGACCGAGGTGATCTCGCTCGGCCTGGTCCTGACCCGCTCCCCCGGCGGCGTCCCCGTCGTGGTGGGGCTGCGCGGCCCCCAGGAGCACGGGCGGCCGCACTGCCAGGTCGTCGTGCTCGCCCCGGACCGGCAGAGCGCCACGGCCACCCGTGACGAGATCGAGCGGCTCATGCGGGCCGACGACGTGTACCAGGGGCAGGTGCTGTCGTTCACCTGGAGCGAGCACCGGGGCAACGACCTCGTCACGTTCCTCCCCCGGCCGGACCTCGCCGCCGAGCAGGTCGTCCTCCCCGACGGCGTCCTCGACGTGATCGAGCGGCACATCGCCGGCATCGCCGAGCGGGCCGACCGGCTGCGCGCGCACGGCCAGCACCTCAAGCGCGGCCTGCTGCTGCACGGCCCGCCCGGCACCGGCAAGACCCACACGGTCCGCTACCTCATGGGCCGTATGCGCCAGTGCACGGTGATCGTGATGACCGGCACCGCCATCCGGTACGTCTCCCAGGCCGCCGGGCTGGCCCGCCGGCTGCAGCCGGCCATGGTCGTCCTGGAGGACGTGGATCTGGTGGCCCGCGACCGGTCGTACACGGAGGACGGCAACCCGCTGCTGTTCGCCCTGCTCGACGCGATGGACGGCGTGGGCGCGGACGCGGACGTGACGTTCGTGCTGACCACGAACCGGGCCGACGTGCTGGAACGCGCCCTGGCCGACCGCCCTGGCCGGGTCGACCTGGCGGTGGAGATCCCCAAGCCGGACGCCGCCGGCCGGGCGGCACTGCTCCGCCTGTACGCCCGCGACCTGCGGCTGGAGGCCGACCTCGAGCCGGTCGTGGCGCGGACCGAGGGCGCGACGGCGTCGTTCTTCAAGGAACTGCTGCGCCGGGCGGTGCTGTCCGCGCTCGACGACGGCGGCGACGCGCCGGTGCTGACCGACGGGCACGTGGGGCGGGCGCTGGAGGAGATGCTGGCCGAGCGCGAGTCGCTGACCCGGGCCCTGCTGGGCTCGGGCGAGCACGCCCCCGGCGACGAGGACGAGACCGGCGGGCCCGTCTTCGGACCGGGGTTCGCGGCCGGCTCCTCCTTCTCCAGTTCCTTCCACATCGACGTCGGCGGCCCCTGACCGTCCCGATCGTCTGACGCGAGCGGGCGCGGAGCGGGTCAGGCCCGGCGGATCGGGATGAACGTCGGGCGGGGCTCCTCCGTCAGGAACGCGGCCACGATCCGCGTGCACAGCTCGGGCTTCTCGTGCAGGAGCACGTGCGAGGTCCCCGGGACGACGGCGAGCTCCGCGCCGGGCACGCCCCGATAGAGCGCGAGGGTGTGCTCCAGGTGGACCATGTCGTCGTCGGCCGCCACGACGAGCGTCCGCGCGGTCACCGACGGCAGGTCCTCCTCTGTCAGCGGCGGCGGCTCAGTCGCGGCCGCCTCGACGATCTTGCCGACCACCACGGGGAAGTGGTCCCGGCCGTCCGGGGAGACCTCGGCGTACGCGGCCACGACCTGTTCGGGCATCTGGGCGCCGGCGGTGGGGGTGAAGATCCAGCTCTCCCGGGTGATGCCGCAGCTGATCAGGACCAGGCGGCGCACGAGGTCGGGGCGGCGCAGGGCGACCAGCAGGGCGACGGTCGCGCCGATGCTGTAGCCCGCGAGGTGCGCGGGGCCCCCGACGGCCTTGTCGATGAACGCGGCCGTGTCCTCGGCCATCAGGTCGAGCGTGATCGGCCCCTCGACGTCGGGGGTGTGGCCGTGGCCGCGCCGTTCGGGGGTGAACACCGTGAACCGGCCGGCCAGCGTGGCGAGGTTGCCGGCGAAGTCGCGCGCGTCGCTGAACCCGCCGTGCAGCAGCACCAGGGGCTCCCCGGCGCCCTGCCGGTCGTACCAGGTCCGCACGCCGTTGACCTCGATGTGGTCCGCCATGATCGTGTCCTCTCGTCTCGTGTCGTCTGCCGGGAGGTGATACGACGCGGGCGGCCGGAACTCATCCCAGCCCTGGTCAGGGCGACGGCGGCAGCCCGAAGAGGGGGAACAGGCGCGGGCCGTCGAGGTAGGAGGTCAGGCCGGCCACCCGCCCCTCGCGGACCTCCAGCACCACGAGCGCGAACGGCCGATGCCCGCCGTCGCCGTCCGGCAGGTAGTGCCCGAACGCCGGCATGCCGTTGGCCGCCGTGGGCACGAGCCGCGACCCCGCGCACGGGCCCGCGGAGTGGACCAGGGCGGCGCGGATGTCCGCCCGGCCCGACAGCCACCAGGCGAACGGCGGCATGGACATGGTGGCGTCCTCGTGCAGGAGGGCGACCAGGGCCTCGACGTCGTACCGCTCGAACGCCTCGACGTAGCGGGCGAGCAGGCGCCGCTGCCCCTCGTCCAGCGGCCGGTACGGCTCGGCCCCCGGCTCCCCCGCCGGCTCCCCCGCTGCGGCCATCGCCGCGCGGGCCCGCTGGAGGCCGCTGTTGACCGAGGCCACGGTCGCGCCGAGGAGCCCGGCCACCTCGGCGGCCCGCCAGCACAGCACGTCGCGCAGGATGAGCACGGCCCGCTGGCGGGGCGGCAGGTGCTGGAGGGCGGCCACGAACGCCAGCGCCACGGTCTCCCGGGTGACGGCGATCTCGGCCGGGTCGCCGCCCTCCGGCAGGACGCGGCCGTCGGGGACCGGCAGCACCCACGCGCCGTCCGGCAGGGGCGCGCCGATGTCGGGCCCCGGCGCGGAGGCGGGGCCGAGGTCCACGGCCCGGGCCCGCCTACGGGCGCCCTTCAGCATGTCGAGGCAGATGCCGGTGGCGATGCGGTACAGCCAGGTCCGGGCCGAGCCCCGGCTCTCGTCGTACCGGTCGAGGACGCGCCAGGCCCTCAGGAACGTCTCCTGGACCGCGTCCTCCGCCTCGAACGGCGAGCCGAGCATGCGGTAGCAGTAGCCGGTCAGCTCTCCCCGGTGCCGTTCGGCCAGCGTGGTGAGGTCCGGCCTCACGCGGTGAGGGCGGCCACGGCCGCCTCCGGGGTGTCGAAGACGGTGAACAGCCGGTCGAGCCCGACGATGCTCAGCATTCGGGTGAGTTTGTCGTCGGGGCCGGTCAGGACGAGCGGGGTGCCGCTGCTCCGGGTGTGGTGATAGGCCCGCACCAGCATCGTGAGGCCGGTGGAGTCGCAGTACGTCACCCCGGACAGATCGATCACGACGCCGGGGCCGCGGCTCTCGGGCAGGTCCTCGATCGCCCGCCGGAAGGAGCCCGCCGTGTGGAAGTCGAGATCCCCCGCCACGTGGAGCAGGACGAGTCCCGCCTCGTGGGGATGGGTCGTGACGGTCAGCGGCGTGTCGGGCACCGGAAGCTCCTGCTCGCGGGTGTCGTCGGTGACTCCCCATCTGGACGGACGGAACGGCGACCGCCCTGACAGGGGTCGCGCGGCCTTATCCTACGAAACGCCGCAGCCCCGGCGGTCCCCGGGCGGAGGGCCGGGCCGCGGCGGCGTCCGTGATCCGCCCGGGTCGGGGACGTCCGGACCAGGGAGGACGAGCGGATGAGCGATGCCGGGCGGAGCGGGCCACGGGACCTGATCTTCCCCGGTGCCAGCGAGATGGCCCGGCGCATGCGGGAGTTCGCCTGGGAGGACACCCCTATGGGCGATCCCGCGCAGTGGCCCGCGAGCCTGCGCACAGCCGCCCGGATCTGCCTCACGTCCCGCTTCCCCATGATCGTGTGGTGGGGTCCCGACCTGCGGTTCCTCTACAACGACGCGTACCTGCCCCTGCTCGGCACCAAGCACCCGGCCCTCGCCAAGCCGGGCGAGCACGTGTGGACGGAGATCTGGCACATCATCGGGCCCATGCTGGAGTCGGTGACGGCCTCGGGCGAGGCCACCTGGTCGGAGGACCTCCTCCTGCCGATGAACCGGCACGGCTACTGGGAGGAGACGTACTGGACCTACTCCTACAGCCCCCTCCACGACGACGACGGCACCGTACGCGGGGTCTTCACGGCCGTCAGCGACACCACCGAACGGGTCATCGCGGGGCGGCGGCTCGCGGCCCTGCAGGACCTGGGCGCGCAGGCCGGCATCGGGCGGAGCGTCGAGGAGGCCTGCCATCTGGTCGCGGGGGCGCTGGAGCGCGCCGCGCGCGACGTGCCGTACGCGGCCGTCTACCTGCGCCGGCCCGACGGCGCGGGCCTCGACCTGGCCGCCACCAGCCCGCGCGGCGCCGGGGCCCTGGACGGCTGGCCGCTGGAGGAGGCGCTGGCCACGGGCCGGCCCGTCGCCGTCGACGACGTGATGGAGCGGTTCGGCGAGCTGCCGTCGGGCGGCTGGCAGACGCCGCCCACGCAGGCGGTGGTGCTGCCGCTGCCGGGCGAGACCGGATCCGCGCCGGCCGGCGTGATCGTGCTGGCCGCCAGCGCGGGGCGGGCGCTCGACGAGGCGTACCGGACGTTCCTCGACCTGGTGGCCCGGCAGACCGCGGCCCTCGTCAACGGGGCGGTGGCCTACCGCGCCCAGCAGCGGCGGGCGGAGGAGCTGGCCGAGCTCGACCGGGCCAAGACGGCGTTCTTCTCCAACATCAGCCACGAGTTCCGCACGCCGCTGACGCTGATCATGGGACCCCTGGAGGAGCTGCGGGCTCAGCTCCCCGCCGGCGGGGGACGGGCCCGCGAGGAGCTCGACGTCATCCACCGCAACGGGCTGCGGCTGGGCAAGCTGGTCAACACCCTGCTGGACTTCTCCCGCATCGAGGCGGGCCGGATGCAGGCCGGATTCGAGCCCGTCGACCTGTCCGCGTTCACGGCCGAGCTGGCCGGCGTGTTCCGCGCCGCCGTCGAGAAGGCCGGGCTCACCTTCGAGGTCGACTGCCCGCCGCTGCCGGAGCCGGTGTACGTCGACCCCGGCATGTGGGAGAAGGTCGTCCTCAACCTGCTGAGCAACGCGCTGAAGTTCACCTTCGAGGGCGCGATCCGCGTCGAGGTGCGGCCCGGCGACGGCGAGGCGGTGGTGCGGGTCTCCGACACCGGCATCGGGGTGCCGGGCAGGGAGATGCCCCGGCTGTTCGAGCGGTTCCACCGCATCGAGAACGCGCGATCGCGGTCCAACGAGGGCAGCGGCATCGGCCTGGCCCTGGTGCGGGAGCTGTTGGCGCTGCACGGCGGCACGATCACGGCCGACAGCGCCGAGGGCAGGGGGACCGTCTTCACCCTGCGGGTGCCGTACGGGCACGGTCACCTGCCGGCCGGGAGCACGGCCCCGGCGGCCGGCGGGGGCGCGGCCGTGTCGGCGACCGCGACCCCGTTCGTCCAGGAGGCGCTGGGCTGGCTGCCGGGCACCCCCGGCGACCAGGAGGATCAGATCGGCGAGGTCTCCGCGCCGTTCGACGGCGGGCGCCGGGCGCGGGTGCTGGTCGCCGACGACAACGCGGACATGCGGGAGTACCTGCGGCGCCTGCTCCAGCCGCGCTACGACGTCGACACCGTGACCGACGGCGAGGCCGCGCTGGAGGCCGTCCGCGCCGCCCCGCCGGACCTGGTGGTCACCGACGTGATGATGCCCCGGCTGGACGGCCTCCAGCTCGTCGCCGCGCTGCGGGGCGACCCGCGCACCGCGGGCATCCCCGTGCTGCTGCTGTCGGCCCGCGCCGGTCAGGAGGCCTCGATCGAGGGACTGGAGGCGGGAGCCGACGACTACCTGGTCAAGCCGTTCTCGGCGGCCGACCTGCTGGCCCGGGTCCGGGCCAACATCGAGCTGGCCCGCCTGCGCAGCCACCAGGCGGGCTGGCGCGCGGCCCTGATCGACGCGATGCAGGAGGCGTTCTTCGTCTGCGACGCGGCGGGAACGGTCCTGGAGACCAACGCGGCCTTCGCCGACATCCTGGGGTACGGCCCGGAGGGCCTTCCCTACGCCCCGCCCTACCCCTGGTGGCCCTCGGAGACCGACGACCCCGAGGGCCACCGCCAGGTGGGCGAGGCGTACGGGCTGCTGGTGGGCCGTCCGCGGGGCAGCATCATGACTCCCGTCCGGCACCGGGACGGACGCCGGATCTGGGTGGCCGCCACCTTCAACCAGGTGGAGGACCCCGGCAGCGGGCGACGCGTGATCGTCGGCACGCTGCGCGACGTGACGGCCGAGCGGTTCACGGCGCAGCGGGAGGCCGCCCTCGCCGCCCTGGGGGTGCGCCTGTCCCGGGCCGACAGCCTGCCGGAGGCCCTGCGGGCCGCGGTCGACGAGCTGCGGGAGATCTGGCAGGCCCGCCGCGTGCTCGCCGCGATGTGGGACGGCGCCCGGGAGCCGCTGGTGACCTCCGCGGCCGCGGAAGGGGTCCGGGCCGAGCCGGACCCCGCGCTGATGACCGCCATGGAGCGCCTGCGCGGCGGCACCGCGTTGCAGCCCGTCGTCACCGGCGACCCCGCCGGGCCCGGCATCGCCCTCGACCACCCGGCCGGCCCGCTCGTGCTGTGGATCGAGCCCGCCCGGGCGCGCCCGCTCGTCGCGGAGGACCACACGCTGCTCGCCGTGCTCGCCGGGCACCTCGGCCAGGCGCTGCACCGCATCCACACCTTCGAGCAGCAGCGGGAGACGGCGCTGGCGCTGCAGCGCGCGATCCTCGGGCCCGCGGAGCTGCCGCCCGGCTTCGCCGTCCGCTACGAGCCGGCCGCGCGACCGCTGGAGGTCGGCGGCGACTGGTACGACACCGTGGAGCTGCCCGACGGCCGGATCGGCATCGTCGTGGGCGACTGCGTCGGCCGCGGGCTTCAGGCGGCCACGGTGATGGGGCAGCTGCGCAGCGCCTGCCGCGCGCTACTGCTGTCGTCGGGCCCCGCGCAGGCGCTCATGACGCTCGACCGGTTCGCCCGCATGATCCCGGGAGCCCTGTGCGCCACGGTCTTCTGCGGGATCCTCGACCCGGAGACCGGCCGGCTCACCTACAGCAGCGCCGGCCATCCGCCGGGCATCCTGACCCGTCCGGACGGGTCGACGCAGCTGCTCGACCGGGCCCGGTCGATGCCGCTCGCCGTCCGCCGGGAGGAGGACCGGCCCGAGGCCACCTGCCTGCTGCCGGCCACCGGCACACTGCTGCTGTACACCGACGGCCTGGTGGAACGGCGCCGCCGGCCCATCGACGCCGGGATCGGCCAGGCGGCCGACGCGGCCCGCCAGGGACTGAACGACTCCCTGGAGTCCCTGGCCAACCGGATCATGAAGGGCCTGGAGCCGCCCGAGGGGTACGACGACGACGTCGCGCTGCTGCTGTACCGCCACCCCCGCCCGCTGGAGGTGACGTTCCCCGCCGACTCCGCGCAGCTCGCGCCCGTGCGCACCGCGCTGCGCCGCTGGCTCGACCAGCTCGGCATCACCCCCCGGCTGCTCGGGGACATCCTGGTCGCCGCCGGGGAGGCGTGCGCGAACGCGATCGAGCACGGCCACCGGGACACGCCGGGGCAGCGGGTGCGGCTGGTCGCCTTCGCCACCGCGGACGAGATCCACCTGGCCGTCGCCGACACCGGCCGGTGGCGGACGCCGCGGCCGCGCGGGGACGACTACCGCGGGCGGGGCCTGGCCCTCATGCGGGCGCTCATGGCCCACGTCTCCGTCGAAACAGGCGACGCGGGGACCACCATCACCATGCGGACGGAAATCCACCGGTGAGCAGGCCTCGCGAGGTATCGGAGCCGTGATCACGTGGCTGGAAATGGATTGGACGGGATGACACCCGGGCTTGTACCTTGCAGTCGACCGTGACACCGCCCAAGGAGGTGAGACCCATGAACGCTGTATCGATGTGGGTGCTCCCCCTTCGCGCCACGGTCGGGCGATTGACGTAGGTGTCGCCGGGAGCGCCTCTCCACCAAGGCACTCCCGAAAGGCACCACCTATGGACTCTCCGCGGTACACCGCCGATCACCCGCCCCTCACGTTCGACGTGATCATCACCGGGTGCGGGCCGGCCGGTGCGATGCTGGCCGCCGAACTGCGGCTGCACGATGTGCGGGTACTCGTTCTGGAGAAGGAGACCGAGCCCGTCTCCTTCGTCCGCATAGTCGGTCTGCACATTCGCAGTCTCGAGCTGATGGCGATGCGCGGACTGCTGGAGCGCATCCTCGAACACGGACGACGGCGTCCGGCCGGCGGCTTCTTCGCCGCCATCGCCAAACCCGCGCCCGAGGGCCTGGATTCCGCGCACGCCTATCTGCTGGGCATCCCGCAGCCGGTCATCGTCCGCCTGCTCGAAGAACACGCGATCGACCTGGGCGCGCAGGTCCGGCGCGGCTCCGCGGTCACCGGTTTCGAGCAGGACGACGAGGGCGTGACCGTCGAACTGGCCGACGGGGAACGGCTGCGTTCGCGTTACCTCGTCGGCTGTGACGGCGCCCGCAGCACGGTGCGCAAACTGCTCGGCGTCGGCTTCCCCGGCGAGCCCTCACGGACCGACACGCTCATGGGCGAGATGAACGTGGGTGTACCGCAGGAGGAGATCGCCGCCAAGGTGGCCGAGATCAGCGTGACCCACAAGCGGTTCTGGCTCAGGCCCTTCGGCGAAGGGGTCTACAGCGTCGTGGTCCCCGCCGCAGAAGTCGGCGACCGCGCGGTACCGCCCACCCTCGACGATTTCAAGCGCCAGTTGCGCACCATCGCCGGAACCGATTTCGGCGTGCACTCCCCGCGCTGGCTGTCCCGGTTCGGGGATGCCACCCGGCTGGCCGAACGTTATCGCGTCGGGAGGGTGCTCCTGGCCGGCGACGCGGCGCACATCCATCCCCCCATCGGCGGGCAGGGCCTCAATCTGGGCGTTCAGGACGCGTTCAATCTCGGCTGGAAACTGGCCGCGCAGATCCGCGGCTGGGCGCCGGAGACACTGCTGGACACCTACCAGGCCGAACGTCGTCCGGTCGCCGAGGACGTGCTGGACAACACCCGCGCCCAGATGGAACTGCTGTCCGTCGAGCCGGGCCCGCAGGCCGTGCGCAGGCTGCTCACCGAACTGATGGACTTCGACGAGGTGAACCGCCACCTGATCGAGAAGATCACCGCGATCGGCATCCGGTACGACTTCGGCGAGGGTCCCGACCTGCTCGGCCGCCGCCTGCGCGACATCGACGTGAAACAGGGCCGCCTCTACGGTCTGCTGCATCGCGGCCGCGGCCTGCTGCTGGACCGCACCGAACGCCTGACCGCCGGCGGCTGGTCGGACCGGGTCGACCACCTCGCGGATCCCACTGCGGCACTGGATGTTCCGTGCGTCCTGCTGCGCCCCGACGGCCACGTCGCCTGGATCGGCGACGATCAGCAGGACCTGGACGACCACCTCTCCCGCTGGTTCGGCAGGCCCGCCGACTGATGTCGCCGCCAGGGCCACGCCGCGCCCGAGGGCTCACTCGCCTGCGGAGCGGCTGACCGGTCAGGACGTGGGGCCGGACTGCGCCGCAGGACCGTGGACGATCTGTTCCAGACAGTCGCGGAACAGATCGTCCACGGTGCGGCCAGGCTGGAAGTACTCGGCCACACCGGCTATCAAGGTGGGGTACGCCGCGGCGTACGCGGCCATGTCGAAGCCGTCCAGGGCGTCGGCGTCGGGGCGGCCGGCCTGTTCCTCCAGGACGTAGCCGACGGTGAAGCGCAACACCGTCAACACGATCAGGCGAGCCTGCCGCAAGGGAATGCCCCGCCCGACCAGTGTGCTCATCGCCAGTTCGGAGATGGCGGCCATCTTGAGGGACAGCTGGGAGGCCGCGATGATCCGGGCTCCGTCCGGGTGGGCCAGCAACGCGCGCCGCAGCCGCTCGGCCAGGCCGATCAGCCAGTCCTGCCAGCACTCCTCCGGCGCGGGCGGCGCCGGCTCGGAAAACTGCTGCTCAAGAATCGCCTCGGCGATCGCGGTGACCAGCGCCGCCTTGTTGGGGATGTGCCAGTAAAGGGTGGGCGACTGCACGCCGAGCCGGGCGGCCAGTTTGCGCGTGGTCACGCCGTCGAGACCCTCGGCGTCCAGTAGCGCGACGGCCTCGGTGACGATCCGCTGCTTGTCCAGAGCCAATCTTCCGGCACCTCCCTCCCGGACTCTATCAATGATAGAGTTCTCTATCATTGATAGAGACTCATGCGCCTGAGGAGGCACCGATGAGACACCGGCACTCGCTCCGCGACCTGCTGCACCGGGCGACCCATCGCGTTCCCGCGATTCCCGCGCACACCGAGCGGCCGGCCGGCCACCAGGGCGAGGCCCGCCACGGCCATGGACGGGGGCACTCGCTCACGCACCACCGATCGCACCACCGTTCGCAGCACCATGGGTTCAACCACTCTCCGGCCCGTGCGCCTCGCGTCCTGGCGGCGTGGCAGACCCGGATCGCCCGCTTGTTCGGTCAAGAGCTGGGATGAAGGCAGCGGTCCTGCACGAGGTCGGCGGCATCCGCCTGCCCTACGGCCTGGCGGCGTACCGACCTCAAAGGCAGGCGGCTCGTCGTGCTTCCATGACCCGCCGGCGTTCCGTCGCCGTCCCCATCTGAAAAAATTCCGGAGAAAAATCGGCGCCGATGTCGAAGCCGGGTCCTCCCGTTCGAGGCCGTAGTGGAGGGCCGGCCCGGAGCCGGTCCCCGGACTCGGAAGGAGAACGGGCGATGACCCAGCAGACCCACCTCGCGACGGCGACGGACGCCCCCGTGTGCGACCCGGCGACCGCCACCACCAGGAGCCTCCTCGGGTACGGCGTGCTCGCGGGGCCGTTCTACGTCGTCGTGTCGCTGACGGAGGCGCTGACCCGCGACGGCTTCGACCCGTCCCGGCACTCCTGGAGCCTGCTGAGCAACGGCGACCTGGGATGGATCCACGTCGCGACCTTCGTGCTCACCGGGCTCATGACGATCGCGTTCGCCGCCGGGCTGCGGCGGGCGCTGCGCCCGGGCCGCGGCGCCGTCTGGGCGCCCCGGCTCGCCGGGGCGTACGGGGCGAGCCTGCTGGCCGCGGGGGCGTTCCGGGCGGATCCCGCGATGGGCTTCCCCGCCGGCACCCCGGAGGGCCCCGGACAGGTCAGCTGGCACGGGCTGCTGCACCTGGCCTCGGGCGGGGTGGGCTTCGCCTGCCTGGTGGCGGCCTGCCTGGTGATCGCCGCCCGGTTCTCCCGGGAAGGGCGCCGGGGCTGGGCGGCGTTCTCCCGGGTGACGGGCGTGGCCGTCCTCGCGGCGTTCGCCGGCATCGCCTCGGGGGCCGGTTCCCCGGCGACCGTCCTGTCCTTCACCGCGGCGGTCGTGCTCGCCTGGGCCTGGGTCGCCGCCCTCGCCGTCCACCTCTATCGTCGCGCCGGCGCCTGAACCGCCTGAACTCACCGATCGAAGGAGATCGACCATGCGCTACCTGGTCCTGCTCGAGGCCGCCCAGCCGGACACCCCGCCGCCGCCCGACCTGATGGAGGCCATCGCCAAGCTCGGCGAGGAGGCCGTCGGCGCGGGCGTGCTGCTCGACACCGCCGGCCTCGCCCCCAGCGCCGCGGGGTCCCGCGTCCGGCTGGCCGGCGGGAGCCTCAGCGTCACGGACGGCCCGTTCGCCGAGGCGAAGGAGATGATCAGCTACGCCCTCTACGAGGTCAGGTCGAAGGAGGAGGTCGTGGAGTGGACCTCCCGCTTCGTGCGGCTGCACCGTGACCTGTGGGCCGGCTGGGAGGGCGACGCCCGCATCTTGAAGGTGTTCGGGCCGGAGGACTTCGGCCCCCCTGCCTGAGCGCGCGAGCCGCGGATGGTTGGATCGGTGGCCATGACGGCCGCCGATCCCCCTCCGTACGAGCACGACCACGACGCCGCCCGGCACGCGGTGGAGACGGTCTGGCGGATGGAGTCGGCCCGGCTGGTCGCCGGGATCGCCCGGCTCGTCCGGGACGTCGGCGTCGCCGAGGAGATCGCGCAGGACGCCCTGCTGATCGCGCTGGAGCGGTGGCCCCGTGAGGGCGTGCCCGGCAACCCGGGGGCCTGGCTGATGGCCACCGCCAAGCACCGGGCCGTGGACCTGCTGCGCCGCCGGACGCGGTACGAGGACAAGCTCGGGGAGCTGGGCCGCGATCTGCGGGCCCGCCAGGAGGCCGAGCCCGACCTGGACGACGCCCTCGACGACCACATCGGCGACGACATGCTGCGCCTCGTCTTCACCGCCTGCCATCCCGTCCTGTCGACCGAGGCCCGGGTGGCGCTCACGCTCCGCCTCCTGTGCGGCCTGACGACCGAGGAGATCGCCCGGGCCTTCCTGGTTCCCGAGCCGACGGTCGGCCAGCGCGTCGTCCGGGCCAAGCGGACGCTCGCGGCCAAGCGGGTCCGGTTCGAGCTGCCCGCCCCGGAAGAGCTGGCCGCCCGGCTGGCCTCGGTCCTGGAGGTCGTCTACCTGGTGTTCAACGAGGGCTACTCGGCGACCGCCGGGGACGACTGGGTGCGGCCGTCGCTCTGCGAGGAGGCGATGCGCCTCGGCCGCGTCCTCGCCGGGCTCGTCCCCGACGAGCCGGAGGCGCACGGCCTGGTGGCCCTCATGGAGATCCAGGCGTCCCGGATCCCGGCGCGCATCGGCCCGTCCGGCGAGCCGATCCTGCTGCTCGACCAGGACCGCCGCCGGTGGGACCGGCTCCTCGTCCGTCACGGCCTGGCCGCGCTCGCCCGGGCCGAGGCGCTGGGCGGCGGCCCCTACACGCTGCAGGCCGCCATCGCCGCCTGTCACGCCCGCGCCGCGCGGGCCGAGGACACCGACTGGGAGCGGATCGCCGCGCTCTACCGGGTCCTCGCGCACGTCTCGCCCTCCCCCGTGGTCGAGCTCAACCGCGCGGTCGCCGTGGGCATGGCCGCCGGTCCCGCCGAGGGCCTGCGCATCGCCGACGCCCTGGCCGGCGAGCGGGCGCTCGCGTCCTACCCCCAGCTGCCCGCCGTACGGGGGGACCTGCTGGCCAGGCTGGGCCGTACGGAGGAGGCGAGGCGGGAGTTCGAAAGGGCCGCGGCCCTGACCCGCAACGAACGGGAGCGGGCCGTCTTCCTGGCCCGCGCCGCCGCCTGCTGACCAGGCCGGACGGCCTGAACAGGGGGTCGCGCCCGCCGGTGGGCACGGCCGGCGGGAGCGGCGGGTAGGGGCCCGTCGCCGCGATACCGCCGAGCTACCGGCGGCTGCGATCTTCGTCGAACCTGGCGGGCGTGGGGGTGCCGTGGATCCGCCGGGCGTACCTGGCGTACGCGCGGGGACCGAGCCGGGTGACGACGAACCACACCGGCGGCGGCATGGCGCCCTTGACGACCTCCAGGTGGGCGGGGTCGGCGTCGTAGAGGGCCATCCCTAGGTTCACCAGCAGTGCCTTCTTCGGCTGATCCTTGACGGCTTCCTCAGCCACCTGTGCCCACTCGGCCTCTGTGATGTACGTGTCGATCAGCGGCAGGACGTGCCGCTCCTCGGTGTCCAGGTGCTCGCCCAGCGGCGGAAGCATGGCGTCGAGCGCGGCGGCGAGCGCGTCGCGGTCGCCCGCGTCGGCCCGGGGCCGCCACCGGTCGAGTGCGGTGTCCACCTGCACCAACGCGTCGTGCAGCACCTTGTGCTGACGCTCCATGGTCTCCACGATCGGCAGGATCTCCGTCGGCGCCCGTTCCAGCAGCTTGGGCCACACCAGCCGATCCTCACCCTGGTGATGCCGGTCCAGCTCGTGGGTCAGCTTCGCGACATGGTCGGCGATCAGCCGGGCGCGGGAGACGTCCCCCGGTTCCACACGGCGCACCAGGTCAGGCGCGGCCGCGAACTCGCGCCGGAAGACCCGATGGGCCACGTACATGTCACGGCTGTCGGCCAACCGCACGGGGGTGCTGGACATTCTTTCTCCAATAGCTGGTCGATCGGCTCGGCTCGGCCACAGCGGGCCCGGCGCGGACAGGCATGCGAGCGCGATGCGAACGAAGGCAGTGCTCTCCGACCGCCTGGGGGCGGTCACGCCTCCGTGGTCTCCCCTGTCCTTTGCCCCCGGAGGCGTGGAGTCCCTTTCCTATCACAGGATAGATTCTTGACATAATCTAAGATCGTGAAGCGCCTCGTCACGCATGCCCCCGGGGGTGCGAGGGGCGAGCTCGGTGGGACCGTATCGACCGATTGTTGATGTCACGTTTCGAACGGTTTACGGCGATACTTCGGCCGGAGAAACGGAAGGCCGTCGTCTCCTCGTCGAGCCGGTCGTGAGCCGCTCT
Organism: Microbispora corallina; assembly: GCF_016863035.1. Taxonomy (GTDB): domain Bacteria; phylum Actinomycetota; class Actinomycetes; order Streptosporangiales; family Streptosporangiaceae; genus Microbispora; species Microbispora corallina. The sequence goes on from NZ_BOOC01000034.1 coordinate 84,882, forward strand.
CTACGGCACCGCGCACGGGAAAGGTGTTCTCCACATGTCCGAACCGCAGTCTCCGCCCGGCGTCGTGCACCGCGAGACGCCGCATCCTCTCGGCCCGGACCCGATGGCCGCGCTGGAGGCCTCGGCGTGGGCCCTGGCCGCCGCGCTCGGCACGATGCGGGACGCCCTGTCGGCGCCGCTCACCGAGGTCCTCGCGGCGTCGCCCCGGCGCACCGCCGTGCTGGAGGCCGCCGGGCTGCTGTCCTGGGACGGCGCGACGCCGGTCCCGCATCCCTCACTCGTCCCCGCCGACGGGCCGGCCGGGCGGAGCGCCGTCGAGGCCCGGCTGAGCTCGCTGCGCCAGGCGGTCGCCGCCGCGGCGCAGGCGTCCGCCCCGGCGGGCGGCGGCTGGGCCGAGCTGGACGACGAGGTGCTGCTGAACCAGGGCCGGGCGTCGGCCGCGACCGGACGCGCCCTGGCCACCCGGGTGGTGCCCAGGCTGACCGGGCTCGCCGAACGCCTGGACACGGCGGACGGACGCGTCCTGGACGTCGGCACGGGCGTGGCGGCGCTGGCCGTCGCCCTGGCCAGGGAGCTGCCCCGGGTGTCCGTCGTGGGCGTCGACATCCTCCGGCGCGCCCTGGACCTCGCCCGCACGGAGCTGGCCGGTGCGCCGGACGTCGCCGAAAGGATCACCCTGCGTCATCAGGACGTCGCCGAGCTGACCGAGGTCGGCGCGTACGACCTGGTGTGGCTTCCCGCGCCGTTCCTGGCCCAGGAGACGCTGGAGGCCGCCCTGCCCCGGCTGACCGGTGCGCTGAGGCCCGGCGGGTGGATCGTGACGGGCACCAACCCGCCCGCCGCCGACCCCCTGCGCGCGGCGGTCGGCCGCTGGACCGCCGTCCGCAACGGCGGCAACGCCTGTGACACGGACCGCATGGCCGAGGACCTGACCGCCGCCGGCCTGGACGACGTCCGGCGCTTCCCGACCGTCCCCGGAGGGCCCGTCCTGGTCGCCGCGCGCCGCCCGATCTCCTGACGTCCCCACCGCCGCTCACGCTTGGTTTGATGTCAGGTGCCGGTGGCGACCGGGCTGGCCAAGGTGATCGGGTCGGGAGAGAGCCAGGGGCGGATCCAGGCCTCCTCCTCGCGCGGGACGTGCTCGCCGCAGCCGTCACACACCCTGCCGGGGGTGGTGATCTGGCCGCACCTTTGGTGGATCACCTGCATCGAGCCGGTCGGCTCGGCCGGCTCGGTGTGTTCCTCGCCCCAGACGGCCAGAGCGTGCAGCACCGGCAGCACCTCGGCCCCCGCGGTCGTCAGCCGGTACTCGTACCGGGTGCGTCCCCCGTCGCGGTACGGCACCCGCGTGAGCAGTCCGGCCTCGACCAGCCGGGCGAGTCTGTTGGACAGGATGTTGTCGGCGATGCCGAGCTCGGCGCGGAAGGCGTCGAAGCGGGTGGTGCCCAGGTTGGCGTTGCGCAGGATGAGCAACGTCCACCGCTCGCCCAGCAGGCCGACGGCCCGGCCGATCGGGCAGGGAACGGGCATCTGTGGCGTTGTGGTCATCCCAAGCCTCCTCTCGCCCCCGACACTGGCTTGCATGAAGCAAGTCTAGCTCGGAGGCCTGGCAGAGGGTACGGCCCCCGCTCCGGGGCGCTTCGACCTGGCACGCGGCCTCACGCCGCTCACCGGGCGACCGCCTCTTCAACGCCGCCGCGCACCCTGGCTTGCATTTCACAAGTTGTAGACGTAACGTCGCAGCTGGAGGGACTTCTGCGGGGGCTGCCGGGCCGCCCCGGCACCGGTGAGGGGGGATCACCATGACGGCCATCCAGGCCCACCCTGTGCATGACGTCGCGCACGAGGCCCACCGGCTGACCGTGGACACGGGCATGCCGTTCGCGGCCTTCCGGGAGAGGTACGAGCGGGCGGTGCCGCCGCTCGACATGGCGGAGTTCGAACGCCTGCGCCTCTCCGGTGCCGACTGGGACGCCGTGCTGCGAACCGTCGCGGACAACGCGCCCCACGGCTTCATGATCTTCTGGAGTCTGGACAACACGGCGATCATGCACGGCTCCGGCGACCGGTGGCGCAGCGTGCAGTACCTGATGGGCAACCAGACCATCGCTCAGCGGATGTTCCATCACGATCCCGGTGTCCTGCTCTACGCTCCGCTGCGCACCACGATCTACGAGGACGCGCGCGGAGTGACGCGCTTCTCCTTCGACCAGCCGAGCGCCCAGTTCGCCTCCTTCGGCGATCCGGAGATAGCGGCCGTCGGCGTCGAACTCGACCGGAAGGTCGCCGCCCTCCTCGACCACCTCGGCGTACCTGTGCCGGAACGGCTCGTCCCGGCGGGTGGTGCGACGAGGTAGAGATGCGGCCATCGACCCGCGTCCAAGCGCAGGGCCGGTTCGAGAACACCACTTCATGAGGAGGAGATCCGTCATGTCCGCTGTGCTCATCACCGGCGCCTCAAAGGGCATCGGCCGGGCTGTCGCCGTCGAGCTGGCAGGCCGGGGTCACCGGGTTGTCGCCACCGCGCGCCGTCCGGAAACGCTGGCCGACCTGCCTGTCGACCGGCGCCTGCGCCTTGACGTCACCGACCAGGAAAGCGTGGACGAGGCCATCCGCGACGCCGGCGACATCGACGTGGTGGTCAGCAATGCCGGCGAGACGGTGCGCGCGCCTCTGGAGAGCGTCCCGCTTGCGGAGGTCGAACGCCTCTTCCAGCTCAACGCCCTGGGTGCGCTGCGGGTGGCGCAAGGCGTGCTCCCGGCGATGCGCGAAAGGGGAGCCGGCCGCCTCGTCTTCATCTCCAGCATCCAGGGGCGGCTCGTGCTGCCGATGATCGGCCCTTACGGCGCCAGCAAATGGGCGCTGGAGGCGCTCGCGGAGACGCTCGCCATCGAGACCCGTCACTTCGGCATCAAGGTGAGCGTGGTGCAGCCCGGCGCGGTCTCCTCGGGTGGCGCCGAGCGTGCCAAGGTGTTCCTGAAGGCGGACGACCCGTACACCCCGCTGTACGAGGCGCTCGCCGTCCTCCGCGGCGAGTCCGTCACCCCCGAGGAGGTGGCAGCCGCGGTAGCTGACACGATCGAGCAGCCTGAACCTCCGCTGCGTGTGCCGGTCGGCGCACCCGCCGAGCGGGTCCTGCGGGCCCGCAAGGAGGCTCCCGAGAACGAGCCCTTCCTGACGGCCCAGATCGAGTGGTAGTCGTGGTGCGCCCACCGCACACGCCTTCCGCCCGGCCGTCGGGGCCACCCTCACGCTTCGCCGGGCGCCTCCGGGGGGATGGGGAAGTTCTGGTCGAAGACGTTTCCGGGGTCGTAGCGCGCCTTGATCCGGCGGAGCCGGATGAGCGTCTCGCCAGGGAAGGCGTCGTGCAGCCGCTCCGGGCGCGTGTCGGTCTCGAAGTTGAGGTAGAGACCGTCGAGGTGGGGGCGCAGCGCGTCCCAGTGGCGCAGGAAGACCGCCTGCCGTCCCCCGACCGACGAGAGCGAGAAGTTCTGGTGGCGGTGGGCGTAGGCCGTCGCCAGGGGGTCGACGTCGTTGACCGCGCCGCCGACGGAGCGGATCGCCACCCAGTGGATGTCCCGGTCGCGCAGCCCCGCCTCGATCCGGCGGGCGATCTCGGGGCTGAGGTGGCCGGCGAGGCCGCTGCCGAGGAGCGGCCGGTCCACGCCGCCGTTGTGCGGGGTGTCGCTCGCCGGGACGATCGCGGCGTAGGGGACGATCGCGGCCTGCTGGTCGAGGAGCGGTCCGAGTCCCAGCAGAGGGGTGAGCACGTCGGTGGCCGCCTGTGTGTCGTCGCCGGCGTACACGCTGACGAGCTGCGCGATCGGCGATGCGCCCCGCTGAGCCGACAGGTAGAGGAAGCCGGTCAGCTCGCGCGGCGCCTCCTCCTGGAGGCGGCCCCACTGTTCGAGCAGCGGCGCGGTGGCGGCGGCGTCGAAGACCATCCTCGCGTAGACGACGTCGCGCAGCGGGTAGGCCTCAAGCTCGATCGCGGTGACGACGCCGACGTTGCCGCCGGCGCCCCGCACGGCCCACAGCAGGTCGGGATGCGTCTCGGCGTCGGCGCGCACCTCGGTGCCGTCGGCGAGCACGAGGTCGGCCGCCACGACGTGGTCGATGGTCAGGCCGTGCCTGCGGGCGAGGAACCCGATGCCCCCGGCCGTGGCCAGGCCGCCCACGCCGACGTCCCCGAAGTCGCCCGAGCTCATCGCCAGCCCGTACGGGTGCAGGGCCTCGGCGACGTGACCCCAGCGGGCGCCGGGGCCGAGCCGGATGCGGCCGGTCGCCGGGTCGAGGACCTCGATCCCGTTGAGCCGGCCGAGGTCCACGACGACGCCGCCGTCGTTGGTGGAGCGGCCGCTGATGCCGTGGCCGCCGCTGCGGATGGCGAGCGGGACGTCCTGCGCCCGGGCGAAGCCGAGCGCCGCGACGACGTCCTCCACGCTTTCCGGCCGGATCACCAGCCCGGGTGATCCGGAGCGCATGTAGGTGGAGCGCACCGAGGCGTAGCGCCGGTCGCCGGGTTCGACGGCCTTGCCCCGCAGCGCCGCGGGGAGGCCGTCGTAGTCGATGCCGTCACGCCGGAGCGCCCGTGCTTTTGGGCGCACCACCTCCCCCGCCGCCGTGCCGGAGGCTCCGCGTTCGCGCGCCACGGCCTCGCGGAGGGCGGGCGCGACCTCCCCGCCCCACACCTCGATCGCGCGGGGCTCGTCGCCGAACAGGATGAAGGTGCTCACGCCCTGCTCCAGCACCAGCGGCAGCAGGTCGTCCACCCACTGCTCAGGGGGTCCCTGGAGGAATCCCCGGCCGGTCGGCGCGAAGGTCCCGCCGACGTTGAGCAGGCGGCGGATCTCGCGGGGGTCGCGGCCCGCCTCGGCGGCCGCCTCGTCGATGATCGTGTTGCCCCGCTCCAGGTCCCCGTCCTTCATGTAGGGGAGGCTGGGGAGCCAGCCGTCCGCCTTGGCGCCGATGAGCCGCAGCATGCGCGGCTTGAGGGCGCCCAGCCAGATGGAGATGTCGTGCGCCGGCGCGGGACCGCGCTTGGCGCCCCGGACCCGGTAGTGCTCGCCGTCGACGCGCACCCCGCCGCGCTCGGAGGGGTCCCACACCGCCCGGATGACGTCGATCGCCTCGCTCAGGGCGTCGATCGACTCACCCGGAGTGCGTCGGGGGCCGCCCATCGCCTCGATGGCGTCCCAGAACGCGCCCGCCCCCAGGCCGAGCTCGAACCGCCCGCCCGACAGCAGGTCGAGGCTCGCCGCGGACCGCGCGAGCACCGCCGGCGGCCGCAGCGGCAGGTTGATCACGTTGGCCGACACCCGTACCCGTTCGGTCTGCGCGGCCACCCAGGTCAGCAGCGTCCAGGTGTCCAGGAACGCCGCCTGGTACGGGTGGTCCTGGAAGGTGACCAGGTCGAGTCCCGCCCGCTCGCTCAGCCGCGCGAGGGCGACGACGTCCCCCGGCCGGTCGCTGCGCGGGGTGATGAACGTGCCGAAGGCCGGTTCGTGTCCGTAGTCCGCCATGACCCTTGTTCCTCGCTTCGAGATTAGAAGTGACTACACATCTCCTAGCGAGTTCGGCGATGGGCCTATTCCCCCGCCTGCCGCCGTCCCTCGGGCGGCAGGTTCTCCTGCGCCCACTGGGAGATCTGCTCGAGCGCGGGCATGAGGGCCCCGCCGCAGTCGGTCAGGGCGTACGAGACGGAGACGGGCGGGCCCTCGTCGACGGTGCGGGCGATCAGGCCGGCGCGGGTGAGCTCGGCGAGCCGCTCGGACAGGACGGAGTCGGAGATCCGCCCGATCGCGCGCGACAGCTCCCGGAACCCCGCCGGCCCGCGCCCGAGGACGCCGAGGAGCACGGCGTTCCAGCGCTTCCCGAGGAAGGTGAACGCGCGGGCCAGCGCGGCGTCGCCGCGCAGGCAGGGCTCGGAGACGGTGTCGTTAGGGGCGGTCTCGGATGTGCCGGGCATACGTCCAGGCTAACGCCTTTTCGATGTCCCTTCGGAAAACGAAGCAGGTCAGGCGCCGGTGGTCCCGCCGAAGAACTCGTGCCAGCCCCGGACGTAGTCGGGGTCCTCCAGCGAGGCGATCAATCCGGTCACGAAGCGGCTTTCCGCGTCGAGCACGGCCACCCGGTACTCGTCGTCCGCCAGGAACACCCACACCACGCCGCCGTCCGCGGCCTCCCGGACGGCCGCGCGGATCTCCTCGGCCTCCCGCGTCAGCGCGTCCAGCCGCCGCCGGAGCAGGCCGGCCGCCTCCTCCGGAGGGAGCGCCCCGAGCAGGGACAGCGCGACGCCGAAACGCGGGTACTCCGGCCGCGGGGTGGCCAGGAGGTCGCGCAGCCAGTCGAACAGCTCGGTGCGGCCCTCGCCGGTCAGGGCGTACAGGGTCCGCTCGGGCCGCTGGGTGTCCCGGACGGTCTCCTGCTCGGCCACGAACCCGGCCTTGTGGAGCTGCTCGACCACCATGTACAGCGACCCGCGGTTGTACTTGATGTGCCGGTCCTTGCCGTGCTCCTGGAGCCGCCGGCCCATCTCGTACGGATGCATGGGCCCCGTCAGCAGCTCCGCCAGCACCGCCAGCGCCAGCGGGTTGGCCACCTTGCGCCGCTTGTCCACGCCCCCTCGACCCCTCATCTTCCCGGCAGGACGATCCCCCGAAGGCGACCCTAGCGGGCGGCGCGCCCGGATGGCGCGCCCGGATGCTCCGCATGCTCACCGGCCGCGTTCAGGACCTCCCCCGGCCGGTGAGGTTGTCGAGCATCCGCCGCAGCAGGCCGGTCACCTGGAGCACCTCCTCCTCGGAGAACCCCGACAGCAGCCGGGCGCTCGCCGTGCCGAAGACCGGCGCCAGCCGGGGCGCGAGGGCCCGGCCCTCGGGCGTCACCTCGACCACGACCGACCGCCGGTCGCCCGGATGCGGGCGGCGCGCGAGCAGTCCCTTGGCCTCCAGTCGGTCGAGCAGCCGCGTCATCCCGGCCGTGTCGGTGCCGACCTCCGCGGCCAGCCGGTTGGGGCTGGTCTCCTGGCGCGACGCGTGCAGGAGCACCGCGGCCTGCTGCGCGGTCAGGTCGAAGGGGGCCAGCAGCGCGTCGACCGTCGTGCGCAGCTCCCTGCCCACCTGGTTGAGCAGTGAGCCGCCGCCCAGCACGAGCCCGAAGGGAACGCCTGTGTTCTCGCGAGGTTCCATGGGCCAACATTAGCTGCCGCGACGGTTGCTGTCGTGACAGCGATTGCCGTACGGTGGGCTCGCTCCCCCACCCTCTCCCTCCAAGGACCCCGCGTGAACGTGATGATCATCGGCGGCGGCGTCGGCGGCCTCTGCCTCGCCCAGGGGCTGAAGAAGGCCGGCGTCGGCGTCACCGTGTACGAGCGCGACGCCTCGCAGCACTTCCGCGGCCAGGGCTGGCGCCTCTCCCTCAAGGAGGAGGGCGCCGACGCCCTGCGCGCCTGCCTGCCCGCCGACCTGTTCGAGCTGTGCGTGGCGACCGCCATCCGGCCCGCCACCCGGATGACCTTCCTGGACCACCTGCTGGCCCCCAAGTTCGGCAAGCCCATCCCGCCGCTCCCCCACGACCGCTCCTTCGGCGTCAACCGCCTCACGCTGCGGGAGATCCTGCTGTCCGGCCTGGAGGACGTGCGGCGCTTCGGCGCGGAGTTCGTCCGGTACGACCTGGTGGACGGCGGCGTGCGGGCCCATTTCGCCGATGGGACCTCGGCCGTCGCGGACCTGCTCGTCGGCGCCGACGGCACCTACTCCCGGGTGCGACGCCAGTTGCTCCCGGACGCCGAGGTCGACGACATCGGCGGCTTCGTCTACGGCCGTACGCCGCTGACCGGGCAGACGCTGGAATGGCTGCCCGAGGTCCTCCTCGACACCTTCAACCGGGTGATCGCCCCCGACGGCAGGGCGATGTCGGTCGTCACCTGCCGCACCCGCGAACCGCTGCCGGAGGCGGTCGCCCGCCTGTCCCCGTCCGTACGGCTGACCCCGATGCCCGACTACCTCGCGTGGATGGTCTCGGCCGCCGAGCCGGGCGGGTGGACCGTGCCGGGTGCGGAGGATCCCCGGGCGTTCCGTGAGGCGGACGGGGAGACGTTGCACGGCCTGGCGCGGCAGATGATCGAGGACTTCCACCCGGCGGCCCGTCGAGTCGTCGACGAGGCGGACGCGCCCGCCACGTTCCCCGTGGCCCTGCGCTCGGCTCGGCCGGTCGCCCCGTGGCCGGCGACCCGCGTGACGCTGCTCGGCGACGCGATCCACAGCATGTCGCCCGGCCGCGGCGAGGGCGCCAACACCGCGCTGCGGGACGCGCAGACGCTGCTGCGCGCCCTCACCGCGGCCGCGTCCGGGCAGGTCTCCCCGCTGGAGGCCGTGCGCGGCTACGAGGCCGAGATGCTGGACTACGGCTTCGCGGCCGTGACCGCGTCGCTGTCCCAGCCGTTCATGCCCCGGCGTTCCTGACCCCGGCCTGCCACTGGATCAGCGCCAGTCCACGGGCCGGTCGGCCGGGGCCCGGTTCACGGCCGGCCACACCACGATCAGCGTGTACGCGCCCAGCACGGCGAGGCCCGCCCAGGCGGGGAGCGGGAGGTACCCGGCGGACGGCGCGTAGTGGGCGACCACCTGGGGGTACGCGACCCTGGTCTGCGCGACGGCGAAGCCCGCGGCCGGGGTGAGCCGCAGCAGCCAGTCCGACACCGCGTCGGGCAGCAGCGGGACCGCGGTCAGCGCGTAGGGCGCGGCGACGAACGCCAGCGCGACGAGGATCGCCGCCCAGCCGCGCCGGAGCAGGACGCCGAGCCCGTACGCCAGGACGGCGCACAGCGCGAGCACCGCCGCGACGCCGGCGACGACCCGGACGCCGGTCAGCAGGGAGATCGGCTGGACGGGGACGCCGTTTCCCTCCAGGATCGCGACGCCGGCCGGCACGACCACGCCGACGGCGGCGAGCCCGGTCACGAACGTCGCGGCGCCGGCCACCACGGCCCGGGCGGTCAGGGCCCGGCGGGACGCCGCCCTTTCGGTACGGGCGCCGAACCGGGCGGCGACGACGATGACGACGATCAGGGCGATCGCCAGACCCAGCAGGGTGCTCTCGACGGGCCGGGCGCCGTCGTCGGCGCTCGGGCCGATGTCACCGGCCCCGCTCACGGTGACGACGCCGTCCTTCTCCACGGCGCCGGAGGCGTTGTGGTACCTCTCCCAGTCGGTGTGGTTCATCTCGCCGACGGCCTCGCTGCGCCACCCGCCGGCGGTCGCCCCGTCCACGGCGACGTGGTCGAAGACGCCGGTGGCCTGCGTGAAGCGGACCTCCTCGACGGCCCCGCCCAGCCCGACCCGGCGCAGCGTGAGGTCGCCGGGCGAGGTGGCGAACAGCCCGACCTGCGCCGTCGCCGGGAGGCCGGCCAGTTTCACGGTCCCGACCGTGCGCCACCGCCGGCCGTCCGCGGACTCCGAACCGGTGATCGTGTCGCCGGCCCTCGTCAGGCGCAGCCAGCGCGAGGAGCCCGGCCCGAGGCCGCCCGCGCTCCCGGCGATGTCGTGGTCGTAGTCGTACTGCATCCGCACGCCGTGGCGGCCGGTCATCATGAGCGCCGCGTAGGAGGAGCCCTGCCGGACGCCGTCCTTGACGATGATCCCGGCCTTGGCCCAGGGCACCAGGCCGGAGACGATCCGGTCGTGGCGAGGCGGGGGGTAGGTGATCGTGCCGGTCATCGAGGTCAACCGCACGGTGACGGAGCCGTACGGGCCGAGGCCGCGGTGCAGGAACCAGAACTGGTCGCCGACGGTCGAGCCGTCCGCGGTGGTGGGCGGGGTGGGGCACGGTCCGCCGCAGTCCACCCGGTTGCCGAAGGACTGGAGCAGGCCGAGGGCGATCACGGCGAGGGCCGCCGCCGCCAGGGCGATCAGCCGGCCGGGGCGGCGGAAGGCGGTCCACTCCCGGTGAAGGACTTGTCTGAAGGGCATGCCGTCGTTCCTACGGGCGCGGGCCTCACACGGGCCGAACGCCGCCTGTCATCCCGCTGTTAGGCCGGGCCGGGCATGCTGGAGGGATGATCAGGCTGCGCAACGGGACCGTGGGGCTCCGATTCACGATCCTGTACGCCGGGGTGTTCCTCATGTCCGGCATCGGGCTGCTGGCCCTGGCCTTCCTGTTCTCCGGGGAGAAGGTGACCAGGGTCGCCCCCGGACAGGGCCCCGCCGGCGACGGCGGCGTCCACGACCTGCCCGGTCATCTGGCCGATGCGGGCGCGGACCACTCCCGGCAGATCCTGATCGGCTCGGCGCTGGCGCTGGTCGTGATGGCCGCCGTCTCCCTCGTGGTCGGCCGGGTGCTGGCCAGGCGGGTGCTGCGCCCGCTGCGGCTGATCACCGCGGCGACCCGGCGCATATCGGCCGACAATCTCCACGAGCGGCTGGGCGTCAGCGGCCCGGCGGACGAGGTGAAGGACCTCGCCGACACCGTCGACGGCCTGCTGGAGCGGCTGGAGACGTCGTTCGCCGCCCAGCGCAGGTTCGTCGCCAACGCGTCGCACGAGCTGCGGACCCCGTTGGCCACCATGCGGGCGTCGCTGGACGTCGCGGTCGCCAAGCCCGGCGTGCCCCGGCAGACGCTCGTCCTCGGCGACCGGCTCCGCGTGCAGCTGGATCTGGTCGACCGGCTGCTCGACGGCCTCCTCGTTCTGGCCCGGGCGGAGCACGGGGCGCTGGCCCGCTCCCCCGACGCCGACCCCCAGGTGGACGTGGACGAGCTGGTCGCGCGGGCGCTGACAGGCCGCGGCGAGGAGATCGCGGCGAGCCGGCTGACGGTGACCAGTGATCTGGGCGCGGGAACGGCCATCCGCGGCGACGCCGCCCTGCTGGCCCGGATGGTGGGCAACGTGGTCGACAACGCCGTGACGCACAACGAGGAGGGCGGCTGGATCCGCGTCGAGACCTTCCGGGAGGCGGCCGAGGTCCGGCTCGTCGTGCAGACCGGCGGACGGGTCCTCGACCAGCGGGACGTGGACCGCCTCGCGCGGCCCTTCGAGCGGCTCGGCGCGGACCGCACCGGGTCGGACAACGGCTCCGGCCTCGGGCTGTCCATCGTCGCCGCGATCGCGGCGGCGCACGGCGGACGGCTCGACCTGCTCGCCCGGCCGCGGGGCGGCCTGCGGGTGTCCGTCGCGCTGCCGGCCGTCCCGGCCGGGGTGCCGGCATGAGGATCCTGGTCGTCGAGGACGCGCGGCCGCTCGCCGAGGTCGTCGCCGAGGGCCTGCGCGACCAGGGAATGGCCGTCGACGTCACCTACGACGGGCTGACGGCCGCCGCGAAACTCGACCTCACGGCGTACGACGTGGTGGTCCTCGACCGGGATCTGCCCGGCCTGCACGGCGACGCGCTGTGCCGGACGATCACCGAGCGGCGCGACCGCCCGATGGTGCTGATGCTGACGGCGGCCGGGGAGCCCGGCGACCGCGTCAGCGGCCTGACCCTCGGAGCGGACGACTACCTCACCAAGCCGTTCCACTTCCCCGAGCTGGTCCTGCGCGTCCACGCGCTGGCCCGCCGCAGGCCGGACGCCCACCCGCGCACGCTGCGCGCGGCGGGGATCGAGGTGGACCCGGTGCGCCGGACCGCCGTGCGCGACGGCCGGCAGCTGAACCTCTCGGTGAAGGAGTTCGCCCTGCTGCAGGCGCTGATGCGGGCGAGCCCCGGCTTCCTCAGCGCGGAGGCCCTGCTGGAGCAGGTCTGGGACGAGAACGCCGACCCGTTCACCAATACGGTGACCGTGACGATCGGCCGGCTGCGCCGCAAGCTGGGCGAGCCGCCCGTCATCACGACGACGCCCGGCGTGGGGTACCGGCTGGCCTGAATTCCTCCCGGTCGAACCGTCCCGTCAGGGGCCGGCGCCCACCGGCGCCTCCCGCGCCGCCACCACGGTGAGCGCGGCGGCCACCAGGGCGACGGGGAGGACGGGCGCGGCCGCCGGGGCGTGGAACGCGAGCCACCCGGCCGCCGCGGCGCCCGCCGCCAGCCCCGCGAGCAGCACCACGCTGTGCAGCCGGACGACCCCCTCGCTCACCAGCCCGGTCAGCACGCCGGTCAGCGTGCCCGTGAAGAAGGTCGTCGACAGGCCGGGGATGCCGAACGTCCGCGAGGCGCCGCTCTGCACCCCCATCGCGAGCGAGGCCGCCGCCACCATGCACAGCCGGAGGATCTCCCCGGGCCGTCCTCCGGCCGCCGACGAGACGGCCAGGACGGCGACCAGCAGCACCGTCTCCCCGGCCAGCACCAGGGCCAGCCGCTCGCGCCACTTCGGCCTCCCCGCGGCGAGGGACCCCATGGCGCGCGCGCCCGCCGCCACCCCCAGGACGAACCCGCCGAACGCGGCGCCGGCCCGGGCCGCCAGCACCGGGTCGGGCTCGGCCGCCGCCAGGCCGAGCACCACCAGGTTGCCCGTCATGACGCTGGCGAACACCCCGCCCAGCAGGACGAAGCCGATCGCGTTGGTCGCCCCGGCCGCCATGGTCAGGGCCGTCGCCATGACCATCCGCCACGCGTCCATCGGTCTCGGCGTGGCCGCTGTGCCCATGTTCGCGCCCTTCGTCGCCGGGACGGCACCGGTCCTCAGGGCATTCCCCGCCCGGGGCGCTCCCCTACCCGCCGGACGGCCGAGCCCGCAGGCCGTCGAGCGCGACGCCGAGCACCCGCTCGCGCTGCGCGTCGTCGGCGTACCCGGTCCCGGTGATCCCGGCGATCATGCGCAGGAGGTCGTCGAAGCCGATGTCGGATCGGGCGTACCCGGTCTCCTGGGCCCGTGCGAGCAGGGGCTCACCCGCGGCGTACATGGCCTCGCGGCAGGACCGGATCATGTCCGAGTCGCGGTTGAGGGACTCGTAGAGCGCCCGCTTCGTGCCGATGTAGCCGACGAAGCGGCGCAGCCACGCCACCAGCGCCTCCCAGGGCGGGAGCCCGGCCAGTTCGTCCGCGGCCCGGCACAGCTCCTCGACCTCCCCGACGTACACGCTGTCGAACAGGTCCTGCCGGGTGGGGAAGTTGCGGTAGAGCGTGCCGATCCCGACGCCCGCGCGGCGCGCGATGTCCTCCAGGGACGCGTCGGTCCCGTGCTCGGCGAACGCCTCCCGCGCCGCCTGCAGCAGGGCGTCGAAGTTGCGCCGCGCGTCGGCCCGCTGCGGCCGGCGCACCGCGACCCGGGGGTGTCCGGGCGCCTTGTCCGTCACCGATTCCTCCCAGACTCCGTCTCGGGTTGAAGTGGAGGCACCCCTCCGCTAATGTGGAGGCAGGCCTCGACTTTATCAGGCCGACCATTCTGCCGCGCCCTCGCCGGCGCCTGTTCTTGCGCCGCCCTCCGAGCGGCCTTCACTCCCGGTCCGAAGGACTTCCATGGCATCCACTGTCGTACCCTCACCCGCGCGCGCCTCGACCCGGCCCACGTTCCTCGTGCTGTCGGCCGCGACGGGCGCGTTCTCGATGTTGCAGTCGCTGGTGGGTCCGGCGCTGCCCACGATCCAGCACGATCTGCACACCACCCAGAGCGCGGTGACCTGGGTGCTGACCGCGTGGCTGCTGGCGGCCTCGGTGGCCACCCCGCTCATCGGCCGGATCGGCGACATGATCGGCAAGGAGCGGACGCTGCTGGTCAGCCTCGGCGCGGTCGCGCTGGGCTGCCTGGTGGCGGCCCTCGCCCCCAACCTGCCCGTGCTGATCGCCGCGCGGGTTCTCCAGGGGCTCGGCGGGGCGATCTTCCCCGCGTCGTTCGGGATCGTCCGGGACGAGTTCCCCGCCCAGCGGGTGCCCTCGGCGATCGGCGGCCTGTCGGCCCTGATCGCCGCCGGTGGCGGGCTCGGCGTCGTACTGGCCGGCCCGGTCGTGGACGGGCTCGGCTGGCGCTGGCTGTTCCTCCTGCCGATGGCCGTCGTGACGGTGGCGGCCGTCCTGGCCCGCCGGTACGTCCCGCGGTCCCCGGTCCGCACGCCCGGGCGGGTGAACTGGGGGGCGGCCGTGCTGCTGTCGGCCTGGCTGGTCGCGCTGCTTATCCCGCTGAGCGAGGCCCCGGCATGGGGCTGGGCGTCCTGGCGCGTGCTCGCGCTGCTCGCCGTCGCGGCGGTGCTCCTCGTGGCGTGGGTGGCGGTCGAGCTGCGCTCGCGCTCCCCGCTGATCGACATGCGCATGATGCGGATCCCCGCCGTGTGGACGACCAACCTGGTGGCGCTGCTGTTCGGGGCTGGCATGTTCTCCGTCGTCGCGTTCCTGCCGCAGTTCATGCAGATCCCCGCCTCCACCGGGTACGGCTTCGGAGCCGGCGTGACCGAGGCCGGGCTGCTGATGGCCCCCATGCTCGTCACGATGGCCGCCGGCGGCTCGCTCAGCGGCCCGATCTCCTCGGTGGCCGGGCCGAAGGCGCAGCTCGTCGCCGGATCCGCGTCCAGCCTGCTCGCCTGCGCCGGGTTCGCCGTATATCACGAGCGGCTCTGGCAGCTCGGGGTCGCCGGGGCGGTCCTCGGGCTCGGCCTCGGCCTCGCGTACGCCGCGATGACCAACCTCGTCGTCGGGAGCGTTCCGGCGCACCAGACGGGCGCGGCCGGCGGCATGAACGCCAACATCCGCACCATCGGCGGGTCGATCGGCGCGGCGGTCGTCAGCTCCGTCATCACGGGGAGCTCCGCACCCGACGGCCTGCCGTACGAGTCGGGGTGGACCCACGCCTTCCTGCTGCTGACGGCGGTCTCGGCGGTGACCCTCGCGCTGGCGCTGCTCGTCCCGTCCGCGCGCCGCTCCGCACGCCGGCGTGCGGAGGAGCCGGAACGGGTCCCGGAGCCGGTGCGCTGAGCTCGGGGACCGGCGGACACCGGAAAACGGACACGCGAAAATCGGTCACGCGGAGACGTCGAAGACGCGCGGACGGCTCCGACCATCCGGTGAGAGGTCTCCGAAGGGACGCCCGAATCTCATCGCAAGGAGTGACCGTGAAGTACATGATCCTGATTCACAACCGCCCCGGATACGTCGACGAGCTGTCCGAGGGCGAGCGCACCGAGCTGTTCGACCAGGTCGACGCCATCATGAAGGAGCTGTCCGCCTCCGGTGAACTGCTGCGCGGCGAGGCGCTGGCCGACCCGGCCCAGACCAGGACGGTCCGGGTCCGCGGCGGCGTCCCAGCGGTCACCGACGGGCCGTTCATCGAGGCCAAGGAGCAGTTCGCCGGCTACCTGCTCGTGGAGTGCGACAGCACCGAGCGGGCCGTGGAGATCGCCGCGAGCTGGCCGGACGCCCGCTACTTCGCGATGGAGGTCCGGCCCGTCGTCCACCAGTCGGGCCCGGAGGCCTAGGGCCTTCGGGAGGTGCAGCCCGTGTCACCACGTGGTCCCCGGCCGGAGTGCGAAGCCGGCCGGGACCACGGTGGGGCACTTGGATCCCCTCCGGGACCTGCTCCAGGCGGGAACGGCGAAGACACGGCCTGGCGGGCGAGCACGACTCCCCGTACGGGCTGCGGCCTGTCCGCGACTTTCTCAGCCGGCAGGTCAGGTGGAGAGGGCCGCCGCCGCTTCCCGGTAGACGACCTCCGGGTCCTCCGACAGCCATGCCTTCACCTGACGGCTCCAGTCGTCGGCGAGCACTTCGGGCCGGTGCGCCTCGATGCCGTCCAGGGCTGCCGCGACGATCACCTCGGGGGCGGTCTTGTCGCCGTCGTACCAGGCCATCATGTCGGTGTCCGCGGAGCCCAGGTGCAGCCCCGTCACCAGGGTGCGCTGGCCGGCCAGTTCCAGGCGGACGCCGTTGGTGAGCGCCCACTCGGCGGCCTTGGCCGCGTGGTAGGCGCCCGCGCCGTCGTAGGCGAGCCACGAGATCGCGGACAGCACGTTGAGGATCGCGCCGTCGGCCAACTGGGGTGCGAAGGCGCGGATCACGTTGAGGGTGCCGTAGAAGTGCGTGTCCATCTCGTGGCGGATCATGTCCAGGTTCCCGGTGACCAGGTTCGCCCCGGTCAGGATTCCCGCGTTGTTGATGACGATCGTGACGTCGGGTGCCGCTGCCGCCGCGTCGGCGATCGACGCAGGATCGGTGACGTCGAGTCGCAGCGGGACGACCCCCGGCACGTCGATGAGGTCCGGGCGGCGGGCGGTCGCGTACACCTTTCCTGCGCCGCGCTCGAGAAGGGAAAGGGCGAACTGCCGGCCCAGACCGCGGTTGGCGCCGGTCACCAGCACGTGTGCTCCGTTGATCTGCATGCCGGATAACCTAAAACCTGACGTTGACGTCAGAGGCAAGTCTTGTGACGGAGGTCACGGTGCGTATCGGAGAGTTGGCGGCGCGGTCGGGCGTCAGCGTACGGGCCCTGCGCTACTACGAGGAGCAGGGGCTGCTGGAGGCGGACCGGAGCGGCTCCGGGCAGCGCCACTATCCCGAGTCCGCGGCCGACCGGGTTCAACTGATCCAGATGCTCTACGCGGCCGGCCTGTCCAGCCGGACCATCGCCGAGCTGCTGCCCTGCGTCGAGGCCAAGGTCAGCACACCGGAGTCACGGGCCCGGCTGACCGCCGAGCGTGATCGCATCGACGCCCAGATCGCCGCGTTGACCCGCACCCGTGACCGCCTCGACGCGGTCATCCTGTTCTCCGGAAGTCCGGCAAGCGGCTGTAGATGGATCGCCGGCCAGGACGCCGCCGCGCAGGCGAACCACACCGCGACACGGTGATCGCGACGGTCGGAAGAAGGTTCTGGGAGTCGACGTGCTTCGGGGTGTCGAGAATGTGGTGGCGGCTCCGTCCCAGGGACACGAGCGGCCACGACGGGCCGCGCGACCCAGAAGGAGAACCATCGTGAAGTACCTGCTGCTGAAGCACTACCGAGGTGGCCCGGTCCCCGTCGTCGACTACGGGTCGATGGACCAGTGGACGCCGGAGGAGGTCGACGCGCACGTGCAGTACATGCGCGACTTCGCGGCCCGCCTGGAGCAGACGGGTGAGTTCGTCGACGAGCAGGCGCTGTCACCCGAGGGCACGTTCGTGCGGTACGACGGCGAGGGGCGCCCGCCGGTGACCGATGGCCCGTTCGCCGAGACCAAGGACCTCATCGCCGGCTGGATGATCATCGACGTGGAGTCCTGGGACCGCGCGGTCGAGCTGGCCGGGGAGCTGTCCGCCGCTCCCGGGCCCCGCGGCGAGCCGATCCACGAGTGGCTCGAGGTGCGGCCGCTCTTCGCCGAGCGACTCACGGTCATCGAGTGAACGAGTCGCTGCTGCGGGAGCTCGTGCCCGCGGTGATCGGTGTCCTCGTCCGGCGCGGAGCCGACTTCGCGTCGGCCGAGGACGCCGTTCAGGAGGCCCTGCTCCGGGCGCTGGAGATCTGGCCGGACGATCCACCGCGGGACCCGAAGGCGTGGCTCGTCACGGCGGCGTGGCACAGGTTCCTCGACGCCGCCCGTGCCGAGGCGTCGCGGCGGGGGCGGGAGCTCGCCGTGGAGGTCGAGCCCCCCGCCGGTCCGGCGCCCGCCACGGACGACACGCTGCGGCTCTACTTCCTGTGCGCCCACCCCACCCTTCCGCCGGCCTCGGCCGTCGCCCTGACGCTGCGCGCGGTCGGCGGCCTCACCACGCGGCAGATCGCGGCGGCACACCTGGTCCCCGAGGCCACCATGGCGCAGCGGATCAGCCGGGCCAAGCGGCGGATCGCGGGCCTGCCGCTCGACCAGCCCGGCGACCTCGCGACGGTGCTGCGGGTCGTCTACCTCGTCTTCAACGAGGGGTACGGCGGAGACGTCGACCTGGCTGCCGAGGCGATCCGCCTCACCCGCCAGCTCGCCGCCCTGACCGGCGAGCCCGAGGTCGCGGGGCTGCTCGCGCTCATGCTGCTGCACCATGCCCGCCGCGCCTCTCGCACCGGCCCGGGAGGTCGCCTGGTGCCGCTCGCTGAGCAGGACCGATCCCACTGGGACACCGGCCTGATCGCCGAGGGGGTGACGATCCTGCAGACCGCGCTGGCCCGCGACCGGCTCGGCGAATACCAGGCGCAGGCCGCGATCGCCGCCCTGCACGCCGACGCCCGCAGTGCCTGCGAGACCGACTGGGTGCAGATCGTGGAGTGGTACGACGAACTGCTGCGCCTCACCGGCAGCCCGGTGGTGCGGCTCAACCGGGCGGTGGCGGTCGGCGAGGCCGACGGACCGCGGGCCGGTCTGGCGGCGCTGGCCGGCGTGGACCCCGGCCTGCCCCGCTACACCGCGGTGACGGCGTACCTGCACGAACGCGCCGGCGACCTCGCGCGCGCCGCCGAGCTGTACGCCGAGGCCTCCCACGCCGCCGCCAGCGTGCCGGAGCGCGACCACCTCACTCGGGAGGCGGCACGGGTACGGCAGTTGCTGCGTCCGTGAGTGCGGCGTCGGCGCTGTCCCCGAAGATCTCACGGGTCCGGGCCGCGAGCGACGAGGTCTAGTTCGCCGCCGGGGCGTCCGTCGCCGCCACGCGGCCGAGCGTGCGGTCGAAGACGGTCAGCAGGAGGTAGACCGCGCCGGAGCCGAGCATGACCCAGGCGAGCCGGTGCATGCCGCCGGTGTCGGCGTGCCGCCCGAAGGACGCGGCGGTCGCGGAGGACGCCACCATCGAGCCGAGGTAGGCGAAGGTGCGCAGCAGCCCGGCCGAGGAGGCGGTGCGCTCGGGGTCGGCCTGGACGTAGACGGAGTTCTGCAGGGCCAGGTTGTTCAGCCCCTGGGGGACGCCGAAGAGCAGGGCGACGAGGATCAGCAGCCACAGGGGACTCGTCCCGGTGAGCGTCAGCATCACCAGGCAGGCGACGATCTGCCCGGCCGCGCCGACCAGCAGCTTGGCGCGCACGCCCGGGCGCCGCCCGGAGACGACCGAGACGCCGATCGCCATCAGGAACAGGGGGATCTGCGCCAGCCCGGCGTGGAAGGGCGTCAGCCCGTACCCCTCCTCGGTCCACTGGCTGAAGCCGTAGAGGAAGGCGTAGGCGACGACGTAGGTGACGAGCGCGCGCCCGTAGGTGGCCAGGAGCGGCGTGTTGCCCCCGAGCACTCGCAGGTCGATGAAGGGAGTGGCGGCCCGCAACTCCCGCGCCGCGAACGCGGTGCCCGCGGCGACGGCGATCACCGCCAGATACCAGTCGCGCAGGTGCAGGTTCATCAGGAAGAGCAGCAGCGCGATGAGCATCGCGGCGAACAGGCCCATGCCGGGCAGGTCGAGGCGGGCGGCCAGGCGCCCGGGCTGCGGCGCGCCCGTTCCGGCCGTCTTGGGCAGCCGCAGCAGCCCCAGCAGGACGGCCGCGAGGGCCAGCGGCACGTTCAGCGCGAAGGTGGCGCGCCAGCCGCCCGCCGCGATGAGCAGGCCGCCCAGCAGCGGGCCGACCACGGCGATGGTCTGGTTGGCGACCGCCAGGGCGGTCAGCACCCCGGCGGGACTGTCCCGTCCGGTGCGCCTGGCCTCGCTGCGCAGCAGCGCCATCGCGGCGGGATAGCCGGCGCAGGTGCCGAAACCCAGCAGGACGCGCGCGACGATCAGCACCCCCAGGTTCGGCGCCAGGGCGCCGGCGACTCCGGCGACGCCGATGAGGCCGGTGCTGAGGAGGAAGAGCCTGCGCGGTCCGAAGATGTCGACGAGCCGGCCCACGACCGGCTGCCCGAGCGCGGTGGCCAGGTAGAGGGCGGAGACCAGCCACGCGGTCTGCGACACCGGCGCGCCGAGGGCCGTTCCAATGGGGACGAGCGCGACGGAGATGATCGTTGAGTTGATCGGGTTGAGGACCGAGCCCAGCAGCATCGGCGGCAGCAGCCGCCGGTCGAAACCCGGCGTGTCCGTCGCTCGTAGAGTGGCCGCCTTCGAATCAGTCATGGGTCAGCCGCGCCAGGACGGCCATGGCGGCGATCACCGTCTGCCGTTCTTCCTCCGTGCACTTGTCCTGCAACTGGCCGGCGAGCCATTCCTTCCGGGCCTGCCGCCCCTCCTCCACCCGGCGGTGGCCCTCCGCGGTCAGCGCGATCAGCAGGCGCCGCCCGTCGTCCGGGTCGGGGGTCCGCTCCACCAGCCCCATCGCGGCGAGCGATGCGACCGTGGCCGTCATCGACTGGTGCCGCACGCCTTCGGCGGAGGCGAGCTCGCTCGCCGTGACGCCCTCCTTGCCGGACAGACGGGCCAGGACGGACGCCTGGCCCAAGGTGATGTCCTCGACCTCGGAGGCTTTCAGGATGCGGCGCCGCAGGCGGCTGATGACCGTCCGGATCTCGCGCGACGCCTGGACCGCGGAAGGCGACAGGCTCGGGTTCTCGCTCATGCCCCCACCGTAACGTCCACAGGTTCAGCTGTACAGTTCAACCTGTACAGCATGAGCTGCGTCACTCGTCCGCGCCAGGGCGCCGCCCCTCGGGGAAGCCGGGCCGGTGCTGCCGCGAGCTAGCCGTGCGTACCGTCGCGCTCGCTTCGCCGGGCGAGGTGCTGGAGTTGCCGTTCGTGCACGCCGGACACCCAGTCATAGGTGGCCGATGGGCCGATCCGCGGATCGCCGGACACCTGGGCGTCACGCAGGGCGTGCACGTACGCGCGATCCCGGTCGACGCGTGCGCGTACCTGATCGGCTCCGCCGACGGACCCGTGACCGGGGACGAGGACGTCGACGCCGTCCGCCGCGCCCTCGAGCAGCAGCAGCGCGTCGAGGTAGTCCTCGATCGGGTCCGCGGCGTTCAGGTCGAGCATCGGAACCAGGACATCGGACAGCATGTCGCCGGCGACGAGAACGCCGTGCTCCTCGATCAGCAGCGCCGCGTGGCCCGGGGCGTGCGCCTGGTGCTCGATGATCCGGACCTGAGGGCCGTCCCAGGGGATCCGCGCGGTGCCGGCGGGCACGCCGGTGATGAGGCCGAGCAGGTCCAGCGGCACCTGCTCGACGATGTCCGGCGGTATCAGTTGGGCGACGCGGGCCTTCGCACCCGGGTCCGACAGCCGATCCCGGACGGTGGCCGCGCAGCGGGCCGTGCCGTAGCGAGGCGCCGCGCCGAGCCCGGGGTGCCAGAGCAGGTGATCCCAGTGCGGATGCGTCGAGAAACCCGCCACAACGGGCCGGCTCGGTTCGCGAAGGTCGTTCGCGAGGCAGGCCATCTCGTGGCCCTGCACCCCGGGGTCGACGAGCAGCACACCGGCGCGGCCCTGCACGACGACGGCGTTGCTCCGGCAGAACTCGCTCTCGTGGATCAGCACGCCCTCCGCGACCTGCCTCAGCACGGCGGCCCCTTCCGCTTGTGATTTGCAACCGCTCGTTCGAGACGGTAGTGCCCGGCGGTGGTAGATTGCAAGCAGTATGGGCGAAGTGAATGAGCCACGGTCGGAGTGCCCGATCAACGCCGCCATCGAGGCGTTCGGCGATCGCTGGACCCTGATCGTCCTTCGCGACATCGTCTTCGGAGACCGCCGCTACTTCCGGGAGCTGCAGGCCAAGTCGATCGAGGGGATCGCCTCCAACATCCTCGCCGACCGCCTCAAGCGACTCGTCAGGTCGGGACTGCTCACCCGCGAGGACGCCCGGCCCGGCCAGCGGGCGCGCTACAGCCTGACCGAACCCGCGATCCAACTCGTACCGGTGTTCGCGCAGCTGGGCAGCTGGGGACTTCGCCACCGGCCCACGAGCAGCGCGCTGAACGCTCGCGCCGTGCTGCTCGAACAAGGCGGCCCCGCGCTCTGGCAGGAGTTCATGGACGAGCTTCGCCGCGAGCACCTCGGCTCCGAACTGCCGGCGCGATCACCGAGTGTTCGCGAGCGCCTGAACGCGGCCTACCTCGCCGCCAACGGCTCCTCGTAGCCCGTCGGCCATGTCCCAAGAGGCCGACGGAGCGTGGCTTCGGGAGGCGGCGGGGTCTGGGGCGGGTAATGATCGGGCTTTGTTCCGGTCTGCTCCCGGGCCTCTCGTTTGCCCCACCATTCCCGCGCCGAATACCGTCATTAGGGGGTTTTTGGGGGCGAAAGGGAGATCTTGTGGGAAGCAGACGCCTTTCGCCACGTCCCCGATCCCTTCGCGGCCGCACCACGATGACCGTCGCCCTGCTGACCCTGCTGTTCCTCGGCGTGATCGGGGCCACCGCCGACTTCCTCGCGATGGACCGGCTGCAGATCCACGCCTTCCGGGAGGCGCAGCGGGCCGCGACCGACTGGATCGGCGCCTTCCGGCCCGGCGCCCCGCCGCCGACTCCCGCCGTCCGGGGCGCCGTCGACCTCCTCCAGCTCGTCGACACCCGCGGACGGATTGTGGCCGCCAGCGACGCGGCGGCGGGCATGCCGCGCCTGAGCACGTTGTGGCCTCCGGACGGCGACCGGATCCAGGACGGGGTGACGTGCCTCCCCGACGGCGGATGCGTCCTGGTCAGCGCCGTGCTGCCCCCTCCGCTCTACGTGCAGCAGGTGTGGCGGGGCGAGCCCCACGTCGTGTACGCGGGGATGGCTCAGCCGCCCATCCTGGCCGGGAACCGCCTCCAGATCCTCACCGCCGCCGGGATCCTGCTGACCACCGGTCTGGTGGCGTGGGGGAACTGGTGGATGGCGGGCCGATCGCTGCGCCCCGTGGCGGAGATCCGCGAGGCCATGGCCGACATCACGGTGAGCGATCTCAGCCGGAGGGTGCCCGAGCCGCCCGGCCGGACCGAGTACACGCTGCTCGCCCGCACCGCGAACCGGACGCTCGAACGGCTGGAGGAGGCGGTGAACCACCAGCGCCGGTTCGCCTCCACCACCTCCCACGAGCTGCGGAGCCCGCTGGCCGGGCTGCGTGCCCTCCTGGAGGAGGCCGTGCTCTATCCCGGCGAGGTGGACGCCCAGGTGACCGTCAGGGACGCCCTGGCGGTCAGCCGGCGGCTGGAGACGATCGTGGACGACCTGCTGGTGCTGGCCCGGCTCCGCGCGGGCGACCCGGCGGCGCAGGAGCCGCTCGATTTGAGCGCACTCGTCCGGGAGGAGGCGCCGCTCCACTGCGACAGGGTGACGATCCACGTCTGCGCCCGCCCCGGGATGACGGTGCGCGGCAACCGGATCCAGCTCGCGCGGATCCTGCAGAACCTCCTGGCCAACGCCTGCCGCCACGCGGCCTCCCGCATCGACGTGACCGCCGAGCGGGGCGACGGGCTGGCCGTCGTCACGGTGACCGACGACGGCGACGGCATCGCGCCCCAGGACCGGGAACGCGTCTTCGAGCGCTTCGTCCGCCTGGACGACGCCCGGCGCCGCGAGCCCGGGGGCAGCGGGCTCGGCCTGGCCATCTCCCGCGACATCGCCACGGCCCACGGGGGGACGCTCGTGGTCGAGGACGCCCCGCACGGCGCCCGGTTCGTCCTGCGGCTCCCCCTGGAGGACCGTCCGCGAGACGGGCCGGGCGCCACGGACGGTTGATCGGCTCAGGGGCTGCCGCGCAGGTGCCGGATGCCCATGTCCAGCGCCGCCTCCAGGTGGGTGAGCCGCCCGGTGGACAGGTGGAGCAGGACGCCGCCCTGGATCCCGGCCAGCAGCGCGGCCGCCGCCTCCTCCGGCTGGACGGCCGGGCCGATCTCCCCGGCGGCCTGCATGTGCCGGACGCCGGCGGCGATCTCCGACTCCCAGCGGCGCATCAGCTCGGTCACCACCGCCTGGGCGCCCGGCGTGCTGTGGCCCACCTGGGACATCACCACGTTGAGCGGGCACTGCCGCCCCTGCCGGCGGTAGCGGTCCACCACCTGGTCGCGCCAGGCCTGCCAGGACGCCCAGGACGTGAGGTCGCCGAGGTAGGGCTGCTGGTCGGAGAGCACCCGGTCGGCCTCGAACCGGGCCACGGCCAGGAGCAGCTCCTCCTTGCCGCCGGGGAAGTAGTGGAACAGCTGGCTCTTGCTGGTGGCCGTCCGCGCCCGTACGTCGTCGAGCGTGGTGTCCATCACGCCGATGTCGCGGATCGCCGCCGCCGCGCCCTCCACGATCCGCTGCCGGGTCGCGGCCCCCTTCGCCGTCACCGCCCCCACGACCCCTCCCCCTTCTGGACCTGCCGGTCCATTCTGCCGCGGCCGGCGTGACGCGGCGCAGGCGGGCCAGGTCGAACCAGGTCGGAGCGCGTTTCAGAGGAGCCGTCTCTGCACGACGTCGGCGACGACGGCGCCGACGACCCTGTCGACGGCCTCAGGGCCGGGCGGCGCGCCCTCCCCGCCGGCGAACAGCAGGTGCCCGGCCCCGATGAGCGAGAGCGCGAGGGAGTCGACGTCGGCGTCGGCCGCGATCCGGCCCAGCTCACGCTCCTCGGAGAGGTAGGCGGCGATCATCGCGCCGGCCTCCGCCAGGACCGGGACGCCCGCAGCCGGCCGGCCCGCACGCAGCCGGACGCGCAGCTCGTCCCGGAAGACGACGAGGCCGACGATCGCCACCGCGACCCCGTCGAACAGGTCGATCAGCGCGCCGGTGAGATTGCCCGCCACGGTGCCGGTCCCCGCGGACGCGCGCAGAGCGGCGGCCAGGCGCTCGACCCGGGCGATGCGATCGCGCACGAGCTCGGCGAGGAAGGCGTCGAAGTCGGCGAAGTGCCGGTGCAGGACGCCCTTGGCGACCCCCGCCTCGTCGGTGACGGCCCGGCTGGTCAGCGCGCTCGGCCCGTCCCGCAGCAGGACGCGCTCGGCGGCGTCGAACAGGTGCCGGCGCGCGTCGCGGATGTGCACCCCGGTCGGCACCCGTCGTCCCTCCCATGCCTCGTGGCCGGCCCCCCGTTGACCGAGTGGGCACATGCCCACTAGGGTGGGCGCATGCCCACTATACCCGAGGAGCACCCCCTTCCCTCCGGACAGGCGCCCCGTGAGCCGCACCAGGTCCGGGAGATGGCGGAGTCGTTCGGCGTGGATCCGGCGCGGTACGACCGGGCCCGGCCCCGCTACCCGGAGGCCCTGGTGGAGCGGATCGTGGCCGGCAGCCCCGGCCGCGACGTGCTCGACGTCGGCTGCGGCACCGGCATCGCCGCCCGGCAGTTCCAGGCGGCCGGCTGCCGCGTGCTCGGGGTCGACCCGGACGCCCGGATGACGGAGTTCGCCCGGCACACCGGCGTCGAGGCCGAGGTGGCGACGTTCGAGGCGTGGGACCCGGCGGGCCGGCTGTTCGACGCGGTCGTCGCCGGCCAGGCCTGGCACTGGGTGGACCCGGTCGCGGGCGCGGCGAAGGCGGCGCGGGTCCTGCGGCCCGGCGGCCGGCTGGCCGTGTTCGGGCACGCGTTCGACGCCCCGCCCGAGGTGACGGACGCCTTCACCGCGGTGATCCGGCGGGTGGCGCCCGGCTCGCCGGTCAGCTCCGGGCCGGCCAGGACCGCCCTGGAGATCTACCAGACGATGTTCGCCACCGCCGCCGACGGGATCCGGCGGGCGGGCGGCTTCGGCGAACCGGAGCAGTGGCGGTTCGACTGGGAGCAGTCCTACACCCGCGACGAATGGCTGGACCATCTGCCCACCACCGGCGTCCTCACCCGGCTGCCCCCGGACGCGCTCGCCGAGGTGCTGGAGGCCGTCGGGGCCGCCATCGACGAGATCGGGGGCGGCTTCACCATGCCGTACGTCACCCTGGCGGCGACGGCGACGCGCGCCGGCGCGGCCTGACCCACCCCCGGTACGCACGACGACGCCGGGCACCGGGTGGGCGGACAGGTCAGGCGGTCGCGGCGTCGCGCCAGGCGGCGATGACGGCCCGTTCCCTGTCCGGGTCGATGCCGAGGGGCGGCTCGCCGGGCGGCAGCGGCGGCGGACCGCCCGCCTCAGTAAGCCACCGCCAGGTGTCCGCGACCGTCTCCTCGACGGGGCGGCAGCGCAGCCCGGTCGCCTCGGCCCGCGCGGTGTCCGTGTGGACGAGACCGGCCAGATCGGGCTCGGGCGGGACCCACCCGGGCAGGGCGATCCACCGGTCCACGCCCGCGGCCTCGATCACCGGCCAGTCGGCCCAGACGAGCCTGGCCACGCCTCCGGTCACCGCGACGGCGGCCTCCAGCAGGGTCCCGGTGGTGGCGTGCCCCTCCGGGTTGACCAGGTTGACCGGCCCCGAGACCCCTCCTCCGGCCGCGTCGAGCAGCCACGTGGCCAGGTCCCGGGCGTCGACGTACCGCAGGGGCAGGTCGCGCGGCCCCGGCGCGAGCATCTCGCCGCCCTGCTGCGCCCGCCGCAGCCAGTACGGCAGGCGGCCCCTGTCCTCGTACGGCCCGAGGATGAGCCCGGCACGCGCCAGCACGGCCCGGTCGCCGAAGGACTCCTCGACGGCCAGTTCCCCGCCCCGCTTGTCGTGGGCGTACCCGGCGGTGCCGGCGTCGGGGGACGACGCGACCGTGGGGTGGGTCTCGTCGAGGCCCGGCGGGAGCGGCGGTTCGTACAGCGCGCGGCTCGACACGTACAGGTACCGCTCCGCCCGTCCGCTCAGCGCCCGCGCGCTGTCGCGCACCACCCGCGGCGCGCCCGCCCAGGTGTCGACGACCGCGTCCCAGCGGCCCTCGGCGAGCCGCGCCAGGTCGTCCGCGCTGAGCCGGTCCCCCGTCACCCGTTCGGCCTGCGGGTGCGCCCAGCCGCGCAGCCCCCGGTTGAAGGTCGTGACCCGCCATCCCCGCTCCACGGCACGGGTCACCACCCAGCGGCCGACGAACGACGTCCCGCCCAGTACAAGAATGCGCATCGTCCGATTGTCCCGGGTGCCCGGGAACGCCGGCGACGCGCCCGGGGCGGCTTCGTCCCGGCAGGGGGATGACAGCGAAACGGCAGCGGCGGCGGCCACGGTGGCTCCATGACGCAGACCACCGTTCTCATCGTGGGAGCCGGCCCGACCGGCCTCACCCTCGCCGTCGACCTCGCCCGGCGCGGCGTCGACCTGCTGCTCGTCGACGCCGTCGCCGAACGCCCCGGCTCCCGGGGCAAGGGCCTCCAGCCGCGCACACTGGAGGTCTTCGACGACCTCGGCGTGACCGGCGCGCTCCTCGCCACCGGCGCCGTGTACCCGCCGCTGCGGACCTACCACCGCGGACAGGTCGTGTGGGAGGGGCGCATGCACGAGCCCCGCCTCCCCACCGCCGCCGTGCCGTACCCCATGGTGATCATGCAGCCGCAGTGGCGCACCGAGCGCGTGCTGCGCGAGCGCCTGGCCGGTCTCGGGCACCGGGTACGGCACGGCGCCCGGCTGACCGGGCTCGACCAGGACGAGGACGGCGTCACCGCCGTCCTGGAGGACGGGGAGCGGATCCGCGCCGCGTACCTGGTCGGCGCCGACGGGGGCCGCAGCACGGTCCGCAAGGCGGCCGGCGTCGGCTTCCACGGCGAGACCCGCCCGGCGGAGCGGATGCTGCTCGGCGACGTCACGACCGGCGACCTCGACCGCGACCACTGGCACATGTGGGGCGACCCGGCCACCCGCAGCCTGGACGTCGCCCTCTGCCCGCTGCCCGGAACGGGCGACTTCCAGCTCACCGCCCCCGTTCCCGCCACTGCGGACGGCGAGGAGGATCTTCCCGAGCCGACGCTTGAGACGTTCCAGGCCGTCCTGGACCGGGCCGGGGCCGGCGTCCGCCTCACCGGGGCGGGCTGGACGTCCGTCTACCGGGTGAACATCCGGATGGCCGAGCGGTTCCGCGCCGGACGGGTGTTCCTGGCCGGCGACGCCGCCCACGTGCACTCCCCCGCCGGCGGTCAGGGCCTCAACACCGGGGTGCAGGACGCCTACAACCTCGGCTGGAAGCTGGCCGCCGTCCTCGCCGGCGCCCCCGGCCGCCTGCTCGCCACCTACGAGGAGGAGCGCCTCCCGGTCGCCGCCTCGGTCCTCGGCCTCAGCACCGCCCTGCACGAGAAGGGCACGAAGGGCGACCCCGACGCGCACGTGCGCGACGAGGAGACCCGCCAGCTGCTCCTCGCCTACCCCGGCGGGTTCCTGTGCGAGGGCCCGCGCGGCGGCGAGCGGGTCCCCGACGCCGTCCTCGGCCGGGTCCGCCTCTTCGACGTGCTGCGCGGGCCCCACTTCACGCTGCTGACGTTCGGCGACGCCGCCCCCGATCAGGCGGGCGCGGCCGCCTTACACGGCTCCGCCGTACGGGCGTTCACGGTCGCGCTTCCTGGCCGTACGGGCGACCTGGTGGACGTCGAGGAGCGGCTGCACGAGCACTTCGGCGCGGGGACGGCCGTGCTGGTGCGGCCGGACGGCTACGTGGGCTACCACGGGGCACCCGGAGGGCTGGAGCCGTACCTGTCCCGGGTCCTCGGCCCCCGCTGAGCACCGGCCGCGCACCGGCCGCGCACCGGGCGAGCATCAGTGGGCGGGTCAGGGTCCGGGCGGCGTCCACCGGGCGAACGTGTCCCGCACCTCCTGCGGCGAGCAGGCGAGCGCGCCGGGGTCGGGGGCGGCGGCCGTGACGCGGGGCAGGTGGACCACGACGTCGTAGGCGTCCAGCGGGCTCAGCTCGGCGTAGAAGTCCCCGACGCCCGCGCGCTGCTCGCCCGCGGCCCGGACGGCCTCCGCGTCGGACGGCGACAGCCGCCGCAGGTCGGTCGCGAAGGGGCCGTCGTGGGCGGCGTCCATGAGCGCGTCGAGGCTGCCGGGCCGGGGCGGCCCCAGTTCGGCGAACAGCGTGCCGGTGTAGAAGTCGGCACCGTTGTTGAGGATGTGGCCGGTCCCCGAGGTGGTGCCGACGACCAGGTAGTCCTCGCCGAGGCGGTCGCCCAGGTGCATGCCCAGCGGCGTCACCGGGGGCATGCCGGGCAGGGCCGCCGGCCCGCGCTGGACGTGGCCGTTGTGGGCGGCGAGGACGATCCGCTCCTCCCTGCGCAGGATCCACTCGACGGTGTCCGCCATCGCGTCGTCGCGCGTGAGCATGCCCCCCTGCCGGTCGCCGCGCAGCATCTGGCGGACCAGGGAGTCGGCGGCGACCGTGACCTCCAGCGAGCGCAACGCCCGTTCGTAGGCGTCGGCCGTGGTCCGGCGCAGGTACTCCAGGCGCCGTCCCCGCATGCGCGCGGCGAGGTCGGCGAGGCCCGCCGTCAGCGCGTCCCTCGCCTCCTGGGCGAGCCCCGCGTACGCGGCCAGCGCCTGGGGGGCGGAGAACGCCGACGGCGCCGGGAAGGCGGAGGCGGTCTCGAGGATCTCCGGGCCGATCCGGAACTCCGGGTCGGCCTGGCCGAGGTAGGCGGCCACGGCGTCCAGACCGGGCAGCAGGGACACCATCGAGCCGGGGAGGTCGAGCCCGTAGAAGCCGACCGGGCGGGCGGCGGCGCCGTTCCGCTCCCGCATCCACTCCAGGTGGGCGCGCATCGGCGCCCACAGTCCCATCAGCGAGGTCATGCCGCTGGCCAGGACCGCGCCGAGATCGTCCTCGCCGCCCCGCACCCAGGCGTCGGCCCGCCATCCCTCCACGAACCCCGTCTCCATGACGTAGGCGCCGAACCCGTGCCGTTCGACCAGATGGCGCAGCAGGCGGTGGCGGAGCCGGTAGAACTCGCCGTTGTAGTGCGCGCTCTCGCCGATCGCGACCACCCGCGCGTCGCCGACCGCCTCGTCCAGCCACTCCAGGTCGTCCATGGGCGCGGCCGGGTCCAGCGTGCGCAGCGGCCGCACCGCCTCCCCGCTCAGCCGGCCCATCCCCGTCGAGACGTCCGCGATCATCTCAGGCCCTCCCGATTATTCCCGTTTTTGGGAACAGTACCAGGTTTGGAATCATAGGGGCGTGGACACCCTCGACCTGCTCCTGCACCCGGTGCGCCTGCGCATCGTGCACGCCATGTCAGGCGGCCGTACCCGCACCACCTCCGAACTGTGCGAACGCCTCCCGGACATCCCCAAGACCACCCTGTACCGCCACGTCGGGCTGCTGGTCGAGGGCGGAGTCCTGGAGATCGTCGACGAGCAGCGGGTGCGCGGCGCCGTGGAACGGCACTACCGGCTCCACCGCGACAGGTCGGCCATCGACGCCCGCGCGGGCGCCACGATGTCCCTCGACGACCACCGCCGGGGATTCGCCGCCGCCATGGCCGCCCTGATCGCCGAGTTCAACGCCTACCTCGACCGGCCCGGCGCGGACCCCTACGCCGACTCCGTCGGCTACCGGCAAGCCGTCTTCTGGCTCGACGAGGACGAGATCGCCGAGATGATCGGCGAGATCCAGGCCCTCGTCGCCGCCCGGGCGGGCAACGCCCCCCGAGCCGGCCGGACCCCCCGTCTCATGAGCCTGATCTTCTTCCCGTCCGAGGACCCGTCCGGCGGCCCCGCCCCGGACGGAGCCGAGCCCGCCCCCGGCGCGGGGTGACGCGCGGCATTCCTCGCCCCAGGTGTGGCCGGCGACCCGGCCTGGCGGACCACAGGGACGGACAGGCGAAGGCCGGCCCCCGCCACACGCGGGGGCCGGCCTTCGTCGTGCTCAATGCGCGGCGCGCACCGCCGAAACCAGCCCGCCGGTGCCCTCGTCCTGCTCCGACGGGGTGAGCACTGGACGTCCGTAGGCCTCGGCGCGCTCACGCACGGTGAAGGTCTCCGCCTCCCAACCGAGGCCGCCCAGCCAGCCGACCGGGTCCTCCGGCATCTCCGAGACCCACATCGACGCTGCCGATCCCGGAGTGGCGTCCCCGCGGAAGCGTTCGACCACACCGCGCGAGCCCAGTGTCAGGCCCATCCTGCTGCCTGCGGCGGACAGCGCGCCGACCCGTTCGAGCAGCGACTGCACCGCGTCCTCAGGCAGATAGATCAGCAGTCCCTCGGCGATCCACACCGTCGGCTGCGCCGGATCGTGCCCGGCCGTGGCCAGGGCGCCGGGCCAGTCCTCGCGCAGGTCGACCGGGACGGTGATCCGCTCGCAGCGCGGAACGGCACGCTCCTGATGCAGAACCGAGGCCTTGAAGTCCAGCGGTTCGGCCGTGTCGACCTCGAACAGCCGGGTCCCCGCAGGCCAGTCCATCCGGAAGGCCCTGCTGTCCATCCCGGCTCCGAGCAGCACGACCTGCCGGACGCCGGACGCGACCGCCCGGTCCAGCAGGTCGTCCAGGAACTTCGTCCGGATGACGATCGACAAGGCCACACCGAGCCAGCGGCGCCGCGCCGCCTCGTCCGCGCGCGGGGGCGAGGGCGTCCCGGGGCCTCTCCCGCCGGCCGTGGCGAAGGCCAGCGCCAGCGGGTCCCGGAACAGCGGCTGCTCGCGTGCCGTCTCCATCGCCCTCACCCGGGCCACGCCCACGGCTGTGGCCCACACCCCGGACGGCTCGACCCGTCCCGCCGCGTCAGTCATGCGTTCAGCCTAGGCTGCGGCGGCGTCACACCGGCGCGGTGGGAAACAGCGCTCCGGGGGCAGGTCGGATCGCTGACGACCGGCGTCCTGGAGAATTCATCGAAGAATTCCGGGCGGGGGTGTCGGATCGGGGCGGTGGTGTTCGTGGCAGAGGTGAGGACGCCCACAAGGGGCGGCGCCAAGGCCAAGGAACCACGATCATGAAGCTGACGACCATGACCCAGATCACCCTCGATGGAGTGATGCAGGGAAACGGCGCCGCGTCGGACGAGGACCGCAGGAACGGATTCGAGCGCGGCGGATGGGCCCTGGGAGCGGGTGACGACGAGACCAGGGCGTTCATCACGCAGACCTACCAGCGCGCCGGCGCCTTCCTGTTCGGCCGGCGTACCTACGAGCTGTTCGCCGGCTCCTGGGGAGCAGTCGACACACATCCCATCGGCGTGGCCGTGAACGAGGCCCCCAAGTACGTCGCCTCGACCACGCTCACCGAGCCGCATTGGCAGAACACGACCGTTCTCCGCGGTGACCTTGAAGGTGACCTCGCAGCGGCCGTCAGTGAGCTGAAGGCCAAGCCCGGGGGTGAGCTGCAGGTGCACGGCAGTGGCGTCCTGACCCGGTGGCTGCTGGAGAACGATCTGGTCGACGAGATGACTCTGATCGTGATCCCGGTGATCCTCGGCCAGGGCGCGAGACTGTTCCCGGAGACCGGTCCGGATCTCGCGCTCGACCTGGTCGAGTCGCGGGTCGACACGAAGGGCGTGACGATCCAGGTCCACCGGCCGGCAGGGCGCCCGCGGTACGCGACGGCCTGACGTCCCCGACCACCGTGTCCCGACACCACAGGAGATGATCTGAAGATGCGATACCTGGTTTCCGTGATCGACGACAAGAGCAATCCCGGCAGCACGGACAGGCAGCCCGCCATCGACGCGTTCAACGAACGACTGATCGCCGAGGGCTACTGGGTCTTCGCGGGCGGGCTCGCCGACACCGACGCGGCCACGGTCGTCGACAACCGGGGCGAACAGGCGGTGTTCAGCGACGGACCCTTCGTGGAGTCGAAGGAGTACCTCGCCGGCGTCTGGGTGTGGGAGGCCCCCGATCTGGATGTGGCGCTCACGCTCGCCACCGAGGCGTCGAAGGTCTGCGATCGGAAGATCGAGGTGCGGCCGTTCCTGTGAGCGACGTGGAGGAGGCGATCACTCGGGCCCACCACGACGAGTGGGCACGGGTGGTGGCCGCCCTGACCAGGCGTTTCGGTGACCTCGACATCGCCGAGGAGGCGGCTGCCGAGGCGTTCGCGACCGCCGTGGAGCGGTGGCGGGCCGACGGACCGCCCCCCAACCCGGGCGCGTGGCTGACCACCACCGCCAACCGCAAGGCCATCGACCGGATCCGGCGCGAGAACAAACGCGACGACAAGCACAAGGAGGCTCAGGTGCTGCACAACACCACCCCACCTGAGCCGCTCGGCGCCATCGACGACGACCGGCTCCGGCTGATCTTCACCTGCTGTCACCCGGCGCTGGCGGTGGAGGCGCGCGTGGCGTTGACGCTGCGCATGGTCGGCGGTCTGACCGTGCCCGAGATCGCCCGCGCCTTCCTGGTGCGGGAGACCACCATGGAGCAGCGCATCACCCGGGCGAAGGCCAAGATCAAGGCGGCTCGCATCCCCTACCGGATGCCGTCCGCCGGCGATCTGCCGGCTCGCGTCTCCGCCGTCCTGACCGTCCTGTTCCTCGTCTTCAACGAGGGCTACCTGGCCAGCGGCCCCGGCACCGATCCGGTACGGCACGACCTGACCACCGAGGCGATCCGGCTCACCCGCCTGATCCGCGCGCTCCTGCCGCAGGACGGAGAAGCGGCCGGGCTGCTGGCGCTGATGCTGCTGATCGAGGCGCGCCGCCCCGCGCGGGTCTCGGCCGGCGGCGAACTGGTCCCCCTGGCCGAGCAGGACCGCGGCGCCTGGGACGCGAACCTGATCGCCGAAGGTCACCGGCTGGTGCGCGAGCGCCTCGCCGCTGCCGCCGCCGGGGTGGCTCCGGGCCGCTACCAGATCCTCGCCGCGATCAACGCGGTGCACACCTCCGCCCGCGACATCCGCGACACCGACTGGTCGCAGGTCCTCGCCCTCTACGACCAGCTCGTCCGCCTCGACCCCTCGCCGATCGTCGCCCTCAACCGGGCCGTCGCCGTGGCCGAGCTCGACGGGCCGGAGGTGGCACTGGCCATCGTCGACCGCCTCGCCGAGGCGCTGGACGGCTATCACGCCTACCACGCCGCCCGCGCCGACCTGCTGCGCCGGCTGGGCCGAAGTCAGCAGTCACGCGCGGCCTACGACCGGGCCATCGAGCTGGCCGGCAACACCGGCGAGACCACCTACCTCACCCGCCGCCGCGACCAACTGCGGTAGCGCCCGCGGTTGACGAGCGCAGCCCGGTCTCAGGGGTCGCGGGCACGGAGGTAGGCGTCCAAGGCGGCGGCGCCCCCGAGCATGGCGCGGCCCCGCGCGGACAGGCGGGCCTGCCAGTCGCGCAGGGCCGACTCCAGTGGGGCGACGCCGCCGGCGGAGCGGACCTGCGCGATCAGCGGGGCGATCTGCTCCAGCAGGTAGCCGCCCCGCCTGAGCTGGTGGGCCAGCCGGACGTCCCGTACGTCGGCCGCGCTGTAGACCCGGTAGCCCGTCCGCGGGTCGCGGCGCGGCCGGACCAGTCCGGCGCTCTCCCATTTGCGCAGGGTGGCGGGGCGGAGGCCGAGCCTTCCAGCCAGGGGACCGATGAACGTGTCGCCGCGCTCCTGCGGCACGGGCGCCAGATCGCGGAGCGCGGCCTCGACGGCCTGGAGGGTGCGGCGGTCGTCGAGGAGCCGGCCGTGGCTCTCGTCGATGAGCCGCAGCGCGTCCTCGTCGGCGCCCCGGTTGACCGCCCGCATGATCGCCGTCGCCGTCTGGTGACCGTGCCCGGGCACGAGGGCGAGGAACGCGCGCAGCGCGTGCGCGTGCAGCGGCGTATAGGAGCGATAGCCGTGGACGGTGCGTCCGGCGGCGGGCAGGACGCCGGCGTCCTCGTAGTTCCTGATCGCCTGGGTGGACAGGCCGTGCTCACGCGCCAGGTCCACCGGCCTCATGGGTGCGTCACCGGTTGAAGGTCCATCGCGACGGAGGTGGGATTTTCCGGCAAAAGTTTACACCGAAGGTTCAACGATAGCGTTGAAGGCATGGACATCACGGACACCGCCCGGCCGCTCGACGGCGTGGGCGTCTCGGCCTTCCTGCGGTCGCTTCCCGCTGAGCCCCTGCTGCTCGGCCTGGGCGAGGCCAGGCACTTCGTGGGGGAGCTGGGCGAGCTGCGCAACGAGGTCTTCCGCCATCTGGTCGAGCATGAGGGCTACCGGGCGTTCGCCATCGAGAGCGACTGCCTGATGGGCCTCCTCGTGGACGACCACATCACGACGGGCGCGGGCACGCTCGACGACGTCATGACACGCGGCTTCAGCCACGGCTTCGGCGCGTCACCTGCCAACCGGGAGCTCGTACGCTGGATGCGGGCGTACAACGAGGAACACGAGGACAAGATCCGGTTCTTCGGGTTCGACGGCCCGCTGGAGTACTGGGCGGCGAGCCCGCGCCAGGCGCTCACCGCCCTCCACGCCCTCCTCCAGAGCCCGCTGCCCCGTACGGTGGTGACCACGGAGACGCTGGACACGCTGCTCGGCCCAGACGACCGGTGGGCGAACGAGGCCACGGCCATGGATCCGTCCCAGTCGATCGGCCGATCCGCCGACGCCCAGCGACTGCGGCTGATCGCCGACGACCTGGTGGCGCTGCTCGAGACGCAGGCGCCGCAGCTGAGCCCCGAAGATCGGGAACGGGCGGCGCTGTACGGGCGCACCGCCACCGGCCTGCTCCGCTACCACTACTGGATGGCCGACGCGTCCACGGCGCGGTGGGCCCGGCTGTCGGCCCTGCGGGACGCGATGATGGCCGCCAACCTGCGTGCCGTCGCCGAGCACGGCCCGGCCCTGGTCTTCGCGAGCAACCTCCACCTGCAGCGGAACAAGAGCGTGATGCCGTTCGGCGACCAGCGGCTGGAGTGGTGGAGCGCCGGCGCGATCACCGCGACGCACCTGGGCGACCGGTACGCCTTCCTGGCCTCGGCCCTCGGCACCGTCGGCGACGACACCCCGCCCCCGGAGACCCTCGAAGGCATCCTGTCCACGCTCCCCTGGGACCGCTCTGTCGTCGATCCCCGCCGCCTGGCCGAGGCGATCCCGGAACCCGCCCCGCGCATCTCCCGCGATTTCGCCTATTTCCCCCTGGACCCGTCCCAGCTCGACATGATCGACGGCGTCGTCTTCCTCAACCAGGCTCTCAAGCTGGGGTGACAGGCGGGTGCGTCAGGGACGCTCCTGGTCCTGGACCGGGTGCCGCCGCGGGTCCCGGTCCGCTGCGAGGCTCCCGAGGATCGCCAGGAGCTCGGCGCTGCGGCTGCCGGGCTCGGCGTGGCTGACGACCAGGACGAGCCCGTCGGTCCCGCCGATCGTGAACTTGTTCGACTGCAGATCGACGTCACCGACCTGCGGGTGGGTCAGCCGGCTCACCCGGCCCTTCTTCGGCTGCACGTCGTGGCGGGCCCACAGCTGCCGGAACAGGGCGCTGCGCACCGACAGCTCGCCCACCAGATCCACCAGCCGCGGATCGTCGACGTCCGGCCCCACATTCGCCCGCAGGGTGGCGACCCCCTCGGCCACCGTCTCCTCCCAGTCGCGCCGCAGCTCCCGTTCCGCCGGATCCAGGAACACGGCCCGAAGGATGTTCACCCCCACGGCGTAGTTGGGCGACAACGCCGTCGCCAGCGCGTTGACCGCGAGGATGTTGGAAAACCTGTCCTGGACGTACGACGGGTTGGCCGTCCACCCCTCCATCAGCTGGACGACGCTCGGCGGCACCCGCTCCGGCGCCGGGAACGCCCGCCTCCGCGAGGGCGCCCGTCCCCGGCCCGGCTGGGACGACCGGGCCAGCTCGATCAGGTACGCCGTCGCGTCCGCGTCCAGCAGCAGCACCCGCGCGAGCGCGTCGAGGACCTGCACGGACGGGTTGCGGTCGCGGCCCTGCTCCAGCCGCAGATAGTAGTCCGAGCTGATGCCGGCGAGCATCGCGACCTCCTCCCGGCGCAACCCCGGGACCCGCCGCAGCCCTCCCCCGGCGATCCCCGCGTCCTCCGGCCGGACCAGCTGCCGCCGGGCCCGCAGGAACTCACCCAGCGCGTTCGTGCCGTCCATGCCCTCCACCGTAGTTCCGTTCTCCCGCGGGTGCCTGTGCCCTGGCACTCCCAGGAACGACGGGGCACTCCCACAGGAACGGAGGACGCCGCACAGTGAACACGTCCCGGCCACCCGGGCATCACCGCATCACGACCATCTCGACCGCATCTCGCCGACGAAAGGCACACCATGACCACCAGCGTTCCCGGCGGAACCCTCACGCTCGCCGACGACCTGACCATCACCCGCATGGGCTACGGCGCGATGCAGCTGGCGGGTCCCGGGGTGTTCGGCCCGCCGAAGGACAAAGACGAGGCGATCGCCGTGCTGCGGACGGCGGTCGAACTCGGGGTGACGCACATCGACACGAGCGACTTCTACGGCCCAGCCGTGGTCAACGAGCTGATCCGGGAGGCTCTCCACCCCTACCCGGCCGGCCTGCGCATCGTCACCAAGGTCGGCGCGCGGCGCGGCGACGACGGCAGCTGGCTGTTCTCCCGCGAACCGGCGGACCTCAAGGCGCAGGTCCACGAGAACCTCGACCACCTCGGCCTGGACGTCCTCGACGTGGTCAACCTCCGCGCCGGCACCGCTGAGGGCACCGACGAGACCTCCATCGCCGAACAGTTCACCGCCCTCGCCGAGCTCAGGCAGCAGGGACTGATCCGCCACCTCGGCCTCAGCGGCGTCACGGAGGCCCAGCTCACGGAGGCGCAGACGATCGCGCCGGTCGTCACCGTCCAGAACCTCTACAACATCGCCAACCGCCACGACGACGCCCTCGTCGACCGGTGCGCCGCCGACGGCATCGCCTACGCCGCCTTCTTCCCCCTGGGCGGATACACCCCGCTCCAGTCGGAGACGCTCGCGGGCGTGGCGTCCCGGCTCGGCGCCACCCCCCAGCAGGTCGCCCTCGCCTGGCTGCTGCGCCGCTCCCCCACCATCGTCCTGATCCCGGGGACCTCGTCGGTCGCCCACCTCCGCGAGAACGTCGCCGCCGCCGGCCTCACCCTCCCGGCTGACGCGCTCGCCGAACTCGACGCCATCGGCGGATAGCCCGCGACCGGTGTGTGCGCCGCCTGATCAGGCCTGCCCGGCCAGCAGGTCCTCCGGATGCGCCAGCCCGGCACCCCGGGCCAGCGCCTCCCGGCAGCCGGCCTCGCCCAGCCCCGCGGCCGCCTTCGCCACCACCGCCAGCACCTCCGGATCCGCGGTCCCCGCCGTATCCGCGAGCCCGCGCAACGCCTGCGCCGCCCCTGCCAGCGCCGCCGCCCGCGCCGGGTCCTCGGCGAACACGACGGCCGCCGCCTCCAGCACCGCCGCGCGCACCGTCGCGTCTCCCGACGGCCCCGACAACTCCACCGCCCTGCGCATCCACTCCCGCGCCCCCGCCGCGTCCCCCCGCGCGGCCCGGACCCGGCCCATCTCCATCCGCACCAGCGCCGCCAACTGCGGCGGCGCCCCCGCCCGGCCCTCCAGCAGCCCCAGCGCCTCGGCCAGCAACGGCTCCGCCTCCTCCGGCCGCCCCCGCCGCCGCGCCACCTCCCCCAGCGCATGCCGCACCCGGCCCACCGCCACCGGATCCGCCAACCGCTCCGCGACCTCGCCCACCCGCCGCAACTCCGCCGCCGCCCCCTCGACGTCCCCCGCGCACGCCCGCAGCCGCCCCAGCCGCACCCGCAACATGACCGGCCCGGGCAGACCCTCCCCACCCCCGATCACCTCGGCCAGCGCCGCCGCCTCCTCCTGCAGCGCCAGCGCCCCCGCCGCGTCCCCCCGGTTCTCCACCACGAACGACAACCAGTAATGCGCCAGGGCCAGCCCCCACCGATCCCCCAGACCGCCGAACACGCCGAGCGCCTCCCGCAGCCGCGCCTCCGCCGCCCCCTCGCCCGGCCGGCCGTACTCGAACTCCACGATCCCGCCCACCAGCAGCGCCGTCGCCCGCTTCCATGCGTCCGGATGCCCCTCGAACCGCTCCACCGCCGCAGCCGCCCGCCGCCTGATCTCCCCGGCCCCACCCGCGTACGCGGTCGCCCCCATCCACGACCACAGCGCCGCCGGGTGGCCCGACTCCTCCACCACCCGCAACGCCCGCTCGGCCCCCGGTGTCCCGTTCACCAGGTACGGATCACCGGGCGCCACCAGCGCGCACAGCGCGTGGGCCACCTCCAGGCCCTCCGGCGCGACGCCCCCCACCACCCCGAGCACCGCCCGGGCCCGCTCGGCCGCCTCCCTCCTGCGCCCCCGCATCATCCACGACCAGAACCGGGCCATCATCATCCGCAGCGCCGCCCGCCCGTCGCCCGACGCCAGCGCCAGTTCCAGCGCCGCGTCCAGATCGCCCCGCTCCGCGTCCAGCACCGCCAGCACCCGCGACTGCTCCCGGCCCCGAAGCAGCGGCTCGACCGCCTCCGCCACCTCCAGGAAATGCCGCGCGTGCCGCGCCCGCGTCTCGTCCGCCTCGCCCGACTCCACCAGACGCTCGGCCGCGTACGACCGGACCGTCTCCAGCAACCGGTACCGGATCTCCGCCGCCCGCTCCACCACCACGACCAGCGACTTGTCCGCCAGCGAGGCCAGCAGGGCCGGCACCCGCGCCCCGCCGCCGCACACCCGGCCGACCGACTCGGCCGTCACACCGCCCGCGAACACCGACAGCCGCCGCAGCAGAGCCTGCTCCTCCGGGTCGAGCAGATCCCAGCTCCAGCCGATCACCGCGCGCAGCGTCCGGTGCCGCGGCTCCGCCGTACGGCCCCCGCGGAACGCCAGCCGCCCGCCCAGCCCCTCCACCAGCCGCGGCAGCGGCATCGACCGCAGCCGCGCCGCCGCGAGCTCGATCGCCAGCGGCATCCCGTCCAACTCCCGGCACACCCGCACCACGTCGGCCACGCCCGCGTCGTCCACCGCGAACCCCGGCCGCACCGCCGCCGCCCGGTCGGCGAACAGCGCCACCGCCCCGCACGCCCGCGCCTCCTCCACCGTCGCCCCGACCGCCGGAAGCTCCAGCGGGAGCACCGGATGCAGGTGCTCGCCCGGGATGTCCAGCGCCTCACGGCCCGTCGCCAGGATCCGCAGCCCCGGCACACCCGCCAGCAGCCGCCCCGCCACCCGCGCCGCCTCCGCCACGACGTGCTCGCAGTTGTCCAGCACCACCACGCCGCCGAACCCCCGGAGATCCGCGACGAGCGCCTCCAGCGCGTCCCGCCGCCCGTCCCCGACCCCCGGCGCGGGCAGCGGCAACATCGCCCGCACGGCCGCGGCCACCCCCGCCGGATCGGTGACCGGCGCCAGCTCCACCAGCCACACCTCCCCCGCGAGCCCCCGCGCCGCCTCGACCGCCAGACGCGTCTTCCCCGCGCCGCCCGGACCGGTGAGCGTCACCAGCCGCGCCCTCCCCAGCAGCTCGCGCACCCGCAGGACGTCGGCCCGCCTGCCCACGAAGCTCGTCACCGCGGCCGGCAGGTTCCCCTCCCGTACGGGCGGGCCCGCCCCGTCCTCCCGCAGCGCCGCCAGATGGGCCTCCCGCAGCTCCGGCCCCGGATCCACGCCCAGCTCGTCGGCCAGCCGCCGCCTGATCCGCTCGAACGCCGCGAGGGCGTCCGCCCGCCGCCCGCCCGCGAGCAGCGCCCGCACCCGCAGCGCGTGGAGCGGCTCCCGCAGCGGATGGGCGGCCACCGCCTCCTCGATCTCGGCGATCAGCTCCTCCGGCGCCGGAACTCCCGCACGCCTGCCCGGCCGTACGGCGAGGTCGGCCGCGATCCTGCCCTCCAGGGCGACGGCCCGCAGCTCGTCCAGCCGGGCCGCGGGCGCCGTCGCGAACGGCAGGCCGGCCACGTCGGCCAGCGCCGGCCCCCGCCACAGGGACAGCGCCCGCCGCAGCAGCGACCCCGCCTCCACCGGATCGGCCGACGTCGCCCGCCCGGCACGGGTGAGCCGCTCGAACTCCCAGGCGTCCACGGCCTCCCGCGGCACGTCCAGCAGGTATCCCGACGGATGGGACCTCACCAGCCCCGGCGCCTGCCGCCGGAGCCGCGACACCAGCGACTGGAGCGCGGCCGGCGGATGCTCGGGCGTGTCGTCCGGCCACAGGTCCTCCGCCAGGCGCTCGTACGTGACCACCCGTCCCGGGTCGAGAGCCAGCCGTACCAGCAGGGCGCGCACGCGGGCGCCGCCGATCTCCGCGCCGGACACCGACAGCGTCCCCAGGATCCCGATTCGCATGGCCTCGCCCATTCTCGTTAATGGGGTGAAGGGGTGGATGGTCGGTTTTCGCTACAACCCGGCGCCTTTACAAAGTAGATTCATCGTAGGATCACGGGTGATGAACACGCCCGCGGTCCCCGAGCGGCGCCCCGCCGAGCAGCCTCCTCGCGACCCGTACCAGGTGTACCTGGACGGCCTGCCCTCCCCCGAGTCGCGCCGGACCATGCGCGGCTGCCTCGACCGCGTCGCCCGCCTCATCACCGGCGACCCCGACGCCACCGGGGCCGGCCAGCCGTGGGAGCTGCTGCGGTACGAGCACACGGTCCGGCTGCGCACGCTCATGCGGGAACAGGGCTGGTCCCCCTCCCACGTGAACAAGCACCTCGTGGCGCTGCGTCGCGTGCTCAAGGAGGCCTGGCGGCTCGGCCTGATGACAGGTGAGGACTACCAGCGGGCCGCCGACCTGCCGGCCTACGCCCACACCCGCGTCCCCGCCGGGCGGCACGTGGAGGCCGACGCCCTGGCGGCCGCGCTGGGCGGGTGCGACGACGACCACTCCCCCGCCGGGCGGCGCGACGGCGCGCTGCTGGCCGCCCTCTACTCCACCGGCTGCCGGCGCGCCGAGGTGGCCGGGCTCACGTTCGCCGACTTCGACCCGGCGGCAC
Organism: Microbispora corallina; assembly: GCF_016863035.1. GTDB lineage: Bacteria > Actinomycetota > Actinomycetes > Streptosporangiales > Streptosporangiaceae > Microbispora > Microbispora corallina. The sequence goes on from NZ_BOOC01000034.1 coordinate 126,244, forward strand.
GCTCGTTGCGCGTGCGCGGCAAGGGCGACAAGGAACGCCTCGTCTACCTCACCCCGGAGGCCGCCGACAGGCTGGAGCTGTGGCTGTCGGTGCGCGGGCGGGCCGACGGGCCGCTGTTCTGCCCCATCAACAAGGCGGGCCGGCTCCGGCTGTCGCACATGACCGGGCAGGCCGTGGCCGACATCGTCTCCCGGCGCCTGGCCGCCGCGGGCGCCTCGCCGCGGACGCCGCACGACTTCCGGCGGACGTTCATCGGCGAGCTCCTCGACGCCGGCGTGGACCTGGCGACCGCCCAGGCCCTCGTCGGCCACGCCTCCCCCGCCACCACCGCCCGCTACGACCGGCGTCCGGAGCGGCGCCGCCGGGAGGCCGTCGACCGGCTCCGCCTGCCCGGCGTCCCGGGCCGCTAGGCGCCCGACGTGATCAGACGGGTGACGGTCGTGGTCACCCATCGCTCGTAGCCGTCCGCGGTCCAGCCGATCATGCCTCTGGCCAGCAGGTACGTCTCCGCGTGGATGAGCACCGCGGTGGTGTCGGTCAGCCACTCCAGGTCGAGGCCCCCGGGAAGGAGCCCGTCGGCGTCCATCCGCGTCCAGAACTCGGCGACGGCCTCGCGGGTGGCCTCGCGGCCCGCCTGGGCGGCGGCGGCCAGGTCGGGTTCGACGACGGCCGCCTGCAGAGCGACGGCGAGGATGTCGCCCGAGCGTTCCATCATCCGACGGGTGCCCGCGGCCAGGGCGGTGATCCGCTCGGCGGCGGTGGGCGCGGTGCGCGCGGCGACGAACCAGGGGCGCGCGGCCACCTCGACGGGTGCGGCGTCCCCGGCGAAGGCGACGTCCACGGCACGTTTGAGCAGGGCGGCCTTGGTGCCGAAGCGGACGTACAGGGTGCGGGCCGCGACGCCCGCGTGCTCGGCGACGGCGGTCAGCGTGGTGGCGGCGTAGCCGTGCTGGAGGAACAGCTCGGTGGCGGCGCGCAGGATCTTGTCCTCGGTCTCGGCGACGCGGGCGGCGCGCAGGTCGCGCTTGACGGGGTCCGACATGAGATGCAGTATAACTGCATTGATGCAGTCTGACTGCAAGGAGGGGACCGTGTCCGACATCCCACGCCTCGACGGGGTGCACCATCTCAAGCTCCCCGTCACCGACCTGGACCGTTCCCTTGAGTGGTACCGGTCCCGGCTCGGCTACCAGGTCGCCCTCGAGTTCGTCGAGCAGGGCGTCCTCATGGGGTACGCCCTCACCCATCCCGACGGCGGCCCGATGCTCGGGTTGCGCCTGGATCCCGAGAAGGCCAAAGCGGCGGCCGGGTTCGACTACTTCTCGATCGGCGTGCCCGACAAGGCCGGCATCGACGCCCTGGCCGAGCACCTGACCGCGTTCGGCGAGGCCCACGCGGGCGTCCACGCCGCCCACATCGGCTGGATCCTGCCTCTCCTGCACGACCCCGACGGCCACGAGGTCCGCTTCTACACCACGACCGGCCTCGACGACCCCGGCGAGAGCGCCGCCGGGCCCGCATGAACGTCGCCGGGAACGCCGGCGGCCGGCCCGGGTTCAGCCGTTGTGGACGTACGGGGTGGTGGTCGTGAGCGGGACGAACCCGAGCCGCCGCAGGATCGGGCGGCTCTGGCCGGTGGCGTCCACCTGGAGGTAGCGGTATCCACGGTCGGCGGCGATGCGGGCGCGAACCGCCACGAGGGCCCGGTACAGGCCCCGGCCGCGCCAGGCCGGGACGGTCCCGCCGCCCCACAAACCGGCGAACGGGGTGCCCGGGTGCATCTCCAGGCGCGCCGCCGCCACGGGCTCCCCTCCGGCCACGGCCACGACGGCCGCGACGGTGCCGGGCAGTCCGGCGAGCTGGTCGAGCAGCCGCCGCCTGATCCGGTCGCCGTCGGTGCCGAAGACCTCCTCGTGCACGCGGCCCACGAGATCCGCGCCCGCCTCGTCGGCGACCGGCCACACCTCGACGCCTACGGGCGGCTCGGCCTCGGTGGACACGGCGCCGATGGGGGCGACCATGAGGGTCTCCTCCGGCTCGGCGACGAAGCCCGCCGCCCGCAGCCGCGCGGCGAGGTCGTCGGGCCGGTCGTGGGCGTAGAGCTTCCATTCGAAGCCGCGGCCGAGGGACGCGTAGTAGCGCACCTGCTCGGCGATGGCCGCGTCGGCGCCGGCCCGGTCGAGCCGGGACCACAGGACGCCGTTCCAGCCGTGCTCCCCCGCGACCTGGCGGACGACGTCCCCGACCCGTTCGACCCGCGCCCCGGGGTCGTCGGGCGGTGCGTCACGCCTCATCGACCGGTCGTACAGAGCCAGCACCGCTTCGCGATCCACCCGCCCACTCCACCAGTCGCCGTACGGCCCGGCAACCGCTTTTCGGTCAGCGGGGGGCGTGGAGGCGGTAGAGCACGTGCCGCCGCAGCGGACTGTCGTCGAAAAGGGCGGGGTGGTCGAAGTCCTCCGCCGGGTCGTGGGTCATGCCGAGCCTGCGCATCACGGCCTGGGACCGCAGGTTGGACACGGCTGTGAACGAGACGACCTCCGTCAGGCCGGCGCGGCCGAACCCGTCCGCCAGCGCGGCACGGGCCGCCTCGGTGGCGTAGCCGTGCCCCCAGGCGGATCGGGCGAGCCGCCAGCCGATCTCCACGCACGGCGTGAAGTGCGCGGTGAACCGGGGCACCGAAAGGCCGGTGAACCCGATGAACTCTCCGCCGGCCTCCACAGCCCACAGGCCGAACCCGTGCTCCTCGAACCCCTCCTCGACGCGGTCGGCGAGGGCGTCGCTCTGCTCGCGGCTGAGCGGGGCCGGGAAGTGTTCCATCACCGCCGGATCGGCGTTGAGCGCGGCGAACGGCTTCCGATCGGCGGCGCGCCAGCGCCGCAGCAGGAGCCGTCCGGTGGCGATCGTCGTCGTGCCCATTGGCGCACCGTACCCCGTGCCGGCGGGGTCGTCCTCCGGCCGTGTGCAGGATGACGCCGGCCCGAGCGCCCCCACGTGTCGCGGGGGACGCTCGGGCCGGTCGGTCGTTC
>NZ_BOOC01000035.1 GCF_016863035.1 Microbispora corallina
AAGAGCATGAGCGCGGTGAAGACCACACCCAGGCACGTACGCCACCAGCCGCGCCGGGTCGTCGTCATGCCCCCACCTGCCGTCGCTGCGCGCGGATGTAGACGAGGCCGAAGACCAGCGCGATGACGATCAGCAGGTTGCCGACCGCCGCGCCGGGGCCGAAGGAGGGCAGCAGGTTGCCGAATCCCAGCCGGTACGACCAGGTGGCCAGCGTCGTCGACGCGTCGCTGGGGCCGCCCTTCGTCATGATCCAGATGATGTCGAACACCTTCAGTGTGTAGACCAGCCCGAGCAGCAGCGTGATCGCCGAGACCGGCCGCAGCAGCGGGAACGTCACCCTGCGGAACCGCTGCCAGCCGCCCGCGCCGTCCAGGGCCGCCGCCTCGTAGATGTGCGACGGGATCGCCTGCAGGCCGCTGTACAGCACGACGAGGTTGAAGGGGATGCCGATCCAGATGTTGGCGATCGTCACCGACCACAGCGACCAGTCCGGGGACGTCAGCCAGTTCACCGGGCCGAGCCCCATCGCCTTCAGCGTCGCGTTGACCACGCCCGACTCGCTGTCGAGCATCCACGACCACGTCGAGGACGACACGATCAGCGGCAGCAGCCACGGCACCAGGAACAGCGCGCGCAGGGTCGCCGACAGACGGAAGTTCCTGACGAAGAACACCGCCAGGGCGAGCCCGATGGTGAACTGGAAGGCCAGCGAGACCACGGTGAACACCACCGTGTGCCACAGCGCCGGACCGAACGTGGCGTCGCGGACGACCTTCGCGTAGTTGGCGAGCCCCGTGAACGGGGCGTCACCCTGCACGAACGACCGGACCGTGTAGTTGCGCAGGCTCAGGTCGACGTTGCGATACAGCGGATAGGCGTAGAACACGAGCAGGTAGACCACCACCGGCACGAGGAACGCCCACGCCGCCCACTGCCCCGACCGCCGCGCGGGCCTGCGGCGGGTGCTCCCGGCCCCCCGGCCCGGTGCCGGCTCCCGCCTGTCGCGGGCCGCGGCCGGAGCCGGCGTCTGTGTTGCGTGTTTCATGCTTTCCTCATCTGACGTCCGCGGGACGGCGACGTGCGCGCGGGCGGAGGCCCGGCCCGCGCGCACCGCGCGCACCGCGCGTGCCTACTGGGTGGCGCTCGCCGCCGCGCTCTGGGCGGCCGTCAGCGCCTCCTGCGGCGGCTGCGAGCCGCTCAGCGCGGCCTGCATCGCCTTCCACATGGGCTCGGAGATCTTCGGGTACTTGGTGCCGAGGTTGTCGCTGGTACGGCCCTTGGCCGCCTTGACCGCCTCCACCCACACCTTCAGTTCCGGGTTCTGCTCGACCTGCTTGGCCTGCACCTGCTCGGTCGGGGCGATGTACGACAGCGTGGTCGTGGTGGTGAGCGAGTTGTCCGTGCTGGTCAGGCACGTCACCAGCTTCTGGGTGGTGGCGTAGCGGGCCGTGTCCTTCTGGACCGGCATGCTGACGAACTCGCCGCCGGTCGGGGCCGGCGCGGTCCCGCCGTCCTTCGCGGGGATCGGGATGATGCCGTACGGGAAGCCGGTCTTCTTGGCGTTGGCCAGCTGCCAGGTGCCGTTCTCGGCGAAGGCGAAGTCACCGGTGGCGAACTCCTGCCAGCTCGTGGTCTGGGTGTTGTTGATCACCGAGTTGGGGGCGTACCCCTTCTTCAGCCAGTCGGTCCACAGCGACAGGGCCGCCACGCCCTCCGGCGAGTCCAGCTTGGTGAGCTGCGCGCCGGAGCCCCAGAACCACGGGAGGAACTGGAAGCTGCCCTCCTCGGTGCCGATCGCGGAGAACGTGATGCCCTTCTTGCCCGCCGCCTTCACCTTCTCCAGCGCCGCGGTCAGCGACGCCCAGTCCTTCACCGAGGCGGCGTCCACCCCGGCCTTCTTCAGCACGTCGCTGTTGTAGTAGAGGGCCAGCGTGTTGGCCCCGATCGGGATGCCGTACGTCTTGCCGCCGAGCTGGCCGGCCGCCAGCAGGTTGGGCGAGACGGCCGAGGTGTCGATCTTCGTTTCGTCCGTCGAGGTCAGCACCCCCGCGTCGGCGAGGGTCGAGACGACGGGGTTGTCCACGATCAGCACGTCCGGGGAGTTGCCCTGCTGGGCCGCCAGCAGCGCCTTGTTGGTCAGGTCGGTGGTGTCGTAGCCGGTCCGCTTGACGGTCACCCCCGCCTGGGTCCCGCACTGGGTGAGCAGCTTCACCCAGTCGGAGGAGTCGTCGAACTGCGGGTAGGGGTCCCAGATCGTGTAGGTCCCGCCGCCGGCGGCCTGGCTCGCGCCCGCCGAGGCGCCGGCGCCGTCGCCGCCGGAGTCCCCTGAGCACGCGGTGAGGCCGCCCGCGACGACGAGGACCACCAGGCCCAGGCCGGCGACGCGCCGGCCCCTGTCGAGGCTTTCCATATCGTTCTTCCTTTCGACGGCCGGCGTCCGGCCGATATCATCGCGATCACCGCCGCGGCCCGCACATCCAGGGTGCGGACTCGCGGGCGCATCAGGTCAGCTGGACGTGCTGGTGGAGATGGTCGTGGGCGCGGTCACGGCGGTGAACCGGCCGCATTCACCGGGAGGGTGGCGCCGGCCGCCTCGGCGGGCGTCACGGGGACGCCGAGGGCCGCGCCCAGCAGCGCCGTCAGCCCTGCCGCGCGTCTGGACGGGGATCGGGGTCTGCGCATGAACGACCTCGCTCTTTCTGTGCTCAGGTGGGGGGAGAGCAGGAGGTGGAGCGGGACCGTTCCTCCCCGAGCCGGCTGACGCCGTGGACGGTCCCCATGCGGGCGGGCCGGACCGGGCAGGGCCGGCCCGCCTTGGTCATCCTGTGGCGGCGACCGGGATCCAGACCCGCATCGGGCCCTCGCTCCGGTTGCCCCACAGGAAGTACGGCACCGCCGTGAACGTGAGCGGGGCGCCGCCGCGCTCCCGCCTGATCCCGGCGGTGTACAGCGAGTCGCCGGCGTCGGCGAGCGACCCCCGCGCGGTGAGGACGACCGGGCTGCCCGGCAGGTCCTCCCGGCCGGCCGCGGTCACCTCGGCGGCGGGGTCCAGCCGCACGTCCTCCAGCACCGTGCCCGGCGGCAGGTCGGCCTGCTCCAGGCAGTACACGAGCGGCCCCCGGGCCAGGGCGACGCAGCCCCGCACCGCGTCCACCCGCGGGTGGGCGCTCACCTGCCGGACCGGCATCTCCAGGTCGAGAACCACCGTCGTGCCCGGTGCCCAGACCCGGGTGAGCCGGATGTAGCCGTCCCGGGCGGGGGCCATGACCGGTCCGCCGTCGATGCGGACCGTGTAGGCGTCGCACCAGGCCGGCACCCGCAGCGCGAGCGTCCAGGGGACGCCCGGTCCGGAGGCGACGGTCAGCTCGACCCGGCCCTGCCAGGGGTATTCGGTGCGCACGTCCACCCGTACGGCGGCGCCCGCGACCTCGGCGCTGACGCTGCCCGAGGCGTACAGGTGGATCTGCAGGCCGTCGTCGTGGGCGGTGGCCAGGTAGCCGTGCAGCGAGGCCATCAGCCGGGCGATGTTGGGCGGGCAGCAGGCGCAGGAGTACCAGGGCAGCCGCCGCCCCGCCGCCTCCTCCCCCGAACCGGTGTGGCCGGTGCGCACCTGCAGCGGGTTGGAGTAGAAGAAGTGCCTGCCGTCGGACGAGACGGCGGCGGCGACGCCGTTGTACAGCGCGCGCTCCATCTCGTCGGCGTAGCGGGCCCTGCCGGTCGCCAGCAGCAGCCTCCAGTTCAGGTGGACGCTCGCGATCGCCGCGCAGGTCTCGGCGTAGGCCCGGTCGGGCGGCAGTTCGTAGGGGTCGCCGTACGCCTCGTCCCGGTGGCGCGAGCCGTGCGCGCCGGTCACGTAGGTGCGCCGGTGGACGGCGTCCTCCCACAGTCGCTCGGCCGCCTCCAGCAGCTGGGGCTCGCCCGTCTCCACCGCCACGTCGACCATGCCGGCCAGCAGGTAGAGCTGGCGTACGGCGTGGCCGGTGACCTCACGGGCCTCCCGTACGGGCATGTGGTCCTGGTAGTAGGCGGGCCCGAACCGCCCGGGCCCGAGCAGCCCCCGTCCCCGCAGGTCGAGGAACCGGCGCGCCAGGTCCAGGTACGGACGATGACCGGTCAGCCGGTACAGCTCGGCGAGCGCGGTCTCGATCTCCGGATGCCCGCACACCTCCTCCACCCCGTCCGGGCCGAACCGCTCCACCAGCAGGTCGGCGAACCGCCGCGCGACGGCCACGAGCTCCGGGCCCACCCCGGTGCGTGCCGCGGCGACCGCCGCCTGGATCAGGTGACCCGCGCAGTACAGCTCGTGGCTCCAGTCGGGCCTGCGCCACCGCTCGTCCGGCGCGGCCACGGTGAAGTAGGAGTTGAGATAGCCGTCCGCCTGCTGGGCGCGGGCGAGCAGCGCCGCCGTGTCCTCCACGAACGACCGCAGCGCCCCGTCGCCGGATGAGACGCTCAGCTCCCAGGCCGCGGCCTCCAAGGTCTTGTGGACGTCGGAGTCGGCGAACCACATGCCGGCGAACGCCTCGTCCGACTCGCCCGCGGCGGCCCGGAGGTTGCCGATGTTCCCGGCGCGGTGCAGGTTGTCCACGCAGTGCGGCAACGTGTCCTCGGCGTTACGCCGCCGCCACCGCCCCAGCAGGCCGTCCGCGTCGAGACGGGCCTGGCCCACGCCCAGCGGCCGCAGCGCGGCGACGGCGCCGGGGCCCGGAGCGACCGGACCGGCGGAGCCGTGCGGGCCGGACGGGGCCGGCGTCCCGATCGGCCGGACGCCGGGAGCCGCAGACGTGTCTGACAACTTCTGCTCGGTCATGCCTCATCTTTCGTGGAACGGTGAACGGCGGACCGCTCGGGTGATTCGAGGAAGCGTCGTCACCCGCGGTAGGAAACTAGGAAAACGATTGCCGTCACGGTATCCAAGCGATTCCGGGCCGGTCAATAGCTTGTGTCCGCGTTGTTACGGCGATTCCCGGCCGTACACACGGCCTGTAGAGTGGGCCCGCAAGGCAACCGTCTCTAGGAAAGTGGAGGAAACGTGGGAAAGCTGGAGCGTCATGCCACGATCTCCGACGTCGCGGCGCTGGCCGGGGTGTCGGTGGGCACGGCCTCCAAGGCGCTCAACGGGCGCGGATCACTGCGGGAGGAGACCCGGGTACGGGTGCGGGAGGCGGCCCGGCAGCTCGGTTTCGAGGCCAACGCGGGCGCCCGGAGCCTGCACTCTGGCCGCACCTACACCGTCGGCATGATCACCACCGACACGATAGGGCGGTTCAGCATCCCCGTGCTGATGGGCGCGGAGGACGCGCTGGGCGCCGGGGAGATGTCGGTCTTCCTCTGCGACGGGCGCGACGATCCCATCCGCGAGCAGTACTACGTCAGGACCCTCCTCAGCCGCCGGGTCGACGGCATGATCGTGACCGGCCGGCGCACCGAGGCACGGGCGCCCATCAGCGCGAACCTGCCCGTGCCCGTGGTCTACGCCTTCATCAGCTCCGCCGACCCGCAGGACTGCTCGGTGGTCCCGGACGAGGCGGGCGGCGCCCGCAAGGCGGTGGAGCATCTCCTGGCCGTCGGCCGCACCCGGATCGCGCACATCACGGGGCCCGAGCACCACAACTCCGCCCGGGTCCGCGCGGCCGCGGCGACCGAGCGGCTCGGCGAAGACGGGCTCTCCCTGGTCGCTCCGCCGCTGTTCGGCGGATGGAGCGAGGTGTGGGGCCGTCAGGCCGTCGGCATCCTCCTGGCCGGCCGGACCGAGTTCGACGCCGTCTTCTGCGGCAGCGACCAGATCGCCCGGGGCGTCTGCGACGCGCTGCGGGCCGCCGGCCGCCGGGTCCCTCAGGACGTCGCCCTCATCGGGTTCGACAACTGGGACGTCATGACCGAGGCCTGCCAGCCGCCGCTCACCAGCATCGACCTGGACCTTGAGGGGCTCGGCCGTTCGGCGGCCGAGATGCTGCTGGCCGCCATCAACGGCTCCCCCTCCCCCGGCCGCCACGCCCACCCCTGCCGGCTGGTGGTGCGCGAGTCGACCACCGTCCCCCTCACCTGACCGGCCCCGGCAAGGCGTGGCCGGGCGGTGCGGCAGCGGCGGAGGTGGCCGGCCCGCCTGGTCCCTGGATGTGGCGCGCCTTCCGGCAGCCCGCGCATCGCCGCCACTGGCTCCTACAGCCAGCCGCGGTCGTCGGCGACGCGTACCGCGCCCATCCGGTTCTGCGCGCCGGTCTTGGCGATCGCCGCCGACAGGTAGTTCCGCACGGTGCCCTCGGACAGGTACAGCTTGGCGGCGATCTCGGCGACGGTGGCGCCCGAGCGGGCCGCGTTCAGCACGTCGCGCTCCCGTCCGGTCAGCGGGGAGTCGCCGGCGGCGAGGGTCGCCGCCGCGAGCACCGGGTCCACGACGCGTTCGCCGCGCATGACCCGGCGAACGGCGTCCGCCAGGGCCTCTGGCGGAGCGTCCTTGACGACGAAGCCGACGGCGCCCGCGGTCATCGCCCGGCGGAGGTAGCCGGCGCGGCCGAAGGTGGTCAGGATGATCACGCGGCAGTGCGGTACCTGCGCGGTGAGCACCGCGGCCGCGGCGAGCCCGTCGAGGCCGGGCATCTCGATGTCGAGCAGGGCCACGTCGGGACGGTGGACGCGGGCCGCGTCGACGACCTGGTCGCCCCGGCTGACCGAGGCCACGACCTCGAAGTCGTCCTCCAGGTCGAGCAGCGCGGACAGGGCCGCGCGGATCAGGTCCTGGTCGTCGGCGAGCAGCAACCGGATGGTCATGCGGGGTGGTCTCCTGTCGTCGCCGAAGACGCGGAAGGCACGGAAGGCACGGAAGACACGGAAGACGCCGCCGGTTCGTCCTCGCCGAGGGTGACGCGCAACCGCCAGCCGCGGGGGGCGGCCGGCCCGGCCTCCACGGCCCCCCCGGCGGCGGCGACCCGCTCGCGCAGCCCGCTCAGGCCGTTGCCGTTGGGCGCGGCGGCGCCGGTCCCGTCGTCGCGGATCTCCACGCGGAACGGGGAGAGGGTCACCGTGCACCGGGTGGCCCGCGCGTGGCGCACCACGTTGGTGATGCCCTCCCGCACCACCCAGCCGAACAGCTCCTGGTGGGCGGGCTCCACCAGGTCGGCGGCCGTGGGCAGGTCGGCCACGACGCCCGCCGCGCGGAGCAGTTCCCGGCCGCGGGCGAGCTCACCGGCGAGGGTCACCTCGCTGTAGCCCGACACGGCGGCTCGCACGTCCGTGAGCGCCTGGCGGGCCAGACCCTCGACGGCGGCGATCTCCTCGACGGCGCGGGGCGACCCGCTCGCGGCGAGGCGGCGGGCCAGACCGCTCTTGACGGTGATGACGGTCAGCGAGTGGCCGAGCAGGTCGTGCAGGTCGCGCGAGATGCGGGCCCGTTCGGCCTCCGAGGCCAGCCGGGCGACCTCGGCGCGGGCCTCCAGCAGGGCGCGGTTACTGGTGGCGATCTCGGAGAAGCCGACCACCGTCAGGCCGGTAAAAATGATCATGACTGCCTGGGTCCAGCCGAACCCGAGATGCCAGGGACGCACCGCCCAGGGCACCACGAGCGCCGCGAGGGCTCCGCCCGCGATGATCGGCACCAGGTGTCGGCGCCGTATCATCGCGGCCAGGGAGACGACGACGACGCCCAGATAGAAGGCGAAGTCACGGGCGATGGGCAACGAGGCCGCGAAGAGCACGGTCATGAGCCCGAGCAGCGTCCACACCGTGATCGGCCGGTTCCGCGCGAAGGCCAGGCCGGTCAGCACGTACGCGACGCAGAAGACGGCCACGATGGCGTACCCGGCGATCGCCGTGACGCCGTCCGCGTATTCGGCCACACCGGAGGCGGCCACGGCCGGGAAGACCAGCATTCCGGCCGCGAGGAAGACGCGCCGCCAGCCCTGGGCCCATCGCTGCGGATCGCGGTCCGGCATGTCTGTCACCTGGTTTCCCTCCGCCGTCCGCCATGCCCGGCCGGCGGTGCCGATCTCGGCATGGTAGACGGCGTTCCCGGGTGTGCGGGTGGCGGGGCTCACGCGCCGGCGAACACCGAGCGCAGGTGCCGCCCGAAGGCCGTCGCGACCACGCCGAGCAGCAGCAGCCCGCAGACGGCCTGTTCCAGCTTCATCCACACCGGGAACGTGCCGGGCAGCGCGATGATCACCACGATCGCGACCACCATGACCGCGGCGATGACGCGCAACCTGCGGTACGCGCCGCGGGAGCCACGCGCCGCGCGGACCGCGAAGGCGTACGTGAACGCCGCGCTGACCGTCACGATGACGCCGCGGACCCACACGGCGGAGTTGACCATGGCCGGGTCGTCGTGCCGGAGGGCGATGACCATCAGGGTCAGCGCGCTGAGCGCGAGGTACCCCCCGGTGAGCATCCGGATGGTCGTGAACGCCTTACGGCTGCCGGGGTTGTTGAGGTCTGCGCCGAATACGGGGACGTGCCGTTCGTCTGTCATGCCCACCATCGTGATCGCGGGCACCGGCACCGGGGCAGTGCGATCACGCCTCGTTGCTCCATGACATTCGTCAGGTCTCTTTCCGGCAGGATTGCCGCATGACTCCCGTTTCAGCGCTGGTTTCCTTCGCCTTCGTGGCAGGCATGCTGACGATCATTCCGGGGCTCGACACGGCCCTTGTGCTGAGGTCCGCCATGACGAGAGGGCGCAGGCACGCCTTCGCGACGGCGCTCGGCGTCAACACGGGCGTGCTGCTCTGGGGTGCGGGGGCGGCGCTCGGGGTGACAGCGCTTCTGACGGCGTCCCAGGTCGCGTACACCGTGCTCCGCTACGCCGGGGCGGCCTACCTGGTGTGGTTCGGTGTCACGCTGGTACGGCGGTCGCCGTCCGGGGGCGCGGCCGAGCCGGGTCCCGCGGTCACGGCCGCCTCCGGGGGCGCGTACCGGGCCTGGCTGAGGGGTGTCGCGACCAACCTCCTGAACCCGAAGGTGGGCGTGTTCTATGTGGCCATGCTGCCGCAGTTCATCCCGAAGGGCTCGCCGCACCTGCTGATGGGGCTCCTGCTCGCGCTCGTGCACAACGTCGAGGGTCTCGCGTGGTTCACCGCACTGATCTTCGGGACGACCGTGGCCCGGCGCCGGCTCTCGGGCGAGCGGGTCCACCGCTTGGTCGACCGGATGACGGGCGTGGTCCTCGTCGGCTTCGGACTGCGACTGGCGTTGTCCGATCACTGAGCCGGAGCGCCGGCGCGCTCGGACAGCCGTCCGTACGGCGGCGGACAGGCCCGCCCGTTTCCACGTCCGAACGGCAGCGCATAAGCTCGTCGGCAGAGGCGTCCCGATTCCGCGAAACCGTGCCTTCCGCCAGGTCAGGGCATGGTGCGCGCAGCGGACGGCACGACATAACCTATGCCTCATCCCCCGACAGGACGGAAGGGGGGCATTGTCGATGCTCGATGTCGTCGACCGCCTGATCGAGACGGTGAACGCACACGACTTGGATGCCTGCGTTCGCTGCTACAGCCCCGACGCCTCCATGGTGGGGCCGGAGATGCAGGCCGAAGGCCGCGACCAGATCGAGTGCTACCACGCCCATGTCTGGGTCGGAATCCCTGATCTGTCCATCACCGTGTGGGACCGGATCGCCAAAGGCGATCGAGTGGCGGTTGAGGGGATGCTCAACGGCACGCACACCGGGCCCTTCCTGGTCGCGGGGGGCCGGATCCTGCAGCCGTCCGGCCGGCTCGTGAGCGTCAGCCTGTGCTGGGTGTTCACCGTGGAGAACGACCTGGTCACCGCCCACCGCCTCTATTTCGACCAGCTGGAGCTGTACACCCAGCTCGGGGCCGAGCCCGCCTGGGGCGAGGAAGGGGCGGCGCCGGTCGCGCCGTGCTATTTGCCGAGTCCGCGTCAGAAGCGGTAACGCGGTATCCATCCGGCGTTGCGCCACGCCGGGACCAGGCCGATCAGGACCGTCAGCAGCCGGTAGTACAGCGGGGAGCGCCTGAGCAGGGTGGCGTCGCCGAGGCTGCCGACCTCCGCGAGGCGGAGCCGGGGATGGAACCGTTCGACGTCGCGCGGGTCGCCGGGAAACCACTGTTCGACGATCCCGAACTTCGTGAACAGAGGGACCGGCCGTCTCTCACGCTGCTTCCGCACCACCGGCGAGGTGATGTTGAAGGCGATCTCACCGCTCGGGAAGTGCTCGACGATCCGGGAGAGAACCTGCCGCACGTCGTGCTCGGGGAGGAAGTTCAGCAGACCGTCGGCGACCACGATCGCGGGCCGGTCCCGCGGGATCGCGTCGAGCCAGCCGGGCTCGGTGACCGACGCGCCGACGTAGGTGTGGCCCGGCCAGGGGCCGTACAGCCGGTCGGCGATCTCGACGATGTCCGGGAAGTCGACGTCGTACCAGTGGTGGCCGTCCGCCGGGTTGACGCGCCGGACGCGGCTGTCGAACCCGCTGCCGATGTCCAGGACGACCGCCCCCGGCGTGCGGGCGAGGAACGCCCGGATCCAGTCGTCCATCGTCCGGGAGCGCACCCCGACCGCGAAACGTCCTACGCTGAGCGGCCTGAACTGGCCGAAGTCGAAGTCGAGCCGGTCGATCGCCTGCTGCGCCGTCTCGTCGCCGAGGATCGGGTGGCGGTCCCGGCTGTCGAGCCAGCGCAGGTAGAGCTCCAGGAGCGCGGTGACGCGCACTCCGGTGAAGGTGACGGGGATCTTCTCCATCCGGTCCTCCCAGTGATGACGCCGGTCACCCGCCGTCGCGGTACCCGGTCTGCCGGAGCACGGCCAGCAGGAAGTCGAGGATCTCGCCCTCGCTGCTGCTGTCGGGCTGCGTGGTGAGGTGCGTGGCGACCGCGCCCGTGAGGATCGTCTGGATGACGCCGAGGTCGGCGGAGGGGGGGAACCTCCCGCGATCACGTGCGTCCTCCAGGCTGGCGCGGATCGCCTCCTCCCGCCGCCGGATTCCGGCGTTCCAGTACGCCTCCCGCAGAGCCGGGTGATCGTGGAGCGACGTCATCAGGCGGCGGGTGAGCTGCCGCAGCCGGGGCCGGGCCAGGTGGTGCGCCCAGGCGGCGAGCATCTGCTCGACGTCGACCGGCTCCGGCGGCGGAGGCGACGCGTCCTGGCCCGCGGCGATGGCGGCGACGAGCAGCCGGATCTTGTCCGGGAACCGCCGGTACACGGTGGCCCGGGTCACGCCGGCGCGGCGGGCGACCTGCTCGATCGTGACGGCGTCGACTCCGCGCTCGATCAGCAGGTCCACGGCCGCCGCGAGGATCGCCGCGTCGATGTCCGCGCTTCGCGGACGCCCCGGCGGCCGGTCCGGCTCCGTCTCCACCACGCGAATTACAATACAGACCTGTACTGTATTGTAAATACCGACGCCGTCGTTCCGTCCGCCGGTGTCACCCGGTCGCGATGCCCGCCTCCTCGTGGACCGTGACGAGGCCGGATCCCTCCAGAGGTTCGCCACAGGCGGCGCAGACGACGCGTGTCTCGACGTCGGCGCCGCAGGTGTGCCGGAACCGCGGAGTCGGCGGCGGGTCCGCCAGATGCCGTAGGCCCCACTCCCTCAGCCCGATCAGCACCGGCTCGAGATCCCGCCCCGCGTGCGTCAGGTGGTACTCGAAGCGCGGGGGCCGGTCCTGGTACGGGCGGCGCTCCAGGATCCCGGCCGACTCCAGCGACCGCAGCCGTTTGGTGAGGACGTCTCGGGGCGCGCCGGTGTTGGCGCGGATGTCGGCGAACCGGCGGACGCCCAGGAACACCTCGCGCAGCACGAGCAGCGACCACCGCTCGCCTACGAGGTCGAGGGTCCCGGCGATGGGGCAGGCGCGAGGACCGGCGTCGTTCATGCCGTCACCCTAGTTGGTTTGGAATGCGAACTCACTACGGATAGCATCGGGGGGTTCGCGGGGCACGGTCCGGAGGGGGCGATGAGCCACAGGCCAGCCGGGACGGGGCCGCTCACGGTGACGTTCCTCATCTATCCGGGGGTCCGGCTGCTGGGCGTGACCGGGCCGCTCGACGTGTTCGCGTCGGCGAACGAGTTCGGCGGTCGTTATCGGGTGCGGACGGTGTCCGTCGACGGGGCGGACGTGACGACGTCGTCGGGGACCCGTCTGAGCGCCGATCTGTCCGTCGGCGACCTGAGGCAGGCCGGTGACATCCTGGTCGTCCCCGGCGGACCCGAGTGGGACAGGCCGATCAGGGACGGCGCGTTGCTGGAGGCCGTGCGGAGGCTGGACGGGAGCGCCCGATGCACGGCCTCCCTGTGCACGGGCGCGTTCCTGCTGGCGGCCGCCGGCCTTCTGGACGGCCGTCGCGCGGCGACCCACTGGCGGCACGCGCGGCAACTCGCGCTGCGCTTCCCCGGCGTCCAGGTCGAACCGGACTCGATCTTCGTCAAGGACGGCAGGATGATGACGTCGGCCGGGGCCAGCGCGGGCATCGATCTCTCCTTGGCGCTCGTCGAGGAGCACTACGGGGCCGAGGTGGCCCGTGCGGTGGCGAGGGAGATGGTCGTCTTCATGCAGCGGCCCGGAGGGCAGTCCCAGCTCAGTGTCCGCGCGCGTGCCCCGCACACCCGGCAGGGGATGCTCCGCCGGGTGCTGGACGCCGTCGTCGAGAGCCCCGATGCCGACCACACGCTGGCCGCGATGGCGCGCAGGGCCGGTGTCAGCGCCCGCCACATCAGCCGGCTCTTCTCCGACGAGGTGGGGACGACTCCGGCCCGCTACGTCGAACAGGTCCGTCTCGAAGCGGCGCAGGCGATGCTGGAGACCTGCGACGATCCGATGGACGTGATCGCCCGCCGCACCGGCTTCGGCTCCCCCGAGTCGATGCGCAGGGCGTTCGTGCGGAATCTGGGGGTCACCCCGGGCATCGTCAGAGCGGGCTTCCGCACCGCCGGCGTGGACAGGGCCGCTGCGCCCGAGACCGCCGGGCGCAGCGGCGTCGTGGTGGCGTGATCCCTCCCCCAGCCGCCTGACCGGCCTCTGGTTCCCTGCCGCCGGCTCGCGTCACAGCGTCGTCTCTGCGGCGGCGATGACGGCCTCGGCGACGGACTCCGCGGCGAGACCGGCCTCGGCCAGGATCTCCGCGCGAGTGCCCTGGCCGGGGAAGCCGTCCGCCACGCCCAGCACCTGGACGTGGGCGCGGACTCCGGCGTCGTGCAGCGACTGGATGAGCGCCGTCCCGACGCCTCCGGCGCGCAGACCGTCCTCGACAGTGACCACCGCGCGGTGCCGGGTGACCAGCCGGATCAGCTCCGCGGGCAGCGGCTTGACCCACCGCGGGTCCACCACCGTCGTCTCGACGCCGTGCCGGGCGCACCGCCGCGACGCGTCCAGGGCGGCCTGGGCCATCGCTCCCACGGCGACCACGAGGACTCCGTCGTGCGACTCACGCAACACGTCGACGCCGCCGGTGCGGCGGAGGGCGGGGATGTCCGCTCCGACGGCGCCCCGCGGGAATCGGACGGCGGTGGGCGCGCCGGTCACGGCGATCGCCTCGCGCAACTCCTCGCGGAGCGTCGGCAGATCGCGTGGCGCCGCGATGCGCAGACCCGGGACCGGCTGGAGCAGGGCGAGATCCCAAAGCCCGTTGTGGCTCGGGCCGTCGTCTCCGGTGACCCCCGCCCGGTCCACGACGAGGGTGGCGCCCAGCCGGTGCAACGCGAGGTCCATCAGCACCTGGTCGAGAGCCCGGTTGAGAAAGGTGCCGTAGAGCGCGACCACCGGATGCAGGCCCGCCATCGCGAGCCCGGCGGCCGACGCCACCGCGTGCTGCTCGGCGATCCCGACGTCGAAGCACCGTGCCGGGTACGCCGCGGCGAACCTCGTCAGCCCCACCGATCCGGGCATGGCGGCGGTGATGGCGACGAGGTCCCGGCGCTCGGCCGCGAGCGAGACCATCTCGTCCCCGAAGGCCGCCGACCAGCTGAGCCCGCCCGGGCGCGGTGGCCGGCCGGTGAGCGGGTCGATCACCCCGACACCGTGGAGGTGGTCCTCGTCGTCCTCCTCGGCCGGCCGGTAGCCGAGGCCCTTCCGCGTCACGCAGTGGACGACGACGGGGGCCTCGGATGCCTTGGCGCGCTCCAGCGCTTCCTCCAGGGCCGGGATGTCGTGCCCGTCGACCGGGCCCAGATACGTGAGGCCGAGATCCTCGAAGAGCACCCGCGGGGCACGAGCATCCGGGACGGTCTGTCCCGTTGCGCTGCCCGGTGCCTGCTCGCCCCCGTCCGGGTGCCGCTCGTGGCCCGAGCGCGTCCGGAGCGTGGCCAGGTGCCGGGCGAGGCCTCCCACGGTGGGGGCGTACGAGCGTCCGTTGTCGTTCACGACGATCACTACGGGGCGTCGGGGCGCCGCCGCGATGCTGTTGAGGGCCTCCCAGGCCAGGCCGCCCGTCAGAGCGCCGTCACCCACGACGGCCACGACGCGCCGGTCCTTATCCCCGGACAGCTCGCGCGCCTTCGCCATGCCGTCCGCGTAGGAAAGCGCCGCCGACGCGTGGGAGTGCTCAATGTGATCGTGCGGGGACTCCGCGCGGCTGGGGTAACCGGACAGGCCGCCACGGCGCCGCAGCTCGGCGAACCGGCGGGCACGACCGGTGACGATCTTGTGGACGTACGCCTGGTGGCCGACGTCCCAGAGCAGGGCGTCGCGTGGGGAGTCGAAGGTCCGGTGCAGCGCCAAGGTCAGCTCGACCACTCCCAGGTTGGGTCCGAGGTGCCCTCCGGTCTTCGCGACGTGCCGGACGAGGAAGGCGCGGATCTCCCCGGCGAGGGCGGCCAGCTGCGCATGGCTCAGGCGCCGCAGGTCGGACGGTTCGTCGACGTCGTCCAGCAGGGTCATGCGTGGTCTCTCCTCTCCGTGCCAGGCTTGAGGTCCGCACTGGTCGAGTGCGTGGGGGACGCGTGGAACTCCCGCACGTCACGTACGTGGGGCAGAAGCGTTCCTGGTGCGAACAGTCGCGCGACGCGGCCGGCCCGCCGTCGTCGCGGGCACGACGGTCGGATCGACGGCGTCCGGACGATCGCGTCGGGCTCTTCGACCCTAGGGCGGCATCGGTGCCCAAAACGCCAGCTCAACACGCCACAACTGCGGCACATCAGGACATCGCCCGATGCGGCCGCCCGAGCCGCGCCGGTCAGCCGAGCCGCGCCGGTCAGCCGAGCCGAGCCGGTCAGCCGAGCCGAGCCGGTCAGCCGAGCCGTTCACCCGAGCCGGGCCGGGTGGCGCCGGGGCCGTCCGCCGCCCCGCCGCCGTCTGCCGCTGTCCGGCGGGCCCGCGTGTCCGGATCCGAGGGTCGCGGGTCCGGACCACCCGCCATCGCCGCCGCCCGCCGCCCCGTTGTACCCCTCGGCCGCGGCCCCGCGGCCGACGAGTTCGACTCCGGGAGGCGACATGACCCACCGTGGACGACCTGACGTGCGCGAAGACGCCGAGCTGGGACGGCCGGCCCGACGATGAGCGACTACCGTGACTTCGCCCGTCCCGAACTGGTCGTGATCCCGTGCGGCAGCAGGAAGCTCGATCACGCCGCTCGGGCGGCCGACATGTATATCGGCTCCTACCATCGCGCATGCCGCAAGGCGGCCGAGGCGCTACGGCCGGACCGGCTGATCATCCTGTCCGCCCGCTACGGGCTGCTCGATCCGGACGACGTCATCGAGCCGTACGACACCCCGCACGGCACAGCCGACGCCGTCACGGCCGGGCTTCTGCTGGACCAGGCGCACCAGCGTGGACTCGCCCGCCTCGACCCTGTCGTGCTCCTCGGAGGTGCGCGACACGTCACCTTGGCCCGGGCGATCTGGCCGCACGCCCGTACGCCGCTGAGCGGGACGCGCGGCATGGGGGAACAGTTCGCCCGACTCGCGGCCATCGCCAGGTCGAAGGGGCCCGGCCACCCGGCCTGAGACCGGCATCCGGCCAGGCGGATCTCCGTCTTCACCCCCGCCGCGGCTACCGGCAGTCGCCGACGAGCGCGGCGAACGCGTCCAGCGTGCGCAGGGTCTCGGCCTCGGGCTGGGTCGGCAGCGAAAGCGCCACGCGGCCGGCCCCCGCCTCCGCGTAGGCGGCGACGAGTTCCGGATCGGGTGGCACGGAGGCCACGATCACCGGCACGTCCCCGGCGACCTCGGCCAACCGGTCCAACTGGGGCCGGACCCGGGCCGGGTGCCCCACCGCGTGCGGCATCCAGCCGTCGCCGTGCGCCGCCACCCTGGCCAGCGCCGCCTGGCCGTCGCCGCCGATGTAGACGGGCGGATGCGGGTGCTGTACCGGCTTCGGCCAGCAGAAGATCGGGGCGAAGTCGACGTACTCGCCGTGGAACTCGGCTTTGTCCCTGGTCCAGATCTCCTTGATCGCGCCCAGCCGTTCGTTCAGCAGGGCCCCCCGCCTGCGTGGATCGGTGCCGTGATTGCGCATCTGCTCGCGGTTCCAGCCCGTGCCCACGCCGAAGATCACCCGGCCGTCGGACACCAGGTCCAGGCTGGCGACCTCCTTGGCGGTATGGATCACGTCGCGCTGGGCCAGCAGAGCCACCCCGGTCCCCAGCAGCAGGTCGCGGGTCACCGTCGCGGCCGCCGTCAACGCGACGAACGGGTCGAGGGTCCGGTAGTACACCCTGGGAAGCTCGCCGCCCCCGGGAAACCGCGTCTCCCGCTCCACGGGAATGTGGCTGTGCTCGTGCAGGAAGAGCGAATCGAAACCACGCTCCTCCAACGCCGTGGCCAGCGCGGCAGGTCCGATGCCCTCATCCGTCATGAACGTTGTGACACCAACCTTCATGCGAACAAGTCAATCACTCCCCGTGGCGGCGCCGCCCGAGGCCGCCCGGCGGGACGATGTCTCACCCCGCGAGCAGCGGGAGCGGCGGGAAGGTGTGGTCCTGCCACAGCAGCCGCGAGGTCTCTTCGGGGTAGGCGGTGACCGTCGACGGCGTGTCGAAGAGCTGTGCGAGACGGTCGCCGGCGTCGTACGGCGGCCAGCCCGGGTCGCCGTGAGCGGCGAACGCCGTCCAGGCCCCGCGGATCCGCGCGGACAGCTCCTCCGCCGCCGGGGAGGGCGGGTCGCCGATCAGGACGGCGGGCTGTCCGCTGCTCAGGTTGCCGAAGACGAGCGGCACGTCCAGGCCGTGGCAGGAGCCGAGAGCGCCGCCCAGTCCCGGGGCGGGCCAGGTCAGTTCGTAGAGGTGGGCCCGGCCGCCGCCGGCGATCTGCGCGCCGGCGAGGTGGAGACTCGGCATGCGGAACAGCCAGTCGGCGTTGACCAGCTCGTACAGCTCCTCGTCGGCCGCGGCCGGGAACGCCTCCCGGTACCGGCGTGCGCCGTCCGGGCCAGGGGCGAGCATGTGCAGAGCGGTCTCGGTCTGCTCGTGCGTGACCTCGCCGAGCACGCCGTCGATCAGGCTGAACAGCCGGTGCTCGTCACGAGTGTGCCCGACGAGGAGCCCGACGTCCCGGGCCGCGCCGCCGGCCAGCGCCTGCCACGGGGTCACCGGCAGGACGTCACCGTCGACGACCGGGGCGAACGGGATCGGCCGGTGTGCGATCCGCCCCCAGCGCTCCCGCCGCCGGACCGTCGTGGCGGCGATCGCGTCGCCCGCCGCGGGCAGCAGGGCCGGAGACACCGCCGACAGGCCTGACACCGTGGGCCGTACGCCCAGCTCGGCGGCGCAGGCGGCGGCGATGTCGGCGGCCAGCTCGGGAGAGAAGAACGTCCCCGGCACGCTCTGCGCGACCGCCCTGCGGAACAGCCCGGCGGCGTGCGGCATGGCGAGCAGCGCGGCGACCGATCCGCCGCCCGCCGACTGACCGAAGATCGTGACCCGGCCGGGGTCGCCGCCGAACACCCGGACGTTGTCCCGCACCCACTGCAGGGCCGCGACCTGGTCGAGCAGGCCCCGGTTGGCCGGGGCTCCCTCGATCTGCGCGAAACCCTCGATCCCGAGACGGTAGTTGAGGGTCACGACCACGACTCCACCGCGGGCCAGATGCCCGGCGTCGTACTCCGGGAGGCTGGAGGTGCCCATGGCGTACCCGCCGCCGGGGATCCACACCATCACCGGGAGCCCCGCCTCGGGATCCGGCTCCGGCGTCCAGACGTTGAGCGTCAGCCAGTCGTCGCCGGCGGCGTCCTGGGACGCACCGAGCAGGCCGGACTGCGGGGGCGGCGGGCCGTACGCGACCGCCGGGCGGACACCGTCCCAGCCGCGCGCCGGCCGCGGCGCGGCGAACCGGAGGGCGCCGACCGGCGGCTCGGCGAACGGGATGCCGCGGAAGACCGCCAGGCCCGCCTCCCGGCCGCCGCGAAGGACGCCGGCCGCCGTGCGGACCTCCGGATTGGACTCCGGCGGCTTGCGGGAAGGCGGCTCGCCAGATGACGGCTCGCGGGATGGCGGCTCGCTGGATGACGGCTTGCTGGATCCGGTGACGGCCACGTCGCGGTTTCCTCTCCGTTCCTGCCCGGCCGAGCATCCCAGCGCACGCCGGCTGCGGGCAAACGGTTTAGCCTGCTGGTTGAGTACGCGGGTACTCATGTGACCGCCGGGCGGGCCGGATGACACTGCCACCATGGTCACTCGGCTTCTCGTCGTCCTGGCGTTGATCGCGTCCTCCCTGGGTCTGCCGCGGGCCACCGCCGCCTCGGCCGGCACGTGTGAGCTGCTCCCCGTGGGTCCCATCCACACGCGGTGGGTCCTGCTCGAGGGCAAGGACGGGCCGCTGGGCTGCCCCACCGGCCCTGAGCAGGACGTGCCGGGGCACCGGGGCAAGCGCCAGACGTTCGAGGGCGGCGAGGTGGCCTGGTCGCCGGAGCAGGGCGAGGCCATGACGGTGGCCGCGTACCTGCTGGGCAAGTCGGCCGTCGTCGAGTTCGGGCCGACCGGCCCGTACCACTACGACAAGTTCCTGGTGCGCTGGGACCGCGACGGCCAGAACCTCGGCCAGGACAGCGCGAGGTTCAGCTGGTCCGACTCCGGGTCGCACGTGATCTACCCCGACAGGAACGGCACCTACACCTTCATCGTGGAGGGCTGCGACCAGGGCAGGTACGAGGGCTCGACCTGCCGGCAGGGCTGGACGATCCCGGTCAGCACCAGGCTCGACAGGGGCGGCGGCGGGTCCCAGGACGGAGTTCCTCCCGAGTGCCCGATACGGCCTCAGGGCGACATCGGCGCCAAGTGGTTCGACATGGGCTCGCGTTCCGGCCCGCTCGGGTGCGCCACCGGCCCGGAGGAGGACATCCCCGGACACCGGGGTAAGCGCCAGAACTTCGAACGAGGACAGATCGTCTGGTCGCCGGAGCAGGGCGAGCACATGGCGGTGGCGGCCTATCTCCTGGGCAACCGGGTCAGCGTGGACTGGGGGCCCTCGACCCCGTACACGTACGACTTCTGGCAGGTCCGCTGGGACAGGGACGGCGTCAACCTGGGGCAGGACGAGCGGGACGCGAGGCGCATGTCGCCGGCGGACGGCGACCTCGGGCGGTGGACCGCGCGGTTGCAGGGGTTCGGCGAGTACGGCTTCACCGTCCAGGGCTGCGACAGGGGCGGCTTCCTCAGCGGAGCCACCTGCAGGCAGAAGTGGACCGTCCCGGTCCGGCTGCGTTTCCAGCCGGCGTCCGAGCCGCTCTGCGGAGAGCAGCCGGTCGGGCTGATCCGTGACAGGTGGCTGGAGCTACGCGGGCCCGCCGGGTTCCTCGGCTGCCCGACGGGCCCGGAGGAGGACGTGCCGGGCCGGCGCGGCAAGCGGCAGACGTTCCAGGGCGGGCAGATCGCCTGGTCGCCCGAACAGGGAGAGAGCATGGTCGTGGCCGCCTACCAGGAGGCCGACGGAGCCGTCGTCGAATGGGGGCCGACCCGGCCGCGGTTCGACTACGACCGCTTCCTGGTGCGCTGGGACGGCGACGGCACCGACCCGCAGCAGCGGACGGTCACCGGATCCCGGGTGTCGGGCCGGCTGCGGGTGGGGCTGCTGCCCGAGTGGAAGCCGATCACCTTCATGGTGGAGGGCTGCGACAAGGGCGGCCTCCTGTCCGGCTCGACCTGCCGGCAGAAATGGACGATCCCGGTGACCGTGCGGCCGAAGCCGTTCGACGGCGACGTCGACATCTCCGCGGCGTCCGCGGAGGACCCGGCGACGGCCATGGCGACCCAGAAGACGCGGACGGACGCGGCGGTCCGGTCGTACTCCTGCCTGAACGCGCTGGACCTGGACGACCCGTCGCCGGGCGAGGGCGAGGCGGGGCGGCTCGTCGCCCGGCTGCAGCGGCTCAGGCTCGACGGCCCCGGATACGCGTGCGAAGGCGACCTGCCCAACCGTCTCCTCGTCAACGAGTTCCTCCGGGACGTCCCCACCAAACCGGTGGGCACCGAGACCGACGACTGCCCGATCGAGGAGAAGACCGTCGGCGACTACGACACGTTCCTCAAGGGGCTGATCTACATCGCGTACAAGCAGCGGGACCTGCTCGACTACGACGTGTGGTACCGCCTGCTGCACGAGCTGCTGACGATGAGCGGGCCGCACTCGGTGTCGGAGGAGGGCAAGTCCATTTGCCTGTTCGTGTCACCCGAGTCGGAGAACCACATCCTGCTGATCGAGACGGCCCGGTACCTGACCAACCAGCTGTTCTTCGACGCCACGCAGGACGCGGTCTGGGACAACCACGTCAACGGCATGGACGCCTATCTGCTGCGCTTCATGCACACGATCGCCCAGCACGACTTCCTGGAGTTCAACGCCCGGCCCTACCAGCGGTACTCGATCAACGGACTGCTCAACCTGTACGACTTCGCCCGGCAGAGGGCGGTGCGCACCGGCGCGCAGATCGTCCTCGACTACACCACCACGAAGTTCGCCACGTCCAGCAACATGCTCAGGCGGAGCGGGCCCTTCCGGCGCCTGGCGGACCACACCGACGCGGCGAACAAGAGCTACTACTCCGGCGACTCCGACCCGCAATCGGCCTTCTTCCTCGCCTACACCGGTCTGTCGGACTACACGGGAGGGAAGATCCCGGCGCACTGGCGGCTGGAAGCGATGATCTCCGGGCTCTCGTCCTACCGGCCGCCGAGGGCCGCGTACGAACTGGCCATGAACAAGGGCACGCCGTACCAGCAGACCTTCTTCCACGGAAACCGGCCGAAGATCCACCCCGACGCGGACGACGCCGATCCCGGCGTGGAGATCTACTCCAGCTCACCCTCCTTCATGATCACAGCGGGCGGCGTCTTCCTCAACAGCGGCTACCGCTCCGACAGGATCAGGGGCTTCAAGGACCATGGCGTCGCCCAGCCGACCACGCTGATGCCGACCGGGGCCGACGTGGAGGCGGCCGACCTGATCCGGTTCGAGGGGGCGCGGCGCGACGTCAGCAGCCCGCCGGACCGGGCCGTGGTCAACACCTGCGTCTCCGGCGGCTTCGCCTGCGGCGTCCAGGGCGTGGTCCCGCAGCGCTGGCTGCGCTGCGTCGGCCCCGAGTCGGACGGCCAGTGGCTCCTGCTGGACCTGGAAAGCTGCCAGGGGCTGGGCTTCTACGTCGCCATCCACATCGACCAGCCGAACGGCGTCCTGCCGCCGTACCAGAACGGCGGATTCTTCTACGCCGTGGAGCACACGGCCATGCCGTTCAGCACCTTCGCCACGAAGACCAAGGAGCTCAACGCCGATCTCCCCCGATACCTGGACATCAGCACGCCGTACACCTTCCAGGCCCCCGACGGGCACACGTACCGCTTCCAGCTGCACAGGCCCGGCGGCAAGTACCTGTCCGACCTTCTGGAGATCGACGGCACGAAGCAGCCGGACGACCTGACGTCCTTGCCTCTGGCCGACGGCCCCTTCCTCAGCTCAACCGGGCACGACGGGCTGATCAGGATCCGCCGCCCGGGCTGCGCCGGCCCGCTCAGCCTGGACTTCCGCGACGCCCTGCAACCGGTCAGGACCGAGCCCCCGGCGCAGGACCCGAGCCCGATCTGCCCGCCCGTATAAGGGACGTGACCGGCCGCCGGGCCCCGGGCGGGTCCGGCGGACGGACGCGGTCCGGCGGACGGACGCGAGGAGTGCGGCGCTCGACGGGCGCGCTCGGCGGGCGGCACCGGCGGCGCGGGAGCCCTCGGCGCCCGTCGCGTCAGCGTCGCTCGTCGCCGAAGGCCTCACGCGGCTGGAGGAGCCGTCCTCGCGCGTACTCCTCATCGAAGGCGGACGGGCCGAGCGAGCCGAGCGCGGCGGCGCGCATCTTGGCGAGGTCGGCCGCGTCGTCGGGGTCGGGCACCTGGCCGATCGCCGCGAACGCGGCATCCGTGACACCGATCATCCGCGCCGCGCGGGCGTGGTCGCCCTCGGCCGAGGCGAGTGCGGCGCCCGCCACGCAGACGTACGGCACGAAATCCGCCCAGCCGTTGCCGAACACCCGCTCGCGGTTCTCGGCGAACAGCTCCCTCGCCACGTCGAGGTTGCCCAGGCCCAGCTCGCAGAACGCGAGGTTGTGGTATTCGGAGTTGACCATCTCGGGCCGGCCGAGCTCCTCGTTGAGGGCGATGCTCTCCCGGTACAGATCCCGGGCGCGGAGCAGGTCACCCGACATGCGGGCCACGCCGGCCAGCACGTGGCGAGGCCGTTCCTCGAGGCCGCGGTCGCCGGAGCGCAGCGCGACCTCGAGAGCCTCCAGGGCCCGGGCCTGTCCGCCCCGCAGGTCACCGCCGCGGATGGCGACCCGGGCCAGGCTGTACCTGGCCTCCACCTCCCCCGCCAGGTCGCCGGCGGCCTGGGCCCGCTCGATCTCGGCCTCGCTCATCCGCACCACGGCGTCGGTCTCACCGCGCCGGAACGCCGAGCGCACGCGCTCACTGAAGCTCATGGTCGCCTTTCATCGTCGAGGTGTCCCGTCCCGTGGTCGACCCGGAGGTCTCGTCCGTCACGCGAACACGGTCCAGTTCTCCACGAGACGGAAGCCCATCGACTCGTAGAGCGATCGGCCTATCGCGCTGGAGTGCAGGTAGGCCGCGTCCGCGCCCGCCGCGACGCCGTCCAGCACCACGGTCTCGGTGATCGCCCGGCCAAGGCCACGGCCCCGCGCGGACGGGACGACGGCGATGTTGAACACTCCCACCACGCCGGACGTCCGCACACCGAGCCCGGTCCCGGCGGGCCGTCCGGACTCCTCGGCCAGATAGCCCGTGATGCCGTCGGCGTCGAGCACGCCGCCGCCCATGAGCGAGCCGAAGGCGCCCTCGGGAGCCTCAAAGGCCCGGGTGAGCGTGTCGGTGTAGAGGTCGTTCTCGGCGGCGCCGATCCGGCGCACCAGCTGCCGCTGTGCCGCGCCGGCCCGGAACGCGATGTCCGCGGAGCAGGCCAGCAACGGCAGATCCGAGCGGCCGGCCAGTCCGTGCCGGGCCGCGAGGTCGGCGACCTCGTCGCCCGCCTCGCCACGAACCATGATCGACCAGGGCACGGCCTGCCTGCCGACCTCGGTCGCCATCGCGTCGAGCGCCCCGAGGTCCGGTTCGCGCGTCGTGTCGTAGGCCACGTTCAGCGTCGCGACGCCGGCGTGGGTCACCGCCGCGCGGGCGCTGCCCCGCTCGGCGTACCAGCCCTTCGGTGTCACCCCGCAGAGGAGCTCGATGGCGTCGAAGTACGCCGCCGCCATCCGATCAGCGGTTGTGTTCATGGCCGTCCCCCATCACATCTTCCGTGCCCCGGGGAGAGTACCGGCAGTCGCACGCACCGATGACACCGGCGCCCGACTGAAGCCGGTCCTGACCAGCCGCACCGAGGGCGGCACCACCACGAGCTATGAACACGCCGGCACCAGTAACGATGTGGTCGCCGTCACCGATGCCGCAGGCGTGAAGCAGGAGACCTACAGCCGGGGCGCGTTCGGCGGCGTCGTGTCCGCAAAGACCCTGGCGGACACCAGCAGGTGAATCTGTGCCTGTGGCTAGGAAATTTTCTCCCATCGCCCTGGCTTTCCTGGTCGGCGCGACAACGACCCTCATCTGTGGCGGCTGTTCGATCAACTGCGAAACTTCGGCCAAGAAATACTTCGCCATAGTCAGAGAGGCGACAAGGAATTCGTTCGGCACAGATGAAGCACCGCATAGAGATGAAATGTCTGGTTGTGATTCCTGGGACGATCCGGCCGTCCTCATCCCAATAAGGGGACAGATCACTTCGGCGGCTGAGGTGTCGACCCAGATGAAGGCGGACCACTGGGAGCCTCTCTCGAAGCAGGAGGCGAAAGCCTATGGGGGTGAAGTCGCACTGAGAAAGCGAGTCCAAAATCAGGTACTCATTGCGATTATCGGAGAAACGCAGGGCGCTCCCGGAAAGCAGGTTGAAGTGATCGCCGGGGATTGACTCCACCTCGATCGCCATTAGGCGCCGGATTTCGAACAGCCCCGGCGAAGAGCGACGCATATCGACGGCGACCTCCGGCAACGATGGACCTAGGTGAACGGCTGGATTCGCGATGCCGCTTACGAATATCGGAGATGCGTAGATGCGAACTGCTACCACCTGTCCTGGAGAGGCGCACATGTCCCGTCACGCCGGAGGGAAAGAGCACGCCCTTTCACGCTGGACAACAAGTGGTTTGATTGTCGTACTTCTCGCAGCATCCGCCTGCTCGGAACTCTTTCCCACCACGATACGGGTCGACGAGGGCGCGATCAGCGAGGTACGTACCATCGGAAAGGTGCTGGCGGAAAGTGAGACCGAAAGCACCTGGGACGGGGTCACCAGCATCTCAAAGGTACTGGCTATCGACATCGGGGATCAGGGACACGCTGATGCCACTACCGGAGCATACAAATTATTACAAAAACACGGCTGGCTACTCTCCATCGATAAACATCCCCAATCGATTTATATGGAATCGCACAAGTGGGGCCACGTAGGACTGATGATCAAAAGTGTCGGGTACTTCGATTCACATGGCGGGATAGATCCAGATGAAGACGAGCTGGTAAAGGATGCGTTTGCAAAGTCGAACTCGAACAATATGGTCGTTCTAGAGATAGAGCACACCGATGAATGAGCGGTCAAGAGATGGACAGTCGCAAGGCCCCGATCGGGCACGCGACGGCCTATGTCTACCAGGTGGAAATACTACAGGTGTACAGTGAGTGGTGAGCGTTCGCCGCATTTACACATACTGAAGACATTCTCCACGCGAATCATCGTAAGTGTCAGCCTTCTTGTGATGCTTGGCACACTTGCAGGCTGCGTCAACGGATTCAGCGGCGAGATTGGGGTCTCTGGAGACGGGAAAACGGCAACGGGGGTGATTTGGTGGTGTGACCGCCCCGATGTGATACACGTAGACATCGGACGGTACGAAAGCAAGGGATGGCGTTCCATGGTCACGTTCTCAAGCACGGCCATCAGCGGAGAGATGGCGGAACTCCCCATTGTCAGAGATCGGCCAGGATGGAAGGTGGACTCGGGTGACCCGAAGGCACTGGAAGGCGGCAACACGTACGTCATATCCGCCTGGCCCGGCGATGGAAAAAACGGCAGCTTCGGTCAGACAGAGTTCACCGTCCCCCAGGCGATGAATCTCAATCGCGACCAGGTGAAGTTTGGAATCCCAGGATCCGTCATTTCGCGGACGAAGTTTCTCACCTGGCACCGCTCCTACTGCTCCTAAGTCGTGCCCGAGCCGCATCGACGCTCCTTGAACTGCGTCCTGATCCATGGAGAACTGCGCCATCGGGGTGCGCCGCCTATCGCGCGCCCCGTGGAGTAACGGTTCGTCATCACCGGCACAGGCGGCCTGCCGGTGCGGTCGTGGTGCCGGCGGCGCGCTGGCAGGACCGCGACGGCGCCAAGCAGGCCCTGCCCGCGCGTACCTGTCCCCCGATCCGGCCACGCCTTCGCCGATCAGGACTTCTTCCGCCAGTTGACGGACCGGACCAACGATCGAGATCGGGAGCAGCCCGATGGCCACCTGACCGCGTCTAGGGCATGTACGGAGTTCGGATCTTCAGGCAGGCCTTGAGTGGGGCCATGTCCGCCTTCTCGGGGATCACCGCTCGGATGTGGCGTTGGCGCAGTTAGGTGCGGTTGGCGCGGGAGGAGTACGCCTTGTCTGCTTGCTGGTCAGCCCGCCATGCGAGCGGCCCAGTCCAGCCGCCTTCAGCCGTGCCTGGCGTCGCAGCCGCAGCCGCCGGCGTGCACTTCGAGTCCCGTCCTCGTCTTCGGGTCCGTCGGCAGCGGGTGCGCGCCTCCCGCCATGGAATGCCCGTGCGGAACCGCCACATCATCGCGTTCAACCGGCCCCGACGAAGGGTTTCGTGAAGGCCGGGCCGCACGCCGGCCTCGGTCCACTCGGCCGAGCGGCGCCGGCGCGTCCCGCCCCGGACACGGCGGCTTCCCAGCTCGCGGTCGACTCTCAGCAAGACATAGCCGTGAAGTTGTCACATATGTTGATTCGGCCGGTCGGGCTCGAAGCCCTGCGGACCACTTCGGTCGGCCACCTGGGACGTATGGCGAAGTCGACTTGAGGGCGAGAGCCCGACCCAGCCACTGGACGGACATAACCAATCTGGTTAAGCTTCTTTCATGCCATGAGCCATCGGTCGTCCGACCGATCGGCGGGGCCGAGGTGAGGAACGAGCCATGCGCGCGATTGAATACGACCGGTTCGGCAGCTATGACGTACTGGAGTTGCGGGAGAGGCGCCTGCCGGTGCCCACCGAGGGGCAGGTGCTCGTCAGGATGTCGGTGGCCGGGGTCAACCCACTGGACGAGACGGTGCGTTCGGGAAAACTCGCACCCGCCCTGCACAAGCCACTGCCGATCCGGCCGGGTGGTTTCGGTGTGGGGCGGGTCGAGGAGCCCGGCGCCTCGGGGTTGGCCGCAGGTGACCGTGTCGTGCTGAGCGGAGGACGGTACGGGGTGAGCACCGACGGTTCGTGGGCCGACTACATCGCGGTTGACGCGGCCCATCTGGTGCCGATCCCGGACGGCGTCGACGACGAGACCGCCGCCGCGCTGACCACCGGCGCCGGTTACCTGACCGCTTACCTGGCGCTGAAAGAGTTGGCGGGCTTCCGCGGCGGCCGGAGCGTACTGGCGCCGGGCGTCGGCGGTGCGGTCGGTCAGGGCGGCGTGGAGGTCGCCCGTGTCCTGGGCGCGTCGCAGGCCATCACCACGGCCACCACCACCGAGAAGGCGGAGCTGGGCCGGTCCGCAGGGTATGAGGTCATCGACCTCACGCACGAGTCGCTGCGTGAAGGGGTGGCGCGGCTGACCGACGGTAAGGGCGTGGACGTCGTGCTGGACGGCGTCGGGGGTTCGGTCACCGGGGAGGCACTCGGCTCGTTGGCCGTGGGCGGCACCCTCGTCAGCATCGGTTACGCGGCTGGAGTGCGTGCCGAGATCAACGTGACCGACCTGATATGGAAGAACGCCCACATCCACGGATTCAGGTTCGCCTTGTTCACCCCCGAGCAGGTCAACGCCGCCAACGCGGCCCTGCTCGACCTGGTCTCGCAGGGTGAGCTCCACCCGAAGGTGGCGCAGGTCCTCCCGCTGGAGAAGGCTTCCGAGGCACAGCGCCTCCTGGCTGAGGGCGGCCCCTTCGGCCGCATCCTGCTCGCTCTGTGACCCAGCGCGCCGCAACAGGGTGACGCCGCAACAGGGGACACGGCGCGTATGCCACAGCGCCAAGGGAGGACCTGACGGGCCCGTCGGCAGTGCGGACATGTCCGTTAGGATCCGCGGACACACCATGTCGGTGCTACGTGACGCCTGGGGATGTCGTGTCCCCGGAGAAAGGACAACGCGATGACGTGGCCGGCCACGGAGCGCTATGCCTTGGAAACTGCTCCCGGCGGTCTCGCGTTCGTCCAGGACCTGCTCAACACCTCGCCCGCCGGCAGGCCGCGCCATGCTGACTGGCTCGACGACCCCAGCGCCGCGCAGACGTGGTTGAGCGAGGCGCTCGCCCAGTGGAGCGCGGCTTCCGGTCGGCCCGCTCCTGCTGTGGACCTCACCGATCGTGACTGCGAGGCGCTGCGGGATCTGAGATGGGCTCTCCGCAGGCTTCTCTCCGATCAGAGCGACGGCGCCGAGGCCGTGTCCGCGCAGGTACTGGCCGCCCTTCCCACACTGTCCGTCTCGATGCAGGTCGACGAGCGTGGCACGGTCGTCGCAGAACCTTCGGGTACCGGATGGCGGAGGGTCGCATCGCTCGTGCTGATCGAATGCCTCCAGGCCCAGCAGACCGACCAGCGGCGGCGACTGAAGATATGCCGCAACGAGCGCTGCCAGTGTGCGTTCTACGACCGTTCACGCAACAACAGCGGCGTCTGGCACGACGTACGGTTCTGCGGCAACGCCGCAAACCTGCGCGCCTACCGCGCCCGCAAGCGAGAACAGGCCGCCTCCGGCGAGTGACCCTCGCGCCGCCCCTGCCATCGGCCGCCGAGCAACGGGGCGCCTGCCGGCCGAGCTTGTTCTCCCCCTTTTCCGATCTTGGTGTGCGGACACGGCGAGGTCGCGTCTGATGGTTTCGCCTGCGCCGTAGTGAGGTGCTGGCCCCCGGTCCTCACCCCTGGTGGTCGTCCGCATCCGGGTTTGCGGGGTTCCGGTGCTCTGGCCGGGCACGGAGAGCCGAGCCGGCCGCAACCGCCCCGCGTCCAACCGCCGCCCCCGCTCGTGCGCTTCGGGCGGCGCCGCGGATCACCGCCGTCAGGGCGCTGCCGTGGCAAAGGGCATGTACGGAGTTCGGATCTTCAGGCAGGCCGGAGGCTTCGTATCCACAAGATGGCCCCACGTAAATGGAGGCCGGCGAGATAGCTCTCGGGGGTCTTGTCGAAGCGGAAGGCCAGGCCACGCCACTCCTTGATCCGATTGATCAGCGTTCCGCCGTGTTGCGCTGCTTGTACAGATAATCGGGCTGGGCTGCCTGGACCCTCAGTGGGCGGGAGGCCGTCCCCGCCTGCTGAGTGCTGACGACGAAGACTTCATCACGGCGACGGCCACCACCCGACCTGCCAAGCTCGGCCAGCCCTTCACCCGCTGGTCCATCCGCAAACTGCTCGACTACCTGCTTCGCCTGCCCGACCGGGCCATCACCATCGGCCGCGAGGCGTTACACGAAATCGAGTACGCCCTGACCCACCGGCCAGAACGCACCTTCGCCTTCGACGAGTTCGGACCCTTGGGCATCCGGCCCACCGCCGGATCCGGCTGGGCACCTGCGGGTAAGCCGGACCGGCTGCCGGCCACCTACCGCCGCACCCAGGGCGTCACCTACTTCCATGGCTGCTACTCCGTCGGCGACGACCTGCTGTGGGGCGTCAACCGCGCACGCAAGGGCATCGCCCCCACCTGGGCCGCGCTGAAATCCATCCGTGCCGCCCGGCCGGATGGTGCCCCGATCTACGTCATCCTGGACAATCTGTCGGCGCATAAGAACTGGCGCATCCGCGCCTGGGCCGAGAAGAACAAGGTCAGGCTGCTGTTCACGCCGACCTACGCCTCCTGGGCCAACCCGATCGAGACGCACTTCGGACCGTTGCGCCAGTTCACTCTGGCCAACTCCAGCCACCGCAACCACACCGTCCAGACCCGGGCCCTGCACGCCTGCCTGCGCTGGCGTAACGCCCACGCCCGTCACCCCGACGTGCTGACCGCCCCACGCCGCGAACGCGCCCGCGTCCGAAGCGAGAAGGGTCTCCGCTGGGGCGGCCGCCCCCTTGCACCAGCCGCCTGAAATCCCCACCCAATCTGGTGATCGTTTCCGGTGACAGCACTTCTAGGCGCGCCGGTGGTCGCCGCTCGCGCCGTCGATGAGCTCGCGCACGATGTCCATGTGGCCGACGTGCCGGGCGGTCTCCTCGATCATGTGAATGAGCACCCAGCGCAGCGTCATCCTCTCGCCGCGCTCGTTGGTGCCGAGGTCCTCGAGGCCGAACTTCTCGATGACCTCGTCCGAGGACGCGCGGGCGCGGGCGTAGAAGGCGAGGACGTCGGCCGTGGTCTCGCCGGGGTCGACGCGCAGGTCGGCGTCCTCGTCATCGTCGTCGAACGGGAGCTCCTCGTGCTCCTGCCCGAACGTGTCGGCGAACCACCAGTACTCGACGGCCGCCAGATGCTTGACCAGGCCCAGAAGGTTCGTCCCAGACGGGGTCATGGGGCGTCGCAGCGCCTCGTCGTCCAGGCCCTCGACCTTCCACAGCACCGCGTCGCGATGCCGGTCCATGCTGGCCTGGAGGCTTTCCTTCTCACCACCGGTGAACGGGACTCTTTTCATGCCCGGAACGTAACAGTCGCCCCGTTACTCGGGCTAACTGGTGGGGCCACCCGGCACACCCGCCATGGACCTGGAACGGCGTGTCATCAGACCCGGTGAACGTATGTGGCCAACGCACTAGCTCTGCCGGAGTGCCGGCATGGGGATCGGTATCGCGTAGGCGGTGGCCCCGCCGCCCACGCCGCCCTCACAACTGTTGGGAGGGGCGGTGGTCACGCCGCGCGTGGAGGGACGCTCGGCCGCCCAGAACATGTAGCCGAGCAGGCCGGAACTGGTCCCGGCGCCCTTGGGAGCGGCCGTCTGCACGAAGGTGCCGGTGGAGTTCTGCAGGGAGGTGCTGAAGTTCGCGCACTCCGGGCGTACCTTGCTGCCCTCGGCGATGTAGAGGCCGCCGGTGAACTTCGCGGGAGCCAGCGGCGGGAAGGCCGGTGAGTACTGCGGCTTCCCGTCGATGTGCTCCTGCCAGTTGTCGATCGCGCCCGAGGTGCTGGGCTGGCGTGCGGGCACCATCGCGTTGGCGTAGTCGAGGACCGGCCGGTCGGCGCGGAGCCAGTCGGCCGTGGCCTTGCGGCCGATGTCGATCAGCCAGCGGTCCCCCGCGGCCAGGTCGATGGTCAGCCGGGCGGCGGGGTTCGCCCCGCTCGGATCGTACGGCAGGACGGCGCGGTAGGCGTCGATGAACGCCTGCAGACCCACGAGGTTGGGGCCGGTGTTCTCCTCGTAGTCGATCTCGATGCCGACGCCGAGTCGTTGGGCGACCTCGGCGGCGTTGCGGCCGAACTGGGCGGCGTTCTCGGCCAGCGCGGAGTCCCACGCGTCGGTGTAGGTGATGCCGCCGATGGACAGCATGACCCTGATGCCGCGGCTCTTGAAGTAGCTCACGATGTCCGCGGTCATGCCGCGGGGCACGCCGTCGAGGGTCTGCGCGTCCGTTGTCCTGTGCAGGAGCTTCACGGGATGGACGAAGCTGAGCACCACGAGGTTGACCGACGGGCGGCCGTCGCCCCGATCGACCAGCCAGTGGTTCTTGCTGTCGAACTCGCCGATGTCGCGAACGGTGCCCCAGATACAGGCGTCGTCCCCGCAGTGCCACGAGCCGTAGACCTGGATCGGCGCCGCCGCGGCGCGCGCTGGTGCCGCGAGGAACGGGATGAGCAGGAAGACAAGCAGGACCAGCCGACGCATGCCCAACCTCCGCTGAAGGAGAATTGTAAAGAACGTTAACTGATGGCACGTCGGTTGTCACCGGCCCAATCGACCGCTCACGGAAGACCCGGGCGAAAGCGGCGAGCGACCGGCTTACTCGGCTCAGGGGTCTGAACTGCGTCGCCGGAGACCGACGGGGGTCAGGGTCTTGTCGTAGCGGGCTCTGGCTGGCCGCCCTGGAGGACGTCCTCCCCGGTCTGTGCACCGTGTCCGCGGACGAGGTCGCCGCACGGACCGAGGTCCTGGCCCGGCGCCCCCCGGGCCACGACCACGACCACTCGCACCATCGCTGATGCTCCGGCGGGGCGTCGCGAGGAGATTCCCGTCAGGGGAGCCGGCGGGCGAGGGGCAGCCGGGTCCGGGTGATCAAGGCCGCCGCCGACGCCAGGACGGGCAGCCCCACCACCACGGCGATCACGAACGACCACGGTATGGCGATCGTGGCGGGATCCCCGGCGCCGTGCGTCGTCATCGGCCGGGTCAGCGCGAGACCCGTCACCGTTCCGGCGACCAGCCCCATCAGCGCGCCGAGCCCGGAGATGTACAGGGCCTGGCCGGCCACGACCAGCCGCAGCGTCCCGGGCGGGGCGCCGATGGCCGACATCGTCGCCCGCTCGGGACGCATGTCGGCGGACGCCAGGCGGGTCGCGGCCAGCGTGCCGCCGACGACCAGGACGAGAGCGCCCACGAGCCAGCCCCACAGGCCGGGGTCGGGCACGTTGCGATAGCCCTCCTCGAAGGCGACGGTCACCCGGGGAGTCACCTTCGCGAGATCGCGGACCAGCGTCGAGCTCTCCGGCAGCCGGTACATGGCGTACAGCTGGCGCTCCGCCGTCGAGAAACCCGCCTGCTCGACCAGGGCGCGCGGCAGCAGGGCGCCGCCCTGGTACTCGTCGGCGGGTGCGGCCACCACCGCGGGCACGTCGAGCGTGCGCGGAGGGCCTCCGGTGGAGCTCGCCCGGAGCGTCAGCCTGCCGTTCCGCACCGCGGCCGGGTCGAACACCACGGCCTTGCCGCTCGCCAGCGCCGCCGCCGCCCGCGGGTCGTGGCGCCCTTGCAGGAGCCCCAGCAGATCCTGGTCGCCGATGGCCGCGGTGCGGCGCGTCCGGATGCCGTTCCACCGCACGGTGTACCGCAGCGCGTATCGGCGGCCCTCGGCGTTCCTCGCCTGGTAGCCGGCGGCCAGTGGCACACCCGGCAGTTGGCGGGCCACTTCTGCGCGAAGCCCGTTCCACGCGGTGTCGCCGATGTCGCCGGCCCAGATCGCCAGCGTGCCGGTCGGGCGCGCCGAGGTGTAGGCGTCGCGCCGGTCCATGTATTCGCTGTAGGTGCCGATGCCCACCGCCACGACCGTGGCCGTGACCGCCATGACGGCCGCGACGGCGCTGGCCGTCCGGGATCGGTGGCGGACCGCGTCGCGGACGGACACCCGGAGCGGGAGCCGCAACCGCGCGGCCGGCCGTCCCGTGCGGCCGACCAGCCACGGGGTCACCATCACCAGCCCGAGCAGGACCGGCACCGCGGAGGCGAGCACCCACATCGAGCTCGGCTGGCGGCGCGCCACCACGGTCGCCCCCAGCCCGGCCAGCACCAGCACGGCTCCCGCCAGGGGCAGTCCCGGCCGGTCGTCCGCCGCGGGCGCGCGTCCGGCCAGCACTGTCGCGGTGTTCTGCCGGGCCGCCTGTACGGCGGGCACCAGCGCCGCCACGAGCCCGGTGAGCAGGCCCAGCGCGGCGACGACCAGAACCGGCGGCCACGGCACGTCCGGCGGGCCGACCTGCCCTCCCCAGCGCGCCACGACGGACGCGCCGAGCGTTCCGGCTCCGATGCCCAGCGCCGTCGCCACGAGGGCGGCCGCACCGCCGAGGACCAGTCCGTCGGCCAGCACGATCAGGCGCAGGTGCCAGGCCGAGCCGCCCTGCGCCGCGATCTCGGCCAGTTCCCTGCGCCGTCTCCGCAGCCCGACCGCGAAGGCGGGCCCGGCCAGCAGCACGGTCTCCAGCATCACCATGATCACCATGGCGCCGATCCCGACGGTGCTCTGGACGTCGAGGCCCGGGGCGCGGACCGGGTCGCCAGCCGGGCCCGTGAGCATGCCGCGGGAGGTCACGAACAGGCCGGCTCTGTTCAGCGCGGGCACGTCGGCCCAGCTCACAGGCCTGGGAGTGTCGGCCAGCCATCCGGTGCCGTACCCATGAGGAGACCAGAGCTCATCCACGGGCGCAACCGCGAGATCCGGGCCCACGACCTCTCGGAGCGACGGCCGGAACGGATGCTCGACCACGCCCACCACCGTCAGCGGCGGCCCGCCGGACGGTTGCAGGTGATCGCCCGGCCGCACGCCGAGCGCGGGTGTCACCGCGACCTCGCGGGCCGCGGCGGGAAGCCTGCCTTCACTCAGCGTCAGCATTCCCCTGGTGAGCGGGTCGCGCAGGTCGGTCCGCAGCGCGTCGACCCGCTCGGTGCCCAGCCGGAGCACGCCGGCGTCGAACGGGATCACCCGGGTGCCCGGCCCGAGCAGCGCCGTCACCTCGGCGGCGCCGAGCCGGGGCACGGCCGCTCCATGGACGCCCGTGCTGAAGCTCGCCCCGTTCGGCGTCTGGCGGAGGTCCGACGTGCCCTCGGGTACCTGCGTGAGGCGGACGTCGGCCGCGCCGAGCTCCGCCACCAGTCCTTCCCGCGGACTGACCTGCATGGTCTCGGTGAGGGTGAGCACCGCCGTGATCACCAACACGGGCAGGCCGATCATGACCATGATGAGCGCGCTCCGTCCCCGGGAACGCCATGCGGTTCGCCGGGCGATGCGCAGCGCGGCGCGGACGGCGCTCATCACGCGCTCGCCAGGGGCGCGCTCGCGGAATCCGCGATCATCCCGTCACGGAGGAACACCACCCGATCGGCCCAGGCGGCGTAGCGCGGCTCATGGGTGACGAGCAGGACCGCCGCTCCCGCGTCACAGCGGGCGCGCAGTAATCGCATGATCTCGTCGCCGGTGCGCGTGTCGAGCGCGCCGGTCGGTTCGTCGGCCAGCAGCAGGCGCCGCTCGCCCACCAGGGCGCGGGCGATCGCGACCCGCTGGCGCTGGCCGCCGGACAGCTCGTCCGGGAAGCGGTCGGCCAGGTCGTCGACGTCGACCTCCGCCAGCACCGCCATGGCCTCCTCCCGGGCGAGACGTGCCCGTACGCCGTCGAGCTCGCGCGGCAGCATGACGTTCTCCGCCGCCGTCAGCGACGTGATGAGGTTGAGGTCCTGGAAGACGTAGCCGACGCCGCGCCGCCGCAGCGCCGCCAGGTCCCGCACGGCGGCCAGGTCCTGCTCGCCGATGTGCACCGTCCCCGACGTGGGCCGGTCGAGCCCGCCGGCGAGGTTGAGCAGGGTCGACTTGCCCGAACCGGACGGCCCCATGACCGCGACCAGCTCCCCCGCATCGACCTCGAGGCTCACGCCCTTCAAAGCGTGCACGGCCGTCGCTCCTTCCCCGTGGACTCTGGCCACCTCGGCCAGCCGTACGACCGTCATCTCTCCTCCTTGAGAACGGCTTCGCAGTGGTCCAGCCACCGTTGCTCGGCCTCGGCCTGGAAGATCATGGAATCGAGCACGAGCCGCTGGGCCACGCCGTCCGTGCCGTCCGCGGCGGCTCGCTTGACCCTGGTCAGCTGCTGGAGGGCGGACATGGTCGCCGTACGCTGCCTGCGGATGACCTCGGCGACGTCCACCTCCCTGGCGGCGACGGCCATGGCCAGCTTGATGACCAGCTCGTCCCGTGGCCGCTCCGACTGGACGACGGGGGTGCCGAACCATCGCGCCAGCTCCGCCAGGCCGGCCGCGGTGATCGTGTAGACGACCCGGCCCTGGTCGTCGGACTCCCCCGGCGTGACCAGGCCGTCGCGCTCCATGCGGGACAGCGTCGTATAGACCTGGCCGATGTTGAGCGGCCAGGTCGCCCCTGTTGACGCCTCGAACTCCACCCGCAACTGGTAGCCGTGCCGAGGCCCCCGGCTGAGCAAAGCGAGCAGACCGTGTCTGATCGACATGGATACTAAGTATGCATACTCAGTATGCGTCTCTCAAGAGGATCCGCCGTACTCGCGGAGGGTGACGGACGTCAGCCGATGCCGGGGAGGGCGAAACGCCGGGCGAAGGCGGACATCTCCTCCCGTTGCCGTTCCGGTTCGGCCGAGGTGGGGCTGACCACGACGCGGGTCACGCCCTGCGCCGCGTACGCCTCCACGCTTTCGGGGGACATGTCGATCGATCCCCACCGTGTGTACTCCAGCCCGGCGGGGTCGCGGCCGGCCTCGGCGGCCGCGGTGCGCGCCAGGTCCCACTGGACCGCGCGTTCCCGCGGGGTGAGCGCGCCGCCGGGGAAGTAGCCGTCGCCGCGCCGTCCGGCACGGCGTGCGGCCGCCCGGCTCGACCCGCCGACGTGGATCGGCAGGTGCGTGACGCCGTGGGGCTTGGGGTAGCTGCACACCCGGTCGAAGGCGAAGAACTCGCCGCCGAAGCTGACACCCTTCTCGTCGCCCTCCCAGAGCAGGCGCAGCACGTCGATGGCCTCGTCGGCGCGGCGTCCCCGCGAGGCGAAGTCGACCCCCGTCGCCGCGGCCTCGCCCGGCAGGGTGCCCAGCCCCACGGTGAGGAGCCGCATCCGCCCCTGCGACAGCACGTCGATGGTCGCCAGCCGCTTGGCCAGGACCACCGGGTGGTGGTAGGGCAGCAGCAGCACGGCCGTGCCGAGCAGGAGGCGCCGCGTGGCCGCCGCGACGAAGCCCAGGCAGTCGAGCGGATCGGGGTACGGCAGCGCCGGCGGGAGCTCGTAGGGCCCGACCGCGGCGCCGGGATACAACACGAGGTGTTCCGGCAGGTACAGCCCCTCGAAGCCGCAGTCCTCGGCGTGGCGGGCATAGGCCACCAGCCTGCCGGGGTCGACCCCGTCGGCGGTGGAGTAACTGATCGCGAATTCCATCGTCATTCCCTCGGGCCCGTGTCGTCGCGATCACGCTAGAACCCTGTCGCCGACGTCAGGGCAAGAGCGACTCGGCCGGTGGCCCGGACCGGCGGAACGACCCGCTTCTGAACCTGGGGCTCGCCCTGCTCCTCGGCCGCTTCTCGTCGCCGGCCCCGTGACAGGGCGTCCGGCGAGCACACTCTCTCGCCGGACGCCCCTCGATCACGTCATCGCGTCGGAAACGACCTCCCGCACCACGATGGCGCGGAC
Source organism: Microbispora corallina (assembly GCF_016863035.1). Taxonomy (GTDB): domain Bacteria; phylum Actinomycetota; class Actinomycetes; order Streptosporangiales; family Streptosporangiaceae; genus Microbispora; species Microbispora corallina. The sequence continues at coordinate 36,673 of NZ_BOOC01000035.1, forward strand.
AGCGGACTCAGACGCGGGTCCACTTCTGGTTGGCGGCGCCGTTGCAGGTCCAGATCTGGACCTTGGTGCCGTTGGCGGTGCCGGCGCCGGAGACGTCGAGGCACTTGTTCGCGCCGACGGCGGTGATGGACCCGTCGGAGTTGAGGCGCCACTTCTGGTTGTTCTGCCCGTTGCAGTCCCAGATGATCACCGAGGTGCCGTCGGCGGTTCCCGCGCCGTTCACGTCCAGGCACTTGCCGCCGTAGACGCGCAGCTCACCGGCGGTGGTGGAGGTCCACTGCTGGTTGGTCTGCCCGTTGCAGTCCCAGATGGCCAGTTGGGTGCCGTTGCTCTGGGAGGCGTTGGGCACGTCCAGGCACCGGCCCGACCCCACGCCCCGGAGCGCCGACGTCGCCGGCGGATTGCCCGTGGGCGAGGTGGTCGGGGAGGTGGTCGGCGAGGCGGAGGGTGACGGGGAGGGGTTGCTCTGGAGCTGGGTGAAGAACTTCCACACCTCTCCCGAGGTCCAGGTCTGCCAGCCGTCACAGGTGCACCCGTCCCGCGGGCCGGGGTCGTGACCGGCTCCGTCGAAGGCGGCCCAGACGACCGGATATCCGGCTCGGCACCCGGAGTAGTAGGTGACGATGTGGGTCAGGCTGCCCTGCGCGGGCTCCGGCGGGTTCTGCGGGGTGCAGCCGTTGTTCCTGACGAACGTGTCACGCAGCGCCCGTCCGGAGGAGATGGGCAGCACGTTGTCCCTGAGGCCGTGGAGCCCCATGTAGGCGACGGGCTGCGTGCCGCCGCTGCACCCGCTGAGGTTCGCGCCGGAGTAGACCGCGACCGCGCGGAAGACGGTCGGACGGGCACAGGCCAGCGCGTACGACATCGCACCGCCGTAGCTGAACCCCGAGGAGAAGATCTGCGCCGTGTCGACGCACAGGGCCGCCTCGATCTGCTGAAGCATGTCGTCGACGAAGGTCACGTCCCGGCCGCCGGAGTTAGCCCAGCCGTTGCCGATGCCCTGGGGCGCGACGAAGATCGTGCTGTTGCCGGCGTTGTCGGCCAGGCGCCTCAGGCCGTAGTACGACCAGTTGTAGCCGTCGGTTCCGCCCGAGTCGACGTCGTTGGCGGTGCCGCCGTTCCAGTGGAACCCGAAGATCAACCGGTAGGGGTGGTTGTTGTCGTAGTTGGCGGGGACCCGCAGGATGTAGCTGCGGCTCTGGCCGCCGCTCGTGATCGTGTGCGAACCGCTCGCCAGCGCGGGAGCCTTGCCGCATCCGCCGGTCGCCGCGGCCGCAGCGGTGCTGCGCGTGGCCGACGTGGTCGCGCCGAGCGCGGTACCCGCCGTTCCCAGGGCGACGAGCGCCGCTACGGCGACCGCGGTGAAGAAGGATTTGTGCCTCACGTTACGCAGCTTCCTTTGCTGTCCGTGATGGGGGATGGGGAGTTCGGCCATGAGGCCGAGGAGCCTCCCGGGGTGGGAGTCACGGCCGCGACGCGGACCGGGTGCCGGAGGCGGCGGGTGGTGACCTGCGCAGAAATCGTGCAGTCATGTGCTTCTCCAGGAAACGCGCGTTACCCGCCGGCGGCGCCGCAAAGGGGTGGTGCGGCGGACCGGACGTCGACGCGGGGCGCGGAGCCGGTACCCCACGACCGTTGTCGAACCAGCGAGAATGCCTCAAGAGGGGTGTCCCGAAGGCGTGGATACTAATTACGATCCGGTTACTGACACCCTGTCAAGATATTAAGCATGCTTATCTCCTGTCACAGGAGTGAAACATGGTGGCGTGGTCGGCCCTTGGCTCTCCGCCTGCCCCTGTTGACCTCGCGTTCCGTCGGACATCCGCCCTGCTGGACCCGCTGAGTATGCATCTCTGGCGCGTGCTGAGGGGGTCGCGGGACGGGTCGCCGAATGAAAGTAAGTCGTATTCTTTCAGGCGAGGCGCGGCGGTCGAACGCTTAGCCAAGGGCAACCGCCGACGGCACGATCGCGTGAAGAGTAGAACTCATTCCCAGCGTCCGCCCTGGCATCGGGCCCTCGGGGACCGGGCCGAGGGTGGCCCGGCGACTCGGCTCCTACGGGTGAGAATCGAGGCGGTGCGTCGATCCGGCGTCGAGGGCGCCGGTGACGTTTCGAATGCCGGCGCGGACCATGGCGCCGTACTGGTCTTCGGGTAGGCACTGGACGAGGTCACGGGCGTTCGCCAGGTGTTCGCGGGCCAGGTCGGTGTTGCTCAGCCGGCGGTGGACGTCGGCCAGGTTGAGGTGCAGTGAGGGCAGGAAGCCCTGAACCTGTAGCGAGGAGTGGTACCGCTGCGCACGGTCGTCGGTGAGGTCGGCAACGGCCGCCAGGGCGCGCTCGTCCCAGACGAGTTCCGCTTCGGCGCTGTCCTGAAGGTCCGCGAGGTAGTGGGCGAGGACGCAGCGGTGAAAGGCGTCGCCGTCGGCGCCGATCCGGTCCCAGAGGGCGGTCAGGGCGTCGCGGGCCTCGCCCCTCTGCCCTGATCGGCCGAGCTCCACGGCGGCGACGATGCGGGCCATGGTCTCGTCCGGCTTCGCATCAGCGGGCTGGCTCACGATTCTCCTTGATGTCCGGCCCGGAGGCCGCCTTGACCGGCATGACGAGGGTGGTGAGATCGCTGTCGTCGGCCGAGCGGACGACGACGGGCAGGTCAGGCCGACTGATCTGCAGCATCACGTCTGGACCGATGCCGGCCGTCAGCGCCGGATGCAGCGTGGTGAACGTGAAGCTGACCGCCAGCGGCTCACCCGTGATGTCGGCCGGGATCGCCACCGATCTGTCGTGACGAGCGGACGACCTGATGCGCAGGGCACCGTCCACGACAAGGTCCAGGCGCGCTTCCGGATCGTGGCCCAGCGCCCGCAGCAGCGGGCCACGTGGGGCGACCACTCGCGTCACAGGACCGGGTAGGTCGTCGAGGACGGCCCGGTAGGCGGGAAACGTCTCCTCGACCGCGGGCAGGATCCGTTCGCCACCTGGGCCGTCGAGGCGGACATGCGTGCCGGTGAACCGCAGACGCACCCGAGCCTGCTCATCGATCCACGGCCGTGCTTCGTTCAGGTGGGTCGCCGCGACGACCGCCGCGCCCGGCACGCGAAGCTGCTGTTCGGCGCGCAGCGACCTGATCGCCAGGCGGTATCGGTCGGTCGCCACCAGGACGACTTCTCCGCCGGCCGCCTCGATCAGGACTCCGCCGAGCACGGGGATGTCGCCGGTGGCCTCAACGGCCGGGGCGACCTGCCCGATCGCCTCGGCAAGGAGCCGGCCCGGCAACGACACAGCGTCGCCGCGGTGAACACGGATCAGGTCCAGAGCGGTGGTGACGTTGGCACGGGCGACCTCGACAGCCCGCTCCATCGCGGCCAGATGGTCGGCCAGCAGTTCCTCGGCCGCGTCCAACGGGCCGGCCAGGACCCGCCGTACCTCACCCAACGGCAGTCCCGCTGCACGCAGCCGGCGGATCAGGACGACCTCATCGAGCTGGTGCACGGAGTAGTACCGGTAGCCGGTCGCCGAATCGACCGACGCGGGCCGTACGAGGCCGCAGTCGTCGTAGAAGCGCAGAGCACTCGTCGTGACGTTCGCCGCCCGCGCGAACACCCCGATTGTCATCCGATCTTCTTGTCCCCCCACGCCTCCATCCTGATGCTTCAAGCAACACGAAGGTCAAACGCACGCTGCTTGACCGCGACTCTGTTGACGGACACGGCTACCGGTGGCCTCGGGTTGTTCCCCGGGGATGTAGCGGCCGGCTCATGACGTCGGCGACTGCTCGGTGAAGGGCCGCGGATACCTGTGCCACCCGCCTCAGGCGCGTCTTTTGACCGCGCTGTTCAGGAGGGCGAGGGCCGCCTCGCGGGCGTCGGCGGCGGCGCCGGGGCCTTCGAGGTGGTCGGCGACCACGGTCGCGCCTTCCAGGAGCAGGAGGAGGCGCCGTCCCAGGGCGGCGGGATCCGCGGCTCCGGCCCGGGTGGCGATCGAGGTGAGAAGGTCCAGGTAGCGGCCGAGATGGCGGGCGGCGATGGTGCTGGCCGGGGCGGTGTGGTGCTGGGTGGCGGCGTTGACGATCGCGCAGCCGCGGAAGCCGGGTTCGTCGAACCAGCGGCCGAGGGCGTCGAAGACCGCGGCGAGTTGGGCCGCCGGGTCGTCACCGGCGTCCGCGGCCGCTCGGGCCAGCCAGTGCGTGACGCGGTCGCTGCGGGCTTCCAGGACGCAGCGGACGAGTTCGTCCTTCGACCCGAAGTGGCGGTAGAGCGTCTCCTTGGAAATGCCCGCGGTGGCGCACAGCTCCGCGATGCCCACGCCGTCAAGCCCGCGCGCGTACAGGACGCCTTCCGCGGTGCGAAGGATCGCCGCCCGGGTGCGGTCAGGGTCCAGGCTGCTGCCTGTGGGAACCGGCATGCGTAGATGGTACCAGTCGGTTCGATGTGCTGCTAACCTCCTGATCGAACCAGTCGGTTCCATCTTGAGGAGTCAGCTGTGCCCGACCCGCTCGTCACCGATCCCGTCCATACGCGGGGACCTGCCGCGCGCACCGTGCCCGTGACCTTTCAGAGCGCGGGTGCGACGCTGCTGGGCGTCCTGCACCTGCCGCCGGGCCCCGGCCCGCACCCGGTCGTGGTCCTGCTGCACGGCTTCCCCGGAAACGAACGGAACTTCGACCTCGCGCAGGCGCTGCGCCGAGCGGGCTACGCGTCGCTGGTGTTCCATTACCGCGGCTCCTGGGGGATGGACGGCTCCTGGTCGTGGGCGCATGTGCTGGAGGACTCCGCTCGCGTGGTCGCCCGCCTGCGGGAGTCCGAGACCGCGAGCGCCCACGCCCTCGACCCGGGCCGGCTGGCCGTCATCGGGCACAGCGCGGGCGGCTTCGCCGCGCTGATGACCGCGGCCGCCGATCCCGGCGTGGCCGCGGTCGGTTCGGTGGCCGGGTTCGACTTCGGAACCGCCGCCGCCGCCTGCCAGGGCGACCCGGCCGTGCGGGCCGCCTACCTCGAAGACTGGGCGGGCGAACTGCTCGCCCTGCGCGGCACCGACGCGCAGGCGCTGGTCACGGAGATGGAGGCGGCAGGAGACGCGTGGAGCCTGGCCCGCCTCGCGCCACGGCTGGCCACCCGCCCCGTGCTGCTGATCGGCACCGGCCGCGACACCGTCACCCCCGCCGGCGTCCATCACGCGCCGCTGGTGGACGCCTACCTCGCCCACCCCGTTCCGGGCCTCGAGCACCACGTCTTCCACACCGACCACGCCCTGTCCGACCATCGCGTCGCCCTCGCCCGTACGGTGATCGCCTTCCTCGACCGGCACCTGAAAGACACCACGAGGTGAGCTTGATCCCCACCCCTGCGGAGGCCACGGGACCTCTGCTGCGGCAGGCACCTGCCCGTCGCTGGGCCGCCGCACGACTCGCCCTGGGAACCGCGTCGGCTCTGGGCATCTCCCGCTTCGCCTACGGCCTGCTCCTGCCGGCCATGCGGACCGATCTGCACTGGAGCCTTGCCCAAGCCGGTGCGCTGACGACCGCCAACAGCCTCGGATACCTTCTGGGAGCCCTGCTTGCCGGCGTCCTGGGGCGGCGGTGGGGGCCCACCGCGACCTTCCACCTGGGCATGATGCTCACCGCCCTGGCCCTGGCCGCCACCGCGGTGAGCGGCGCGTATCTGGCACTGCTCACCGCACGCACGGCGGCGGGCGTCGCCGGCGCCCTGGTCTTCGTCGCGGGAGGCGTGATCGCTTCGCGCAACGCCGCCGCCGCGCGCTCCCCCGCCCCGATCACGATCTACTTCTCCGGCGCCGGGCTGGGCATCGCCGTCTGCGGAGCATCGCTACCACCCCTGATGACGCGCGCCCCGCACGACTGGCCGTCGGCCTGGATCGGCCTGGCCGCCTTCGCCTTCCTGGCCACCGCCGCCAGCTGGACCGCCGCACGAGTCGACGAACCCGAACTGCGGTCGGCCACCGGTCGACCCCGGATGGGGCGCCTGTGGCGCACCGCCCTCGCCTACCTGCTCTTCGCCGGCGGATACATCGCCTACGTCACCTTCCTGTCAGCCACCCTGGCCCAGGACCACGCGCCCGTGTGGCTGATCAGCACACTGTGGACCCTCCTGGGGATCGGCGCCATGGCCGCACCGCGCCTTTGGAACCCTCTCATCGGCGCATGGCCGCCGGCCCGCGTCCTCACCACCCTGCTGGCCCTGCTCGGCGGCGCGAGCGCCCTCGCCCTCGTCAGCACGTCATACGCTGTCCTCGCCATCTCGGTCCTGGCCTACGGCGGCACCTTCATGACCGTTCCGGCCGCCGTCACCGCGACCATCCGCGGCGCCACCCGCCCCGAGGACTGGGCACCCACCCTCTCCGCTTTCACCACGGTATTCGCCGCCGGCCAAGCCGTCGGCCCGTGGGCGGCTGGAGCCATCGCCGACCACACCTCGGCCGGCGCCACGCTCGTCTGGACCGCCGCGCTGTGCGCCTCAGCCGCAGTCGTCGCGGCGACCGGGCGGCCGAAGCCTCCGCGGTAGGGGCCGGTTTGGGCGCGGCTTCAGGGGTGTGCCCCTGCGCGGCGACGGGATGGCGAGACCGGCATCATGGCGGGCATGGTTTCGGACTCCAGGCACATCAGCGAGCGGATCGACCGGAACGCGGCCGACGTCTACCAGTACGCGTCGGACCCGAGGAATCTCCCGGAGTGGGCTCCCGGGCTCGGCGGTTCCGTGGAGAACGTCGACGGACGGTGGTTCGTGGACACCCCGTCGGGGCGGGTCGGCCTGGCCTTCGCGGAGCGCAACGAGTACGGCGTCCTCGACCACGACGTCACCCTGCCCTCGGGCGAAGTGATCTACAACCCGATGCGGGTCATCGCCGATGGCGACGGCTGCGAAGTGGTGTTCAGCCTGCGCCGCCTCCCGGACATGAGCGACGAGGACTTCTCCCGCGACGCGGGTCTCGTGCAGGCCGACCTCACCCGGTTGAAGCACATACTCGAAGCCACCGACTAGGTGCCTTGCGCACCCCGCGGACGGCCCGGCGCTCCCCCGCCGGCCCGATCTCACGCCGGGCAGGACCGGGTCGGGGTCAGCGGACGAATGACACCGCGATGCCGAGTCCGTCGACCAGTCCGGTGCCGGCGTCGGTGAAGGTACGCCGCGGCGGCGTGTTGCCGTCGGCCAGCCGGTCGAAGGCCAGGATGCTGCCGGGGCTGCTGAACGCGGCCGCCTTGGTGAGCACGAAGATGGTGCCGTCGACCTGGCTGCCGGCGATGCCGGTGACCACCTTCCCGGCCAGGCCGGTCGCCGAACCGGAGATCACGCGCACGGGGGCGGCGTCCCCGCTCGCGGTGCCGGCGTACACGTTGACGTGGGTCTGCTGGCCCTGGCTGACGGCGACGTAGAGCCGGCCGGTGAAGGCGGAGTAGGCGACCGCGAGCTGGTCGCAGGTGCTGGAGCAGCTGCCCAGGCCGGTGTGCGGCCCGGCGATGACCCGTACGGGTGCGGCGCCGCCGGACGGGCCGCCGTTGAAGAACTCCACCGCGTTGCCGGTCGACCGCGCCACCGCGGCGATCACATGTCCGGACGTGTCCGTGGTCAGGACGCTCGGCCACGGATAGAACCCCGACTCGTCCAGCGGGATCTGGCGTACCGCGGGAACCGTGTAGAGGTTCGCGGCCGTACCCCTCGCACCCGGCGCGGCCACCGAGATCGCCGCCTCGGCCTGACCGGTCGCCACGTACGCGTACCCCGCGGTGTCCACCGCCACCGCCCGGGAGTCCGGCCCGGCGACGCGGAACATCCGGCCCGGCGTCGTGGCGCCCGGTGGGTAGACGAAGGTGGTCGCGTCCGACAGGAAGCTCTGCGCGTAGGCGTTCCCGGCGATGTCGAAGGCGATCCCCCACGGCCCCCAGTAGGTGTTCGGGTCGCCCGGGTCGGCCAGTTGCCGCGCCGGCGACACGGCACCCGTGCTCCCGGTCGGATAGGCCGTCACCGGACCGTGGGCGTTCGCCACGTAGACCAGTTCCGGACCGCCCGTGGGGTACGGCGTCGGACTGGCGGTGGGGGACGGCGCCGGACTGGCGGAAAGCCCGGTCGCGGCCCCGGCGCTGGGGAGGCCGCCCGTCCACCCCGTACCCGCTACGAACGTGAGTGCGGCCAGGACACCGGCCACACCCAACCGCCTTGACACAGCACGCCGCATGCGCACAACGTCCCATCGCCCCGAACACAAGGCAACGGCGCCAGATGAGAGGGACACACCCCCAGCGGTTCGCTCGGCCCCCACGGTGCGTAATCGCCTGCGGTAGCGGCCTGATCACCCCGCCTCGGCCTCGCTCGCCTTCGACTCGCGGCAGATGAATCGTTCATCCTCGGCGGGCTTCGGTCCGTGCCCTGAGGTCCACATACAGCTCGCTGATCGTTTCTAGCGATCCTCCCACGCGTGAGCCTTGACCCAGCCCAGCGCCATGTCGAGGGCGAGCACGAAGGGCTGTTCGTCCTGCATCGTCTCGGCGAGCAGATATCCGCCCTGCAGCGCCGCGACCACCTCGAGGGCGAGGTCCTCCGCCGCGGCCTCGGAGTGCAGTTCACCGCTCTCCTGCAGGCGAACGAAGGCGCTCGCCAACTCGCCCGTCCACGTGCCGAAGGCGCCCGACAGCGTACGGCGAGCAGAATCGGAGCGGCCGGCGAGCTCGTTGGCCAGTGAGCCGACCGGACATCGGTAGCCGGCCTCGCCCAGGTTCGCCACCAGCGCGTCACGCCACTTCTCGAGCGCCGGCATCGAGCTCACCTGCTCGAGCAGCTGCTTGTGCGCGGAGAGCACGCGGTTCGCCTGCGCCGCGATCACTTCGGCGACCAGCACCTCTTTGTCGGGAAAGTAGTGATACAGCTGCGACTTGCTGACGCCGCAGATGTCCACCACCTGATCGAGAGTCGTCGCCGCGACCCCTTGCCGGTGCATCAGGTCCGCGGTGGTCGCCACGATGCGTTCGCGAGTGGCCGCGCCGCGCGCGGTATGTCGCGAAGGATCGCTTCCCGACCCTCTACCAGGCATGATGCCAAATGTATACCTGCCCACACCTCCAGGTCGCCGGATGTCATGGGGTTACCCCTCGCCCCGAGTCCTCACGGACGAACACGGATGATCGTCTTCCCGCTGATCCGCTCGGCCGGATTCAAGGCGGCGACGGCGTCGTCGAGGGTTGCGATGGTGCCGATGTTCGTCCGCAGCCGTCCGTCACGCACCCGCCGGACGATCTCACCCAGTTGGGCCCGATCGGCCTCGACGACGAAGTCGATCGCCAGGCCGTCCGCGGGCCGCACCTCGGGCGGCCCGACGACGGACACCAGCGTTCCTCCGGCCTTAACCAGACCCGCGGACCGCCTCTGGATGTCGCCGCCGATGACGTCGAAGACGAGATCGACTCCGCCGACGTCTTCCAGCGCCTCGTTGTCGAGGTCGACGAACTCGCGCGCGCCGAAGTCGAGCGCCTTCTGACGGTCGGCAGCGCGTCCGGTGCCGATGACGTACGCACCGAACTCACGGGCGAGCTGCGTCACCGTCGACCCGACTGCGCCGGCCGCGCCGTGAACGAGCACGCTCTGCCCCGCCTGAAGGCGGCCGTGGTCGAACAGCCCCTGCCACGCGGTCAGCCCCGAAATCGGCAGGCTCGCGCCCACCGTGAAGTCGACGTCGCCCGGGAGCGGCGCGAGGTTGCGTGCCTCGACGGCCACGAACTCCGCCAGGGTGCCGTCGCGATGCCAGTCCGTGAGGCCGAACACCCGTTGTCCCACCGACAGCCCCGTCGTGCCATAGCCGAGCGAGGTGACCAGTCCGGCCAGCTCGTGCCCAGGGATCGACGGTGTCCGGTCACGGTCGCGGCGATCGGTCCACGTCGAGGGCCACGCCATCTCAGTCGGGACGAATCCCGACGCGTGAACCTCGACGACGACGTCGTTTATGGCTGCCGGCGGCTCGGGCCGCTCCACCAGCGTCATCCCGGCCGTTCCCGCAGCCTGGTCCGTCACCACGATCGCTTTCATGGGAATCGTCTCCTCGGTCAGTTGTCTCTTCGATGGGCGCGTGTCGCTCACGGCCCGGCGATCGAGCGCGCTGTCTCGTTCGGGCTCTCACCAGGGAGACGAGGTGGCCCCTCGGGTTGTGACAGCTCAGATGTGAGAAAGCTTGTCCGGGTTGATGACCCTGCGGTACGCGGTGATCAGACCGTATGTGATCTGCAGTGTGTCCACGGAGTAGACGCGGCCCTCCCGGTGGCACACCAGGGCGAGCTCGCCGCCGACCTCGACGAGGTCGATGCGGTCGGGACTCCACCGGCGGCCCACCCGCACCATCACCTCGGCGACGCGTCCACCGCCGCAGACGGGCTTGCGCATCGCGGCGACCTTGCCGCCGCCATCGGTGACGTAGACGGCGTCGGGGTGCAGCAGCCTGACCAGGCCGGCCAGATCCCCGGCCTCGTAGGCGGCGCGAAAGGCCGCCAGCACACGTTCACGCTCCGCCCTCGACGCCTGCGGCGACGACCGCTTCGCGCCGGCCACCCGCCGCCGCGCCCGCGAGGCCAACTGCCGGGCGCCCGGCACGGAGACATCCAGCACCTCGGCGATCCGGACGAACTCGAGACCGAAGACATCGTGCAGGACGAAGGCCACCCGCTCCAGCGGGCTCAACTCCTCCATGATCAGGAGCATCGCCGAGCCGACGGACTCGTCGACCAGGACCGGCTCGGATGCGTCCGGCCCCGTCAGCAGCGGTTCCGGCAGCCACGGCCCGACATACGTCTCCCGGCGGAAACGAGCACTCTTGAGAATGTCGTACGACCGCCGTGCGGCCACCGTCACCAGCCAGGACCGCAGATCGTCGATGCCCCGCAGATCTGTTCCGGCCGCCCGCAGCCACACGTCCTGGGTCACGTCCTCGGCATCGGCCACACCGCCCAGCAGCCGGTAGGCCACGCCGAAGACCGCGGGCCGGTGCCTTTCCCATTCGGCTCCGAGCGCGTCCTCGTGCTCAGACCGTCCAGGCGCGTTCTCCTTGCCCATACAGATCGCGACCTCCCCCAGCTTGCGGATCCGGCGCTGTCATCCGTGCACGGCACGCCGCGGGAAAAGCCGCGCCGGGTCGGCGCGGAAGGGCCCCGGCCGCCGGCGGTCCCTCACCGGCCCTTCACCCAAGCCTCGAACGGATTTGTTCCAAGGCTTTTCCGGCAGCGTCTCCAGGGGAGCACCGCGCCCGGCTGGGGGAGGTTCCGCTCGCCGATCGCGTTCCGGTCGAGGAGTGGCAGCCGGAGGACGAACCGCGCTCCGCGGGGGGAGTCCTCGATCCGCAGCGTTCCCCGGTGGGCGCGGGCGATGTCGCGGGAGATCGCCAGCCCCAGTCCGGTGCCTCCGGAGTCTCGGCGCCGTCCCTCGTCCAGGCGGGTGAACCGCTCGAAGACCCGCTCACGGTCGGCAGGCGCGATCCCGTCGCCGTCGTCGGTGACCGCGAGGACCGCCTGACCGTCGGCGGATCCGACGCAGACCGTGACGCCGGTCGCCGCGTGGCGCCGCGCGTTGTCCAACAGGTTGCCCACCAGCCGGATCAGCTGGATCCGCGAACCGTGCACCCACACGTCCCCGGCCGTGTCGAGCGCCATCGGCGTACCGCCGGAGTGAGCGTCCACCTCTTCGGTGACCAGCGCCGCGAGGTCGACGGGCTCGTGCGGCGCCGGCTGACCGCCGCGCAGCCCGGCCATCGTCAGCAGGTCCTGGACGATCGCCTCGAGCCGTCCGGTGGCCGACAGCGCCCCCCGGATGGTGTCCCGGGGGTCGATGTGTTCGGGGTGGAGCAGGGCTTCCTCCAGTTGCACCTTCAGGCCGGCGATCGGTGTCCTGAGTTCGTGGGAGGTGACGGAGGCGAGCCGGTACTGCTGCTCCGCCGGGCGGAGCGCCCTGCCGATGATCCACCACATCAGGCGCCCGCCCAGCAGGACGGTGAGGAGTGCGGGCCCCGCGATGAGGTATTCGAGCCGGTGCGTCGCCAGAAGGGGCGGCTCGACCGTTCCGGCGTAGACGACCGGGGCGTCGGGGGCCGGCGACACCCGGTTGGCCATGAGCAGGACGCACCGCTCGCCCGCGGCGCACTCCACGCGTCGCTGGAGCCGGTTGTCAGCTGAGGGCCGGAACGTGCTCAGCCGCGGCCGCCCCGTCGCGCCCGGGCTGGCGTCCACGACACTGCCCCGCGCGTCCACCAACTGGACCAGGTCGACGGTTCCGGAGACGGAGGCGGGGTGCGGCAGCGCGCCGCCGCGTACCTGCGCGCTCCACTGGGCGGCGACCTGCTCGGCGTCGAAGAACACCTGGTCCTCGATCCTGTATCGGATCGCCACGTCAAGGCTCGCCCCACCGAGGACCGTGAGCAGGACCAACACCATCGTCGCCACTGTCGCGTAATATGCCTGCATCGAGTGCAGAGACGGCATCGGACTCACCATTCTCCTGCCGCACCCGGTGGACCCCCACCGAGGGCAAGTGGACGATTTCGTCCACTTTGCGGTAAATGTCCGATTATGTCAAAACGGGCGACCGGAGCCCTGATGTTGGCATTCACGCGGTCCAGCACCACGTCGAGGGCGACCACGAAGGGCCGTTCGTCCCGCATGGTCCCGCTGAGCAGGTAGCCGTCCGGCAGGGCGTCGCCGTCCGCCACAGCCTGGTGAAACGTGAGACCGCGACGGTCGCGACGACGCGCTCGCGAGTGGCCGCACCGCGCGCGGCGAGCGTCGGAGCATCCTTCCCCGGCCTCGAACGGCCATGCCCACAACCCCGTGGGGGCGCGGCAGGCCCGCCGGAGGAGTGGCCTTGACAACTCCGACACATCATCACAAAATGGACTGAATCGTCCAATCCTCCGCCGGGGTCACCCGACGGCCGCCCGGCGCGGTCGCGACCACGCCCGCGTGGAGGAGGCGGACACCACGCCAGGCGACACCCCGCTCGACGACCCGCACCCGCGGGCCGCGAACTCGACTCCCCGACAGTACGACCGGTGGCGAGCAGGAGCGGGGGCATGACAGTGATCTTTCGTGGCGGCAACGGGCATGTACGGGCACTCGCCGGCCGCCTGCGGCGGGTCCGCGCCGGGCGGGTCGCCGACGTCCTCCCGATCGGGGTCCTGGCGGTCTTCAACGGGCCGCGAGCGGGGGACAGGTCGCTGCGGGCGGTGGCGTCCATCCGCCTCGAACTGGACGCGATCAACCTCGGGGACGCGAGAACCCGGGTCTTCGAGACAGGCGGGGGCGGGGAGGTCGCCCGGCTCGCCCGGGCCGTCAACAGGACGTTGGAACGGCTGCGCGAGGCCGACGATCGCGCCGAACGCGCCCGGGAACGGCAGCGGCAGTTCGCCTCGGACGCCTCGCACGAACTGTGCACCCCCATCGCCGCACTGCGCACGCGGTTGGAGGAGGCGCAGTTGCATCCGGACGAGACCGATCTGGACGACCTTCTCGGTCACACGTTGCGTGACCTCGACCGGGTGCAGGGCATCGTCACCGACCTGCTCCTTCTGACCCGCCTGGGGACCGCCCCTCGGACAGCGGAACGGGTGAACCTCACGGCGCTGGTCCGGTCGGAGGCCGCCCGGCAGGTGGACGGGCACGACCTCTGTCTCCGGCTCGATCCCGGGGTGATCGTCGAGGGTGATCCGGAGCAGATCCTCCGGATGCTCGGCAATCTGCTCGACAACGCCCGGCGGCACGCCGCCCGCACGATACGGATCGGCCTGCGTCGCGCGGGGGACGGCGCCGAGTTGACGGTCGCCGACGACGGAGAGGGCATTGCCCCGGCCGACCGCGAGCGGATCTTCCACCGCTTCGCGCGGTTGGACGCCGCCCGCAGCCGCGACCGGGGAGGCGCCGGCCTCGGCCTGGCCGTCGCTCGCAGCATCGCCTCGGCGCACCACGGCAGCCTCCACGTCGAGGAGTCCGTGTACGGCGGAGCGTGCTTCGTCCTGCGGATGCCGCTCTCTTCGAGCGGCCACGCGGGATCCGCCCGGCTCTGACGTCGGGGCTCGCCCCGCGCCGCTCCCGCGAGGTCGCGGTGAGCGCGCCGTCCGCACGCTCGACGCCTCTGTCGATGCGCTGGAGTCCGGGCCGACCGACACCGTGCACGGGCCGATGAAGCAATGCCCGCCAAGCGGGCGGCCGGCGCCGACTGGGTTATGCCCGGTGTCTCCGCCAGCTCGAACACCACCCGCTCCTGTCCGAGGTGCAGCCCGTGGCGCGCCGGCAGCCGCTGCATCCACCCCCGATGCGCGAACGCGATCAGCGCCGGCGCGTAGCTCAGCGGCGCGTGGTCGGCCGGGGACGTCATCGCCACCGCCTGGATAGCCGGCCATGTCACAGGACAACTACCCAGCCGGCTATCCAACTGGGTGGAACTCCCGACAGCGCGCAGCGGCTCCTGACCCACGCCGGCGTCCACGACCTTTAGGCCTTCCCAGGGGCGGCGGACGGGTGTATCTGTATGAAAATCGATTTGCATAGCGCGGTTCTTCGAACAACTCGGTGAAGGAGGATGCGATGGCAGGTCAGGGAGGTCTCCGTCGGCGGTCGTTCCTCGGCGGCCTGGGCGCCGCGGTGCTGCTGGGCGGCGGAGCGTCGCAGGTCGTGAACGCGGGTGCGGCGTGGGCGGCACCGACAGGCGGCCTGTATCAGGCGGCGCTGGCCAAGGGGATCCGGTACGGCTCCTCTGCCGCGACGTGGCAGGTGCAGCCGGACCCCGCCTACGCGGCGCTGTACGCGCGCGAGAGCGGGATGCTGCTCACCGAGGACGACCTGCTGTGGTATCGGCTCAAGCCGACGCAGGACTCGCCTCTCGACTTCAGTTACGGCGACCAGATCGTGTCGTTCGCCGCCGGCAACGCTCAGCCGGTGCTCGCGGCTCACCTGGTCTGGGACGAGGGACTGGGTGACGGGTGGGACCCGGATGCCTTGTACAACCTCAGCCCGCAGGACGCACGCGACCTTCTCTTCGGGACGATCCAGCAGGAGGTCGCACACTATGCCGGACGGGTGAAGGCCTGGGTGGTCGCCAATGAGGTGACCGACGGGCGCCGGAAGGACGCCAACGGGTTCTGGACCGTCGAGCCCTGGTATCAGACGATCGGGCCCACCTACGTGGAGCAGGCGTTCACGCTCGCCCACCAGTACGACCCGAACGCTCTGCTTCTCATCAACGAATTCGGATTCGAGACCGGGTCGGACGCGGCCGCCCGCCGGACGTCGATGCTCAAGGCCATCGACTATCTGAAGAGCAAGAACGTCCCGGTGCACGCGCTGGGGATCCAGGCACACCTGAATGCCGACGGGTTCGCCCGGAAGTTCGATACGGCGGCCTATCGGACATTCCTGTCGAACGTCGCGGCGCGGGGGCTGTCCATCTTCATCACCGAGATGGACGTCCAGGACGACGGCCTGAAGGCCGACATCCCGAGCCGCGACGCGGCCGTGGCGGACGTGTACTCGCGCTATCTGTCCGTGGCCCTCCAGGAGCCCGCGGTGAAGGTCGTGCTCAACTTCGGGCTGAGCGACCGCTACACCTGGTTGCAGGAGGACTTCCCGCGCCAGGACGGAGCCGCGCGCCGGCCGCTGCCGTTCGACGAGAACCTCCAGCCGAAGCCGGCGTACACCGCGATCCTGCGGGCCTTCCAGAACGCCCCGGCACGCCCGCCCCTCTGATCAGGATCGGCAGGGGTCCATTGTTCTGACCGGCGCGGATGCGCCGGTCAGAACAGGATCCCCCTCGTCACAGCCGGTCGCCGTAGGTCTCTACGGCGTTGTCGCTGCTCACCCGCTGCCTGATCGCCGGCGGGAGCGACGCCAGGGCGTGCCGCGGGTCGTCGAAGTCCCAGTGCGGGTAATCGGAGCTGAACATCAGGGTGCGGTCCGCGCGGGCGATCTCGCAGAGCACGTGCAGGTGGTGGCGGCGCTTCGGCTCCGGAAGAGGCTGCGTGGTGAACCGGACGTGGTCCACGACGTACTCGCTGGGTAGCCGCTTGACCCACGGCACCTCGTCGCGCAGGCCCCTGATGTTCTTGTCGAGCCGCCACATCACGTCGGGGATCCAGCCCAGCCCGCCCTCGGTGAGGATCACCTTGAGGTTCGGGAAGCGCTCGAAGACCCCGTGGCAGACGAGGCTGATCACGTTCGCCTGGAACACCTGGCTCAGGCCGCTGTGCCACTCGACGTAGTAGGTCGGCGTCCCGCCTGCCATCGGCGGCGAGGTGTGGAAGATGCCCTCGCCGGAGTTGGGGTGGACGGCGACCGGAATGCCGACCTCGTTCGCGGCATCGTAGATCGGGTAATAGTGCCGGAGCCCCATCAGCATGTTGGTGAGCGGAAGCAGCACACCGACGAAGCGCTCATCCTCGGCCGCGCGCCGGATCTCCCGGGCCGCCAGCAGCGGGTCCTGCGCACCGACCACGATGTAACCGCGGTACCGGTCGTCGGCATCCAGCCAGGTTGTGGCGAGCCACCGGTTGTACGCCGAGGCGATCATCGCCGCGGCGTCCGGGTCGGGCATGGCCCCCAGTCCGAGCACCTCGCCGCCGATGAGCACCGCACGGTCGATGCCGTTGCCGTCGAGCAGCTGTTTCGCCGTGAAGACGGGGTCGGCGCCCGGCGCGGACCCGTCCGGAGCGCGGGCGTCGTCGCGGAGCACCCCGGCCTGGTTGACGTACAGCATGTTCCGCGGGATCGACACCGCCTCGCGATGCCCGGTCGTGGTGAGGTTGCGGCGCTCGTCGAGGCCCAGGCGGCGCTGCTCGGCCTGGGACAGGAACGGCCGGAGCTCCCCGAGGCCGCTCTTGGTGACCGGGTGGACGTCGCAGTCGACGAGCCGGTAGCGGCTCGGCGCGGACGCCTCGGCGAGGGACTGGTCGCGCAGGTCGGCCATGGGAGCTCCTGTCCGGACGGTTGTTGCAGAGACAGCGTGAAGCCGTCATAGTCATACTTAGCAAATCGATTGGCATAGTGATAGAGGATCAGCGGTGGGCGCATGGAAGTGAGGGTCGGCAGCGTCGAGGACGTGCGCCGGGACGGGTGCCGGACCGTCGACGTGAACGGGCGGCGGGTCGGCGTCGTCAGCGTCGGCGAGGAGTTCTTCGCGATCAGCGACAGGTGCCCGCACATGGGTGCGTCGATGTGCACGGGCTCGCTGAGCGGTACCCTCGTCGCCGCCGACCCGCACGAATACGTCTACGGCAAGGCCGGCCGCGTGATCCGCTGCCCCTGGCACGGCTGGGAGTTCGACATCGAGAGCGGCCGGTCGCTCCTGGAGCCGAAGCGCGTCGGGCTCAAGACCTACCGGGTCACCCAGCAGGACGGCGAGGTCGTGCTGCACGTGTAGGCACCCGGCGCCCGCTCGCGGGACAGTGAACCACCACGCCCACGACTGCGGGCCGCCCTACGACTGCGCATTCTGCCCCTCCCTCATGTCGCCGCACCCATCGACACGTCCGGCGGGCTGCCGGAACTCGACGACCTGCCCCAGATCCGAGGACCGGTAGGCCGCCAGCGCGACCTCCAGGGCGCGCACGCCGTCCTGCCCCGTCGCGCACGGGTCCTCGACCACGCCTGCGCGCACCGACGCGAGGAACGCCTCGATCATCGCCCGATCGGCGTCCTCCGCGAACGACGCCCGGCGCAGGCCCCGCGGACCGCCCTCGCGCGTGCTGACGACGTTCAGCGCCTCGGCCCCGTCGGTGATCTCCAGCGAGCCCTCGGTGCCGACGAGGCGGAGGGAGAAGTCGCAGTCCCACGGGTGGTGCGCCGGCACCGACCAGCTCGGGTCGATGCTGCCGACCGCCCCGTTCTCCCAGCGCAGCGAGACCACCGCGACGTCGTCGACGTCGAGGTTCCAGAGCAGTGCCCCGGCCTCGGCCGACACCTCGGCCACCTCCAGCCCGCTGACGTGGCGCATCACGTCGGTGACGTGGACGGAGTGGTCGATCAGCGCGCCTCCGCCGGCGGCCACCGGGTCGGTGATCCAGCGGGGGTACGCCGGGGGCAACGGCGGGCGGCCGCGGTTGGCGCCCACCAGGCCGATCAGATCGCCCAACCGGCCGTCACGCACCGCGGTGCGCGCCCGCCCGACCAGCGGCAGGAAGCGGGACACGAACGCCAGGTGCAGTTGCACACCCGCGGCCGCGCAGGCGGCGACCATCGCCTCGGCGTCCTCGGCTGTCGTGGCGATCGGTTTCTCGCACAGGACATGCCTGCCGTGGACGGCGGCGAGTTCGACGTGGGCGCGGTGCTCGTCGTTCGCGCTGCACACCAGCACGGCGTCCACCTCGGGCGAGGTCAGCAGCGCCTCGGTGTCGTCGATGAGCGGTACGCCGAAGTCCTGGCGGATCCAGCGGCTGTGCTCGGGCTCGGGGTCGTACAGGCCCACGACGTGGGCGTTCGGCGACTCGGACAGCGCCCGCGAGTAGGCCCACGCGTGGCCCGTGTGCGCGGCGCCCAGGATCGCGACGCCGACCGGCTTCCGGCTCATCACGCCTCCCACGTGGTCAGGTCGATCGTCCGGCCGGTGCGGGCCGACTCGATGGCGGCGAGTGCCGTGCGCAGCGACTCGGCCGCCTCGGCGGCGGGCACCGGCGGGGGTCCGCCGTCGCGGCAGGCGTCGAAGAACGCGCTCAGCTCAAGGGTGAACTCGCGGTCGCCGAGCACGTCCCACCACTCCGCGTCGCCCTCGCGGGCGTGCAGCACGCCGCCCATCATGTGGTCGTAGTCCCACGACAGCCGGCCCTCGGTGCCGATGATCTCCGCCCTGAGCCTGAAGCCGCGCGAGGCCGGGTGGGCCCAGCTGCACTCGATGTGGGCGATGGCGTCGTTCTCGTAGCGGACGGTCGCCAGGGTGTAGGTCAGCGGGCCCGCACCGCTGCCGGACGCCATGCAGTGCACGCGTACCGCGGGACTGCCGATCACCCATCGGGCGTAGTCGAAACCGTGCACGCCCTGGTCGAGCAGCGGCCCGCCGGACGTCGCGGCGTCGGCGAGCCATCCCGCCTCGCTCCACCCCGGTAGCGAGGTCGTCGTCGAGTGACTGAGCATGCGTACGAGCCCTACTTCGCCCGACGCCGCGAGGTCGCGTGCGAGCCGGTGGTCCGGGCCGTAACGGGCCACCTGCCCGACCGAGAGCAGTCCGGGTGCGACCTCGGCGGCCGCGAGGACGCGACGCGCCTCGTCCATGGTGCGCGTGATCGGCTTCTCGCACAGCACGTGCCTGCCCGCCTGAAGAGCCTCGATCGCGGCGCCGGCATGGGCGGTCGGCGGCGTGCAGATGTCGACGACGTCGACGCCGAGGTCGAGCAGCGCGCCGAGATCCGGCACGACTGTCGCGCCGTACCGGCCGGCGATCCGCTCGGCCTTGCCCGGCACCGGGTCGGCGACGGCGACCAGCCGGACGCCCGGGGAGCCGCGGTAGGCGTGCGCGTGGACGCCGGCGATCATGCCGGCCCCGAGCAGGCCGACCGTCAGCTCGCCGTCAGCGCGCATGGCCCGCGATGGACGGCGCCTCCGTGTGGAGGTCGGGCCCGAAGAACAGGAACACCACGAGGTCCTCGCTTCCGGTGTTGGCGACCTCGTGCTCGCGGGTCGCCGCGTCGTGGGTGACCACCAGCTCGTCCCGGCCGGGCTCGCCCCCGCGCACCTCGTGCCCGGCGAACCTGCCCTCCCCGGTCCAGGCGAACGCACTGTAGACGCCGGGCTCGCGCAGCCGGTGGACGCCGCCCGGCGGGACGACGAGACGCTTCCCGGCGTACTTGCCGGTGTTGTAGAAGACCCAGGTCTCCTGGCCGTCGCCGTTCGCGCCGGCTACAGGCTGCGGGCTCAGGTGGCGGTTCTCGTAGAACCAGGGGTCGCCGTTGGTCTCCCAGTCCACGAAGCCGAGCGGGAACCGCTCGCCGTGCTCCTCGCGGTCCCGCGGCCGGACGTCCTTGAACAGCAGGTCCTTGGAGATGATCCGGCCGGCGTTCAACGCCTGGAACATCGACAGGACGTCGGAGTCCTCCTGCAGCTCGAGGGTGAGGGCCGTGCCGGGGGCGTGCAGCACGCCGGACGGCACATGGAACCCCTCGCCGGCGACCTGAAGCTCCGCGCGGGCGTGCCGAAGGATCAGGTCGCTGTCCCAGTCGACGAGGTAGGGCAACAGCACCTCGTGCGCGGACTCCTCCGCGATCCAGGGGTGCACGCCGAAGAACGTCTCCGGGTGCGCGCCCGGATCGGCACCCGGCAGGAAATGGTAGGACTCGTCCTTCGCGTTGCGCCCGACCAGCGACGCGAACTCCTGGGGCGGATGGATGTGGTAGGGCAGCCGGTAGGCGTAGTCGAAGATCTTCGCCAGCCGGCCCAGCCCCGCGGGGTGCGAGGCGGCGTACGCCGCGCCCATGATCGCCGCCGGGGCGGCGGCCACCGCGTCGCGCAGCAGAAGCCGCTCGCCGTGCTCCCCCACGACGTGGCTGAGCCCCTCGTCCCGGGGACCGACGCGGTTGTCCGCCTTGGTCGTCGAGGCGAGCCATCGCTCGCAGATGGCGCCGCGATCCCCGACGTCGTACGCGTTCTCGGGCAGGCCCAGCCGCCGGCCCGGCGGCAGGAAGTCGCGCGCGACCCAAGCCGGCTCACACCGGAGCACGCCGTTCCCGGCTTCGAGCAGCCGGGTGAGCACGTCCCGGGCCACGCCCGGATTCGTCGCCGTCACGATCATCCCTTGATGCCGGTGAGGGCGATGCCCTGCACGAACTTCCGCTGGAAGACGATGAACACGATGATCATCGGCAAGGTCGCGATCACCGACCCGGCGAACAGCAACGTCCAGGACGTGCGGTTCTGCACCACGAACAGGGCGAGGCCCACGGGTGCGGTGATCTTGTCGGGGCTGGACATGATGATCAGGGGCCAGAAGAAGTCCTCCCATGCCCCCTGGAAGGTGAAGATCGCGTTGGCCGCGAGCGCCGGCAGGCACAGCGGCAGCACGACGGACCGGAAGATCCGGAACTCCCCCGCGCCGTCGATGCGGGCGGCCTCCAGCAGTTGGTCCGGAATCGAGAGCATGTACTGACGGAGAAGGAAGATGCCGAACGCCGACACGATCCCCGGCATGATCAGCCCCCAGTAGGAGTCGAGCCAGCCGTGCCCGCCGTTCCCCAGCCAGTCGTTGCCGCCGAAGAACGGGATGTGCTGGACGATCAGGTAGTCCGGGATGAGCGTGACCTGCCCGGGAACCATCATCGTCGCCAGGAAGAGCAAGAAGATCGCGTTGCGTCCGGGGAACCGGCGCTTGGCGAAGCAGTAGGCGCACAGGGAGTTGAAGAACGTCTGCAGCACGGTGATCGAGACCGCGACGAAGGCGCTGTTCGCGAACCACCGCCAGTCACCGTGCCCCTGGCCCTGCTGGAACGTGGTGAGGTGGCCGACGTTCAGAAAGCCCTTGTACCCCTCAAGAGTCGGGTCCTTCGGGATCCAGTGCGGCACCGAGGAGAAGATCTCCCCCATCGGCTGGAACGAGGCGCTGATCAGCCACGCGAACGGGGCCAGGAACAGGATCGCGAGCGGGGCGAGCACCACATAGGTCACCACCTTCTGCCGCAACCCGAACTGGTTGTTCCCGTTCTGCGGCTTCCGGGCCGGCGGGGTGGGCTCCAGCGCCTCCGGCACCGCCTCACGCAGGGCGACCCCCTCGTCGAGCCCGCTCATGCGCCGGACGCCTGCCGGGCGAGGCGCAGCTGGAGCGCCGTGAACACGAGCAGCATGAGGAAGAGCGCGAACGCCAGGGTGCTGGCATAGCCCATGTCGAAGTACTTGAACGCCCAGAGATACATGTAGTAGACCATCGTCGTCGTCCTGTTGACCGGCCCGCCGTTGGTCATCACGAAGATCTGGGTGAAGACCTGCAGCGAGCTGATGATCCCCATGACGAGCAGGAACAGGGTGCTGGGCCGGAGCATGGGGATCGTGACGTACCGCAGGCGGTGCCACGCGCCGGCGCCGTCGATGCGGGCCGCCTCGTAGAGCTCCTGGGGGATCGCCTGCAGCCCGGCGAGGTAGACCACCATCGAAAATCCGGTGCCCGCCCACACGCTCATCAGGATGACCGCCGGCATCGCCAGGTTCTTGTCCGACAGCCACAGCAAGGGGGTGTCGATGATGTGCGCGTGCAGCAGGTAGTAGTTGAACAGCCCGTAGTCACCGTTGTAGAGCCACTTCCAGAGGATGGCGGAGACCACGAACGGGGTGACGACCGGCAGGTAGAACGCGGTCCGGAACAGGCCGCGCAGACGCAGCGGCAGGTTGACCAGCAGGGCCAGCAGCAGTCCGGTCGCCATCGAGAGCGGAACCGAGGCGCCGCTGAAGTAGACGGTGTTCAGCACCGACTCGGTGAACCGCTCGTCGTGCATCATGTCGCGGTAGTTGTCCAGGCCGACGAACGGCTTGTCCGGCTCGATGATGCTCCACCGGTGGAAGGTCAGGTAGACGGCGAAGGCCACCGCGGCCAGCGTGAAGACCGAGAAGATCAGCATGCCGGGCAGCAGGAAGACGTACGCCGACCGTTCCTTCCAGACCCTGGCCGGAAGGCTGCGCCGGTTCGCGTGCGGTGTCCCTCGTCCGAGGCGCGGCCGGGACCATCGCCCTCCGGTCTTCACAGGCGCTGCGTCCGTCTCGGTCCGCACCAGCGGCTGCGCCATCCCATTCCCCCTCTCCTCCGTGCGCCGCCGGGCCGGGCCGGCCCGGTGAGGCGTCGTCCGGTGCCGTCGACGCTCGTCAGTGGCGGCCGAGAATCGCCCTGCCCTGCTGGGCGGCGTTGTCCAGCGCCTCCGCGGGGGTCTGGTCGCCGTAGATGGCCTTGCTGAGCTCCTCGTTGAGGATGGTCTCGATCCGCGGATACTTGGGGTTCGCGACCGTGCTCGCGACGCCGCACGACATCAGGTCGGCGAAGGGCTTCAGGACCGGCTTCTCCTTGGCGAGGTCGTCGCTCGCGAGCAACGCCTTCGTGGGAGGCAGCAGCGTACCCTCGGTCTTGTACGTCCAATTGGCCAGGTTGCCGGGCTGTGACAGGAACTCCATCCACAGCCACGCGGCGTCGGAGACCTTCGTCTGACTGAACATCACCAGCGAGTCTCCGGCGATGGTGGTCTTGCACCCGGCCGCCCCGTTGGGGAGCGGCGCCGCGGCCCACTTGCCGGTGATCTTGGGGTACTCGTCCGCGAGTGTGCCGGCGAACCAGGCGCCCGCCACGTACATCGCCACGTCGCCCTTCGCGAACGCCACCCGGCCGTCGTAGGAGTTGGAGTTGAGGTAGTCCCGCGGGGAGTACTTGGCGAGGTCCACGTAGAAGGCGGCCGCCGTCTTGCCCGCCGCGCTGTTGAAGGCGATGTCCTTGCCGTCCTCGGTCAGCGCGTCGCCGCCGGCCTGGTAGAGCCAGGGGTAGAAGTAGTAGGCCGCCTCCGAGGCGAACATCTCGAAGCCGTACTTGCCCTTCGCCGCGTCGGTGAGCTTCTCGGCATCGGCCTTGAACTCGTCCCAGGTCTTCGGCGGGCCGGCGATCCCGGCCTCTTCGAAGCGGTCGGTCCGGTAGAACAAACCGGTCGTCTCGCCGTCGAACGGCAGTCCCCACATCGTGCCGTTCCAGGTGACGAACGTCTTGAAGCCGTCGACATAGCTGTCCGGCTTCACGACCGTGCTGCGGCCCATGTAGCCGCCGAGGTCGACGAGCGCCCCTCTGGCGGCGTAGTCGCTGGTGTCGCTGGCGTTGATGTAGGCGACGTCGGGGGCGGTGTTGCCGGCGATGCGGGTGCTGAGCACCTGCTGCGCCTGTTCCGCGGGGGCGTTCTCGAATTTGATCGTGATGTTCGGGTGCTGCTTGTGGAACTCGGCAGCCAGCTTCTTCATCGTCGGTTCGTTGCCGACCCAGGAGAAGAACGTCACGGTCTGCGGCGAGGCCGGGTCCTTCACCGGACCTGCGCCCTTGCCGACGTCGGTGTTCGGCTTCTTCTCGTCGCTTCCGCACGACGAGAGGCTCAGAGATGTCGCGAGCGCCAACGCAATGATCGCCGGAGCCGTCCAGGACCCATGGAACCTCACCACACCCGCTCCCTACTGCTCGCTCAGGAAGATGCGAGCTTTTTCCTTGATGCAAATCGATTGGCGTCGTGGCGGGCAGTCTCGCCAAGAGTCGGGCGTTTTGTCAATGGATTCGGGTGGCGTGCGTCACATTGTGACGGCCCCGAGACCCCCGGAAGCGCCGCCGCCCGTCCGCCTCCAGCGGCCCGATGGAGCGCTGCCGTACCGGCGCCGGTAGGCACGGCCGAAGTGCGAGAGCGTGTTGAACCCGGCGGCGTGACACACCTCGGTCACGGACAACGAGGTCGACGCGAGCAGGGAACGAGCGAACCGCAGACGGCGCTCCTGCAGGTAGACCTGGAAGGACGAGCCGGTGTACTCCCGGAACCGTTCGCTGAAGTAGTTCGGCGACAGGTGCGCCCGCCGGGCTGCGTCGGCGAGCGAGATCGGCTCGCGAAAGTGCCGGTCGACGTAGCGGACCGCGGCCCGCAGTTCGTCGGCCATGCCTGGACGGTGGTCGGCGGCCGCCGCCTCGGCCGGTTGGCGCTGCGCCAGCTCGACCACAAGGCACCCCACGAGCGCCTCGATCATCCGCGCGCCGCCCAGCCGTGGCTCCTCGACCTCGGCCTGGAGCCGGAGCAGGTCGACCTCCGCCGTGAGGAAGTCGTCGGCGTGCCACGGGAGGTCACCGGCCGAAGACGGCCCCAGGCCGGCGAGCTGCCGCTCCATGAGCCCCGGGTCGATGACCGTGTTGTAGCAGCAGAGCGGCTCGTGACCGACCGGCTGGATGGCGTGGAAGTCCGCGGGCGACAGCAGGAAGGCACTCCCCCGGCCGATCGGCCGCGCGACGCCGTTCACCACGTGCTCAGCCTCGCCCGAGACCACCAGGCACAGCTCGTAGTAGTCGTGCCAGTGCACGTCGACGGTGTGGAGCCGTGGGCGCAGCACCCGCGCGCCGACGTCGGGAAGGAGCAGCGACTCGGTGCTGAACCGCTCAACCAGGTCGGTCATGGACGACCCGCTCCATCAAATCGTTTTGCCTCAGGGTTCCAGTAGAATACCCGCCATGTCGAGGAGCGAGGCTGCGTCCAGCCAACACTCTCGTGTGACAATCGCGCAGGTCGCCAGCCACGCCGGGGTGAGCCCCACGACCGTCTCCCACGTGTTGTCCGGCAAGCGCGCGGTCGGCGCGGCCACCCGGGGCACCGTGATGGACGCCATCCGCGAGCTCGGGTACCGGCCGAACATCGTGGCCCGCAACCTGCGGACCCGGCGATCGCACATGATCGCGGTCGTCGTCCCCGACATCACGAACCCGTTCTACGCCGTGCTCACCCGAGGCCTGGCGGACGCCGTCGACGCCGCGGGGCACGGGACGTACGTCTGCAACACCGACGGCCAGCACGACCGGGAGCGCAAGTTCTTCCAGGACGCCATGGACCGCGGAGTGGACGGCATCGTCTTCGCGTCCGGCGAGACCGCGTCGCAGGTCATGTTCGGGGAGGTCGACCAGCAGACTCCCATCATCTGCATCGGCGCCCAGCTCGACCATCCCCTCTGCGACGCGGTCATCCCTGACGATGAGACCGGCTCTCGCGCTGCCGGGTCCTTCCTGGCCTCGCGCGGCTACCAGCGGATCGCGATGATCCAGGGCCCGCCTCACTACGGCGTGTCGCGCACGGCGGGCTTCCGCTCGGCCATGCAGGCCGCGAAGCGGAAGGTCCCCGCCGAACTGATGGTGCGCGGCAACTGGACCCGCAAGGGGGGCTACGAGGCCATGAAGACGCTCATGGCGCTCAAGGTCCGGCCCGACGCCGTCTTCTGCGCGAACGACCTGATGGCGATCGGAGCGCTCGACGTGGCCCACGAGCTGGGACTGTCCGTCCCGCAGGACGTGGCCATCGTGGGCTTCGACGACGTCGACGCCGCCACCATCGTGACACCGCACCTGACCACGGTCCGCAACCCGGCGTACGAGGCCGGCGGCACAGCGGGCGACCTGCTGATGAGCCGGATGTCGGGCCGCTACACCGGTGCCGGACGGACCGTCGTGCTGCCCTGCCCGCTGATCGAGCGCGGCACCGCCTGAGAGACCGCCGGGGACCCCAGGCCCTGCTGCGCGGCGTGGGGTTCCCCTGCAGTCTCCGACCGGCGACCGGCCACGGTCACACGTCCGGGAACGTCACCACCGCCTTTACGAACCCGTCAGGCTTCTCGCGCAGGGTGGCGAAGGCAGTGTTGATCTCCTCGAGCGGGAAGCGGTGGCTGACGAGGCCGTCCATCGACAGCACGCCGCCGGAGAGGAGGCGCATGCCGGCCGACATGCCGCGCATGATCACCGCGAGGTCGCGGAAGTGGGCGTTGACGATCGTGAAGGCCATCCAGTTCCAGTAGGCCAGCGGAATGGTGCGGTCGGCGCCCTGGTGGAAGCCGACGAGCGCGATCGTGCCGCTCATCCGAGTGGTGTCACCGCACATCGTGAGCGCGCCCTGGGTGCCGGTGCACTCGAAGGTGACGTCGGCGCCGCGCCCATCGGTAAGGGACCGTACGACGTCGGGCAGCGACTCCTTCGTCACGTCGACGGTCCGCGTCGCGCCGAGCCGCGTGGCGCGCTCCAGGGCGTCGGCGCGCGTGTCCGCCACGATCAGGTGCCGCGGGCCGCGCAGAGCGGCGAGCCTCTGCACCAGGTTTCCCATGAACCCGGCCCCGATGACGACCACGTCGTCGCCCAGGCGGGCGCCGGCGGCCTCGACGGCGTTGAGGGAGCAGGCGATCGGCTCCGCGAGCGCCTCGTCGAGCGGGCCGTCGCCCGCCGGGAAGCAGTACGCCGCGGGCACGGCGACGTACTCCGCGAAGCCGCGTTCGGTGACCCAGACGCCGACCCGGTCGCCGACCGCCGGTGCCGTCACCTCGGCGCCGACCTCGGCGACCACGCCGCTGACCTCGTGGCCCGGGTACCGGACCTCCCCCGCCGGCGGACCGATCAGCCACGGCTCGAGATCCGACGCGCACACGCCCGAGACCCCGACGCGGACCAGCACCTCGTCCGGCCTGATCGACGGGATCGGGGCCTCCTCCACCTCGAAGGTCTCGCGCCCGCGGAGCGCCGCGATCCTCACGGCAGTTCCCCGTCGTGGAAGACCACGATCGCGTAGACGCCGAGCGAGTCGAGACGTACGACGTGCGCACCGTCCTCGCGGACGGGCTTCAGCGGCGTTCGCGTCCCGTCGCTCGCCACCACGGTCGCGTGCTCGCGGGCTTCGGGCAGCCGCACCCGGAGCGGGACATCGGTGAGCGCGCGCACCGCGTCGGCAGCGGGGTCGTAGTCGTAGTTGACCAGGTGGAGCGCGTAGGAGCCGTCGGGCAGGTGCTGGATGTTGGCGGCGGCGGACACCGTGGTCTCGACCTGCCGCCCGTGCGGGAGCAACTCGTCGAGCACGGCGTGGCGCGCGGTGCGGACGTTCGGGTGCCGCGGGAGGGAGCGCGCCACCCGGTCGGTGACGACGACCGTCCCGCCGGCCGCGAGGTACCCCTCGATGGCGGCGGCCTGGCCCTCGGTCAGCGCGAAGACGTCCGGCAGGATCACGGTCGAGTACCGCAGCAGCGCCTCGGCGCTCGACCGGTCCGGTGCGGTGACGCCGTCCGGCCAGATCACCACGTCGTACGGCACCGCGGCGTCCGACAAG
The DNA here is from genome assembly GCF_016863035.1 of Microbispora corallina. Taxonomy (GTDB): domain Bacteria; phylum Actinomycetota; class Actinomycetes; order Streptosporangiales; family Streptosporangiaceae; genus Microbispora; species Microbispora corallina. The sequence continues at coordinate 64,457 of NZ_BOOC01000035.1, forward strand.
GTCTTCGTCACGACGCGGTACGGCACCACCACCGACTCGTCGCGCGCGTTGGTGCTGTTGTCACCGGCGTCCGCCTTGCCGATCAGCTCGCGTGTGCTCTCGACGCCGAAGACGACCGCGACCTCGTTGACCGTCCGGCGCGCGAACAGGTGCTCATGGCCGGCCAGGAACGCCTGGATCCCACTGGCCAGCTCGTGCGGCGCGTAGAACGCGTCCTCGATGACGCTGCCCATCCAGGAGCCGTAGGGCACCGACATGTTCGAGCCCATCGCCGCCGCCTCGAACGACGAGAGCCGGAACAGGTCGTACCCCTTGCCCTTCCCGAGCAGGTCGATCAGCTCCGGGACGACACCGCCGTACGGGTTCTCGACCACGACGACGTCCTTGTCGCCGGCGAACGCCGCGACGTACCGGTACCACTCCGGCTGGCGGTACGTCGTGTTCCGCATCTCCGTGATGACCAGGTCGACGTCGTCGGCGAGGGCGAGGTACATCGGCTCGAGGTTGAAGAAGTTGCCGGAGACGATGATCTCGCGGCCGCGCGACCGGGCGTAGTCGCGGGCGTAGTCGGCGAGCTCGGCGAAGTACTTCTTGATCGAGAGGCACTGGAAGGCGTAGTAGTCGCCGAACAGCGGCGTCGACTCGCGGTCCGACCTGAAGTCGTAGCCCTGCGCGAGCAACCAGTCGCCGTAGTGGAAGGTCTCCAGGTCGACCCCGTCGAGCGCGACGTCCACGGCGGAGGGCTTCAGCTCCTGGAGGTAGGCGCGGAAACCCTTCATGCAGTCCTTGCAGAAGCAGGCGCCGTACTGGAACGCGCCCATCGGCAGCTCGGCCTCGTCCAGCTGGATGCCGTCGACACCGGCGTCGACCTGGATCCTGATCACCGCCTTGAGGTACTCGCGCCAGACCGGGTTGTTGCGGTCCATGTAGAAGCACTGGTGCTCGCGATCCGGGCACTCCACCCAGTGCGCGTGGCAGGGCCGTCCGTCGATGTCGCGGGCCACGCACTCCTCGATCAGGTCGGTGACCGGGTCGCCGTCGGAGTTCACCAGTCCGCCGGGGAAGTAGTGCTCGACCGGCTTCCAGAGCTTCGGGTAGCGGTTGGACGAGAACTCGCGCAGCCCCATCCAGTCGCGCTTCCCCACGCCGCGCAGCTCGTTGACGGCGAGGACTGCGTCCTCCTGCTCGGTGAGTTCGACCGGGAACTCCCAGCCCTGGGCCTCGAAGACGATGCCCAGCACCTTGATGCCCCTCTCGTGGCAGGCGGCGATGAACTCGCTGTCGTTGACGAAGCCGTAGAAGCGCGAGCGGGCGTCGACCGGGCCGAACGCCTCCTGCTCGAGGTACGGCAGGGCCAGCGAGCCGCCGCCCATGGACGCCCACACCAGCACGGTGGCGCGGTAGTCGACGAGATCGTCGACCATTCTGAGACGGCGGGGCGGGAGACTCGGGTGGTAACAGTGCTGACGGGGAAACCAGGCATCGAAGTAGACACCGCGGTGCATGGACGGGCCCTCCTGGGCGGTCGATCAGATGTGGACGTGCGGGGCGAGGGTGCGGTGTGCGATGGTCAAGCCCTGGCGGACGCGGTCGGGGTCGCCGCTCCAGACCGGGTCCTCGTGCTCGACGGAGACGACGCCCTCGTACCCGTGCTGGTGGAGCGCGTCGATCAGACGCCGCCAGTCGACCTCGCCGAGGCCGGGGATGCGGTAGCGCCACCACCCGCTCACCCAGGGCTGCCTGTCGAGCACCTGCCCGAACACCCCGTACCTGTTGCGGGCGGCGGCATCCACCTCGACGTCCTTGGCCTGAACGTGCAGGATCCGGTCGGCGTGCGCCTCGAGCGCCGCCACCGGGTCGATGCCGAGCCAGACCAAATGCGAGGGGTCGTAGTTGAGCCACAGCCCGAGGTCGGCCATCCAGCCCCACAGCTCAGGGGAATACGCGAGGTTGGCCGGGTAGCCGTCGGGATGCCAGCCCTCCATCGGGCAGTTCTCGATCACAAGGCGTACGTCGCGGGCCGCGGCGTACTCGACCAGGGGCGGTAGCACCTGCTCGGCCAGCCTGAGGTTCTCGGTCGTCGTCAGCGTCACGTCGCGGCCGACGAAGGTGCCGACCAGGCGCACGCCGAGCAGCTGGGCGGCGTCGACGCATCGGCGCAGGTGCGCGTGCGTCGCCTCGCGAACCTCCCGGTCCTGGTGCAGGTTGTTCTCGTAGTACGCGACCGCCGACAGGGTCAGGCCGTGCCGGTCGAGGATCGACGTGACCCGGTCGGCGTCGGCCTGCCCGAACGCCTCGACGTCGAGGTGGCTGGCCTCCCAGTCGCGGCCGGGCCGGTCGGGCCAGGCCGCGACCTCGAGGGCGGCGTATCCGTTGCTGCCGGCCCACCGGGCGATGTCCTCGAGCGATTCGCCGGGCAGGCAGGCGGTCAGAAGTCCCAGTCTCATGAGCCGGGCCTCACGCGCGGGCGGGCGCGTTCGCGTAGTCGTTGCCGGCGAGGTCGACCCCTCTGGCCAGCCAGATCTTCCAGCCCTCGTTCTGCGGGACGTCCTGCATCTTCACGGAGCTCGGGAAGTACCGCATGGTGTAGCCGGTGCGACGTCTGGCACTGGTGTTGGCCCGGGCGCCGTGGATGATCCGGCCGTCGTGCATGGAGAACTCGCCGCGCTCCAACTCGAAGTAGACGGCCTTCGTCTCGTCCACACCGGCGAGCTCGGCGTGGAACGTCTGCTCGGTCATGTCCGTCGGCTGGTAGCTGTCGGAGAACCCGCCGTTCAGGTGGGAGCCGGGAATGACCCTCATGCAGCCGTTCTCCTTGAACGAGCCGTCCTCGAGAGCGAGCCAGATCGTGACGATGTTGTCGTAGTCGTCGAAGCGCCCCTCCCAGAACGCACTGTCCTCGTGCCACGGCGTCGCCCGGCCCGTGAAGGGGTCCTTCGAGATGAAGTGGCTCGACCAGAGGGCGATGTTGGGGCCGACCAGCGGCTCGATCCAGTCGAGAACCTCGTCGGAGAGCAGGTAGTCCAACAGGCGCTCGTCGCGGTAGTGCGGCGTGTCGAGCTCGTCGGAGAGCTTGTCGCCCTTGTCTCTGAGGTGCTCGTTGAAGATCTGCTCCAGTCGCGAGAGGCGATCCTCCGAAAGCAACTGGCGGCCGGGCAGCAGATAGCCGTTCTCGCGGAAGAACGCCACATCGGCGTCGGTCAGGGTCTCGGTCATCGCGTGTGGCACCTTTCCAGGTAGGAGGGGGGACTGGGCGAGGACGACGCTACGGCGACGTGACCGGGGGCCGCGACGCCTATCTTCGGGCGGGCTCGACCTATCTTCCGGAGGCCGCGCCGCCTGACATCGGCCAGGACGCGATCAGCCCTTGTCCAGGGCTCGGATGATGTCGACGAAGAGCTCCATGTCCTGCAGGTAGTCCTCCGGGGTCGTCTTGGGCGCCGCACCCGTGGTAACCGCCTCGTGGAAGTACTCGAGCTCGTAGGTGTAGGGGTCCTTGAGGTGCGGTCGCCGCACGGAGCGCTCGTAGGAGTCGCCGTCGGTGAGCTCCAGATGCAACGTCGTCGGGAAGTGCCGGACGTAAGGCGTGTCGTACTGCACCTTCATCGTGCCGCTCGCGCCGTACACCTCGATGTAGGTGTCGTAGCGCAGCTGATCGTCCACCCCCGTCTCATAGGTGACGACGAAGTCGCCGTAGTCGAGGAGAGCGACGACGTAGCCGCCGCTGCGCCACATCTTCGCCGCCGACACCTCCTTCGGGCGGCCGAGCAGCTCCCGCATGGCGGACAGATCGTGGCTGCCGAGGCCGCAGAGCAATCCGTAGGTCCACTCCAGCTCCTGGGGAACGTCGCCCAGCGCCTCCTTCACCAACGCCGACCGGCGCGCCCACTTCTCGTCGATCGCCTCCTGGGGGACGTCGTCGGGCCGGTCGACGTACGACGTCTGGTCGACGATCAGCCGGTTCTCGCCGATCACGTCGTGGACACGCGCGTAGCGGATCGGGCCGAGCTGGGGCAGCTTCTCGACCGCCTCGGTGAAGGCCGGTGCGAAACGCCGCATGTAGGCGACCATCACGGTCTTCCCCGACCGGTCACGCGCAGCGATGATCTCCTGAGCCTCGCGGGGGCTGAGGCACATCGGCTTCTCGACGAGCACGTCGAGCCCCGCCTCGAGCGCCGCCACCGTGCATTCCGCGTGGTACTCGTCGCTGTTCAGCACCAGCACACAGTCCAGGCCGCCGGCGGCGAGCATCTCGCGGAAGTCGGAGTAGCGGCGCTCGACCCGATGGCGATCGCCCAGACGCTCCAGCAGACCCGGCGAGATGTCGCAGATCGCCGCGAGCTCGTAGCGGTCGGGCAACGACTCGATGATGGGCAGGTGGATGACCTGGGCGACCTCGCCCAGTCCGATGACGCCGACGCGCAGCTTGCTCAACTCTGTACCTTTCGGTAGTGGGTGATCCGAAGGGCGACCGGTCAGCCGCCGGAGAAGAACGTGCCGTCGGACGACGCCGCAAGCGGCTCGATCGCCGCCAGGGAGCGCACGAATCGCCCGGGTGTCCGGGGCCCGTGCCCACGACGGACGACGGTCAGACCGCCATCGAGCAGGTCACGCAAATCGGTTTGGCAGGCAACGATAAGGGGGGCGGTGAAGGCGTCCCTGACACCGGCCGTGTCGACCGCCCCGCGTGCCCCCGAACCGGCGCCTCACCGCCCGCCGGGGTCTCGCCACGCCCTCGCGGCGTGCCGGCCCGGTGGACGTGGCCGACCGATCCCACGACGTCGACCGGGCGGCTCACGGCAGAGACTCCATCCGCTCGAGGAACAACTCCCGGAAGGCCGGTGCGTCCACCGCTGTCGCGATCCGGCAGTTGGGCTCGGGCGGGTCCTCCCACATCAGGAGGTCGGCCACCGCGACCCCGCGCGTGACGCGGCCGGCCGTTTCGACGGCGACGTACGCCTCGTTCCAGGTCACGAGATCCGGACGGGTGACCACCGCGACGGCGAGCGGGTCGTGCAGCGCGCAACTGCCCTGCTCGATCGCCTCTCGCGGCTTGACCCGCTCCTGGAAGTCGATCCAGGCCTCGGTGTGGCGTGCGGCGATCCGGCCGAACTCCCCTCCCGACGCCAGCGCTCGGGCGTCCTCGCGGCTCAGCCGCACCCGGCGGGTCACGTCGAGTCCGACGAACCGCAGGCGCGCGCCGCTCTCGCAGACCGCCTGGGCCGCCTCCGGGTCGCACCAGAAGTTGTACTCCCCGGGCATCGCCGCCACGTTCGTCTGCTCGAGGAACACCCCGCCCATGACGACGATCTCGCGGACCGCGCCGGCGACGTCCGGCGCGGCCGAGAGCGCGCCTGCGACGTTGGTCAGCGGTCCGATCGCGACGACGGTCAACTGCCCTGGCTCGGCGAGCACCCGGCGCGCGATCTCCTCGGCCGCGACGGCATCGACCGGGGCACCCTGAACCACGGGCACGTCGTCGCGGTCGAGCACCTCGAGCAGCTGACGAGTCAGCCGGGTCGAGGTCACGACGTCGCTGTTGCCGCCGACGGTTGTGACCATCTCCACCCGGAGGCCGGGGTCGGCCAGGGCCAGCGCGAGCGCGAACCCGTCGTCGATGTCCGACCCCGGTGCCCCCATGGCCAGGTCCGTGTCGAGGATGATCCGAATCGGCTCCCGGTTCAGCGACTCGCCCACAGCAGACCTCGCTCGGTCAGCGTCCGCACATCGGGGTGGTCGAGGTCTTCCAGCTTGTGGCCGATCGTCGAGACGAAGACCCTGCCCTTCCCCCATTGGCGGGTCCAGACGGCGGGGCAGGTCACCTCCTCGCGCCAGGGAGTCTCGTCACCCACGCCGAACGTGGTCGTGGCGAGCACGTCGTTCAACTCGTCGGTGAGCACCCAGTACTGCTCGGTGTTCAGCTCCCATCGGTCCAGGCCCTCGACGATCTGGTGCCCGCGCCTCTCCGGCACGACGGCCACCTCGTGCTCGACGAAGCCACCGGGGTGCGCGGCCCACTGCCCGCCCGTGAGATGGAGATAGTCGGGCGAGCCGCGGTAGGAGTCGCAGATGCCACCGTGCCAGCCGGCGAGACCGGTGCCGTTGGCGACCGCGGCGGACAGCCCGAGCACCTGTTCGTCGGTGGCGAGGCCCTGGGTGTAGCACTGCACGACGAGGTCGGTCGCGGCGAGTTTCTCGGCGTCGGCGTACACCTCGGGGCTCTCCTGCACCTCGACGGCGTAGCCATGCTCCTTGAGGAACGGGATGAACCTCTCCGTCGCCTCGACCGGGCTGTGCCCCTCCCAGCCGCCCCGGACGACCAGGGCTCTGCGGGTACGCCCACTGTCCATGCTTCTCCTCGGTGTAAGGGTCCCGCTTCGGAACTTTAGCCAATCGATTTGCAAACCGCCAGGGATCTGCCTGGCGACCTCGCTGTCCTGCTGGAACTCACAGAACCAGGCATCCGGCACCAGTACGAAGAACACACCGACGGACGGCGGCGTGACGCATGTCACACCTGGGCGATTCCTGCCCCAGCGCCGAGGATCAGCCGAACAAGCTCCAACGCGAGAAAGGCATCGGACCGCACGCTCGTCGCCTCGGCCTCGCGAACCGCCTCCCTCAGCGGGCAGGGACCAGAATCGGACGGCGCGGTCACGGGCGACATCCCGAATATTCCGTTCACATCGATCAGCTCACGTCGTCCGGCAGACTGTCGGCATGGGCGAGGACGAGAATGTGCCTGCGGACGTCGAGGCCCTCCTTCTCGATCGGGACACGCAGATCCGCGCCTCCGGGGACGAGTTGGCATGCCGCCAGGGCGCCTGGGCTGGTGGGGCGGAGGCCGCGGAGGGCCATCTGCGCCGCGTGGTCGCCGATCTGAATCGAGTTCCCGAACTGGTCGTTGAGCACGCGGAGTTCGGACACTACGGCTCCGGCTACGCGTCATTCGTCGACGTCTTCCTGACACGGCGAGATGGATCCGCCCGTCGCGTCGCTTCAGACGGCTATACGACGGTTGAAGGATTGTCAGTGGCGTTGTGCCGCCTCGCCCCGATCGCATGCATCCTGTCTCCTGGCGAGCGCTCCCATCACCCCGCCGGTCGCGGGTACCACTCCCTGCCAACGCTCGATGCCGTCACCGAAATGGTGATCCCCAGAGGGGAGGAAGGCTGCGAACAGATCTCCCGGGTCCTGGATCGACACGGCATCACTCTCGTCGGCCCTCGCCTCCTCAGCCGACCGGCCTTGCCACACCTGAAGATCGATACGAACCTCGGTGACGGGCCGCGCTATTCGATCTTTGATGTCTGGTTCCACTGGATGGATTGATGGCGCGACCGATCCATGGAATGCCGGAACGGCAGTCGCCCAGGCGGAGCGGAAAGCCGACCCAACGAGTAGGCGGACCGGCCTTCTGCGCTGTGTGAAAGTGGTGGGCGGCGAGCCTCGCGATTGAGTAGGCCCGTACTCATGCGCGGTCGGGCTCCGGCGCGCACAGTCGTGGCATGAACCTGGCTTCCCCCGATGTGGCTTCGGCCAAGCGATCGATACAGGCCATCCGGGCCGCTCGCCTGTTCGACGGCGACGAGACCGTGGTCGACGGCGACCCCACGGTGGTCGTCGAAGACGGCCGCATCGTGTCCGTGCGGCACGACGGCGCCGTCCCCTCCGGCGCCGAGCTGGTCGACCTGGGCGACGCGACGCTGCTGCCCGGGCTGGTCGACGCCCACGTGCATCTCGCGTTCGACGGGAGCGCCGACCCGGTCGGCGCGCTGGCCGCCCGCGACGACGCCCAGGTCCTCGAAGGTATGCGGGCCGCGGCCCGGACCGCGCTGGCCGCCGGCGTCACCACCGTGCGCGACCTGGGCGACCGCGGCTATCTCGGGCTGCGGTTACGCGAGGAGTTCGCCCACGACCCCGCGGCGGGCCCGCACCTGCTCACGGCCGGGCCGCCGATCACCGTCACCCGCGGCCACTGCTGGTACCTCGGCGGCGAGGCCGACGGCGTCGAGGGTGTGCGCGAGGCCGTCCGCGCTCACGCCGAGCGGGGAGTGGACGTCATCAAGATCATGGCGAGTGGCGGCGAGCTCACTCCCGGCACCCACTCCCATCTCTCCCAGTACGGACTCGACGAGTTGCGCGCAGCCGTGGCCGAGGCCCACCGGCTGGGCCTGCCGATAACCGCGCACGCGCACGGCGGACAGGCGGTCGCGGACGCGGTGGAGGCCGGCGTCGACTCCGTCGAGCACTGCTCGTTCTTCACCGAGGACGGCGTCGAGGCGATACCGGAGATCATCGAGAGGATAGCCCGCTCTGGAGTGGTCGTCTCGGCGACGCTCGGGGTGATCCCCGGAGGTGCGGTACCGCCGCGGATCGCCGCCAGGATGGCCGCGTTGACCGACCTGTTCGGGCAGATCAGGAAGGCCGGGGTCACCATCGTCTGCGGCACCGACGCCGGAATCGGCCCGCCGAAGCCGCACGACGTGCTGCCGCACGCGGTCGGCATGCTGGTCCGGATGCTCGGCTGGCCCCCGGCGGACGCCCTGCGGGCGGTCACCTCGCTCCCTGCCCGGCTGTGCCGCGTCGACCACCGCAAGGGACGCCTCGCGCCCGGCATGGACGCCGACATCCTCGCGGTGGCCGGCGACCCCCTGGCCGACCCGGCCGCGCTGCTCGACGTGCGGGCGGTGTTCCGGCTCGGTCACCGCGTCCGCTGAGGCTCCAGCAGCGCGGCGAGCGAGGTCGTCTGATTCGGAAGCTCGCGCCCAACCGCCTGTCCATCCCCTCTGCCGTCGAGCCCTATGGAGTACCTAGGAGCCAGAAGTCCAAGCGGACGGCGCCGATGCCGCAGGGGACGTGCGGCGAGGAGTTCTGCGGCGACGGAGACCGTGAGACCGACTGGTCAGACCTGCCCGGTCCCGCAGCCGGTCGCGTCCCCGTGTCGATCGCGGTGCGCCGGTTGTAGTCATATGACTGACGCCATGGAGGACCGGGGACGTCCAGACTTACGCAAGGGGCGAACACGACACCCACGGCCGGAGGTCCCGCCATCCGACGTCGGTGAAGCCACGCCTCCTGTCCCACCTTCATCGCGAACTGGAATCGTCAGCATGCTCAAGGTCGCCGTCATCCTCGGCAGTACCCGTCCCACCGGGGTGGGCGCCATCATCGCCAACCGGGCCCGGGAGATCTCTGCCCGGCGGCGCTCCACACCGTCTTCGACCAGGTGATCGCCTCGGGTACGGCCCTGAAGGCCGTGCCCGGCGAGGCCTGAGCCGGTGAAACCCGCCCGTGGGCCGTCGGCCCGGCCGCGGGGCCACACCTCGATCAGGTAGCGGCCCTAGGTCACGCCCGCGTTTGCGCGGGCCGCCCGTTCTGCCGGTGGTGCGTCGAGAGCGCCTTTCCGCCGCCTGCCGGGCACGGCACATTGATCGGCCACTCCGGATCGATGAATCCGATCCGCGTCCACATTTCCCTGATTCTTTCGGAGGTTTCGTTGTCCCTGCCCTCGCTCGTCCTTGTTCCGGGTGCCTGGCACAAGCCGGAGCACCTGACCCTTCTGATCGACGAACTGCGCGGTGTCGACGTTCACTCCGTCGCGTTGAGCAGCAGCGGTGACAATCCGGCAGACCTGGGTGACATGTACCGGGATGCGGCGCTCATCCGGGAGACCGTCGATGCGATCGACGGTCCCGTCGTCGTCCTGGCCCACTCGTACGGCGGGATCCCGGCCAGCCAGGGCCTCGTCGGCGCCGGCAACGTGCAACGCATCGTCTACCTCGCCGCGTTCCAGCTCGACGCCGGCGAGTCGCTGTTGTCCAGTGTGGGCGGAGTTCCGGCGGAGTGGTGGAAGATCCACCCCGACGCCGGCGCCGGGGAGTACATGGAGGCGAACAACCCGGTGGAGGTGTTCTACGGGGACGTAGAGCCCGAGATCGGCCGACAGGCCGCGGCCCGGCTGGGGTTCCAGTCGTCCGTCTCGACGTCCCAGGTGCAGACCCAGGCCGCGTGGAGCTCCATTCCCAGCACCTACGTCGTCTGCGAGGCCGACAACGCCCTCCCGCCCTTCGCGCAGGAGCTCTTCGCCAAGCGGGCCGGCCGGGTCGTACGGATGGCCACGTCCCACTCCCCCTTCCTGTCCCAGCCGGCGGAACTCGCACGGCTCGTCAGGGACGAGCTCGCCGCCGCGTAAGAGGCCGATGTGGGCACGGCGCTGTACGAGGGGGGCCGCCCGCCCCGCCCACCGGCGCGCCGGGGGTGCTCCACCGGTGGGAGATAGACTTCACGCTGGTCGGAGTGGCCGTAACCGACGTGACGAAGCATGACGGGGATGACGACAGACATCGTCGGCAGAGATGCCGCGCTCGCCGTGATCGACGGGTTTCGCCGACGGGCCCGTGAATCCGGGCATTCGCTGGTCGTCGTCGGCGAACCGGGCCTCGGGAAGACCACCCTGCTTCAGCGTGCGGCCGGGCTGTGGCGGCAGGAGGGCGGCCGTGTCCTGTCAGCCGCCGCGGTCGAGTTCGAAGCCGACATCGGCTTCGCAGCTTTGCGGCAGATCGTGCGGCCGGTCATCGACTCGATCCCGGCTCTCGACCGTAGGGAGGCCACCCTCCTCGGGGCCCTGTTCGATCCGGAGACCTCGGTAGCCCTGGATCGGTTGTCGGTTGCCGAAGCACTGCGCGACCTGCTGCACGCCGCGGCGCACGACTCGCCGGTTCTCGTCATGGTCGACGACCTGCAGTGGCTGGACCGGTCGAGCGCCGCGGTGCTCATGCTGCTGGCCCGGCGCCTCACCGGAACGCGCGTCGGCTTCCTCGGCTCGATGCGGCCGGAGGCCGAGGGCTTCTTCGAACGGGCGCGGCTGGCCGAATGCGTGCTGCCGCCGCTCGACGGCCGATCGGCGGCGGAGATCCTGACGGCTCACCACCCCGAGTTGACGCCCACGATGCGCCGGAGGGTGCTGGCCGCCGCGGCGGGAAATCCGCTGGCCCTCGTCGAACTGCCGTTGACGCTCACCGACCACGGCCACGAGGCCGCGGCGGCCGACCTGTCCGGCGTGCCGCTGAACCGGCGACTCCAGGAGGCGTTCTTTTCCCGGATCCGGAGCCTGCCGGCTGCCACGCGACGGTCGTTGCTCCTCGCCGCCCTGGAGGCGACGGGCAGTCTGCGCGTCCTGGAGGCCGCGTCGGACGGGCAACTCCTGGAGACGCTGGCGACCGCGGAACGCGCCGGGCTGATCGGCGTCACCGACCACGGCACGCCGGTCGTGTTCTCGCATCCGCTGACGCGGGCGGCCGTGGTCAACGCCTCCACGGCCGCCGAGCGCCGCCACGTCCACCGCCGGCTGGCCGAGGCGCTCCACGACGACCCGGACCGCCGGGCCTGGCATCTCGCGCACGGCAGCTCCGGGCCCGACGAGCGAGCGGCGTCCGCGCTGGAGGAGGCGGGCTACCGGCTGGTCGGCCGGGGCGACATCGTCGGCGCGGTCACCGCCCTCACGAAAGCCTCGACGTTCAGCCCGGCCGGCTCGGAGCGCGCCCGGCGCCTGGCCATCGCGGCGTACGTCGGTGCCCGCCTCGCCGGTGGCATCGCGTCGGCCGGCGACGCGCTGCGCCAGGTCCGTCAACTCGACGCCGCCCATACCGGCTCCCTGGACATGGCGGTCGCCACGTCGTTCGTCATCCTCAACGCGGACGGCGACGTCGACGCCGCGCACCGTGTCCTGGCAGGTGCCCTGAACGCGGTGAAGGAGGAGTCGCAGTCGATCTTCCAGATCAGGGCGGCCCTGCTCACCCTGCTGTACGTCTGCTTCTTCGGCGGCCGCGAGGAGCTCTGGCCGGTCTTCGACGCACTGGCGTCGCGCCTGAAAAGCCCGGAGATCGACATCGTCGTCCTGATGCGGCACACCCACTCGGATCCCGCGAACGCCGGTGACGCGGCCTACCGGCAGCTCGACCGGCTCGTCGCGAGGCTCGACCGGGTCGAGGACCCCGACGAGATCGTCCTGACCGCGCTCGCCGCCTCATGGGTGGACCGGCTGCCCGGCTGCCGCACCGCCCTGCACCGTGCGCTGGAGCGAGGACGCGCGGCGGACGACATGAACGTCATGACGCAGGCGCTGGTGCTGCTGGCGCTCGACTCCTACTTCATGGGCCACTGGCAGGACAGCGAACGATACCTAGCCGAGGCACTCTCCTTCAGCAACGAACACGGGCTGCGGCTCTCGAGCTGGGCCACGGATCACTGGGTCGCCACCCTCGCCGCCGTACGAGGTGACGAGGAGACGGCGCGGCGCATCACCGACGAGCTGATCCACTGGGCCGTCCCCAGGGGCGCGACCGTGGTGAGTCACCTCTGCCACTACACCGGAACGCTGCTGGCGCTGGGCCGCCAGGACTACGAGGCCGCGTACCGGGAGGCGACGTCGATCAGCCCCGCCGGCACCATCCCGCCGTGCCGTTCGGTGGCTGTCTGGACGGTGCTCGACGTCGTCGAAGCCGCGGTCCGGACCAACCGGCACGCGGAGGCCCGGGCCCACGTGGCGGCGGCCCGTGCCGCACGGCTGGAAACGATCTCCGGCCGGCTCCGCATGCTGGTCACGGCCGCCGAGGCGCTCGCCTCCGCCGGGGACACCGCGACGAGCCTGTTCGAACAGGCTCTGGCGACACCGGGGGCGGACCGGTGGCCCTTCGAGCAGGCCCGCATCGAGCTCCTGTTCGGCCGGCACCTCAGGAGAGCCCGGTCGCCGCGCGCCGCACGGGAACACCTCGCCCGGGCCTGCGAGACATTCGAGCGCCTCGGTGCCAGGAAGTGGGCGGAGAACGCCGGTCAGGAGCTCAGGGCAGCCGGCCGGCCAACCGGTCCCCGGCTGGAGCACGAGGGGTTGACCGGACGGGAACACCTCATCGCCCAGATGGCCGCCACAGGCATGACCAACAAGGAGATCGGGGAGGAGCTGTTCCTCTCCGCGCGGACCGTCGGCGCCCACCTCTACCGCATCTTTCCCAAGCTGGGCATCACCTCACGAGCCGGCCTCAGGGACGCGCTCACCCTCCTGGACAACGGCGGCCTGCCCGGCGGACAGCCGCGGAAGCGCTGACCCTTCTGCCACGGCCGGCCGAGTCGGTGGCGACCACGCGCTGCAAAGGGTAAACCGTCCAGATACCCCCTTGGGTATCTTCTCAGCAACCGCTCGTTTTGGCGAAACAGGAACTACAACCAGTAGTAGTCGGTGTGGCGACATGCCCAGGAGCCGACCGTGATCACGCCCTTAAGCGCTGTGCGAGGACGGCGGACCCAACCAGCAGGAGGCCACGATGTTCGACAAGATCCTTGGACTACCCGTTCACCCGCTGATCGTCCATGCGCCGGTGGTCCTCATCCCGCTCGCAGGAGCGACAGGCCTTGGCACAGTGGGCAGTGGTTGTGCTTGCCGTGGCGCTCGCACTCATCGCCGCAGGCCTTACAGACCTGAACGCAGGCTTCGAGGTTCGTCGGGGTGATGTTCGATGTTTATGAGTGGTCGGCCCTCTTGATGCTCCTGCGGCGCCGAAGTCCGATGCGGGCCCACGCGACCAGCGCGATCTTCATCACAACGAGCGCGAGGACGATGGTGACGGCAGCGCCGGTCCATAGCGACTCTGCCACGACTGTGCCGGCCACGCCGACGTGCAGAGCGATGACCACGACGACGGCCAGGGCGAGGAGGACGCTCTGGAGCTTCGATCGCGGGAAGCCACGCTGCTGAGTCGGGGTCAGTGCGCCGGCGGGTCGAAAGGGGTCGGCCTCAGACGTTTCCGGCCGCTCCCAGGTGACCGTCATCGGGTCGCGGCGGCTGAACCGCTCGAAGTCGCGCGTGACGACGTCGCGAATCTGAACCAGACCGTCCTCGTCGGCCGCCTCGATGCGCAGCATGACGGTGCCGGGATCCGCGACCAGCGTGCACTGCCCCCAGGGAGTGAAGGTGACGGTTCCGCTCGTTTCGGACCACTCGGCCGCCACCCGCACCTCGCTGCGGACCATCGGCCCGTGCAGGTGCATTCGGGAGGTGTGACCGCCGCCGCCCATGGCGGCGGCGTGCTTGCAGAACTGGACGAGGTAGCGGCTGGCCCGCTCGGTCCGGATGTGAGCTTGCAGGATCCGCATGGTGTTCCTGTCTGGGAAGGGCTGGTCTCAGCTGTTGGACTGCTGGGGCGCCGAGCGGGCGAGGATCAGGTCCGGATGAGGGCGATGAGCCAGACCGGGACACCGTCCTCGCCGGAAGCCTGTCGAGGGTGGTCGCGTCGATCGATGAGATGTGCTGGCCCTCGGAGAAGCAGGCTGTGGCGTCGTCACGCGCGACCACCGCTTGCCGTGCGTGGAAGTAGGCGATGCGGTCCCGTTCGTTGTCGATGACGTGGACCAGCAGCATGTGGATCCCCGTCCTTCTAGCCGGATGCCCCGCATGGCGCCTCGTGGAGCATCGCAATTTATCGATACACATTGTCTACGACAGTAGCAGAGTGAATCGAACGCGACAGGATGTATGCTCGGGACGTGCCGAAGCTGTGGACCGAGACCATCGACGCGCACCGTGCCGCTGTCCGGGATGCCGCCTTGGATGCCATGGCGGCGCTGGTGGCCGAGCAGGGGCTGGTCTCGCTGACGATGTCGCAGATCGCCGAAAAGGCGGGCGTCGGGCGTGCGACGCTGTACAAGTACTTCCCCGACGCCCAAGCCGTCCTCACCGCATGGCACGAACGCCAGATCACCGCACATCTCGACCGGCTCACCGCGGCCGCTGATCCAGCCGAGCCGGCTTTCGTACGCCTGCAGGCGGCCCTCCAGACCTTCGCGCAGATCCAGCACCACTCAGCGCGCCACCACGGCGGCGAGCTCGCCACGTTGCTGCATCGAGGCGAACACGTCGACCGCGCGCAGCAACGACTACGGGAGTTCGTGCGAAAGCTGATCGCCGAGGCTGCCGAGGACGGCGACCTCCGCCACGATGTGCCGGCGGACGAACTGGCCGGCTACTGCCTGCACGCCCTCACCGCGGCCGGCACCCTTGGCAGCCCGGACGCCGTCCACCGCCTGGTCGCCGTCACTCTGGCCGGACTGAACGCCCCTGCTCCCCTCGATCGTGGAGGGGCGGCTCACGACTGACGCGGGGAGGGCGCCGACCAGACCTGACAAGCTCGGGACACCCGTGCCTCCCTTACAGCCGCCCACACCACACGGATCCTGTGGCGCTCGAATGGACCATGCTCCGCGCCGCTCACCGGGAGGCGTTCTCGTCAGGCTCGCCGTGCGGCTGCCAAGGAACATCGGTATGGCCGGGAAGAGCCGCCCCGCTCCAGCCCGGGCCGTTTGCTCGGCGATCCATATGTCGGCCTGCTCTCGGTCGATCGCCCCTGTCGCGCATACGGCATTGGCGATGCCCGACAGCATCGGAAGCATGGTGGCGTCGGTGAAGACTCGCGGGCGTCGACGCCGAGAGCGTGCGCGCCCCGCTCGTTCATCTCCGCACCAGCACGGCCGGTGCCGCACCCCACGTCGACCACCGAAACGCCGAGGGCGATGCCCCGCAGCTCGTGTGATCGGGCACGGAGGTCTGCCGCGCCGGGGACGGCGTCGGCAACGTCGAGGATCCGGATGAGCGGATCGAGGTCGTCGGCAGGGACGTTGGTGATGTCGTTGGACATGCGAACGTCGCGGCACGTGCGTACCTCAACGGGCGGAACTCACCCCTGCGGCACGATCTTCAGGGCCTGACGGAGCGCCTCCGCCTCCGAAGGCGTCAGTTCAGCAAGGAAGTGGACGAACGCCGCAGCCTGGTTGTTGCTTGTGGCGAGCGCTCCCCGCATCAGACGCGCCGTGTACGCCTCCCGTGAGGCGACGGCCTCGTAGCTGTACGCACGGCCTTCCATCCAGCGACGCAGCCAGCCCTTCGTGTGCAAGGTGTCCATCACCGTCATCACCGTGGTGTAGGCGATGTCGCGGCTCTTCTGGAGTTCGGTCAGGACGTCGCGCACGGACACCGGGCGGCCGAGATCCCACACGCAGTCCATGATCGCCGCCTCGAGCCTGCCGAACTCGCGCACGTCCCCTCCGCCCTCGACCTTCCTCCCTACACAGGATAGTAGATCAGAGCCAGGGGAAAAGGGATGATCACCACGATCGGTACGGACACCGCACCGCACTGTGAGCCCAGGAGATGGGACAGGCGATAGTGTGTCGACTGTGACTACGGGCGCTGTGGCGCGCAGGCCGGCTCGTTGGGGTTCCCCCTTCCTGCTGGCCGCCGTCCTGGGCGGGCTGCTCGCCATGCACGGCCTACAGCCCTCACCTGGCCCTGTCCCGACTCCAAGCGTCCTGGCCCTGCATTCCGGGCATGCGAACGGCTTCGGCATGCCGATGCCGGCCGACACGCGCCACGGCGACGGTAAGCGCTCTCCCCACGACGGGCACGGGGGCGGCCAGGTCTGTCTGGCGTTCCTGCTTGCCGGACTGCTTCTCCTACTACTTCTCCTCGTCATGGCGGCCGTGAGCCGTTTCATCGCGCTGCCGATACGGCCGTTCTTGAGGCCGTTCCTCCCGCGCGGGCCCACCGCCCGCCCCCGAGGGCCGACCCTCACTCAACTCTGTGTGATCCGGGTGTAGAAGCGCGCTCGGCGGTACGCGCGACCGTCGAAGCGATCGCTGAATGTCCCGAATCAAGCACAGAAGGTGTTCACCAATGAAGCGTCTCATCGTCTCCTCGGCGCTGCTCGCCGGGGCCGGTCTCCTGAGCGGCGCGTGCGGCTCCGCCGACACCACCGCCCACGACGCGTCCTCCATGTCGTCCGTGCCGGCGATGCCGACCGGGTCGCAGCCTCCCATCACCAGTCCGGCGGCCGACCACAACGACAGGGACGTCTGGTTCGCGCAGATGATGATCCCGCATCACCGTCAGGCGGTGGAGATGGCGAAACTGGCCGAGGACCGCGCCGCCAGCAGCCAGGTCAAGGAACTGGCCCAGAAGATCAGGGCGGCCCAGGATCCCGAGATCCAGACCATGACCGGCTGGCTGGAGAGCTGGGGGGCGCAGGCTCCCGGTGAAAGCGCCATGCCGATGGACCACGACATGCCGGGGATGGAAATGCCCGGCATGATGTCCGGCACGGACATGAAGAAGCTCGAAGGCCTCTCCGGCACCGCCTTCGACAGGGCGTTCCTGAAGATGATGATCGAGCATCACCAGGGCGCCATCACCATGGCCAAGGAAGAGCAAGGCGCCGGCGTCTACGAGCCGGCCACGCAGATGGCCGCGTCCATCCTCTCCAGCCAGTCGGCGGAGATCCGCACCATGACGCGGCTCTTGCAGTAAGCCGCCGGAAGGGTGGGTGGTGTTCGTGTCGCCACCCACCCCTTCCTGGGAATATTCACCGGGGGCCTGAGAGGGTGGAGGACGTCGAAATGATCGCCGCGAGCATCGCCTTGGCTTGCTGCGTGCTCCTGCTCGGGCAGCTCGCCGGACCGCTACTCCTGCGAGCGCGGTGGCCCGCTCGTCTGCCGGGCACCGCCGCCGCCCTGTGGGCCGCCGCCACCGCCGGCACCGCCCTGGCCCTGGCAGGGTTGGGCCTTCTGGGGCTCGTCTGGCCGTCGACCCCCGGCCACCGCCTCGTCGACTGGCTCGCCGATTGCCTGAACGACAAGCATGCGATCACTCTCGCGGCGGCGCTGACATCCGCGCTCCTGCTCACGGCGGGAGCAATCGCTCTCCGGCTGGCCGTCCCCAGAGTCGTCCACACCCTCCGGGAGCGGCGCGCGCACCGCGAGATGCTCGACGTGGTCGCGCGTGATCTCGCCGGAACGCCGGATGTCCGTGTGCTGGACCATCCAACGCCGTTGATCTACTGTCTACCGGCGCGCGAGCGGCCCATCGTGGTGACCACGGGCGCGCTCGACCGGTTGGAGGCGGCCGAGGTGGAGGCGGTGCTTGCTCATGAACGCGCTCATCTGCGGCAGAGGCATCACCTTCTCCTCATGCTGGCCGACGCCCTGCATGCCGCCCTTCCCTGGCTGCGAACGCTGCGGCTCGCCCACACCATCCTGCCCGGCCTGCTGGAACTGGCCGCCGACGACAGCGCGGTACGACGCCACGGCAAGGCTCCGCTGATCGGAGCCCTGCAGAAACTGGCCATCACCTCCTGTGCGACAGGGGCTCTGGCCGTCAACCCCGCCACCGCCCAGATCGCGAGACTGCGGGTCGCCAGATTGACCTATCCCCAGCTCTTCCCCGGGCTGTCACATGCCCGGCCGCTGTCCTGGATCGCAGTCGTCACGGCCGTCGGCGTCCCCGTTGTGCTGGCCACCCTGGGCCTCCTGCTGCCGCTGGTGTGCTGACCCCCTGACCACGACCACTCTTCACACGCTGTGGTGTCGTCCCCGCCTTCGGTGCCGGCCCACGGATGCACTACCCGCGGCGGTGAATCGCAGGGCGGTCACGGCGGTGGACACGAGTGCCGGCAGCAGCCCAGCAGACAGGACCGCATCACTTGCGCTCCCCGGCGCCCCATTCCTCCATTCCTGGGCGGCCGCGATGCTCCTCGTGCCGGGGACGCCTCGTTTCCCCGCATTGCAACACACGCCTCTTACCGGTGATAGTAGCGACTCCTTGCGCCACGAGACGGCCCTCCGCTGCCTCGTGAGATACCTCTTCGGACCTCCAGACCAGAGACGGTCGAGTGGTAGACGGTCTTGCGAACCGTCAGTGGGCAGGATACGAGATCCGGGAGTTATCGGACCTACAGGTCGTATCGGGATGAACGACCCAGGCTCTATCTATTATCGCTGCTAGTAGGTTCAATAAGCGGCTAAATCACCTAGATGTCCGTTTACGGATTTTGGAAGCAGGCAATTAAGGCATTGCAGGAGATGGCTGCTGGAGTGCCATCAAACGCCATTTCCTTACATTCGAGGAGATGTATCTGATTAGGGGCAATTATCCTCAAGGAGGAAACGCTATGCCCACTTTCCGCAGTATCATCGCCGGCCTGGCACTCAGCACTACCCTGGCGGGTGGAGCGCTGTGCCTGGAAGCCTTGACCTGTACCTCCAGCGCCAGCGCCACGACGACCACCCACCGCCACAGCAGCTTCGGGCACCGCAGCAAGGGCTGTCACTGCCAGCACTGCCGCTGCAAGAACTGCCACTGCAAGAGCGGTCACTGCTCAAGCTGCCGATGAGGGGCTGGAACGCGAAGTCGGGCAACCTTGGGACGGATCTTCCTGCGGGCAGCAGGAGCGGGACCGTTCTAGAGGTCTGAGGAAGGGCTCCGGCGAACCGCGGCTCGCCGGAGCCCTGATTCCTGATCGATGACGGCTGAGAGCTCGTAGCCGACGAGACGTAAGGGAGACGTGCGTGGTGATTCACCCTCCGGAGCGCCGTAGTACGTCGAGGCGGGTCTGTTCGTCGTCGGTGTCGATTTCGCCGCGCGCGTAGCGCTGCGCCAGAAGCTCCTGCGCGTACGGCAGGCCGGGGCCGACCGGGCGTGGGGTGTCCCAGCGAGGTAGCGGACGAGCAGCACGGTGTCGGCGATCATCGCACCCCAGAAGAGGGACACCTTCGCCTCGAGAGCGGATGCTCTCCGCACCGTGCAGTGAGCAGGCCGACACTACTGCCGAGGTTAGTACCGATGCCTTCCACTCAGCATCCGTCGTTATGGCCGGTGAGCAGTCTGCGCATCTGGTCGCGGTCGCGCGGGTGATGAGATCCAAGTGACGTCACAGCCGGGGTGAAGGCGGCGAGGGGCGTCAGTGACAGCGCCTTGCTGCTGGATGATGCGGTGGGGGTCTCCGTCGGACACTCCCGCGAGCGGCGTTACGTCTCGATCACATCCACTACCATGCGCAACATCTCAATCACTCAAAGGTAAGAACGCCTGGTACCCCTTATGGGTATTCTCTCGCTGCAGGACTGTCAGGAAGCGTCCTACTAGTCAAATTAGTAGCCGCATGCGGGGGAGCCGACAATGAGAACGACTGTGGTCAGGGTGATCGGCATGAGCTGCGGCTCGTGCGCGAGCAGCGTCTCCGCCGCGCTGGGAGACCTCCAAGGGGTCCGCAGGGTTCGGGTCGATCTCACAACCGGTGAGGTGACGGTGACCAGCGAAGGAAGCGTTACCGACAACGCCCTGCGAACGGCGATCGAATCAGCGGGCTACACGATGGATCCGGCATGAGCGGGCGCGTCCGGGTAGTGCTGTTCGTCCTCGCCCTGATGGTCGTCTTCGTCGCGGCTCTGATCGCCGGCCGCCACACGGGCCTGTTCGGAACCGCCGGAACCTCGGGGACACCCGATAGAGAGCGCAGTGACATGCGCTCCATGTCCTCAGGGTCCATGTCCACCACCCCAGCCGCCTCCCGCTCCTCCCCCACACCCGCCGGACTCCTGGTCTCCGACTCCGGCTACACCCTCAGCCCGCAGAACACCTTGCTGCACGATCAGGACACGCTGGCGTTCGCCATTCACGGGCCAGACGGTCGCGCGGTCACCCAGTTCCGACGCCTGAACGGTGCAGCGATGCACTTGGTGGCCGTCAGCCGCGATCTGTCCAACTACCGGCACCTGCATCCGACCATGTCCCCGGATGGCACCTGGTCGGTCCCGCTGCGACTGCCGAGCGCCGGCTCCTACCGGGCTTTCGTCCAGTTCATGCCGGCGACACTGGGCAGGATCCTCACGCTCGGCGTCGATCTTGCTTCAGGCGGTGACTTCACTCCGCAGTCGCCGGCGGCGCCGACCCGCGCCGCTCAGGTCGGGGACGGCGATGATGATCACGACGACCTGGACATCAGCGTCAACGGCTGGCTGCACCCAGGCCAGGACGACGACATCTCCTTCACCTTCAGCCGCGACGGCCTGCCGGTCACCGACCTTCAGCCATACCAGGATGGCTACGCCAACCTCGTGGCACTACGCGAAGGCGACCTCGCCGTCCAGATCGCGCAGCCGGTCACGACCACCTCGGGTCCCGACGTCGGCTTCCGTCTTGGAACACCCGGTCCCGGCACGTACCGCCTGTTCCTCGACTTCAAGTACCAGGGCTCTGTCACGACCGCCGCATTCACGATGGTCGCTCAGTAGCCCGGCCACCCGGCACTGTCGGATTCATCAGGGAGCATTCGCATGTCCTCAGCATTCCTGTTCGTCACTGGCGTCGGGACCGGGCTGCTCGCCGGTGGCGCCAGCTGCGCGGCGGTTCAGGGCGGTCTGCTCGCCGCCGCGGTCACCCGCCGAACGGCCGTCGATCCGCAGACTGCGGCTCCTCCGCCCTCGCTGGCGCCTGTTGCCGTCTTCCTCATCGGCAAGCTGGTCTCCCACGCCCTCCTCGGCGCCGCCCTCGGCGCCTTCGGTTCCGCCATCCAGTTCAGCTCACGCGTCCGAGCTGTGATCATGCTGGTCGCGGCGGCCCTGATGGTGTTCTTCGCCCTCGAACTGTTCGGCCTGCGCATCGCGCGACGGCTGGCGCCGAGGAGCCCGGTAGCCTGGACCCGGCTGGTGCAGAGAAGCGCCGCAACGACCTGGATGCTTACCCCGCTGCTGCTGGGGCTGGCGACCATCCTTCTTCCGTGCGGCGTGACCCTCAGCATGGAGCTCCTGGCCGTCACGTCCGCCGCTCCCCAAGAGGGTGCCGCGGTCATGGCGGGGTTCGTGCTCGGCACCGTCCCGCTGTTCACCCTTCTGGGATATCTGTTTCGCAAGTCCACACAGATCCTGCAGGGCCGCCTGCGGACGGCCACCGGTGCCGTCCTCCTGGCCGTCGCCGCCTTCACCACCGTCTCCGGCCTCACGCTGGCCGGTTGGAGCCCCGCCGCAACGAGCCAGGCCGACGCGGCGGCACCACCGGCAGTCCCCTTGTCTGCGGCAAGAGACGATCGGCCGCAGACCATTGAGATAGGAGTGGGCAACGACTCCTACTCCCCCACCACCGTGACGGCGCATGCGGGGCGCCGCACCAAAGTCGTCCTCCGGACGAACAAGACCACGAGCTGTGCCCGCGATTTCGTCATCCCCAGCCTCAACATCGAAAAGGTCCTTCCCGTAACCGGACAGACCACGATCGAGCTCGGCCCACAACCTCCCGGAAGCCTGACCTACACCTGTGCCGTGGGAATGCGCACTGGAAGGATCACGTTCGCGACGAGGCCGACAGCCGCCGGCACCCTCACCAAGAGCGCTATGGGGACTCAGGTCATAGAGGTCAGGGTGTTGAACGACGAGTACTCCCCCAACCGCATCGTCGCTCGGGCCAATCAGCGCACCCGCCTCGTACTTGTGACGAAGGAGACGACGAACTGCACACAGGACTTCGTCATTCCCACCCTCAGCCTCGAACGGGTGCTCCCTGCGACTGGCCGAACGGTGGTCGACCTCGGCGTACGCCCTCCAGGACGCCTCCCGTTCACCTGTGCCATGGGTGAGCACACGGGAGTCATCATCTTCAAAGACGCACCGGCGGCTTCCCCGTCGCAGGATGGGAAGTCACGAGGCCTGCGGGGAGAATGAGGATCGGAAGGCATGGGCCTGGCCGCGATCAGCACATGGCCACGTTGTTGACGGAGACGACGCGGTCGAAGTTCCCGTCGTCCTGGCCGGTGCGGTCGGCGGTGCCGAGCGCCAGCAGCACACGACCGCTCGCGACGGCCGCCGCGTTGTGCCGTGACGCCATGGCGAGCATGTCGGCGGACGGGTCGAGGCCGCAGATCGTCGGCGCCCGGTTCTGCTGATCCAGCGCCCGTAGGAGCGCGCCGGGCCCGCACCCGACCTCGCAGACGTGGTCGCCCTGCCGGACGTCGAGAAGGCCGAGCAGTTCCCACGCGCCGCGTGTACGGGCCGGAGGAACTGCGCGGCAAGCCATCACGGGCCGACAGGCGCCGACGACCTCCTGGAGGGTGCTTTCATCTCCTGCAGCTCGGTGAACAACTGTTCCCATCGCCCGCGGATGCGATCGACGTAGTACCTGGCGACCGACTCCTTGGCCGCCGTTCCGAGCCGGTTCCGCAGTGACGGGTCGGCGATGAGCGACTCGATGGCGACGGTGAGTCCGGTGACGTCCTGGGGAGGGACCAGCAGTCCGTCCCGGCCACCCGTGATGATCTCGGCCGGACCGTTGGGGCAGTCGAAGCTGACGACGGGCAACGCGTGGGCCATGGCCTCGATGAGGACCATGCCGAAGCCCTCTGATCGGGAGCTGAGGACGAACATCGCGCCTTTGGCGAGTTCCTGCTCCAGCGTGGTGGTGCCGCCCATGAGGAAGACGTGGTTGTACAGGTGAAGGCGGTGGATGAGGCGCTGCAGTTTGGCGCGTTCCTTGCCGTCGCCGTAGATGCGCAGCTGCCAGTCGGGGTGTTTGTCGGCGACCGCGGCGAACGCCTCGACCAGCAGGTCGAATCCTTTCTGGCGGGTGAGGCGTCCGGCCGCGACGATGATTTTGCTGTTCGGTGCGGCGGGCGTGCGTACGGCCGGTGTCAGAGCGTTGGGGATGGTGGCCAGGCGGGTACGTGCGCCGTCGAGGATCGCGGCGTACTCGGCGGCGTCGGCGTCGGTGAGGGTCACCACGGCGTCGAGACGGGGGTACCAGCGGGCGATCTGGTCGATCAAGTCGGGTTTGTGGGAGCGCACGTACATGTGTTCCTGAGCGACCCGGATGACGCTGGGCGAGGCGAAGCGTGCGGCGAGCAGATTGAGGGCGGGGCGAGTGGTGACCAGCACTCCGCCGTCCAGGGACCGCAGGTAGCGGACCAATCCGCGGTCGCTCAGTCGGTTGAAACTCGCGTAGCGGACCTCTGACGGCGGGACGAGGCGGCTGGCCCGGCCACCGAGCCACGCCCGGATGGGATGCCGCCAACCGGATCCACGCAGGCCGGCCAGGGTGAGCAGGCGCACTCGCGGATCAAGATCGAACCTCGGCTGATCCCGCGTCTGGAAGACGCTGACCAACTCGACATCGTGCTCACCGGCCAGGGCGTTCGCCTGATTGATCACGGTACGAATGGTGCCGCCGACGCTGTAGGCGTTGAAGAGCAGGTAGCGGATCTTCATCTGTCAGCCACGCCGGCAGATCAGCGACAGGTTCGACTGAACGGTGTAGTACGGCTTGACGCTGATCGGGCCCATCGGGGTGTCGTCCGTCTGGGCGGGGAAGGTGATGACCTTCTTCTTGTTGGGGATGTCGTCAAGGTGGCGCCCCAGCCGTAGCGGTTCCGATCTGCCTGGCACTTTCAGATGCAGGTCCCAGACCTGGCGGCCGTCGTCACCTTCGAGTGGGGAGGCCGACGCGAGCAGGTCGATGCCGAAGGACGTCTCGAACCGTCCGCCGCGCAATGTCGCCGGACACGTCAGTACGACGGTGGGATGGTCGCGATCCGTCAGGGTCAAGGTGGCTGTCTCCGGTGCCGAGCCGGCCTCGGCCCCGGCGATGAAACCGGTCAGACGCACCCGGCCACCCCGGGGCCACACCTGCTCGACTTCCGCGTGTCCGAGCTCCATTCCGGACCTCCTTGCAGTGCACAGTTCGCAAAGCTCAATTACTATCCCGATAGTAACTACTAGTCCGATAGTAGCTCGAATCGGGAGAGACCAGCGACCTGACCTGCGATGAAGCACCGGCGGCAGACGGCGATGACAGCGCTCGCCCGGCAGGGCAGGGAAGAGAACCCGGCAGCTGTCCGGACGGACCGTCGCCCGGGTCCGCTCATGTCGCGGCCCGTCAACCCGTGGAGGCATCACCGTCAGCGGGGTGCGAACGACCGGAGGTAGGCGGTGTAGCCGGTGCCCCGGATCCGGCGGGAGGTCCAGGTGCGGGCGTAGTCCGGGGGGCCGGAGCGCGTCTTGGCGAGGGCGGCGGTGGGTTCGGTGGCGGCGCGGCGCAGCAGGTCGGCCCTGGTGGTGTCGCGGTTGTTTCCGCTGACGTCGGCGGAGGCGCAGCCGGCGTAGTAGCCGATCGGCTGGGCGTGGCTGCCGGTGACCAGACAGGGTGGGTGCAGGCCGAGGCGGCGCAGGGCGTCGGCGACCGCTTGGTAGCGGCCGGCGGTGACCCGGGCGGCGGCGGCGTTGTTCCGGAGGATTCCGTACTGTGTCGCCAGATGCAGGACGAGCACGACGGCGAGTGCCCCCGCGACGGTCGTGCGGGCAGGCGCCGGATGGACGGCGCGCACGATCCGGGCGGCAAGGGTGGCGACGGGCAGGGCGAGCAGCGCGTAGACGGGCAGGAAGAAGCGCGGCGCGGAGTAGTCGATGAGGACGAGATAGGGAACGCTCATTGCTCCGGCGCAGGCGACGGGCAGCAGGGTCGGCGCCGGGCGTCCTGCCCTCACGGCCACCGCGCATGCTGCGAACGCGAGCAGCGGCAGGGAAAGCCACCACAGGGTGAGCGCGGGGTGGCTCAAGGGGACGGTGCAGGGGCGGCACAGCAGGGGCCCGTTCAGGCTGCGCCAGGCGTCGCCACCGGCCCAGTGACGACCCATGCCGCCCTCGGTGGCGCTGGAGGCGTGCAGGCGGGCGGCGAGGCCGCCCCACCGGGCGTATGCTTCGGCGATCCACTCGGCGCCGCCCGCGGCCAGCCCACCGGCCACGGCGAAAGCGGGGGCCGGTCGCCGCCAGGCGCGCACCGCGAGGCAGGCAGCCAATAGCGCCGACGCGAGCCAGATGCCGTCGGAGAAGCGGAACAGCGTGGCCGCGGCGACCGCGACACCCAGGCCCGCGAGCATGGCCCGGGAGGCATCGGACTGCTGGGCCCGCAGGAACCACCCGGCCGCGGCCACCGCCGACAACGCCACCCACAGGTTGGGCATGGCCTGCGGCCCGTACAGCACAGTGGTCCACAGGCCGGCGAACAGCAGGGCGGCCAGCGCGGTCGGGCCGGGCCCGAGCAGCGGCCGCCAAATTCGGTAGGCCCCGTACAGCGCCGCGGCCGACAGTAGCGCCAGGACGACTCTGAGCGCCGCGGTGGAGCCGATGACGGCCAGGACGGGGGCGGCGAGCAGGCTCACGCCCCGGGAGCGAGGTGCGCTGAAGTAGGCGGCCGGGTTACGCGGGTCGACCTGGGACAGGTACACCGTCTCGTCCCAGCCGAGCCCGAGGTGCGGGGCGGCGAGGGTCAGCTGTGCCGCCGCGTAGCCGGCGGCCACGACAGCAAGCCACGGCAGGCGCCCGGACAACCGGGCCCACGACCGGGCTCCCCAGCGGGCCGGGGCCTGCGTGGTCATGCGGTGATCGCTCCGGCGCCGAGCAGGGCGAGCAGGAGCACACCGGCGGCGATCCGGTAGACCACGAAGGCGGTGAAGGAGTGGCGGGCGACGTACCGCAGCAGCCAGGCGATCGAGGCGTAGGCGACGATGAAGGACACCGCCGTCCCGGCCACCAGCGGCGCGAGGCCGGTCCCGGCGCCGGCGGCGTCCTTGAGCTCGTACAGGCCGGCCCCCGTCAGGGCGGGGATGCCGAGGAGGAACGACAGCCGGGTGGCCGCGACCCGGTCCAGGTCGAGCAGCAGGGCGGTGGACATGGTCGCCCCCGAGCGGGAGAAGCCGGGGAACAGCAGGGCGAGAATCTGGGAGGTGCCCACCAGCATGGCGTCGGTGAACGTGGTGTCGTCCTCGCCGCGCTTGTGGCGGCCCATCCGGTCGGCGGCCCACATGACGGCGCTGCCGGCCAGCAGCGAGGCGGCCACCACCCACAGCGAGGCGAGGGGGCCCTGGATGAGCGGCTTGGCGGCCAGGCCCACGACCACGATCGGGATCGTGGCGAACACCACCCACCAGGCGAAGGCGTAGTCGTGGCCGCGCCGCTCCTCCGGCCGGATTAGGCCGCGCAACCAGGCGGAGACGATCCGCACGATGTCGCCGGAGAAGTACACCAGCGCCGCGGCGATCGCCCCGACCTGGATCACCGCGGTGAAGCCGACCACCGCGGCGTCGCTCACCCGGATGCCCATCAGGCCCTCGGCGATCTTCAGGTGACCGGTGGAGGAGACCGGGAGGAACTCCGTCACCCCTTCGACGACGCCGAGCACCACGGCCTGGATCAGGCTGATACCGCTCACTTGAGGTCCTCCTGTGTGGACGAGGTCACGGGGGCGCTGTCGCGGGTCGCCGCCGCGGCGATCCTGGCGCGGCGACGGGCACGTAGCGCCTCGGCGGCCAGGGGCAGCAGGGACACCGCGACGATCGCGCCGATGATGGGCAGCAGATAGCGGTCGACGTCCGGGACAGTGGCCCCCAGGGCGTAACCGGCGAGCACGAGGCCGACCGTCCACGCCAGGCCGCCGATGACCTGCCAAACAGTGAAGGTGCGCGCCGGTACCTGGACCACTCCTGCGAGTGGATTGAGCACGGTTCGCACGAGCGGGATGAACCGGGCCAAGACGATGGCCTTGCCGTGCCCGTAGCGGACGAGCAGCGCCTCGGCCCGGGCCGCGCCGCGGCGAAGGTGGGCGTTGCGGGTTCGCGTGAGCAGCGCGCGACCCGCCCGGCGGCCGATCAGGTAGCCGGTCTGGGCGCCGAGGATCGCCCCGGCCACGGCCGCGGCCAGCACGAGGGGCAGTGACAGACGTACGCCGGCCGTCGTGGTGGTGCACAGCAGGCCCGCGGTGAACAGCAGCGAGTCTCCGGGCAGGAAGAACCCGATCAACAGGCCGGTCTCGGCGAACAGCACCACGAACACACCCGCGGCGCCGAGCGAGGTCAGCAGAGAGGTGGCATCCAGTGGATTGAGCGGCTGCGACAACCGGGAGTCCTTTCACCGCGCCCTGTCCTCCGGCCTCAACACCTGGCACACTCAGAGGACGGCAGCTTTTACACGGCCGTAGAAGTTTTACACGACTGTAGAAGATGAGCAGGGGAAACGACAACCCATGGACGCCACTTCACAGGGGCGGGTACCCAGGCGCGCCAACGGCGAGCGGGAGTCCGAGATCCTCGACGTGCTGCTGCGCGCCGGCGCCCCGTTGACTCCCGGCGAGGTCGCCGAACGCATGAGCAGCGAGTTGACCTACAGCACGGTGGTGACGATTCTCACCAGGCTGTACGCCAAGCAGTTGCTCACCCGTCAACCCCGCGGACGCGCCTACGCCTACAGCCCCGTGACCGACGAAGACGGGTACGCCGCCCGCCGCATGCGCACCGTCCTGGAGGAACGGCCCGACCGTCAGGCCGTTCTCGCCCGCTTCGCCGACGGCCTGTCGGCGTCCGACGCGGAACTGCTGCGCCGGCTGCTCGGGCCCGAGTCCGGGCACGGCCGGTAAAGGCGTCCCGATGCGCATCGCCGTCTATCTCCCGCTGCTGCTGTCCCTGTTCGCCCCGTTCGGTGCGCGGATCCTCTCCGAGCGCTGCGAACCCCGCCTGGCCACCTGGCTGCTCACCGTCTCGGCACTGATGCTGGGCGCGGCGAGCACCATCTCGCTGGGTCTGCTGGCCGTCACCGGGCTGATCCGCCTCCCGCTGCTCGCCGACCTCGGCCACTGGTCTGCCGGTGCCGCCCAACGCGACGACCCCACTCAGGTGCCGGTCGCCCTGGTCGCCGGCCTGCTGCTCGGCGGCGCCGTCCTCGCCGCCGCCCGCATGCTGTGGATCCGCGCCCGCTCACTGGCCGCGGCCGCCGCGCAGGCGGCCTGCATGCCCGCCCAGGACGGACTGGTCGTCGTCGACGACGAGACACCCGAGGCGTTCGCGCTGCCCGGGCTGCCCGGCCGCGTCGTCGTCTCCACCGGCATGCTCGACCTCCTGGACGACGGCGAACACGAGATTCTGCTCGCGCATGAACGAGCCCACCTGGAGGCGCACCACTACCTGTTCGCCGCCCTCGCAGGGCTGGGCGCCGCCGCCAACCCCCTCTTGCGCCCGCTCGCCGCCGCCGTCGGCTACACCACCGAACGCTGGGCCGACGAACGCGCCGCCGCCGCCGTCGGCGACCGCGCCCGGGTGGCGCGCACCGTGGGCAAGGCGGCGCTGGCCACGCACTACACCCTCAACCGCAGGCATCTCCCGGGCGCCGCTCTCGGCATTCTCGGCCGCCGCACCTCCCTCACCGGAGCGGGGCCCATCCCCCGCCGGGTCGCCGCCCTCCTCGCGCCACCACTGCGCCACCACCCCGCACTCGTCATCGCCGCCGGTGCGGTCCTCGTCATGGCCACCGGTGCCATCGCGGACGCGACCCTCGACCTCCATGTGTTCCTGGAACTCGCCGGTATCTAAGCCCGCGACTGTTTGACGCGACGTGGTCGGGTCGGGGTCGTAGCTCGGCGTCCACTTAGCAGTTCGCCAGGTCTGGTTGGCGGAAATCCTGGTGGAAAGCCGGGAGCGCGGGACTGCGCCCTGGCGTAAGTCGGGCCGTGTGGCTCACGGACGCGTGGCGGTCCGTTCCGGGCTTCGAGCACTTTCTACTATTCCCGGGAGTAGTATCTGGTCCGGCGGGTCCTCCTTGTGGAGAGGCGCTTGCCGACCTCGATGGGTGACGACGTCCCCTTGTCCTTTCCTGGAGCGTGCGCATGGTGTCCACCGCTACTGCCCCTCGCCTGCAGCAGATGGCGAACAAGTGCCCCTGGTCACCGCGACCTTCTGGGTCATCAAGATCCTTTCGACGACGGTCGGGGAGACGTTCGCGGACTACTTGACCGTCAACGCCGGGCTCGGCCCGGCGGTGACCGACGGCCTGGTGTTCGCCGTCCTGGCCGGGGCCCTGGCACTGCAGGCGTCCACCCGCCGCTACACCCCGTGGATCTATTGGCTGTCCGTGGTACTGGTGAGTATCTCGGGGACGCAGATCACCGACTTCCTCACCGACACGCTCGGGGTCAGCCTGTACGTCAGTACGGCGCTGTTCGCGGTGCTCCTCGCCGTGGTCTTCACCGTCTGGTACCGGCAGGAGATGACCCTGTCGATCACCGCGATCAACACGCCCCGGCGGGAGGCGTTCTACTGGGGCGCAATTTTGACCACCTTCGCGCTCGGCACCGCTGCCGGCGACCTGGCCACCGAGGCGTTGAGTCTCGGGTTCCAGAACGGCGCGCTGATCTTCGGCGGCGCCTTCCTCGTCACACTGGTGCTGTGGCGGATCGAGGCCTGGCAGGTGGGGGCGTTCTGGGCCGCCTACATCCTTACTCGTCCGCTCGGAGCCGCGGTCGGCGACCTGCTCACGCAGGACCACTCGCTCGGTGGTTTCGGTCTGGGCGCCACCCGGACCAGTGTGCTGTTCTTCGCCGTCATCGTTGTGCTCGTCGGCCGCGAGCAGGTGGCCACGACCAGGGCCCGCCGCGCAGGCGCGCACTCCGATACCGGGGGCAAATCGGGCCGGGCGAGTCTGGGTCGGCCGTCGGACCTCATGTGGGCCGCCGTCGGCATCGTCGCCGTCGTCGGGATCGGCAGCTGGCTGTCGGCCGGCACCCCCGACCAGTCTCCGGTGGCGGCGAGCGGATCCGCCGGCTCCTCCGGCGCGGCAGCGCAGGACCCGACGACAGCAGGAGCCACCAAGGCACGGCATGTGGTGTCGGCCACGCTCGGGGACCTGTCCTCCTTCACGGTCATCATCGACGACGTCAACGCACTGACCGCCAAGGGCGACCTCGCGGGCGCGAAGACGCGGATCAAGGACCTCGAGGTGGCCTGGGACGCGGCGGAGGCAGGCCTGAAGCCCCGTTCCCCACGCGATTGGCACGCCCTGGACGACGCGATCGACGGGGCGCTGACCGCGCTGCGCGCCGACCACCCGACCCAGGCACACTGCGTCACGGCGCTGCAAATCCTTGAGAAGACGTTGAACCGCCAGCAGAGCTGAACCCCTCACCACCCCTCTCCGCACTCAACCCGACGTCGCCGGCCCCATTGCCGGGCGGCGGCAACGAAACCGGACGTCACCGGCGTCGTCGTGCGCACCATCGGAAGCCGCTCCTGCCTCGACGGCGGCCTCGATAGTGAGGCATCCTACGATTAGGGACTGTAGTAGACGCCCGGGAGTCATGGATGGCCGATTCGCAACAGCGGCAGCCGGGGGGAGCACCTCAGCGCCGGGGGCCGAGTAGGCGGTCCCCCGGCGCCCTGGAGCAGGAGATTCTCGCCTGCCTCGGTGCGGCCGATCGGCCGCTGACCCCCGGCGAGGTTCTGGCCGAGATGGGCGGCGAGTTGGCCTATACGACCGTCATGACCACCCTCGCGCGGCTGTACAAGAGGGGGCTGGCGGAGCGGGAGCCATCCGGACGCGCCTACGCCTACTGTCTGGCCTCCGATGCGACGGCGGCGCAGTCGATGGCCGTGGCCGCGAAAATGCGCCGGCTACTGGTGCAGGGTGGCGACCCTGCCGGGGTGTTGGCCCATTTCGTCGCCGACCTCGGTCCCGAGGAGGAGCAGATACTCACCCAACTGCTGCGTGACCTCGAAGCCGGCCGTCACGGCACGTCCGATCCCCAGGACGGCGAGAACGCGACCGCCGCGCATGCGGCCGGCACGGGGACGCCCGGCCACAACCCTTCCCGTCGACGTGCAGGCACCCAGACCGAGGAGGACGCCGACTCACCGGACGGTCGCCCGCTGCAGGCCGGCGAGTGAGCGGTGGCGTCGTCGGTGTGATCACCACAGGTGACTGATCTCCTGCTTGGCCCAAAACGATGCTGGTGACCCCGCGCTCCAACGGGCCTCGCGAACAGTTCGGGAGTCGTAGGCGTACATGGCGATCGTCGCGGTCTTCATCGCGGACGTTGCGGGGTCGGAGGCGGTAGATCTTGACGTCGTCCGGGCTAACCGTTAGTTATTAGATAACCGTTAGCTGCCTGGGGGACCTGATGCAGGAAGCGGTGCTGGCCCTGCTGGCGAGATCGGAAGAAGTCGGGCCTGGCCGGCTGGGAGTACGCGCTGATTCCCGTAGGCCGGCGACGGGTCGCCGACCACTCACCAAGGCGGACCGGCCGACCTCCGGTGGCTCGACGCATGCGAACGCGACTGGACGAGACGAAAGGCCCATTCATGGTCGACGATATGCCCGTACTGCGTGCCCGTGGCCTACATAAGGACTTCGGGAGGGCCGCCGGGCTCGTACGGGCCGTAGACGACGTCGACCTCGACGTCGTGGCCGGTGAGACGGTCGCAATCATGGGCCCGAGCGGCTGCGGCAAGTCCACCCTGCTGCACATCCTCGGCGGCCTCGACCAGGCCACCGGCGGTGAGATCCATCTCGCGGGTCAGCGCATCGACCGGATGGGCGAACGCGCCCTGGCGCGGCTGCGAAGCGACGCCGTCGGCTTCGTCTTCCAGGGCTTCCACCTGATGGACGAGCTGACTGCGGTGGAGAATGTGGAGGTCCCAGCTCTGCTCGCCGGAAGGCCGGCCCGTGCGGCCCGGGCACAGGCCATAGAACTGCTCGACCGCGTCGGCCTGGCCGACCGGCGCGAGTTCCTCCCGTCCGCGCTCTCAGGCGGCCAGCGCCAACGGGTGGCGATCGCCCGGGCGCTCAGCAACAAGCCACGCGTGATCCTCGCCGACGAACCCACCGGCAACCTCGACAGCGCTGCGACCCTCGATGTGCTGGGGCTGTTCGACGACCTCCATCAGGCCGGGCAGACCCTGGTGATCGTCACCCACGACGCGCGTATCGCGGCCACCGCCGACCGGCTCATCACGATGCGTGACGGCGCGTTCGTGGACCAGACCATCCTCACCGGCGGCACCCACGGCAATCGTGGTGCCCTCGCCGGGCTGGACGGCTGACGGACATGGGCCGTTTCGTTGTCATCGGCCGGCTCGCAGCCCGTGACCTACGCCGACGTCCGTTCGACGCGGTCATGGTCGTCCTCGTGATCGGTGTCGCCGTCACCGCCCTGTCAGTCGGGCTCGCTCTCAACGGTATGACCGACAGCCCCTACCGGCAGACCCGGCAGGCGACGGCCGGGCCCGACGTCGTCGCCGGCTTCATGCTTCCAGGCAAGCAGACGTTCGCCCCCGGCGCCGTCGACGAACTCGTGAACACTTCCGGTGTCATCGGCCACACGGGGCCGTACCCCCTGACGTACACGACGATGGAGGCGCACGGCCGTTCGAAGGGCGTCGCCGTGGAAGGCCGCGACCCCGCTCCGGCCGCTGTCGACCAGCCACTGGTGACAGAGGGTCGCTGGGTACGCCGCGGTGAGGTGGTGATCGAACGCGGGTTCGCCGACGACCTCGGCGTCCACGTGGGCGACGACGTCACCCTGGCGGGCCGGCCGTACCGGGTCGCAGGAACCGCGGTCACCGCCGGCCTGCCGTCCTACCCCAGCAACATCTGCCACATCGCCTGCGATGTGCCATTCCCAGGTCCGCCTTCTGGCGGCGCTCCGGACATCGGTCTCGTATGGCTCACCAGCCCGGAGGCGACGGCACTGGCCGGCGATACCGGCTCCTTGTCCTTCTACCTGAACCTCACGCTGGCTGACCCGTCCGCGGCGCCCGCATTCGTCGCGCGGCGAACCGGGCCGGGCACCTTCGCCGAAAGGTGGCCGGGGACGTTCCTCATCTCGTGGCAGGACATACAGAACGCCGACACCGGCCTTGTCCAGAGCGAGCAAATCGCGATGCAGGTCAGCGGCTTCCTCCTCGCGATGCTGGCGATCGCAGGGATGGCCGTGCTCGCCGGTCGGCGCATGGTGGACCAGACCAGGCGTGTCGGGCTGCTCAAGGCCGTCGGCGGCACACCCGAAGTGGTCGCGGCCGTGCTCCTCGCCGAACACCTCGCCATGGCGCTGGTCGCCGCCGCGCTCGGGATCGTCGCCGGACGGCTCATCGCGCCGTTGATCGCCTCAGCCGGCGCCGGGCTGGTCGGCGCACCCGGGGCGCCGGAGCTCACACCGGCCACAATCGCCCTGCCGGCGGCGATCGCTGTCGCTGTCGCGGTCGCCGCGACGCTCGTTCCGGCCATGCGGGCCGCTCGGGTCAGTACGGTGCGCGCGCTCGCCGACCACGCCCGCCCGCCACGACGCCGGGCACTGCTGCTCGCGATCTCCGCGCGGCTGCCCGTCCCGCTGCTGCTCGGCATGCGGCTGATCGCCCGCCGGCCCGCCCGGGGCGCGCTCAACGCGCTGAGCATCGCGGTCGCGGTCACCGGTATCGTCGCGATTTTCCCCACCGCCGGCCAGGACCTCGCTGCCGCGCCCGGCCCGCGCGCCGATCGGCTCGGCCAGCTCACCGCGATCGTCACCGTCATGCTCATCGTGGTGGCCGCCGTCAACACCCTGTTCATCGCCCGAGCGACGATCACCGATGCGAGGCGGATGACGGCGCTTTCCCGCGCCTTCGGCGCGACGTCCTGGCAGGTCAGCGCAGGAATGTCGACCGCGCAGTTGCTCCCCGCACTACCGGGCGCGATCATCGGCATCCCGGCAGGCCTCTACCTGTATCGAGCCGCGGCGCAACAGCGGATGCTCACGATCCCACCGGCCTGGCAACTGGTCGCCGTCCTGCTGGGCACGTCGATCGCGGTCGCTCTCCTCACCGCCGCCACAACGCGGTTGGGCGCCCGCCAGTCGGTGACCGAGATCCTCCGAACGGAGCGGGCATGAGCAGGCGTCGCGCTCGTGAGCGTGGTCGACCCAATCGATCTTCAGCACGATCGCGCGCGAGTGTGCCCGACGAGGACGTCGCTGGGGCCTTGGAAAATGCTCCCCCATGGACGATGCCTCGTCACGGCGGCGTGAGCCCTGCCCGCCGGTCAGGCAGGTCTTGGCGGCGATCGCCGACTCCCACAGCCGTTCGGCGGCGTTCAGCAGCGCGGACCTGCGGCCCGACTCGCGCTCGACGAACTCCCACTGCCGGACCGCCCGCGGTCGCCAAAACCGCCAGACTCACACCGGCACGCGCCGGCTCCCTGCCGCTGATCTCACTGGCCTGACCTCCACTGACAGGCGTTACGCGGCTGTTTTCCGATCGAGGTCGAACCGGTTCGGCGAACGGTTCCGCCGAAGATAGGCCTGCTTCGTCGCACGAGTCAATGAGAAGCACCTTCAGGTTGCCGAAATGCCGGCCCAGGCGTGCGCCCCGCGACACATCCTCGTCAGGGAATCCAGTGCCGTGCCATGCTCTATCGTCGGCGTCGCCGCGCAACACTTGGCCGAAAACCTGGGCCCACCGCTCACCACCACCGACGTCCCCGCCCTGCGCGGCTTCGGGGTCCACGGCGTCGCATGACGGCTGCATGGCGAGGACGTATCACGGACATTTCCCACTCTTGACCATCCCGTCGCACGCGCTTATGGTCTTGTCGAACCGATTCGCCGAATCGATTCGACCTCACCGCACGCCCAAGGGAAAGGCGCATGGTCACACCCTTGTCTCGGCGGGCACGCAGGATCGCGCCGCACGCCGTCCTCGCCTCCGCACTCGCGCTGACCGCGACCCCGTGGCCGCGATGTGGTCGGCCCGCCACGAAAGAAGGAAGAATGTCAGCTCATCCAAAACGCTTAGCCACAATTAGGCGTCCCGGCGGTACAGCTGCGGCACACGGCCAGGGCCGAGGCCTTAACGGCAGAAAGCTGATCGCTGTCCTCGGGGCACTGTGCGCTACCGCTGCCCTGGTGGTGAGCGGCCAGCATTCCGCCGCGGCGGACTCGAACGTCAGCTCTGCCAGCGTGAAAGCGCTGACCGTCGATCTGTCCGCGAAGACGAAGCGGTCCGCAGGGGTGGGTCTTGGCATTCTCTATGGCGTCACCCAGGACGGGTTACAACCGTCCGACGAATACCTCGACCCGCTGACGATCAACGCCTACCGCAGCGGCGGCTGGTATGCGGGCGGCTGGATCAAGGACAAGTACACCTTCGGACCAGGCACCCAAGCCAACATCGACGCGGTCATCGCCGAGGCGAAGCGTCTGCAGCGCCCGCCCCGTCACAAGGTCGAGTACCAGGTCCTGCTCAGTGATGTGTTCGGTTCGACCGGCGGCGCGCCGGCGAACACGCTGTGGCCGTGCACCGACGGCGACTGCAGCAACTGGATCACGTTCATCGACGCTACTGTGGCCAAGCTCCAGGCCGCCGGCCAGAAGTTCACCTACGAGATCTGGAACGAGCCCGACCTCAGCATCTTCTGGAGACCGGGCGTCAACACGGAACAGTACTTCCAGATGTGGGACAGCGCCTACCGCGAGATCCGGCGCCTCGCCCCGGCTGCGACGATCGCCGGTCCTTCGTTCGCCTACACCCCCGAGCGGCGACCCGAGGAATGGCAGGCCTTCCTGGCCCATGTCAAGGCCGCGAACACCGTCCCGGACGAGATCACCAACCACGATGAGGGGACCGTGGACGACCCGGTCACCGTCGGCCAGTCCCTGGCGGACGCACTCGACGCCAACGGGATCGCCCAACGGCCCCTCTCGGCTAACGAGTACCAGCCCGCGGATCGGCAGACCGCCGGAGACACCGCCTGGTACAACGCCCGACTTGCTCAGTCGAACTATGCCAACGCCATGCGCGGAAACTGGAGTTGCTGCATCATCCCCAACCTGACCGGGCTGCTCACCAAGACCCCGAGCGGATGGGCACCCAACGGAAACTGGTGGGCGATGCGAACCTATGCCGACCTGACCGGGACGCTGGTCTCCACCTCCGAACAAGTCGGGTCGACCGCGATTTCCGCGTCCGAGGACCCCGCGAAGAAGCGCGCTGTGGCGCTGCTCGGTGACATTCAGGGCGGATACGTCGGGCCGATGGCCGTAACGTTCAAGGGACTGTCCTCGACGCCGTGGCTGGTCCGCGACGGCCTCGTGCACGCCACTGTCTACAGGATCCCTGACCAGGCACCCCTGTACACGCGCCAGGTCGCCTTCAGCCAGGACGTCAAGGTCGAGAACGACGCCATCACAGTGCCGTTCGACTTCGAGTCGAAGCACGACGCCTACGGCGTCTATCTGTCCTGGACCGAGCCACAGGCGATCTCTCTCGACGCCCCGACCACCGTGCAGCCCGGGAGCACCTACACGGTCCCGGTGACGTTCACCAACGGCGGCGGGCAGACGGATCGCGACGTCCGGACGAGTCTCGCCGCCTACACCTCGGACGGCGAGCCGGCCCCCGGATTCACCATCACCTGCGCGGACAGTGACGCGCCGGCGTGCCCAGGCGTGCCCAAGTTGGCCTCCGGTCAGAGCACTGTCGTGCGGTACACGATGACGACCTCCGCCGATCTGCCCCGAGGCAGCTACCGATTCACGGCGGTCGGTACGGCGAAGTCGGAAGGGCAGGACATCTCCGTGAAGAACTCTGTCGACGCGTTGCTGCACTGTGAGGTCGGGGACGTCTGCG
Organism: Microbispora corallina; assembly: GCF_016863035.1. GTDB lineage: Bacteria > Actinomycetota > Actinomycetes > Streptosporangiales > Streptosporangiaceae > Microbispora > Microbispora corallina. Next base: position 101,734 of record NZ_BOOC01000035.1, read on the forward strand.
AGGCTGAGGATGGAGCTCTGTCCGGCGGAGCGTGCCTGGCCACGGACCATCCCGGGTATACGGGATCGGGCTTCGTCGCGTGCTTCACCACACGGGGACCGAGCGTGACTCAGCGAATCGTCGCCCAGGATGCGGGCACGTACTCGCTGGACCTCCGCTACGCGGCCGGCCCTGACGGTCCGGCCGGCACCCGGAGCGCATCGGTGTCGGTAAACGGCGGAGATCCTCACCAAATCTCACTTCCGCTCACCGGGAGCTGGAACACCTGGGCCGACGCGACCATTCCGGTGCAGTTGGTGGCGGGTATCAACACGATCAGCGTCAGCTACGGTTCTGGTGACGCCGGGTGGTTCAACCTCGACCACATGGTAGCCGCCAAGTAGCGCAAGGACTGCGTTCTCGGTCGTACGTTCAGGCAGCCCCATCCGGCATCCGGTTACATCGGTCGCGGATGGGGCTGCTGCTTCGACGCTCCGGTGGGGCAGGGAACTCGTCGTCATGGTGAAAGGCCCGTCACTATCTCTGCTCCGGAGTCAGGACGTGTCGGGTCCGGGCCCCGATCCAGGCCGCGTCGAGGATCGCGGTCAGGCTGGCGGTGTCGGTCGGGCCTGGATGGTTCTGGATCAAGCGGGTGACGCCACCGGCCATCTCCGCGAAGCGCGGGAGGTCGGCGCGTGCCACGCCGATGTCCGCCAAGGTGCTAGGGATGCCGATGTCGGCAAGGAGCCCGTCGAGCCAGGTGAGGAACGTATCTGCGGCCTCGGCATCCGAGGCGTCGGTCACGTCGAGCCCGCACACCCTGGCGAGGATGGCCAACCGGTCGCCGATGGCATCCCTGGCCGCGTCCAGCGCGTAGGGCAGCAGCAGCCCGACGCCCAGGCCGTGCGGCGTGTGGGTGGCTGCGCCGATGGGGTACTGGAGGGCGTGCGGAGCCGCGGTGCCTGCGTGGGAGAATGCGAGCCCGGCCAGCATGGACCCATAGGACATGTCCGCGCGCGCGTCCTTGTCTCCTCCGTCCCTGACGACATGGGGCAGGCTGCGGGCGATCCGCTCCGCGGCCAGGAGCGCGTAGTGATCGGTGATCGGGTTGCGGCCGAGGAAGACCTGCTCCACCGGGTCGCGCGGTCCGTGGGCCCGGGGTCGCGCGGTGTAGCTCTCCACCGCGTGACAAAACGCGTCGATGCCGGAGTGGGCGGTGACGGTCGCAGGGCAGGTGTAGGTGAGTTCGGGGTCGACGATGGCGAAGTCGGGCACGATGTGGACGCTGGAGACCCCCACCTTCAGCTCGCGGTCCGGGTCGGTCAACACCGAGACGGGCGTGAGCTCGGAGCCGGTGCCTGACGTCGTCGGGACCGCGACGAGAGGAATCGTCGGCCCCGGCACCTTCGACTCGCCGTAGAAGTCGCGCGGCGTCCCACCGTGGCGCCGGATGACGCCGACGATTTTGGCGAGGTCGATCACCGTGCCACCCCCGATGGCGAGGATGACGTCGGCGTCCACCTCTGCGGCGACCGAGACGGCCAGGGCGACATCGGCGAGTGGCACGTCCGGGGTCGCGTCGGCGAACACCCCGACGACTGCGACCTTCTCCCGCACGGCGGCCACGATCTCGGCCACGCACGGCTGCCCCAGAACAACCCGGTCGGTCACGATGAGGACTCGCGAGCCACACTCGGCCACCACTCGTGGGATGTTCTGCGCGACCCCTTCGCCCACTATCAGCTGGCGTGGTCCGCGGACGGTCTCAAGCATGTCAGTGCCTCTCTGGAACGTCGGCGGTGATGTGCGGGGCGGACGTCCAGGTCACCTGCGAGACCGGGACGGCATCGGCGAGGTTGGCTGCCGGGTGGCGCAGGCGCGCGCCGGGCTCCCCGACTCGGTCGTGCCCGGGCGCCCTCGGGTCCATCGCGATGAAGACGTCGCCCCTGGTGGGCGGGTCAGTCGGGTCGAGGGTCCCGCGGACATCGTCGCCGAGGGTCCCGCCCCACGGGTGGAGGCCGGTCAGGTCATGTGTGCACAGGGCGCGGTGACCCTCGGCGGGCACCCGGAACAGCAGGCCGGTCACGGGAGGTCGATCGCCGCGTAGGTGACGTCGAGGTACTCAAGGATGCCCTCGTGCGACCCCTCCTTGCCGATCCCCGACTGCTTCACGCCTCCGAACGGAGCAGAGGGGTCCGAGATCAGACCACGGTTGATGCCGACCATCCCCGTCTCCAGCCCCTCGGTGAACCGGAGCGCCCGCTGGAGGTCACGGGTGAAGACGTATCCGACCAGGCCGTGCTCGGTGTCGTTGGCCTTCGCCATCACCTCGTCGTCGGACGTGAACGAGATGATCGGCGCCACCGGGCCGAAGATCTCCTCCTCCAGGATCGGCGCGTCTTCGGGCACGTCGACGAGGACCGTGGGCGGGTAGAAGTGGCCCGGCCCATCCGGACGCTCGCCGCCCACCAGGACACGGGCGCCGCGATCGACCGCGTCGGTGACGAGCTCGTCGATCTTGGTGACCGAGGCCTCGTCGATCAACGCCCCGACGTCCACGCCGTCGTCGAGACCATGACCCACCGAGAGCGCACCCATCCGCTTGGCGAAGCGCGTCGTGAACTCCTCGAGCACCGGCTCCTCGACGTAGATTCGGTTGGCCGCGATGCAGGACTCCCCGATGTTGCGCATCTTGGCCACCATGGCACCGTCGAGCGCGACGTCCAGGTCCGCGTCGGCACACACGATCAAGGCCGCGTTGCCGCCCAGTTCCATGGAGGTGCGCAGCACGTTGTCCGCCGCCTGTCGTAGCAGCACGCGCCCGACCTCGGTCGACCCGGTGAACGAAAGCTTGCGGGTCCGGCGGTCGGCCAGCAGCGCTGAGACCACCTCGCCGGCACGCTTGGTCGTCACGACGTTGACGACGCCCGGGGGAACGCCGACCTCCTCCATGATGCGGGCCAGGAGCAGCATGGTGAGTGGCGTCTGGGCCGCCGGCTTGGTGATCGTCGTGCAGCCCGCCGCCAGCGCAGGAGCGATCTTGCGGGCGCCCATGGCCAACGGAAAGTTCCAGGGCGTCACGAAGACGCACGGTCCGACCGGCTTCGGCACGGTGAGGATACGATATCCACCAGCGGGAGCGGTGTTGTAGCGTCCCTCGACGCGCACCGCCTCCTCGGCGAACCAACGGAAGAACTCGGCGCCGTAGGCCACCTCTCCCCGGGCCTCGGCGAGCGGCTTGCCCATCTCGAGCGTTATCAGCCGGGCGACCTCCTCGGATCGCTCGGTCAGTGCCCGGTACGTCGCGGTCAACAACTCTGACCGTTTCCGCGGCGGGGTCGCCGCCCACTCCGCCATCGCCTTGCTCGCCGCGTCCAGAGCGGCGAGCCCGTCAACGACGCCGGCGTCCGCCACCTCGGCGATGGTCGTGCCGGTGGCCGGGTCCTCGACGGCAAAGGTGGCTCCGCCGGCGGCGTCGCGCCAGGCGTCGCCGATCCGGAGCCGCCGGTGCTCGGGGGCCAGGACGTTCATCGGGTCACTCAAAGCGTCGCCTCCTGTGATGTTCTTGGTGATGTCCGGCGTGACCTCGGCGATCGCGTCACGCGCGTTGACGAACGGTTCACACGACCTCGTCTGGGTCGAGGTCGCCGAGCGGGTCGAACGTGGCCGTGGCCCTGGCGCAGGGCGACGCCCCGCGCCACCGATCGCCTTCTCGGGTCATGGCTGCTTCAGCGTCGTCAGGCTGTGCTCACCCGTGGCGCCGAGGCTCGATCGCCACGTGCGGGCGCATGGTGACGTCGCCGCCCTGGTTACCTCCCGGCCTCGGACAGCGCCAGCCCGGTGCCCGCATCGAACAGGTGCGCACGGTCCAGGTCGACCGTGACAAGCAGCCGCTCGCCCGGCGTACCGGTGACAGTGGGCCGTGCCTTGACCTTGAGGATCTCCGTCCCCACTCGGACGTCGACCACCGTTCGGTCACCGAGCGGCTCAAGGCCGTAGAGCTCACCCGACAACGACGCGTCCCCACGCTGCTCGACGGACAGGTCCTCCGCGCGCAGGCCCAGCAGCAGCGGACGACCGTCCTCAGCCGTGGTCCAGCGGGGCCGCGGCAGCGTCCAGCCTTCCGCCCCGACCAGACGATCTCCCTCGGCGTGGCAGGCGAGCAGGCTGATCGACGGGCTCCCGACGAAGCCTGCGACCCACTGGTTGGCTGGACGCTCGTACACCTCGGTCGGCGTTCCGACCTGTTGCACCTTCCCCTCCTTGAGGACCGCGACCTGGTCGGCCATGGACAGGGCCTCGACCTGGTCGTTGGTCACGTAGACGAAGGTTCCCCCGAGGCTCCGGTGGATGCGGGTGAGCTCGGTGCGCATCTCGACGCGGAGCTTGAGGTCGAGGTTCGTCAGCGGCTCGTCCATGAGGAACGCGCGCGGGCGGCGGACCAAGGCCCGGGCCAGGGCGACACGCTGCATCTCACCGCCCGACATCTGCGCGGGACGACGCTGCAGCAGACGTTCGATGTGCAGCAGGCTCGACATCTGCTCGACGGCAGCGGCGATCTCGCTCGAAGAACAGCGGCGTGCCCGCAGCGGCGAAGCGATGTTCTCGTACGCGGTGAGTCGCGGGTAGAGGGCGTAGCTCTGGAACACCATGGCCAGGTCGCGTGCGGCCGGGGCGTCACCGGTCGCGTCCCTCCCGTCCAGGTGCACCGACCCGGCGTCAAGCTTCTCAAGGCCGGCGATCGCTCGCAGGGTCGTCGTCTTGCCTGCCCCGGAGGGCCCGAGCACGACGAAGAACGAGCCGTCCGGCACGTCCAGCGTCACCCCGTCCAGGGCTTGGACTTTGCCGAAGGACTTGCGCAGCCCGTGCACTGCCACGGTTCCCATCAGGCCACCAGCTCTTCCGTGCTCACGTCGTAGACCGGCGGGGGCCCGCCGGTGTGCCGCAGCCCGACCGGTGCGTCAGCAGCGAAACGGACAGTCGGTGGCATCCGAACCCGTACGTCGCGCTGGTCGCCGTGGTCAACCACGTAGATGATTTCGTCGCCCAGCCACTCCGCCGAGACCACGCGGGCCGGGGCCGAACGATCCGCCCCTGGTTCTGTGACTTCCAGCGCCTCCGGCCGGACGCCTGCGACCAGGCGACGGTCGCGCGGCAGGCCTGGCGGTGGCGTGAGGACCAGTCCGCCCTGACTGCGCAGCTTCCCGTCGGCCACCTCCACCTCGATCAGGTTCATCGGCGGGGAGCCGATGAACGCGGCGCAGAAAAGACTCGCCGGACGGTCGTAGACCTCCAGCGGCGTGCCGATCTGCTCGACGCGGCCCTTGTTGAGGATGGCGATTCTGTGACCGAGCGACATCGCCTCGACTTGGTCGTGGGTGACGTAGACCATCGTCGTCCCCAGCTCCCCCTGCAGGTGCTTGATCTCCGTGCGCATGTCCGCCCTCAGCTCCGCGTCCAGATTGGTGAGGGGTTCGTCCATGAGGAAGGCGCGCGGTCGTCGCACCAGGGCGCGAGCAAGCGCGACGCGCTGCTGCTCCCCGCCGGACAGCCGGTGCGGTCGCCGGTCCAGGAGCGGACCAAGCCGCATCAGCCGGGCGGCCTCGTCGACCCGCTCGTGCACCTCCGACTTGGGCAGTCCCTCGGCCCGCAGCGGGAACGCCAGGTTGTCGCGGGTTCTCAGATGCGGGTAGAGAGCGTAGAACTGGAACACCATGGCGATGTCGCGCTCGGCGGGCGGCAGGTCGTTGACCAGCGTGTCGCCGATGCGGATGTCGCCCGTCGTCTGCCTCTCCAGGCCGGCTATGGCCCGCAGCGTGGTCGTCTTGCCGCAGCCCGAAGGGCCGAGCATGACGAACAGCTCGCCGTCGCCGATGGACAGGTCCACGTGATCAACTGCGACCGTCCCGTCCGGGTAGCGCTTGTGCAGGGCGGTCACCTCGATGCCCGCCATCAGCGTCGCACCGCCCCGAGCGTCACACCGGCGACGAGGTGCTTGCGCACCAGGTAGGCGAAGACGAGCACCGGTAGGGCGAACACCAGGGAGGCGGCGGCCACGAGACCCCAGTCCACAGTGGTGCCACCGATGAGGCCGGCGATGGCGGGTGGGGCCGTCCGCACGTTGTCGCTGGAGGTGAGGAAGATGGCGAACACGAACTCGTTCCAGGAGAAGATGAGTGCGAAGACCGCCGTCGCGGCGATGCCGGGCAGGAGCAGGGGAAGGGTGAATCGCCGGAACGCCTGCAAGCGGGTGTAGCCGTCGAGCATGGCGGCATCCTCGTACTCCGCGGGCACCTCGTCGACGAACCCCTTCATCATCCAGATCGTGAACGGGACGTTGAACGCGGCGTAGATGAGGATCAGGCCGAGCTTGCTGTCGATGAGTCCGACCTGGCGGTACATGAGGAAGATCGGGATCACGACCACCACGGGCGGCATGAAGCGCGTGGACAGGATGAAGAACAGTTGGTCCTTCTTGGCCTTCACGCCGAAGCGTGAGTAGGCCCAGGCCGCCGGGACCCCCAGCACGGTGGCCAGCACCGTGGAGACCCCGGCGACCAGGACGGAGTTGAGGAACGAGACGGACAAGGCCGAGCGACCGCCGCCGGAGGTGACGAACACGTCCTTGAAGTGGTCCATAGTGACCTTGAAGCCGAAGAACTTGGCCGGGATGGCGTAGACGTCCCGGTTCTCCTTGATGGACGTCTCGATCATCCAGAGCACCGGAAAGAGCATCACGACGGCCAGCACGGTCAGCAGCGCGACCTCCAGCACGGAGCGGCCCCGGCCGCCAAGGCGGCGCGCGGAGGGCGTGTGATCCCGGGCAGGACCTGTGGCCACGGCCTCGTCGACGGAGACGGCCATCAGTCCTCCTTGAGCTTGTTCAAGTAGCGCAGGTAGAGCTGCGTGAGGACGATGACGACGAGGACCATGAGGATCCCGTACGCCGAGGCGGTTCCGGTGTTGAAGCCCAGGAACGCGACCTTGTAGACGTGGAACGACAACGTCTCGGTGGAGACCCCCGGACCTCCGCTGGTGAGGATGTAGACGAGGTCGAACAGCCGGAAGGCCTCGATGGCCCTGAACAACACAGCAATGAGGAGCAGCGGCCACACCAGCGGAAGAGTGATGGTGCGGAACCGGAACCACTCGGACGCCCGGTCGATCGAGGCGGCCTCGTACAAGTACTTGGGGACCGCGGTGAGGCCCGCGAGTGCGATGAGCATGATGAACGGCGTCCATTGCCAGGTGTCGACCACGATCAGGGAAATCAACGCCGTTCGCTGCCGGGTGAGCCACTCCACCTGTCCCAGGCCGAGCGAGCCGAGCATGCTGTTGATCACGCCGAACTGCGCGTCGAGCATGAATCGCCAGAACAGCCCGACCACGACCGGCGACAGCATCATCGGAACCAGGAACAGAGTGGTCAGCAGTCCTCGTCCGTGCACGCGCCGTGAGATCAGGTAGGCGATGGCGAAACCGAGCACGGTCTGCAGGGTGACCGCGCCGACCACGTAGATCAACGTCGTCAGGGCCCTCAGGTGGACCTGCGCCGAAGTCAGGATGGCGGTGTAGTTCCCGAACCAGATGAAATTGGCGGGCCCCCCGCGGGTGGCCGAGTAGTCGGTGAAAGACAGGTACAGCGCCCACAGCAACGGGAACACCGACATCGCGAGCAACAGCAGCAACGCGGGGGAGATGAAGGCCACGGCGAGCCAGCGGTCGCTCAAGTGGCGGGACCGACCCGGTGCAGGCGGCGTCGCGGACGCCACCTGCCCGGGGTGGTCGATCGTCAGAGGGACGGGGTCACTCACAGTCCGCCGCCGCCCTTGTGGCTGCTGGAGTCGAGCACGGCCTGCTGCTCCTTGGCGATGTCGTCGAGCGCGTCCTTCGGCTTCTTCGCGCCGTTGAGAGCCGCGTTCACGTTGGTGTTCTCGATGTCGACGAGGCGCGCGTACTCGGGCACGTTCCACATGTCCCGCATCCGCGGAACCGAGTCGGTGTACACCTGGTTGAACGGCTGGGCATTGAGGAACTCGGGCGACTCCAGGGCGTCCGTACGCGATGGCACGCCACCAGCCGCGGCCCACTTCTTCTGGATGTCAGCCTGCTCGAACCACTTCATGAAGTTCAGGGCCTCCGCCTGGTTCGCCTTGGGCGAGTAGGCCGACACGTGCATCCCCATGCCACCGAGAGGCACCAGGTTCGTCTTCTGGCTCGGCAGGGGGGCAAAACCCAGCTTGTCGAGAATCTGCTCCCGCGTGGTGCCGAGCGTCGACTGCTTCGGGTCAAGCAGGCCGCCGCTCGCGGCGATCCAGTTGAACGCGATGCATGCCTTGCCCTGGGCGACCGCCGCGTTCACCTCGTCGATGAACCAGTTGCCCGAGCCCTTGGCGGTCAGCGGCTTCATCTTGTTGACCAGGACGTCCATCGCCTCCTGGCCCGCGGCGTCGTTGAGGACGCCCTCGATCTTGCGCGTCTTGGAGTTCCAGAGGTTGCCGCCGTAGACGCCGTTGACCGTGTTGTAGGTTACGGCCGCGGCGTCGGAGCCGTTGGCCTGGTGGAAAGCCAGCCCGCTGACGCCAGGGTGGTCCGCCTGGCACTTCGCGGCGACTGAGATCATCTCGTCCCAGGTCTGCGGTGGCTTGTCGCCGATCAGGTCCTTGCGGTAGATCATCGTCCAGGTGTCGCCGAGCAGCGGCAGTCCGTACAGGCTGGCGTTTTCGTCGCGCTTCCCGGTCTCCGCCTGGGGGAACTGGCCGTAGGCCGCCAGGAGGTACGGGTTGTAGGCCTTGACGTCGATGTTCTTCTTGACGAAGTCGGTGATGTCGAGGATGTTGCCGTTCGTCACGGCCTCGCCGATGTGCTGCGAGTCCAGGATCGGGATGTCGAAGTCGGTCTTGTGCGCTGCGAACTGGGTGAACATCGCGTCGTGCCAGTTCGCGTTCGGCACGGTCTTGACCTTGATGGTCACGTTCGGCCGCTCTTTGGTGTACTCCGCGTTCGCGAAGGCCTCCAGCGCGTGGGCGGGGGGCCAGTCGAACCAGATGAAGCTGAGGGTCAGCGGGTCCTTGGTGAGCTCCGGGATGGTCGCCGGCGCCTTGGGGGCGCTCGCGCCGTCGCCCTGGCCGCAAGCCGCCATGGACGTGGCCACCAACATGGCCGCCGTCGCCAGCTGCACCTTTCGACGGGGAACGGACAGTCGTCCTATTCGCTTCGGATACCGCATCTTCTCGCCTGCTTTCTGGGTGGGGACCTCTGGAGCCTTGCTGCGTGCTTCGCCGAGCAGTGCTGGGGGGTTGTTCAGGCGTGTTGCCGGCTGTCGCAGGGGCTGACCCGCAGACCGGCGTCACGAGTACGCCGCGACGTAATGGGGCTTCAAGCAGTCGAGAAGTCCTTCGGTCCTTATCGGCCCGGTGGCGAATTGAGTAGGACGTCGAGCATGCTCATAGGAGCTCCAACTGACCGAAGCGGAGCGATGGCGGGGGGTTCCGCAATGGGTGGAGGATGGCCGGCATCCGCCACCTTTCCTATACGATCCGAATGAGGGCGTCAACATCTCGCAGCGTTGCGACCGAAATCAACAGGTTCCCGAAAACGTCAGAAAGGACCTCGCGTCACGATGGACGACGAAGCGATGATCGCGCGGGGCCGTGGGGCCATGACGGGCGGAACGCCGCCGGGAAGATCTCGCGGCCGGCTTGCCGACGAGGTGTACGACACACTGCTCGGACAGCTGATGTCGCTACGGATCGAGCCTGGCTCCCGCGTCACGATCGACGTCCTGGCCCGAGAGCTGGGGGTCTCGCAGACGCCGATCCGGGACGCTCTGAACCGCATGGAGGCTGAGGGCCTGGTCGTGCGTGTGCCCCATGCCGGCTATCGCATTCCCCCCCAAATAACCCGTCAGCGATTCGAGGACATGCTTGAGCTCCGCCTGCTCCTCGAGCCGGCAGCGGCGCGCAGATCCGCCGAACGCGCATCCTTGAAGCAGGTGGCCGGCCTGCGACGGTTGCTGGAGGAGATGGCGGAGCTGGAGGGGGGCAACGGGCTCATGGCCTATGGCGCCTTCGGGCTACGCGACGCCGCTTTTCACGATCTGGTCGCCCTGAGCGCGGAGAACCAGGTCATCCGCGAAGCGCTCGCTCGCCTGCACACGCACGTGCACCTGTTCCGGCTTCTCCACGACGCCCAGGTCACGCACTTGGCCATGGCCGAGCACGAAGAAGTTCTGGCCGCGATCGCCGCGCGCGACCCCGACGCCGCCGCCTACGCCATGCGTCGGCACATCCTGCTGTCCGGCGAGCGGTTCCGGCGATTGTTCGACATCAAGGGCGCGGACGGGATGGCGGTAAAGGCTTGACGGGCGGGCTGGGCCGAGGAATGCTAACGCAACCGGATCGGATCGGATCGGATCCACCTCACCCGCCTCAGATGCGAGGAGAAGCAGGTGCCCAGAGCGCTGCTCCTCACCGGCGACGCCGCCGAGGAGCTCGACACCATGTATCCCTACTATCGCGTGCAGGAGGGCGGCTGGGACGTCGACGTCTCCTCACGGACGATGCGTGACGTTCAGCTGGTCATCCACGAGTTCGACCCCAACTCCGACGCCTACGTGGAGAAGAACGGCCGAAAGCTGCCGGTCGACGTACCCTGGGCCGAGGTCGACGTCGAACGCTATGACGCCCTCATCATCCCTGGGGGACGTGCCCCCGAGTGGATCCGGGTCGACGCCGACGTCAGGCGCATCACCGAGCACTTCTTCGCGCGCAACCTCCCGATCGCGCTGGTCTGCCACGGCGCGCAGGTACCGGCCGTGTACGGGCTGCTGAAAGGCCGGAAGACGGCCTGCTTCCCCCCCATCACCGGTGACATGGAGAACGCGGGCGCGACGGTCATCGACGCTCCCGACGTCGTGGACGGCAACCTCGTCTCCTGCCGGGGCTGGCCCGACATGCCGCAGTTCGGCAGGGTGATGATGGAGGTCTTCTCGAAGTCCATCAACTCCGCATCGGCATGAGCACACGTGAGGTGTCGACTGTGACGGAACTTCGGACCGCCACAGTCGACGGCTCCCCCGTCCACATCCTGGAAAGCGGCACCGGCCCGCGGTGCTGATGCTGCACGGCTCCGGGATCCGGTACGACCGGAGCCGGCGCCTGGGCGACGACGGCACAGGCACTGACTGGCGACCGGCGCATGATGCAGGCGGTGGCGCAGGCCGGCCAATGGCCGGGCTCGTCGGCTCGATCGTGGCCAACCTGTTCAACCCGCGAGTGATCGTCATCGGGAGCTACTTCGCCTCACTGGCCGAGTGGCTGCCCCACGCGCAGGATCAGCTGCAGCGGCTCGTGGTGGCCGCCCCCGCCGCCCAGTGCCGATTCGTCGCCTCCACGCTCGGCTTCGGCGCCGCTTCCCGCGGCGCCGCGAGCATGGTGGTCAACCGGATCATCGACGACCCGACCACGATCATGGATTCACCACCCCGGCCGACAGCCTGCTGACGGCCCCCACAGGCCTGGAGACGGCACCTCTCCAGCAACCGCAATGTCCGCAAACAAGCGGCAACAAGCGCGGCGGCGCGCGCCTTGCCTGACGTCCCCCCGGTCAGGAAAGGGTTTCCCATGTCACCACGTCATCGAACGTGGGCCAGGCTGCTCGACACAGCCCTGCCAGAAAACGGACGACGCCCGAGACGTCGCACCGCGACCACGATGGCCTTAGCCCTCATCGCCCCTTTCATCACGCTCTCCGCGACGCCGGTGAGCGCCCAGGCCCCCACGGCGGCTGAGCCCGCTTTCGTCGCTGCACCGGCGCTGCCGCAGCCGTCCGCGTCTGCCGCCAAGGCCGCACCACCAGACACCGGCTTCAAGGTGCTCGTGGTGCGCAGCACCCAGGACGCGGTGTCGTCGGCCGGCCTGGCCGCGATCCGGGATGCGGCCAGAACCGGTGATTTCACGGTCGTGGCGCCCGAGCCCGCTGACGTGGGCGACCATTTCACGAAGAAGAAGCTGGCGCAGTACCGCGCGGTCGTGTTCTTGGACACGGGTCACGCGAGCCCGCTCACGGACGCGCAACGCGCGAACTTCGAGAGCTACTTCCGCGACGGCGGCGGCTTCGTCGGCGTCGGCTCGGCGGTCGAGACCGACGAGTCCTGGTCGTTCCTGACTGACATCCTGGGGACGCGTGCGTCCAGCAGGACCGACGTGCAATCGGGTGACGTGAAGGTCGCCGACCGCGTCCACGACGCGACCAAGGATCTGCCGCAGTTCTGGTCGCGGACCGACAACTGGTACAACTTCCCGAAGAACGTCCGCGGTGTGTCACACGTCCTCGACACCGTCGTCGAGGACCCGTTCGGGCCGCAGCCGCAGGGCGCCGACCTCGACGGGATCGCCGGGGGCACGATGGGCGCCGATCACCCGGTCTCGTGGTGTAAGGACTACCAGGGCGGCCGCTCGTTCTACACCGGCCTGGGCAACACGGCCGCGAGCTTCGACGCCGGCCTCACCAAGCACCTCAAGGGCGCGATCGGCTGGGCCGCGGGCCAGGCCGACCCGGTCTACAGCGATTGCGGCGCGACCGTGCTGGCCAACTACCAGCAGACGAAGATCGGCTCGCCGCCGAACCTGCAGGAGCCGATCGGCTTCGACCAGCTGCCGGACGGCCGCGTTCTGCAGACGGACCGCCTCGGCTCGCTGCGCATGCACGACCCGACCACGGGCGTCACCACGGTCGTCGCCAACTTCGCCGATCCGAGCCTGCCGATGACGCAGCAGATCTACTCCGCGGGCGAGGACGGGCTCTACGGCCCGGCGGTCGACGCCAACTTCGCGACCGACAAGTGGGTCTACCTCTACTACTCGGCGAAGGAGGTCACCGACGTCAAGCTGAGCGACGGATCGGTCGTCACCCAGATCACGCCGAACACCACCCCGCCGGACGTGGCGCCGTCCAAGACCGCGTGGGATCCGTACGTGGGCTATTTCCAGCTCAGCCGCTTCAAGTTCGTCGACGCCACCGACAGCACGCCGGCGCACCTCGACATGGGCTCCGAGCAGCAGATCCTGCGCGTGCCGGTCAACCGCCAGGAGTGCTGCCACGTCGCGGGCGACATCGACTTCGACAAGCACGGCAACCTCTGGATGGTCACCGGCGATGACACGCCCGCGGGCGGCATCAACGGCGGCGGCTACGGGCCGTACAACTCGCAGAAGACCGACGAGCAGCAGACCGTGCGCGTCACCAACGCGACGGGCGGCACGTTCACGCTGACCTTCGAGGGCCAGACGACGGAGCCGATCGCGTGGAACGCGGATCGCAATGCGATCGACGCGGCGCTCGAGGCGCTCTCGAACATCGAGGCGGATGAGATCCAGACCAGCGGCGGCCCGGTCAACACGTCGAACGTCAACGTGTTCTTCCGCCGCGGCAAGCAGCAGTCCGATCAGCCGCAGATCACCGCCGACGGCGCCGGCCTGACCGGCACCGCCACGCCGGCGATCGCCACCAACACGGCGCAGCCGGGCGGCTGGTATCAGCGGCTCACCGGTGACTCGCGCCGCAGCGCGCTGAACACCAACGACCTGCGCGGCAAGATCCTGCGGATCAAGGTCAAGGACGGCGACATCTCCGCCGCCGACGCCAACAAGGCCGACTTCGGCTCCGGCACGGGCGCCTACTCGATCCCGTCGGGCAACCTGTTCCCGCTGGTCGCGGGCGCGCCGCAGGACAAGACGCGGCCGGAGGTCTACGCGATGGGTTTCCGCAACCCGTTCCGGATCCAGGTCGACGAGAACGACGTGGCCTACATCGGCGACTACTCGCCCGACGCCCAGACACCGCAGCGCTCGCACGGCCCGGCGGGCACCGGCCGCTACGAGATCGTGCGCAAGCCGTCCAACTACGGCTGGCCGACGTGCCTCAAGCGCGACCTCGCGCACTACCAGTGGAACTTCCACGAGTTCGCGCCCGGCACCACCACCCCAGGCACGCCGCTGAACAACCCGCCTCAGAAGTTCGACTGCGACGGGCCGACGCAGCGCAACGACTCGCTGTGGAACATTGAGGGCGGTCCGACGGTCGAGCCGGGCCTGAGGGACGTCCCGCCGGTCACCGACCCGGACATCTGGTACTCCTACCGCGACAACAACCCGAGCGCGCCGCTCGGCACCCCGTGCGAGGCCTACTACGCGCCGACCCCGGGCCCGATCGCGCCCGGCTCGACGACCGAATGCCCGCGGCTGTTCCCCGAGCTCTACACCGGCGGCGTCGGTCCGCACGGGGTCACGAAGTACCACTACGACCCGGAGAACCCGAACCCTCACAAGTTCCCGCCGTACTACGACGACTCGGTGATCATCAGCGAGTGGACGCAGGACACGCTGCGCGAGGTCAAGCTCGACAAGCAGAACAACCACGTCCAGAAGATCAACAACTTCCTGGATTGCGGCAGCCGTGCGAACGCCGGGGCAGGCAGGTTCCGGTTCGAGTGCGACAACCCGATGGACTTGCAGTTCGGTTCTGACGGCGCGTTCTACCTGCTGACCTACGGCAACGGGTTCAACGTCATCAGCCCCGACGCGGGCCTGTACAAGTGGGAGTACGTCAAGGGCAAGCGCGCGCCGAAGGCCGTGCTCACCACGGACCGCACCGACGGCTCGACGCCGCTGACCGTGAACTTCTCCAGCGCAGGCTCGCTGGATGAGGATCCCGGCGACTCGATCCGCTACGAGTGGAACTTCGGCGACGGCTCGGCGATCGAGACCGACCCGAACCCGACACACACCTACACGCAGTCCGGCCGCTACGTGGCCGTGCTGACCGTGCTCGACTCGTCCGGCAAGCAAACCTCGACCAGCACCGTGATCATCGTGGGCAACACGAGCCCGACGGTGGTCGTCAATACGCCGGTGGAGGGCGGGACGTTCGCGTTCGGCGACGACATCCCGTTCTCGGTCACGGTCACCGACCCCGAGGACGGGACGGTGAATTGCTCCGAGGTGCAGGTGACGTTCGTGCTCGGCCACGACGCGCACGGCCACGCCGAGGAGTCCGTCAACGGCTGCTCGGGCGTGCTCCACACGGACGCCAACGACGTCTCACACGGCGGCAACGTCTCCGGCGTGGTCCAGGCGCGCTACACCGACCACGGCGGTCCGGGCGGCGTCCCACAGCTGACCACGACCGGCCAGCACCAGATCCGCCAGAAGCACCAGGAGGTGGAGTTCGTCGTCAACCAGTCCGGCACCAACACGGCGACCAACACCGACGGCAGCGCCGGCGCCGGCGTGCACCGCGGCAGCCTGGGCTCGAGCGACTGGCTCCAGCTCAACGGCCCATTCAACCTGACCAACATCGATTCGATCACGTTCCGCGTGGCGGACGCGGCGACCGGCCGCACGCCCGGGTCGCCGCTGGCGGCAATCGAGGTCCGTCAGGACTCGATCACCGGGCCGATCCTCACGACGGCCAACCTCGTGTCCACCGGCGGGACGGGAACCTGGACGAGCCAGACGTTCCCGGTCTCGATGTCCGGGACGCATGAGCTGTTCCTGGTGTTCCGCTCGGTCACGGGTGGCGCCACGGGCGGCAACCTGTTCAACCTCAACTGGGCCGAGTTCGTCGGCACAGGCATCGGCGCCTAGCGAACCCGCCCGTATAGCGGCAAGAGAGAGAAGACACTCATGCGAAGAAGGTTTCGCACATCGGCAGTCGCCGCCTGCGTGACGGCAGCCGTACTCATCCCCGCGGCACCGTCGTGGGCACAGGAAACGACACCGCCGACGATCAACGTGGCGACGCTGTCGCCCTCTGCGCCGACCGGCCAGAACAACTGGTACACCGGCCCGGTGACGCTGAACGTGTCGGCGACCGACGACGTCGGCATCGCCAAGTTCCAGTACTCGCTCAACGGCGGCGCCGCCTACATCGACGTGCCCGTCGAGGGGGCTCCGGCGTCGGCCACGGCGTCGGCGGTGATCACGCAGGAGGGCAACACCAACGTCCGGTACCGCGCGGTCGACACGTCCGGAAACGTCGCGGCGTTCCGCTCGATCTCGGTCCGGATCGACACGCGCGCGCCGACTGCATCGTACCCGGCGATCACCGACGGTCACGTCGGTCACGTCGCCACACTTATCCCGACGCGCACGGACCCCACCCCCGGCTCGGGCGGAGTGGCTGTGCTGAACATGTACCTCGACGGCAAGCTGGTCCCGCCGTTGCCGGTGCAGACCTCCGACCTGTCGCTCGGCGTGCACACGCTCGCGGTGCATCTCTCTGACGCTGCTTCCAGCAGCGCGAAGTACACGCAGACGTTCATCGTGACGACATCGTTCGCGGACGTCGGCACGCTGATCGCCCGGTTCGTGTCCGCCGGCAGCGTCCCGGCGGAGGTCGGCGCGGCGCTCCAAGCCAAGCTCGACGAGGCGAAGTCGCTCGCCGACGCCGGTTCGGCCAAGCGCGCGAGCCAGGTCCTGAACGAGTTCGTCTCGATCGTCGGCGACCAGATCGCGCCCGGCTCGGCCCGCAGCACACTCGTGGGCGATGCGCGTTACCTGATCGACCAGCTCAAGGGCCGGCTCGCGCCGGAGCCCGCGACGGGCCTCGTTTCTGAGCCCGCGGAGGGCCCGAAGGTCATCCCGGACCCGGTGCTCGCCCCGCTCCCGCACAACCCGGACGCCGACTACAACGTCCTGGTCTTCTCCAAGACGACGGGCTTCCGGCACGACCACATCCCGCACACCGTGGCCGCGATCCAGAAGCTCGGCATCGCGCACAACTTCAACGTCGACGTCTACGACCCGCAACTCCCGACCGTCACGCTGCCCACGAGCCCGTTCCTGAGCCTCGACACGCTCAAGCAGTACGACACGATCGTCTTCGAGTCCACCGTCGGGCACCCGGGCCCGCTCAATCCGATCACCGAGGAGCCGAACTTCGAGGCCTACATGCACCAGGGCGGCGGCTATGTCGGCCTCCACGGCGCCGCCGACTCGTTCGAGATCGGCACCTGGCCGTGGTACGGCAACCTCGTCGGTGGGTTCTTCACCAACCATCCGAACGGCCAGAACGGGTTCGGCCAGTGCGGCAGCTGCATCCACGCCGAGGTGGTGACCGAGGACAACACGCACCCGGCGACCGCACATCTCCCTGCCCGGTGGCTGACGGTCGACGAGCTCTACAACTTCGACCGCAACATGCGGGCCGACGTGCACACGCTGCTGAGCCTCGATGAGGACAGCTACCAGCGCAGCCTCAACAGCGGCAACGCGGCCACCAACCCGCTGCGGCTGATGAACGGCGACCACCCGATCGCGTGGTGCCAGAACTGGGGCGGTGGCAAGGCGTTCTCGAACATCCTCGGCCACTTCCGGACGCAGTACTACGACGACTCGTTCATGCAGATCATCCTCGGCGGGATCGAGACGACCGCCGGCCGCAAAAGCGCCAACTGCTCGTCCTACCGCGAGACCAGCATGCTGATCGAGGCCGACCGAGCGGCCGGGCTGCTGACCGCGGACGCCGCGGACGCCGCCGATGCCGCCCTGGACATCGCGCGGGACAGCTACCTGGCAACCAACTACACCACCGCCATCCCGAAGCTGAACTCGATCGTCGACCTGGCGAACGACGAGGCCTCCGGCGACGCTGCGGCGCGTTCCGAGCTCGCGCGGCAGGCGCGCGAGCTGCGGGAGTGGATGCAGAACCTCAACCGCCGCTGACCCGTTGACGCGGCGGGGGCGGTGGATCGCCGCTCCCGCCGCGCTGACGCTGGACCGCACCACTATAGCGGATTTATGCACGACCTTCTCATGATCATCAACGAAGCATCGGTAGGTGCCGCGCGTGACCCATCCTCCGAAACCTTGTCTCCTGCCGGGGCTGGCCCGACATGCCGCAGTTCGGCAGGGTGATGACGGAGGTCTTCTCGAAGTCCATCAACTCCGCATCGGCATGAGCACACCTGGCCTGTCTCGGTGACCGCACTTCGGACCGTCACAGTCGGCGGCTCCCCCGTCCACGTCATGGACGGCGGCACCGGGCCCGCGGTGCTGATGCTGCACGGCTCCGGACCCGGTACGACCGGATCCGGAGCCTGGGCGGCGACAGCACAGGCGCTGGGCACGTCCTGGCGCCTCGTGGCTCCTGACCAGGCGGGGTTCGGCCGTACACCGATCCCGGCGGGCTCCCGGGGTGGGCTCCGGCTGTGGACCGAGCAGGCCGCGGGCCTGATGGACGCTCTCGGCGTCGAGCACTACGCCGTGGTGGGCCATTCCATGGGCGGTGCCGTGGCGCTGGCGTTGGCGGCCGCGCGTCCCGAGCAGGTCACCCATGTCGTGGCGGTCTCGACGATGGGCGCCCCCGGGGCGCCGCTGTCCGCCGACCTCGACGCGCTCTGGGCCGCCCCCGCCGGCCCGGCCGGGGCACGAGACATGTTGAGCCGTCTCGTCTTCGACCAGGCGCTCGTGACCGAGTCGGCCGTCGCCGCCCGTGCGGAAGCAATGCACGCGGGAGCGGCCGCATATGCGTCGTTGTTCCCTCCGCCCAGGGCACGCTGGGCCGACGACCTCACCCTCTCGGCGCGAACGCTGGCAGGGATCCGCGCGCCCGTGCTGCTCGTCCACGGCGCCGAGGACCGTGTCACCCCGCTCGGGACGGCGGCCCTGCCCCTGCTCGAACACCTGGCCGACGTCCGTCTGCACGTGTTCGGCCGATGCGGGCACGTGCCCGCGCTCGAGCACCCGCACGACTTCAGGCGACTCCTGTCGTGCTTCCTCGGCCGGGAACGAGGTCACTGATCGCTGGGGCAGGTCCGCAGCCCGTGCTCAAGCAGATCGGCATGGAGCAGGCGTAATCCGCGCAGAAGCTAGAGACTCTGAACTGTCAGGGTCTGGAGATCATGGTGGCGGAGAGTCCGGTGGCTCTGAAGAAGCCGTCGAGGAGGCCGTCGACGTCCTGCATCTTCCTGAGCTTGGTCTTGGCCAGGCGGGAGAGATCGGTGGCGTTCCCGACGGCGAGTGAGGTGGGACCAGGCCTTCTCAACCGGGTTGAGTTCGGGGGCGTACGCGGGCAAGGTGCAAACGCGCAGCCATGGCCGGGCCGCGATGAGTGCGCCGCCTCGTCGCGTACGACCGCCCGGTGGCTGGGCATCTGCGATGTCCAGCCCATTCGCACCCAACAAGTATCTCGCTAACCGCACAAAAAGGACTATGGCGACACGTTCTTCAGTGTCTCTAGTGCCCTGAGGCGTCGCGTCACCCTTGCTGTTGGACAGGCCGTCGATGCACGGCGTGCTTGGGCACCGACGCCTGCAGGTCCTTGTCGGCAGGGTGGGCAAAAGGGATTGCATGCCTGCGTGTGACCGGCTTCGATCGGTACCCGTGACAATCTTCGATGAGCTTGCCTGCCCAGATCGGTATCCGCGCTCGTCCCGGTACGACCCGGCCTGGCTGCTCGACCTGGACATGGGGCCGAACCCGTTGTGGCTGCTGGAGGACCTGGCCCGGGATCTTGACCTGCGCCCGGGAATGCAGGTCCTGGACCTGGGCTCCGGCAAGGGAGCGACGTCCGTGTTCCTGGCCCGTGAGTACGGCGTCCAGGTCGTGGCGGCCGATTGGTGGATCGCGCCCGATGAGGCAGCGGCCGTGTTCGCCGACGCCGGCGTTTCCGGCCAGGTGACCGCCGTGCGGGCCGAGGCGCACAACCTGCCGTTCGGGAAGGACAGCTTCGACGCCATCGTAAGTATCGACGCATTCGAGTATTTCGGCACCTCTGACTGGTATCTGCCATACCTCGTGGGGTTCCTGCGGCCTGGCGGCCAACTCGGCGTGGCGACGCCGGGAATGACCCAGGAGGTCCGGGAACTCGGGGCGATCCCGGAGCACATCAAGGAACTGTTCGGCTGGGAGCCGATCGCCTGGCACACCGCCGAGTGGTGGCGCTTTCAGTGGGAAGTCACCGAACTCGTGACCGTCACATCGGCACGACTGCAGGAAGATGGCTGGCGGGACTGGCTGCTGTGGACACAGGCGGTGGCCGAGCACACAGGCGACTGGGACGGCCCACAACACAATCGCCAGGCGGTGATCGACCTTCTCGCCGCCGACGCCGGCGAGTTCCTCAGCTTCGCGATGGTGACAGCGCGGAAGCACTGACGAGCAGGCTCCGCGCAGTCCGCTGTGGACCGCCAGTTTTCTCACCCCGGATCGTGCATGGATCCGGGCTTCTACCTACACCCGGCTAGACGTCCATGATCAGTACAGGAAGGGCAGTTCAGGCAGTGCTTTATCACCCTGTGCGGCTAGGCCAACGCCTTCGGACCGGCCCATCAGCCAGGCCAGCAGCGAGCTCTGAGAGCCATGCACCACTGGTTCCCGGGCCGCAGCGCCAACTTCGTACCAGGCGTCGCTGTCGGTAGCGTGCAGACGCATCGTCGAGACATCACTTCGTGAAGCGAAGGCCCTGACCACACGGCTCAACATGTCCCTGGTGAAGTCCGCCGGCCACTGTTCAGGGGTATAACCAGCGCGCAGGTCTACGTGGTGAACCAACACCTCACATAGCCGCGAATCGGCCGCTCGGGCAGCAGGATGCGCTTGACCACCGGTCCAGCGGATCACTCGCTCCCATGCGCTCGCCGGCATCCGAGCGTATTCCGCAGCGAACTGGGCGGCACTATCTCGAACGTCAGCAACCAGCTCGACGGAACCACGACTTGCCCCCGCCTCGATCTGCTTGGCCCGTGCCTCCATGCTCGGGTACTCCGGTGTCTCGACTCCTGTACGCGCCCAGACCAGTAGACGGCTGCCACCATCGGCATTGCGGGCAAGGTGGGTCAGCACATGCCCCCGCGACCAGCCCGCTAGCAAGGAGGGCTCACGCACGTCAGCGTTGCTGAACCTCGCCGCAGTGTCGAGCACCTGCTCGGTCGCGGCAACGATCTGATCGAGCAGAACCGCAGGCATAAACCCGTGCTCAACAGTCACGCGACAATCCTCCGCGGATTCGTGGCCGCGCACTAGTCGTCCCCGGCGCAGAGAGCCTTCCCCATCCCGTTTGCCGTCGACCCACCGCGAAGCGGCAACGAGCCGGCGACGGAGTTGCAAGCCCGGCTTGACGTGTCCCTTCGCCTGTGTACCTTCCATAGTGATTGGACGCCAACGGTCACAGCCAGGCTTGCGCCGGAGGAGACGGGCTGCTGGGCACTCCTGGGTCGATGGCGGGCGGGATGGACACCCACCCCCAGCCACCCCACAACCCGCAGATACGTTCGGATGCCATCCCGGAGCCGGGGATCCCCCGCCTAAGGCGTCACCATGCGCCTGGCGGCACTTGGCGGCTGTTCCAGCTCAGCCCGACGCCCCTATGAGCCGTGTTCGGTCTTTTCGTAGGGGTCGGTGCGGGCGTCGAGGTCGTGACACCTGACGTCAGGCTGCGTAGAAGATTGCAAGCGCGGAGGCAAGGCTCTCCGGGTCCACCTGTCCGTGCGCCTGGCCTTCCAGAGGTTGGAGCCGGGCGTCAGGGAGAACGTCGGCGACCACTTGTGCCGCGTCACGCATACGGGCCGGGCTCTGGGAACCTGCCAGCACCAGGGTGGGTGTGTTGACGGAAGCGAACCGCTCGGCGGGGACCGGCCCGGGGCCGATGATGGCCGCCTCGTAGGCGAGGGTGTGCGCCACCGCCTCCATCCCTGCCCAGAACGGCTGCGTCTTCATCTGCCCGACCATCTCAGCGGGAACGTCGGCACCCTTGATCATGAACAGCTCGACCGCATCGCCTCGGCGGCCCGCCTCCACCAGCGAGCTGATCTCCTTCTCGCTCGGTAGCGCGGGGCGGTTGCCGTCGGTGACGTAGGGAGGCTCGAACACCGCCAGCCTGGTGATCGCCAGTCCCTCGGCGGCCGCTTCCAGGGCGAGGGCGCCGCCGGAGGAGCCGCCGAAAACCATCGCCTGCCCTCCAGCCGCGTTGATGACAGCGGCGAGGTCCTCGATCTCGCGCCGGACCTCGTACGGCGTGGTGTTGCCACTGTCACCCCTGCCCCGCCGGTCGTAGTTGAACACCGTGAAGTCTGGTGCCAGCGCGTGGGCCAAGGCAGCGAAGATCGGGTCTGTCCGGTCGGCGAAGCCGCCGCCGACGAGGATGACAGACGGGCCGCTCCCGACCTGGTCGTAGGCGATGGTGGTGCCGTCGGCCGATGTCGCCTTCTGCATGTGGATCACTCTTTTCTGGGATGTCATTCGGTGGTGGACGATGAGCGCCATTGGTGATCATGCGTCCGCGTAGGGGCCTGGCAGAGGAGTGCCCTCGGCGGAGGGAGGCGTGGTCACCGGTGACGCGACCTACGCTGCGGCCTGTTGCCTCTCGACGGGGTAGACCATGGGCCGATACTCGTCGACGAGGCCGTGCTCGGCGAGCGTCCGGACGAGGTGCCCGCTGCCGTTGACGAGGATGCCGCCGTCCGACCGCCGCTTGAGCTCCACGATCTCCTCGGCGATGTCTTCCCTGATCACGGTGGAGTTGCTCCATCCGGGCTCGCCCAGCGTCGCGGAGACGACGTATTTCGGTATGCCGTTCATCCTGTTGGCGAAGCCCATCTCATCGGTCCTCGTCGGCCAAGCCTCCGCGAAGCCCTCATAGGTGACGCGGCCCAACAGGAGAGCACTGGCGGCGAAGATCTCACCGAGCTTGAACTTGTGGCCGTCCTCGCCGCGATCGAACTGGAAGGCCCAGCCCGAGCGGTCGAATTCCGGATGGTCACCGGGGCCTCCATGACCCCGTCGACAGTCAGGAACTGCGATACGACGATCTCCGACATTCCGTCCTCCTTTCTGGGGATCAGCGCAATGGTGCGGGCTGGCCTGGACCTTCAGGAGCGGTCGACGATCGACCGTTCTGGGGGCGCGGCGTTAACTGTGCAACCGAATACTAGTTTTGTCAAGACAGAAAAAACCGTCGGTTCTCGCGTCGCGGATCTCAACCGTGGCACTTGGACGTGGATGTTCCGTCGGCAGACGACCCCGAGCCCTGTCGGGACCGTGGACAAGGGAACGAAGGGCAAGCGCGCTCGTGTCGTCCCGCTGATCCCGGAAGTCCGCGATCTGGTCGCTCGACGCCTGGAGGTAGTCGGCGACAACCCCGATGCTCGCCTGTTCACCGGTCCTCAGGGTGGCCGGATCACGACTGCGGTTCTTCGGGACGCAACGCACTGGGATGACGTGGTGACAAGACTCGGCTACGAGCACCTTCGCCGGCATGATCTGCGGCACACCGGGCTCACCTGGATGCCCGATGCCGGCGTTCCCGTTCACGTCCTCCGGAAGATCGCCGGGCATGGCTCGCTGACGACGACTCAGCGCTATCTCCACCTAGCGATCTACGGCATGAACAACGAGCAACCAAAAAGCCTGTTGAACTGGGCTTACACCCGGCCAACAGGCTTTCGTATTACCGTCGGGACGGTGGTGTGCTGGTTCAGGACATAGGAAACCCCTGTCTCAAGACATAGGAAACACCGGCGATCGACAGTCGGCCCGTGTCGAAGGCCAGACCTGTCATCACCGCGGTCATCGTCGAAGGCCGCTCACAGGCAGAAGTAGCCCGCACCTACGGGG
>NZ_BOOC01000036.1 GCF_016863035.1 Microbispora corallina
ACCGTCGGTCCAGAACGAATAGAAGTAGCCGTTGTTCGTGCCGGTCTGATTGGTGGTGATCGCCGCGTGGGCGACGCCGGGCAGCAGCGCCACGACCGCGGCCAGCGCCACGGCGCAGGCACGGCCGATGAGCAACCCGGCACGGCCGCGTCTGCGGCCCCTCGGGAGAACGGGGACGTCGTTCACGTGCTTCCTCCTCATGCGGGCCTGGTGGGGGATCGCCAGGCGGCGTGAATCGGTTCGACAAGGTCAGGCCCCCGTCGCCGAAAGTATCGGCGCAGTGGCGAAAGTATCGATTCGCCTCCTCTGGGCTGTCAACGAGTCGGAAACGTCCCCGAAACCTCGTGATGATCGATCATTTCTCACGAGAGAGCATCCGACCTGGTCGGCGGCCGGAAGCCTTGACCGGGCGCGCTCGGATCGGTCGGAGAAGGCGCTGGTCGAGTGGTCGGGATCCAGGCCGATGCGGTTGAAATTTTCAGCGATCCGAGAAGTGGGAGAGGCGACACACACGTCTTCCCCTCGGAGGCATGCGCCGTCCCCACCAGGGTGATCGGCGGACGGCATCCGCCACTGTCGCCGGCGTCCTCCCCCAGCCGGTACGGCGGGCAGGCGAACTGCCGATCGCTCAGTGAGTCGCGGGAGCCGGATCGCTTCGCAGCCTGCTGTACATCCAGCCGTCGCGCCACCGACCGGCACGGAACTCCACCGCGCGCAGCACGCCCTCCAGCGTGAAGCCGGCCTTCTCCAGCGACTTCTGTTCGGCGATGTTCTCGGGGTGGGTGGCCGCCTGGATGCGCTCGGCCGGGGTGTGGGTGAACAGGTAGTCGCACAACATCGCCTGAGCGCGCCAGCCGATGCCGCGCCCGCGCCAGTCCGGCAGCAGGGCGATCCCTATCTCCCAGTATCGGGAGACCCCGAACCCCCGCGCCGACCAGCTCACGACGCCCGCGGCCGCGCCGTCGACCTCGACGATGATCCTGCTGTCGTCGTCACCCAGGTAGCCGTCGGCGGCGAAGCGCCGCGCCGGGGCCTGCGCGTCGCGGAACCCCGTCCAGTCCAGGCCGATCAACCCCGGCTCGGTGACGAAACGCCGGAACATGTCGAGGTCGTCCTCCGTCACCGGCCGCAGTCGTATCCCAAGCGCGCTCATCGCGGCACCTCCCCTGGTGATGCGCACGTCCACAAGATCGTCAGTGGCCTGGACCCTACCTCGCCGAGTAGTGCGGCGCGTGACGCCGGGGACCTACTGGCCGAAGGAGAACCGCAGCTGAGCGTTGATCAGGAAGTTGAGCCGGTGGCGCAGATGGCCGATGACGGCCTGGTCTGGAGCTTCTCCAGGCGTCGACAGCGTCCAGCGCAGGGCGCATCCGTTCTCCGCCGGCCGGATGTCGAACCGGATCTCGTCGTCGGGCCTGTCAGGCCACAGCGACGACCAGACCACGAGTTCCGGCTTCACCGCCTGGAGGATGCGAGGGTCGACCTCGTCGGGACGCAGATCGAGCCATGGGCGCCCACCGGGTCGCCGTGGATCGGCCAGACTCTCCCACACCACATGAGGAGGCGGGGGTTGCTTTCGCTCTCGCGAACCCAGCTCGATCACTTCAACAGTCTAAAGACCGGTCCCGCCCGCGCCCGATGGCCAGGTCTGCTCGCCAGGGTTTCGCAATGGCAGGACGCGCAGTGACTCCGTGAACATTTCAGGCCATGACTCGGACGGCGCCCGCGCGGAACCTCCTCCGGCGACGACGTGACCGCGAAAAGACCAAAGCTCATCCCGTACGGAACGGGCGACGGCCGGACAGGCGGCTTCCACACGACGAGCCCGGGTGGACGACCACCACTCGTGAAAGCGCTCTCTCGCACGTACGGTGTCGGGCATGGAGCTAACTGAGATCCGGAGATACCCGGTCAAGTCGGTTTCAGGGTGGGTGATGGATTCGGCGGTCGTGGAGCCATGGGGGCTGGCGGGCGACCGCCGCTGGGCCGTCGTGGACGAGCAGGGGGAACTGCACTGGGCCGGGGAGAACCCCCGGATGCTGTCCGTCGTGGCCAGCGCCACGGACGAGGACGGGCTGCTGCTCGACGCGCCGGGGATGCCCCAGCTGAAGGTGCCCCCGGCCACCGGAGAGAGCGTTCCCGTGGGCTTCGTCGAACTGGACTACGCGACACTCGCGCACCCCGACGCGCACGCCTGGTTCACCCGCCTGCTCGGCAAACCCGCCCGCCTGATCTGGCTCGACGACCCCAACCGCTGCGCCGTCCCGCCCTCGCACGGCGGCCTGCCCGGCGACGTCGTCACCTTCGCCGGGGACGCCCCCATCCTGCTCACCTCCCGTTCCTCGCTGCGGCAACTGGACGACTGGATCTGCCGTGGAACGCCAGGAGGACCCGCCCGCTCCCCTGGACATGGCCAGATTCCGCCCCAACCTCGTGATCGACGGCGCACCCCCGTACGCCGAGGACGACTGGCGCGAGATCCGCATCGGGCCGCTCGCCTTCCGGGTCTCGGAACGCTGCGACCGGTGCGCCGTCCCCACCTACGACCCGGTCACCCTGGAGAAGGGCAAGGAGCCTCTCCGCACCCTCGCCCGCCACCGCCGCTGGGACGGCAGGACCTGGTTCGGCATCCGCCTGATCCCCCGAGGTCGCGGCGAACTGCGACTCGGCGACCCGGTCACCGTCCTGGCCTGAACCGGCCAGCCCTCGCAGGACTCGCCGGACGTTGCGCGAGGTCCGCCAGCACGACGGCAGCGAGACCAGCGTGGGCGCTGCCGTCTGGGCCTACCAGGACGTGAAGTCACCTGGCCGCGGCGGCGGCGACGCGGAACTCGTAGGCCGCCGGCTGGACGCCGTCCTGCCGTCAGACCAGGCGGCTGAAACTTTCCACCTCCACATCCGAGGTTTCCACCTTCTCGGGAGAGACGTCGGCACCGTGAATCCGATCGCGACCTGGGGATTCATCTGCGGGTTCCGGTCCCCGTGCCGTGGCGACGGCAGAGCCTTCACCGGTGCACTGATCGGGTCTGTTGACCGAGATGGCTGCGCTGATAGCTTCCCGATCAGGATGACGATCTGCCTCGAGATCAGCAGCACTCTGGTAACCGGGTTGGCACATTCCATGCGAGGGCAACCCTGGACGTCGGATGTTAACGCTCACATCCTCTCGGGGCAACGACACCGCCGACCGCCACCGCGGTCAGCTCGCACCCCCAGGAGGATCGTTGCGCTCCCCCTCACGCGTACGCAGGAAGGCGTCGCTCGCCGTGATGGCCGCAGCGCTGGTGACGGCGCCGGCATGGGCGGCGCCGGCGTCGGCGGCGTCGTCGTCGTCCTTGGTCAGCGCCGCCTCGGGCCGGTGTCTGGACGTGACGGGAAACACCGACGCGCCGGGCACCGCCCTGGAGATCTGGGACTGCTCCGGGCAGGCCAACCAGGCGTTCGAGTTCACCTCGGCCGGTGAGCTGCGCACGTTCAACGGCACGCGGTGCGTGGACGCCTACGCCGGCGGGACCTCGCCGGGCACGAAGGTGATCATCTGGTCGTGCAACGGGCAGAACAACCAGAAGTGGCGGCAGAACGCCGACGGGTCGGTCACCGGCGTGCAGTCGGGTCTGTGCCTGGACGTGAACGGCAACGGCACGGCCAACGGGACCGCCGTCATCCTGTGGACCTGCAGCGGCCAGGCCAACCAGAAGTGGAGCACCGCCGGAGGCCCCAGCCCGACGCCCACACCGACGCCGAGCCCGTCGCCGCCGCCCGTGTCGCCCAGCCCCTCGCCGTCGCCCAGCCCCTCACCATCGCCCAGCCCCTCACCGTCACCCAGCCCGCCGGCCGACGCGAACTCCCGGCAGAAGGTCGACTTCGACCGGAGCTGGAAGTTCATCCGTTCGGACGTGACGGGCGCCCAGAACGCGGGCTTCGACGACTCGAGATGGGTCCCCGTGGCGCTGCCCCACGACTTCGACGCCCCGTACGACGTGGGCGGCTCCACCGGCGGGCAGAACTTCTACGTGGGTGCGGGCTGGTATCGCAAGCACTTCACCGTTCCCTCGTCGTGGAGCGGCAAGCGCGTCGAACTCGAATCCGAGGGCGCGTTCTCGATCACCGACGTGTGGGTCAACGGAACCAAGATAGGCACGCATCGGGGCGGCTACACCGGATTCGCGTTCGACATCACCAGCGCGATCCGGACCGGCGACAACGTGGTAGCGGTGCGCGTGGACAACCGCTGGCAGCCGGACCTCGCCCCTCGGACGGGCGACCACCAGTTCAGCGGCGGCCTCTACCGCGACGTCTACCTGAACGTCACCGACAACGTCCACGTCACCTGGTACGGCACCTTCGTCACCACCCCCGCGCTCACCAATCCGGCCTGGGACACGAGCAACTCCGCGTACTTCAGGAACATCGACCTGTCGCAGTATCCGAGCGACACCGACCTGCGCGCGAACATCGCCGCCCGCCGTTCCAACGTGAGAGCGCAGACGGAGGTCCGCAACGACGGTTCCTCCGCGGTCGACGTCTACGCACGCCAGGAGGTGCGCAAGCAGGGATCGACCGGCGTGCTGGCGACGTTCGACTCGCCCGTACGGACACTCGGCGCCGCGGCCACGACGACGCTCGACGCGCTGAGCGGATCCCTCTCGAACACCTCCGCCATGCTGCAGAATCTCGACCTCTGGGCGCCGAACAACCCCACGCTCTACACCGTGACCACTTCTCTCGTGGTCGACCGCACTCCGGACGGGGCCGTCAACGACGGCGTCGTCGTCGACAGGTACGACACCACGTTCGGCTTCCGCAGCGCGCAGTGGAAGGTGGACGGCTTCTATCTCAACGGGGTCAAGACGCTGCTCGTCGGGGCGGACGCGCACCAGGACCACGGTGGCTGGAGCAACGCCGTCACCAACTCCGGGTTCGACCGCGACGTCCGCTACATCCGTGAGGCCGGCATGAACTTCATCCGGGGCTCGCACTATCCCCACGACCCGTCCTTCGCGGACGCCACGGACAGGCTCGGCGTCATGCTCTGGTCGGAGGCGACCTTCTGGGCGACCGCGACCGCCGGCAAGGAGCCCACGCCGACCGGCAGCGTCAACGACTACCAGGCGGACGGCTATCCGCAGAAGACGGCCAACCAGGCGGCCTTCGAACAGAGCGCCATGGACACCCTTCGCGACATGATCCGGATCAACCGCAACCACCCCTCGATCATCAGCTGGTCGATGGGCAACGAGGTGTTCTTCACGTCCTCGGCCACCCTGGGCAACGCCAAGGCGCTGGTGAGCAGGATGCGCGACTACTCGCACCAGCTCGATCCGACGCGCAAGGCAGGGCTGGGCGGTGTGCAACGCAACTCGCTCGACCAGCTCTCGGTCTCTGACGTCGCCGGATACAACGGCGACGGCGGGAAGATCACCAACACGTGGATGCCGAACGTCGTCTCGGAGTACGGGTCGTACACCTCCGACCGGCCCGGCACGTACGGCCCGACGTACGGCGACGTCGCGGACCCGTCCGACGGCACCAGGTTCAAGCTCACGACCGGAAGCGCCGGACTGGCCATCTGGGCGGGCTTCGACCACGGCACGATCATGAGCGCCGCCTTCGCCCGCATGGGCATGATCGACTACTACCGCCTGCCGAAGGACCAGTGGTACTGGTACCGGGCCAACAAGTCGAGGTGGACGGGCATCACCAATGTCGCCGACCCCACGCCCGTGGCCCGCGAACAGTCGACGAGCGGCACGGCGACCCGGATGACGCTGGAGGCAGGGAGGTACTCACCGACGACGATCACTGACGACGGCACCACGGACACCCAGCTCGTGGTGACGATGCGGAACTCGTCGGGCGCCTGGGTCAACGACACCCGCGCCGTCACGCTGACGGTCACCGGCGGACCCGGAATCCTGCCCGGCGGCAAGTCGTACACCTTCACGCCGGGTGTCCAGGGCTTCAACGGGAAGATGGCGATAGAGTTCCGTTCCTCCTACGCCGGCACGACCACCATCACGGCGAAGTCGTCGGGGCTGCCCGACGCCACCATCACGATCACGACCACCGACACCGTCGGAGCAGCGGGCGAGACAGAGCCCGCCAACTTCGGCAACTCAGCTCTCTGGGGCTGACCTGCCGCTCACCTGGCCGATTCCCGTTCACCGCGCGTCTGTGTTCAGCGTTACCGGGCAATGTCGTCACATGGCAACGGGCGCGGAGCGGAACGAGCGGGATTGGC
Organism: Microbispora corallina; assembly: GCF_016863035.1. Taxonomy (GTDB): domain Bacteria; phylum Actinomycetota; class Actinomycetes; order Streptosporangiales; family Streptosporangiaceae; genus Microbispora; species Microbispora corallina. The sequence continues at coordinate 6,242 of NZ_BOOC01000036.1, forward strand.
TGCTGGTCAGCGTGTCCACGGGTGCCATCGCTTCAATCCGGGTATGTGTAGGCAACTGCGGTAGCTGGGCGCGGTCTGCTGTGTCGAGCGAGGAGCGCGGACGTGGACTACGAAGAGTTCCTCGAAATCGTGAGCCGCCAGACCGGCCTGGACGCCGAGGCCGCTCAGCGCGCCATACAGGCGACACTCGAGACGCTCGCGCGGCGCCTGTCGAAGGGTGAGAGCCGCGACCTGCTCCGGCAACTGCCCGCCGAGCTGAAGCCGTACGTCTACACGGACGAGGCCCCCGAGGCCTTCGACGTCGACGAGTTCCTCCGGCGCGTGGCCGAGCGGGAGCAGGTGGACGTCGAGGAGGCCGAACGGCGCGCGCGAGCCGTCTTCTGGGCGCTGGGCGGTGCCCTGGACGCCAAGGAGGTGGCCGACCTGGCGGCGGACCTGCCGGAGGAATTCGACCCCCTGGTGGCCGAGGCCCAGCGGCGGCACGTCGAGGTCATGCGGTCCTCGGAGTTCCTCAGCAGGGTCGCCAGACGGACCGGCCTCGACGCCGAGGGTGCCGAAAGCGCCACGGCGGCCGTGCTGGAGACGCTCGCGGAGCGCATCGCCGCAGGCGAGGTCAGGGACCTCATCCGCGAACTGCCGGTCCGACTGCACCCACCACTGAGGCGGGGCATCGCCGGTCGCTCCGGCACGGCCACACGGATGGGGCTGGAGGAGTTTCTGCGCCGGGTGGCTGAGCGAGAGGGCGTGTCCCTTGACCAGGCGCGGGAACATGCCGCCGCCGTGTTCGCCACATTGCGCGAGGCCATTACGGACAAGGAGTTCTTCGACGTCACCGTCCAGTTGCCGGACGAGTACCGGGCCCTGCTTCCCCATCCGTGAGCGGGCGACGGCCGGGCCCGCCGTTCCACCTGCTCCATGAACCCCGGCAGGTCCTCGAAACCGCGCCAGTAGCAGGTCACCTCTTCCCGTGGAGGCCCTGACACGTCACAGGCCCGGCGAGGCGGTTCCGGGTGCGGTCACGGCGGTCGTCTCAGACCGTCGTGACCGCGGTTTCGCCCCCGTGCGCAAGGAGTCCGGCCGGAGTGAGAAGGTGTGGGGGACGGCATGCTGGCACAGCCGGCCTCCGGCACCGCTCGGGCCGCAGGCTGCCGGAGGTCTCCGTGGACCTGCGAAACGTTTCGGAACGGGCGCCGCAGGCGTTGCACATCGCGATGGTCGCCCCGCCGTGGTACGACATCCCGCCCAAGGGGTACGGCGGCATCGAGTCGATGACGGCGGATCTCGTCCGCGGGCTGCTCGCCCGCGGGCACCGGGTTACCGTGATCGGCGCGGGCGACGGAGTCGATCGGCGCACGTACAACGAGCCGCCGTCGGCGAGGATCGGAGAGGCGTATCCGGAAGTCGTGCACACTGCCAGGGCGGAGCGCTTCCTGTGTGGGCTGGCGCCCGACGTGGTCCACGACCATTCGCTCGCCGGCCCGTTGTGCGCGTTGGCACGTACGGCTCCCACCGTGGTCACCTGCCATGGCGACGTCCGGGGCGAACTCGGCGCCTACTACCGGGCCCTCGGCACCGCCGTCAACCTCGTGGCCATCTCTTCGTCGCAGCGGGCGAGCGCACCCGACCTCAATTGGGTCGCGCAGGTGCACAATGCCGTGGATGTCGCCACGTTCCCGTTCCGCGCTCGTAAGGAGGAATGGGTCCTGTGGGTGGGCCGACTGCATCCCGACAAGGGTGCTCACCTGGCCATCGAGGCCGCCCGGGCGGCCGGCCGGTCCATCGTCCTGGCGGGCAAGCAGACAGAGGGAATCGAACAGGCGTACTTCCGGGAGCACGTCATGCCGCTGCTCGGCCGGGCGGCGCGGTACGTGGGCGAGGCTGACGCCGCACTGAAGCGTGACCTGCTGTCCCGGGCTCGTTGCCTGGTGTTCCCGGTGCAGTGGGAGGAGCCGTTCGGCATGGTCATGATCGAGGCCATGGCCTGCGGCACACCGGTGGTGGCACTGAGCAGGGGCGCGGTTCCCGAGGTCGTCCTGGACGGGGTGACGGGCAGCGTCCGTCACGATGTCGGGCAGCTTGCGGTCGCCATCGAGGAGGCAGGGAGACTGGAGCCGGCGGCCGTGCGCGCCTACGCGCTGCAACGCTTCGACGTCTCGGTGATGACCGAGGCCTACGAACGCGTGTACCAGCAGGTCTTCGCGCCGATACATGACCCGGGCCGTCCGGCGGGACGGGAAGGGTGAACTCGTGAAGCCACGACGCCTGACCGAACCAAGTACGGAGTTGCTTCGCACCTGGCGCTCCCCCTGGGCGACTGCCACTGCTCATGCGAGGCAGGAAGGGTGGTGCGAGGGAACGGCAGGCGGGATCCTGGGGTGGGGGACGAAATCCCGTCGGGGTGTTCACGAGCCCACGGGGGATACGCGTCATAGGGATTGTTCTCGCTGGTAGAGCCCTGACGCCCACCAACGTCGAAGGTGGCGTGGATTCCGGTTCTCCCGCCCGGGCCGATGCGCATCGGCGGCGGAGCGAGTGGTCTTCACGAGCTGGAACAGCCGAGGGGGTTGGTCCCGTGAACGTCCCGAGAACAGCAGGGTCCCACAAGGTGGTGCTGGCCACCTACAGCAGCTACGACGCGGCCCAGCACGCGGTGGACGTCCTGGCCCGCCACGACTTCCCGATCGAACACGTCACCATCGTGGGCTGCGATCTGCGGTGGGAGGAGAAGGTGCTCGGGCGATGGGGCTTCGGCAGGGCGCTCCTCACCGGCGCGGGTACCGGCGGCTGGATCGGCCTTCTCATCGGCGTGATATTCGCGATCTTCAGCCCGTGGGCCGGATGGGCCATCGGCTCCTCGATCGTGCTCGGGCTGATCTTCGGCCTCGTCTGGGGTGCGATCAGTCACGTGGTGCAGCACCGGGCGTTCGCCTCGATGCCTGCGGTCGTCGCCGACCACTACGACATCCTCGTCGACCCCGAGTTCGCCGACGAGGCCCGGCGCGTGCTCACGGACGCTCGTGAGACCGCTGCGCTCAGGTGAGCGCGCCAGGAGGGGGATGAGGACATGGCCAAGGCGGTGGGCATCGACCTCGGCACGACGAACTCGGTCATCGCGACCACGGAGGACGCGCATCCAACGGTCGTCCCGAACGCCGAGGGGTCGCGCACGACTCCCTCGGTGGTGGCCTTCACGGACCAGGGTGAGGTGCTGGTGGGCCAGATGGCCAGACGCCAGGCGATCCTCAACCCGAAGGGCACGATCTATTCGGCCAAGCGCTTCATCGGGCGCAAGTTCGACGAGGTACAGAGCGAGATCAAGGCGGTCTCGTTCGACGTCGTGCCGGGCCCGGACGGCGCCGTGCGGTTCAAGGTGCGCGACAAGCTGTACGCGCCGGAGGAGATCTCCGCCTTCGTCCTGCGCAAACTGGCCTCGGACGCCGGGAAGTTCCTGGGCGAGAAGGTCAACGAGGCCGTCATCACGGTGCCCGCGTACTTCAACGACGCCCAGCGGCAGGCCACCAAGGACGCCGGCAAGATCGCCGGCTTGGAGGTCCTGCGCATCATCAACGAGCCCACCGCCGCGGCCCTGGCCTACGGGCTCGACAAGAAGGGCAACGAGACGGTCCTGGTGTTCGACCTGGGCGGCGGCACGTTCGACGTGAGCATCCTGGACATCGGCGAGGGCGTGATCGAGGTGCGGGCCACCTCGGGCGACACGCACCTGGGCGGCGACGACTTCGACCGGCGCATCGTGGACTACCTGGCCGACGAGTTCCAGCGCGACCAGGGGATCGACCTGCGGCGCGATCCGCAGGCCCTCCAGCGGCTGTTCGAGGCCGCGGAGAAGGCCAAGGTGGAGCTGTCGGCGGTCACGCAGACGCAGATCAGCCTGCCGTTCATCACGGCTGACGCGACCGGCCCCAAGCACCTCAACACCACGCTGATGCGCTCGACATTCGAGGAGATCACCCACGACCTGCTCGAACGCTGCCGGGGTCCGGTGGAGCAGGCCATGGCCGACGCGAAGCTGACGACGAACGACCTCGACGAGGTGATCCTCGTCGGCGGCTCCACCCGCATGCCGGCCGTGCAGCAACTCGTGCGGCGGCTGACGGGCAAGGAACCGAACATGACGGTCAACCCGGACGAGGTCGTGGCCGTCGGCGCGGCCGTCCAGGCCGCCATCATCAAGGGTGAGCTGAAGGACGTCGTGCTGCTCGACGTCACTCCTCTGTCGCTCGGCGTCGAGACGCTCGGCGGCGTGATGACGAAGATCATTGACAGGAACACCACGATCCCGGCCCGCCGCACGGAGACGTTCAGCACGGCGGACGACAACCAGTCGGCCGTGGACGTGGTCATCCTGCAGGGCGAGCGCGAGCGGGCCGCCGACAACCGGGTGCTCGGCCGGTTCCGGCTGGAGAACATCCGGCCCGCGCCGCGCGGGGTGCCGCAGATCGAGGTCACCACCGACATCGACGCCAACGGCATTCTGAACGTCTCCGCCAAGGACAAGGACACCGGCGCCGAGCAGCGGATCACGATCAGCGAGAGCTCCAACCTGGACAAGAGCGAAATCGACCGGATGGTCGCCGACGCGGAGCGGCACCGCACCGAGGACGCGCAGCTTCGCGCCGCGATCGACGCGCGCAACGAGCTTGACTCGGTCGCCCACCAGGTGGAACGCCGGCTCTCGGAGCTGGGCGAGGCCGTCCCGGTGCACGAGAAGGCGCGGGCCGAGCAGCTGATCATGGAGGCGCGTCAGGCGGTCAAGGAAGAGGCGCCCATCGACCGGCTGCGCAGCCTGACCGCGGAGCTGCAGCAGGTCTATCACGGCCTCGGGGTGGCGGCGTCCGCCGCCCAGACCCAGGAGCCGGCTCAGGCCGGGTCCGGCCAGGCCGCCGCCGGCCCCTCGGACGAGGACGTCATCGACGCCGAGTTCACCAGCCCCGAATAGCCCGTGACATGACATGACCGAGCAAAATGAGACACCACCTCCGGAGCCCCGGCAGGACGTCGAGGAGTCCGTTGCGGAGAAGCTCGCCGAGCTGGAGGACCGGTGGCTGCGGGCCGTCGCCGAGCTCGACAACCTCCGCAAGCGTGTCGCGCGCGACTTGGACCGGCAGCGGATCGACGAGCGCACGCGGGTCGCGGCGGAGTGGCTGCCGGTGGTCGACAACCTGGAACTCGCGCTCAAGCACGCCGGCGCCGACGCCGACGCGGTGATCGAGGGGGTTCGGGCCGTCCGCGACCAGGCGGTCGGCGTGCTCGCGCACCTCGGCTTCCCTCGCAGAGACGACGTGGGGACGCGGTTCGACCCCGCCAGGCACGAGGCGGTCAGCACGGTCGCCGTTCCGGACGCCGACCCCGGCACCGTCGTCGAGGTCGTACGGCCCGGCTACGGCGACGGCGCGCTGCAACTACGCCCGGCCTCCGTCGTCGTCTCCACGAAGGCCGACGAGTGATGGCGGAGCGCGACTTCTACGAGATCCTGGGCGTGCCGAGAACGGCGGACCAGGACGAGATCCAGCGGGCCTACCGGAAGCTGGCCCGCACCTACCATCCGGACGTCAACAAGGCCCCGGACGCCGAGGACCGTTTCAAGGAGGTCTCGGAGGCGTACGAGGTGCTGTCGGACCCCGAGACGCGGCGGCGGTACGACGCGTTCGGGCCGGACTTCCGCCGCGTGCCCGAGGGCGTGGACCCGGCGGCGTACGCCCGTGCCCGCGCCGGAGCGGGCGCCGGCGCGGGGCGGGGCTGGGCGGGGCCGGGGCCCGCCTGGGCGCGCGGACCGGGCGGGGAGGAGATTCATTTCACCACCGGCGAGGGTTTCGAGGGCATCGACCTCGAAGACCTGTTCGGCGGCGTCTTCGGCGGGCGGGGACGCCGTGCGGCCGGCCGTGGCTGGGGTCCGGTGCCGGGCGCCGATCAGGAGGCCGAGCTGCCGCTCACGGTGGAGGAGGCCTACCGCGGCGGACGGCGGACCATCACGATTCCCGGCCCGGGAGGCGGGCGCACCCTCCAGGTGAACATACCCGCAGGGGTCACCGACGGCCAGCGGATCCGGCTCGCGGGCCAGGGCGGCGCGGGCACCGACGGCGCGCGGGCAGGGGACCTGTACCTGGTCGCGCGAATCACCGATCACCCGCGCTACCGGCTGGAGGGGCGCGACATCCACGTCCGCCTCCCGCTGACGCCGTCGGAGGCCGCGCTGGGGGCGACCATCGCGGTCGACACGCCCGGCGGGGAGGCGAAGGTGAAGGTGCCGCCGGGCACCTCGTCCGGGCGCCGTCTGCGCCTGCGCGGTCAGGGCATGCCCAACCCGCGAGGCAGGCCCGGAGACCTGCTGGCCGAGGCCCGGATCATGGTGCCGCCCAGGCTCGGTGACGAGGAGCGCCGTCTGTACGAGCAACTGGCCAGGATCTCGGCTTTCAACCCGAGGAGTCCGTCATGACGTATCCGCTCATCCGGCTCGCCCACGTGGACATCGGGCACCTGGACCTGGAGTCCTTCTCCCAGGCCACGGGACTGCACCCCGAGCTGGTGCGCCGCCTGGTGGCGCTGGGGTTGATCGACGCCTGGACGGACTCCTCGGGCGGCCTGCGCTTCCCGACCGCCCAGGTCGTCGCCGCGGGCCGCCTCCAGCGCCTGCACGCGGGGCTCGCCGTCAACTACGCCTCTCTCGGTGTCGTGACCGACCTCCTGGACCGCATCGCGGAGCTGGAGGCGGCTCTGCGTACCCGCACGAGAAGGACCGGAGACAGATCGTGGACCTGAACCGTCTCACGCAGAAGTCGCAGGAGGCCCTGCACGACGCCCAGACCGCGGCGCTCCGCTTCGGCCACACCGAGGTCGACGGGGAGCACCTGCTGCTCGCGCTGATCCGGCAGCCCGACGGGCTCGTCCCGCGCCTGCTGTCGGTCGCCGGCGGCGATCCGGACAAGCTCCAGCTCGAACTGGAGCACGAGCTGGAGCGGCGGCCCCGCGCCACCGGTCCCGGCGCCGCCCCCGGCCAGGTCTACGTCACCCAGCGGCTGTCCCAGCTGTTCGACGCCGCCGAGCGGGAGGCCGGCCGGCTGAAGGACGAGTACGTGTCGGTCGAGCACCTGCTGCTCGCGCTGCTGGACGAAGGTGCGGACAGCGCGGCCGGCCGGCTGCTCAAGGGGCACGGGCTGACCCGCGAGCGTTTCCTGTCCGTGCTGACGCAGGTGCGCGGGAACCAGCGGGTGACCTCCGCCAACCCGGAGGTCGCCTACGAGGCACTGGAGAAGTACGGGCGCGACCTCGTCGCCGCGGCGCGGGCGGACAAGCTCGACCCGGTCATCGGGCGGGACGGCGAGATCCGCCGGGTCGTGCAGATCCTGTCCCGCAAGAGCAAGAACAATCCCGTCCTGATCGGCGACCCGGGCGTGGGCAAGACGGCGATCGTGGAGGGCCTCGCGCAGCGCATCGCGCGCGGCGACGTGCCGGAGGGACTGAAGGACAAGACGATCTTCAGCCTCGACATGGGCGCGCTGGTCGCCGGAGCGAAGTACCGCGGCGAGTTCGAGGAGCGCCTGAAGGCCGTGCTGACGGAGGTGACGGCGTCCGAGGGCCGGATCCTGCTGTTCGTCGACGAGGTGCACACGGTGGTCGGCGCGGGCGCCGCCGAGGGGGCGATGGACGCCGGCAACATGCTGAAGCCCATGCTGGCCCGCGGCGAGCTGCACCTGATCGGCGCGACGACCGTGACGGAGTACCGCAAGCACATCGAGAAGGACGCCGCGCTGGAGCGCCGCTTCCAGCCCGTCTTCGTCGACGAGCCGTCGGTCGAGGACTCGATCTCCATCCTGCGCGGGCTGCGCGAGCGGCTGGAGGTCTTCCACGGCGTGAAGATCCAGGACGGCGCGATCGTCGCCGCGGTGGTGCTGAGCCACCGCTACATCTCCGACCGCTTCCTCCCGGACAAGGCCATCGACCTGGTCGACGAGGCGTGCGCCATGCTGCGTACGGAGATCGACTCGATGCCCGCCGAGCTGGACGAGCTGACCCGCCGGGTGAGGCGGCTGGAGATCGAGGAGGCGGCGCTCGCCAAGGAGGACGACCCGGCGAGCCGGGAGCGCCTGGAGACCCTGCGCAAGGAGCTGGCCGACCTGCGAGCCGAGGCGGACGCCATGCGGGCCCAGTGGGAGGCCGAGCGGCACGCCCTGCGCAAGGTGCAGCAGCTGCGCGAGGAGATCGAGAGCGTACGCCGGGAGGCCGAGCAGGCCGAGCGCATGTACGACCTGAACCGCGCCGCCGAGCTGCGGCACGGGAGGCTTCCTGAGCTGGAGCGGAAGCTGCGGGCGGCGGAGGAGCAGCTGGAGTCCAAGCAGGGCGGGCAGCGGCTGCTGCGTGAGGTGGTGACCGAGGAGGAGATCGCGGGCATCGTGTCGCGGTGGACCGGCATCCCGGTCAGCCGCCTGCAGGAGGGCGAGCGGGAGAAGCTGCTGCGGCTGGACGAGATCCTGCACCAGCGCGTGATCGGCCAGGACGAGGCCGTGCAGGCGGTGGCCGACGCGATCATCCGGGCGCGGTCGGGGATCAAGGACCCCCGCCGGCCCATCGGCTCGTTCATCTTCCTCGGCCCCACCGGAGTCGGGAAGACCGAGCTGGCCAAGGCCCTGGCCGAGGCGCTGTTCGACACCGAGGACAACATCGTCCGCGTCGACATGAGCGAGTACCAGGAGCGCCACACGGTCAGCCGCCTGGTCGGAGCGCCTCCCGGGTACGTCGGCTACGAGGAGGGCGGCCAGCTCACCGAGGCGGTGCGGCGCAAGCCGTACTCGGTGGTGCTCTTCGACGAGATCGAGAAGGCACACACGGACGTGTTCAACACGCTGCTGCAGGTGCTGGACGACGGGCGGCTCACCGACGCCCAGGGCCGTACCACCGACTTCCGCAACACCGTGATCATCATGACGTCCAACATCGGCTCGCACTACCTGACCGAGAAGGCGGCGCCTTCGGGCGAGATCGACCCGGAGGTGCGCGAGATGGTCATGGCGGAGCTGCGCGCCCGGTTCCGTCCCGAGTTCCTCAACCGCATCGACGACATCGTGCTGTTCAAGCCGCTCACCGAGACCGAGATCGAGCAGATCGTCAAGCTGATGTTCAACGACATCAGGGCGCGGCTCGCCGAACGCCGGATGAAGCTGGAGATCAGCCCGGAGGCGGTCCGCTGCATCGCCGAGCGCGGCTTCGACCCGATCTACGGAGCCCGCCCGCTGCGCCGCTACATCGCCCGCGAGGTGGAGACCCGGGTGGCGCGAGCACTGGTCGCCGGCGACGTCCGCGACGGCGCGACCATCCGGGTGGGACTGTCCGGCGGCGAGATCGTCGTCACGTACGACAACCCGGAGGGCTGACCGATGCCGCCGAAGGTCGTGGAGTCCAGCGTCGTGAAGTGCCCGCACTGCGGCCGGAACAACCGCGTACCCAAGGCGGGGACGGGAGCGCCGCGCTGCGGCGAGTGCCACGAGTCGCTGCCCTGGGTGGTGGACGCGGGGGACGAGGACTTCGCCGAGGTCGCCGAGGCGGCGCGGATTCCGGTCGTCGTCGACTTCTGGGCGTCCTGGTGCGGACCGTGCCGCATGGTGAGCCCGGCACTCCAGCAGGTCGCCACCGAGCTGGCCGGGCAGATCAAGCTGGTGAAGGTGAACATCGACGAGGCGCCTGAGACGTCGCGGCGCTTCGGCGTGCAGGCCGTTCCGACGCTCGTCGTCCTGCGGCTGGGGCGCGTCGTCGCCCAACGGGCCGGCGCCGCCCCGGCACCCGCGTTACGGGAATGGGTCCGCGATGCGCTGGCCGGATGAGCTCACCGAGTCGCCCGACCTGCAGGGCGCCTACCCCCGGCTGAGCGACACGCAGATGCGGACGCTGGCCGCGCACGGCGAGCGTCGCCCGGCTCACCGGGACGACGTGCTGTTCGCGGAGGGCGACCCGTGCGCCGCCTTCTTCGTCGTACTGAGCGGCAAGGTGGCGACCGTCAAGGGGTACGGAGTCGACGATCAGGTGATCAGGGTCCACGGCGCGGGCCGGTTCCTGGGCGAGCTCAACGTGCTCACCGGCCAGGCCAGCTTCGTCACCGGTGTGGTGGCGGAGGACGGCGAGGTGCTCGACGTACCCGTGGACGAGCTCCGCCGACTGGTCGCCGACGATGAGATCCTGGGCGATCTCGTCATGCGCGCCTACCTCATCCGCCGCTCGATGCTCATCGGGCTGGGGGCCGGTTTCCGGATCGTGGGCTCCCGCTACTCGCAGGACTGCCGTCGGCTGCGGGAGTTCGCGGCGCGCAACCGGCTGCCGCATCGGTGGATCGACCTGGAACAGGACGCCGAGGTCGAGCGCTTCCTGTCGCGGATGGGCATCACCCCGGCGGAGACGCCGGTCGTGATCTGGCGCGGCGAGCTGGTGCTGCGCAACCCCACCAACGCGGAGCTGGCCAGGGCGATCGGCCTCCCGGCGCCCAGCGCGCGCGAGACGGTGTGCGACCTGCTCATCGTCGGAGCCGGGCCGGCCGGCCTGGCCGCCGCGGTCTACGGCGCCTCCGAGGGGCTCGCCACGGTCGTCCTCGACAGCGTCGCCCTGGGCGGCCAGGCGGGCACTTCGTCGCGGATCGAGAACTACCTGGGCTTTCCCGCCGGGATCTCCGGTGGCGAGCTGGCCGAGCGGGCGATGATCCAGGCCCGCAAGTTCGGCGCGGAGCTCAGCGTCCCGGCGGAGGCGTGCGCCCTGCGAGAGCACGAGGGCTATCACCTCGTCACCCTGAAGGAGGGCACGACGGTTCACGCGCGCACGCTGCTCATCGTGACAGGCGTTCGCTACCGGAGGCTCGACGTGCCGGACCTGGAGAGGTTCGAGGGGATCAGCGTTCACTACGCGGCCACCGAGTTCGAGGCGCAGATGTGCAGCCGGGACCCGGTCGTCGTCGTGGGCGGGGGCAACTCGGCCGGCCAGGCCGCGCTGTTCCTCGCCCGGCAGGTCGCCTCTGTCCGCCTGCTCGTACGCGACGGCGAGCTGACCAGGAACATGTCCCGGTACCTGGCGGTCGAGATCGAACAACACCCCGGCATTCAAGTGATGCTGAACACCCAGGTCCGGCGGCTGGCCGGGCGGGAAACGCTCGAGGCGGTCGTCGTCGAGAACAACGTCACCGGGGAGCAGTCCACCGTCGAGGCACGCGCGATGTTCGTCTTCATCGGTGCGGAACCGTACACCCGGTGGCTGGCCGACGAGATCGCGCTCGACTCCCAGGGATACATCCTGACCGGGCTGGACGCCGCCCGTTCCGGCAGGAAGGGCGTGCTGGACTCCACGGGCCGGCCGTTTCCGCTGGAGACCAGCAGGGCGGGTGTGTTCGCGGCCGGCGACGTGCGGCACGGATCGATCAAGCGGGTCGCGTCGGCCGTCGGCGAGGGCGCGATGGCCGTGCGCCTCGTGCACGAGCACCTCAGGTGAGGGGCTGAGTCGTCGACGCGGGGAGGAAGGGGACTGGCGATGGCAGAAGTGATGGCGGTGCCGAGGTTCGAACGGTTCTTCAGGACGGCGGCGGGCCTCGACGTCGACAAGGAGGACCTCCGGCGCTACAGCGACTTCGTGAACCAGAAGCTGTACGACCTGCTGGTGATCGGCGAAGCCCACGCGAAGGCGAACGTCCGGGACGTCGTCGAGACCTGGGACCTGCCCATCACCAAGGGCCTCCAGGAGAGCATCCACCGGTTCCGCGACCTCGACGAGGACATCGAGCTGAAGCCCATCCTGGAGCAGCTCGCGGCGTTGCCTCCGCTTGACCTGTCGATCGGCGAGGAGGTGAGGGAACGGCTGTCCGAGATCGTCGGCGGGCTGTCGCTGGCACTGGCGCGCACGTTCACCGTCCTCGATCCCGAGCTGAAGAATCCGAGGACCGAGCACTGGGATCGCGCGATCCGCGTCTTCCAGCTGCTGCTCTAGAAAAGAGGACACCATGAAGGCAGTCGTATACAAGGGACCCCGGCAGCTCGACGTCGAGAACGTGCCGGACGCGCGGATCGAGATGCCCACCGACGTCCTGGTCCGTGTGACCACGACCAACATCTGCGGGTCGGACCTGCACATGTACGAGGGCAGGACCGACCTGGAGCCGGGCCGTGTCCTCGGTCACGAGAACCTCGGCGAGGTGGTCGAGGTGGGGCCGGGAGTGGTAAACGTCCGCGTCGGCGACCTCGTCTGCCTGCCGTTCAACGTCGCATGCGGCTTCTGTGCCAACTGCGAGAAGGGCCTGACGGCCTTCTGCCTCACCACCAACCCCCAGATGGGGGTGGACGGAGCCGCCTACGGCTTCGCGGACATGGGCCCGTACAACGGCGGCCAGGCCGAGCTGCTGCGCGTGCCCTTCGGCGACTTCAACTGCCTGGTCCTGCCGGAAGACGCGCGGGAGAGGCAGACCGACTACGTCATGCTGGCCGACATCTGGCCAACCGGCTGGCACGCGACCCAGCTCGCCTGTGTGCAGGCCGGCGACTCGGTCGTGATCTACGGCGCGGGGCCGGTCGGCCTGATGGCCGCGTACTCCGCGACGTTCAAGAGCGCGAGCATGGTGATGGTCGTGGACCGCCACCCGGACCGGCTGGCCAAGGCCGAGGAGATCGGGGCGATCCCGATCGACGACTCCAAGGGCTCGCCGGTCGACCAGGTCATGGAGCTCACGCAGGGCAGGGGCGCCGACCGGGGCTGCGAGTGCGTGGGCTACCAGGCGCACGACCCCCAGGGGCACGAGCATCCCAACATGACGCTGAACAACCTCGTCAAGTCGGTGAGGTTCGCCGGGACGATCGGGGTCGTGGGCGTGTTCCTCCCCATGGATCCCGGCAGCCCCGACGACCTCTACAAGCAGGGCGAGATCGCCTTCGACTACGGGATGTTCTGGTTCAAGGGCCAGTCCATCGGCAACGGTCAGTGCAACGTCAAGAACTACAACCGGCAGCTCTGCACCCTCATCCACAAGGGGAAGGCCCGGCCGTCCTGGGTCGTCTCCCACGAGCTGGATCTGGACGAAGCGCCCGGCGGCTACGAGCACTTCGACCGGCGCGACCCGGGCTGGACCAAGGTAGTCCTGCATCCCGCCGGCGTCGGCTGATCCTCCTGTGGCGACCGCGCACCCGCGGCCCGACCACTGCGGCACCGAGGAGGACGCGCCATGCGCATGCCGGACGCCCGCCGGCTCAAGCAGAGGCTGTACGACGCCTTCAACAGGCACGACTTGGACGAGGTGATCCAGTGTCACAGCCAGGACGCGGTCCTGGTGACCCCGGCGGGCGTCGCGGAGGGCCACGAGCAGATCGCCTCCTACTACGAAGATCTGTTCAGGGGCTTCCCCGACATGCGCATGACGGTCTGGCACACCATCCTGTGCGCCGATCCGGCGGTGACCGAATGGATGCTCACCGGCACCCACACCGGGCCCTTCCTGCTGCCTGGGGGCCAGGTGCTGGAGGCGACCGGCCGCCATGTCGCCATTCCGGGCACCAGTACCTGTTCGGTGGGAAACGACAAGATCATCAGTCACCGGATCTACCTGGACCAGCTGGAGCTCTACACCCAGCTCGGCGGGCGCCTCGCCTTCGACGAGCAGCCGTCGCCGGGTGAGCGGCGCGCGGAGGACTGAGCGATGCCGGCACAGGACGTGGGCGACATGGTGACGGTCGAGCTGTTCTTCCAGTGCAGGCACGACGTCGTCAGCGAGGAGATCCGGATTCCACGGGCCGAGTGGGACGCGATGAGCGCGGGCCAGCGCGACGCGTACCTGGCCGACCGCGTAGACGCGCTCGTGTGCGCGAACTCCGGCGCCGGTTGGAGGGAGATCCAGGAGGAGTAGAGCGGCCGGGAGACAGCCCGTCGTGGGAGTGGGTGAGAGCGTGGGCGCGCTGAAGGTGGCTCTCGTGGGGTTGGGCGTGGCGGCCCAGGTCGTGTACCTGCCGCTGCTCGCCAGGCGGCGGGACATCTTCCAGGTGTCCGCCGTGTGCGACCTGGACGGCGCCCACGCAGAGACGCTCGGCCGGGAGTTGGGCGTCAGATCCTACGACCGCGCCATGGCCATGCTGGAGGCGGGCGGGTTCGACGCGCTGATCGTCCTCACGCCCGGTTCTCACGGGCCGCTCGTGAAGGCGGCCCTCGCCTGCGGCTGCTGGGTGCTGTGCGAGAAGCCGCTCGCCTACAGCCGGGCCGAGCTTCACGGCATCCCCGGCGACGCGCGGCTGATGGTGGGTTATGTGAAGCAGTACGATCCGGCCACGCAGCGCCTGCTGTCGGCGCTCGGCGAGGCCGGCGGCGCCAGGGCCGTACGCCGTCTGGACGCCACCGTCCTGCACCCCTCCGAGGAGTCGCAGCTCCTGTTCGCCAGAGCCCGGGTGTCGAGGCCGGCGTCCGAGCGGCTCGCCCCCTACCTCGAAGCCGACGACGAGGCGATCATCCAGGCTCTGGGAACGGTCCCGGAACGGCTGCGGCGCCTCTACTCCCAGGTCTTGCTCGGCGACGTCCGGCACGAGCTGTCCGTCATGCGGCTGCTGGTCGGCTCGCCCGCGACCGTGGACCATGTGTCCGTCTGGCCGGACGACGTCTTCCCGCCCTCGGTCGAGGTGAGCGGGAGACTGCCGGACCCCGCGTACGGCAGGTACGGCCTGTGCTGGCACCACCTGCCGGACTACCCCGTCTACCGGGAGACGATCGCCGTACACCACGACCACGGCTCGCTGGAACTGTGCTTCCCGACCCACTACCTGCTGAACGCCCCGACGAGCCTCACCGTCCTGTCGCGGGCCGGCACGGCCGAGCGCACGGCCGCCTACCGCGACCTCTCGGAGGCGTACGAGCGGCAACTGGTGGCCTTCCACCGGTTTGTCACCCAGGACGAACCACCGCTCACCGGGCTCGACGGGGCGTTGAAGGACATCATCACCGCGCAGCGGATCATCCGCCGCCATGCCGAGCAGACGGGGCTCTCCGTCGGCGGCGAATGCGGGGAGTAGGGCGGGCGTGGCGGCATGGCGACCAGGGACAGCGTCCGCGCCTGGCTCCTGGAGGGGCTTCAGCACGAGGACGTGATGCCCGCCGGGCCCCACGTGGTGGAGGCGCCCCACAGGCGGCATGCCTGGTGGCAGGTCATGTGCCTCACCGGTCTCGACTACTTCTCCACCCTGGGCTACCAGCCGGGGATCGCCGCGCTGGCGGCGGGCCTGCTGTCGCCCGTCGCGACGTTGTTCCTCGTCGCGCTGACGCTGTTCGGCGCGCTGCCGGTCTACCGGCGGGTCGCGGTGGAGAGCCCGCGCGGCCAGGGCTCGGTCGCGATGCTGGAGCGGCTCGCTCCGAGGTGGTGGGGCAAGCTGTTCGTGCTGGTGCTGCTCGGGTTCGCGGCCACCGACTTCGTGATCACGATGACGCTGTCGGCGGCCGACGCGACGGCCCACATCCTGGAGAACCCCTTCGTGCCCCGCGCCCTGCAGGGGCACCAGGTCGCCGTGACGATCGTCCTGCTGGCGCTGCTCGGCGGCGTGTTCCTGCTGGGCTTCAGCGAGGCGATCGGCGTCGCCGTCGTCCTCGTGGGCGTCTATCTGTCGCTCAACGTTGTGGTGGTGACGGCGGCCGTGCTCCATGTCGCCGACCGGCCCGCCCTGGTCGTGGATTGGAAGCAGGCCCTGCTGGCCTCGCATGGCGGGCCGGCGTCGATGGTGCTGCTGTCGCTGCTCGTCATGCCCAAGCTCGCCCTCGGCCTGTCCGGGTTCGAGACCGGGGTGGCCGTCATGCCGCTGATCAAGGGGGACCTGGCGGGACGGATCAGGGGAGCCAGAAGGCTGCTGACGACGGTCGCCCTGGTCATGAGCGTCTTCCTGATCGCCAGCAGCTTCGTCACGAGCGTGCTGATCCCGCTGCGGGAGTTCCGGGAGGGGGGCAGGGCCAACGGCCGGGCCCTGGCCTACCTGGCCCATGCCTATCTCGGGAACCGCTTCGGGACGCTGTACGACGCGAGCACGATCGCGATCCTGTGGTTCGCCGGCGCGTCCGCGATGGCGGGCCTGCTCAACCTGGTTCCCCGCTACCTTCCCCGGTACGGCATGGCCCCCGACTGGACGCGGGCGGTACGGCCGCTGGTGCTGGTCTTCACGGCCGTCGCGTTCGCCATCACCGTGATCTTCCGGGCGAGCGTGACGGCGCAGGGCGGGGCGTACGCCACCGGAGTCCTCGTGCTGATCCTCTCGGCGGCCGTCGCGGTCACGGTCTCGGTCCACCGGCGGGGCCGGCGCGCGGCGACGGCGGCATACGCCGCCATCGCCCTCGTCTTGACGTACACGCTGGTGGCGAACGTGATCGAGCGGCCGGACGGCGTCAAGATCGCCTCGTTCTTCATCACGGCCATCGTGGTCACCTCGCTGATCTCCCGGGCGACCCGGTCCACCGAGCTGCGGGTCACCCGCGTGGTCCTCGACCCCTTGGCGGAGCGGTTCCTCCGCGAGGTGCCCGGCCACGAGGTCCACCTGATCGCCAACGAGCCGCAGCGGCGCGACCGGGCGGAGTACGAGGAGAAGCTGCGTGAGCAGTGGCGCAACCACCGGCTGGATACCGCCACGCCGGTGCTGTTCGTGGAGGCCACCGTTCCGGACGCGTCGGAGTTCCTGACAGAGCTGCGCGTCCGGGGCGAGGAGCGGTACGGCCACCGGATCCTCCGGCTGGAGAGCTCCTCGATCCCGAACGCGCTGGCCGCCCTGCTGCTCTACATCCGCGACTGCTTCCGCAAGCTGCCGCACATCTACTTCCACTGGGCCGAGGAGAACCCCGTCGCCGCGATGCTTCGTTACCTGGTGTTCGGAGTGGGCGACGTCCCGGCGATGACGCGCGAGATCCTGCGGGAGGCCGAGCCGGATCCCGAGCGCCGTCCCCGGGTGCATGTCGGATAGGCCGTGTTTGCGCTGCTCGGATGGGGGTATCGGCTGCCCGACCGGGGAGGCGAGGCTCATGACGGATCGCCTGTTTTCGGATCGGCGGGACGCGGGCCGGGTGCTCGCGGGACTCCTCGGCCACTACCGGGGACTGCCCGACGTCGTCGTCCTCGGCCTGCCGCGCGGCGGCGTGCCGGTGGCATACGAGGTGGCGACGAGGCTGGGCCACCCGCTCGACGTGCTTGTGGTGCGCAAGCTCGGCACGCCCGGCCGGGACGAGCTCGCCATGGGGGCGATCGCCGGTGGCGGAGTGGTGGAGCTCAATGAGGACGTCACCCGCGCGCTCGCCATACCGTCCGAGACGATCAGGGAGGTCGCCCAGCGGGAGGCCCGCGAGCTGGCGAGATGGGAGCGCGCCTACCGGGGAGAACTGCCCACGCCCGAACTGCGCGGCAAGATCGTGATTCTGGTCGACGACGGACTGGCGACCGGCGCGAGCATGCGTGCGGCGATCCGAGCGGTGCGGGAACGGGAACCGGCCCAGATCGTCGTCGCCGTGCCCGCCGCGCCGGAGTCCACCTGCGAGGACCTGTCCGCCCTGGTGGACGACGTCGTCTGCGCGACCACTCCGATCCCGTTCTTCTCCATGGGGGAGTCGTACTGGAACGTGCCCCAGACCGCCGACGAGGAGGTGCGCGAGTTGCTCCGCGCGGCGGCCTCGGCGCGGGCCTGGGCCCCGCCCGCCCGCACCGACCTCGCCGTCCTGCGCTCAGAGCTCGTGCCCACGCGCGACGGCGTGCCCTCGGACGAGGTGCTGTTCCACATCGTGGGCGACGCGCGGTTCGTGCTGATCGGCGAGGCGTCGCACGGCACCCACGAGTTCTACGCCGCGCGCGCCCACATGACGCGGCGGCTGATCGAGGAAAAGGGCTTCGTCGCCGTGGCGGTGGAGGCCGACTGGCCCGACGCGTACCAGGTGAACCGGTTCGTGCGCGGCCGCGGCGACGACGGATCGGCGGAAGAGGCGCTGCGCGGCTTCGCGCGGTTCCCCGCCTGGATGTGGCGCAACGCGGACGTCCTCGACTTCCTCGGGTGGCTCCGCGAGCGCAACGAGCGGCTGGACGAGCGGGCGCGGGCGGGGTTCTACGGGCTCGACCTCTACAGCCTGCACCGCTCCGCGGAGGAGGTCATCGCGTACGTCGAGAAGGTGGACCCGGTCGCGGCGGAACGGGCCCGCGACCGCTACTCCTGCTTGGAGCACAGCGACGGTGACGACGGGCAGGCGTACGGGTTCGCCGCCGCGTTCGGCGCAGGGGAGTCGTGCGAGCAGCACGTGATCGACCAGCTCGTCGACCTCCAGCGCAGGTCGCTGCAGTACCAGCGGGCGCAGGGCCTGCTCGGCGAGGAGGAGTTCTTCTACGCGGAGCAGAACGCCAAGGTGGTGGCCGCCGCCGAGCGGTACTACCGGACGATGTTCGGCGGGCGGGTCTCGTCGTGGAACCTGCGCGACCGGCACATGGCCGACACCCTGTTCGCGCTGGCCGAGCACCTCGGCTGGCAGCGCGCCGAGCCCGCGAAGATCGTGGTGTGGGCGCACAACTCCCACCTGGGCGACGCGCGGGCGACCGAGATGGGGGCCCGCGGCGAGCTCAACCTCGGCCAGTTGGTGCGCGAGCACAATCCTGAGGACTGCCGGCTGATCGGCTTCACCACCTACACCGGGACCGTCACTGCGGCCGACGACTGGGGCCGCCCCGCCGACCGGAAGACCGTGCGCCGGGCGCTTCCCGACTCGGTCGAGGACCTGTTGCACGACGTCGGGCACAAGGAGTTCCTGCTCGACTTCGTCCACTCGGTCCGCGCCGCGGACCTGCTGCGCAAGGCGCTGCTCGAACGGGCCATCGGCGTCGTCTACCGCCCGGGCACAGAACGGCACAGCCACTACTTCCAGACCCGCCTGTCCGACCAGTTCGACGCGGTCGTCCACATCGACGAGACCCGCGCCCTTGAACCCCTGGAACGTACGGCCCGCTGGGAGCGCGGAGAGGCCCCCGAGACCTACCCGGTGGCGGTCTGAGACCGGGACAGCAGGGTTCCAGCCGACCCGCCGTTCGGGGGAGGGATCGTATGACGAACGCGTGGACGTTCGAGGGACAGCCGGCCGCTCTGGGCGCCGGCACCGTAACGCTCGTGGAGGGGAGCTCGTTCTGCGTCTCCTCCTGGAACGGCGACATCCTGCCCGGCGGCCCGCAGGGCGTCTACCACGCCGACACCCGGCTGCTGTCCCGCTGGGAGCTGCGGGTGGACGACGTGCCGATCGAGCCGCTCCAGGTGCTGGCGGGCGAGCCGTACCACGCCGCGTTCCTCGGCCGTACGCCGCCGAGGCCGGGCCGGGCGGAGAGCACCTTGATGGTGGTGCGGGACCGGTACGTCGGCGGCGGCCTGCGCGAGGACCTGCTGCTGCGCAACCTCTCCGACGAGCCCGCCGGCTGCGTGGTGGACGTCCACATCGGCTCCGACGTCGCCGACCTGTTCGAGGTGAAGATCAACCGGGTCCGGCACGTCCCCGACGTCGACCTGGTGCCCGAGGGGGCGAGCCTGCGTGTCTACTCGCCGAGCCGCGCTCGCGGCGCCGTCATCAGGACCGCCGACGCGCTGGCCGTTCCCGGACTGCTCGGCTTCCGCGTGACCGTGCCGGCCCGGGGGGAGTGGAGGGCGGCCCTCCAGGTGAATCCGATCATCGACGGTGAGGAGACGCAGGCGTGGTTCTCCACGCACCATCCCGTCGAGTACGCCGGGCCCGCGGTGCGCCTGGCGGCCTGGCAGCGGCACGGCCCGTACGTGGTCACGGATCATCCGGGGCTGGCCAGGACACTCCGGAGGTCGAAGGAGGACCTGGGGTCGCTGCGCCTGTACGAGCCCGGGCCCCCGGACGAGCCGCCCACGATCGCCGCCGGCGCGCCGTGGTTCATGACGTTGTTCGGCCGCGACTCACTGCTGACCTCGTGGATGGCGCTGCCGCTCGACCAGTCGCCGGCGCTCGGCACGCTGCGCCGCCTGGCCAGGCTCCAGGGCACGAAGGTCGACCCGCTGTCGGAGGAGGAGCCCGGGAAGATCCCGCACGAGCTGCGGTTCGGCGCGCGGTCGAGCGTCTCCCCCCATGGCGCCGCCTGCTACTACGGCTCGGTCGACGCCACCCCGCTGTACGTCGTGCTCCTCGGTGAGCTGCGCCGCTGGGGCATCCATCGCGAGGCCGTCGAGGAACTCCTGCCGCACGCCGACGCGGCGCTGTCGTGGATCGAGGAGTACGGCGAGCGCTCGGGCCCGATCGAGGGGTTGCTCTGGTACCGCCGCAAGACCGACAAGGGCCTGGTCAACCAGGGCTGGAAGGACTCCTTCGACGGAGTGAACTTCGCCGACGGGTCCCTGGCCCGCGCGCCCGTCGCCCTGGCGGAGGCGCAGGGCTACGTCTACGCGGCCTACATCGCGCGCAGCCACTTCGCGCACGAGGCGGGCGACCACGAGACCGAGCGCCGTTACACGGAACGGGCGTGCTCTCTCCGCCGCATGTTCAACGAGCTCTTCTGGCTTCCGGAGCGGGGCTGTTACGCGATCGGGCTGGACGGCGAGGGCAGGCCGATCGACAGCGTGGCCTCCAACATGGGCCACTGCCTGTGGACCGGCATCGCGGACGAGGACAAGGCGGAGTACGTCGCCTGGCACCTGCTGTCGGAGGAGATGTTCACCGGGTTCGGCGTCCGCACGCTCGCTTCGTCGATGGGCGCCTACAACCCGATGAGCTACCACAACGGATCGGTGTGGCCGCACGACAACGCCCTGATCGTGTCGGGCCTGATGCGCTACGGGTTCGTCGCCGAGGCGCAGCGGGTGGCCATGGGTCTGCTGGACGCGGCGGAGGCGTTCGGCGGGCGGCTCCCCGAGCTCTTCTGCGGGTTCGGCAGGAAGGAGTTCCCCATCCCGGTGCCCTATCCCACGTCGTGCTCCCCCCAGGCTTGGGCGGCGGCGAGCCCCGTTCAAATCCTGCGATCGCTGCTGCGCTTCGACCCCTGGATCCCGTACGGCCGGCTGTGGGTGGCCCCCGTGCTGCCGGAGGAGTTCGGCGAGCTGAGGATCACGGGGTTACCGCTGGCCGGTGGCCGGGTCAACCTCGTGGTGTGGGGCAGTGGCGAGACCAAGTTGAGCGGGCTGCCCCCGGAGATCGAGGTGCACTGCGCGCCCCGCCCATCGATCAGCACGATCGTCAGCCACCAGGACCATTTCACGGACGAGCCGTGAACGACGACACGTACGGCCGGTCGGCCAGGGCAGACCACTGACGGTGCTCCTTGGGCCGGGGCAGAGGCCGGTGGTTCGGGACGCCTAGGAACACGATCAGTCCGGCGCAGGCGACCCTGGCAGGCGCAGCCCTGGTACTCCCCGGGAACTGCGCGCGCGCCTGGACACGGCCGCCTGAGCGCGCTGCAGGCTCTGGCCCCCGTCATCAGGAACCCCCGGGGCCTGGCACGGCAAAACTGACAGCACCGCACCGCCGCCATCAGGTGCTGGACGGCCCCCGCTCCCGACTCAGATCGAAGGAGCGGGGGCCGCGTTCGCGTCAGGCTCCCAGCCGTTCAGATCTCTTAAAGCCTGCTCCAACGTCTCCTGTATCTCGAACAACTGGATCAGGCCGGTCGTGTTGAGGAGGCGCCGGAGAAAAGCCGGTGGAGCAGCCAAATTCAATCGGATGCGGTGCTCCTGGCATCTCCGAAACACCTTGATCAACTGACTGATCCCGGAGGAGTCGCAGAAGCGCAGCGGGCCGAGGCCCAGAATCAAACAACCCTCGCGGAGGTGATCCCACAGGCGTTCAACCGTGTCGAGCAGACTGGCAGACCTCGTCCAATCGAGATCTCCCGTGACGTGAACGACCGCCCACTTGCCACAGGCGCCGCGATCCACGTCGAACACGATCCCCTCAGGAGGCACCGCGATCACCGCCTCCCAACCCGCAGAGCGCCACCGCCATACAGCCCGGTCCCCAGAGAACCAAGGTACGGCGACATCGGCCAACGCGAGGCGCTCGTCACCGTGATGCAGATGCGCACCACTACCCACCGCTCGCCGCATCACGCCTCCGGCGGGGGCCTTCGACTCCCGGGTAATCACCCCCGCGCAGCTCGGAACCGTAGGCGGCCGCGGTGCTGATCGCCCCGCCGCGACGATCAGGCGGAGGGTGGAGTTCTCGCCGAGCCTGGCCCGGTGAACAGTGCTCGGAAGGTCTCCGGGTACCCACAGGCCGTCGCAGGTCGCGAAGAGCCCCAGCAGGGGCCTCAGGCAGTACCACGCCTCACGTGTGCTAGGTTAGAAGCAGTTGCAGTTGTGGTACCCATAATGAACTTGTGTGCACCTGACGGTATGTAGCCTCAGGTGCATTTTTTTGTTTTCCGGTCTTCTCCGGGTGTGGGCCTATCGCGGCAACGCGAAATTCGCGACAGTGCGGATTTCGGCTACGCCTATCAAGAGGAGATCAACATGGCTTCTGGCACCGTGAAGTGGTTCAACGCTGAAAAGGGCTTCGGCTTCATCGAGCAGGACGGCGGCGGCGCCGACGTCTTCGCGCACTACTCGAACATCATCTCTCAGGGCGGCTACCGCGAGCTGCGCGATGGTCAGAGGGTGGCCTTCGATGTCACCCAGGGTCAGAAGGGCCCTCAGGCCGAGAACATCGTTCCCGCCTGACAAATAGCGCCACGTATCAGGGCTCACACCTCCACAGGTGCGGGCCCTGATTCGTTTCCGGCTACCGCATCGCTGCTGCACGAGAATCGGCGGCAGCAGATGTCAACCACAGCCGGTTCCAAGACCCGGTCAGCTTCACGCTGCCGGGTCTTTTACCGCCGGTGCTAGTGTCCGGCCGGGCGGTCGCGCGCGTTGTTGATGCGCAGCGCCTCGGCGAGCTGATCTTCCAAGATGATGATCCGGCAGGCGGCTTCCACAGGAGTGCCCTGATCGACGAGTTCCCGGGCGCGCGCGGCCAATCGCAGTTGGTAGCGGGAGTAGCGGCGATGGCCGCCGCTGGAGCGTTGCGGCTCGATCAGTTTCGCGGCGCCCAGAGCCCGCAGGAACGCGGGGCTGACACCGAGCATCTCCGCGGCCGCGCCCATGCTGTAGGCGGGGTAGTCCTCATCGTCGAACCGATCCTCGAACCGGTCTTCGGCCCTGAAGCCGGCCGTGTCCGCAGTCTTGCCGTGAGCGAGTGTGTCATCCCCGGCAGCCGAGCGAGATTGATCCATACATTCCTTCCATCACGCGCACAGGGGGCCCCGGCACCTGTCGCGCCGGGGCCCCGAAGAGTTCAACACCATCTACCGGCCATCTGGCCGGCTCATTGTTTTCCGCATCCGCCGTACTGAGCGGCGGGGGTGCGGGGATCGCGGATGCGTGACCGTAGACCACCTTCCAATCTGTGGAACTGCGGTACCCGAGCGGCGAGACTCAGCCGGCTACGGGCGATCCTGATGGCGTCAACACTCCCTTCATCTCTCTTTCCGGACCACTGTCCGGCTTCACCTGCGGCAGCGCGTCCACGATCAGGGCCCCTAAACACTGCGCTGGCCCGTCACGTCCGACCTTCTGCTATCAACTTCCAACTTCGTCTTGCTCCGGGCAGTTCATCGTGGTGCCAGTACTTCCGCCGCCCGGCCGAACCGTTCCTTACGATGCGAGAAACTGTAGCCCCAGCGGCCACAATTGTCTACTGCGGCGAACATAGATTTTCGGTGTCGGGCGCGGCAGCCTTCTGGCGGCGCCTCCAGCGGGAACGCCGCCAACACGCTCGTGGCGGTTGCCGCCTGGGTCGCCGCGCTTGGGGGCGGACCTGAGGGGGATCGTGGCGCTGGCGTGGTGGTTGTCAGGTGACGGTGTCCAGCATGGTGCGAAGGATGCGCGTCATCGTGGCGACGTCCTCGGGGGCGAGGCCGGAGATCAGGCGGTTGAGGGTGGCCGCGTGGTCGGTGAGTGTGGCGTCGATGATCGCGCGGCCTTGGTCGGTCAGCGTGACGCGGAAGCTGCGGCGGTCGGCGGGGTCGAGGTTTCGCTGCAGTAGGCCGGCGGACTCCAGGCGGTCCAGGCGGCTGGTCATGCCCGCGCGCGACATCATCAGGGCTGCCGACAGTTCCGAGGGGATCTGGGTGTACGGCGGACCCGAGCGGCGTAGGGCGGCGAGCACGTCGAACTCCCCACGCCCGAGGCCGTGACTCGCGAGCATGTCATCCACCTGGGTTTCCACGGCGCGGGTGAGCAGCGAGAGGCGGCCCAGGAAACCCATGGCCGAAAGGTCCAGGTCAGGGCGTTCGCGCCGCCACTGCGTAAGGATCACGTCGATCGCGTCGTCGGGTTCCGGGTTCGCCTCTGCCGTCATGTCGGGTGATTCTATTCGACAGAAAATAGTTAGCAGGCGTACTATCGTGGAGCGAACTACTGTGAAGGAGTGACAGTGACAGTGATCGATCCCAACGACGCTCGGGCGGTGCTGGTAAGGGCGGGCGAGGCCGAGGTCCTCGGCGAGTTCCCGAACACGCTGGAGTTGCTGGCGGACGCTGAGACCACGAGCGGACTGGTCAGCGCGATCCGTAGCAAGATCGGCAAGAACACCGATGGGCCGCCGCCGCATTACCACAACGAGGCAGCCGAGATCTTCTACATCATCGACGGCGGCCTGCACGTCCTGACCGGGGAGCATGTCGTCACCGTGGGGACGGGCGACTTCCTGCTCGTGCCGCCTCGGACTCCGCACGCGTTCAGTACCCCCGCGCACACTGGCGTCGACATGGTGATCTTCAAGCCGGGCGCTGAGCGATTCGGCTACTTCCGGCTGGGGGATCTAGTCCGCCGGGGCGAGGCGAGCCCACAGGAGATCCTCGACGCACAGGACCTCTACGACAACCACTTCCACCACAGCGCGGTCTGGCGCCACTTCCGGGGTGCCGAAGCAGAGAGCCGCCTGCTCGTCCTGCCGCCGAATGACGATGCGACTCCGGGCCAGGACAGGGACGGAGACACCCGGTGGACGTGACGGCCGTCATCCTGTCGATCGTGCTCGCGATCTCGACGCTGGCCAGTGGCCACCACCAAGCTCGCGGGGACCCGCACCATGCGTGAGGACGCGAGGCGGTTCGGCTTCTCCTACTCCGCCTGGTCAGGGCTGGCCCGCTAACGAACGGCTAACAAATGATCAAAAGGCCAGGTCCCGAATCTTGGGAACTGGCCTCTGAGCTGGTGATTTGTGGTGGGGCTACCAGGACTTGAACCTGGGACCTCTTCCTTATCAGGGAAGCGCTCTAACCGACTGAGCTATAGCCCCGCGACGCGCATCGAACGTTACCGCATCCGTTTTCCGGAGGCGAATCGCCGACCGATCGAGGTAAAGCTTACCGTGTCCCTCCGGTGCTCGCGCCGCCCACCGGCGGCGGGCGCGCGGCCCACCGGAAGCGAGGAACCCGGCCCACCGGTACGGCCGCCGCCCGGGTGGGCGGCAGCCGTACGGGAGACTACTCGGCCTCGCTGAAGGTGACCTCGACGCCGCCCACGAGGTCGGCGGACACGTTGTAGATCACCGCGCCCAGCGTGGACAGGGCCGTGATGAGCACGACGTTGAGAGCGCCGAGCAGGGCCGTGTACCCGAGGATGCGGACCGGGTCGAACCAGCCGCTGATATCCAGCGCTGTGGACGCCTTGCCGCCGTCGCCCGTCGTGAGCTGGGTGACGGCGTCGGTGATGGACGAGAACACGCCGAGGGCCGACAGGACGCCGTACAGGACGGCGACAGCCACGAACAGCACGACGAAGCAGACGAGCGCCACGACGAAGCTGAACTTCATGGCCGACCACGGCTCGATGCGGCGCAGGACGAGGTGGGCCTTGCGGGGGGCGCGGACGCCGGCCTTCCTGTCCTTGCCCGAATCGTTCTTCTTGCCGGTGCGCTCGGCCGTGCCGAAGCTGAGGCCGTGGACCGCGCCGTCCACCGGCGCGCCGTCCACGGTGGACGGGCGGGCCGGCGCCCCGGGAGCGGCGGCCGCCGCCCGAGCCGAGGCGACGGACGGGGTGGAGGCGGACGCGGAGGAGACCGGCGAGGTCGCGGACGACGGCCGCGCGGACGCGGAGCCCGTCGCCGGACGCGCGGCCGAGGACGACGTGCCCGCCCCCGGCCGGACGGCCGAAGACGAGGACGAGGACGAGGACGACGAGGACGAGGACGACGGCCGGGCGGCCGGGGACGACGAGGACCCCGGCGCCGGACGTGTGCCCGCCGCCGACGCCGACGAGGCCGACGGTGAGGAGGCCGACGCGGAGGTGGTGGACGTCGTCGACGACGTCGTGGTGCTCCGGGCGGTGGCCGGCTTGCTGAACGGCGCCGTCGGCTCGGCGCCGGTCACCGGCTTGGCGTCGCCCGGCTTGTCCCCGTCCTTGGCCGGCTGCTGCTTCCACGGCTGGTCGCCGGCGGACGTCCGGATGCGGACGGTCTCCTCCGGCTTCGCCGTGTCTGCGGCCGTGTCGTTCTCCTCGGAAGCCACCTTGGGGACGCTACCGTCATCCTGCACCCGGGCGGTAACGCCGTCCCTCATGGATGACGACGACGCCGGGCGGGCGGCCCCGGACGGTTTCTTCTTGGGCGCGCCGGACGTCCGCGGCCTGCCGGTGTCGCTCATGCCTCGTCTCCTGCCCCGTTCTCCTCGGTCTCCAACGCCTCCGCGTTGCGAGCGAGGGCAACAACGCTGTCACCGTCGGCGAGGTTCATCAAGCGCACGCCCATGGTCTGGCGTCCCGACTGTTTGATCTCGCCGGCGCTCGTCCGGATCACGCCGCCGGCAGAGGTGATCGCGAAGACCTCGTCCTCGGGACGCACCATGACGGCTCCCACCAGCTTCCCACGTGCGCTGACGATCTTCGCCGTCAGCACTCCCTTGCCGCCCCGGCCCTGCACCGGGTACTGCTCGGCGGGAGTGCGCTTCGCGTACCCGCCCTCCGTGGCGATTAACACGTCTTCCCCGTCGCGGATCACGTTCATCGCCAGGAGCTCGTCGCCGTCGAGGAACCGCATCCCGATGACGCCACTGGTGGCACGGCCCATCGGGCGCAGCGCCTCGTCGGAGGCGGTGAAGCGGATCGACTGCGCGTTCTTGGACACGAGCAGCAGATCATCGCCCTCGGAGACGAGACGTGCGGCGATCACCTCGTCATCCTCGCGCAGATTGATCGCGATGAGGCCACCGGACCGCGGCGAATCGTACTCGCCCAGCCGTGTCTTCTTCACCAGGCCGCTGCGGGTGGCCAGCACCAGGTACGGCGCGACCGAGTAGTCCCGCAGGTCCAGGATCTCCATCACGTGCTCGTCGGGCTGCATGGCCAGCAGGTTGGCCAGGTGCTGCCCGCGGGCGTCGCGGCCGGCGTCCGGCAGCTCGTACGCCTTGAAGCGGTAGACCCGGCCCTTGTTGGTGAAGGCCAGCAGGTAGTGGTGGGTCGTGGTGACGAAGAAGTGCTCGACGATGTCGTCCTGGCGTAGCTGCGCGCCCCGGACCCCCTTGCCGCCGCGCTTCTGCGCCCGGTAGAGGTCGGTGCTCGTCCGCTTGGCGTAGCCGCCACGGGTGATCGTGACGACGACGTCCTCCTCGGCGATCAGGTCCTCCATGGACATGTCGCCCTCGTAGGCCGTGATCTCCGTCACCCGGTCGTCGCCGAACCTGGAGATGATCTCGCCGAGCTCGTCGGAGACGATGCGCCGCTGCCGCGACGGAGAGGCCAGGATGTCCTGGTAGTCGGCGATCTGCGTCATCAGGCCGTCGTACTCGTCCTGGATCTGCTGACGCTCCAGGGCGGCCAGCTTGCGCAGCTGCATGTCGAGGATGGCCTGCGCCTGGACCTGGTCGATCTCCAGCAGCGTCATGAGGCCGCCCTGGGCCTCGGCCGCGGACGCCGACCGGCGGATCAGGTTGATCACGTCGTCGAGCCGGTCGAGGGCCTTCAGAAGAGCGCGCAGGATGTGAGCGCGCTCCTCGGCCTTGCGCAGCAGGAACCGGGTTCGCCTGACGACGACCTCGATCTGGTGCTCGATGTAGTAGCGGACGAACTGGTCGAGCCGGAGCGTCCGCGGCACCCCGTCCACCAGGGCGATCATGTTGGCGCCGAAGGTGGTCTGCAGCTGGGTGTGCTTGTACAGGTTGTTCAGCACGACCTTGGCGACGGCGTCGCGCTTGAGCACGATCACGAGCCGCTGGCCGGTGCGCGAGGACGTCTCGTCACGGACGTCCGCGATGCCGGTCACCTTGCCCTCGCGCACGAGCTCGGCGATCGTCAGGGCCAGGTTGTCCGGGTTGACCTGGTACGGCAGGGCCGTGACGACCAGGCACTGCCGCCCCTTGGGGTCCTCCTCGACCTCGACGACGGCCCGCATGATGATCGAGCCGCGGCCGGTCCTGTAGGCGTCCTCGATGCCGCGGCGGCCGACGATCAGCGCGCCCGTGGGGAAGTCCGGGCCCTTGACCCGGGCCATCAGCCCCTCGAGCATCTCCTCGTCGCTCGCCTCGAGGTTCTCCAGGGCCCACCGTACGGCCTCGCCGACCTCCCGCAGGTTGTGCGGCGGGATGTTGGTCGCCATGCCCACCGCGATGCCCGCCGAGCCGTTGACCAGCAGGTTCGGGAAGCGCGACGGCAGGACCACCGGCTCCTGGGAGCGCCCGTCGTAGTTGGGCTGGAAGTCGACGGTCTCCTTGTCGATGTCCCGGAGCATCTCCATGGCGATCTGCGCCAGGCGGCTCTCGGTGTACCGCATCGCGGCCGGCGGGTCGTTGCCCGGCGAGCCGAAGTTGCCCTGCCCGTCGACCAGCGGGTAGCGCAGCGACCAGGGCTGCGCGAGCCGTACGACCGTGTCGTAGATCGAGGCGTCGCCGTGGGGGTGGTAGGAGCCCATGACGTCGCCGACGATGCGCGAGCACTTGAAGTATCCGCGGTCGGGACGGTAGCCGCCGTCGAACATGGCGTACAGCACGCGGCGGTGCACCGGCTTGAGCCCGTCGCGGACGTCCGGCAGCGCGCGGGACACGATGACGGACATCGCGTAGTCCATGTAGCTGCGCTGCATCTCGGACTGGATGTCGACCGGTTCGACGCGCTCGGCCGGTGGTGGTCCGGGCGGAGTGTTTACTTCCGTCACGAAGAGTCCTTTTGCCTATCCCTGCTCAGACGTCGAGGAATCGGACGTCGCGGGCGTTGGTGATGATGAAATTCCTGCGCGCCTCGACGTCCTCGCCCATCAGCACGCTGAACAGATCGTCGGCCTGGGCGGCGTCGTCGAGGGTGACCTGCCGGAGCACCCGGGTTTCGGGGTTCATCGTGGTCTCCCACAGCTGCGAGGGGTTCATCTCGCCGAGACCCTTGAAGCGCTGCACGCCGTCGTGGAGGCGGGGGTCGCGCCGGCCGCGGCCGACGCCGTCCTCGATGATCGCGTCGCGCTCCCGATCGGAGTACGCGTAGGAGGCGTCCTCGCCCTTGCGGTCCCACTTGATCTTGTACAGCGGGGGCTGGGAGAGGTAGACGTGGCCGGCCTCGATCAGCGGCCGCATGAAGCGGAACAGCAGCGTCAGCAGCAGCGTCGTGATGTGCTGGCCGTCGACGTCGGCGTCGGCCATCAGGATCAGCTTGTGGTAGCGCAGCTTCTGGATGTCGAACTCGTCGTGCACGCCGGTGCCGAGAGCCGTGATCAGCGCCTGGACCTCGTTGTTCTTGAGGACCTTGTCGATCCGCGCCTTCTCGACGTTCAGGATCTTGCCGCGGATGGGCAGGATCGCCTGGAACTTCGGGTCGCGGCCGCCCTTGGCGGAGCCGCCGGCCGAGTCGCCCTCGACGATGAACAGCTCGCACTTCTCGGGCTCGGACCACTGGCAGTCGGCCAGCTTGCCGGGCAGGCCGCTGCCGCTCTCCAGCAGCGACTTGCGCCGGGTGAGGTCGCGCGCCTGGCGGGCCGCGATCCGGGCGCGGGAGGCCTGGAGCGACTTGTTGATGATCTCCTTGGCCTCGCCCGGGTTGCGCTCGAACCAGTCGCGCAGGTGGTCGTTGCACGCCTTCTGGACGAACGACTTCGCCTCGGTGTTGCCCAGCTTGGTCTTGGTCTGGCCCTCGAACTGCGGGTCGGACAGCTTCACCGAGATGATCGCCGCGAGGCCCTCACGGACGTCGTCGCCGGTGAGGTTGTCGTCCTTGCCCTCCTTGAGGAACTTCTGCTCGCGCGCGTAGCGGTTGACGATCGTCGTCAGCGCCGCGCGGAAGCCCTCCTCGTGGGTGCCGCCCTCGGCCGTGTTGATCGTGTTGGCGAACGTGTAGACCGACTCGGAGTAGGAGGCGTTCCACTGCATCGCGATCTCGACCGAGATGCCGTCGCCGTGCTCCTCGAAGTCGACCACCGAGCTGTGGATGGCCTCCTTCTTGGAGTTCAGGTGCTTGACGAAGTCGGACAGGCCGCCCTCGTAGTGGTACGTCACCACCTTGGGCTCGCCCTCGATGACGTGGTCGGGCCGCTCGTCGGTGATCTTGATGGTGAGGCCCTTGTTGAGGAAGGCCATCTCCTGGAAGCGGCGCGACAGCGTCTCGAAGTTCCAGGTGGTCGTCTCGAAGATGTCCGGGTCGGGCCAGAAGCTGATCGTCGTGCCGTGGTCGTCGGTCGGCTCGCCCTTCTCCAGCGGCCCCGTCGGCTTGGCCAGGACGTACTTCTGCCGCCAGACGTGGCCGTCGGTGCGGACCTCGACCTCCAGGCGCGACGACAGCGCGTTGACGACCGAGGCGCCCACGCCGTGCAGACCGCCGGAGACGGCGTACGACTTGCTGTCGAACTTGCCGCCGGCGTGCAGGACGGTGAAGACGACCTCGACGGCGGGCCTGCCCTCGGCGGCGACGATGCCCACGGGGATGCCGCGTCCGTGGTCCATCACGCGCACGCCGCCGTCGGCGAGCAGGGTGACCTCGATCAGGTCGTTGTAGCCGGCCAGCGCCTCGTCGACCGCGTTGTCCACGATCTCCTGGACCAGGTGGTGCAGGCCGCGCTCACCGGTGGAGCCGATGTACATGCCGGGGCGCTTGCGGACCGCTTCCAGGCCTTCGAGAACGGTGATTGAGCTAGCGTCGTAGGACAAGTGCGAAATCCTCCTGCCGCGGACACGCGGCGGGGGACACCGTGGATTGGCTGCCCCTGCCATGCCCGTCACCGTCGTGAGTGCCCCGATGCGATCACCCGGGGGAAATCGGCCCGCGAGGCCGGGGGTGACGCAAACCGGACGTGTCCTTGAGTCCGCATTCATTCTACCGTTCCGGCGGACCTCAGGTGGCATTCACGGGCGCTGTGATGCCCTGTCACGCGACGATCATGGTTTTGAGTCTCCCCCACGCGGGGCGGGGGTCGTCGCGTCAGGCGCGATTTTGGGCCGGTTCGGCTCGCACGACCCCTCCGTTCCGTACGGCTGGGCCCGTCACCCGTAGGTGTCGCCGGGTCCCTGGCTGCCGCGGACCCGCAGGCCGCCTCCCTGCCGGGGACCGGCGTTCGGCCCGCGCACCTTCACCCGTGTGACCGTACCCGGGCCCAGCTCCTCGTTCAGCCGCTTGACCAGCGTCGACGCCAGCAGCCGCACCTGCGTCGCCCAGGCCGTGGAGTCGGCGGCCACGATCACCTCGCCGTCCTCGAAGCTCTCGGGGACGGTGTGCGCGGCGAGGTCGGGGCCCACGATGTCGTGCCAGCGGCCGAACACCCCGCCCACCGCGACCGGCTGCTCCCAGCCCCGGTCGGCGAGCAGGTCGCGGATCGCCTTCCCGAACGGCAACGGGTCGCCGGAATCCCTGCGGGGAGCGCCGGAGCCGGACCGGCGGCGCGGCTCGGACCGGGGGAGCTGGCCGCGCCGGACCGCGTCGGCCTTCGCCTGGGCCAGCTTCTCGCGGGCCATGGCCGCGCCGCGGGCCGTCGCGCCGTCCGGGGACTGTCCACCGCCTGTGGATTCAGCGGACACGGGTCACACTCCCTTCGCGCACGTCGAACCGGGCGCCGGCGAGCTCCGGCGGGACGTCGTCCGGGACGGCGGCGGTGATGAGCACCTGCTCGGCCGGGGCGACGATCTCGGTGAGCCGCCTGCGGCGCTGGCTGTCGAGCTCGGCGAACACGTCGTCGAGGATGAGCACGGGGTCGCCGCCGTCCGAACGGAGCAGGTCGTAGGCCGCGAGCCGCAGGGCCAGGGCGAACGACCACGACTCGCCGTGGCTGGCGTAGCCGCGTGCCGGCAGCTCGCCCAGCCGCAGCAGCAGGTCGTCGCGGTGCGGGCCGACCAGCGTGACGCCCCGCTCCAGCTCCGCCTGCCGGACCTCGGCGAGGGCCGCTCTGAGGCGTTCGGCAAGGGCTTCCCGGTTTGTCCCCAGGTTGGGGATATCTGTGGACAACGTGCTCTCGTCCGATCCGCGGTACTCCAGGTCGGCCAGTCCGGACGAGGGGGCCAGGGTGGCGTACGCCTTGGCGGCCAGCGGGCGCAGCGCCTCGACAAGCTCGAGCCGCCCCGCGAGCAGCTCCGCGCCGTGTCGCACGAGGTGGGCGTCCCAGACCTCCAGTGTGGTCAGCGGGTCGCCCGCGCCGGCGGAGGCGAACGCCGCCTCGTCGTCCTGCCTGCGGGGACCGCGCCTGCGCCCGGCCCGCGTCGCGGCCGCCGTGCGCAGCAGGGCGTTGCGCTGCTTGAGCACGCGCTCGTAGTCGGCCCGCACGCCCGCGTAGCGGGGGGCGCGGGCCACCAGCAGCTCGTCCAGGAAGCGCCGCCGCTCGGACGGGTCGCCCTTCACCAGGGCCAGGTCCTCGGGGGCGAACAGCACGGTCCGCAGCAGGCCGAGGGCGTCGCGCGGCCGGGAGACGGGGGAGCGGTTGACCCTGGCCCGGTTGGCCCGGCCCGGGTTGATCTCCAGCTCGATCAGCGCGCGGCGGTCGTCCCTGACCACGAGGGCGCGGACGACCGCGCGCTGCGCGCCGTGCCGTACGAGCGGGGCGTCGGTGGCGACCCGGTGGCTCGAGTGCGTGGCCACGTACCCCAGGGCCTCGACGAGGTTGGTCTTGCCCTGCCCGTTCGGCCCGACGAAGGCGGTCGTCCCCGGCTCCAGCTCGATCTCGACGCCCGGGTAGGACCGGAAGTCGGTGAGGGACAGGCTGGCCACGTGCACGCCCGCAAGGCTAGTACCCGCCGCCCGGGCCCCGTGTGCCGAAGGCGGGCAGACCCGCCCACGGCACGTCCCGCGAGCGGACCCGCGCCCCGCACATGGCCGTCCACAGGCTGTGGAAATCCCCGGCGGACGCCTCCGGCCCCTGAGACGGTGACCGGGTCAGCGCTCGGCTTCGGCGGGCGGGGTGACGTCCGCGCCCGGGGAGTCGGCGCCCTTCGCCTTCTGGCCCTCGACCGAGGCGACCGCGTGGCCGCCGAACTGGTTGCGCAGGGCCGCGACCATCTTCATGGCCGGGGAGTCGGTCTGGCGGGACGCGAAGCGGGCGTACAGGGACGCCGTGATGGCCGGCAGCGGGACCGCGTGGTCCACGGCCGCCTGGACCGTCCACCGGCCCTCGCCCGAGTCCTCCGCGTAGCCCTTGAGCTCGGCGAGGTCGGGGTCCGCCTCCAGCGCGCGGACGAGCAGGTCCAGCAGCCACGAGCGGATGACCGTGCCGTGCCGCCAGCTCTTGAACGTCCCGGGGACGTCGGTGACGGCGTCGCTGGCCTCCAGCAGCTCCCAGCCCTCGGCGAAGGCCTGCATCATGCCGTACTCGATGCCGTTGTGGACCATCTTCGCGAAGTGGCCGGCGCCGACCCCGCCGGCGTGGACGAAGCCGTCCTCGCCCTCGGGCTTCAGCGTGTCGAAGATCGGCATGAGCCGCTGGACGTGGGCGTCCTCGCCGCCCACCATGAGCGCGTAGCCGTAGTCGATGCCCCAGACGCCGCCGCTGACACCGACGTCGACGAAGCCGAGGCCCCGCGCGGCCAGGTCGGCGGCGTGCCGCTGGTCGTCCTTGTAGTGCGAGTTGCCGCCGTCGATCACGATGTCGCCCTCGGACAGCAGGTCGCGGAGCTGGTCGACGGTGGCGCGGGTCGGCTGCCCGGCCGGGACCATCACCCAGACGGCACGCGGCGCCTCGAGCCGGTCGACGAGCTCCTTCAGGCTCCCGACGTCACTGATGGCGGGGTCGCGGTCGTACCCCACCACGTCGTGACCGCCCCGGCGGAGGCGCTGGGCCATGTTCCCGCCCATCTTGCCGAGCCCGATCATCCCGATCTGCATTGGAGCCACCCCTCAACATCTCACTCGACCACGAGGCACGCGTACCCGCACATAGAGGGTCCATGCCAACGGGAGATGGTACGCCCGGGGTTGTCCGGGGCCGTCAGCTGGACAGGCGGATGGGCATGATCAGGTATCGGTAGTCCTCCGTGACCCCGTCGTCCACAGGCTTGCCGCCGGTGAGGATGGCCGGCTTGGTCGGCGTGGTGAACTGCAGGCGTGCCACGTCGGAGTCGATCGCCCCCAGCCCCTCCAGGAGGAACTGGTGGTTGAACGCGATGTTGATCTCGTCGCCGTCGAACTCCACCGGCAGCGCCTCCACCGCCTGGGCCTCGTCGCCGCTGCCCGCCTCCAGGACGACCTCGCCGCCCCGGAAGGCCAGCCGCACCGGCGTGTTCCGCTCGGCCACCAGCGCGACGCGCTTGACCGCCTCGACGAACGACCCTGTGGACAGATCGGCCCGCGCGGAGAACTCGGTGGGCAGCAGCGAACGGTACTTGGGGAACTCGGGGTCGAGGAGCCGCGTCGTGGTCCGCCGGCCCGCGCTGGAGAACCCGATCATCCCCTCGCCGGTGCCGCCGGCCGAGCTGAGCGCGATCTCCACCTCCGCGCCGGTGCCGCCGAGCGCCTTGGCCGTGTCCGCGAGCGTACGGCCGGGGATCATGGCGATCGCCTGGAAGTCGGGCTGCTCAGGCTGCCACTTCAGCTCCCGCACGGCCAGGCGGTAGCGGTCGGTGGCGGCCAGCGTGACCGTGTCGCCCTCGATCTCCATGCGGACGCCCGTGAGCATGGGCAGCGTGTCGTCCTTGCCCGCCGCGACGGCCACCTGGCCGACGGCGGAGGCGAACACGTCGCTGCCGACCCGGCCCGCGGCCGGCGGCATGGCCGGCAGGGAGGGGTAGTCCTCCACAGGCATCGTCAACAGGGTGAACCGCGCGCTGCCGCACGTGACGACGGCCTTGGCGCCGTCCACCACCAGCTCGACCGGCTGCGCGGGCAGGGCGCGGGTGATCTCGGCGAGGAGCTTGCCGCTGACGAGCACCACACCCGGGTCGCCCGTCTGCAGGTCGAGGGTCACCTCGGCGGAGACCTCGTAGTCGAAGCCCGACAGCTTCAGCTGCTGGTCGTCGGTCACCTCGAGCCGCATGCCGGCGAGGACCGGCACCGACGGACGGGCCGGAAGGCTCCGCGCCGTCCACGCCACGGCTTCGGCGAGCACGTCGCGCTCGATCCGGAACATCACGGGGATCAGCCTCCTGGGTGTCGCTGCATCGTCAAGTGTTCACTCTCCCGCACCTGGGCGCGTGGAGAACCCTTCTATGGTTCTTCGGTTCTTTGGAGAGAGAGATATAGGTCATCTCATTAGGGGCGGTGGATATGTGGATGTCGAGCATCTTCGCAGGTCAGGCGGCGACTTTCATCCACCGCCGGTGTGGGGACGGGGTGGATGCGCCCCCTGTGGCCTGTGAGGTTCGCGGCCGTCCCCACACCCGTTCCCCAGGAGAGCAGGCCTTCGTCCACGAGTAATCCACGATGTTTCCACCGGTTGTCCACGGGAAAGAAGAGGCCTTTGGGGGTGCTGTGACGAGATCCCACAGGGCGTCCCCAGGTCGTCCACGGGTCTTCCCCAAGCCGTCCCCAGGCTTTCCCCATGTTCGTCCCCATGCCGGCGCGGCCTATTTCCGGGAGCTGATTGAGTGGTGACGACCGGATGGCCGCGTCACGGGCATCCGGTTCTGATCCACAGAGATATCCACAGGCTGTGTATCACGTGTTGCGCGCGCGCTGCTTTACGCGCGTCGTCAACTCGTTGACCTGGTTGTACATCGACCGGCGCTCGGCCATGAGAGACCGGATCTTGCGCTCGGCGTGCATGACCGTGGTGTGGTCGCGGCCGCCGAACTGCTGTCCGATCTTCGGCAGCGACAGGTCGGTGAGCTCGCGGGCCAGGTACATCGCGATCTGACGGGCCGTCACCAGTGCCCGCGAGCGGGAGCCCCCGCACAGGTCGTCCAGGGAGACCCCGAAGTACTCCGCGGTCGTGGACATGATGAGGGAGATGGTGATCTCGGGGCTCGCGTCCTCGCTGATCAGGTCCTTGAGGACGATCTCGGCGAGCTGGATGTCCACAGACTGCCGGTTGAGGCTGGCGAACGCGGTGACCCGGATCAGCGCCCCCTCCAGCTCGCGGATGTTGGTGGCGATGCGGCTGGCGATGTACTCCAGCACGTCGGGCGGCGCGGCCAGGCCCTCCTGGATCGCCTTCTTGCGCAGGATCGCGATGCGGGTCTCCAGCTCGGGCGGCTGGACGTCTGTGATCAGACCCCACTCGAACCGGTTGCGGAGCCGGTCCTCCAGCGTGACCAGCTGCTTCGGCGCGCGGTCGCTGGAGATGACGATCTGCTTGCTGGCGTTGTGGAGGGTGTTGAAGGTGTGGAAGAACTCCTCCTGCGTCTGCTCCTTGCCCTCAAGGAACTGGATGTCGTCCACAAGGAGGATGTCGACCGCGCGGTACCGGGAGCGGAACCCGTCGGCCTTGTGGTCGCGGATGGAGTTGATGAAGTCGTTGGTGAACTCCTCGGAGCTCACGTACCGCACCCGGGCGCCGTCGTACAGGCTCTGCGCGTAGTGGCCGATCGCGTGCAGCAGGTGGGTCTTCCCCAGCCCGGAGTCGCCGTAGATGAACAGCGGGTTGTACGCCTTGGCGGGCGCCTCGGCCACCGCGACGGCCGCTGCGTGGGCGAAGCGGTTGCTCGCGCCGATGACGAAGGTCTCGAAGGTGTACTTGGCGTTGAGCCGCGCCGGCTCGCCGCCGCCGGTCCGTCCGCCGCGGGCGTCCCAGCGGTTCTGCGCGGGCTCCGGCTTGGGCGCGGGCGGCGGCTCAGGGGAGTATCCACCGGGCCGCGGCGGCTGCTGGGGATGCTGTGGATATTGCGGGCCGCCGTTGGGTCCCGAATCATGCTGAACCGGCCCCTCGTCGCCTAACGCGAACCCCTGGGCCTGGGGACGATGCTGTGGATAATCCGTGGACGAGGGCCGCTGGTCGGCGGCCTGGCCCGACGCGCTCGGGTCCACCATCACGGCGATCCGAACCGGACGGCCGAGCTCCTGGGACAGCGCGTGCACGATCAGCGGGCGCAGCCGTACCTCCAGGACCTCCTTGGCGAAGTCGTTGGGCGCGGCCAGCAGGATCGTGTCGTTGATCAGGCCGGAGGGCTGCGTCATCTGGAGGAACGCGCGCTGCTGTCCCGAGACGCCCTCGTCGAGCAGGGTCCCGAGCGCCCGAGCCCATACAGCGTTGAGATCGACGCCTTCCATGGCTCGGCCCCTCCTCCCATTGCGCGGCCCCCGCCCGCCCGCCGCGATCCTTCTCCGTCAACCCGCCTCCGGGACCTCCGGCCCGGCCGGGACCCACAGGTGATCCACATGAGATCCACAAGATGTGCACAGTCCGCGCGCTCTCCCCGGGCACATCCACGCTGATGGAGGGAAGAGCCGGAGGGCCGACAGTAGCGGTGCGCGCGACTTGCGTTCAAGGCGTTGTCCACAGCCTAGTGGGCCATGGTCGCTCGCCGTACGCGCTTGGGAGCATGGGCTCTGGTTTGACCAGACCCGGGATGGCCCCGTAACGTGGCCCGGTCGGCTATTCACGCGACGGCTATTTCGCATGCCCGCGCTATTGACGAGCCGCGACCTTGGAATGTACCGCGCCCGTGGGACCGCCGCGGGCGTACTTGAAGCCTGGAGCCCACCCGTGAGCAAGCGTACTTACCAGCCGAACAACCGTCGTCGCGCGAAGACCCACGGCTTCCGGCTGCGCATGCGCACCCGTGCCGGCCGCGCGATCCTGGCCGCCCGCCGCCGCAAGGGCCGCGCGGAACTGACGGTCTGACGACGCGACGCCGCCCGCCGTGCCCTCGGCCGGTGGGCGGCTCGCCGTACTTCGAAGAAGGCCCGGTGCTGCCGTCCGCGTCGCGCATGCGACGGGGTTACGAGTTCGCCGACGCGATCCGCCGCGGGCGACGCGCCGGGCGTCCCACCCTGGTCGCTCACCTCAACGTGCGCGAGGCCGACGAGCCACCGCTGGTCGGCTTCGTCGTGAGCAAGGCGGTCGGTGGCGCGGTCGTCAGGAACCAGGTCAAACGCAGGCTGAGACACCTGATGCGGAGCCGTGTGGAGGCGCTGCCGAGAGGTAGCCTGCTTGTGGTACGCGCCAATCCACCGGCCGCGTCCGCGCGAAGCGAGCACCTGGCCGCCGAACTCGACGTCGCGCTGGATCGTTTACTCCGGCGGCGAGGGTCCGGATCCCGGACCCCTACGGACGGACGGTCATGACTGCGGAGCACCCGGTTCCGGCGCGTCCGGCGAGCGTCGCGCCGCCGGCCGGCCCGGTCGCGCGCGTCCTGCTCGCGCTGATCAGGTTCTACCGCGCTTTCATCGGTCCCGCCCTTGGACCGCGGTGCCGGTTCGAGCCGTCGTGCAGCGCCTACGGGCTGGAGGCCATCGCCGTTCACGGCGCCCTTCGTGGGGTATGGCTGACCGTCAGGCGCATCGGGCGGTGCCATCCGTTCCATCCTGGAGGTTTCGACCCGGTGCCCCCACGCCGAGTCCGGTCTCACGACGAAACGCAAGGGAGCTAGCTCGGTGGAGCTGCCATTCCTCAATTGGCTGTATACGGCAGTGGCCTGGGTCATCACCCAGATCCACTCGGGCTACAGCACCTTCATCCCCTCCAGCAGCGGGTTGAACTGGGCGCTGACGATCATCACGCTGACCGTGGCGATGCGGTTGCTGATCTTCCCGCTCTTCCTCAAGCAGATGCGCTCGTCGAGGAAGATGCAGGAGCTCGCCCCCAAGGTGCAGGAGCTGCGCAAGAAGTACAAGAACGACAAGCAGCGCATGAACCAGGAGGTCATGGCGCTGTACCAGTCGGCCGGGGCCAACCCACTGGGCGGCTGCCTCCCGATCGTCGCGCAGTTCCCGATCTTCATCTCGATGTTCACCGTGCTGCGGGCCATCGCCGAGGACCGCGTGAGCTTCGGCATGACCAAGGAGCTCGTGGACAGCGCGCGCGCCGCCCACATCATCGGCGCCCCGCTGCCGGCGAAGTTCTTCGACAGCGCCGAGGTCATCACGAAGCTCGGCGCCGACCCGACGATGACGAAGATCGTCCTCGCCTGCTTCGTCGCGATCAGCTCCTGCACGACGTTCCTCACCGTCCGGCAGAGCGTCAAGCGCTCGGTGATGCAGATGCCGGACAACCCCATGGCGCAGCAGCAGAAGATCCTGATGTACATTTCGCCGCTGTTCGCCGTCTTCAGCCTGAACTTCCAGCTCGGTCTGATCCTCTACTGGGTCACCACCAACCTGTGGACGCTCGGCCAGCAGCACTGGTTCTACAGCCGCCACCCGATGCCCGTGATCGACGAGAAGGGCAACGTGACGACGCCCGAGCCGACGAACGGGATCTTCACCAAGCTGGTGGGCAAGCCCAAGGTCGCGACGCCGGAGGCGCCGGCCGAGCCCGCTCCCAAGATCGTCCGTCAGCAGCCGGCGCGGCAGCCGCGCAGCAAGCGCACCGGCAGCAAGAAGTCGTAGGAGAAGGAGAGTCCGGACGTGACCGAAGCTGAGGAGACCCTCAAGCCTGAGCCTGCTCCCGACGTCGACGCCCTCGAACAGGAGGGCGAGATCGCGGCCGACTACCTCGAGGGACTGCTCGACATCGCCGACCTCGACGGCGACATCGACATGGACGTCGAGGGCGACCGCGCGGTGGTGTCGGTCGTCGGCATCAAGGGCGACGACCTCGTGGGTCCCGGCGGGGAGGTGCTCGAGGCGCTCCAGGAGCTGACCCGCCTGGCGGTGCACCGCCAGACGGGGGAGCGGTCGCGTCTCATGCTCGACGTGGGCGGCTACCGCGAACGCCGCCGCACCGAGCTGACCAAGCTCGGCACCGACATCGCGGCCGACGTCAAGCGCAGCGGGGAGCCCAAGTCCCTGCAGCCCATGACGCCGTTCGAGCGGAAGATCGTGCACGACGCCGTCGCGGCGGCGGGGCTGCGCAGCGAGTCGGAGGGCGAGGAGCCCCGCCGCTTCGTCGTGGTCCTTCCCGCGTAGATCCTTTCGCGCCTGTCCGCCGGAAGCCGCCGGTCCCCTTGTCGGGCCGGCGGCTTTCGCCGTCCTGAGCGGCCTTCCGGAGCGGCTTGCCGCCTCCGGCGCGGGCGGGACGGCTACCCTTGGCCCTGAGCGTTCCTGGATGAGTGAGTGATGACGGAGAGCAACGACCTGCCCGAGGCGCCCCCGGTGGCGCTGGAGGTCTTCACCGGCGAGGCGCTGGAACGGGCGCGGGCGTTCGCCGACCTCCTCGCGGGGCCCGGGGTGGTGCGCGGCCTGCTCGGACCCCGGGAGGTCCCGCGAATCTGGGACCGGCACCTGTTGAACTGCGCGGTGGTGGCCGAGGCCGTCCCGCGGGATGCGAGCGTCGTCGACATCGGATCGGGTGCCGGCCTGCCCGGGCTGGTCCTGGCGATCGTCCGGCCGGACATCACGGTCACCCTCCTCGAACCGCTGCTGCGCCGTACGGTCTTCCTCACGGAGTGCGTCGACGCGCTCAAGCTCGACAACGTGGAGGTGCTGCGGGGGAGAGCGGAGGAGCTCGCCCGCAGACGCGTGTTCGACGTCGCCACCGCCCGGGCCGTGGCGCCGCTCGACCGCCTGGTGACCTGGGCGCTGCCGCTGCTGCGGGACGGCGGGGAGCTTCTCGCGATGAAGGGTGAGCGCGCGGCGGAGGAGATCGAGTCCGCCCGGGCGCAACTGGAGGCCTCGGGAGCGCAGGACGTCGAGGTGCTCGAGGTCGGGCGCGATAAGGTCGAGCCGCCCGCCACCCTCGTCCGCGTGGTCGCCGGACGGCCTCCGGAGGCGGGCGCGCGGCGGCGACGGAAGAGGTGAGCGTCGTGGCGGGTACCGCAGCGGGCCTGGGTTGGCCCGAGACTCCCGTCGCCCTACCCTGGGAGATCGCGACAGCAGGCCGGCCCTCGGGGGTTGGCTGGCCTCGTCCCCCTGTTTCGCCGGTCGAAAGGACGACGACCGTGTCCCAGACCCCCCTTAACCCTGGCGATTCGCCGCTGGTACGAGAGGCTCTGAGTTCTGTGGTTTCACGTGAAACAGCCGCGCCCCCGCAGGCGGCTGCGCCTTCCGTGGGGTACTCGACG
Source organism: Microbispora corallina (assembly GCF_016863035.1). Lineage (GTDB taxonomy): Bacteria > Actinomycetota > Actinomycetes > Streptosporangiales > Streptosporangiaceae > Microbispora > Microbispora corallina. The sequence goes on from NZ_BOOC01000036.1 coordinate 47,715, forward strand.
CGTGACGAGGGGGAGTGGCCGCGGCCACCCCGGTGCCGCGTGATGACCGTGGCCAACCAGAAGGGCGGGGTGGGCAAGACCACCACAGCCGTCAACCTTGCCGCCGCCCTGTCGATGCACGGGCAGCGCGTCCTCGTGGTCGACCTCGATCCCCAGGGGAACGCCTCGACGGCGCTGGCGACGGAGCACCGATCGGGGATGCCGTCGGTGTACCAGGTGCTCGTGGACGACTTAGCGCTGTCGTCCATCGTGAAGCCGGTCCCCGAGATGCCCAACCTCTACTGCGCCCCCGCCACCCTTGATCTGGCCGGAGCGGAGATCGAGCTCGTCCCCATGGTGGGCCGGGAGGCCCGGCTCAAGCGAGCGCTGGCGTCGTTCGAGGCCGGGACGTTCGACTACATCCTTATCGACTGCCCGCCGTCCCTCGGGCTGCTCACGGTCAACGCCATGGCGGCCGCGCAGGAGGTCCTGATCCCCATCCAGTGCGAGTACTACGCGCTGGAGGGCCTCACCCAGCTTCTGCAGAACGTCGAGCTCGTCCGGGCCCACCTCAACCAGCAGTTGTCGGTGTCCACGATCCTGCTGACGATGTACGACGGCCGGACGCGGCTCGCCTCCCAGGTGGCCGAGGAGGTGCGGTCCCACTTCGGCGACACCGTCCTCGACGCCGTCATCCCCCGCAGCGTCCGGGTCTCCGAGGCGCCCAGCTACGGCCAGTCGGTCATGACGTACGACCCGGGGTCGAGCGGCGCGATGGCCTACATGGAGGCCGCCCGGGAGATCGCCTACCGGGCGGCGGCGCTCGCCGGGGCGTAGAAACCGGGATCCGGGAGCGGGAAGCGGCGCGGATGCTCATCGGCGCGTCCGCGCGGCGGTACCCTCTCCTGGTGTGTGCGTGACGGTGCCCAGCGGCCTCGGGTCGCTGGGCACCGCCTTCTGTGCGGTGTGAAGGAGCAGCGGTGAGCAAGCAGCCTCGGGGACTGGGCAAGGGTCTTGGCGCTCTGATCCCCACAGGACCGATCGTCGATCCCTCGATGGCCGCTCCCGCGCCGTCCCCGGCCGAGGCGGGGCTGCGCCCGGTCGAGGGCGCCTACTTCCAGGAGATCGACGTCGAGGCCATCTCCCCGAACCCGCGTCAGCCGCGCGAGGTCTTCGACGACGACCGCCTCGAGGAGCTGGCGGCCTCCATCAAGGAGGTCGGCCTCCTCCAGCCGGTCGTGGTGCGGGCCATCGGAGACGGGCGCTACGAGCTCATCATGGGGGAGCGGCGCTGGCGCGCCTCGAGGATCGCGGGGATGGATCACGTCCCGGCCATCGTGCGCAGCACCCAGGACGACGAGATGCTCCGCGAGGCGCTCATCGAGAACCTCCAGCGGGAGCAGCTCAACTCGCTGGAGGAGGCGGCGGCCTACCGCCAGCTGCTCGACGACTTCGGGGCCACTCATGAGGTGCTGGCCCAGAAGGTGGGGCGCTCCCGCTCACACATCACCAACACCCTGCGCCTGCTCAACCTCCCCCCCAACGTGCAGCTCCGGGTGGCGGCCGGGCTCATCAGCGCCGGGCACGCCCGGGCGCTGCTGACGCTGGACGACGCGACCGCCATGGAGCGGCTCGCCAACCGCATCGTGGCCGAGGGGCTGTCGGTGCGGACGGTCGAGGAGATCGTGGCGCTGGGGGAGGCGACGGCCGGGCCGGCGCCGCGCAAGCCGCGGGCGAAGAAGCCGACCGCCCCGGCGCTCCGCCACCTGGCCGACCGGCTCTCCGATCATTTCGAGACGCGCGTGAAGGTGGACCTCGGCAGCCGGAAGGGCCGGATCGTCGTCGAGTTCTCCACGATCGACGACCTGGAGCGGATCATCGGCACGATGGCGCCCGAGGCGGCCAACTCCATGCGCGGGCTCGACGGGGAGTAAGTCCCTCCCGATGTTTCACGTGAAACGGAGTCGCCGGAGCGGACCGGTTTCACGTGAAACATCGAACGGCCGGCACAGCCCGTCGTGTCAGCGGCCGCGGCGGACGGCGGCCTCCAGGAGCCCCTTGCACAGAGTGCCGAGATCCCGGCCCGCCGCCTCGGCCGCCATGGGCAGCAGCGAGGTCTCGGTCATGCCGGGGGCCACGTTCACTTCGAGAAAGTACGGGCGGCCCGTGGCGTCCACGATGAGGTCGGTACGCGAGATGTCCCGCAGGCCGAGGGCCGTATGGGCGGCGACCGCCATCGCGGCGCAGGCCTCGGTGGCCTCCCCCGACAGGCGGGCCGGCGCGAAGAACTCGGTGTGCCCAGCGGTGTAGCGGGCCGCGTAGTCGTAGACGCCGCCGTCGGGCACGATCTCCACGGGCGGCAGCGCCATGGGCCCGTCTCCGAGGTCGACGACGGACACCGCGACCTCCACACCGCGGATGTACTTCTCGATGAGCGCCGTGTCGCCGTAGGCGAAGCAGCCGACCATGGCGGCGGGCAGTTCCTCGGCCGTGCGGACGATCGAGGCGCCGAGCGCCGAGCCGCCGCGCGACGGCTTGACGAACAGCGGCAGCCCGAGACGCTCGACGATCCGCCCGAGGACGGCGGTGGCGCCGAGGTCGTGGAAGGTCTCCTTCGGCAGGGCCACCGAGTCGGGGGTGTTGAGCCCCCAGGAGCGGACGACGGCCTTCGCGGTCGGCTTGTCGAAGGCGACCCGGCAGGCGTCGGGCGTCGCGCCCACGTAGGGCACGCCGAGCAGTTCGAGCACCGAGCGGATCGCGCCGTCCTCGCCGGCGCCGCCGTGCAGCGTCACGAACGCCACGTCCGGTGGGTCGGACAGCACGGCGGGGACGAGCGTGGCGTCGGTGTCGCGGGTCTCGACGTCGACGCCGGCCGCGCGCAGCACCTCGGCCACGCGGCGGCCGGAGCGGATGGAGACCTCACGCTCGTAGGAGAGCCCGCCCGCGAGGACGAGCACGTGCCCGATGTCGCTCATGACCATGCCCCGCCCCGCGGCTCGGCGGGCCGTCCCGCTCGCCGGGTCATGCGTCCGCCTCCCCGCGGGCGCGTCCCACTGAATGAGGACGCGCGGGGGGCGATCCGTAGGTGCTCGTTCGCTCGCTCACGACGAGGGCCTTTCTCGCGCGGGGGTCCAGTACGGCCGGCCTGAACAGGCTAGCCGTACCGGGCCTCAGGCGAGGTCGGGGCCGGGGGTGTCGACGCCGGCGTGGCCGGGGACGGACCCGGTGCCGAACGTGTCGCGCAGCTGAAGCTCCTGCTCGATCACCCCGGCCAGCCGGCGCACGCCCTCCCGGATCCGGTCGGGCTCGGGGTAGCAGTACGACAGCCGCATGTGCCGGGCGCCGCCGCCGTCCGAGTAGAAGCCCGTGCCGGGCACGAACGCCACCCGCTCCGCGACGGCGCGGGGGAGGATCGCCTTGGAGTTGAGCCCCTCGGGGAGCGTCATCCAGACGAAGAAGCCGCCGCCGGGCCTGGTCCACGTGCACCCGTCCGGCATGAGCACCTCGAGGGCGCCGAGGAGGGCGTCGCGGCGCTCGCGGTAGAGCTCCCGGAAGGCCTTGATCTGCTCGCGCCACGGCTGGGTGGTGAGGTACTGCCCGACGGCGAGCTGGGTGAAGGTCGAGTGGGACAGCACCGCCGACTCCATCGCCAGCACGAGCTTGTCGCGCACGGCGTGCGGGGCGAGAGCCCATCCGACGCGGAAGCCGGGGGCCAGCGTCTTGGAGAACGACCCCAGGTAGACCACGCCCTCCGCGTCGTCGGCGCGCAGCGCCCGCAGCGGCTCGCCGTCGAACCCGAGGAGCCCGTACGGGTTGTCCTCGACCACGAGGATGCCGGCCCGCTGGCAGATCTCCAGCACCTGGCGGCGGCGCACCTCGTTGAGCGTGACACCGGCCGGGTTCTGGAAGGTCGGGATCGTGTAGAGGAACTTGATCCGGCTGCCCGCGGTCTGCAGCGCGTAGATCGTCTGCGCCAGCGACTCGGGGATCAGCCCCTGGTCGTCCATGGCGACGTGCACGACCTTGGCCTGGTACGCGCTGAACGTGCCGAGCGCGCCCACATAGGACGGCCCCTCGGCGAGCACCACGTCGCCCGGGTCGATGAAGATGCGGGTGATGAGGTCGAGGGCCTGTTGTGAGCCCACTGTGACGACGACGTCGTCTGCGCCGGCCTCGATGCCCTCCATCCGCATGACCTCGCAGATCTGCTCGCGCAGCGCGGGGTCGCCCTGGCCCGAGCCGTACTGCAGGGCCACGGAGCCGCGGGTGGCGACCAGGTCGGCGACGAGCTCGCCGACGAGGTCGAGGGGCAGAGCCGTCACGTACGGCATGCCGCCGGCGAGCGAGACCACCTCGGGCCTCGACGCGACGGCGAAAAGAGCTCGGATCTCGGAGGCGACCATCCCCGTAGCTCGCGCGGCGTAACGGTCGACGTAGGCGTCAATGCGCGACCCGTGGGCCGCGTTCGTCCGACCGTGATCGAGCTCCTTGGTCACGGTCCACCTCCGATCACGTAGCCGAGAAATCCAGAGTACGGTAGCGCGGCACGCCGATCACAACAGGGTATTGACCATCAAGGGCTCCTCTTCTTGCCATCGTGTCCCACACATCACGGTGCGCCGGACCCCACTGTGCGCGTCCGGAACCCCCTTGGAACGTGGCGGCGGCGACCGCTGTGGCGCCCCGTGCGGACGCGATCGCTGAGTTACGATGCGACCTGGAGACGCCGTATTCGCGCGCTTTTCTGGCAGGACTCCTGACGGGGATTGGGGCATCACGTGTCGCGTCGGCTGGTCAACGTCACGCTCGACAACCTCGACGACCTGCCGCGCCGGTGCAGGCGTTGCGTCTTCTGGGAGCTCGACCCGGTCGGCGGCGAGCGCGCGGTGGAGTCGGGCGACCCGGGCCTGGAGAAGGAGGCGTGGATCTCCGCGACGCTGCTGGAGTGGGGGAGCTGCGGGAAGATCGCATACGTGGACGGCGTCGCCGCCGGGTTCGTGCTGTACGCCCCGCCGCTCTACGTCCCCCGGTCGGTCGCGTTCCCGACCTCGCCGGTGAGCTCGGACGCCGTGCTGCTGATGACGGCGCACATCCTGCCGGAGTTCTCCGGCGGAGGCCTCGGGCGGATGCTCGTGCAGGGCGTGGCCAAGGACCTGACGCGCCGGGGCGTACGGGCGATCGAGGCGTTCGGCGACCTGAAGTGGGAGCAGCCGGGCTGCCTGCTGCCGGCGGAGTACCTGCTGTCGGTGGGCTTCAAGACCGTCCGCCCGCATCTGCGCTTCCCCCGCCTGCGGCTGGAGCTGAAGACCGCCGTCTCGTGGCGTGAGGACGTCGAGGTGGCCCTGGAGCGCCTGCTGGGATCGATGTCTCCCGAGCGGGCGCTGCGGCCCGTCTGAGACGATCTCAGCCCCGCCGGCGGTGATCGAGGAGCGGTCGCCGCCATCGGAGGTCCCCTGTGCGCCGAAACCGGGGAAATCGACGACGGAACTTCCCCGAGGAAGCCGAAAAACGGAATCCCGGCAAACGGAAAGGCCCCCGCGCCGGAGCGCGGGGGCCTTCCCTGTGGGTGGGTGCCGCCGGGAAAGGCGGTGGTACGGCTCGCGCCGCAGGGGGCCTCAGATGATGCCCTCGAGTTCGCGCAGCAGCATCGCCTTCGGCTTGGCGCCGATGATCTGCTTGACGACCTCTCCACCCTTGTAGACGTTCATCGTCGGGATCTGGAGTACGCCGTAGTCCCGCGGAGTGGCGGGATTCTCGTCGATGTTCAGCTTGACGATGGTCAGCTTGTCGGCGTTCTCGGCGGCGATCTCCTCGAGAATGGGCGAGACCTGGCGGCACGGACCGCACCACTCCGCCCAGAAGTCCACCAGGACCGGCTTGTCGCTCTTGAGGACCTCGGCCTCGAAGCTGCCGTCCGTCACGCTCTTGATCGCGCCCACGGTAACTCTCCCCTTGATCGGTGTGCTGAATGGGAACCGCGGGGACGGGCCCCGCATTCCCGGGTCAGGCGTGGTTGCTCAGCCAGCGCTCGGCGTCCAGCGAGGCCGAGCAGCCGGTGCCCGCGGCGGTGATGGCCTGCCGGTAGATGTGGTCGACCACGTCGCCGGCGGCGAACACCCCGTCGAGGTTGGTCCGCGTCGTGGGCGCCTGCGTCAGGATGTACCCCTGCTCGTCGAGGTCCACCTGGCCCTTGAACAGCTCGGTGCGCGGGTCGTGCCCGATCGCGATGAACAGGCCGCCCACCGGCAGCTCGGTCTCCTCGCCGGTCTTGAGGTTGCGCAGCCGCACTCCGGTGATGCGGTCCTCGCCCAGGATGTCGACGACCTCGCTGTCCCAGATGAAGCGGATCTTCTCGTTCGCGAACGCCCGATCCTGCATGATCTTGCTGGCGCGCAGCTGGTCCCGCCGGTGCACCACGGTCACCGTACGGCCGAACCGCGACAGGAAGATCGCCTCCTCCATCGCGGTGTCCCCGCCGCCGACCACCACGATGTCCTGGTCGCGGAAGAAGAACCCGTCACAGGTGGCGCACCAGGACACGCCGCGCCCCGACAGCCGCTGCTCGTTCTCCAGACCCAGCTGCCGGTACCCCGACCCGGTGGCCAGAATGACGGCCTTGGCGTAGTAGGTGTCGGTGTAGGTCTTCACGACCTTCGGGTCGGCCGTCAGGTCCACCTCGACGACGTCGTCGGCGACCAGTTCGGCCCCGAACCGCTCGGCCTGCTTGCGGAAGTTGTCCATCAGGTCCGGCCCCATGATGCCGTCGGGGAAGCCGGGGAAGTTCTCCACATCGGTGGTGTTCATCAGCGCACCGCCGGCCGTGACCGACCCCTCGAACAGCAACGGCTTGAGGTCCGCGCGCGCGGAGTAGACGGCCGCCGTGTAGCCGGCCGGGCCCGACCCGATGATGATCACGTTACGGACGTCGCTCAACGGACTCGCCTTCCGATCCTGAGGTGTGCAGTCGCGTCAACAGATCCTAGGCCCCGGGGATTCCCGGGAGGGGGCCTGGACACGGCGAAGCCCCCCGGAGGTCGCGGGGGGCTTCGTCAGGTTCGATGGTACGGCTCCCGCCGACCGGTCACTTCCAGGTCGCCAGGCCGTCCGGGCGCAGGGGGTGGCACTCGGAGTCGACCACGACCACACGCACCGCGTTGATCTTCTGATCCTCCCAGAACGCCATGACCGTGGCCTCGTTGCCGTTGTACAGCGCCTTGTCCACGCCGATGGGCGTGCGGTCGAGCTGGTTGGAGAACCTCTTCACGCAGGTGTCGAGGTCCTCGTCGTCGTTCGTCCCGGAGCCGGGCGCGACGCCGAAGTAGCCCAGCAGGGGGCCGCGCAGCTCCCGGCTCGTGTAGTTGTGACCGCTGGCGAAGATCGAGTAGGAGGCCGCCTGCTGCGGGCCGGCCGGGCTCTCACTCGTGTCGCCCGTGCCCAGGGCGTACTGGCCGGTCGGGGTCCCGTCGGCCAATAAGTTGGTCACCAGCCCGGCGCCCCCGACGATCACCGCCGCGGCTGCCGCCGCCGCGGCCGGCAGCGCCCACAGCCGCCGACGGGAGGACCGGCCTCTGCGGGCCGGCGAGCCGTTCCCGGCGTCCTGTCCCGCCGCGACGACCGTACGCCGCGCGAGGGGGTCGACCGCCTGCCGTTCGCGCCGCTGCGCGGGCACGACCGCCGGCTCCTCCGCGGCGGAAGGGGTCGCGTCCGCGTGGACGTCCTGGAACGCGTCCGCCCACGCCGGCGCGGAAGCGGTCTCCCAGGGCGAGTCCGTCGTCCCGCTCTCCCAGGGCGCGTCGCGCATGACGCGGTCCCAGTCCGGGGCCTCCGCGGCCAGCGCGCGGTCGATGCGCTTGGCGACCCCGAGGGGCATCGCCGGCACCGGGACCGCCGCGAGGACCTCGCGGACCGCGGCCAGATCGGCGAGTGTCTCGCCGCAGGCGTCGCAGATCGCCAGATGCTCGCGGACCCGCAGGGCCGTGGTGTCGTCGAGGAGGCCCTCCGCCAGTTCGGCGAGAGTCTCCACGTCGTAGTGCGTGTCACCCGTCACGAAGTTCTGCTCCCTTCGCGGATGAGACGCGAGTGAGGTCTGATCGGTTCCGCAGATGCGAAAGAATCGGGGCAAGTTTGGCGCGGCCCCGCGCGCAGCGGCTTTTGACGGTTCCGGCGGGGACGCCGAGCACCGTGGCCGCGTCCTCCACGCCGTACCCCATCATGTCGACGAGGACCAGGGCGGCGCGCTGGTCCGGGGGCAGCAGCTTGAGCGCCGCGGTGACCTCCAGCGAGACCTCGCGCTCCCCGGCCTGGTCGGCCGGCGGCGCCTCCCGCTCGGCCGCCTCGATGAGCTCGTCGTCAGCCACGGGCCGCACGGACTTGCGGCGCATCCGGTCGAGGCAGGCGTTGACGACGATGCGGTGCAGCCACGTCGTCACCGCGGCCTCGCCGCGGAAGCTCTCGGCCTTCCGGTAGGCGGACACGAACGCGTCCTGGACGGCGTCGGCGGCCTCGTCCGGGTCGCCGAGCGTGCGCAGGGCCACGGCCCACATGCGGTCGCGGTGCCTCTTGACGATCTCACTGAAGGCGTGCGGGTCCCCCTCGATGTGCCGCGTCAGCAGCTCGGCATCGGACACCGCGGGCCGCGCCGAGTGCCCCGCCGCCGGGGAGTTGTCTGGTGGGGAGGTCACGAGGTCCCTGCTATGCCGATCCGGGGGAGTGCACCGTTACGTCGTAGATGGTGCCACGATACTGACCCTTGTAGGGGGCAAGACGGGTGAACCAGATCAAAACGTACTGGCCCGTCACGGACTTGGACGGCGTGAGCGTGGTGGACCCGGAGGCGTTCTGGGCGTCGGCGACGGTCTTGAGCGAGGACAGCTCCTGCGAGTCGCCCACCTTGAGCTGAACAGTCGCGCCGGGGGTGTCGGCGAGCGCGACGACCACGTTGGCGATGGGGACGGGCTTGCCCATGTCGAGGATGAGGCCGACGCCGTCCTTGAGCCGACCGAGGTCGGCGCTGTTGTAGCTGTCGGTGTGCCACTCGGTCGACGGCTTGCCGTCGACCGCGAGCGCGGCGTACTCCGGGTTCTCCGCGTGGTCGTCGCCCAGCGGGTCGAAGCCGTTCGCGCCGACCGGCTTGACCGTCACCGGCTTGTGCGACACGGACGGCGTCGGCGAGGTGCCGCTCGCGGTGACCCGGGGGGTGTTGCCGAGGTTCTTGCCCACGGTCCACGCGCCGACGCCGACGGCCGCCATCACGAGCAGCACGATGATCGTGAGCAAAACCTTGCTCGCCGCGCCGGTCTGCGGCCGGGGGCCGCCGTTCGGCATGGGGGGCGACGGCACGATGTGCGGGGCCATCGTGTCGGGCGCCTCGGACCGCAGGTTGAGCGCGGGCGGGATCGACGCGGCCGGCGCGGGGGCGGGCCGCGGCACCTCGGACAGGGCCTCGGCCACCTCGGCCGGGGTGGTCAGGGGCGGCTGGCCGCGCCGCTGCTCCTGGAGGAGCGCCCGGCAGGCGATGGCGTCGAGGTAGCCGGGCACGCCGGCGGTGACCTGGCGGGGTGTGCAGATCTTGCCGTCGTCGAGCGGCGCCGGGGGCAGGCCGCAGTCGGAGTCGCCCGGCCAGTGGCCGGTGAGGGCGGCGTACAGCAGGCGGCCCAGGCCCTCGGCGTCCTCCTTGGTGGCGTCCTCGCTGGTCAGGCCCAGGATCGCGGCGTCCACGGCGAGCCCGAGAAGCTTCACGGTGCCGCCGGTCGTCCAGACCAGGCGGCTGGGGGTCAGGTGGAGGTGGGTCAGCCCGGCGGCGTGGGCGTGGGCGAGCGCCTCGGCGGCCTCGGCCACCAGCGCCGCGCCTCGCTCGGGCTCGACGGGGCCGCTCTCCAGCAGGTCGCGCAGCGACTCGCCACTGACCCACTCGCTCACGACGTACGCCGTGCCGTCCTCGTCGGCCGCGTCGAAGACCTGGGTGAGCCGGGGGTCGGTCAGGCGGCTGGCGAGCCGCGCGGCCGTCACCACCTCCTTGACCCGGGAGAACTCCGGGTCGAAGGTGTGGACCGCGACCGGCCTGGCCAGAATCTCGTCGATGGCCTTCCACAGCGTGGCGCCGGCCGACTCGTTGACCCGGTCCTCCAGGCGGAACCGGTCCGCCAGCCGGGTGCCGGGCTCGACCGTGGACATGCTCACGAAGCCGCCTCGATCCGCGGCCTGTCGGCATGCCTCAGCCGATGCCGGGTGGTTCCGCCCACGCCTTCCCGCTTCCGCTCGCCGGTCCCAACTCCAGGTCGTGTCTCAGATCGTCCGCAGCGATCGCCGTCCGGCGTCCGCCGCGCCGCCCCGTCCGGGGCCCTCGCACGCGCCGTGCGCCGCCGTCATTCCTCCTTCGTCGCGCGTCGCGGTCCGCGACGCCGTCAAGTGGGCCGATGCTCGCCTCGGCAAGATCTGGACATTCCCTAGGCGCACCATGCTAGTGCCGTGCCGCTTGTGCCCGCCTTCCCGTTCGAAGACGTCCGAATCGGACTTTCGGGTTACCTTCGACTTGCCGGTCCCTCGTGAGGACTCTTACCGTCCTACCCGGCTTGCGACGAGTCCAATGATGGAGCTCACCTCGGGCACCCGCATCCGGTGGGCGGCCAGCATGTAGAGCAGCATCCCGGCACCGCCGCCCGCGGCCAGGACCACGGCGGAGCTCACCGCCGTGATGTCGGTGACCTCCCTGGCCAGCCAGAGGACGGCGAGCGCCGCGGCCGCCCCGGGGATGGCCGCCAGGTACATCCGCGTCACCCCCGACATGACCTCCCGTCCGCCCAGGCCGCCGATCTTCCGGCTCGCCAGCACCCAGGCCACCCCGCTGCCCACCACATACGTGATCATGAAGGCGAACGCCAGCCCGATGACGATGTACTGCGAGGGCAGCGCGAAGTACGCCACCAGGCTCAGCGTGGCGTTGATGACCACGTTCAGTCCCGCGACGGTGGCGGGGGTGCGGGTGTCGCCGAAGCTGTAGAAGACCCGCAGCAGGAGCTGGAAGATCGAGAACGGCACCAGGGCGAGGCCGAAGACCTGCAGCACGTTGCCGATGTAGAGGGCGCTGGCCGCGGTCATGTTGCCCCACGAGAAGATCAGCGTGGTGACCGCGGGCCCGAGGACCAGCAGCAGCAACCCAGCCGGCACGATCACCGAGGAGACGAGCCGCACCCCCGAGGCGAACTCGGACCGCGCCGCGTCGTACTCCCGGTCGGCGACGTAGCGGCTCATCCGCGGCAGCATCGCTGTGATCACCGACACCGCGATGATCCCGTACGGCAGCTGGAAGAGCTGGAACGCGTACGCGTAGGCGCTGTTGCCCGCTCCTGGGGCCCGCTCGCCCGCGCCGGTCGCGAGCTTGGTGGTGACCCAGAACCCGAGCTGGGTGACCCCGACGTAGACGAACGTCCAGACAGCCGTCCTGGCCGCCTCGCCGAGGCCTGTGCCGCGCAGCCCGAACCGCGGCCGGAACCGGAACCCGGCCCGGTGCAGCGCGATGACCAGCACGATCGACTGGACCACGATGCCGGCCGTGGTCCCGATGCCGAGCAGAGCGAGGTCGCCGTCGGTCACCTTGTCCACGTCGGACGCCCCCACGACCAGGTAGACGCCCGCGACCCCGATCACCACGAGGTTGTTCAGGACGGGCGCCCACATGGGGGCGGCGAACCGGTCCCGCGTGTTGAGGATGGCCCCCGCCATCGCCCCGACGCCGAAGAACGCGATCTGCGGCAGGATGAACCTGGCCAGCGTCGTCGCCACGTCGATCTTGTGGTCCGTCCAGTTGGACGCGGTGTACAGCTCCATGATCGGCCGGGCGAGCAGCACCCCGAGCGCCGCGATCGCGGCCAGCACGATGATCGCCAGCGTCATCAGCCGCTGCTCGAAGGCCTGCCCGCCGTCAGGGTCGCGCTTCTGCGCCTTGATCACCATCGGCACGATGACGCTGCTGAGGACGCCGCCGATCAGCAGGTCGAAGAGGATGTACGGGATCTGGTAGGCGGCGTTGTAGGCGTCGCCGAGCGCCAGCGTGCCGATCGCCGCGGCCACGGCCGCCGTGCGGACGAAGCCGGTGAGCCGCGAGACCATGGTTCCGGCCGCCATGATCGCGCTGGCCCGGAGCATCCTGCTCATCGTGTTCCTTCAGCTCGCGGCGACCGGGCTCGGGGCGAGCACCGCCGGACGCCTCCTCGGGGGTGGGACCCAACCTATGCCTGAGTCGACCCCTCCTGCTCGACCGGCGTGCGGCCGGCGTCCGGCGGGACAGGCGGGGAGAAGGGGAACGACTTCCTCGACCGGCGGCGCAGGATGCGCATCACCACGGCGGCCAGCATGATCGCCAGGGCCGCGCCCACGATGACCAGGGCGATCCCCGTGTACCCCGTCGCGCGCACCACCACATGCACCGGGTCGCCGTACGGCTTGTCGTCCGAGGTGAGCAGCTGGATGTCGATGCGCGCCTCGCCGCCCCGCGCGGGCACGACCACGGGCACGTTGACGAGCTGGCTGCGGGCCCTGAGCACGCGGATCGCGTCGCCGGTCTCGAAGACGCCGTCCGGCGCGTCGATCGACAGGCGCGACCGGTTCTCCGAGGTGACCCTGACCTTGATGAGGACGTCCTTGTCCAGGTTGTTGGCGATGCTCACCGGCACCTGGCCGTTGGCGCCCGCGATGGCCCGCGGCGAGTCGATCACCGAGACGCCGGCGATGCGGGCGTCGACGGCGGCCTCCACCCGCTTCGCGAAGGCCGTGGCCCGCTTGCCGTCCCCGCGCCAGGCGGACGAGCTCAGCCGCAGGATCGCCTCGTGGAACAGTTCGGTGCGCTCCGCGGTGACGGTCGACGCCGCCTCGGCCTCCTGGTCGAGCTTCCGTACCGCCGCGAGATAGGAGCGGCTCAGCTCGGCCTGGTGGTCGCGCTCGCTGTAGGCGAGGTCGCCCCGCGGGGTGGGGTGCCGGCTCGGCTTCACCGACCCGAGCGTGGTCATCCGCAGCCAGGGCGCGCCGGACACCGCCTCCAGCAGCGACGTCACGAAGTCGGGGTCGGGGTTCCACAGGTGGCCGGTCGGCGCCGCGATCACCGTCCTCGAGGGGACCGGAACGGACCCGTCGCCCGTCTGCCCGGTCTGCCCGGCAGGCTCGAAGGCGATCATCGCGGTCTCGGCCACGAACCGCTGCCGGGCCAGCATGGCGGCGCCGGGGACGGAGGTGTCGCCGCTCAGGATGCGGCCGAGCCCGGGGTCGGCGAGCAGCGCCGTGACCGGGGTGTCGGCGACCGTCTCAAGGCGCGCGGCGGCGTCGGGCGTGGCGGACGGCGTCGTCCCGCCGGGCACGACCTGGCCTCCCGCGCCCTGACTGCCGGCGCCCCCTGGGGCGCGCGGCGGGAGCGCGTCCTGCGACAGCAGCAGGGAGGTCACCCCGGCCATCGCCAGCTCGTCGGCCGCGTCCCTGTCGACGATCCCGCCGGTCGGCCACACGGTCGATCCCTGGACGTCCTCGCCCAGCAGGTCGGTGGCCAGGGACGAGCCGCGCTGGATGGCGGCCACGGCCGGCTCCTCCAGCCCGTTGTGTACGAGCGCCGTCAGATCGGGGTCGGCGTACGGCAGGGCCGCCACGGGCTTACCGGTCAGCGCCGTGCGCAGCCCGGCGAGCCACTGCCCGGCGGTCGCGTCGGCCGTCTTGCGGCTGTCGTCGTCGCCGGTCCTTACCGTGTACGGCCCGGAGGCCGTCTGCCGGACGTCCTGGAGCACCCCGGGGTCGACGAACCACGTCACGCTCTTGCCGGCCTCCTGTGCCACCTTGAGCAGCGCGGCGAGGCGGCCCGAGGAGACGGAGGCCCGCAGGTCGTCGTCCATGAACGTGGCGTCGTCGGCCCGGTGCGGCCGGTCGGCGATCGGCAGCGCGACCGCCAGCTTGACCTTGGGGACGTCCTGCCCGTCGGGCACGTACGGCAGGAAGGTGCGCTCGATGGAGATCCGCTGGCCGGTGGCCGCGTCGACGACCTCGACGGCGATCGGATAGACCCCGAGCCGGGACATGCCCAGGTCCCCCGGCGTGATCGTGAACTCGAACCGCAGTCTCCCGGACTGGTCGAGCTGGGTGGCCTGGACCTTGGTGCTGTACTGCGGGGTGAAGTAGCCCTGACCGCTGAGGAAGACGTCCATGTCCGAACGGAGGCGAAGCGGCTGGGCCGAGTAGTCGACGCGCACGCGGACCGCGGAGTTGGGGGTGCCGGTGACCGTGCCCCCGATCGTGACGGGGGCGGCGGGGTCGCGGACCACCTCGGGGGTGACCTGCTCGACGAGGAGGGGGTCGGCGGGGGCCGCCTGCCTGCCAGGAAGGGCACGCGGGGCGCTTTCGGCCCGGCCGGAGGAGCCCGCGACAGCCGTACCGGCCATGCCCGTGGGGACGAGCAGGACGGTGAGCAGGGTCAGCAGGGCGGCCTTACGGATCATGTGCCGGCCGGCGGTGAGGTACGGCGCACGCCCAGAATGCTATGGCCTACGCCGTCCGCATTGGACTCGCCAGACTCGCCAGACCCCTGCGATGCGGCGTCGTCAGGTCCACCGGCTTGGCCGTGAGCAGGTCGAACAGGTGCAGGGCACGCACCCGCAGGGCGGTCCTGCGCTCGCCCGTCGCCGTGTGGACGATGTCGTCGGGGCCGAGCCGCTCGGTCAGGCGCTGATCCAGGAGAACGGTGAGCGTGTCGGGCAGGAGCAGCGGGCAGACCAGGCCGTGCGCGTAGTCGGTGACGGAGTTGACCACGAAGGCCGAGGCCGGCCGCACGCGGTGGGCCCGCAGAAGCGCGCCGATCGCGCCCATCCTGGGCGGGGTGTCCACCGTGCTCACCACCGCCACCGGCTCCCGCCCTCCCCGCACGGACACCTCGAACAACGACACGCACACGCATGTCTCCGGCTCCACCCCGAGGACGTCCGGCATCTCGTCGGAGCACGTCAAGGGGCGCGGAAGACGTACGATCTCATGGTGGATCTGGTGGGCGAGGAGCCAGCGGTGAATGGCGAGAGCGTCTTTCATCTCGTGTGCTCCTTGCGTCGTCCAGCGCCCCCGAACCGACCGTGGCCTGGTGATCGCTAGGTGTCTTCTCCCCAGGTGACACCGGTGCCATCGGGGGAGAAACTGTTCCGTGACCGAAGGACCTACCCAGCCTTGTCCGTTTCAAATCTGAGCGACGCCCAGCAGCGGGCGGTCGACGAGCTGTTCCGCCGGATCGCCCCGGTGGCCGACGAGCTCGGCGACCTCTTCGCGTCCCGCGGCCACCAGCTCGCCCTCGTGGGCGGCTCGGTGCGCGACGTCTTCCTCGGCCGCGTCGGAAACGATCTCGACCTCACCACGGACGCCCGTCCCGAGCGCGTCCTGGAGATCGTCAAGGACTGGGCGGACGCCGTCTGGACCATCGGCATCGACTTCGGCACGGTCGGCGTGCGCAAGGGCGGCCGGCTGCTGGAGATCACGACCTACCGCAGCGAGTCGTACGATCCGGCCTCGCGCAAGCCGGAGGTGGTGTACGGCGACACGCTCGAGGGCGACCTGGCCCGCCGCGACTTCGCCGTCAACGCGATGGCCGTGCGCCTGCCCGACCACGAGTTCGTCGACCCGTACGGCGGGCTGGCCGACCTCGGCGCCAAGGTCCTGCGGACCCCGGAGAGCCCCGAGCGGTCGTTCGACGACGACCCGCTGCGCATGCTCCGGGCGGCCCGGTTCGCCTCGCAGCTCGGGTTCACGGTCGACCCCGGGGCGGTCGCGGCGATGACGGCCATGGCCGGCCGGATCGAGATCGTCTCGGCCGAGCGGATCCGCGACGAGCTCGACAAGCTCATCCTCGGCGCGCTTCCGCGCACCGGGCTGACGATGCTGGTCGACACCGGGCTGGCCGGCCACGTCCTGCCCGAGCTGCCCAAGCTCCGGCTGGAGATCGACGAGCACCACCGGCACAAGGACGTGTACGAGCACACGCTGATCGTGCTGGAGCAGGCGATCGACCTGGAGACGGCCGGTCCCGACCGCGTCCTGCGCTGGGCCGCGCTGCTCCACGACATCGGCAAGCCGAAGACCCGCCGCAACGAGCCCGGCGGCCGGGTGTCCTTCCACCACCACGAGGTGGTCGGGGCGCAGCTGGCCAAGAAGCGGCTGACGGAGCTGCGGTTCCCCAAGGACGTCGTGGCCGACGTGGCCCAGCTCGTCGAGCTGCACCTGCGCTTCCACGGCTACGGCTCGGGCGAGTGGACCGACAGCGCCGTCCGCCGGTACGTCCGCGACGCCGGCCACCTCCTGGAGCGGCTGCACAAGCTCACGCGGGCCGACTGCACCACGCGCAACCGGCGCAAGGCCGCGGCGCTCGGCCGGACCTACGACCAGCTGGAGGAGCGGATCTCCCGGCTGGCCGAGGAGGAGGAGCTGGCCAAGATGCGGCCCGAGCTCGACGGCAACGAGATCCAGGAGATCCTCGGCATCCCGCCGGGCCCCATGGTCGGCCGGGCCTACAAGCACATGCTCGACCTGCGCATGGACGAGGGCCTGATCGGCAAGGAGGCGGCCCGCGAGGCGCTCCTCGTCTGGGCCCGCGACAACGACGTCCTCACCTGACGCCGACGTTCGCTGGAGATCGTCCGGCCAGGACGCCGCTGGTTGTCCACAGGGACGTCGGGACGCCGGGCGTTGTCCACAGGGCGGCGAGGCCGGGCGGGCGGGCGGTGGGCGCTTCGGTAGGTTGGGCGCCGTGGACGCTGAGGAGATCCTGCGGCTTGACCGCGAGCACGTGTGGCATCCGTACACCGCCGTCCCGTCCGGCGTCCCGGTTCACGCGGTCGCCCGCGCCGAGGGCGTACGGCTGACGCTCGCCGACGGCCGGGTGCTGGTGGACGGCATGTCCTCCTGGTGGGCGGCGATCCACGGCTACAACCACCCCAGGCTCAACAAGGCCGTCCACGAGCAGGTGGACGCGATGGCCCATGTGATGTTCGGCGGCCTCACCCACGAGCCCGCCGTACGGCTCGCGGCCCGCCTGGCGGAGCTGACCGGGCTCCCGCGGGTGTTCCTCGCCGACTCGGGCTCGGTGGCCGTCGAGGTAGCGATCAAGATGGCGATCCAGCACGCGGCGGCGACCGGAGGGGAGGGCCGCTCGCGCCTGCTCACGGTCCGCGGCGGCTACCACGGCGACACGTTCGGGGCGATGTCCGTCTGCGACCCCGTGAGCGGCATGCACCACCTGTTCTCCGGGGTGCTGCCCGCGCACGTCTTCGCGCCCCTCCCGCCCGGCGGGTACGGCCACCGCCCGGGCGCCGCCGAGGGCGGCGCGGGGGGCGCTGCGAAGGGCGGCGCGGGGGGCGCCGGGGACGGCGGAGGGGAGGCCCTGGGGGCCGGCGGCCCCGACCCGGACTACCTCGACGAGCTGTCCCGCCTTGTGGCCGCCCACGCCCACGAGCTGGCCGCGATCATCGTGGAGCCGGTCGTCCAGGGCGCCGGGGGCATGCGCTTCCACCACCCCGCCTACCTCCGCAGGCTGCGCGAGCTCGCCGACGAGCACGGCGTCCTGCTGATCGCCGACGAGATCGCCACCGGCTTCGGCCGTACGGGGGAGCTGTTCGGCTGCGACCACGCCGGGATCCGGCCCGACATCATGTGCGTCGGCAAGGCGCTGACGGGCGGATACATGACGCTGGCCGCCACCCTGTGCACCGAGCGGGTGGCCGACGCCATCGGCGTGCTGATGCACGGGCCGACCTACATGGGCAACCCGCTCGCCACCGCCGTCGCGAACGCCTCGCTCGACCTGCTGGCCGAACGGCCCTGGCGTGAGGAGGTCAAGCGGATCGAGGCAGGGCTGCTCGACGGCCTGGCGCCGGCCGTGGGGCTGCCGGGGGTCCGCGACGTCCGTGTGCTCGGCGCCATCGGGGTGATCGAGACCGTCGATCCCGTCGACGTCGCCAGGGCGCAGGACGTGGTGATGGCCCACGGGGTCTGGCTGCGGCCCTTCGGGCGGCTCCTCTACACCATGCCGCCCTACGCGGCCGGCCCGGAGGACGTCGCCCTGATCACCCGGGCCATGACCGCGGCCGCGGCGTCGCTGCGGCCCTGACCTCCCGACGTTCGCCGCGGGCCATTCGCCGCCGTCGCCCACGGGCCGGCGTCGGCCGCCCGGTGCCACACGATCGGCGGTCGTACGGTGGCTATTCGGCGGCGACGGCGGGGGCGCGGGGGGCGGTGGTGGGGACCACGAGGCGGTAGGCGAGCGCGCCCAGCAGGTAGCCGGCCGCGATCACGGCGAGCGCCAGGTAGGACTTGCCGTTCGGCGGGAGCAGGGCCGCGGCCAGCACGGCGCCGAGGACGGTCATCCCGTTGAAGAGCATGTCGTAAAGGGAGAACACCCGCCCGAGGTAGGCGTCGTCCACGTCGCGCTGCACCACGGTGTCGGTGCAGATCTTCACGCTCTGCCCGGCCGCGCCCAGCACGAAGCCGGCGGCCATGAACCCCCACTCGTGGAAGGTCGCGCAGAGCAGGAACTCCAGGATCCCGCAGGTGGCGAGCATGGCCGGGATCCAGGTCTCGATCCGGAACCTCTCGGTCGCCCACGGCGTGATGAGCGCGGCGACGAAGTAGCCGGCGCCCGACGTCGCGAGCACCAGGGCGATGCCGCGCAGCGCGACCTCAGGGTCGCTGGTGAAGTAGTAGCGGTACAGCATGACCACGGCTGCCACGGACATGCCGTACAGCAGCCGGTGGACGGCCATCCCGCCGAGCGCGGCGGCCGCCCCGCGGCGGTGGACGACGTGCCGGCCGCCGTCGACGAGCCCGCTGATCACGTGCCGGACGGCCTCCCGGGCCTGCGGACGGCCGGGGTCGTAGGCAGGCCCCAGCAGCGCCCGCTCCATGGTCCGCGCGATGAGCGCGCTCAGCCCGAACATGACCCCCGAGAAGACCAGCAGCATCGCCGTGCCGCCGGAGCCCGAGCCGAAGGCCAGGCGGAGCAGGAAGCCCGCGCCCGCGCCGACGAACGTGGCCACCGTGCCGGAGGTCGGCGTCACCGCATTGGCCATCATGAGCCGGTCGGACGGCACGACGTGGGGGAGCGAGGCCCCCAGCGCGGACAGGAAGAACCGGTTGACCGCGAGCACGCCCAGCGCGGCGGCGTAGAACACGCCCGTGGGCGCGTCGGCCGCGACGAGGCCGGCCGCCAGCAGCAGCAGCACGCCCCTTACCATCGGGGCGATCACGAGGATCTGGCGCCGCGACCACCGGTCGATGAAGACCCCCACGAAGGGGCCCAGCACGCTGTACGGCAGGAGGAGCACGGCGAGGCCCGCCGCGATCTGGGTCGCGTTCGCCTGCCGTTCGGGGCTGAAGAACGCGTAACCGCCGACGGCGAACTGGAATATTCCGTCAGAGAACTGCGACAGGAGGCGGGTGCCGAACAGGCGCCGGAAGTTCCGGCCCTCGAGGACCACGCGCAGATCAGAGACGAAGGACACGGCGACAGCCTACGCGGGTAGATCAGGAGGCGGCATCCGGATCAACCCTGACGAATCCCCGAGCATGCGGCGAACGCGGTGCGGCGGCGACTCATCTCGTACTCTCGGAGAGTGAACTTCCAGGAACATGTCGTGCTGGTCGACGGCGAGGGAAACTCGATCGGCACCGCTCCCAAGTCCACGGTCCACGGCTCCGACACCCCTCTCCATTTGGCCTTCTCAAGCTACGTCTTCGACGAGCAGGGCCGGGTGCTGCTGTCGCAGCGAGCCGCCGCCAAGCTCACCTGGCCCGGCGAGTGGACGAACAGCTGCTGCGGGCACCCACTGCCCGGCGAGCCGCTCCCCACGGCCGTCGCCCGCCGCCTGTCCTACGAGCTGGGGCTTCGGGTCGACTCGGTCGACCTGATCCTGCCCCGCTTCTCCTACCGGGCCGTGATGGACACCGGAACGGTCGAGCACGAGCTGTGCCCGGTCTACCGTGCCGTCGTGCGCGGGGAGGCGGCGCCCAACGCCGCCGAGGTCGACGCGGTGCGCTGGATGCCCTGGGACCGCTTCGCCGAGCAGGTGATGAGCGGTGAGCTGGCCATCTCCCCCTGGGCCAGGGAGCAGGTGCCCCTGCTCGTCGCGCTCGGGCCCGATCCGCTGGCCTGGCCGGCGGCCGACCCCGCGGCCCTGCCGCCCGCGGCGCGCCTGGAGCCGGTCGACCGCCGCTGACCCCCGCCCGGACTCGCCGAGGCGCCCCGGCATGACGAACGCCCGGCCCAGCTGGGTTCCGTGAGAACGCGACGACGCCCCGGCGCCCCTCGGAAGGGGGGCCGGGGCGTCAGGCCGATACCGGCGGGAGCGGCGTCAGCGCTCGACCTCGCCGCGGATGAACTTCTCCACGGCCTCGCGGGCGGTGTCGTCGGAGTACTGCTCCGGTGGGCTCTTCATGAAGTACGACGACGGCGACAGCAGCGGCCCGCCGATGCCCCGGTCGAGGGCGATCTTGGCCGCGCGGACGGCGTCGATGATGATGCCGGCGGAGTTGGGCGAGTCCCAGACCTCCAGCTTGTACTCCAGGTTGAGCGGCGTGTCGCCGAAGGACCTGCCCTCCAGGCGGACGTACGCCCACTTGCGGTCGTCGAGCCACGGCACGTGGTCGGACGGGCCGATGTGCACGTCGGCCTTGGCCATCTCGTGCGGGATCTGCGACGTGACCGACTGGGTCTTGGAGATCTTCTTGGACTGGAGGCGGGTGCGCTCCAGCATGTTCATGAAGTCCATGTTGCCGCCGAAGTTGAGCTGGTACGTGCGCAGCAGCTCGACCCCGCGGTCCTCGAAGAGCTTGGCCAGCACCCGGTGCGTGATGGTCGCGCCGACCTGGGACTTGATGTCGTCACCGACGATCGGCACGCCGGCCTCGGTGAACTTGGCGGCCCACTCGGGGTCCGAGGCGATGAACACCGGCAGGGCGTTGACGAAGGCGACCTTGGCGTCGATCGCGCACTGCGCGTAGAAGCGGTCGGCCTCCTCCGAACCCACCGGCAGGTACGACACCAGCACGTCGACCTGGGCGTCCTTGAGCACCTGGACGACGTCCACCGGCTGCTCGTCGGACTCCTCGATGATCTCCCGGTAGTAGGCGCCGAGGCCGTCGAAGGTGGGGCCGCGCTGCACGGTGACGCCGAGCGGCGGCACGTCGCAGATCTTGATGGTGTTGTTCTCGGACGCCACGATGGCCTCCGACAGGTCGCGGCCGACCTTCTTGGCGTCCACGTCGAACGCCGCGACGAACTCGACGTCGCCGACGTGGTAGTCACCGAACCGCACGTGCATCAGGCCCGGCACCCGGCTGTCCGGGTCCGCGTCCTTGTAGTAGTGGACGCCCTGCACCAAAGACGCGGCGCAGTTGCCCACCCCGACGATGGCTACGCGCACCGAACCCATAGCACTCGCTCCTTTACTTATCCGCCTCGGGCGTCTGCGCCCTCTGAGGTTCTTCCTGAACGGCCCGCTCGGGTGTGTCCCGTCCGGTTTGCGCGGGATCGGCGGCCCGGACCGCCTCGGCGGGAGCCGCGCCGCTCCGCCTCTCCGAGTCGATCAGCTCGTTGAGCCAGCGGACCTCACGCTCGACGGACTCCAGGCCGTGGCGTTGGAGCTCGAGGGTGTAGCTGTCCAGCCGCTCCCTGGTGCGGGCGAGGGCCGTGCGGACGCGCTCGAGACGCTCCTCGAGGCGACTGCGGCGGCCCTCCAGGATGCGCAGGCGCACCTCCGCCTCCGTGTGGCGGAAGAAGGCGAAGCGGACGCCGAAGCTCTCGTCCTCCCAGGAGGAGGGACCGGCCTGGCTGAGCAGCTCCTGCAGCCGCTCCTTGCCCTCCGCGGTGAGCTTGTAGACGATCTTCGATCGTCGGCCGAGAACCGTCTCCTCCGGAGGCTCCTCCTCGACGATGAAGCCGTCGTTGAGCAGGCCCCGCAGGCACGGGTAGAGGGAGCCGTAGGAGAAGGCGCGGAACATGCCGAGCAGGGTGTTGAGCCGTTTGCGCAGCTCGTACCCGTGAAGCGGCGTCTCGTTCAGCGATCCCAGGACGGCGAGCTCCAGCACGCCTCCACGAGAGCCCGTCACTGGAACCACCCCCTGTGCCCGGCCGATGTATCGACTCGATACATCCGCAGGATACGTCGCGCCGCTACATCACGCAACGTGTCAATGGTTGGGCAAGATTTGGCAAAGGGTCGTAATCTGGCCCACATGTGGTCACAGCGGTCGGTCGTGGACTACGGCCTCGCGAGGCGGGCGGCTATCCAGTCGATCCGCGCCGGCCGCATGAGGGCACGGGACGTCTGCGACGCGCATCCCTACCTGCTGCGGGCGGCCCGGTTCCTCGGCGAGCCGACGACTCGCATGTGCCCCATCTGCGAGCACCGGAACGTGACCAACGTCACATACGTGTACGGGGACGAGCTGGGACGTGTGGCCGGGCAGGTCAAAGGCACCGCGGACCTCCTGAAGATGGCCCGTGAATACGGCGAATTCAGGGTCTACGTGGTAGAGGTCTGCCAAGGTTGTTCCTGGAACCACCTGGCGGTCTCGTTCGTCCTCGGAACAGCCGACCCCCCGGGCTCCTCACTGTAGGGCGGCTACCTCCAGGAGGCCCCACCCCGCCGGCCCGCCGGCCGGACGCCGACGATTTCCCCGAAACACCTGACGAGGACGCGTGACTTACAGCAGCTACGGACCGGAGCCGACCGGCCGTCCCGAGGATCCCTCGGGTTCCGGTGGATCAGCCCGCCCTGGGCGGCGTCGTCGCACGCCCCGGGAATCGGACGACGACCTGACCGGAGGGCAGCAGCCCCCGCCCGGATGGGGCCACGCCCCCGCCCAGCACCCCCGCCCGCCGCAGCAGGGACCGGTACGGCAGCCGGCGCCCGACCCGCGCCGCCGCGAGGCCGCATTCGAGGACACGGCGGCCATGAACGCGGTGCCCCCGCCCCCGCAGGGTCCCGAGCGCAGGCCCGAGCCGCCGCGCGGCCGTGAGCCCGGCGGTCGCGACCCGCGCTACGCGGGCGGTCCCGGCGTGCCCTCCGGCCCGCCCGGCCCCGGCGGCCCCGGTGGCCCTGGCGGTCCCGGCGGCAGAGGCACGGGCCGCGGTCCCGGCGGTGACGAGCGCACGCAGGCCATGAGTGCCCCCACGGGCGGCTTCCGGCGCGGCCAGGACGACCAGGGCACGGAGATGATGCCGAGCGGCGGCCGCCGCCGCGCCCCAGGACGGCGTGCCCGCGGCGGTCCAGGCGGGCCGGACGGGCCGGGTGGGCCGGACGGGCCGGGTGGGCCGGGTGGGCCGGGTGGGCCTGGCGGTCCCGGCGGCCGCGGGCCGCGCGACCCGCGCGACTTCGACGACGAGCCCGAGCCGGACGGCAGGGGCTGGAAGCGCTTCCTGCCCAACTGGAAGATCGTCCTCGCGAGCGCCGTCGTGCTGGCGGCCGGTCTCTTCGGCATGATCGCCGTGGCGTACATCAACACGCCGCTGCCCACCGAGAAGGAGGCGCAGGAGACGGCGATCGCGCAGGGCAGCACGTTCTACTACCACGACGGCCAGGTCATCGCCCGCCTCGGCACCAAGCGCGTCGCCGTCACCATCGACCAGGTGCCCCAGCACGTCCGCGACGCCGTGGTCGCGGCCGAGAACCGCAGCTTCTACCAGGACTCGGGCATCGACCTCAGCGGCCTCACCCGGTCGGTGTGGATGACGGCGACCGGCCAGCAGACGCAGGGCGGCTCCACCATCACCCAGCAGATGGCCCGCAACTACTTCCAGGGCCTCAGCACCGAGCAGACGATCAAGCGGAAGGTCAAGGAGATCTTCATCGCCGTCAAGCTCGACAAGGAGTGGAGCAAGGACAAGGTCCTCGAGTACTACCTGAACACGGTGCCGTTCGGGCGCAACACCTACGGCATCGAGGCCGCCGCCCGGGAGTTCTTCAACAAGCCGGCGAAGAAGCTGACCGTGGCCGAGGGCGCCTACCTCGCGGGCCGCATCCAGCAGCCCGGCAACTTCGACAAGGCCGAGCTCGCGGGCGACTACAAGCCCACCCAGGAGCGCTTCGCCTACGTCGTCTCCGGCATGTCGCAGATGGTCGACGAGAACGGCAAGCCCAAGTATCCGAACATCACCACCACCGCCAAGTTCCCCAAGCCGCGGGAGGCGCGGCCCTCCCAGGAGTTCGGCGGCCTGAAGGGGTACATGATCACTCAGGCGCTCTACGAGCTGCGGACGACGCGCAACCTCAGCCGGGAGGACGTCGAGTCGGGCGGCTACAAGATCGTCACAACCTTCGACAAGAAGCTCATGCAGGCCGCGCAGAGGGCGGTCAAGGCGACCACCACCTCGATGTCGAAGGAGTTCCACGCCGGCCTGGCCGCCGTGGACCCTGCCACCGGGCGCGTCCTCGCGTTCTACGGCGGCGACAACTACATCAACGACCCGTGGAACGAGCCCTTCGACTCACGCAAGCAGGCGGCCTCGGCGTTCAAGCCGTACGTCCTGGCGGCGTGGCTCGACGCGGGCTTCAGCCTCAACAGCTGGGTCCCGGGCAGCGAGACCGTCCCGAAGGAGCTCCCGGGCACCACCAAGATCACAAATGGTGAGCGCGTCCCCTCGTCGATCGACGTGACCTACGCGACCGCCCACTCGATCAACACGGCGTTCGCGTCCATGGCCTTCGCGCTGCCCGGCAAGCTGGACGACGTCCGGTCCATCGCCGAGGCCGCGGGCATCAGCAAGAAGGCCATCGACGAGGACGAAAACGGTGTGGGCGGCGCACACGGCCACGGCTACCAGCTCGCCATCGGCAGCGTCGGCGTGACCCCGGTCGAGCAGGCCGCCGGCTACTCCATCTTCGCCAACGAGGGCAAGCACGTGGACTACCACGTGATCCAGGAGGTCCGGCAGGGCAAGACCGTCGTCTTCCCGGAGAAGCGGGACGTCCGTCAGGTGATCTCGCCGGAGTCGGCCGCGGACGCCGTCACCGCGATGGAGCAGGTCCTCAAGGTCGGTACGGCGGCGGGCAAGGGCATCGGGCGTCCGGCCGCCGGTAAGACCGGTACCAACAACGACGAGAAGGAAGCCTGGTTCGTCGGCTTCACTCCGCAGCTGTCGGCCGCGGTGGGCATGTACCGGGAGCAGTGCCGCACGGACAGCGGCAAGATCGTGCAGCCGGAGTACTCGAACTGCCCGATCACGCCAGGCGGCAAGCCGAGCAAGAAGTACGGTCCCAACAACCCGTACACCCATCCGAAGGAGGTGTCCCTGGGCTTCCAGGGCGCCGACGCGCCGACCACGATCTGGCGGACCTTCATGATGGAGGCGCTGCAGGGCAAGCCGGTCAAGGACTTCCCGGCGAAGGCCGGCATCGGCAGCCCGGAGAACATCGTGCCGAGCCCGACGCCGACCCCCTCGCCCACGCCGACGGACATCTTCCCGACCGACTTCCCGACGGACTTCCCGCCCGGACCCGGCGGGAACGGGCCCGGCGGCGGCAACGGTCCCGGCGGCTGCGTCCCCGGCGACCTGTCCTGCAACAACGACGACGGCGGGCTGCAGCTCAACCCCGGCTCGAACCCCGCCGGACCCAACCAGGGCGGCGGCACGGGCGGGACCGGCGCGCCGGCCTCGACCCCGGTCACCTCGCCCTCGGGCGCCGGCAACCGGAGATCCGGCCAGTAGGACACACGGAGGTGCAGAGGGGGCCCGGACCACGTCCGGGCCCCCTCCGTCCGCGGCGTTGAGACGGCGGCGAGACGGCCGCCGGAGGGCTCGGCGCGGTTCCGGTATCGCGGGTTTCCGCATAGCGAAGTCGCCAACGAGCCGTCTCGAATGATGCAATACCCACCATGACGACCCGGACCTCGAACGCCTCCGGCCCGCTGCCAACGGTCGGCGGGCGGGCCGTGCCGTACCTACCGCTCGGGCTTCTCGCGGGGCTGGGCGCCGTCCTCGCGTACCTGTGGAAGTACCCCTGCAGGTTCGGGGGCGTCTGGAACGGCGGAGTCGGGCAGTTCACCCACTTCTGCTACACGGACATCTATCCCCTCTACTGGGCAGAGCACCTCAACGAGGGCAAGATCCCGTACGTCGACTACCCCGTCGAGTACCCGGTCGGGATCGGCGGAATCATGGAGTTCGCGCGGCGCCTCGCCGGGGGCGACGGGGTCGCGTTCTACGACATCACCGTGGCCCTCATGGGGATCTCCCTGGTCGTGGGCGTGCTGCTGACGGCCGCCCTGGCGGGCCGCACCCGCCCCTGGGACGCCCTCTGGTACGCGGTCGGCCCGGCCGTCATCCTGTGCGCGTACATCAACTGGGACCTCGCGGCGGGGGCGCTGGCCCTGGGCGGCCTGCTGGCGTGGTCGCGGGAGCGGCAGTATCTGGCGGGCGTGCTGCTGGCCCTGGCCGTGGCCACGAAGTTCTACCCGCTGATGTTCTTCGGGGCGTTGTTCCTGCTCACCGTGCGCACCGGGAAGTGGGTGCCGTTCCTCAAGACGGCCGCCGCGGCCGCGGTCGCCTGGCTCGCGGTCAACGTGCCGATCATGGCGGTGAACTACGAGGGCTGGAAGCGCTTCTACGCCTTCAGCAGCGAGCGCGGGGCCGACTGGGGAGGGCTCTGGTTCTTCTTCCAGCGCAGGCAGATGGGGTTCCTCGCGGACGCCGAGCACCTGAACACGATGGCCATGGCCGCACTCGCCGTGCTGCTGGCCGGGGTGGCCGTGCTCGCCCTCGCGGCGCCGCGCCGGCCCCGCCTGATGCAGCTGTGCTTCCTCGCCCTGGCCGCCTTCATGATCACCAACAAGGTGTGGTCGCCGCAGTACGTGCTGTGGCTCGTGCCGTTCGCGGTGCTGGCCCGGCCGCGCTGGGGGGCGCTGGCGGCCTGGCAGGCGGCCGAGTGCTGGTACTTCTTCTCCATCTGGCTCTACCTCGTCGGCCAGACCCCGGGCCAGGAGGCCCTCGGCATCGGTGACCTGGCCTACTTCCTGTCGGTGTGGACGCGGGCGATCACCATCGTGGTCCTGATGGCCCTCGTGGTCCGCGACGTGCTGCGGCCCGAGCATGACGTGGTCCGCCAGGCGGGGATCGACGACCAGTCGGGCGGGGTGTTCGACGGCGCGGAGGACAGGTTCGCCCTGCGGTCCCGGACCGCGGCGACCGCCGCATGATCCCCGCCTGAGGCCGGCCGCGGGCGCGCCGCGGGGCGCCCGGCACGTGAAACTTTCATCGGATCTTCCGCTCGTGTGGTGGCGGTGACCGCCGGGTCACACCGTAGCCTTGGGAGACAAGTGAGCCGGCGAACGCCGCGGGACACGGGGGTGGGGGCGCAGGTGCGACACAGGCCGCCATGGCTGGTGCTGCTGGTCTGGGCGCTCACCCGGGCCGCGCTGTTCCTCGCGGCGACGCAGGTCGTCCCCGTGGGGCACAACGGCTCGTTCGAGAACGACGTCGAGCTCTACCGGGAGTGGTCCGGCGTGCTGCTCCGCGGGGAGTTCCCCGCGGGCGACGACAAGTGGCAGTACCCGCCGTTCGCGGCGCTGCCCATGCTCGCGCCCCACCTGCTGCCCTTCGGCTACCGGAACGGCTTCTACCTGCTGGCCGTCGTCTGCGACCTGGCCATCCTCATGCTGCTGTGGCGCTTCTCCCTCCGGGAGGGGGCGGGCCGCACCGGCCTGTGGGCCTGGACCGTGGGCGCGGCGTTGCTCGGGCCGCTGCTGATCTCGCGCTACGACCTCATGGTCACGCTGGTCGCCGTCCTCGCGCTCACCGCGTCCGCCGACCCGGCCGTACGGGGGTCGCTGATCGGGATCGGGCTGATCGTCAAGGTCTGGCCGGTCGCGCTGCTGACCGGGCTGCGCCGCTGGCGCGAGCTGCTGACGGCCGGCGGTTCGGCGGCGGCGGTCGCGGCCGTGGGCTGCGTCGTGGCGGCCCTCGCGATGCCGCACGCCCTCGACTTCCTCACCGCCCAGCAGGACCGCGGCCTGCAGATCGAGTCGCTGGCCGCCACGCCGTTCGCGTTCGCCAGGGCCGTGGGGTGGTGGGACGGCTTCACCACCTACCAGCACGGCGCGATGGAGGCGGTGGGCGCGGGCGTCGGCACGGCGGAGACCGTGAGCCTCGTCGCGACCCCGGCCGCGCTGGCGTTGATGGCCGTCTGGTGGTTGCGCGCCGCCCCGAGCGCCCTGTCCTACTACGACGCGGCGCTCACCACCGTGCTCCTCCTCGTGCTGACCAGCCGGGTGCTGTCGCCGCAATACCTCATCTGGGTGCTCGGCGTCGCCGCCGTCGCCCTGTCCGTACGGCGGGACCGGCCGGGTCCGGGGCAGCGGCCGGCCGCGTGGCTCGTGCTGGTCTCCTGCCTCCTGACCGGGGTCATGTACCCGTGGATGGAGGAGGACTACAGCTGGAAGGGCGCCCTGCCGGGCACCCTCGTGCTGGTCGCCCGCAACCTGGTCCTGCTCGCCGCCACGGTCGTGTCGTTCGTGCGGCTGTGGCGCGACACCCGGCGAAGCGCGCATGCCCAGGACGAGGCGGCGGAGCAGGAGCCCCTACCCGTCCGGTGACCTCGCCAATCCAGAGATTCGTCCACAGCCTGTGGACAAGTGCTACAGGTGCTTGCGCAGGAACGCGATGTCGTCGGCCTGGCCCTCGGCCGGCGTCTCGACCACGATCGGCGCCCCGCCCGCGGCCCGGCAGACCTCGACGATGACCTCGGGGTCGATCTGCCCGCTGCCGATGTTGGCGTGCCGGTCGGCTCCCGAGTCGAACGCGTCGCGCGAGTCGTTGCAGTGGACCAGGTCGATCCGGCCGGTGATCGCCTTCACCCGCTCGACGACGCCGACAAGTTCCTCACCTCCTGCGTGGAAGTGGCAGGTGTCGAGGCAGAACCCGATCACGGACGGGTCGGGGGCGCCGGCGGTGACCGCGTCCCACAGGCGCGCGATGCGGTCGAGCTTGCGGGCCATGGCGTTGCCGCCGCCCGCCGTGTTCTCGATCAGGACGGGGATCGGGCACTCGGTGCGCTCGAAGACCTTCCGCCAGTTGTCGAAGCCGATCTGCGGGTCGTCGCCGGCGTTGACGTGGCCGCCGTGCACGATCAGGCCCTTGGCGCCGATGGACGCGGCCGCCTTGAGATGGCCGTCGAGGAGCTTGCGGCTCGGGATGCGGATCCGGTTGTTCGCGGTCGCCACGTTGATGACGTACGGCGCGTGGACGTAGACGTCGACGTCGGAGGCGCGCAGGGCGTCGGCGGACGCCGGGACGACCGGGTTCTTCCAACCCTGGGGGTCGCCCAGGAAGAACTGCACGACGTCGGCGTCGCGGGCCGCCGCGTGGGCCAGCGGGTCGTCCTGGTCGACGTGGGCTCCGATGCGCCGGGGGCGCTCCTCGCCGTGGTGCGTGTCCATCCCGGTTCCTCCATCACTCGCGTGTCGCGGCGTCACCGCAGGAAGGCCGCCGAACGCGGAAGGGCGAACTCTAGGCCCTGTCCAAGAGCGTTTCAAGAGGGCGCGCCAGGGCAGTCGCACGTCGAACGCGCCCTGCTCCCCGCGCGCCGATGATACAAGGAGACGAGCATGAGATATCGCGTCGGCAGCTTCCTCTTACTCATCTACATCCTCATTGGCCTCTACGTGGCCTGGGTCCACCACTACCTCACCCCCACCCTGCTCAAGCAGATCGCCCAGGCGCTGCTCGCCATCTTCCTGTGGTTCCTCGTCCTCCTCGGCGTCGATCTGCACATCGGAGGATGACCCCGGCCGCCGGCGCCCTCCCGCGCGGGACGGGGCTTCCTCGCGAAGCCGCGCGGGGCCGGTTCCACCGTCTGGGCTTGGTTCCACCGTCAGGGCTTGGGGACGAACCCTCCATGGGCGATCCCCAGCGCCACCCCCACGAACGACCCCACCACCCCCACGATGATCAGCGAACGCTGGGCGGTGGTCGACGAGACGTACTGGGCGTACAGGCCGCCCCAGAAGCCGATCGCCCCCGTCCACGCCGCGACCACGTGAGCCCTCACGACGAACCCGGTGACGAACGCCACGAGACCGAGCGCCAGCGTGGCGATCGTCATGGCGTTCTCCAGCGGATGCGGCCTTCCGTCCGTGTTCAGGGTGAGACGGAAGGACAGGCTCCGCCCCGTGCCGATGACGTGTCGCATAGACCGCGCACCCCCTCTCAGCTTCAGTTTCACTCTCCGGGCGGCGCACGGCCAAGGGGCTGATAGCCTTGTTCGGCTGCGTCTGATATGGGTCCCGGCGGTGGTGACCGCCTCCGGCGCCCGCGCAGTGTCCTCCTGTCACGGCAGAGCGTCGTGACCGCAAGAGTCCAGAGGAGGTTGGATACACCTATGCGTCGCTACGAGATGATGGTCATCCTCGACCCGTCCCTCGACGAGCGCACCGTGCAGCCCTCGCTCGACCAGTTCCTCACCGTCGTCCGCAACGACGGCGGCACCGTGGAGAAGGTCGACGTCTGGGGCCGCCGCCGGCTGTCGTACGACATCGCCAAGAAGTCCGAGGGCATCTACGCCGTGGTCGACCTGACCGCCGAGCCCGCCACGATCAAGGAGCTGGACCGTCAGCTCAACCTGAACGAGGGCGTGCTCCGCACCAAGGTCCTCCGCCCCGAGCTTCACTGAGCAGTACCGGAAGCCCGGCTTTTTGTCGGGCTCTGGCCGTACTCTGAGCCCTACACGGCTCAGCTGACGGGATAGGAAGGCGAAAGCGACCGATGGCAGCAGGCGACACCACGATCACCATCGTCGGCAACCTTGTCGACGACCCGGAGCTGCGCTTCACCCCGACGGGGCAGGCCGTGGCCCGGTTCCGCATCGCATCCACTCCGCGGTTCCTGGACAAGCAGACCAACGAGTGGAAGGACGGCGAGGGCCTGTTCCTCACCTGCAACGTGTGGCGTCAGGCGGCGGAGAACGTCGCCGAGAGCCTGCAGCGCGGGATGCGGGTCATCGTCCAGGGACGGCTGCGCCAACGGTCGTACGAGACCAAGGAAGGCGAGAAGCGCACGGTCTACGAGGTCGAGGTCGACGAGGTCGGGCCCTCGCTGCGCAACGCGACGGCGAAGGTCAACAAGACCGCCCGCCAGGGCGGCGGCTTCGGCGGCGCACCGGCCAACGACCCGTGGGCGACCGCGGCCCCCGCTCCCCAGGGCGGCGGCTTCGGCGGCGGCCAGCAGGGCGGCGGCTTCGGCGGCGGCCAGCAGGGCGGCGGCTTCGGCGGCGACTTCAGCGACGAGCCGCCCTTCTAAGGCGCCTCCTCCCCGTCTCATCACCACAGGAAAACCGAGCGACCATTCCCGCATCACGCGGGGCTCTGAAAGGAGCACCACGATGGCGAAGCCGGCAGTTCGCAAGCCCAAGAAGAAGGTTTGCCTCTTCTGCCACGACAAGATCTCCTACGTCGACTACAAGGACACGGCGCTGCTGCGGAAGTTCATCTCCGACCGCGGCAAGATCCGTGCCCGCCGGGTGACGGGCAACTGCACCCAGCACCAGCGCGACGTGGCGACCGCTATCAAGAACGCCCGTGAGATGGCCCTGCTGCCGTACACGAGCACGGCGCGCTGAGAAAGGAGACTCAGGACATGAAGCTCATCCTCACCACTGAGGTCTCCGGGCTCGGCGCCCCCGGCGACGTCGTCGAGGTCAAGGACGGCTACGGCCGCAACTACCTCATCCCGCGCGGCTTCGCCATCCGGTGGACCCGCGGCGCCGAGACGCAGATCGCCTCCATCAAGAAGGCGCGCGGCGCCCGGGAGATCCGCGACCTCGGCTCGGCCAAGGAGGTCGCCGGCAGGCTCGGCGCCCTCAAGGTCCGGCTCACGACCCGCGCGGGCGACTCCGGCCGGCTGTTCGGCTCGGTGACGACGGGCGACATCGCCGACGCCGTCAAGGCCGCCGGCGGCCCGCAGCTCGACCGCCGCCGCATCGTGATCGACAACGCGATCAAGAGCGTCGGCACCCACAAGGTCAGCGTCCGGCTCCACCCCGAGGTGGCGGCCACGATCGACGTCGAGGTCGTCGGCGCCTGACACCTGCTCACCGGAGGACCCTTCCCGTCCCGGGAGGGGTCCTTCGCGTTTCTCCACCGAAACGCAACAATGTCGTCCATCCCTCCAGGTAAACGGGGGTACTACGGAACGCTAGTATTTCCCCAGCCAAATGCGCGGAATCCGTAGATGACACCCTTGATGGAGGCCGAGATGCGCCGTCCCCACCTGCCGCTGGCCGTCGGCGCCCTCACGCTGGCGGCCGCCGCCTGCGCCCCGGCGTCCGACACCTCCACCACGACCGCGAGCCCGGCCGGTTCGGCCGCCGCCTCGGCCTCGGCCTCCTGCTCCCCCGCCTCGCTCCCGCTCGTGACCCCCGGCAAGCTCACGGTCGGCACCGACAAGCCGGCGTACGAGCCGTGGTTCAAGGACGACGACCCCTCCAACGGGCAGGGCTTCGAGAGCGCCGTCGCCTACGCCGTCGCCCAGAAGCTGGGGTTCGGCAAGGACCAGGTCAGCTGGACCGTCGTGCCGTTCGACTCGTCGTTCGCCCCCGGGCCCAAGCAGTTCGACTTCGACATCAACCAGGTCTCCATCACCCCCGAGCGCGCCAAGGCCGTCGACTTCAGCCAGGGCTACTACACGGTCAAGCAGGGCGTCGTCGCCCTGGAGGGCTCGAAGGCGGCCGGGGCGACCAGCCTCGCCGAGCTGAAGGACGTGAAGATCGGCGTCCAGGCCGCGACCACCGCGCTCGAGGCCGTCCAGCAGGTGATCAAGCCGACGAACGACCCGAGCGTGTTCAACCAGCAGGTCGACGCCGTCAACGCGCTGAAGAACAAGCAGATCGACGCCATCGTCGTCGACCTGCCCACCGCCTTCTACGTCACCGCCGCCCAGGTGAAGGGGTCGAAGATCGTCGGGCAGTTCTCGGCGGCCTCGGGCTCGCCTGAGGAGTTCGGCCTGCTGTTCCAGAAGGGCAGCAAGCTGGTGACCTGCGTGGACAAGGCGCTGGGCGAGCTCAAGTCGTCCGGTGAGCTCGCCGGGATCGAGAGCCAGTGGCTCACCGCCGCCGCCGGCGCGCCGGAGCTGAAGTGACGGACGACGAGGCCGGCTCACCGGCGGCCGCGCCGGTCCCGGCGCCCCACGCGGGCGGTGAGGCCGGCTCACCGGCGTCCTCCACGGACGGTCGCGCGGGCGCCTCAGCCCGGACGGACGGCGCGTCCCCCCTCCCCGGCCAGGGGGAGGCGGGAGCTTCGGCGGCGGAGTGGGTGAAGAGCGAGCGGCAGGTGCGCCGCGAGGCGGAGCTGCGCGCCCGGTCCCGGCGGTCGGCGACGGTCGCCACGGCCTCCACGGTGCTGGCGGCCGTCGTCCTGGTGGTCGCCGTGACCGCGTCGCCCGGGTGGCCTCGGGTCCAGGAGACGTTCCTGAACCCGGGCGCGTTCGCCGAGGCGCTGCCCGACGTGCTGCGCGGCTTCCTGCTCAACATCAAGATCTTCCTCATCGCCGAGGTGCTGATCCTGATCCTGGGGCTGCTCGTGGCGCTGGTGCGCGGCCTGCGCTCGCCGGTGTTCTTCCCGTTGCGCGCCCTCGCCGTGCTATACACGGACGTCTTCCGCGGCGTCCCGGTGATCCTGCTGGTGTACCTGGTGGGCTTCGGCGTCCCGGCGCTCCAGCTCCAGGGAGCCCCCAGCGACCCGGTCACGCTCGGCATCATCGCGCTCGTGCTGTCGTACGGGTCGTACGTCGCCGAGGTGTTCCGCTCGGGCATCGAGTCGGTCCATCCCAGCCAGCGGGCCGCGGCGCGCTCGCTGGCGCTGACCCACGGGCAGACCATGCGCCACGTCGTGCTGCCCCAGGCGGTCCGGAGGGTCGTCCCGCCGCTGCTCAACGACTTCGCCTCGCTCCAGAAGGACAGCGCGCTCGTGGCGGTGCTCGGCCCGCTCGAGTCCCTCCGGCAGGCCCAGATCCACGCCGCGTCGTCGTTCAACTACACGCCCTACCTGACGTCGGCCCTGCTGTTCATC
The DNA here is from genome assembly GCF_016863035.1 of Microbispora corallina. GTDB lineage: Bacteria > Actinomycetota > Actinomycetes > Streptosporangiales > Streptosporangiaceae > Microbispora > Microbispora corallina. The sequence goes on from NZ_BOOC01000036.1 coordinate 81,753, forward strand.
GCCCTGACCGTGCCCATGGCGCGGTTCACCGACCACCTCGCCGCCCGTACGGCACGGCGGCGGACGGGAGGCGGGACCATATGAGCCTGCTGACGATCGACGGCGTCTGGAAGCAGTACCACGACCACAGCGTCCTGCGCGGCATCGACCTGGAGGTGGCGCCGCACGAGGTGGTCTGCCTGATCGGCGCCTCCGGCTCGGGCAAGTCGACGCTGCTGCGCTGCGTGAACCTGCTCGAGACGATCGACGACGGAGCGATCTTCCTGGACGACGCCGAGATCACGGATGTGCGGGCCGACCCGGACGAGGTGCGCAAGCGGATCGGGATGGTCTTCCAGTCCTACAACCTCTTCCCGCACATGACCGTGCTCGACAACATCACGCTGGCCCCCCGCAGGGTCCACGGCGTGCGGCCGCGGGAGGCCGAGGAGCAGGCCAGGGAGCTGCTCGACCGGTTCGGGCTGTCGGACAAGGCCGGGGAGTACCCCGACCGGCTGTCCGGCGGCCAGCAGCAGCGGGTCGCGGTGATCCGGGCCGTGGCGACCCAGCCGCGGCTGCTGCTGCTCGACGAGGTCACCTCCGCGCTCGACCCCGCGCTGGTCACCGAGGTGCTCGGCGTCATCCGGGAGCTGAAGGACGCCGGGATGACGATGATCCTCGCCACCCACGAGATGGGGTTCGCCCGCGACATCGCCGACACCGTGTGCTTCCTCGACGGCGGCGTGCTGCTGGAGCGCGGCTCGCCCGAGCAGATCTTCACGGCCCCCGAGCATCCCCGGACGAGGGAGTTCCTCCAGCGGATCCTCGAGGCCCGGCGGATGTGACGCCACCTCGGCGTGGCCAGCCTGCGCCGGGGGGGTCGCTGTGACGGCGCCTCCCGGCGGGCTCTGCTCGGGAGGGTCGGCCGGTCCGTCTCAGGCGCCGGTGACGAGCCACGCCGCGCCGTACGCCCGGACGGTCAGCGTGACCAGCCGCGCCAGCATCCAGACGCCGAGCGCCAGCCACAACGTGACGAGACCTCCCGCGAGGGCCGCGAACGGCAGGTAGGCCAGCGTCGTCGCCACCCCGGCCCAGGCCAGGTAGCGCTGGTCGCCCGCGCCGATCAGCACCCCGTCCAGCACGAACACCACGCCCGCGACCGGCTGGAGCAGCGCCACCGGCCAGAGCGCGGCCTCCAGCTGGGTGGCGACGGCCGGGCCGGCCCCGAACAGCCCGGGGACCGCCGGCCGCGCGAGCAGCACGACGGCGCCGAACAGCACGCCGCAGACCACGCCCCACAGCACCATCCGCCGCGTCGCCGCCCGCGTCGCCGCCGCGTCGCCCGCGCCCAGCGTCCGGCCGGTGATCGCCTGCCCCGCGATCGCGATCGCGTCGAGGGCGAACGCCAGGAACGTCCAGATCCGGGCCGCGATGGTGTGCGCCTCGATCTGCTCCTCGCCCATGCGGGTCGCCAGCGACGTGGCCACGAGCAGCACGATCTGCAGGCTCGCCGTACGGACGACCAGGGCGAAGCCGGCCGCGCCGGCCGCGCGCACCCCTGCCAGGTCGGGCAGCAGGGAGGCGCCGTGCCGCCGGGCCCGCCGCACGACCAGCACGACGTACACGGCCGCCGACAGGGTCTGGGCGACCACGGTCCCCCAGGCCGACCCCGCGATCCCCCAGCCGAGACCGAGCACGAACCACAGGTTGAGCAGGCCGTTCAGCGCGAACGACCCGACGGACACGGCCAGCGGCGTCCGCGTGTCCTGCAACCCCCGCAGCACGCCCGTGCCCGCGAGGACCAGCAGCATCGCGGGGACGCCGAGCAGGCTGACCCGCAGGTACGTGACGGACAGCGCGGCGAGCTGGTCCGCCGCTCCGAACAGGTGTACGATAAATGGTGCAAGAGGCCAGCACGCCGCGCAGACGGCCAGGCCGATGGCGGCCGCCAGCCAGAGGCCGTCCACGCCCTGACGCATCGCCTGCCCCACGTTCCCCGCACCCAGCCGCCGGGCCACGGCCGCGGTGGTCGCGTACGCGAGGAACACGCACAGGCCCACCAAGGCCGACAGGGCCGCGCTGGCCACGCCAAGAGCGCCGAGCGCGGGATCGGGGAGGCGGCCGACGATGACGGAGTCCGTGAGCAGGAAGAGCGGCTCGGCGACGAGGGCCCCGAACGCCGGGACCGCCAGCCTGAGGATCTCCCTGTCGTGGGCCCGGCTCTGCCGGACGTTCCGGCCGGCCCCGGTGGTAAGCGGCATAACCCTATTTTGCGGCTTACCGCCCCATGCCCGATCGGTATCGGCGTGTCTCCCCGACTTTCTTTCCTCCACAGCTGGTGGACATCGATTCCGCTGGTCAGGCCCGTTTCTCGGCGAGAGCGACCATCTTGTCCACAGGGCTGTCCCCAAGGTTTTCCCAGGGCTGACGGGGAGTCTGCACATGTTATCCACACCCTTGTCGACAGGCCGGGTTGCCCGATGAGGGCGTGGACCGGGAGACTGGCGGACCGACCTGAGGACGCTGGGGCGGCTGCGCAAGGGGGTGTGAGGTGAGCGTGCTCGACTTCCCGGGAGGTTCGGGAGGATCGGAATCGACGTTCGAGCGGACGCCGCCGAACAACATCGAGGCCGAGCAGTCCGTCCTGGGCGGCATGCTGCTGTCCAAGGACGCGATCGCCGACGTCATCGAGGTGCTGCGCGCCGAGGACTTCTACCGCCCCGCCCACCAGATCATCTTCGACGTCGTCATCGACCTGTACGGCCGGGGCGAGCCCGCCGACTCCGTCACCGTCTTCGACGAGCTGCAAAAGCGCGGCGAGGTCGCCCGCGTCGGCGGCGGCGCCTACCTCCACACGCTCACCGCCATCGTCCCGACAGCGGCCAACGCCGGCTACTACGCCAAGATCGTGCGGGAGCAGGCCGTCCTGCGCCGCCTCATCGAGGCCGGCACCCGCATCGTCTCCTACGGGTACGGCGGCCAGGGCGAGGAGGTCGACGAGCTCGTCGACCGGGCGCAGGCCGAGATCTACAAGGTCACCGAGCGCCGTACCTCCGAGGACTACCTCCCCCTCGCCGAGATCATGCCGGCCGCGCTCGACGAGATCGAGGCCATCGGCAGCCGCGGCGGCCAGATGGTCGGCGTCCCCACCGGCTTCCAGGACCTCGACGCCCTCACGAACGGCCTCCACCCCGGCCAGATGATCGTGGTGGCTGCAAGGCCCGCGATCGGCAAAAGCACCCTTGGTCTAGATTTCGCACGGTCTGCGGCGATTAAGCATGGAATGACCACGGTCATCTTCTCGCTGGAGATGTCGCGCAACGAGATCACCATGCGTCTGCTGTCGGCCGAGGCGAGGGTGGCCCTGCACACCATGCGCTCCGGCATGATGAACGACGACGACTGGACGCGGATGGCCCGCCGGATGGGCGAGGTGGCCGAGGCGCCGCTGTTCATCGACGACTCGCCCAACATGTCGATGATGGAGATCCGGGCCAAGTGCCGGCGCCTCAAGCAGCGCCACGACCTGCGGTTCGTGATCGTCGACTACCTCCAGCTGATGAGCTCGCCGAAGAAGACCGAGAGCCGTCAGCAGGAGGTCTCCGAGCTCTCCCGGGCGCTGAAGCTGCTCGCCAAGGAGCTCGAGGTGCCGGTCATCGCGATCTCCCAGCTCAACCGTGGTCCCGAGCAGCGCACCGACAAGCGCCCCCAGGTGTCGGACCTCCGTGAATCGGGCTCCATCGAGCAGGACGCCGACATGGTCATCCTGCTGCACCGGGAGGACGCGTACGAGCGGGAGTCGCCCCGCGCGGGTGAGGCCGACCTGATCGTGGCCAAGCACCGCAACGGCCCCACGGCCACGGTGACGGTGGCCTTCCAGGGGCACTACAGCCGATTCGTGGACATGGCCACTCACTGACCGCGGGAGTAAACGAAAGAGGCGAGTGAGGGCAAAGGGGCGGCAGTAGAGTCGGCCCATGCGATTCCCGCGCGGAGCCGTCACCGTCGTCACGCTGCTGTCCCTTGTCGCCGTCCAGGCCGCCGTGCCCCCGTCGTACGCCACGACCATCCGGACGGCCCGCACGGTGAGCACCGCGACCCGCACAACCGCCGTGACGGCCAAGCAGGCGAACGCGAACGCGAACGGGACCGTGCCGGTGCCGCCGGCGGGGCGGCCGGTCGACACCTCGCACCCCTCGCGGGTGATCGGGAACGGTACGCCGGGCAGTTGCACGTCGCGGGCCGTGGTCGCGGCGGTGGCCAAGGGCGGGATCATCCGCTTCTCCTGCGGCCCCAAGCCCGTCACGATCCGGATGACGGCGACGGCCAAGGTCCGCAACGCGAGCGCCCGCGTCGTGCTCGACGGCGGCGGGAAGGTGACGCTGAGCGGCGGCGGCGTCCGGCGGATCCTGTACATGAACACCTGTGACAAGGCCCAGGGGTGGACCACGTCGCACTGCGACGACCAGGAGCAGCCCCGGCTCACGGTGCAGAACCTGACCTTCGCCGACGGCAACGCCACCGGGCAGCGGACCGACGGCGGGGGCGGCGGGGCGATCTTCGTCAGGGGCGGCCGGTTCACCGTGGTGAACTCCCGGTTCTATCGCAACCGCTGCGACGCCACCGGTCCCGACGTCGGCGGCGCCGCGATCCGGGTGCTCGACCAGTCGCACGATCTGCCGGTCTACGTCGTGGGCAGCACGTTCGGCGGCGCCCCCGGCAAGGGCGGCGTCTGCTCGAACGGCGGCGCGCTCAGCAGCATCGGGGTCTCCTGGGTCGTGCTGAACAGCGTCCTGACCTACAACCGGGCCGTCGGCCGGGGCGCGAACCCGGCGCGCGGCGGCACCCCGGGCGGCGGCAGCGGCGGGGCGATCTACACCGACGGCAACCGGTACACCGTGCGGATCGCGGGCTCGCTGATCCAGGGCAACTCCGCCAGGGAGGGCGGCGGGGCGATCTTCTTCGTCAGCAACGACATGACCGGCACGCTGCGGATCGAGCGGTCGGCGCTGCGGAACAACCACAGCGCCGGGTTCGAGACGGCGGGCTACCCGGGCGTCTTCTACAAGGGCGCCGGGAAGCCTGCCGTCGTCGGCAGCACGCTCAAGTAGCGGCGTCAGGGCAGCCAGTACGGACGGATCTCGATCTGGCCGTACCGGGCGAACGGGTGGGCGGCCGCCACCTCCACGGCCTCGTCGAGGTCGGCCACCTCGATGATGTCGTAGCCGGCCATGAGGTCCTTGGTCTCGGCGAACGGCCCGTCGGCCACCAGGATCTCGTCGCCGCGGACGCGGACGGTGGTGGCGTCGCTCGGGGGCCGCAGGCGGTTGCCGTCCAGGCGTACGCCCCGCCGGCTCATCTCGTCCACCCAGTCCTCGGCGGGCACCTCGGGCACGTCGTCCACGGTGTGGTCGGTGCAGATCAGGAGCATGTACTTCATGCGGTGGTCTCCCTTCGACGTCAACCCGACGAACGGCCAGCCCGCGGATCGACATCGGGAGCGCGGTCAGGCGCAGACGTCCCGGTACGGCACGCCGGGGAAGTGCCGGCGCCACTCGGCGTCCGTCAGCGTACGCCCCGCGCGGGCGCAGACGGCGGCCGCCTGGAGTGAGGGGGCGACGGGCACCTCGCGCAGGACGCCGGTCGCGTCGAGCAGCCGCAGGACCGAGCCGTCCGGGGAGAACGCCAGCGCCGTGGTGGCGGCGCTGCGGCCGGGGACGGCCGCCCCCAGCGGGCCGGGCGACGTGGCGTCCCAGAGTTGCAGGCTGCCGTCGCCCAGGACGGACGCGGCGACGTCGCCTCTGGGGGAGTAGGCGAGGCCGGCGATCCCGCTCTGGACGGTCCCGGGCCGGAAGACGGGACCGCGGCGGCGGCCGGTGGCGAGATCCCAGAACGAGAGGCGGCCGGAGGAGTCGCCGGTCAGGATGGTGCGGCCGTCGGGGCTGATCATCGGTGCGGACACGGTCTCGTCGATGCCTCCCGGCCCGTACGGCGGCCCGGTCGGGCGGCCGGTGGCGAGGTCGATGAGACGGTTGGCCGAGCGGTCGCTGATCGCGATCATGTCGTGCCCCGGCCGGAAGACGGCGTCGACCGGGATGCGCGTGTCGATCGTGGTCGTCCAGACGCCCCGCCGCAGGTCCCGTACGAGCAGCCGGTCGTGCTCCTCCCCCTCGGCGCCCGAGGTGGAGGCGGCGGAGACGACCATGAGCGTGCCGTCGGCGTTCACGGCCAGGCCGTCGGCGTACCAGCCGGAGGGCAGTGCGATCGGCGTCGTCTGCGCGCGGGAGCCGGTGTCCCAGACGCGGACGACGTCGGCGCCCGGGCCGTCGACGGCGGCGAGGAGGCGGCCGTCGCCGCTGAGGGCCAGGTGCGGGCCTGTCACGTCCGACAGCCGCAGCGGCGTGCCGAGCCGGCGCCGGCCGGCCGGGTCCCAGAGCACCAGATCGCGGGAGCCGGGCTCGCGGGTGACCAGGAGTCGCCCGTCGCCGCTGAAGATCGCGTCCTCCGGGGCGGGCCCGGGGAGGCGGGACGGCCCGGCGAGGTCGCCGACGTCGAGGGTGACGACGGTGTCGTCGACCAGGTAGCGGAGGTTGGGGCCGTCGAAGCCGAAGGACTGCGCGCCGGCCCGGTAGGTCAGCAGCCGCTGGCCGTCGGCCACCCGGATGAGCTGGAAGGAGGTGTCCCTCCAGGCGACCAGGAACCGGCCGTCGGGGCTGAAGCGGATGCGGCCCTCGGCCCCCCACGCGCCCTCCGGCTGCCGGGGGAGGAGCCGTCCGGTCGCGAGGTCGGTCAGGCAGATGCCGGAGGGGCCGCCGAGTGCCAGGACGCGGGCGTCGGGGCTGATCGCCACGGTGTCGGCACGGCCGGGGCAGAAGGCCGGCGGGCGCCATCCCGCGACGGGACGGCCGCCGGGCAGCCGCCGGAGGTGGGGACGGCGGGAGAAGTCGGCGACGGCCAGCCGCCCGGCCGCCGGGCTGAACGCCGCGTCGAGGACCCCAGACTCGGAGGACAGCTCGGCGCCGGTGCGGGTGTCCCAGATCGTGGTGCCGTCGCCGATGCGGAGCTGGACGTAGCGGTCGTCGTCTCCCATCTCCACGCCGCCGAACAGCGCGGGCGCGTCCACGGGGAGGACCGCCCCGGTCGGCGTGCCGGTCGCCGTGTCCCAGACGCGGACGACGCGGGTGGAGGCGACGGCGAGCAGGCGTCCTGAGCCGCCGAGCGCGGCGCCCAGGAACGCGTCGCCGTCCAGGCGCAGGCCGTCCCAGCCGCCGGCCCTCCATCCCGTCCTCAGGTCGTAGATCCGGACGCCCGTGGGCGTCACCGAGAAGAGGCGGCGCCCGTCCGAGGTGATCAGGCGGACCGACTCGCCGGTCGGCACGGGGTCGGTGAACACCGCCCGCTCGCGCTGGACCCAGGAGCTCGTGAGGGCGGCCCGGGTCGCGGTCGTGGGGGAGAGCCTCCAGGCGGCGACGCCGAGGAGCATGGCGGCGGCCGGGTCGGTGGTGCGGGAGGCGCCGGCGTCGGCCGCGGCCTGCGCGGCCAGCGCCTGGTTCCGCTGGCCGGCGACGATCTCGCCCTGCCGTACGGCGACCTGTCCCTGCCGGACGGCGACGGCGCCGCCGGTGAGGGCGAGCACGAGCAGGACGCCGAGGGCGGCCGTGAGCAGCCGGCGGCGGCGCGCCCGCCGGCGGGTGGCCGCCTCGCAGGCGTCGAGGAAGGCGCTCTCCAGCGGGCTGAGCCGCAGGTGGCGGCGGCCGGTGGCGGCCCAGCGGACGGCGGTCTCCAGGCGGCCGCCCTGCAGGACGTCGCCCTCGCGCCTCCCGTGGCCGTCCCACTGCCGGGCCGCCTGCCGGATCATCGAGTGGACGGCGAGGCCGTCGCGTTCGTCGTCCACCCACGCCCGCAGCCGGGGCCAGGCGCGCAACAGAGCCGGCCGGGCCAGGGCGAGCTCGTCGCCCCGGGTGGAGACGAGGTAGGCGAAGACGTCGAGGATCCGCTGGAGGGCGGCCGTCTCGCCGGCCGTCCTTCCCGCGAACAGCTCGTCCCGGTGGAGCGTCCGGAGCGTGAGGTCGCCGCTCTCGGCCATGCCGACCATGCGGAGGAAGACGTCGGGAACGAGGTTGCGCTCCGCCGGTCCGAGGAAGCCGTACGCCTCCTCGGCGAGCGTGCCGAGGCCGGGGTCGGCGGGGGTGTCGGCGCCCAGGAGGCCGGCCTCGGCGCTGCCCGCCCTGAGGAGGTCGGCCGGGCCGCCGGGGTGGGCGATCAGGCCGAGGAGGAGCTCCCGGGCGGTGGGCCGCTCGTCCGGCTCCTTGCTGAGGGCGGCCGCCGCGAGCGCGCGCAGGGAGTCCGGCAGGACGCCGAGGTCGGGGTCGGTGGCCAGCACGCGGTGCATGACCGCTCCGAGGCTCTCCGCGCGGAACGGGTCGTCGCCGCTCGCCGCGTACAGGACGACGGCTCCCCAGGAGAAGACGTCGGCGGGCGCTCCCGCGCGGCGGCCCATGAAGACCTCGGGGGCCATGTACGTGGGGGTGCCGGTGACCAGCCCGCTCGCGGTGAGCGACATCTCCAGGGTCCTGGCCACGCCGAAGTCGATGACGCGCGGGCCGTCCGGGCCCAGGAGCACGTTGTCGGGCTTGAGGTCGCGGTGGATGACGCCGGCGTCGTGGATGGCGGCCAGGGCGGTCGCGACGGCCGTGGCCAGCCGGTGCAGGTCGTCGCCCTGGAACCGGCGGCCGTCCGCGACGGCCCGGTGCAGGCTCGGCCCCTCGACGTACTCGCTGACGATGTACGGCTTGGGCGCGTCGAGGTCGACGGCGAGCACCCGGGCGGTGCAGAACGAGGCGACCCGCCGGGCGGCCGTGGCCTCCTTGCCGAACCGGGCGCGCAGGTCGGGGTCGCCCGCCGCGTCGCCGTGGAGGACCTTGACGGCGACCCGGGCGCCCTCGGGGTCGTAGGCCTCGTAGACCACGCCCTGGCCGCCCGCGCCCAGGCGTCCGGCCAGCCAGAACTCCCCGAGCTGGGGCGGGTCTCCGGGGAGCAGCGCGGACGCCGGTGCCATGTGTTCACTCCCTCGCCTGCGTGGTCGGTCCGGCCATTAGATGCGGGCGGGGGCGCGGAAGTTGCGCCGGGCACGGGAGGTCGTCCCCGGACGGCGGCCTCGGCGGCCCTCAGGCGGGCCGGCCGGCAGGCGGCGCGTCCGCCTGTGGGTCCGCCGGTGGCGCTCCCGATGGGGGGCTTCCGCCGGGTGGGGCGGCGGCGGTGGGGTGCGCGGGCAGGCCGTTGAGGGACGCGACGCGCTCGGCGGCCCAGTCGGCCCACTCCCGCTGCATGGCCGTGAACCGCAACCCCCATTCCAGGGCGATGTTCCCGTACAGGGACAGCGGGTCGTCGCCCTGGCTGACGGACTCCCGGAGCTCCAGCAGCCCGGCGTGGTCCTCCTCGGCGGCCGTGGCCTGCCGTTCCAGGTAGGTCCGAGCCTGCTCCGGCTCCAGCTCGCTGAGGAAGAACACCCGGAGCAGGGCCTCGAAGCGGTGGGTCCGCTGCGGCTCGACCTCGGTCAGCCAGTGGCGCAGCTCCGCGATCCCTGTCTCGGTGATGGCGTACTCCTTGCGGCCTCGGGGCCCCTCGGCGGCGGCCTTGACCAGCCCCGCGCCCGCAAGGCGGTTGAGCTCCGCGTAGACCTGGCTCTGGGTGGCGGGCCAGACGTGGTTCAGCGAGATCTCGAAGACTTTCAGCAGGTCGTAGCCGCTCGCCGGGCCGGCGGTGAGCAGGCCGAGCATCGCGTGACGGAGACTCATGGCTCCGAATCTTACCTTCCTATGTTGACATGTCGCTACAGGAGGTTCTAGCTTCGACATGTCACTTATGGAACGTCGCTGTCTCGAAGGAACCCCCCCGTGATCCGCTACCTGCGCACCTTCCTTCCCTGGATCGCCTTCGCCGTCCTGAGCACGGACACGGAGGCGCGCTGGGGCGCACTGGCCGCGCTCGCGCTGTCGGCCGTGCTGCTCGCGGGTGACCGGCGGGCGGGGCGGGGCTGGGACGAGCTCGTTCTGGAGGTCGGCTCGGCGCTCTTCTTCGCCGCCCTGGTGATCGCCTCGTTCACGATCTCGCCGGCGCCTCTCGGGGCATACGGGCCGGCCGTCTCGGTGGGCTGGCTGGCGCTCATCTCCTGGGGGTCCCTCGCCGTCCGCCGGCCGTTCACGCTGGGCATCGCCCGGCAGTCGACGCCGGTGGAGGTGCAGGCCTCGCCGCTGTTCCACCGGGTCAACGCCGTCATCACCGCCGTGTGGGCGGCCGCCTTCACGCTCGACGCGCTCGCCCTGGCGGTCCTGTACGCGGTGGCCCCGCACGCCGCGGTCGCCATCGTCGCCGTCAAGGTCTGCGCGTTCGTGATCCCCGCGATCTTCACGCTCCGCTACCCCCGGATCGTCCGCGCCCGTTACGCCGTCTGACAGGAGTCCAGCCATGACGACCGCCGCCTACCTCACCGGCCTCCTGGCCCCCGTCCCGGACGAGATCGACGCGCTCGACCTGCCCGTCTCGGGGTCGCTGCCGCCCGAGCTGTCCGGCCGCTACTTCCGCAACGGCCCCAACCCGCTGCCGGGGCAGGATCCGGGTCACTGGTTCACCGGCCACGGCATGATCCACGGCATCCGGCTGCGCGACGGCCGGGCCGAGTGGTACCGCAACCGCTGGGTCCGCACCCCCCTCCTCACCGGGGACGGCCGCTTCATCACCGACACGGGGATCGACCGGACCGCCGTGCCGGCCAACACGCACGTCGTCCGCCACGCCGACCGCATCCTCGCGCTCGTCGAGAACGGCCTGCCGTACGAGATGACCCCGGAGCTGGAGACGGTCGGGCCGTGCGACTTCGGCGGCCGGCTCACCACCGCCATGACGGCCCACCCGAAGGAGGACCCGCTCACCGGCGACCTGCACTTCTTCGGGTACGGCTTCGCCGAGCCGTACCTCACCTACCACCGCCTCTCGGCGGCGGGCGAGCTGGCCGAGAGCCGGGAGATCCCGGTGCCGGGGCCGACCATGATGCACGACTTCGCCATCACCCGAAGCCATGTGATCTGGCTCGACCTGCCGGTGGTCTTCGACGTGGACTTCGTGGGCCGCGGCCTGCCGTACCGGTGGGACGACGGGTACGGCGCCCGGCTCGGCGTGATGCCGCGCGAGGGCGGCCCGGTGCGGTGGTTCGACGTCGACCCCTGCTACGTCTTCCACGTGGGCAACGCCCATGAGGACGAGCACGGGCGCATCGTCGTCGACGCGGTCCGCTACTCGCCCGGGGCGTTCGCGGCCCTGTGGCCGCGCATCGGCGGCAGCGCCAACCCGGCCGCGGAGACGGGCGGCGCCGCCCTGCACCGCTGGGTGCTCGACCCGGCCACCGGCGTCGCCAAGGACGAGCGGCTCGACGACCGCGCCGTGGAGTTCCCGACGATCAACGACGCCCGCACCGGACTGGCCGGCCGTTACGTCTACGCGGTCGCCGACGACGCCGTCGTGAAGTACGACACGGAGATCGGGGCGAGTCTCGCCCACGAGACCGGTGAGCGGTCGCCGGGCGAGGCGGTGTTCGTGCCGGCCGAGGGCGGCGGCGAGGACGAGGGCTGGCTGCTGTCGATCGTGGGCTCCGAGCACGAGGCGGAGCTGCGCGTGCTCGACGCGTCCGACCTGACGGCCGTGGCGTCCGTACGGCTGCCGCGCCGGGTGCCCGCCGGGTTCCACGGCTCGTGGATCCCCGACGAGTGAACCCCGCGGTTAGAGAACCGGCCGGTAGTGGGTCGTGATCCGGCCGTCGTCGAGCAGGTGGATCGCGATGGCCGGCGGCAGGTCGTCGTCGATCGGCGGCACCGCCGAGGTCTCCGACGGCAGCAGGCCCGTGTTGACCACGCCGGGGGCGACCAGCAGCGGCAGCCCGGCGAACGTGGTGGCGGCGGCCGTGTGGGCGTGGCCGACGAGGACGGCCACCACGTGCGGGTGCCCCTCCAGCACCGCGCGCAGCCCGTCGGGCTCCCGCAGGCCGATCTCGTCGACGTACGGGATGCCGAGGGCGACCGGAGGGTGGTGCATGCCGACGAAGGCGGGCACCCCGGGCGTTGCCGTGAGCACCGAGTCGAGCCAGGAGAGCGTGTCCTCGTCCAGCCGCCCCTCCGGACGTCCGGGGATGCTGGAGTCGCAGAGGGCGATCGTGGCGCTCGGCAGGTTGAGCGCCTGGTTGACGGGCTGGTCGCCGTCCAGGCCCAGCAGCGCCTTGCGGAGGTCGCCGCGGCTGTCGTGGTTGCCCGGGCACAGGACGAGCGGCGTGTCGTCGCCCGCCAGCAGCTCGCGCACGATCTCGTACTCCTGCGGCGCGCCGTGGTCCGCGATGTCCCCGGTGAGCACGAGGGCGTCGGGCCGCAGGCTCCGGGCGTACTCGAGGGCTCGCGCGGCACGCGCCGTGTTCCGCTCGCTCCCGTCGATGTGGATGTCGCTCACGTGGGCCAGCACGAGCATGAGGCACCTCTCCGGACTTTTGGGGCTCCAGCTTCTCATGGCGGCCGGGCCGCGGCGACGCCTGATTGATCTTGCCTGGGCGCGCGGGATAGGCCGGTAAGCCGTTCTATGGGCGATATGCGACATCCATGTGGTTTGTGGCTTGCGTATCAGTGGGTAGCGTCGAGACAGCGGCCCGCGAAGGGGATCGTGATGTCCACCGGATGGGATGTCAAGCACAGGCTGTGCCAGGCGATCAACGTGCACGACCTGCACGGCGTCCTGGAGTGCTACAGCCCGGACGCGGTCCTGGTCTGCCCCGCGGGCGTGGCGGAGGGGCGCGAGCAGATCGCCTGGATCTACGAGCAGCTGTTCAAGGGCTTCCCCGACTACCGCCAGACCCCGTGGCTGGAGGTCGACTGCGACGACCCCGCCGTCTCCGAATGGACGATCACCGGCACCCACACCGGGCCCTTCCTGCTGCCCGACGGGCGCGAGCTGGAGCCCACCGGCCGCCACGTGACCCTCCGCGCGTCCTGCCTGTCGTACGTCGAGGGCGGCCGGATCGTCACGCACCGGGAGTACTTCGACCAGCTGGAGCTGTACAGCCAGCTCGGGTTCGGCCTCGTCGAGCTCGGCGAGGACTGATCCCCTGATAGGCGGGTCAGCCGTGGGTCGCGGCGGAGCCGGCCGCCAGGCGCTCCGCCAGGATCCGCGCCCGGGCCAGCTGGACCTTGCGCGCCTGGCCCGCGGCGTATCCCACCAGGAACCAGGGGGCCGACAGCTCCAGCCGGTCGTCGACGCGGGTGCCCGAGCCGTCCGGGGACAGCTCGAAGCGGTAGGCCATCCGGACACCGCCGGGGCTGCGCACCTCCCCATGGACGGCGAGCCCGTCGGTGTGCAGGGCCACCCGGATCGGGTTGTCGTGCGTGACGACCCCGAGGAACCGGAAGCGCTCGACCGCCGTGTAGCGGATCACCCCGGGTTCGGAGCGGTCTACGTCCCTGACCGCGACCACGAGGGGCGACAGGCCGATGTAGTTCTCCGGCGTCGTCAGGTGGTCGAACACCTTGTCCGGGACCGCGTCCACGTGGAACGCGTGGGTGAGCACCCTGGTCGGCACTCCTGGCCTCCTGCGCTTGATCGTCATCTTCCTGGCGAATTGTGACAAGTCAGGACGATCAGGTGGAAGCGCGGCAGGGTCACGAAGCGGTGTCGCGGAGGTACGCGGCCGTGTCCGGGTCCGCCGGGTAGAACGACTCGATCATCAGCTCCGACACCGTGACGTCGAGCGGGGTGCCGAACGTGGCGACGATGCTGAAGAACGACAGCTCCCGGCCCGCCCGGCGCACCCGGAGCGGCACCAGGATGTCGCCCGGCCCCGGCAGCTCGACCTCGGGCTCCGGCTGGTCGCAGGGATAGTCGCACAGCTCCTTGTACAGCTCCCCGAGCCGGGGGTCCGCCGTGACCGCGATCTGCCGCCTCAACCGGCCGAGCAGGTGGGCGCGCCACTCGCCCAGGTTCACGATGTGCGGCGCGAGCCCTTCGGGGTGGAGGCTCGCCCGCAGCACGTTGGCGAGCAGGTCGGGGTCGACGCCCTCGCTGAGCAGGCCGATCCCGGCGTTGGCGTCGACCAGGTCCCAGTTGCGGTCCACGACCACGGCCGGGTAGGGGTCGTGGGCCGTCAGCAGCCGCCGGATCGCCTCGCACACGGCGGCCATCCGCGGGGAGTCGAGGGCGGACTCGGCGTAGACCGGGGCGTACCCGCCGGCCAGCAGCAGGTGGTTGCGCTCCCGGAGCGGGAGGTCGAGGTGCTCGGCGAGGTGGAGGACCATGTCGCGGCTCGGGTTGGCCCGGCCGGTCTCCAGGAAGCTGAGGTGCCGCGTGGAGATCTCGGCCTGGACCGACAGCTCCAGCTGGCTGAGCCGCCGATGCTCGCGCCACTGCCGGAGCAGCTCGCCGAAGGGCCTCTGGTAGATGTGCGCCGCTGTCACGTCCCCGACGCTATCCGGCGCCGTGAGGCGGGGCGATTACCCGCCGGGTAATCGCCCGCCGTCCCCGGGCCGTTCATTCCCAGCGGAACAGGCGGGCCGCGCCGAGCCCGGCCGCCGCCGCCCAGCCGGCCAGCACGGCCAGGTGGAGCGGCTGGAGGCCGTGGCCGTCGAGGGCGTCGAGCAGGCCCTGGCCGAAGGCGCCGGTCGGGGTGACGTCGCTGATCCGCCGCAGGACCTCGGGCATGAGCGGACGGGGCAGCCACATGCCGGCGAGGAACAGCAGCGGGAACATCACGGCCGCCCCCGCCCCCTGGACGACCCGGGAGTTCGGCGACACGGCGGCCAGGCACAGCCCGATCGCGAACATCGCCAGGCAGCCCAGCGTGAAGACGGCGGCGAACCCGAGCGGCGCCCGCGGGAACGGCGTGCCCAGCAGCACGTGACCGAGGGCGAGCGTCAGCGCCGTCGCCGCCGCCGCGACGACGGCGTTGACCACGAGTTGCGCGCCGAGCAGCGCGGACGGCCGCACGGGCGTCGTGGACATCCGGCGCAGCACGCCGCGCTCCCGGTAGACGACCAGGGCGGTCGGCAGCGTGCTGAGCGCGAGCGTCACCACCGACAGCAGGACCATCATCCCGGGCAGCTGCACGTCGACCACCCGCTGCCCGCCGAGGGCGGGGTCCGGGTCGCGGAAGCCGGGGATCGAGAAGCCGAGGACGAGCAGCAGGGCCGCGGGCAGCAGCACGGCGAAGAACACCGCGACCGGCTCCCGGAGGAACAGGCGGGCCTCGACGCCTGCCAGCCGGGCCAGACGGGCGGGGACGAAGGCGGCGTGGGCGGTCATCGGAGTCTCCAGGGTCGTGGGGGGAGTGGCCGCGGAAGCGGCCTCAGACGGCGGCATGGGCGCCGGTCAGGGTGAGGAACGCGTCGTCGAGCGTGGTCCGCTGGACGGCGAGGTCGGACAACCGGGAGGCGGGCAGCACCGCGAGCACCGCACCGAGCAGGTCGCCGGTGCCGGTCACCACGACCGTGTCGCCCTCCGTGGTCACGGAGGCGACCTCGGGCAGCGCCCGGAGGGCCTCCACCGGGCCGTCGGTGCGGAAGGTCAGCCGCCGCCCGCCGCCGGCCCGGTCGATCAGGCCGGCGGGCGTGTCCACGGCGAGCACCCGGCCCTCGGCGATGACCGCTACCCGGTCGCAGAGCCGCTCGACCTCGTCCATGAAGTGGGTGACCAGCACGACCGTGACCCCGCGGTCGCGGATGCGGGCCACGAGGTCCCAGGTCTCGCGCCGGGCCTGCGGGTCGAGGCCGGTGGTGAGCTCGTCGAGGATCGCGATCCGCGGGTCGCCGACCAGTGCGAGCGCGACCGACAGCCGCTGCCGCTGGCCGCCCGACAGCTTGGCGAACGGCGTCCGCGGGTCGAGGCCGGCCTCGCCGAGCAGGTCACGCCAGTCGGCGGGCCGGGAGTAGAACGAGGCGTAGAGCGACAGCGCCTCGCCGACCCTGATCTTGTCGGGCAGCGAGCAGTCCTGGAGCTGGACGCCGACCTGCTCCTTGAGGTCGGCGTCCACCTCGATCCGCCCGGAGGTGGGGGTGCGCAGGCCGGCGACGCACTCGACCGTCGTCGTCTTGCCTGCGCCGTTGCGGCCGACGATCCCGAAGATCTCGCCCTCCTCGACGGAGAACGAGACGTCCTCGACCGCCACCCGTGCGCCGTACGTCCTGCGGAGGTGGTCCACTGTGATGATTGCCATGCTCCACGACGGTAGGAACCGCGCGGCCCGGCCGGAATGCGGCTGGAGACCCGGCATGGGTGTACCTACCTCCACCGCTTCGGGTGCCTCTCCCCACTGTGCGGGCCGTCCGCGGTGGCGGAGACTGGGGCGCATGGTTCGGAGAACGCTGAGCGCGCTGGGCAGAGGCGTCGCCCTCCTGGGTGCGGCGCTGCTCGGGGAGGCGGCGGCGCTGGTCATGCTCGCCGGCGTGCTGCTCAGCCTGATGCTCGGCCTGGTGTTCCTGTTCCCCCCGGCCGTACGGCTCGCGCGGGCGGCGGCGGGGCTGCACCGGCGGCTCGCCGGCCGGTGGTCGGCCGGCCCGGTCGACGACCCGTACCTGCCCGCGCCGGGGCCGCCGGTGCGGCAGCCCGACGGGTGGTACCGGGACGGCCGGACGCTGTACAAGACCCCCGTCGTCCCCGCGTTCAACCTGCGGCTGAACTGGCTGCTGAAGGACCCGGCCACCTGGCGCGACCTGGCGTTCCTGCTCACCGCCCCGCTGCTGGGCACGGCCGTGGCCGCCCCGGCCGTCCTCGCGGCGGGGGGCGTGCTCCTCACGGCGTCCGGCGTCCCCGCCGGGCTCGCCGCGGTCGCGGTCGCGGCCGCCGTGGCTCCCTGGTACGCGCCCCGGGCCGTCGCGTCGTACGGCGGGGTCGCGGCCCTGCTGCTCGGGCCGACCGAGCGGGCCAGGCTCGCCCGCCAGGTGAACCGCCTGGCCGCCGCCCGCGACGAGGCCGTGGACGCGCAGGCCGCCGAGCTGCGCAGGATCGAGCGCGACCTGCACGACGGGGCGCAGGCCCGGCTGGTGGCGATCGGCATGACGATCGGCGCGGCCGAGGAACTGCTGGCGTCCGACCCGCAGGCGGCGCGGGCGCTGCTCGTCAAGGCGAGGGAGGCCTCCGCGACCGCCCTGCAGGAGCTGCGCCGGCTCGTGCGGGGCATCCACCCGCCGGTGCTGGCCGAGCGCGGGCTCGCCGACGCCGTCCGGGCGCTCGCCCTCGACACCCCGCTCCAGACCCACGTCACCGTCGACGCGCCGGAGGGCCTGGAGGCCCCGCTGGAGTCCGCCGCCTACTTCGCCGTGAGCGAGCTGCTCGCCAACGCCGTACGGCACGGCGGCGCGAGCGAGGCGTGGGTGGACGTCAGCACGCACGGCTCGGCCCTGCGGATCACGGTAACCGACGACGGCCGGGGCGGTGCGGACCCCTCGCGCGGCACGGGCCTCACGGGGATCGAGCGCAGGCTCGGCGCCTTCGACGGCGTGCTCGCGCTGAACAGCCCGCTGGGCGGCCCGACCACCGCCGTGATCGACCTGCCCAGGGCCGTGCGCGGCCGTACGCGGCCCGTCCCGACCGGGCGGGCGGTCACGCTGGCCGTGTGCTGGACACTGTGCTGGATCCCGCTCTTCCCCCAGGGGCTGGTGGCCGCCGGCTTCAAGATCGCTGGATCGACGGAGAAGGCGTGGTTCCTCGGGCTCCACGTCGCGGAGCCCTACCAATGGCCGGTGATCATCGGCATGATCCTCCTCGGAGGGACCATGCTCGCCGGTGCCGCCCTCCAGACCGCGAAGCACCGGGAATCGAGGGCGGGGGAGTGCGCGTAGTCCTGGCGGAAGACCTCCACCTGCTGCGGGAGGGTCTGGTCCACCTGCTCCGCGCGCACGGCTTCGACGTGGTCGCCGCCGTCGAGTCGGGCCCCGGCCTGCTGGAGGCGCTGGTCGCCGAGTGTCCCGACGTCGCGGTCGTCGACGTGCGGCTCCCTCCGACGTTCACCGACGAGGGACTGCAGGCGTCGCTCGCGGCCCGGCGGCGCGTCCCCGGGCTGCCGATCCTCGTGCTGTCCCAGCACGTGGAGCAGCTGTACGCCCGCGAGCTGCTGGCCGACGGCAGCGGCGGCATCGGCTACCTGCTGAAGGACCGGGTGTTCAACGGCGAGCAGTTCATCGACGCCGTACGGCGGGTCGCCGCCGGGGGGACGGCGATGGACCCCGAGGTCATCGCCAAGCTGCTGGTGAGCAACGCCCGCAAGGAGCCGATCGGCCGTCTCACCCCCCGCGAGCGCGAGGTGCTGGAGCTCATGGCGGAGGGCCGGTCGAACGCCGCCATCGGCCAGCGGCTCCACCTCAGCGAGAGCGCGGTCGGCAAGCACACGGCCGGCATCTTCGCCAAGCTCGACCTCGCCCCCTCCGACGACGACAACCGCCGCGTGCTGGCCGTCCTCGCCTACCTCAACTCGCGGTGACGCCGGCGAAACCCGATGCCAGACTGGTCTCGCCGGGTTTGTCGGTGCAGGCGGCTACGGTGGCCAGCGAGTGGCGGCGCACACGGGAGGTCGGGATGAAGTTCCAGGTGAACCGGGATGTCCTCGCCGAGGCGGTGGCGTGGACGGCCCGGGTGCTGCCGGCCCGGCCCGCCGTCCCCGTGCTGGCCGGCCTGCTGCTGGAGGCGGGCGACGACCTGCGGGTGTCCGCCTTCGACTACGACGTGTCGGCCCGAGCCGAGATCGAGGCCGACGTCGCGGAGCCGGGGCGCGTGCTGATCCCCGGCCGGGTGCTCGCGGAGATCACCCGCAGCCTGCCCGCGCGGCCCGTGGAGATCGTCAGGAGCGGCTCGGAGGCCGTGCTGACCTGCGGCAGCGCCGAGTTCGGGCTGCTCACCATGCCCGACGAAGACTTCCCGACCATGCCGGTCATGCCGCCGAAGGTGGGCGCCGTCGGCGGGGGCGTGTTCGCCGCCGCGGTCGGCCAGGTGGCCCCGGCGGCCAGCCGCGACGACACCCTGCCGATGCTGACGGGCGTCCGGATCGACATCGACGGCGTGCAGGTCGCGATGGCGGCGACCGACCGCTACCGCATCGCCGCCCGCGAGTTCCTGTGGCACCCCGAGCGGGACGGCGAGCGCCACGGTGTCGTGGTCCCGGCCCGGGTCCTGGTCGAGGTGGCCCGCTCGCTGCGCGGCGGCGAGGTGTCGATCGGCCTGGGCGACAACGTCGCCGGGTTCGAGAGCCAGGGCCGGGTGACCACGGTCCGGCTGCTCGACGACCAGTTCATCGACTACCGGGCGCGCCTGTCGGAGGAGTGGCCGGTCCACGCCGACGTCGTGGTGGGGCCGTTCGTGGAGGCGATCAAGCGGGTCTGCCTGGTGGCCGAGCGGAACACGGCGGTCCGGCTGTCGTTCTCGCAGGGGCAGGTGCTGATCCAGGCCGGCGGAGGGGACATCGGCCGGGGGGCCGAGGTGATCGAGGCCGACCTCGACGGGCCGGACATCCAGATCGCCTTCCAGCCCCACTTCCTGCTCGACGGCCTCGCCGGCGTCGAGACCGAGCGCGTCCGCGTCCACATGGACTCGTCCACCCGCCCGGCCCTCGTCACCGACGACGGCGACGACCCGGGTTTCCGCTACCTCGTGATGTCCCTCCGCCTCGCCTGACCCTCAGGGGGCCGGCGCGCGTCGCGGAGGGCGGCCACCGGTGGGGAAGACCAGGTCAGGCCGTCAATGGTGGACGGGGGTCAGGAGGTCAGGCCGGAGTCGGTGAGGGCGATGAGGATGTGCTCCATGCACGCGTGGCCGGCGCGCTCCGCGGCGGCGGCGTCACCGGCCGAGATGGCGCGGACGATCGCGTCGTGGGGGATGTAGTTCTGCTCCAGCGAGCCGCCCGCCGCGGCGATGCTCGCCCGCAGCGCGGCGGAGAAGTCGACGTACAGGTCGATCAGGACCTGGTTGTGCGTCGCCTCGACGACCGCGACGTGGAAGGCCAGGTCGGCCTCGACGAAGGCGTCCGGCTCGCCGTCCGCCCACGCCTTCTCCCGCTCGGCCAGCGCGGCCTCGACCGCCGCGATGTCCCCGTCAGTCCGCCGGGTGGCCGCGAGGCGGGCGGCCTCGACCTCCAGCGCGCGGCGGACCTCCAGGATCTCCAGCTGCTCGGCCGCCCGCAGCCGCCGGGCCATCGCGCCCGACAGCTCGCTCGTCGCCCGGACGTAGGTCCCGTCTCCCTGACGGCACTCGAGCAGCCCCGCGTGGGTCAGGGCCCGTACGGCCTCCCGCACGGTGTTCCGCCCGACGCCGAGGTGCTCGGCCAGCACCGTCTCAGTGGGGATCTTGGCATGCATCTGCCAGGAACCAGAGGTGATCTGCTCCTTGAGCTGGTCGATCACCTGGTCCACGAGAGACGCCCGCTGCGCCGTCCGCAGGCTCACGTCAGCCTCCTCTGGGTTACCAATCATCCGATGATTGAATGAGTGGTCGACCCTAATTATTCCAGAGCCCCTAGAACAAATCCGGAGCTCCAGGAGGCTTTATCGGGCGAGCACCGCCGAGGTAGTGGAGCCCGGTATGTTCACTCGGATTCCCACGGCTTCCAGGGCTCTACGATATGCCCCCGCCTGCTGATCAAGGGCACCGGCCTGTCCCCAGAGGTCGCCGAGCGCACGCCAGGTGCGCGCGGTCTCCCGGTCGAGGGAGGCCGGCCCCGCTTCGAGCAGGTCCTGCGCCCGGCGCAGCGCCGGCGTCGCGTCGTCGGACCGTGCCAAAGCGACCTCGGCGAGGACGGTGTACGCCGTGGCGGCGGTGGTCCCCGGAACGCCGACCAACAGATCCAGTGCCTGTTCGGCCAGATCCGCTGCGGATTCCGTGTCTCCGGAACGGAGCCGGACGTAGCTCAGCACCACGAGGCTCTTCGCGTGTTCGGCCCGCTCGTTCGCGAATCCGGCGAAGACCCTGCTCGCGGACGTCGCCAGCTCGTTGGCTCGATCCAAATCGGCGTCTTCGGGATCCGAGGCCGTGAGCCTCGCCCAGTTCATGGCGATCCGCGCGCAGCGGATGGCGATCCGGGCGGGCCGGCCGGCGGCCAGCGCGTCCTCCGCCAGCTGGACGGCGAGCGCGGAGTCCTCCCCCTCGGCGGCCGTGACGCTGGCCTGCCAGAGCGCGAGCACCTCGGAGCTGCTGTCACCGGCCTCCGGGGAGCCCGTCGCGGTGAGCACCCGCTCGACGTACGGCAGCCCGGTCTCGGCCTCGACCAGCGCGAGGGCCAGCTCGACGGCGAGCTCCCCCTCGACGAAGCCGAGCCGGTCGACCTGGGTCAGCGCGTGGGCGCCGAGGTCCTTGGCCCGCAGCCGGTCGCCGGCCCGCTGGTAGCAGCGGCACAGCGCGATCGTCAGCGGCAGGTCGGCCAGCCGCTCGGGGTGGGCCGCGGCCTCGCGGCGGAGCCGCTCGTAGGCCTCGACCGCCCGGCCGGTGCGTCCCTGCGCCTCCAGCGCGCGCGCCACGCCCATCCGGGCGTGCGCGGCGAGCATCGCGTTGTCCTCGCCCGCCGCCTTGACGATCTCGCCGAAGCGGTCGGCCGCGACGACGGGGTCGCCGTGATACAGCTCGAGCTCGGCATGACGCAGGCCGAGCTCGGTGTCGATGCGCTGCCGCGGTTCTATGCCGTGAAGCAGGAACTCGGTGGTGCACCCGAGCCGTTCGGCGAGCAGTCGCGCGACGACGGGAGTAGGCGTCCGCTTACCGGACTCGATGAGGGAGACGTAGCTGTCCGACAGGTCGGGTCCGGCCAGCTGGGCTTGGGACATGCGCCTGCTCAACCGCAATCCGCGGACGCGGTCGCCGATGGTTCCCTGACTCGGCATCTGATCTCTCAGGGCGGGGGAATGGTCAATGGTGTCGCCATAATGGCACGAAGCGACCGAATCGTGTAACCCTCCGTCAAGAATCACGACGGTGAAGGTTCGATCACGGGGACGCTGCGGGGGAGGTGGGGGTCAGTCGTCGTCCCCGTCCTTGCTGGGGAAGATCATCTGACAGACCTCGAGGTAGAGGGTCTCGGGGTAGGGGATGTGGGGAACGGTGCGCAGGGCCTGGTCCTGGCCGGCCGACTCCATGACGAACTCGCCGTAGCCGAGCATGCGGCCGAGGAGCGAGCGCTGGAAGCTCATGTCGGTGACCTTGGTCAGGGGCATCATCGCGACCTTGCGCGTGATGAGGCCGGTGGTGAGGAGCATGCGCTGGGACGTCACGACGAAGTAGTCGACCGACCACTCCGCCACCTTCCACACGAAGCGGATGAGGAGGAGCAGCCAGGCCCACCAGACGAGGACGAGGATCTGGCCCGCTCCGCTGTCGCTGAGCCACTTGCTGAGCAGTCCGGCGAGGATGAGCCCGCCGAATATCTCTGCCACCGGCCGGAGGAGCACGGCGGGGTGGCGTCTGACCATGATGACTTGGTGCTCGTGGGGGAGGAGGTAACGGTTGACCGACGACGGGGCGGAGTCCCCGTGGGTCACAAGTCTCATGTCAGGGTGGCGAAGAACTGCGCCATCGAGTTGGCCGCGCCGACCAGGCCGTCGAAAGCGCCGTGCACCGTGTGCGCGGCGTCGGTGGGCCGGGTCAGAACGTAGAAGGTGACCACTCCGACGCTTGTCCACTTGAGGATCTTCTTGACCTGCACTGCCGTCACCACTCCCATGACCTATACATTACCCAGGCGGCTCCCTCGGTAAAGATGCAAACCTCCGAAGATCCGCCACGCCGATGTGGCCGGCGTCATCCGCGCTCGGCGGCGGCGGTGGCCAGCACCCGCAGGTGCTTGCGCGCGATGCGCTCGACCAGGGCCGGAGGGGCGGAGCCGGTGACCTCCACCGCGCCGTGATGCGCGGCCTGGACACATCGGGTGACGGTCGCGGCGGGGTGCACCCCCGCGAACTCGTCCCTGAGCAGGGCCTCGAGCTGCTCGTAGCGCTCGTCGGCCGGAAGCTCGCTCATCGCACTCCCTGGTGGCGCGCCGCTCGCGCGAACGCGGCGAGACGTCGACATCACTATGCGTACCCGTATGGGCGCGCACTGTAACTATGGCGTGGGAGGGGCGGGAACGGGATCAGACCACGCCGTACAGGCGGTCACCGGCGTCGCCGAGACCGGGCACGATGTAGCCGTTCTCGTTCAGCCGCTCGTCGAGAGCGGCGGTGACCACGCGGATCGGCTTCCCGATTCCCTGGAAGGCCTCGTCGAGGTGGGCGAGCCCCTCGGGCGCGGCGAGCAGGCAGATCGCGGTGACGTCCTCGGCGCCGCGGTCGAACAGGAAGTGGACGGCGGCCGCGAGCGTCCCGCCGGTGGCCAGCATCGGGTCCAGCACGTAGCACTGGCGGCCGGACAGGTCCTCGGGCAGGCGGGTCGCGTACGTCTGCGCCTTGAGCGTCGACTCGTCGCGGATCATGCCGAGGAAGCCCACCTCCGCCGTGGGGAGGAGACGGGTCATGCCGTCGAGCATGCCGAGGCCGGCCCGCAGGATCGGCACCACCAGCGGCGCCGGCCGGGCCAGCCGCACGCCGTGGGCCGGGGCGAGCGGCGTGTCGACCGTGACGTCGGTGACGCGGACGTCCCGGGTGGCCTCGTAGGCGAGCAGCGTGACGAGCTCGTCGGCGAGACGGCGGAACGTCGGCGAATCGGTCCGCACGTCGCGCAGGGTGGTGAGCTTGTGGGCGACGAGCGGGTGGTCGACGACGAGGGTCTGCATGGCTCCAAAAGTTACCGTGTCCTGAAAGGTCACTCGACGTCACCTGGCTTTTGATCACAATTTGGCTGGAGCGCCGTACGGTATGACTTCGAGTCTGGGACGATTGCCTGACGTGAGGGCCTTGCCGGTGGGGAAGACGATGACAGACGTGGACACGCTTGACTTCGCCATCGTGGTCTACCGCGAGGACGACCGCTGGGAGGCCGAGATGCTCCCCGTGGCGCTCACCTCCGATCTGCGCGGGCTCATACACGCCCTGCGGCAGACGCCGAGCATGGGGACCACGATTGGCATGGTCGCCGTGGGGGATGACTTCTTCGTGGCTTTACGGGTCTTCGGCGAGCGCGTGAGCGTTTTCCTCTCGGACATCACCGCGTCGTGGGACTGGCCGCTGGCGCAGCAGGTCCTCGAGTATCTCGATGTGCCCGTCCCCGAGGAGGAGGAGCTCGACAGCGTCCTCCCGGCGGGCGACCTGTCCATCTTCGCCGACCTCGGGCTCGACGAGATGGAGCTCGGGGCCCTCTCGGGCGACCTCGACCTGCTGCCCGACGAGGTGCTGTCGAGCATCGCCGCCCGGCTGGGCTTCTCCCAGCCCTTCGAACGCGCCGTCGACGCCGCCATCGGCTGATTTCGGGAGACGGCAATGCCCTCGAGATCCAACCTCTTCTCCGCCGCCTTCGCCAGGACCGCGGGCGGCTGGACCGGCGCCGAGGTCGACCTCGGCGAGGCCGAGATCGTCGACGACCTCGGCGACGCCGCGCAGGAGGCCCTCAACCTCGACGGCGACGAGCTCACGCTGCTGTGCGTCGAGGTCGAGGACGAGTGGTTCGCGATCGTCCGCTATGAGGACGACCTCGACCCGCGGGTGTTCATCTCCGACGCCCACGCGGTGCAGGGCGACCCTCTCGGCGAGATCTTCGCCGACCTCGCCGGCGTCGTGGTCGACAAGGACGCGCCCGATCTCGGCATCCGCCCGGTGGGCGACCTGGAGCTGCTGGCCGACTTCTCGGTGAGCGCGGAGGAACTGCTGGAGCTCAGCATGGAGGAGGGCGTGCTGCCCGCCGACATCCTGTCCCTCATCGCCGAACGGCTCGGCTTCGCCGACGAGCTCGACCGCCTGCGATGACCGCCGCCGATGGCCGCCGCACCCGCGTCCCCTGACGCGTACGAGGCCGCCATGCGGCTCGCGCTGGCCGAGGCCGTACGGGCGGGGAGGCGCGGCGAGGTGCCGGTCGGGGCGGTCGTCCTCGATTCCTCCGGCGCCGCGGTGGCGGCCGCGGGCAACGACCGCGAGGCGAGCGGCGACCCCACGGCCCACGCCGAGGTGCTGGCCCTGCGGGCCGCGGCACGCGCGGCCGGGGAGTGGCGTCTCGCCGGCCGGACGCTGGTCGTGACGCTGGAGCCCTGCACGATGTGCGCGGGCGCGGCCGTCCTGTCCCGGGTCGACCGGATCGTGTACGGCGCGGTGGACGAGAAGGCGGGGGCCGTCGGCTCGCTCTGGGACGTCGTCCGGGACCGGCGGCTCAACCACCGGCCCGAGGTGGTGATGGGCGTGCTCGCGGACGAGTGCGGCGCTCTGCTCAGCGAGTTCTTCGCCGGCCGCCGCCGCTGACGGGCCGTCGCCGCCTCAAGGAGCCGCCGAGCGCCGGTGGCCGCGGGGAAACGGATGCGCGGGCACTGGCATTCGTCCGGTAAGCTGCTGCGCGGTGGAGTCGCCTAGTGGCCGAGGGCGCACGCCTCGAAAGCGTGTGTAGGGCAACCTACCGTGGGTTCAAATCCCACCTCCACCGCTCATGTGATGTCGCACGACATCGGAAACCCCTGAACCCACGGGTTCGGGGGTTTCGTGTTTCTGGGGTTGGCGGTGATCGGCTCCCGGAGCAGTGGTCCGGTGGCGGCGGCACGTCCTCTCCGGAGCCGCACCCGGCTCCGGAGAGGGTTTATGGGTGCATCACTGCGAGGTGGCCGGGTGTCCGCGAGTCCGGCCAGGGTGTCCCAGTCGCGGCCGGGGAGGAACTCCTACGGGACGCTGTAGAGGAACCACAGGTTGTACTGGTAGTCGCAGTGGTACCAGCTCCACATGTGGTTCTGGACGCCGTAGTCCCCATACCGATAGCAGTCGGACGAGTAGTAGTAGACGTTGCGCAGCGTGTCCGCGTGCGCGGGGCTGGCGGTGGCGACGATCGCCAGCCCGCTGACCAAGGCACCGGCGACGGCCAAAGCTCTGATCTTCCGCACCTACCCTCCTTCGAGGTGGATCTCGTGCCGGACTTCCACTGCGGAGCATCGCAGCGCGGACGATCTCGGTACAGATCACGTTTCGTCGCCGCCGTCGCCGGGCGAGGTGACCTGCGGCGGCACCGGGCAAGCGCGCCGCGGGTCTGAAACTTTCCCGCGGACCCTTCTCCACCGCTCACGCGAGAGCCGCCGGCCTGCGGCAGGTCGGCGGCTCTCGTCGTCATCGGGGGCCGGTCGTCAGTCGTCGAGCTCCAGCACGCGGGCGTGCAGCACCGAGCGCTGGTGGAGGGCGGCCCGCAGGGCCCGGTGCAGCCCGTCCTCCAGGTAGAGGTCGCCCTGCCACTGCACGACGTGCGGGAACAGGTCGCCGTAGAACGTCGAGTCTTTCGCGAGCAGCGAGTGCAGGTCGAGCACCGCCTTCGTCGTGATCAGCGTGTCGAGCCTGACCTGCCGGGGCGGGATGCGCGCCCACTCGCGATGCGACAGGCCGTGCTCGGGATAGGGTCGTCCGTCGCCGATCAACTTAAAGATCACGGTACGTAGTTTAGGAGACAATGGCGTTGTTTGGCGTCGATAGCCGCCCAGCGCCCGGTCAGATGCCTCCCGAGAAGGTGTCGCACGCGCCGGGATCGCCCGAGCTGTAGCCGTTGGAGAACCACTTCTCCCGCTGCGCCGAGGTGCCGTGCGTGTAGGTGTCCGGGTTGGCCCGGCCCTGCGCCTGCTCCTGGATGTGGTCGTCGCCGACCGCGGCGGCGGCGTCGAGCGCCTCCTTGATGTCGGCGTCCGTGAACGGCTTTGCGTAGAAGCCGGTGTCCACGGCGTTCTTGGCCCAGACGCCCGCGTAGCAGTCGGCCTGCAGCTCCAGCCGCACCGACCCGCTCTCGGCGCCCTGCTCCTGCCCGACCCTGTTCATCGTGCCGAGCAGGTCCTGGGCGTGGTGGCCGTACTCGTGGGCGATCACGTACGCCTGGGCGAACGGGCCGCCCTTGGCCCCGAACCGCGAGGTCAGCTCGTCGAAGAACGTCAGATCCAGGTAGACGTGCTTGTCGGAGGGGCAGTAGAACGGCCCGACCGAGGTGTCGGCCGCGCCGCACCCGGTCTGGATGCCGCCGGAGAACAGCGTGGTCTTGGCCGATGTGTAGCCGTCGATCTGGCCTTCCCAGTACTTCTGGACGCTGTTGACCACGCCGACGACCCGGCATTTCTCGGACTGGTCGGCGTCGGCGCCGGTCTTGCACTGCTTGCTCAGGTCGGTGCTGGGCTGGAGGCCCGCGGGCTGGTCGCCGCCGCCGCCCGTGACGTCTCCGGGGTTGATCCCGAATATCAGGGCCACGATGAGGGCGATGATGCCGGCGGCTCCGCCGCCGATGGCGAGGCCACCACCGCGAAAGCCGCCGCCGCCTCCGCCGACGTCTTCCACCTGGGAGGTGTCGAGTCGTGCTCGGTCATCGAAATCCATCTGCGACGCTCCCGGTGAGAGGGGCGCTGGGTGCGCTGTCGATGCTGTCGCCGGGGCCTTCTGCCCAGAATGCCGATGATCATTCATGGCAGCCGATGCCGGCGCGTTCTTCGTGGGAGTTTGTACCGAATGTGGCGCTAGGATTCCCGCGTGGCCCCACCCGTGTCCCGGACGATCGCGGAGACGGCTGGGGCGCCTCCCGTCTCGGTACGCGACCGTCTCGTGCCGCCCATGCCGGGCAGCCCGCTGTGGGGCTGGCTCGGCCCGCTGATCGTGACGGTCTTCGCGGGGTTCCTCCGCTTCGACCGGCTCGGCGTCCCGCGGGCCGTGGTCTTCGACGAGACCTACTACGCCAAGGACGCCTACGCCCTGCTCAGGTTCGGCGTCGAGCGCAAGTTCGCCGCCGACGCCGACAAGCTCATGCTGGCGGGCCGCACGGACATCTTCACTTCCTGCGGCCAGGACCCGTACTGCGGGTACGTGACGCACCCGCCGCTGGGCAAGTGGATGATCGCGGTGGGCGAGTGGCTGTACGGCCTCACGCCGTTCGGCTGGCGGTTCGCCGCCGCGCTCGTCGGGACGCTCAGCGTGCTGGTGCTGGCCAGGGTCGCCCGGCGTCTCACCCGTTCGACGCTCCTCGGCTGCCTCGCGGGCCTCCTGCTGGCGCTGGACGGCCTGCACCTGGTGTTCTCCCGCTCGGCCCTGCTCGACGTGTTCCTCACGTTCTGGGTGCTGGCCGGGTTCGCCTGCCTCGTCGTGGACCGGGACCGGGCCCGCGCCCGGCTCGCGGACTGGTACGGGACGTCCTCGCTGGCGGGCGAGGGGCCGCGGCTGGGCCTGCGCCCGTGGCGCCTGGCGGCCGGCCTCTGCGTGGGGGCGGCCCTGGCCACCAAGTGGTCCGGTCTGTTCTTCGTCGTCGCCTTCGCGCTCCTCGGACTGCTCTGGGACGCGGGCGCGCGGCACGCCATCGGCCTGCGCCGTCCCTTCCGGGAGTCGCTGCGGCTCGACTGGCCTCTCGGCCTCGCGTGGACGGTCGTGCTGCCCCTGGTGGTGTACGTCGCCTCGTTCGCGGGGTGGTTCGCCTCCGCCGCCGGATGGGGCCGCAACTGGGCCCAGGCGACCTCGAACGGCTGGGTGTTCTTCGTCGTCGACTCGGTGCGGTCGCTCGTCCACTACCAGAGCCAGGTGCTCGGGTTCCACGAGGGGCTGGACGCGTCGCACCCCTACCAGTCGCAGCCGTGGACCTGGCCCCTGCTGCTGCGTCCCGTGGCCTTCTTCTACGAGGCGCCCAAGGGCGCCTGCGGGGCGGCCACCTGCTCGCAGGCCGTGCTCGGCACCGGCACCCCCGTCATCTGGTACGCCGGACTGCTCGCCCTGGTAGCCGCGCTGACCTGGTATGCCGCGACCCGGGACTGGCGGGCGGGGAGCGTGCTCCTGCTCTACGCGGCGGGCTGGCTGCCGTGGTTCTACTACGCCCTGGCCGACCACCGCACGATGTACCTGTTCTACGCGCTCCCGATGGTCCCGTTCATGATCCTGGCCATCGTGCTGGCGTGCGGACTGATCCTCGGCTGGGTGGACGCCTCCCCCGCCAGGCGCGCGCTGGGCGCCTCCGTCATCGGGGCGTTCGCGCTGCTGGCGCTGGTGAACTTCTGGTGGCTGTGGCCCGTCCTCACCGCCGTCCCCGTGCCGTACGACGACTGGCACAGCCGCATGTTGTTCCCCAGCTGGATCTGATCCTGGCAGGCCGCCGGGCGTGTCGATCTCCCGCGGCTTGACCCCGACTTTGCCCGGCCCCCATCCGCCCAGAACGGTCGTCTCACCGTCACACGTACAGGCTGTCCTGCGTCGGTTACAACAAGCGACCAGGAACGGAAGGCCGATGAAACTCACACTCACGATCGCCGGTCTGGCGGTGGCGGGGCTCGCCGTCGGCGGAGCGGCGACGGGAACCGCGTTCGCCTCGAATCACGCGTCCAAGCAGGCGTCCTCGGCTCACGGGTCGGCGTCGACGTCGGCGTCCTCTGCTCAGGGGTCGACGCCGGCGTCCTCGGCGGGGCGGGAGACCCGCGTGCAGGGCGGGCACCTGGACCCGCAGCTCGGCCGCCGGCTGGGCCGCCACCACCGGCACCACCACCACCGTCGTCATCACCACCACCACGGCCAGGTGCCGCTGGGACAGGTGGCGCAGGGCGGGAGCACGCTCAACGGGGTGAAGACCCCCGGCCGGTGAGGCCGGAGGGGGCGGGCCGTCCGATCGGCCCGTCCCCTCCCCGCCGGCGCCGTCCGGTCAGGGGAGGGCCGCGGTGGTGAGGGCGGCCTGGGCGCGGGGACCGGGCAGGATGAGGGCGCCCTGCAGGATGAGCATGAAGCGCTCCAGGCCCGGCACCAGCGTGTGCACGGCGGTGATGCCGCCGGGAAGCTCGGCCACGATCCGGTGGTAGGGAGGGTGGCCGGCGCGGGTGAGGACGTCCACCAGCGCGCGCAGGTGCTCGGCGGGATTCGCCGGGACGGCGATGGGCGGGACGTACGGCACGGTGCGGGCACTCGCCAGGTGGGCCGTGAGGTCGAAGCGGCCACAGGCGTGCAACTCGGGGTAGCGGGCCAGCGCGGACAGGTCGGACGGGTGGGCGCCGGAGTGGTCGCCGCTGAGGACACCCTGGATGAACTCGGTCAGCGCCCGCCAGGCGGCGTAGTGGCCGCTCAGCGAGGTCCCGGCGCCGCGCCGGTGCGGAACGCCCGCGGTCGGGGCGGCGTAGGCCAGGAAGGTGGGCACGCCCAGGTCGGTGGTCATGTCCAGCAGATGCACCCGCTGCCCGGCCAGCCGCTGGGCCAGGGCGTGCGCGGCCGCCAGATCACGCGGGAGGGTGGTGACGTCCACGCGGCGCAGCCGGTGCCCGCCGCCCAGGAAGGCGTGTGCCAGCAGCAGCGAGTACGCGTCGCGCTCGACGGCCTCGTTGAGGGCGTGCACCAGCGCCTCCGCGGCGGTCACGCCGATGGCCGAGCCGCTGTTGCTGCTGTAGCGCGCCACCCACCGGTAGTCGCAGCGATCGCCAGCGGCCGCGCGGGCCTCCTCCCCGCCGTCTTCGAGGTACCACGGGGCCCCCAGGAACACCGGGGCCGCCACCTGCTGGTGGTCGCCTACGGCCCCGGCCTCGTGCAGGGGGATGTAGTCGTGGCAGGCCAGCGGCTGGTCGCCCAGTTCGGCCAGCAGCGGGGCGATCACGTCCCGGCCGAGGACGCCGCCGGCCAGCGCGCGGGCGGGACGCAGGCGAGTCCGGGCCGGGTCGAACCACTCCGGGCCGGTCGCGTAGTGCTCCAGCGCCTCGAACAGCGCCCCCACCCGGGCCTCCTGACGCAGGCCCTTGCCCATGCCGACGCCTTCCGGCGCCACCTGGCCGCTGGCGGTGCGTAACACGCACCGGTAGGCCGTCGGCTCGCCGCCGGCTTGAAGCTCTTCGAGCCCGGCCTCCAGGGCCAGCTCCCGCAGGGCGGCCAGGACCAGGCGTTCCGCCTCTGGCAGCGGCACCGCCCGCTCCACCTCCGACGGCGGCGGGCCGCCCGCCGGGCGCGCGACCGGGCTGCCGTTGCCGGCGCTTCGCTGATCGAGGTGGTCCATGCCCGCGTCCTTCCGGTGTGCCGGTGTGACGACGGTGGGAACCGCTTGGATGTGCTGGTCGGGAAGCGGTGGGCACGGAAGGTGCCGTGCCCACCCGGGTCACCACCGCCGTCGGCGGCGGTGACGTGTCACTCGGTCTCGCGGAACGCGGCCAGCAGCTCCTGGAGCCGGCTCTCCTCCGCCTTCGTCAGCTCCTGCTGGGCCTGCTCGCACTGACGCATATCAGGACGGTAAGCACCCATGATCGGTCTCCTTCCTCATGGGTCCCTGACTTGTATTGGGCACCATCGCCCCCAATCGGTCGAGCCAATACCAATCGCCCCTCCATACTGGGAAAACACACTGCCCAGCCCAGATCAAACAGGGACCACGGGCGCTTAAGCATCACGTCCGCGACTCACCGGCCGGAACGCGGACGCACTGTGGTCAGGCCGCAGTGTCAGCTGACTTTGAGTCGCTCATCTCCGAAACGGAGCCCGGACAAGATCATCTTTGCGGCTCCAGGGGGCCGAGGTCTCGCACGGTCTGGGCGAGGGCACGGATGAGGTCGGTTTCGGTGTCGGTGCGCCAGACCATGCCGAAATGCAGGGGATCGAAATCGCGGAAAGGCAGCCACACGATGTCCGGGCGCGGCCAGTAACGGGTGGAATGGGCGGGCAGGACGTTGACGACCTCGCCGACGCTGACGAGGGTGAGCAACTCGTCCATGTTGATCGCCCTGGGACCGCGCTCGATCATGTGGCCGCCGGGGGTGTGGGTGGGCAGGTAGCTGTCTCCCCAGTAGACGGGAACGTCCGAGGTGGTATGCCGGAAATCGGCGAGCATCTCCAGGGAGGCGGATGGCCGGGCGGCCAGTTCGTGATCCACGGCCACGGCCAGGACCCGGGGGTCGCGGAACAGGGTGGGCCCAACGGTGAGGTCGGGTTCCTCGACCGGCAACCAGGCGATCAGGACATCGATCTCGTCGGCGCGTAGCCCGGCGAACGGGTTGTTGTAAGGCGCATGACGGATGTGCAGTTCCCACTGGGGGTGGCGGGCACGAAAGGTCTCCCAGTACGGGCGCAGGTCGTGGGCGTTTCCAGGGATCAGGCCGACGCGGAGCCTGGCGGTCTTGCCGCGGGCGGCGAGGTGGGCGCGTTCGAGGCTGTCGCGCAGGCCCGCGTAGACCGGTCTCAGGTCGTCGCGGAGTTGGCGGCCGAGCGGGGTGAGGCGGATCTGGCGGCGGTTGGTGCGGTCGAACAGCGCGCCGCCGAGGCGGCGTTCCTGCTGGTTGATGGCCTGGCTGACCCGTGCTTGGGAGACGTGCAGCCGGTCGGCGGCCCGGCCGAAGTGGAGCTCTTCTGTCAGGGTCAGAAAGATCTCGATATCCCGCATCTCCATGCCTGCCCCGATCTGTAGCTCAATCGGCCCACCGGCCGACAGCATACGAAGGAAGAAGCTGATGACGCGCCTTCGCGTCAGCGGGTGAGACGGGCTGCCAGGCGAAGAATCCGAGGTCCTCACGTTGTGATAACCCGCGGGTTATCACGGAGCGCTCGAAGTCGGCGTTGATCGAGACGCGGCGTCTCAGCAAGGTGGAAAGCAACCGAGGCAGTCCGCGTAAGCCGACGACTGTTGGCCTCACGCGTGTTTCTCGATGCCTCATTCCAGAGGAGCCGCATCATGCAAGCGCATATGACGAACCCCGTCTTCGCCCTTCCCGACGGGACGGAAGGCATCGGATGGACTTGACGGGGATGTACGCCATGCACCACGCCCTGCGCCGGGAGCTGGAGCACATCGCCCGCGTCACCGTCCGGATCGACGACGATCCCAGGCGCATCCTGCGCACGGCGATCGGCTGGCAGTTGTTCACGCGATCCGTGCGCATCCATCACAGTGCCGAGGACGACATGCTCTGGCCGGTGCTGCGCCGGCAGTTGGCCGACCGGCCGGACGACCTGGTGCCGCTGGAGGCGATGGAGGCCGAACACGCAGCCATCGACCAGCTCATCGCGACGGTCGACGAACTGCTGGCCGACCCCGACGCCGACCAGGTCCGGCTCGGGGACCTCACCGACTCTCTGGTCACCGGCCTGCGCGGGCATCTCGAGCATGAGGAGGACGCGGTGATTCCGCTCACCCGGCGTGCTCTCACCACAGCGCAGTGGGCGGCCTTCGACCAGGTCCACACTCAGCGGGTCGGCGCCGACGCGCCCCGGTTGCTGCCATGGCTGCTGGAGGAAGCCGACCCGCGGATCACCGCGAGAATGCTCGCCACCCTGCCCGAGCCCGCCCGCACCGCCTACGACACCCAGTGGCAGCCCGCCCACGCCGCCCTCGACCGCTGGCGCAGCCGAGCGTGACCACCACAATCGCGCGCGGCGGGTCGGGAAGGGTTCCACGCCACGCCCGGCCGGCCGCTTCCTGCCGAGCGGGAACGGCTGGCCAACACCATCGATCACGTCGCGGTCGGCTGACCGTGACGAAACAGAGAACGGATGTCCGGATGACAACCAGTCAGGTCCAGGGGCCTG
>NZ_BOOC01000037.1 GCF_016863035.1 Microbispora corallina
CCTAGGACGTTGCCGAACGGGTCGGCCACCGAGGCGGTGACGAACCCGGGGCCGTGCTCGGTGAGGGGCAGGTACGGCGTCGCCCCCATGGACAGGAGCCGGTCCAGGGCAGCCCGCACGTCGTCCACGTGCCAGTGGAGGATGGCGCCGCCGGGCGTCCGGGACGCGCCCGGCGGGGCGTACCGGCGGTCGATGAGGCCGAGCTCGGCCTGGTGGTCGCCGATCCTGAACTCGTAGTAGGCGGCCGGCAGCCCTCCGCCCGGACGTTCGAAGTACGGCTCGACGCCCAGCAGGTCGGCGTACCACTCCTTGGCCGCCTCCAGGTCGTCGGCGAAGAAGTTGACGGTGGCGGGTCCTCGAAGCATTTCGGGCTCCCCTTCCTCCAGTGGGACTCGGTCGTATGACCATCCTCCGGCTCAAAGTGCTCACCGATTGAGCACTTTTCCGGAGAAGATGAGGCATGCGCGCCGACCGTCTCGTCGCCGTCCTGCTGCTCATGCAGACCCGCGGCCGGGTGACCGCGGCCGAGCTGGCCGAGGAGCTCGAGGTGTCGGTCGCCACGGCCCGCCGCGACCTCGAGGCGCTGTCGGCGGCCGGGGTGCCGGTGTACCCGCAGCCGGGACGCGGCGGCGGGTGGTCACTCGTCGGCGGCGCCCGCACCGACCTCACCGGCCTGTCGGCGGCGGAGGCGCGGGCCCTGTTCCTGCTCCTCGGCCCGGCCACGGCTGTGTCGGACGAGGTCAGGTCGGCGCTGCGCAAGCTCCTCAGGGCGCTGCCGCCGACCTTCCGGGCCGACGCGGAGGCGGCCGCCGGAGCGACCATGGTCGACCCCGCCGGCTGGGGCGAGCGGGACCGCCCGCGGCCCGGCCTTGTCGCCCTGCTGGAGACCGCCGTGATCCGCCGGCGCAGGGTCCGTCTCGCGTACGTGGACGACGCGGGCAGGCAGAGCGAACGCCTGGTCGACCCGTGGGGGCTGGTCGACAAGGACGGTGTCTGGTACCTGGTCGCCGGGACCGACCGGGGACGGCGGACCTTCCGCGTCGACCGGGTCGCCGGGGCCGAGCCGACCGACCTGCCCGCCGAGCGCCCGGAGGACTTCGCCCTCGGCGCCGCCTGGCGGCAGGTCGTCGGCGAGGTGGAGGAACGCCGGTCGGGCACCTGGGCGACCGTGCTGATCGGGGCCCGGTTCGCGCCGATCCTGCGCGACCGGTTCGGCCGCCACTTCCGCTTCGAGGGCGAGCTTGCCGACGGCCGCGTCCGGGTGCGCGTGGCCGCGCCCGCCCCGCTGGACCTCGCGCGCACCCTCGCCGGCTGGGGCGCCATGATCGAGGTGGTGGAGCCCGGGACGGTCCGGGACGAGCTGGCGCGGATCGGCGCCGAGCTCACGGCCCGTTACTCCTCCCCCTGATCCACGGGCCCGCACGGCGTCCGCGTACGGGCAAAGGTCTTGCCCCGGCGGACGCGGAAGCCGGAGGGCGTGCCTACCATGAGACCCGGGGGGGTTCCGTGGGGGATGTCAGGACCAGGCGATCAGGTAGGTGGGCGCGCCCGCGGGGTGGTGGCGGCGGGTCGTTCGCCCTGTCCTGCCTGCCCCGCATGCCCCGCCTGGCCGGGCGCCCGGACGCCGTGGGCGGGCAGGGGCCGCTCCGGTCGAGGTGCCTGCCCGTCCTGCTGGGCCTGACCGTCGCCGTCGCGGTCACCTGCAAGCTCACGGAGCGGCGCACCCGCCGCGTCATGGCCGCGATCAGCACCGCCCTGTCGCACGCCGGCGAGGAGGGGCGGGAGGTCGCCCTCGCGGACCGGTCGTACGGCGAGGAGGTCGAGGACCTGCTCACCGCCACCGAGGCGACCCTCGACGTGTGCCGTCGCATGCGCTGGTTCGCGGCCGACCTGTCGCACGAGCTGCGCACGCCGCTCACCGCGCTGCGCACCGAGCTGGAGGAGGCCCAGCTCCATCCCGGGCACGTCGACGTGCCCCGCCTGGTGGACATGGGCCTGCGCAGCATCGAGCGGGCGGACGCCGTGCTCGCCAACATGCTCATGCTGGCCCGGCTCCAGTCGGCCGGCAGCGACCCGGAGCGGTTCGACCTGCTGGAGCTGGTGCGCGAGGAGACCACGTCCGCGATCGGGCACCACGCGGTCCACCTGCGGCCGTCCGAGGCCGTGACGGTCAGCGCGGTGCGCGAGCAGATCCGGCAGGCGCTGGCCAACCTGATCGACAACGCCCAGCGGCACGCCGCCGGCCGGGTGGACGTCGAGGTCCGCCACGACGACGGCATGGCCTGCCTGATCGTGGACGACGACGGCGACGGGATCGCGGTGGACGACCGCGAGCGCGTGTTCCAACGCTTCACCCGGCTGGACGGCGACCGCCGCCACGACGAGGGGGGCGCAGGTCTCGGGCTGAGCGTCACCCGGGTGATCGCCGAGGCCCACGGCGGCACCGTCCAGGTCGAGGACTCCCCTCAGCGAGGCGCCCGGTTCGTGTTGCGCCTGCCCGCCGGTTAATTGACCGATCGATCTCGAATAGCTACAGTCCTGCCCGTGGCGAGGACCAAGGAGTTCGATCCCGACGCCGCCCTGGAGCGGGCGCTGGAGCTGTTCTGGGAGCGCGGCTACGAGGCGACGTCGATGGCCGACCTGGTCGAGCGTCTGGGCGTGGCCCGGGCCAGCCTGTACGCCACCTTCGGCGGCAAGCACGACCTCTACGTGAGGGCGCTCGACCGGTACACGGAGAGCCGGGACCGCCGGGTCGTGGAGGCCCTCTCCCAGCCCGGCCCCGCGCTCCCCGCCGTCCGCGCCCTGGTCGAGGCGTACGCCGAGGAGTCCGTGCGCGACGAGCGCAGACGCGGCTGCATGGTGGTGAACGCGGCGGTGGAGGTCATGTCCCGCGACCGGAAGGCGGCGCGCCGGGTCGAGGCGAGCTGGGACACCCTGGAGACCGCCCTGACCTCGGCGCTCACCCGGGCCCGGGCCCAGGGCGAGATCCCGCCCGGCCGCGACCCGCGCGCCCTGGCCCGGCTCCTCCTCGTCGTCCTGCAGGGCATGCGCGTCCTCGGCCGGGCCCATCCCGAGCCCGGCCGGCTGCGCGACGCCGCCGAGCAGGCCCTGGCCGTCCTGGGCTGAAGACGCGCTCACCGTGACCAGACGCGTTTTCGCCTGCCCGAATACGAGAACGATCGGTCTTGAAAGTTCCACGTGAACCCCCGTACCGAGAAGGAGCAGACGTCATGACCGCACGTTTCGCCGGGAGGGTGGTCCTCGTCACCGGCGGCGGATCCGGCATCGGCCGGGCCGCCGCGCGCGCCTTCGCCCGGGAGGGCGCGGCCGTGGTGGTGGCCGGGCGCGGCGCCGGGCCGCTGGAGCGGACCGTCCGGCTCATCGCGGACGAGGGCGGCACGGCGAGCGCCGTGACCGCCGACGTCTCCTCCTCCGGCGACGTCGCCCGGCTCGTCGCGACCGCCGTGGAGCGCCACGGGGGGCTGCACGTCGCGTTCAACAACGCGGGAGTCCTGGAGGCCGGACCGCTCGCGGACATGGAGGAGGACGCCTGGCACCGCCAGCTCGCCGTGAACCTGACGGGGGTCTTCCTGAGCATGAAGCACGAGATCGCCCACATGCGCGCGAACGGCGGCGGCGTGATCGTCAACACCGCCTCCAACCTGGGCGCGCACATGCGGCTGCCGTTCCTCGGCGCGTACGCGGCCTCGAAGGCGGCGGTGAGCGCGCTGACCCGCGCGGCCGCGAGGGAGTGCATCGGTTCCGGCATCCGGATCAACGCGATCAGCCCGGGCCCCTTCGACACGCGGATGTCCCTGCGGCCCGGCGAGGCCGAGGCGGACCGGGCCGAGCGGGTGAAGGGCGCGCTGCCGATCGGCCGGGTCGGGACGCTCGACGAGGCGGCCGCCGCGGTGCTCTGGCTCGCGTCCCCCGAGGCGGGCTTCACCGTCGGACACGACCTCGTCGTCGACGGAGGCGCCACGGCCTGAGCCATGGGACTCCGGGCCTGACTTATACTTGGACAAAGTACAAACAAGCCGGAGGACGACACGGTGGCGGGCGAGGCCGGGACGCGGATGCGGGAGGCCGGGCTGCGGGTCACGCGGCCGCGGGTCGCGGTGATCGGCGCGCTGGAGGCGATGCGCGGGCACCACACGGCCGACGAGGTGCACGCCCACCTGGCCAGGAACGACGTCGCGCTGCCCCGGACGAGCGTCTACAACTCCCTGACGGCGCTCGCCGACGCCGGTCTCGTGATGCGGGCCGACGTGGGGCGCGGCGCGATCGTCTACGAGGTCGCGGAGACCTGGCACCACCACTTCGTGTGCGGGCGGTGCGGCGGAGTGAGCGACGTTCCCTGCCTCGCCGGGGCGCGTCCCTGCCTCACGCCGGGCGAGGACGTGGGAGCCGTCGACGAGGCCCAGGTCGTCTTCCGGGGCACCTGCCGCCGGTGCCTGGACGCGGACGGAGGAGGAGACACAGCTCATGAGCACTGAGACCCGCGACATCCCCGCCGGGCGCGACCGGCGGACGGCCGCGCGCTACCGCGACCTCCTCCGGTCGGAGCGGCGGAGCGCGGCCCTCTACCGGGGTCTCGCCGCCGGGGCCGCGGGCGAGCGGCGGCGCATCCTGACGGAGCTCGCCGCCGTCGAGGAACGGCACGCCGCCCACTGGGCGGCCAAGCTCGCCGCGCTCGGCGAGCACGTCCCCGGGGCCGGGCGTCCCGGGTTGCGCGTCCGGCTGCTGTCCGCGCTGGCCCGCCGTTTCTCGGCCGACATCGTGCTGCCGCTCGTCGAGCGGGCCGAGCACGCGGACGCCGGCCTCTACGACGGCGACCCCGACGCCGCGCCCGGCATGGCCGTCGACGAGCGGTCCCACGCGCGGGTCCTCACCCGGCTGCGCGACGCGAGCGGCGCCGGAGGCCGCGAGATCGCCCGTCACGAGCGATGGCACCGGGGCGACCGCTCCGGGACGCTGCGGGCCGCCGTCTTCGGCGTCAACGACGGCCTGGTCTCCAACACCTCGCTCGTCATGGGCTTCGCCGGGTCGGGGGCCGCGGCCAGGACGGTCCTGTTCGCCGGGCTCGCCGGTCTGCTCGCCGGGGCGTTCTCGATGGCCGCCGGGGAGTACGTCTCCATGCGCAGCCAGCGGGAGGCCTACGAGCGCGAGATCGCCCTGGAGTCGGCCGAGCTCCGCGACGACCCGGAGGCCGAGGCGGAGGAGCTGGCGCTGATCTACCGGGCCAAGGGCCTGGACGCCGACGAGGCCGAGCGCGTCGCCACGACGATCATGAAGGACCGCGAGGCGGCCCTGGACACGATGGCCCGCGAGGAGCTCGGCCTCGACCCCGACGACCTCGGGTCGCCCTGGGGGGCGGCGCTGTCCAGCTTCGCCGCGTTCGCCGCCGGGGCCGTCGTCGCCGTCCTGCCGTACCTGTTCGGCGCGGGCCCGGCGGCGCCCGTCGTGGCGATCGGCCTCGCGGCGGTCGCCCTGTTCGCGGTCGGCGCCGCCCTCGGCCTGCTGAACGGCCGCGGCCCGCTGCGCTCCGGCGGTCGTCAGCTCCTTGTGGGGGGAGGCGCCGCCCTGGTCGTGTACCTCGTCGGCCACCTCATCGGGACCACCGGCGCCTGAGCTCCCGAAGGCGGGTGGTCGTATGCCGCGCCGACCCCCGCGCCGTCAGAGGCGCGGCAGCCGCACCACCTGGACGAAGAACTCGTCGATCTGCTGGACGGCGGAGATGAACCGGTCGAGGTCGACCGGCTTGGTGACGTACGCGTTGGCGTGCAGCTTGTAGCTGCGCAGGATGTCCTCCTCGGCGGCCGAGGTGGTCAGCACGACGACGGGGATGTGCGACAGGTCCGGGTCGGACTTGACGCGCTGCAGGACCTCCCGGCCGTCGTACTTCGGCAGGTTGAGATCGAGGAGGATGAGGCCGGGCCGCGGCGCGTCGGCGTGCTGTCCCCGCCGGTAGAGGAAGTCGAGCGCCTCCTCGCCGTCGCGGACGACGTGCAGCTTGTTGCCGATCTTGTTGTCCTCGAACGCCTCGCGCGTCATGAGCTCGTCACCCGGGTCGTCCTCGACGAGCAGGACGTCGATGGGCTCGGTGGGGGCCGTCATTCGGATGTCCCTTCGATGCCGGCGGCCGGGGGGCGGGCCTGTGCTGTGGTCACGCTGGCGGTGGTGGCTGCTGTGGTGGCTGCGGTGGGCGTGGTGGTGGGTGCGCTGATGGGCATAGTGAAGCAGAAACGGGTGCCGCCGGTGTAGCCGGTGTCGATCCAGATGCGGCCCCCATGGTGCTCGACGATCTTCTTGCACAGCGCGAGGCCGATGCCGGTGCCGCTGTACTGGTCGCGGCTGTGGAGCCGCTGGAAGATGACGAAGACCTTCTCGTTGAACTCCTCGGGGATGCCGATGCCGTTGTCCGCGACGCCGAACACCCAGAAGGCCCGCTCGGCGTCGGGCTCGCAGTCGACGCGTACGACGGGCGGACGCTCGGGGTGCCTGAACTTGACGGCGTTGCCGATGAGGTTCTGCCACAGCATGGCGAGCAGGGCGGGGTCCCCGACGACGCGGGGCAGCTCGTCCGGCCGCTCGATCCGGGCGCCGGACTCCTCGACGGCCGCGGCGAGGTTGGTCAGCGCCTTGTCCACCACCTGGTCGAGCGCCACGTCGGCCTGGGCGTCGTTGAGGCGGCCGACCCGGGAGAAGGTGAGCAGGTCGTTGATGAGGACCTGCATGCGCTTGGCGCCGTCCACGGCGAAGTCGATGTACTGGACGCCGCGTTCGTCGAGCTTGTCGCGGTAACGGCGTTCGAGCATCTGGCAGAAGGACGCCACCTTGCGCAGCGGCTCCTGCAGATCGTGGGAGGCGACGTAGGCGAACTGCTCGAGCTCGCCGTTGGAACGGCGCAACTCGGCCGCCTGGGCGTCGAGGTCCGCCGCCTGGCGGGCCAGGGCCTCCTGCTGCGCCTGCGACGCCTGGAGTTCGGCGACGATGCGCCGCCGCATGTTCTCCACGTCGTCGGCCATTGCCCTGAGGTCGGCCGGTCCCTGAGGGGTGATGCGGTGGGTGAACTCGCCGTCCGCCACCCGCCGGGACGCGACGCGCAGCCGCCACAGCGGCCGCGCGACCAGCAGGTGGAGCAGCACGCCCAGCACGATCGCGGCGAGGACGAACACGGCGACCAGCGCGCCCAGCACGTAGCTCCGGACGGTGCGGATGTGCCGGAGCTGCTCCACCCCCCGGGTGCGCGCCTGGTCCAGGTGGGCGGTCTGCGTGTTCAGCAGGACGCGGATGCGGTCGAACGCGGCCTTGCCGCGGTCGGCGGTGGCCGTGTCGATCGGCCGGGGCGCGCCCACCGTGACCGAGGCGATCAGCGGCTCGGCGTACGACCGCCGCCACCCGGCTCCCGCCGCCTCGATCGACTCGAGGTCGGCCAGCAGGGACGACTGGCCGCCGAGCAGGGCCCGCAACCGGGCCGCCGCCTCGGCCTCGGCCTGCTTGCCCGCCGTGTACGGCTGGAGGAAGGACGGCTGGGCGGCGATGGCGTAGCCGCGCGCCCCGGTCTCCTGGTCGAGCAGCGCGGTCTGCAGCCGGTACGCGTCGACCCTGGCCGGTCCGAGCGTCGAGATCACGTAGTCGGACACCCGGGTGGTGTCGGCGAGCAGGCGCGCCCCGACCACGGTGCCGGCCACCACCAGCAGGATCATCAGGCCCAGGACGATCTGGAACCAGCCCTGGACCGTGGTCCGCCGGAGCAGCGGGACCGGCCCCTGGGCGTCATGGGGCGCGGCGTCCGGCGGCGAGGCCGGTGGCGGGGACGCCTCCGGGCCCGTCGGCGCGGCCGACGTCGCCGGCGTCGAGGGTGTCAGGGGTGTCGATGTCGAGGGTGTCGTCATCGGGTGATGTCCGCTTCCTTGCTCCACTGCAGATGCACGAGGGCCACGTCGTCAGCCAAACCGCCGTAGTCCTCCGACAGCGCCTCGGCCCGGCGGAGCAGCGTGTCGACGAACTCCTGCGGGGGCAGCCCGGCCGCCTCCCGCGCCAGGGCCAGCAGCCCGTCCTCGCCCAGCCGCTCCCCCGCGGGGCCGACGCGTCCCTCGTACAGGCCGTCGGTGAACAGGACGATCTCCGCGCCGGGCGGCAGCTCCATCTCGTGGACCGCAAAGACCTCGGCGCCGGGGAGCAGCCCGAGGGCCGGGCCACCGGGAGGGATGACGAGGTCCACTCCCGCCGGTGAGCGCACGAGCATGCCGGGGTGGCCCGCCCGCAGCACGGTCGCGGCGTGCCTGTCGGGTGACAGCACGAGGCTGGTCACGGTGGCGAAGACCTGGCCGCCGGGCCGCTCCGCGATCAGCAGCTCCTGCAGCATGTCCAGCTGCCGCGGGCCGAACGTCCCGTTGATCACGAGGGTGCGCCAGGCGATCCGCAGCCCCACGCCGAGCGCCGCCTCGTCGGGGCCGTGCCCGGACACGTCGCCGATCAGCGCGTGCACGCTGCCGTCTGCCAGCTGGACGACGTCGTAGAAGTCGCCGCCCAGGAGCGTCTGGGCGCGGCCCGGCCGGTAGCGCGCCACCACGTCCACGTCTCCGGCGCCGCGCAGCAGCGGCACGGGCAGCAGGCCGCGCTCCAGGCGGGCGTTCTCCTGCGCGTGGATCCGGCTGGCCTGCAGGGCGGCGGACACCTGCTCGGCCTGCTTGCGCTGCATCGCGTACCGCACGGTCCGGCCGAACAGGTCGGGTTCGACCTTGCCCTTGACCAGGTAGTCCTGCGCGCCCGCGGCCACCGCGTCCAGCCCGGCCGACTCCTCGGCGAGGCCGGTGAGCACGACGACGGGGATGTGGGCGGCCTGCTGCCGCAGGGTGCCGAGCGCCTGGAGGCCGTGCGCGTCGGGCAGGTGCAGGTCCAGCAGGACGCAGCGGGGCGAGTTCGCGGCCAGCAGGTCGCGTGCCTGGTCGAGGCTGCGCGCCCAGAGCAGGCGCATCTTCAGCCCGCTGTCGGCCAGAAGCTCCTCCACGAGGAGGGCGTCGCCGGCGTCGTCCTCGACGAGCAGCAGCGGCGGCGGCTCGTCCGAAGGGGGTGGCTGCGGCTCCTCTGTCACGGGCAGGCGCGGGCTGATGGACACGTCCAGACGGCCCGGGCCCGCGTGCCCGCGCGCCTCGGGAAGGACGGGCAGCACGCTCGCGCCGCGCGGATCGCGGGGCTCGGGTCTCACCGAGAGTGACACCTTCCCGCCCCTCATTCCGCCGGCCCGATAACACAAGAACAATACCGGCGAACGTGAGTAGGGCCACACGCCGTCCCGCCGGCATCGGGGCTTTCGCGGGTGCGGCGCGCGCATCGGACCGTTCGCGAGGAGCGCGGGGTGACGGTACGGCCTCCGCACGCCCGCCGGGAACCGGCCTCACCCGAGCGGAGGCGGCCACGCCCTCCCTCAGTCGGCGGTGCCGGCAGCATTCCCGAGCGGGAACGGGGACTTCCTCCCTCAGACGTGCGGCGGCCCGGGAACGCCCGCTCGTGCCATGTGCGGGACGGCGGCGCCCGCCGGGGTCGTGGGGTACACGACCTCGGCGGGCGCGCCGGCCTTGGTCTGCGGAACGCCCCGGCGGGCGCGGCGGCCTGGCATGCGATCTCCTAACCCTGGCCCGCCTTCTTCTTCGCCGCTCCGGTGTCCAGCTTCTTGGCGGGCGGCGGAGCGGCGTTCTCCTCGTCGTCGCTCTCGTCGTCCGAACCGTTCGAGTCGTTCGAGTCGCTTGAGTCGCTTGATTTGATCTCGACGACGACCCGCCTGGGGCGAGGGCTGGGAGGAATCGGGGGCCCAAAAGATCGGCCTCGACCGGGTCGATCAGAGGGGACGCGGGACGTTCTCGACGTACCGGCCGATGACGTTGCCCCCCGGGGCGTACACGGCCACGGCGTACCAGCCGCCGTGGGCGCTCCTGGCCAGGCCGACGCCGAGTCGGGTGCTGCTCTTCCACACGACCTGCGTGAACGGGCCGGACATGCGGTCGTAGCCCGGCTTGCTCCAGTCGTAGGAGGCGATCCGGTCGTACCAGGCCTTGACGATCGCGGCGGGCGTGGGCTGGGCCGGCGTCCCCCAGTAGAGGTTCTCGCCGTAGCCGAGCTGCGGGGCG
The DNA here is from genome assembly GCF_016863035.1 of Microbispora corallina. Taxonomy (GTDB): domain Bacteria; phylum Actinomycetota; class Actinomycetes; order Streptosporangiales; family Streptosporangiaceae; genus Microbispora; species Microbispora corallina. The sequence goes on from NZ_BOOC01000037.1 coordinate 10,134, forward strand.
TTGGAGTGCTTCAGCGTGCCGGCGGCCGCGATCGTCCTCGCCCAGTCGGCGGCGAAGGCGGTCAACGCCGGGTCGAGCGACAGCGGGGGCGAGCCGTGCCGGGCCCGGTACGCGTTGTGCTGGGCGAGCATGCCGGCCGCGAAGGCCGCGTCAGCCGAGGCCGGCGGCGGCGCCGTCGAGGGCGCGGGCGCGGGCGCGGGCGCGGGCGACGGCGTCACGGTGGCGCGCGCCGAGGGCGACGGCAGCGGTGTCATGATGGCGGGCGTACGGGACGACGCCCAGACCGGTGCCGTACCGGATGTCGCCAGGCTGAGTGCGGCGGCGAGCCCCGCGACGGCCGTGACCGGAATCCCCATGTGCGCATTCCCCCGAAGACGCGGACGACGCGAGCACGATCGGCCCGCGCTGGACGCACCCCATGATGCGGTGCGACCTGCGGATTCCGGATCGGTGACACGCCGGAGGCGCAGGAGGTGCTCCTGACCCGGGATGAGGAGCGTTCGCCGACGCCGGCCCGGAACACTAACTAGATCGACATCTTGTGGACCGGGATGTCAGACTTCCCTACCGGAGATCGGACCCGGGACACGTAGTGGGGAGCGTGCCATGGCGCAGGTGAATCTGGCTTTGGGAACGATGTACTTCGGCACCCGCCTCGACGGGCGGGCCTCGTGGGAGGTGCTCGACCGGTTCGTCGACGCGGGCGGCACCCTGATCGACACCGCGGACTGCTACTCCTTCTGGGCCGACCCCAGCGGCTACGGCGGGCAGAGCGAGCGCGTCATCGGGGAGTGGCTGGCGAGCCGCCCCGGAGTGCGCGACCGGGTGTCCATCAGCACGAAGGTGGGCGCCGAGCCCACGACCGGAGCCGACGGATGGCCCGCCAACCGGGAGGGACTGTCGGCTCCGGCGATCAAGGCGGGGATCGAGGGCAGCCTCCGCCGCCTCGGCGTGGAGCACGTCGAGATCTGCTGGGCGCACATGGAGGACCGCTCCGCGCCCCTGGAGGAGACCGTCCAGGCGTTCGCCGAGCTGGTCGAGGCCGGCACGGTCGGCCGGCTGGGCGCGTCCAACCACCCGATCTGGCGGGTGGAGCGGGCCCGGAACATCGCCGGGGCCGCCGGGTGGGCGGGGTACACGGCGCTGCAGCTGCGCACCTCGTACATCCGGCCGCGGCCCGACTCACCGGTGCCCGACCAGAACCACCGCTTCGGCTGGGTCTCCGAGGAGGTGCTCGACTACGTCGACTGCCACCCGGAGATCGACCTGTGGGCCTACACGGCCCTGCTCAACGGCTTCTACGTGCGGGACGACCGGCCGCTGCCGGAGGCGTACGACCATCCGGGGACGGCGCGGCGCCTGGAGGCACTGGCGGAGGTGGCCGGTGAGCTGGGGGTCACGCGCAACCAGGTGGTGCTGGCCTGGCTGACCGGCGGGTCGCCCGCCGTCACGCCGATCGTCGGGGTGAGCGGCGTGGCGCAGCTGGACGAGGCGCTGGCCGGGGTGGCGCTCGAACTGCCCGAGGAGCTCCGCCGCCGGCTCGACCAGGCCGGGTGAGCGCCGCGGGGGACGGCGCTGCCGCCCCCCGCGGCGGGATGAGAACGACGACGACCTCGGGGTGGCCTCGTCGGCCCGAGGTCGTCGCTCTTTCCGGGGGGCGACGATCAGGGTGGAGTCGGTTTAGGCTAGCCAACCTTGTTCCGACCCGAGGAGAGCAGGTGCTCGACGCCCTGACCGGCCACCTGAGGAGCCTGGAGAGCGAGCGTGGCGGCGTGCTCGGCGTGCTGCCCGGGCTGGTCGCCGGCGACGCCGCCGGCTGGACGCCCGTCTCCGAGCTCGTGCGGGAGCCGTACGACAAGCTCCTCGCGCTGGTGGACGAGACGGCGGACCGGTGGAAGGCCCCGCGCCACGTGGGGGCGGCGCTGCTGTGGAAGACGTACGGCTACTGGCACACGATGCCGATGGTCCTGGGATGGGCGCTCGGCCGCCGCGTGCCGCTGATGCGGTTCGCGGACACGCTGGTCCGGCCGTCCGCGGCGGGCGTGACGATCGCGGCCACGGCGGTGACCGTGGCCGTGCGGCCGGACGACCCGGTGGCGGGCGAGCCCGGGACGCTGGTCGTGCCCGACCTCCCCGGGGTGATCCGGCAGGCGCTCCTGGACGGCCAGCGCCCTCTGATCACGGCGCTGGGCGCGGTGGCGCGGGTGGGCGATCGGATCCTGTGGGGCTCCACGGCGGAGGCCGTCGTCCACCCGCTGCTCGACCTCGGGCCGTACGCGGAGGCGGCCCGGCTCCTGGAACGGATCGGGCCGCCGGTGGCGGGACTGGTCACGGCGGACGGCGAGGGCTACCGGCGCCGCACCTGCTGCCTCTGGGTCACCCTGCCGGACGCCGACGCCTGCTCCACCTGCTGCGTACGCTGATCCCTCGCCGGAGTCAGGCCAGGCCGGCCGCCCCGCGCACGTCGCCGCCCGACCGGTCGAGCCGGGCCGCCGCCTCCGCGGCGTCGCAGTGCGCCAGCAGCATCACGACGGCCGTCTTCGCGTGGCCGCCCGCCGCCTCGAGCGCGCGGGCGGCGGTCTCCGGATCGGCGCCCGCGGCCTGCGCCACGATCCGCCGGGCCCGGTCGGTGAGCTTGTCGTTGGTCGGGCGGACGTCGACCATGAGGTTGCGGTAGACCTTGCCGAGGCGCACCATCGACGCGGTCGAGAGCATGTTGCACACCATCTTCTGGGCGCTGCCGGCCTTCAGCCGCGTCGACCCGGTGAGCACCTCGGGACCGGTGACGACCTCGATGGCGACGTCCGCGTGCCCGCTGACCACGGCGTCCCGGTTGCAGGACACCGCGACCGTGCGTGCGTCCAGCGAGCGGGCGTGGTCCAGGCCGCCCACGACGTACGGCGTGCGGCCGCTGGCGGTGAGGCCGACGACGGTGTCACGGGCGCCCACGCCGATCCGGTCGAGGTCGGCCACCGCGCCGCGCGGGTCGTCCTCCGCGCCCTCGGCGGCGACGGCGAACGCGTCCGGCCCGCCCGCGACCAGCGCCACCACCTGGCCGGGCGGCGTGCCGAAGGTGGGCGGGCACTCGACCGCGTCGAGCAGCCCGATACGGCCGCTGGTCCCGGCCCCGAGGTAGACGAGCCGGCCGCCCTCACGCAGCGAGGCGGTGATCAGTTCGACGGCGGCGCCGATCCGCGGAAGGGCCTCGCGCACCGCGAGCGCCACCGAGCGGTCCTCGGCGTTCATCGCCTCCAGCAGGTCGGGCACCGGCATGCGGTCCAGGTCGGCCGTCCGCTCGTTGCGGGTTTCCGTGCCGAGCGCGCTGAGATCCACGGCGCGGGCGTCCTTTCTGGCTTCTCCGGTACGGCGGTCGTGCAGAGGAGAGGGGTCACTCGTGCGCCGGCGTCCGGCGGGCCGCCGAGCGGCGCGTGCGCCAGTGGATGGCGCTGTAGGTGCTCTCCAGGGCGGCGGCGGCCTCGTCGAACCGCCGCTGGGCCACGCCGACGAACAGGCAGTCGATCACGGCGAGCTGCGCGATCCGGCTGACCGTCGCGCCCGACCGGAACGGCGTCTCGCGGGCCGACGTGCTCAGCACCAGGTCGGCGCCCTCCCCGAGAAGCGAGTTCGGGTAGTTGGTGAGGGCGATGGTCGTCGCCCCCCGCTCGCCCGCGGCCTGGAGCGGGTCGACCGTGTCCAGGGTCGCCCCCGAGTGTGAGATCCCGATGGCGACGTCGCCGGGCCCGAGCAGCGCGGCCGCGGTCAGCGCGGCGTGCGCGTCGGTCCAGATGAACGCCATCATGCCGATGCGGTGGAGCTTCTGGTGCAGGTCCTGCCCGACGAAGGCGCTCGCCCCGACGCCGAAGACGTCGACGCGCCGGGCCCGCGCGACCGCGTCGACCGCCCGGCCCAGCATCCGGACGTCGAGCCCGGCGCCGGTCTCCTCCAGCGCGCGCACCTCGTTGAAGATGATCTTGTTGACCACCTCGTCGAGCGAGTCGGTCGCGCTGATGTCGGCGCTCACCCGGGGCCGGTCGCCGCCGAGCGCGTCCTCGCGGGCCGCGGCGCCGGCCAGGGCGAGGCGCAACTGGGGGTAGTTCCCCAGCCCGACGGCCCGGCAGAACCGCATCACCGTGGTGACCGACGTCTGCGCCCTGCCACTCAGCTCGCTGATCGACATCTGGGCGGCCCTGGCCGGGTCGACGAGGACGGCCTCCGCGACGCGGCGCTCGGCCGGCGCCAGCGAGGGCAGGGCCGCCCGGATCCGCACCAGGACCTCCGCCGCGGGCGACCCGGGCGACTCCGCAGGCCCGGACGTCTCGGCGGATCCCGATGACCCGGGCGATGCCCCCGACGTGGGAGGCGCGGCCGGCATGAGAGACGCGGGCCGCACGGGAGACGCGGGCGGCCGCTCGGCCGGATCGCCGGGCGAGGCCGGGGAAGACATGCGTTCCTCCAACGGAGCGGGGACGAGCGACAGCGTAGCCGGGGCCACTTGGGTGGTCAAAAATGTACCAAGGAGAGGATTTCGCGTTACTTATTGACATCCACAGTTCGCCGCTCGGATACTCGCTGGATCGTGCGAGCCCCCCACCGGTGGTCCCGCCGGCTCGTCGCAAGGAGGCACCTGTGCGAAGTCTCGACCTCGTCGTCCTCGTCGTGTACCTGGTCGCGATCGCCGTCATCGGGCTGCGCCTGTCCGGACGGCAGAAATCGGCGAAGGACTACTTCGTCGGCGAGGGCCGCATGCCGTGGTGGACCGTCTGCTTCTCGGTCGTCGCCACGGAGACCAGTGTGCTCACCGTCATCAGCGTCCCCGGCGGCGCCTACAGCGGTCAGGGCTTCGGCAACGTGGAGCTGGCGCTCGGCTACGTCATCGGCCGGGTCGTCGTCGCCACGGTCCTGATCCCGCTGTACAAGCGGGGCGGCTTCGTCAGCGCCTACCAGTACCTCGGTGACCGGTTCGGGCTGAAGCTGCAGGGTCTCGCCTCGGTGACGTTCGTCGTCACGCGGCTGCTCGCCGAGGGCGTCCGGCTGTTCGCCTCGGCGATCCCGATCAAGCTGCTGCTCGACGAGTTCGGCGTGCACACGAGCTTCCAGATCATCATCGTCGTGCTGACCGCGATCACCGTGGTCTACACGTACCTGGGCGGCATCAAGGCCGTCATCTGGACCGACGCCATCCAGATGCTCCTGTACCTCGGCGGCGCGGTCCTGGCGATCGCGGTGCTCGCCGGGCACGTCGGCGGCCAGGGCTTCACCGACGCGCTGGACGCGGGCCGCTTCCGGCTGTTCGACACCGACTTCGGCTTCGCCCACATCCTGACCAGCACCTTCGCCCTGCCGACGGCGATCCTCGGCGGCGCCATCTTCGCCATGGCGAGCCACGGCTCCGACCAGCTGATCGTCCAGCGCATCCTGGCCACCCCCAGTCTGCGCGACAGCCAGAAGGCGATGATCGGCTCCGGGGTGTTCATCACATTCCAGTTCGCGGCGTTCTCGCTCGTCGGGGCGCTGCTGTGGTCGTACAACCAGGGCCGGACCTTCGGCCAGCTGGGCCTGAAGAGCTCCGACAACCTCTACCCGAACTTCATCCTGCACGCCCTGCCCGCCGGCATCTCGGGGCTGCTGGTGGCCGGGATCCTCGGCGCGGCCATGGGCTCGCTGTCGTCCGCTCTGAACTCCATGTCCAACTCGACGGTCTCGGACGTCATCCACAACTTCTTCCGCCGTACGCCGTCGGACCGGACGCTGCTGACGCTGGCCCGGGTGATGACACTGGTGTGGGCCGTGCTGATGGCCGTGTTCGCGAGCGCCTTCAGCGACAGCACCGGCAACGTCTACCTGACCGGCCTCACCATCGCCGGGTACACGTACGGCGCGCTGCTGGGCGCGTTCCTGCTGGGACGGCTGGTGCGGCGCGCCAACGAGATCGACTCCGTGATCGCCTTCCTCGTCACCGTGGCCGTGATGACCTTCGTCGTGCGCGGCGTCAAGATCGACGTGACCACGGCCGGGACCACCACGTCCGCCGGCATCGCGGCGCAGTGGCTCGTCCCCATCGGAGTGATCGTCACCCTCGTCGTGGGAGGCGCGCTGAGCCTGTTCCACCGCGCGCCGGAGCGGGAGCCGGCCACCGCCCTCGACGGCGCCGCCGCCGGAGGGGCGGCCCGGCCCTGAGGGCCGTACGGAGGCAGCCATGTCGACAGCCGAGGTCGCCGGAGGGGGGCCGCCGTGCGCGTGATCGGTCTGATGTCGGGCACGTCGTACGACGGCATCGAGGCGGCGGCGGCCGGCCTGACGCTCGCGGGCGACGCCCTGGTGATGCGTCCGATGGGCGCGCTCAGCCTGCCGTACCCGGACGGGCTGCGGGGACGGATCGCCGCCGTGCTGCCTCCGGCCGACACGACGGCCGAGGAGGTCTGCCGGCTGGACGCCGAGATCGGCCACGCCTTCGCCGGGGCCGCCGGCCGCGCCATCGCGGAGCTGTGCGGGGGCGCGGCCGACCTGGTCGTCTCGCACGGCCAGACGGTGTACCACTGGGTGGACGGCGGGGTCGTCCGCGGCACCCTCCAACTGGGGCAGCCGGCCTGGATCGCCGAGGCGACCGGGCTCCCCGTGGTGTCCGACCTGCGCAGCCGGGACGTCGCCGCAGGCGGGCAGGGCGCGCCGCTCGTCAGCATGCTCGACACGCTCCTGCTGCGGGCGCGCGAGGGCGTCCCGGCCGCCCTCAACCTCGGCGGCATCGCCAACGTCACGGTCGTCCCGCCGGAGCGCGACCCGGTCGCTTTCGACACCGGCCCGGCCAACGCGCTGCTCGACGCGGCCGTGCGGCACTTCAGCGGCGGCGCCAGGGACTACGACGAGGACGGCCGGGGAGCGGCCGCCGGCCAGGTGAACAGGGGCCTCCTGGCCGCGCTGCTCGACGATCCGTACTATCGCAGGCCCGCGCCGAAGAGCACCGGCAAGGAGCACTTCCACCTGCCGTACCTGCTGGAGGCACTGGCCGGGCACCCCGTGCCGTCCCCGGACGACGTGCTGGCGACGCTCACCCGGCTGACCGCCGTCACCGTGGCGGACGCCTGCCGCGCCCATGGCGTCACCGAGCTCGTCGTGTCGGGCGGGGGCGCCCGCAACCCGGTGATGACGCGGATGATCGGCGAGGAGCTGCCGTCGGTGCGGCTGCTGTCGAGCGACGACCTCGGCGTGCCGTCCGCCGCCAAGGAGGCGCTGGCCTTCGCGGTGCTCGGATTCCTGACCGTGCACGGGCTGCCCGGCCAGGTGCCCTCCTGCACCGGAGCGCGGCGCGGCACCCCGCTCGGCTCTCTCACGCCGGGCCGCGCCCCGCTGCGGCTGCCCGCCCCGGCGGACGCGGCTCCCCGGACGCTGCGGGTGATCACAGAATAGGCGGGAGCCGCTCCCCCGGCGGCGATCCGCCTGGGGACTGGGTGGCCGGGCCGCTCCTACCTAAGCACGCTAAATACGACATAACGTACGAATATGGACGGTGACCGACTTCTGGGTGAGTTCCTCCGCGCCCGCCGTCACGCCACGAGTCCGGACCAGGTTGGCCTCAGCGCCGGCAGGCGGCGCACTCCGGGCCTCCGCCGTGAGGAGGTGGCCATGCTGGCCGGCGTCAGCTCGGAGTACTACACCCGGCTGGAGCAAGGCAGAGAACGGCGCCCTTCGGAGCAGGTGCTGGAGGCCCTGGCACGGGTGTTCGACCTCGACGCCGAGGCCGTCGACCACCTCTTCGAGCTCACGCGGCCCCGGCCCCGCAGACGGACGTCCGGGCAGATCTCCCCCAACCTGCTGCGGCTCATGGCGGGCTGGGACCACCTGCCGGCGCTCATCCTGAACGACCAGATGGACCTGCTGGCCCAGAACCCGCCGGCCGCGGCCCTCCACGAGGGGCTGCTGGAGCCCCTAGGCAACGTGATCCGGATGACCTTCCTCAACCCCGCCTCGCGCGACTTCTATGTGGATTGGGAGCGCGAGGCCCGGTCCAACGCGGCGCATCTGCGCACCGTCGCAGGCGGCGACCCCCAGGACCCGCGCCTCCTGGCGTTGATCGAGGAGCTCCTGGACGGGAGCGAGGACTTCCGCCGCCTGTGGACCCGCTACGAGGTGGGGATGAAGGTCCCCGGCACGATTCGGATACGGCACCGGCGGGTGGGCGAGCTGACCCTCCATTTCGAGGCGCTCGCCGTGCGGAGCGCCCCCGGCCAGTACCTCGTCCTCGGCCAGGCCGAGCCCGGCGCGTCCGAGCACGCCGTGGCCGGGCTCAGGAACGGGCGGGCCGGAGGCCGGGAGACCTCCCGGGCCGCCTCCTTTCCCGTCGGCTGACGCTGCCCCCGCCTCCCGTGCCGGTGGCGGGCGATCGGCTCCCTCTGGAACGCCGTCCGTCGGGCCTCAGCCGTGCGGCGGCGGGGTCACCCACCACCTCGTCAGCCGGCGCCGGCGGTGGCCCGGTCACGGCCAGGATCCCGGCCGAAGACCGGGACGGCGCCGGCGCCGATGCACACGAAGCCGGCCGCGGCGGCGGCCGTCCGCGGGTCGCTCCCCCGGACGGCCCGCTGGGCCTCGGCGAGGGCGGCGGCGGGGGGGCGCCCGGCGGCCAGCCGTTCGTGGAAGGCCACCATGACGGGGGTCGTCGTCGCGTCCGGGATCGGCAGCACCGAGGCGACGAGCTGGGAGGTGCCGCGGGCGAGGAACGCCACGGCGAGGCCCATCAGCTCGTCGCCGGTGCGCACCACGGAACGACCGCTGTCGCAGGCCGCGAGCACGAGCGTGTGCGGCACCCGCGGCAGCCGTTCCACGTCGTAGGCCATCAGCGGCCCGTCGGCGAGGGCGATGCCGGAGAACAGCGGGTTCTCGGCCGACAGGTGGCCGTGCGCGGCGAGATGCGCGAGCCCGGCCCGCGACAGGGCGGCCGAGACCGCCTCGACCGACGCCGCGGCTCCGGCGAGCACGACGCCGTCGTGGATGGCGCCCACCGCCGCCGCCTCGGGCCCCGCCGCCGGCAGCCGCGGGCCCGCCACCGCGACCACCCGTCCCCCGGGTGCGGCACCCGCAGGACCCGCGCCCGCAGCACGACCCACGTCGGCGCCGTGCGCGCCGTGCACGGCGTGGCCGTCCGCGCCACCCCTGCCGTCACCGTCCGTTCCGTCCGGAGACGCGAGGCGGGTCCGGGCGAGGTGCCACAGCGTCGCGGACGGCGCGACGGTCACGGGCCGTCCCGCGCAGGACGGCAGGAGGGACCACGGCAGACTGTGCAGCGGCCCAGTGGGCACCACGACGAGCGGGCGGCCGCCGATCTCGGCCAGCGGCCCGAGCAGCAGCGCGTCGAGCCGGGCGGCCGCGGCGTCCAGCAGCGCCGCGGACGCGGCCAGCACCTCGGGCCGGGCGTCCGGGCGCGCGTTGCGCCGCACGGCGAACGTCAGCCGCTCGATCAGGTCGGCCGCCTCCGCCGTCGCCCCGAGGCGCCGGACGCCCACGCGGCCGTCCACCACGGTGAGCACGTGCAGGTCGGCGCCCCGGCGGACGTACTCGACCAGCGCCCACGAGCCGAGTGAGGCGGCGAGGTCCCGGGGCGTGACCGGGGCGGCCGGCGCGCCGCCGGGGGTGCCGGCGAGGCGGCGGCTGTGGTCGCGGATGCGCCGTTCCAGGTCCGCCTGCCGGGCGAGCAGCGGGGCGGGCGCCGCCGCCTGACCGGCCAGATCCCTCGTGACGGAGCGCAGCCGGGCCAGCAGCGCGGTCAGCACCGGATCGTCGGGCGGACGGACCGGCGCGGCCAGCAGGCGGCTGGCGCGGGCGCGCTCCGACCATTCGAGGAGACCGTCGGGGCGGCCGGCCTCGAAGGCCACCTCCAGTCCCAGCGCCACCAGGTCGGCCCGGTGCGCCGCCGCGTGCACCCGCAGGTCGGTGGCCCCCATGGCCGAGGCGTGCTCGTCCAGGACCCGCAGGCCCGTCCGTACGGCGGCGAGCACACCGCGGGCGTCCCCCTCGGCGCGCCGTTGCAGCGCCCGCGCGTACCAGCCGCGCGCCCGGACGAGCGCCGGCCCCCGGGACCGGGACGCCGCCGCGGCCCGGCTCAGGTAGCCGGCGGCCACGTCCGCCGTCCTGACGCGCCGCTCGGAAGCCAGCTCGGCGTCCGCCCGCGCGTCACCAAGGGCTCCGGAGCGGTGAGGTCCTTCGTCGCCCCGCCGGGCGCGGCCCTCGGCGGTCGGCTCGGCGTCCGCCCGCACGCCGTCGCCCGGCTGGTGGGGCCCTTCCTCACCCGGCCGGACCCGGCCCTCGGCGGTCACCTGGGCGGCCACGATCGCGGCGTCCAGCGCCGCCGCCGGCCATCCCGCCGCGTCCAGGGTCGCGACCATGACGTCGATGACCGCCGCCTGGAGGCGCGGCCGGCGGCCGGCGGCGCGCTGGGCGGACAGGACGGACAGCCGGGCCAGTTCCGTCCATTCCCGCCGCCCCTGGGCGCGGAAGCGGCGCAGCGCCGCCCGGGCGTGGCCCAGCGCGGCGGCCGGGTCGCCGGACAGGATCTCGGCCTGCGCGAGCAGCACCTGCACCTCGGGCACCTTGAGCGAGCGGCGCTCGCGGCGGTAGGCGTCCACCGCGCGGGCGGCGGCCGCCTTCGCCTCGGCGGTGAGCCCCACCGACAGGAGCAGCTCGGCCCGGTCCTGGTGCAGCGTGCCCAGCTGCGCGCCGTGCGCGCCGATGATGCGCTCGGCCCGGTCGAGGTGGCGCAGCGCGGCCGGGACGTCGCCCCGCAGCGTCTCCATGAGACCGAGGTTGTTGGCGATCAGGCCGATCGTCAGCGGGCGGCCGAGCTCGCGCGCCAGTGTCTCCGCCTCCAGCAGGTCGCGTTCGGCCGCGGTGAAGGCGTGCCGGTCGGAGTGGACGAGGGCCCGGTTGATCAGCATCCGCTGCACGCCGAGCAGGTCGGCGTGGTGGCGCAGGACCTGCAGCGCCACCTCGAACTCGGCCAGCGACTCGTCGAGGCGGCCGATCACGTGCAGCACGATCGCGCGCTGCGCGCGGGCGCGGGCGGCCGCCACGCCGGTCAGATCCGGCAGGGCGGCGTCGATCTCGCGCAGCGCGGCCTGCGGCCTGCCGCGTTGCAGAACCGCGAAGGCGAGCTTGTACCGCGCCTCGCCGGCCAGGTCGGCCCGACCGGCCCGCACGCCCCACGCGGCGGCGCGGCTCAGGTGCCTGATGGCGTTGTCGAGCTCGCCCACGTGCAGGAGCGCGTGCCCCCAGGCGCGTTCGGCCGTGGACGCCGCCACGGCGTGGCCCGCGCGGGCCGCGCGCCGGGCTGCCTTCTCGGCCGTCGGGAGGCCCGAGACGGGGTCGCGGTCGACCGCGGCCAGCGCCGCCTCGGCCTCGGCCAGCGGCTCATCCGCCGACTCCGGCGAGCCGTCGCCGTCGCCGTTGTCGCGAACGGCGGGGGCGCCTGCTGGAGCGTTCCCGTGGCCCCTTGCGCCCGGCGGCGTTTCCTGCGTTGGATGTATCACGGCCAGGCCCTCGTGGTTCCGTCTGAGGAAGTTCGCGTTCCGGACGAGTCATGACCCCCGGGAAGGACACTATCCAGATGCCAGTCGACGCGGGCACCACATCGCACCAACCGGACCAACTCATCGTCGACCTCCTGCACCTGGAGGTCGTCGAGCGCATGCTGAACGACTTCGGCGTCGTGCACGCCGCCCTCGCCGCCGACGACCGGGACGAGCTCCTCGGGCTGGCCCGCCTGCGCGACCTCAGGGACGCCGACGACGATCCCGTCGAGGTCGGCGAGCTCCTCGCCCTGCTGCGGGAGAAGGCGGCCGCCGACCGCGGCGGCTGGGTCCCGACGATCGGCAAGAACCGGGTCGTGGACGCGGTCATCGGCGACGGCCACAAACCCATGTCCCTGCCGGACGGCGCCGTCCTCGCGACCGGTCACAAGCCCATGCACCTGGTGAGCGGCGGGTTCTCCACCCTCGGGCACAAGCCCATGTCCCTGGGCGAGTTCGACGTGCTGGGGCACAAGCCGATGAGCGGCGGGCAGCCCGAGCCCGCCGGCGCCGCCGACGTGCCGCCGTCCCCCGCCGGGCACGAGGACGCCGGACGCGGCGTGCGGGTCGGCGTCGTCGACACCCCGCTCGCGTCCTCGGAACCGGGCTCGGCGGAGCACCCGCTTCCGTACCGCTCGGGCCACTCGGCGTTCGTGCGCAGCCTCATCCAGCGGGAGGCGCCGGCCGCGGAGCTGTCCGTCGAGGGGGTCCTCGACCCCGGCACGGGACGGGCCGACTCCTGGGACACGGCCCGGGCCCTGCTGCGGCTGGCGGCCGCCTTCCAGCCGGACATCCTCAACCTCTCCCTCGGCTGCTTCACGCTGTCCGGGGGGCCGCCGCTGGTCATCGCCCGCGCGATCGAGCGGCTCGCCCCGCGCGTGCTGGTCGTGGCCGCGGCGGGCAACCACGGCGCGCTCCCCCACCTCAGCTCCGGACGCAGCCGGCGCTCGGCCTGCTGGCCGGCCGCCGTCCCGCCCGTCGTCGCGGTCGGCGCGTACGGCACGGTGGACGGGCGCCCGGAAATGCCCGACTGGAGCCCGGACCTCCCGTGGGTGGCGTGCCTGGCGCCCGGGAAGGGGGTCGTGGGCTCGTACCTCACCGGAGAGGTCGACATCGACGGCGAGCGGCAGACCTTCCAGGGCCACGCCCGGTGGAGCGGCACCTCGTTCTCGGCCGCCCTCGTCAGCGGCGCGGTCGCCGCCCGCACGGTCCCGGGCTCGGTGACGCCCCGGCAGGCGCTGGACAAGCTCCTGGCCGAGGCCGCCGAGGTCCGGCCGTACCCGCTGGAGGGCTGACGGGCCATGCGCGACGATCAGGTCGTCGTCGACCTCGTGCTCCGGGCGCGCGAGGGCGACGCCGCGGCGTGGGACGCCATCGTCGAGCGGTACGCGCCGCTCGTCTGGGGGGTGTGCGGCCGGTATGGCGTGACCGGCAGCGACGCGGACGACGTCGCCGGCGGCGTCTGGCTCCGGCTCGTGGAGCGCCTCGACACGCTGCACGAGCCGGCGGCCCTTCCCGGCTGGCTCGTCCGCACCACCCAGCGCCAGTGTCTGCAGCTGCTGCGCGCCCGGAAGCGGCAGGTGCCGGTGGACGACCCCGAGCCGGGCCCCGGCGGGGAGGACGACGGCGTGGACGGCGAGATGCTGGTGGCGGAGCGGCGGCACGCCCTGCGCACGGCCTTCGCCGAGCTGCCGGCCCGGTGCCGGGAGCTGCTGAGCATGCTGTTCGCCGAGCCGCCGGCCTCCTACGCCGAGATCAGCGCCGCGCTCGGCCTGCCGGTGGGGGCGATCGGCCCCACCCGGGGGCGCTGCCTGGACCGGCTGCGCAGGAGCCGGGCCCTGACCGCCCTCCAGCTGGCCTAGGCGGTCGACGTGGACGGGAGCGGCGGCGTGACGGACGTGCCGAGCTGGTGGGACGACGACGACCGGCTGCTCGAGGAGCTGGGGCACGCGGTGCGCGAGGCCCGGGTGCCCGAATCCTTCGTGCGCGCCGGGAAGGCGGCCTTCGCCTGGCGGACCGCCGACGCCGAGTTGGCCGAGCTGCAGCTCGACTCCCTGCTCTCGGCGCGGGAACCGGCGGGCCTGCGCGACGAGCCGCGGCCGGACGGCTCGGGGCCGCGCGTGCTGAGCTTCGCCGCCGGCGAGCTGTCCGTCGAGGCCGAGATCCATCCCGACGCATTGCGCGGGCAACTGGTGCCCGCGCAGCCCGGCGCCGTCCTCGTGCGGGACGACGAGGGCCCCGTCCGGGAGGTCCCGGTCGACGAGGTCGGCTGGTTCGTGATCGAGCCGGTCCCGGCCCGGCGCTTCCGGCTGCACATCCGCACGTCCGCCGGGGCCGCCGTCATCACCGGCTGGATCGACCCCCGGCCGTAGACGGCCGCGCCGGCTCCCGCTGGAGACGCCCGCGCCGGCCGCCCGGATCGGCCCCCGGCCGTGACGACCGCGGGCCGCCGGAAAACTCGCGGAGATTCGCTGTATCACCGGTCCGCCCCGCGCCATCCGTCGTGCGACAGACCACCGCGTCAGCGGTGACGTACCGCACCGGAAGGACCAGGATCGTGAGCGATCCCGCACGCGCCATGAGCAAGGAAGACGCCTACGCCGAGCTGCTCGACCTGCAGTCGAGCGACGTGATCCGGCTGGAGGGGGAGGGCAGCCCGGACGGGGTGAGCCTGGACGGCTGGGACGGCGAGCAGCCCCAGGACGGCAACGTCGCCGGAGCCGTCGTCCGCTACCTGGCGTCGGGCACGGTGAAGTTCGGGCAGCCCAGCCACCCGGCGGCCCCCGACCGGCTGGACCCCCGCAACGCGCTCGCCCTGGTGCGGCTGTGCCAGTGGCTGAAGGACACCTACAACGTCGTCGAGCTGTACCACCTCGGCATCTCCGGCGGCGGCGTCGACAACCAGGGGCGCCCGCGCATCGACTGCCACGGCCAGGGCCGCGCCGTCGACTTCGTCGGCGTCAAGGCGGTCGCCGAGGACGGCGAGGAGTGGACCCTCACCGTCAGCGACGACTGGGGGACGGTGTCGACCGCCGCGACCCCCGGCGGGAACTGGCCGCCCGGGACCGGGTCCGACACGTCCTACCGGCTCGACGACGAGGACGCCGACCCGTTCACGCGCGACTTCTGGCGCGCCGTGTACGAGTTCGTCGCCTCCGAGTGGCAGGACCGCACCGACGGCCCCGACGGGCTGGACACGCCCACGTCCATCGGCGAGCGCAGCTTCATCATGCACCCCGACCACCCGGCCACCGCCCCAGGGACGCCGCACGGCCGCGAGGCCCACAAGAACCACATCCACATGCAGATCGGCGTGACCGGAACGGCGGCCTGAGCATGCGCAACCTCACCTTCTGCGACATCCGGCTGCACCCCTCGACGGTGGACTCCGCCTTCCAGGAGGCCATGACCGGCGACGTCATGCCGGGCGCGGGCGACCTGCCGCACCCGCCCGGCACGCTGTTCGTGCGGAGCCTGTACCGCGAGGCCGGCTACGGGTTCCCGCCGGCGTACCGCTGCATCGTGAACTCGGTCCTGGTGAGCGACACCGGGTTCTTCGGCATGCGCCACCGGATCGCCCGGCTCGGCGCCGACACCAAGGAGCCGCGCTTCCGGCTCGTGGCGGGCGCGGTGCCGGACGACGAGGCGGCGCTGGACGTCCTGCGGATGCGGGACGGCCACTCGCTGGTGATGGCCGCCGTCCACCTCCCGCTGCGGATGATCCAGGAGACCTTCGAGAAGGAGCTGGTGGCCGCGCTCGAGGAGGAGGTCGCCGTGCCGTCCCGGTTCAGCGCGCTGACCGGCGCGATCTGGACCCGCGACGACGAGGCCGTCCCCGGCCGCGTCGAGTACCTCGTCGCCGCGACGGGCGACTTCGCCGAGCTGCGGCTGCGGCCCCGGACCCTCGAGCGGATCGAGGCGGCCGGCGGCAGGCTGGTCGAGTCGCGTGGGTTCCGCCACGTCGGCACGGTGTCGGGCGATCCCGTTCCTCAGGCCGGGGGGTGACGGCCATGGACAAGCTCTGCGGGTTCGTCGCCCCGTCCGGGGCGAAGGCGTACTTCTTCACCGGCGAGCGCTACATCCGGTACGACGTCGAGGCCGACGGCGCCGACGAGGGCTACCCGCTGGCGATCGCCGACCAGTGGCCCGGCCTGTTCGAGGCGGACATCGACGCCGCCCTGCCGTGGAGCGACGGCTCGGTCTTCTTCTTCCGGGGCGACCAGTGCCTGTCGTACGACGTGGAGAACGGGGTCGTGCTGGACGGCCCGCGGCCGATCGCCGAGATGTGGCCCGGGCTGTTCGAGTCCGGCATCGATGCCGCGATCCTGTGGGGCAGCGGCAACGCCTACTTCTTCTCGGGGGAGCAGTACCAGGAGTTCGACGGCGCCACCGGCCAGATCGACCCGGAGGCCAAGTCGATCGCCGACGACTGGCCTGGAACGTTCCAGCCAATCGAGACGGCGCTGTGGTGGCCGAGCGGCAACCCGTACATCTTCTCGGGGAACGAGTACGCGAAGCTCGACCCGGACGACGGCTCCGTGGCCGAGGACTTCCCCCGGCCCATCGACGACTGGCCGGGGCTGCCGATCGGGCCGCTGGCCGAGGACGTCCCCGAGCCCGTCACACCCGACGGGCCGACCGGTTCCGCGCGGTCGGTCAGGGACTTCTTCCCCGAGTTCAGCGCCCCGATGGAGGGCCGGCTCCCCTACCTGTACCAGGACGTCAAGGGCCTGGTCACCACGGGCGTCGGCAACCTCGTCGACTCCCCCGAGGAGGCGGCCGCCCTGCCGTTCGTGCACAAGGACACCCGGACGCCCGCCACCCGCGCCGAGATCGTGGCCGAGTGGCACCGGATCAAGGACGCGCCCGACCTCGCGAAGAAGGGGCACCTGGCGGCGAAGGCGATCCACACCCTGGAACTGCCCGACGCCGCGATCGACGATCTCGTCCGCAAGCGGTTCGACCTCAACGAGGCCCGCCTGTCGGCCTTCTTCCCCGGGTGGGCGGACTGGCCCGCCGACGCCCGGCTCGGGGCGCACAGCATCGCCTGGACGGGCTCGTTCTTCCCCACCCGCTGGCCGGGCTTCAACGCCGCCGCGAACGCGGGCCGGTGGGAGGACGCGGCCGCCCAGTCCCACCTGCGGGAGGACGGCAACCCCGGCCTCGCCCCGCGGAACCGGGCCAACCTCCGGCTGTTCCACAACGCGGCCGCCGTGGTCGCACGCGGCCTCGACCGGTCTCTCATCTACTACCCCGCCGCCCTGTGAGCGGCCTCCCCACACACGTCAGGAGCCAGCGATGGTGAACCCAGCAGGACCGATCATGGCCGGCGGTTTCGAGACCGTCACCCTCAACGACGCCGGCGTCGAGTACGCCCTCGTCTTCCTTCCCGACAAGCACAACGACGAGCTCCAGGCCCAGGGGTCCAACCCCGTCTTCTACTGGCTGCCGGAGCGGATGCGCCTGGCGCGCAAGCCGAACGGCGATCTCAGGCTCAGCTTCCTGCATTTCATGGGCGTCCAGGACGGCGAGACGAACATCGGCGTGCTCCCCGGCCAGACCCGGGAGACCTCGGGCGGGGTGCTCAGCTTCGCGATGACCGGCGCGCCGCCCGACGGCGTCCTGCAGGCCGCGCACAAGCAGATCCTGGAGCGGATGCAGCAGGGCAGCCGCGACCGGTTCTGGCAGGTCAAGCCGGGCATGGCCGACCGGTCCACGATCGCGGACATCCGGCCGATCCCGATCAGGAGCTCCACGCTGCGCCTGATGATCACCGACCAGGACGGCACGCAGGGCGGCAACGCGGGCGACCCGTTCTTCGTCACCGCCCAGGGCGCCGGGCCCGGCAGCCTGATCCCCACCGCCGAGCACCCGTTCGTCGTCAACCTCGGCACGTTCGCCGCGGCGCAGGTGGAGCAGGGTCTGCTGAGCACCGAGGTGCCCATCGGGGTGACGGCCGACCTCACGCTGCCGCTGTGGGCGCCGATCACACGGCTGCACATGACCGCCAACTGGGAGCGGGTGTTCAGCCACTTCACGGCCCAGGCCAGCGCCAGCTACTGGTGGAGCTCGGCCGACCTCAAGGCCACCTGGAACACGCTGCGGATCAACGGCGACATCCAGGTCGAGCTGGAGATGGACCGTACCATTCCCGGCGCGGACAACAAGGAGGCGATGGTCACCAAGTACATCGACATGCTCGTGGCGATGTGGCTGGACCAGGCGAAGCAGGTGATCTTCCAGCCGATGCCGGAGGTCCAGGACCCGGCCCCGCCCAAGCCCGGCGGGCTGCTCAACCTCTTCGGCTGGGGCTTCAACGCGGGGTTCAACCTCAACTTCCGGCGCGACCGGGTGGAGATCGCCAACTCCTTCACGTTCGAGGTCGACGAGATGTACGCGCAGCCGAGCACGATGGGCGGCAACGTGGACGGCGTGGCCGACCTGCTGGCCGCCCACCCGGAGCTCAAGAGCCGCTACATGCGCACGCTGTACCTGGACAACTGGGAGCGCAAGATCACCACGGTCTGCCGGCCCGTCATCAAGTGGCCCGACCCGGCCCACGGCGTGAGCGGCGACCCGGTGAAGTTCGCCAGCGTCCAGATCGGCTACCCCAGCGTGAACGGCGAGATCGCGTGGTCCGCCCACGACTTCCTGCCGCCGCCGCGCCCCCAGGACGTCGACGCGACGACCGACGTGCACAGCGAGGGCGCCCCCGTCGGCGAGACCACCCCGCTCGCCCCCGCCTCCTCGCCGACCCTGGTCTACGCCAGCGGCGCGACCAGCGAGGTCTTCTTCGCCCGGCAGACGCAGAAGAAGGCGGAGGAGGTCGCCGGCGCGCCGGAGGGATGGCGTCCGGACAAGGTGTTCGTCCGGCGCACCATCCAGTTCGACGAGTCGCCGTCCGCCCTCGACGACCGGTTCTCCCGGATCATCGTCGAGGCCAACGAGGTCGACCTCGACCCGGGACCGTTCGGCACGCTCACCGACAGCCTCGACGTGGCCGTGCGCGCCGACAACGCCGGTGCGCTGGTGCTCGCCCCCATCTCGATCAACCGCGACCTGACGGCGAGCAACCAGATCGTCGAGGTGCAGGTGCAGCCCAAGGGCGAGGGCCCCGACGGCGGCGAGCGCCCGATCTCGACGTTCACCTTCACCATGGCCGACACCGGGGAGGACTACAAGGAACGCCGGTTCGCCCTCTACACCGGGCAGCCGGGACGGCCGCCGGCGTACCGGTACCGCGTGCGTGTGATCATCAAGGGCACGCTGTTCGAGGACGGGGACGAGTGGATCGGGCCCTGGACCGACGGCGAGGGCAGCGGCGACCTGGCCGTTCGAGTGCCGAAGAAGACCGCCCCCGGCGTCACCGTCGTGAGCCAGGACTGACCGGGATGAACACGCCAGGAGTCCCGGCCGACGAGCCGGGCCCCCGCGTCGGGTCTGCCGACCGGAGCGAGCCCCTGCTGCCCGACTCGCAGCTGGGCTCGCCCTGGTGGGCGCCCGCGCCGGAGCTCGTGCCCGCCGCCGAGGGCACGTTCCGGTTCCTGTTCCGCGTCACCGGTCACGACGACGAGGGATCGCCCGTGCTCACCGCGACGGTCACCACCGTGCTGCGCTTCCCCCCGCCGCCCGCGGGCGCCCAGACGGTCCCGTGGACGGATGTGAGCGTACGGCTGCGCATCCCGTTCGTGGACGCCGACACCGGCCGGCCGACCTCCACGGAGCTGCCGGTCGACGTGGACATGCGCGACGGCGTCGTCCACTGCCGGGCCGAGATCAGCGGAGCCGTGGCCCGGGCCGCGTACGGCGCACTGAGCACGCCGGGCTTCCAGCCGGACGACGGGGCGGGGCTGGTGGTCGGCACCAGCTTCGTCGGCGTGCAGGAGACGCTCGCCGCCTGGGCCACCTCCATGGTGAACCACGACAGGCTGGACCGTCCTCTGGACGCGGGCCGTCTGGAGGTCGTGCCCATCCGGGCATGGCCGTTCGAGGAGCCGCCCCGCGAGGAGCACCCGATCCCCGAGGAGCATCCGAACTGGGCGGAAGTGGTGACCACCGAGGTCCGCGTCCCCGGTGAGCTCACGACGGCCGGGCAGGGCGCCGTCCGGCTGACCCGGGTGTCGACGCCGTTCACGGAGTCGGCCCTCACGGAGTCGTCTCTTACCGAGTCGGCCCTCGCCGGGTCCGCTCTCAGGGAGTCGGCCCTCAGGGAGTCGTCTCTCACGGAGTCGGCGCTGACGGAAACGTCCGCGGCGGCGCGGGCCGCGGTGGAGGCGTCGATCGCGGACGCGGCGGTGGCGGGGCCGGCCCTTTTCGCGGCGTCGCCGGCCGAGGTGCGGGTGGAGGACGTGGCGGCCCCGCTGACCCTCGCCCGGGTGCCGCTCCCCCTGCCGCGCGCCGGAGGGCGCCTGGTGCTCCGCGACGACCTCCGCGGACGGCGCGGCGACATTCTCACCGGGATCGGGAGATCGGGCGGGCTCGCCACGGACCCCCCCTCGTTCACCATGGACATGGGCGTGTCCGTGACCCGCTCGCACCGCCTGCCGCTGCTGGTGCCGTGCCGGGACAACCCCGGCCTGTACCGGCAGGACGTCGGGGGCCCGGAGCCCGTGATCGTCGGCTGCCAGGACGCCTTCCAGCTCGGCCGCGTCCCGGCCCGGCGGTTCGCGCCGGCTCCGCGCCTGGACCGCGACCACCGGTACTCGGTGTGGGAGTCGCTCCAGCAGCCGGCCACGTACCTCGTCGTGCCCGCCCACTACCGGGTGGCCCGCGACGTCGCCGGGCGCCCACAGCTGGAGTGGCTGCAGGTGTTCGACGCCACCGTGGACGCGGGCCTGCCGTGCCGGCTGCAGGCCCGGTGCGTGCCCGACCTGTCGGCGGCCGAGCTCGCCGAGCTGGAGTCGCTGCTGCGCGCGGACGCCGGCGGGCGCGACGTCCGCGTGCTGCTCCCGACGTCCCCCTCGGTGGGGTCGACCGGGGTGTCGGTGCGGTCGAGCACATTGGAGGGCGGCCTGCGCGCCGTCCTGGACGACGACGCGATCCGTCTGGCGCTGCACGTGGACTACGACGACGCCGTCGTGGCGGTCACCCAGTTGCGCGGCGGCGACGCGGTCTCGCAGGTCGTCTTCGACACCGGCGACTCCTCCACGTCGATCGCGACCACCGTCCACCTGGACGTGGACGAGCTGGCCGGCCCGTACCCGGGCGGGCCGGTACGGGTCACCGCGACCGGGCTGCGCAACGACGCCGACACGGCGGCGACGGTGACGGCCCTCTGGGTGCGGCCGGCGGTCGGGGGGTGGCAGCGCGTCGCGCTCGACCCGCCGGTACGCGTGGCCGCCCACGGGGACGTCACGCTGCCCGCCGCCGTCCGGGACGGCGCCGTCGTGCCGCAGGCGGTGCTCGACCCCGCGGACCCCGCCCAGCTGGTCGTCCGCAACGTCTACCTGGAGAACCTGCACACGGCCGTCCTGATCCGGCGGGACGTGGACCTGCATGCCGCCGGCGTCGCCGGGGTGGGGCTGGTCTTCGCGGTGTCCGGCATCGAGGTCGCGCGGGCCGTCCTCCCCGCGGACGCGCCCACGCTGGAGGTCACCCTGGTGCAGCCGCTGGTCGCCGATCGTTCGACGTTCGACCGGAAGGTCGCCGTGTCGGTCACGCTCACGCGGGACGACGGCACGGTACGGCCGGCGGCGTCCGGCCCGGTGGTCGTGGACCTCGCGGCCGGCGCGATCGTCCGGCTGTCGCGGCTCATGGGGGTGTGACGCGGCGACGGACGCACGAGCCCTGGTCACGTGGCCAGGGCTCATCCGCGTCCGGCGGCTGACGTTCCCGTTACCGTGGGCGGGATCGCAACGGCCGAATCGGGGAAGGCCGAGAGGGGACGCCTCCGGCAACCGGGAGCCACGGATGGATCAGGTGGGGAAGGCGCTGACGATCGCCGCGACGATGGGCTGGACGATCCTGTGGGCGCTGATCCTGGGGTTCGCCCTGTCGGCGGTCGTGCAGGCCGTGGTGCGCCGCCAGGCGGTGACCGCCGTCCTGGGCGACGACTCGCCCAAGGCCCTGGCCGCCGCGACGGGCCTCGGCATGGCCTCCTCGTCCTGCTCGTACGCCGCCGTCGCCCTGGCCAGGTCGCTGTTCCGGAAGGGCGCGAGCTTCACCGCGGCCATGGCCTTCGAGATCGCCTCCACCAACCTGGTCCTCGAGCTCGGCATCCTGCTGGCCCTGCTGATGGGCTGGCGGTTCACGGCGGCCGAGTTCGCCGGCGGGCCCATCATGATCGTGCTCCTCGCCGTGCTGTTCCGGCTGTTCCTGCGCCGCCGCCTTGTCGAGGAGGCCCGCGAACAGGCGGACAGGGGCGTCTCCGGATCGATGGAGGGCCACGCCGCCATGGACATGTCCGTGACCGGCCCCGGCTCTTTCTGGCGGCGGCTGACCTCGGCCAGGGGGTTCACGGCCGTCTCGCACATCTTCGTCATGGAGTGGGCCGCCATCTGGCGCGACATCGCGGCCGGGCTCCTCATCACCGGCGCCCTGGCCGCCTGGGTCCCCGCCGGCTTCTGGCAGGGCTTCTTCCTGACCGGCCACCCGATGCTGGCGGCGCTGTGGGGACCGCTCGTCGGGCCGCTCGTCGCCATCGTGAGTTTCGTGTGCTCGGTGGGCAACGTCCCCCTGGCGGCCGTGCTGTGGAACGGCGGGATCAGCTTCGGCGGCGTCGTCGCGTTCATCTTCGCCGACCTGATCATCCTGCCGATCCTGAACATCTACCGGAAGTACTACGGCTGGAGGACGGCCGCCTTCGTCTTCGGCGCCTTCTACCTCACCATGGCCGCGGCCGGCTACCTCGTCGAGCTCCTGTTCTGGGCACTGCGGCTCACCCCGCACGCGCGGTCGGCCCGCGTCGTCGAGGCGCACATCGCCTGGGACTACACGACCTGGCTCAACCTGGCCTTCCTCGCCCTGGCCGCCGTCCTCGCCGCCCGCTTCGCCGCCACCGGCGGGCTGCCCATGCTCGCCATGATGGGCGGCACGCCGGGCGGCCACGACCGCCACGGCGACGACGGCCGGTGAATCCCGCCCATCGGCGAGGGGAGGAGCGCCCCCGGCCCGGTGCGGGCGGCGCCTCCCCTCAGCCGGTCAGAGGGCGTTCGGACGGAGCAGGACCTTGGTCCAGCCGCCCATGCGCTGGTCGAAGCGGTCGTACCCGGTCGGCGCCTCGTCGAGCGGGAGCTCATGCGAGACGAGGAACGACGGCTGCGCCCGCCCGGAGACGATCAGGTCGCGCAGCTGCCGGTTGTAGCGCACGACCGGGCACTGTCCGGTGCCCATGCGCTGCCCCTTCTGGAAAAACGTGCCGTAGTCGAAGCCGATCCGCCCCTGTTTGGCGGCCTCGTTGGCGGCCCGGGGGTCCTGCGGCACGTACACGCCGACGACGCCGATCCCGCCCGTGGACCGGACCACCTGCACGAGGTTGTCCAGCACCAGCTCGGGGTGCTCCTCGCCCGAGGGGTCGTGCGCCTGGTAGCCGACCGCCTCCGGTCGCCCGGCCGCATGCCGGCCAGCTCGGTTCCGTGCCATCCGGTCGGGAAGATGTCCGACAGCATGGCGAAGTCGTTCTCGTGCTCGGTGCCGGGCGGCAGTTCGAGCAGATTGACGTCGGCGTAGGGGACGCGCAGGTACTCGGCCTGCCCACCGTCGTACGGGCCCATGTTGGCGTAGCCGTACGCGGCGCCGTCGACGCCCTCGGTCGGGTTCGTGCGCAGGCAGAAGCTCGTCCAGCCGTTCAGGCAGTTGCGGCACGTGCCGCAGGCGATGTTGAACGGCACGGAGACGCGGTCGCCGACCTTGACGCGGCCGACCGCGTCGCCGACCGCCTCGACCACCCCCATGTTCTCGTGGCCGAGGACCTTGCCCTGCTCGACGCCGGTCCTCCCCTCGTACATGTGCAGGTCGGAGCCGCAGATGTTCGTGGTGGTGATGCGGACGACCGCGTCGGTGGGAGCCTGGATCGCCGGGTCAGGCACCTCTTCGACGGCGACTCGCCGGGGGCCCTTGTAGACGACGGCTTTCACGGTGTCACCTCCCTGTTGGAGAACGTCCGCCGCCCCTACCCGCTCCCTGCCGGGGCAACCGGCGACCTCGATGTCCCCGGCGGCCGTCGCGCAGCGCGGCCACGGCCGCGGCGGACGCGACCGCGCCCAGGACGACGAGCAGGTCGCGCCCGTAGTCCAGCGGCAGCAGCGACGGGTTGTCGGGCCGCCTCCCGATGCCCAGCACCATCGGCAGCGCCACCAGCGCGAGCACGCCGCCCACGGCGAGCGCGGCCCTCAGCCAGAACCGGTACGGCTCGCGCACCCTTCCGGCGAGCACGCCCGCCGTCACGACCAGTGGCGCCACGATCCCGTCGTGCGCGGCGATCAGCCCCCCGAACCACAGGGCCCACCCGAACGGATGCGTGTGGCGAGCGTCGGCGGCGAGGCCGGCCAGTCCGGTGACCACCAGTGCCGCGCCGGCGCCGTAACCAGCCAGGCGCCACGCCCGGGAAGGAGCGGCCCTCTCCTGGAAGGGAGCGGCCACCTCGCGGGAAGGAGCAGCCCCTTCCTGAGAGGAAGCGACCCCGGCCCGCGCTCGCTGAGAAGGGACCTCTCCCGCCCGCCCTCGCCGGGCCGCCCCGGCCGGATCCCGTCCCGCGCCTGTCCCGGTCACGACACCACCACCCTCGTCACCCACTTCGTCTGGAGCACCCCGGGCCGATCGGGGGCGATGAGCCGGACCGGGAAGCCGTGGTCGGCGGCGAGCGGCGAGCCGTTCACCCGCAGGGCGAGCAGCGTGAGCGGGTCGTGCCAGTGCGGCGGCCGGACCTCACTGGACCGGTAGGCCCCGCCCCGTTGCAGCGACTCGACCGTGACCACGGCGTCCGCCGCCGCGCCGGCCCGGGCGAGCAGCGCGCTCAGGCGCACACCGGTCCACTCGGCCTCGGCGCTCCACCCCTCCACGCAGGAGATCGGCAGCCGTACGGTGTGCTGCGGCAGCCGTACCAGGTCGGCGTAGGTCAGGGACAGCTCGGCGCGGACCGCCCCGGTCACCGTCAGCCGGTAGCCGGGGTCGCCGATGAGCGCGGCCACCCCGGCAGCGGCCGCGGTCGTGTTGACCGGGAGGCCCTGCGGGCCGATGCGCGGGTCGCGCGGGGCGAGGAGGGCCAGCCGGGCGAGCGGCGCGTAAGTCTCCCCCACTGTGAACAGCACGGTGAGCCCCGAGGCGGCGGCCACCGTGCCGAGGAACCGCCGCCTGGCCGGGGCCTCCGGGTCCACCTCGTCCCGCGTCCGCAGCGCCGCGCGGACCTTCGCCCACTCGTTGACCACGTGGATCAGCAGCGCGCCGTAGACGAGGTACGCCGTCCAGTAGTGGGCGACGGTGAAGGAGAAGGGCCACAGATAGGCGTAGGAGATGTTGAGCAGCCCGGTGAACAGCTGGAACAGCGCCCCGCCGACGAGGACGAGCACGAGCGCGCGTTCGACCGCGTGGGACGCCGACCGGAACGGCGGCCACTGGAACAGCCGGGGGTACACGGTCCAGAGCTTGGCGAGCAGCAGCGGGATCGTCGCCAGCCCGCCGATGACGTGCAGGCCCTGCGTGACCCGGTACAGGTTGACCGGCCGGGACGGCCAGAGCAGCCACGACGGGGGGTGCTGCATGAAGTGGCTGACCAGGCCGGTGACGAACGCGACCGTGAACATGCCTCCGAGCCACAGGCCGAGGCGGGCCGCGACGCGCTCGGAGTGCAGCCCGCTGCGGAAACGCCCGCCGACGCCCCGCGCCACCGCCTCCGCGCGGTCGTTCAGGCCTCTCAGGTCCGGGCGGGTCACCGCCGTCCCGCCTCATATCCGTGCCTCGCGGGCGGGAGGCCGCAGCGGTCCTCGACCGGGCTCACTCCGGTGAGCGGGAGGACGTCCGCGGGGGTGTCCAGGTCGCAACGCTCGATCACGTCGCGACGCTACACCGGGGCTCGTTCACCGCTCCTTACGAAGGTGTGACGGCGTTCCCGCTGCTCAGGGGCGCCGATGAGGAGACGGGGGCACGATCGGCGCCGGCGGCCGGCGTGGTGACGTCCTTGGTGCCGATCGGCTGATGGGCGGCACCGTTCCGCGCAAATCGGGGTTTTCGCATTAGTCGGACAATTAGCCGCCTTTCTGTATTTTTAGCGGAATGCCAATAAGCGCGGAACGACGCGCCGAACAAAAAGTTGGCGATATCCCTCACGTACATTCTCTGTCCCGTCATACTGTCCACACGCCGAGCTGTCAGCGAAATCTGACGACGGCGAATCGTCGGCGGAGGCGCAACCGGGAGGTACGTCTTGGCAGGTCTCCATGCGAACCGATCCACGTCCCGTTCTAGGAAATTCCGAGCACTAAGCCCGAATTCGGGGGCCCGGCATGCGTCGGACGGAGTGACGTCCGCAGCGGAAGAACGCCGGGCCCTCCAGGGCGAATCCGAAAGGAACCGTCTGTTGACGAAGAAAGTTCTCGCCACGGGCTTCCTGGCCGTGGCCGCGCTGGCCGCGCCGATCGCCTGGCACATGCCCGCCACCAGCGCCGCGACGCCCGTGCCCCAGGCCATGCCCGGCGTGCACATCCGCGAGGTGGCGATCCCGAAGGCTCCCCAGGGCCCGAGCGTCCTGGCGGCGCCCTCGCGGCACGGCCGTCCCATCGTGCTGCCGATCGACCCGCTCGGGGACGACCCTCACCAGATCTTCATCGGCGGCCGGATCTACCAGCTGCCGGGCTGCCAGTACGTGGTCAACGACGGCGTCTACATCGACCCCTCGTGCGGACCGCGCTACCGGACCCCGGTCTACGTCGTCAACGGCCGGGTCTTCCCGCTGCCGGGCGACTGGCGCCTCCAGCCCTTCAGCCCGGGTCTGCCGGGCCGGTGGTACGCCCTGGCCGACTACGACAGCGGCCAGCGGGTCCACGAGTACATCTGGGAAGGCCGCGTCTACTTCCTCCCGAGCTGCCAGTGGGTGGTGAACGGCGGCATCTACATCTCGCCCACGTGCGAGCCCCAGTTCAGCACTCCGGTGTACCTGGTCAACGGCCGCGCCTTCCCGCTGCCCGGCTCCTGGCGCCACCAGCCCGTCGGCCTGCCGGGCCGCTGGTTCGGCCTTTCCGGGCGGCACTTCGGGCAGGGATGGGGCCGCAACTGGGGTGACCCGCGGCCGGGCCGGGATGACCACGGCGGCTGGAACCACGGCGGCCACGGCGGCTGGGACGGACACGGCGACCGGGACGACCACCGGGGTCCCGGCCGTCCCGGTGACCACGACCACGACGGGCACGACGGGCACGGAGGCTGGGACGGCCGCGGAGGCTGGGACGGCCGGGGCGGTTCCCGCGACCACGACGATCGGGGTGGCTGGGGCGGCAACGGCCGCGGCGACCACCGGGACCGCGACCACGACGGCCCCGGTGGCTGGGGTGGCCACGGTCACCAGGGCGGCCCGGGCCAGGGCGGCAACGGCGGCGGCTGGGGCGGTCACGGCGGCTCCGGCAATCCCGGCACCCCGGGCGGCTCCGGCGGCTCCGGCGGCTCCGGCGGCACGGGCGGCACCGGTGGCGGAGCCGGAGGTGCGGGCGGAGCCGGGGGCACGGGTGGCACGGGCGGCGGCGCCGGAGGTACGGGCGGCGCCGGTGGCACGGGCGGCCTGCCCGGCGGTTCCGGCGGCGCGGGCGGTTCCGGCGCTCCCGGCGGCGGCACCGGCAACCCGGGCGGCGGCAGTGGCGGCTCCGGAGGCTGGGGCGGCCAGGGCGGCGGCCAGGGCGGCTCGGGCGGCCACGGAGGCCAGGGCGGCTCGGGCGGCTGGGGAGGCGCGGGCGGCCCCACCGGCAGCCCCGTCGGCGGACACTGACGACAGCACGGAGCAATCCGGCAACCCGGCCGGTGCCGACACCGGCAGGGGAGGGGCGGAGCCGCCGGGCAGGCCTGCTGCCCGGCGATCCCGCTACGGGACCGGCCCGGACGAGGACGGCGTGGGCGGAGCCGTCGGGCGGGTCTACTGCCCCTCTCCTCCCCCGCCGGTGCGCGGTCGTCAGCGACGCCAGACGACCGCCGTAGGGGTGGCGGCGTCGAGGGCGTGACCGCGGCGGATCTGGACGTGCCGGGCGTGGCCGCCTGGTCCCGACCGGCCGATGACGGGCGACTTGTCGCCCTACGCCTGTGCGGGAGGTCAGGCCGGATCGGCCGCCGTCCTCGGCGGGCGCCTGCGGCCGCCGGGCTTGTAGACGGCCAGGACGGTCGCGACCAGGAGCAGGGACCCCTGCACGGCCATCAGCATGACGAGGGTGCGGTGGCTCTGCGCGAGATCCGCCGCCTCGGGCGCCTGGCTGAGGACGGGCCCGATGAACAGCGCGCCCGTCGCGATGATCGCGAGCTGGATGCAGAGCTTGACCAGCACCCAGGGCCGCCGCAGCCCCCAGCCGCCGAGGATCGCGAGGACCAGGCCCGTCACGAGGGAGATCAGGCTGAGCGGCACACCCCCGGCGGACACCATCAGCGAGGTGAACCTGAACGCCGCCCTGCCGACGGGGAGCGAGCCCGACGCCGACGCCGCCATGTGCATCAGCGCGAGTCCCCAGACGTCTCCGATGACGGCCACTCCGGCGACGATGTGGACGACAGTGAAGGCGCGGCGGGTACGTGGAGACAGCATGGTGGCCATGCTCCCCGACACGCCGGCGCCGTCCATCTGCCCCGGGTTGGCGGCCGGTGTACGCCCGATGACGTACGTCCCGCCTATCCTGGGCGAATGGAGATCGGCAGGCTCGGGCTGGCGGGCGGCGTCCTGACGGCGGCCGTCCTTTCCGGCTGCTCGGCCGAGGGCGCCTCGTCCCCGGCGGCCCTCCGGGTGAGCAGCACGGCGTTCGCCGAGGGCGCCGCGATCCCCCGGACGTACGCGTGCGCCCGGCAGGGAGGCCGGGACGTGTCGCCGCCGCTCAGCTGGAGCGGCGTCCCCGGCTCCGCCCGGGAGCTGGCGATCGTGGTGGACGACCCGGACGCCCCCGGTGGCACGTACATCCACTGGATCGTGACCGGCATCCCCACGTCGGCGACGGGCGCGGCCGAGGGCCGGGCCCCGGGCAGGGTACTGCCGGGGAGCGACGGCACGGCGGCCTACGCGGGCCCCTGCCCGCCGCAGGGCACGCACCACTACCACTTCATCGTGTACGCCCTGCCCGGCCCCGTCACGCCGGAAGGCGACCCGGCGGCGGTGCACCGGCGGATCAGGGACGCGGCGATCGTCTCCGGCGAGACCGTCGGCACCTGGGCGGGCTGACCCGAAGCGACCGCGCGTGCGCCGCACCCGGGCCGTCCCCGCGGACGTGCGCACCCTCCGACCGGCCGGGGGTCAGCGGCGCAGCAGCCGTACGACATTGAGGCCGGCGAGGACGCCGACCGCCAGGTGCGCCGTGACGAGGGCGATCTGGAAGGCCCGCTGGCCGCCGGTGAGGTCCGCGGCGTAGCCGCCGTCGTAGAACCCGGACATGAAGGCGAGCACCCCGGCGACGGCGAGCAGGGCCGAGGCGGGGACGGCGACCCCCCGGTGGCGCCGGGTCGCGCCGACGACCAGGACGACCTGGGCGATCATCATCGGGATCGGCGCGGACAGCCGCGCCTGCGGCCCGAGCGCGTCGAGCAGGGTCGCGTTGAGCCCCGCGGACAGGCTGATGAGGGCGCCGGCGACGTCCATGGCGAGCAGCAGGGCGACGCCGGAGACGAGGACGGCGTCGAGTGAGTGGACGCGGGCGGCGGCGGTTGCGGACATGGTCTTCTCCCTGGAGGTGTGACGATCGGTTGCGGGTCCGAGCGTCGGCCACGGGACCGCCGGGCGTCATGAGCCGCGGGTCCTCCCCGGGACGGGACATCTCGTCCCGTGACGACGGGACGGGCGGATGACAGGATGCGCACCATGATGGACAGATCGGCCCGGCGCGCCGCCCCGGCGGCGGGCGTGCTGCTCGTCCTGGTCGCGGGGGCGCTCGCCGTCGAACCCAGGCTCGGGCGCCTCGGCGTAACCGGGATCGTGGAGCGGTTCGACGCGTTCCGCGCGGTCGCGGCGCTGTCGTTCGGCCTGCCCGGCCTGTTCGTGGTGTCCCAGCGACCGGGCAGCCGGGTCGGCTGGGTGATGGTGGTCGTCGGAGTGGCCCAGGGTCTCGGGCTGGCCCTCGGGACGTACGGACTGCTCGGCATCAACAACGGCGCCGGCGGCGCCAGCGGTGCCGGCGCGGGAGTCGCTGGCGGTGCCGGCGCGGGAGTCGCTGGCGGTGCCGGCGCGGGAGTCGGTGGCGGTGCCGGTGCGGGCATCGGCCAGGGCATCGGCGGTGTCGGCGCGGGCGCCGGCGGTGCCGGAGGACTGCCGGGCGACGACTGGGCGATGTGGGTGTCCAACTGGCTGTGGGTCCCCGCCTACCTCCTGGTGCCGACGATCTTCCTGCTGCTCTTCCCGGACGGCCGGCTCCCCTCCCGCCGCTGGTGGCCCGCGCCGGCCGCGGCCCTCGCCGGCCTCGCGATCGGCACCCTCGACTGGATGCTGCGCCCGGTGACCTACGAGAACGTCCCCGGGCTCTTCCCCGCCGGCTACACGGGTGTGCTGGCCGGCCTCACCGGTGTGCCGGCGCCCCTCAGGACCGCCGGCACCGTCTGCACGATCGGCGCCGTGCTCGCGTCTGTGGCCTCGCTCGTCGCCCGCTACCGGTCGGCGGGCCCGGAGGTGCGCAGGCGGCTGCAGTGGGTGCTGGCCGCCGCGCTGGTCACGGTGAGCCTGCTCGGCGTCGCCCTGGTCGTCCCCTGGGGGCCGGTCATCGTGGCGCTCGCCGCGATCCCGCTGCCTGTGGCGGTCGCGGTGGCCGTCGTAGCGCACCGCCTGTGGGACCTCGACCTGCTGCTGTCCCGCGCGCTCGCGTTCGGCGCCGTCACCGTCGCCCTGCTGGCGGCGTACGCCCTGGTCGTGGCGGCGCTCGGGAACGCGGTCGGCTCCGGCGCGTCCGCCGTGGTCGTGGCGCTCGCGGTGCATCCCCTCTACTCGCGGGTCTCGTCGGCCGCCAACCGGCTCGTGTACGGCGACCGCGACGACCCGGCCCGGGCGCTGCGGCGGCTCGGCGTGCGGCTGTCGGACGCCGGGGCGCCGGGCGACCTGCTGGAGCGGATGGCGGCGGAGGTCGGCCGCATGCTGCGGATCCACTACGTGGCGGTCGAGGAGTCGGGCGCCGTCGTGGCCTCCTGGGGCACCGCCCGCCGCGCGGACGAGCCGGCGGAGAGCGTCCCGCTGCTCCACCAGGGCGAGCGGGTCGGCACGCTGGTGGTCGGGGAACGGCTGCGCCCGAAGGACCGGACCCTGCTGGCGGAGCTCGCGCCGCAGCTGGCGGTGGCCGTGCGCGCCCACCGGCTCGGGGCCGACCTCGAGCGGTCGCACGGGCGGCTGCTGGCGGCCCGGCAGGAGGAGCGCGACCGGCTGCTGTACGAGCTCCACGACGGGCTGGGCCCGACCCTGGCGGCCCTCGCCCTGCAGGTCGACCGCGGCCGGCGCCTGGTCGACACCGACCCGGACGGCGCGAAGCAGGTGATGGGGGAGCTGTCCGGCCGGATCCGCGGCACGGTCGAGAACGTCCGGGCGATCGTCAACGACCTGCGTCCTCCGCCCCTCGACGACCTCGGGCTCGCGGGCGCGCTGACCGAGCTCGGCAGGGGTTTCGCCGGCGACCTCGCCGTCGAGGTCGAGGCGCCGCCGGACCTGCCCGCGCTCCCGCCGCCGGTCGAGCTCGCCGCTTACCGGATCGCGGCCGAGGCCATGACCAACGCCGTACGGCACGCCATGGCCTCCCGGTGCACGGTCAGCCTGCGGACCGGCGACGCCCCCGAGCCGTGCGTCCTGGAGCTGCGGGTCGACGACGACGGCGTCGGCGTCGGCTCCCCCTCACGGCACGGGTTCGGCCTCGCCTCCATGCGGCGCCGCTCCGAGGAGCTCAACGGCAGCTTCGAACTGCTCGACGACGCCGGGACGGGCACGCACCTCGTCGTACGGCTTCCGCTGGCGGTCCCGTGATCCGGGTCCTGGTGGTGGAGGACCACCCCGTGTTCGCCGAGGGGCTCGTGGCCCTGTTCCGCGACCTGCCCGAGGTGGAGGTCGCGGGGGTCGCGAGCACCGGCGAGGACGCCGTCGAGCTCGCCGGTCAGGTCGCCCCGGACGTCGTCCTCATGGACCTCCACCTGCCCGGCATCAGCGGGATCGAGGCGACGTCCCGCATCACCGCGCGGCACCCGGGGGTGGCCGTGCTGGCGCTGACCATGCTGTCCGACGACGAGACGATCCTCGCCGCCGTACGGGCGGGGGCCCGGGGCTACCTGCTCAAGGAGGCGACGCCGGCGGACATCGTGCGCTCGCTGGAGGCCGTGGCGTCCGGCCAGGTCGTGTTCGGGCCGGCGACGGGGAGCCGGGTGCTGGCCGCCCTGTCCGCGCCGGCCGTGCGGCCGCGGCCCCTGCCCGAGCTGACCGACCGCGAGGTGGAGGTGCTCGACCTGCTGGCCGCCGGTCTCACCAACCACGCCATCGCGCAGCGGCTGTTCCTGAGCGAGAAGACCGTACGCAACCACGTGTCGAACATCTTCGCCAAGCTGGGCGTCTCCGATCGCGCCGCGGCGGTGGCGCGGGCCAGGGACGCCGGCCTCGGCGCGCGGTAGGCCCGCGCGGACCTGACCGCGCGGACCTGACCGCGCGGACCTGACCGCGCGGACCTGACCGCGCGGCCCCAACCGCGCGGACCCAACGGCCCGGTCCTAACGAAGCGCGGGGAGGTCGTAGTCGGGCAGGGCGATGTTCCCGGCCTTGGCGAACTGCGCGGCCAGCATGTTCCGCACCGGCCAGCGGGTCATGGCGCGCATCGAGGCGGCCCGCATCCGGATCGCGAGCGCGGACGACGGCGCGAAGCCGCCCACTCCTCCCGGCGGCAGGGTCTGCGCCTCACTCACGTAGGGACGCATGAGGCGGTCGTAGTTCCGCAGGGCCGCCCGGTGGTCGCCGCAGGTGGCGAGCTCGCCAGCCAGGACGTACGCGCCGACCAGCGCCAGGCTGGTGCCCAGTCCGGTCAGCGGGGTCGGGCAGTAGCCGGCGTCGCCGAGCAGCACCACCCGGCCCCGCGACCAGTGGTCGAGGCGCACCTGCCCCACCGGCTCGAAGAAGAAGTCGGACGCGTCGGCCATCGCCCGCACGAGCCGGGGGACCTCCCATCCGGCGCCCGCGAAACGGCGGGCGACGATGTCCTTCTGTGCGGCGATGTCGCGGCGGTCGTACGCGATCGGACCGGACCGGAAGCTCAGGCCGGCCTTGACCTCGCCCGGCAGGCGGCCGGGCCGCGCCAGGGCGACGAGACCGCCCGGCGCGTTGTACATCTGGGCCCATCCGCCGAGGTCCATGTCTTCCATGACGGTGAACCACGTGGTGTAGAGGCCGAGCGGGCGGACGAGGTCCGACTCCGGGCCGAAGGCCAGCGCACGCACGGCGGAGTGCAGCCCGTCCGCGCCGACGACCAGCCCGAACCGGCGCGGGGCGGACTTCTCGAAGGCCACGCTCACGCCGTCGTCGTCCTGGTCGAGGCCGGTGACCGTGTCGTCGAACAGGTACTCCGCGTCGGGCAGGGAGGCCTCGTAGAAGATCCGGGCCAGGTCCCCGCGCAGGATCTCGATCTCGGAGACGATCCCCTCGCCGCCGAAGCTGTCGGCCGGCAGCCGGGCCTTGAACCGGCCGGCCCGGTCGACCATGGCCATCCCCCGTTCGTGGACGGTGACCGCCCGCGCCCGGTCCAGCAGTCCCATCCGGTCGACCACGGTGCGGCCCGCGCCGCGCAGGTCGACGGTCTGACCTCCCGGCCGGGGAGCGGGCGCCCGCTCGACGATCGTCACGGCGAAGCCGGCCGCGCGTAGCCAGTACGCCAGCACGGGTCCGGCGATCCCGCCGCCGGAGATGAGCACGTCGGTGTTTCCCATGAGACGCAATGTACAGCGTACGCACACCTCCTGAGAAGGGGGATCTCCGCTAACATCAGGATTGGTGAGACCAGGAGCACTAGTGCACATGGTGCGGTGTTCCCGGGGCGGCGGACGTCGGCGCAGCATGGCGGCTACAGTTGGCGCACTAGTGCGGGAGGCGTGATGGACGGTTCGGGCGGGGCGCGGTACCGGGAGATCGCGGCGGACCTGCGGCGGCGGATCGAGTCCGGGGAGCTGGGGCCGGGCGACCGCGTGCCCTCCACGCGGGAGATCATGCGGTTGCGGGGCGTCGCGATGGCGACCGCGACGAAGGTCCTGACCGAGCTCCGCCGTGAGGGGCTCGTCCGCGCGGTGCCCGGTGTCGGCACGGTCGTCGACGCGGGGGAACGCCCGCCCCGCGACGCATCACCGCACACAGCCGGCCCGCACGCCGACACAGCCCAGCACGGGGACCGCCCACCCCGCGGCGCGTCGCCACACGCCGACGCAGCCGCCACCGGGGGACGTGTGCCGCGCGACGCATCGCCGCACGCCGGCGGCTCGCCGGCTCCCGCGTCCGGCGGACGCCAGGGGGACCACTCGAGGCGGAGGAACGCCCCGGACGGGCCGCTCACCTCCGCGCGGATCGCCGCGACGGCCGTGGCAATCGCCGACGTGGAGGGGCTGGCGGCGATCTCGATGCGCCGGGTGGCCGCCGAGCTCGGGGTGGCGACCATGTCGCTGTACCGGCACGTCGCCGACAAGGACGACCTTCTCCTCCAGATGATGGAGGCGGTCTTCGCCCGCGTGCACCTCCCCGAGGATCCGCCGGACGACTGGCGGGCCCGGGTGGAGATCGCCGCCCGCACGCTGTGGGCGTCGTTCCGCCGGCATCCGTGGCTCGCGCCGGCCATGTCGGTGACGCGGCCCCAGCCCGTTCCCAGCGCGCTGCCGATCACCGAATGGGTGCTCAGCGCCCTCGACGGGCACGGCCTCGACCTGCCGACCATGCTGACCACGCACATCACGGTGTTCAACTACGTCCGCGGGACGGCCGTCAACCTCGAGCTCGAGGCGGAGGCCGAGGAGCTGACCGGGCTGAACGCCGACGAGTGGATGGACACCCAGGGACCGGCGCTCAAGGCGATGCTGGCGGGCGCCC
>NZ_BOOC01000038.1 GCF_016863035.1 Microbispora corallina
CGGGCGCCCGCCTGCCGACGTTCGAGCGCCTCAGCGCGGACGGGTACGACTTCGACCTCGACGCCCTGTTCGACTTCGGGCTGCAGCGTCTCCTCGACGGCATCGCGACGCTCCTCCGCCAGTCGGACCAGGACACCGCACAGCTCTGACCTGCCCGTACGCGGCCCTCGCGGCCGTCCGCACCCCGCGCCGCGGACGCCGCGGATCGGGGTGTCAGGGACTCGTCAAGGTTATTGCCCATCAGGGTCAGAACCGGACATAGTGGATGTCGCGACGATCGGCCGGGCATCCGGAGAGGAGGTGGGAACGGTGGCGCACCTGGTGCGGAGTGCCGCGTTCCGTCCCCTCCCGTTCACGCCCGCCGGGGGTCGCGTCCCCTAGGTGGCTTCCCTGGGGACATGTCCGCGACGGGCCGTGCGCGCGAGGCCGGCCCGTCCCGTGCCGCCGTCACCGTGACGTGACGCGGCGACCAGGGGCCTTCCGGTGAACGCGTCCGCGGCGACGACGCGGCTGGGCATGCCGCGCCGGCGCGCCGCGCGGGGCCGCCCCCATCCGGGCGGCCGCGTCCCGGAAGGCCCCATCTCCTCACGGCGGGACGACCTCGCCGGCCAGTCAAGGAAGCAGACGATGACACGACCTGTCCGGGCGCCCGGTTCGGCGCCGTCGCGGGTCCCACCCGGCCGCCCGCGCGCCGGCGTACGAGACCTCGCGCCGCGAGACCCCTCACCGCCGAACGCCTCACCGCGGGACATCCTGCGGGAGGCCGAGCAGGAGACGGCGCGGGAGACGGCGCGGGAGACGGCGCGGCTGCCGAGGGACGGCGCCGCCGCGGCCGGCTCGCCCGTGCGCGTGGCGCCGGACGCCCCCGTCCTCTTCCGCCCCCGGCCCTCCCGGGGCTACCTGTCGCTCGCCGTGGTGACGGCGATCCTCGGGTTCTCCGCGGGCAGGAACCTCGCGGCCGGCGACGGACCCGGCCTCGCCGTCGGCCTGGCCCTCTCGCTCGCGGCCGCGTTCTTCGCCGCGCTGACGCTCAGCTTCCCGCTCATGCGGTACGCGTTGTCGGAGGGCACGCTCACCGCCGGGTACGGCCCGTTCCTGCGGTACCGCATACGGCTGCCGGACGTCGTCTCGGTGACCAGGACGCCGCTTCTTCCCGGTTCGGTCGTGGCGCTGCTGCTGCCCGGCATCGGCCTGTACGGCGTTCGCTGCGCGGGCCTCGGCCGGGTCCGCGTGTGCGCGACGAGCGGGTCCTTCTCCGACGTCGTCCTCGTCCGCACGCGCCGGGGCACGAGCTACGCCCTCACCCCGGCCGACGGCCCCGGCCTGCTCACGGCGCTGCGGCTGCGCGGCGTGCCCGTACGACCCGGAGCCTTCTAGACCCGCTCCCCCGTCCCGGCGGGCCGCGGACGCCTCCTCCCGTGGCGCCCGGCCCGGCCGTCCACCACGACCTCCTGGTGCGCGAAAGGGCCCTGGCGGGGTGCGATCCACTGGGCATCCAGGGCCGCCATCGCCCTTCTTTTCTCAGGAGGCCCCCGCACAGAAGCACGGAGTCCCCTTCCCATGACGACATCCGTCCTCACCCGCGTCGAGGCCGACAGGAAGGAGCTGTTCCTCCTCGTCGTACGGGCCCTCGCCGACGCCGGCGACCCGACCCTGGTGCGGCGTCTGGCCGACGTCGCCGTACGGCTGGCGTCCGCCGACGAGGAGTGGACGACCAGGCTGGCCGACTGGATGAGCCGGCATCCGGCTCTCGCCCGCCTGCGGCTGGCCCTCGTCGCCGAGCTGGCGCACGCCAGGATCCAGGCCCGGGCGACCCGGACCCGGTCGTTCGTCGACCGCGCGCTGCGGCGGGCCGACGAGCCGGGCGAGCTGCTGGCCTACTGGCTCGGCCGGTACGGCCGCTCGCTCCCCCAGCCGCTGAAGCGCGGCGTGGCCGACGCGGTCGTCCGGCTGTACGACGAGCCGGCCGTGGCCACCTACGACGGCCCGGGAGCCTCCCTGCGGTTCGCGGACGTGCTCGCGCTGACCCATCCGGTTCCCCGCGACGGGACGCAGTCGGCGCTGTTCGCGCTGACGATCGCCCGCAGGCGCGGCCTCACGCACGACATCCCGCCGTACCTGACGCTCCTGCGCGCCCGCCGGGAGCTCTACCGGATCGCCGCCGACAGGCGCGCCCCGCTGCTGGACCGGCCGGACGGCGCCCTGCGGCTCGCCTCGGCCGCCATGACGTGGTCGAGCGTGCGCCGCTGGCTGCTCGGGACCATGACGGGCGCGGCCTGGGCGGCCGTCCTGCCGACCATGTCCTACCGGGAGCGGCTCGCCCATCTGGCGGACCTCGACCGGGCGGGGGTCTCCGCCGAGGTCGCCGCGTGGGTCGCGGCCGACCTGGCGGATCCGGCCTCCGTCGCCCGGGCCGGCGCGACCCCGCTCGACGTCGTGGCCGCCGTGCGCGCGGTTCCTGACTCGCGCTGGTCGGCCCCCCTCGGCCGGGCGCTGGAGTGGTCGCTGGGGAACGTCCCGGCTCTTCCCGGCCGCACCCTCGTCCTCGTCGACCGGTCCGATCTCATGGCCGGCCCGTGCCCGGCGGCGCGGTCCCTGACGCGGGCCGACGCGGCAGCCGTGTTCGGCGCCGCCCTCGCGCTGCGCGCCGTCGCGGCCGATCTCGTGAGCGTCGGCGCCGGCAGCCCCCGCGTGCCGGCCACGCCCGGCGACGGACCGCTGGACGTCGTCGCGCGGTTCGGACGGCCGGGCGGCTCCACGGGGCTGGAGCACGCCCTCCGGCGCCACCTCGACGGCCACGACCGCGTCGTGATCCTGACCCACCCCTCCAGGGCGGGCGAGGTCGCCGGGACGGTCGCCGGACGCCAGCACGTCGTCACCGCCATCACCGGCGGGGCGTTCACCGCCATCCCGTACGTCGAGGCGGCCGGCGACGCGTCCTGGCCGTTCTGACCCGGAAAGGACCATGGGCCGTCGCCGGCGGGGCACAACCGGTGACGGCCCGCGCGCCTCGGCAGTACGGGGAGCGGGCCGCCGCGATCGGCGTGATCGGCCGGGGAGGGAGCCCAGCCCGAGCGGGGGCTCCGGCACACCTGGGATCGACGCCGGCCCCCGACCGGCGACGGCTGTGCCGCCCGCTGTGGGGTCCAGGCCGCGCACCTGGCGGCCCGATTGGCCGGCTTCCCGGGCGGCGCCCGCCGGTCCGCTTTCCGTGAGCGGTACCGTCGGAGTAACGGGGAGACGTGGTGGTGATGTCCTCAGCCGTCGACTACGAGTCGGTGTTCAAGGCGCTCGCGATCCCGGTGGCGGTGCTGACGCCGGATGCCGTCATCGTCGCGGTGAACGACGCGTACCTGACGATGACGCGGCGGGCGGAGGCGGACCTGATCGGCAGGTGCGTCCTCAGCGCGTTCACGTTCAATCCGGACGCCGACGATCCCCCGGCCCTCCGGGGCGACGAGCTCACCCGGGAGTCGCTGGCACGGGCGTTGACGACCGGCGAGCAGGTGAGGACGCCGGTGCAGAGGTACGACATCGAGACGCCCGGCCACCCCGGGGAGTTCGAGGAGCGGTACCTCAGCGGGGTCACCGTTCCCGTCCTCGGCCCGGACGGCGAGGTGAGGTGCCTCATCCTCCAGGGCGAGGACATCACCGACTTCCTCCGGCAGCTGAGACTGTGCGGCGAGCACGGGGTGGCCGGCGTGCGGGCCAGGCTGAAGGAGATGGAGACCGACGTCTACGCCCGCGCCCGCGATCTCCAGGACCTCAACGGCCGTCTCGAACGCGCCTACCGGAAGCAGTGCGAGACCACGTCGGCGCTGCACGAGGCCGTCGAACGTCAGCGGCGGCTCGTCTTCGACCTCTCCCACGACCTGCGCAACCCGATCGCCGCGCTCCTCGCCAAACTGGACGTGGCGCTCTCGGATTCGGGCGCCGACCTGCGGCAGAGCCTGTGCCAGCTGGTGCGGGACGTGGAGCGGCTCAACGCGATCGTGGCCGACATGCTGGAGCTCGCGCGCCTGGAGACCGCGATCCCCAGCGCCTGCGAGCCGTTCGATCTGGGCCGTCTGGTGCTCGACGAGCTGCAGCGCCAGCCCCTGACCGCCCGCGTCGTCCCCCGGGTCGACCCCGGGGTGGCGGTGCGCGCCTGCCCCGTTCGATTCGCCCGGCTCCTGGGCAACCTGCTGTCGAACGCCGACCGCCACGCGGCCTCGAGCATCGAGGTCGTCGTCACCGCGCACCCTCCCGACGCCGTCCTCGAGGTGGTCGACGACGGGGCCGGCATCGCCCCCGGCGACCGCGAGAGGATCTTCGAACGGCTCGTCCGCCTGGACGACGCCCGGCGCCGGGACCCCCAGGGGTCCGGGCTCGGCCTGTCCATCGCCCGCGAGATCGCCCAGAGCTTCGGCGGCCGGCTGTACGCGGACGACTCCCCCACCGGGGCCCGCCTCGTGCTGCGGCTCCCCCTCGCCTCGCCGCAGGACCCGGAGGAGAGCGCCCCCGCCGACCGGCC
Organism: Microbispora corallina; assembly: GCF_016863035.1. GTDB lineage: Bacteria > Actinomycetota > Actinomycetes > Streptosporangiales > Streptosporangiaceae > Microbispora > Microbispora corallina. The sequence goes on from NZ_BOOC01000038.1 coordinate 4,514, forward strand.
CGGTCGTCCAGCGACTCCTTGACAGAATCCCTGCGCGGAAAATCAAGAGGCGCGGAGGCATGGCGCGACGGCCGGTCCACAGGGTAAAAACATCCCAACCCATTTTTCACAACTTGATATAAGGCGGGCCACCGGAGAGAGCGCTCTCTCCGGCCCGTCCCGGTGGCGTCCAGCCGCCCATCCCCCTCGAGAGGCAGGTCTATGTCGATCGTGAGCCGCATCGGCACCGGGAGGCTCCGGCCAGGCAGCGCTGCACGCCCAGTGGAAAGGACGAACCGTATGACCAGCCAGTCTCCTGGCACTGAGAGTCCCGTGAGGCGGCGCTCCCTGCGCCGGCGGGCGGGGCGGGCGGTGACGCTCGGCCTCGTGCTGACGACCGCCGTCCTGACGGCGGGGACGGCCGCCGTCGCGGCCTCGCCGCCCCCCGCCGGCGTGGACCTCGGACCGAACGTCACCGTCTTCGACCCGGCCATGCCCGTCGGCGACATCCAGGCGAAGCTCGACGCCGCGCACACCGCCCAGGTCGACAACGAGATGGGCACCGACCGCTACGCCTTCTTCTTCAAGCCGGGCACGTACGGCACCGCGGACCACCCGCTCCAGATCAAGGTCGGCTACTACACGGAGATCGCCGGCCTCGGCGCCTCGCCCACCGACGTCGTGATCAACGGCAAGGTCGAGGTCTACAACCGGTGCCTGGAGAACGGCGGCACGAGCAACTGCCTCGCGCTCGTCAACTTCTGGCGCACCCTGTCCAACCTGTCGCTCACCATCAACGCGGCCGGGCAGGACGGCTGCCGGGCGTCGGCCGACTTCTGGGCCGTCTCCCAGGCCGTGTCCATGCGCCGGCTGAACGTCACCGGCGGCGGCCTGTCGCTGATGGACTACTGCACCGCCGGTCCGCAGTACGCCAGCGGCGGCTTCATCGCCGACTCCAGGCTGCCGTCCGTCACCAGCGGCTCGCAGCAGCAGTGGCTGACCCGCAACAGCGAGATCGCCGGCTGGTCCAACGGCGTGTGGAACCAGGTCTTCTCCGGTGTCGTCGGCGCTCCGAGCGAGGCCGGCTTCCCCAGCCCGCCCTACACGACCCTGGACGCCACTCCCGCGAGCCGGGAGAAGCCGTACCTGTTCCTGGACGCGCAGGGCCGGTACAACGTCCGCGTGCCCGCCGCCCAGCGGAACTCCCGCGGCGTCTCCTGGGCCGGGGGCCTCACGCCCGGCCGCACCGTGCCGATCTCCGACTTCTTCGTGGCGAAGCCGTCCGACTCGGTGCAGGTCATCAACAGCCAGCTCGCGCGCGGCAAGAACCTGCTGCTCACGCCCGGTGTCTACGACGTGGCCCGCAGCATCGAGGTCAAGCGCCCCGACACGGTGATCCTCGGCATCGGCCACGCCACGCTCACCGCGGTCAACGGCGCGACCCCGCTCGACGTCGCCGACGTCCCCGGCGCGATCGTCGCCGGCGTCACGATCGACGCGGGCCTGAAGGAGTCGCCGGTCCTGCTCCGCGTGGGCAAGGGGCACGGCGGCGGCCGGAGCCGGGCGGACGACCCGACGACCCTGTCCGACGTGTACTTCCGCGTCGGCGGCCCGCACGTCGGCAAGGCCGGCACCGCCCTCGAGGTGAACAGCGACAACGTGATCATCGACCACACCTGGGTGTGGCGCGCGGACCACGGCGTCGAGGGCTTCACCGACACCCAGCGCTGGAACACCAACATCGGCCGCTACGGCGCCGTCATCAACGGCGACCATGTCACGGCGACGGGCCTGTTCGTCGAGCACTTCCAGCGGTACAACACCGTGTGGAACGGCGACGACGGCACGACGATCCTGTACCAGAACGAGCTGCCGTACGACCCGCCGACGCAGGCCGACTGGATGAACGGCCCGGTAGAGGGCTACGCCGGCTACAAGGTGGGCGACCTGGTGCGGACGCACAACCTCTACGGCGGCGGCGTCTACGTGTTCAACCAGAACAACCCGTCGATCCACACCGAGAACGGCTTCGAGGTCCCGCAGACCCCGGGCGTCAGGCTGCACCACATCATGACGGTCAACCTCAGCGCCGGCGTCATCGACCACGTCGTGAACGGCGTGGGCGCCGCGGCCGACACGACCAAGATCGGTTCGCCGGTGTACGTCGTGGACTACCCGGCCGCGTCGTAGACCCGGCAGGGCGAGACAGCGCGGCGGCACCGCCGCGACCGGTGGGCCGGAGCGGGCGAGTTCCGGCCCACCGGCATGTCGCGGCCGCCCCCGGCGCTGCCGGGGCGCCGGGAATGTCGGTGGCGGCTGCTTGTATGCGGGTGTGGACACCGGCGGGCGAGGGCTGTTCTGGGACGTGCTGGCGGGGCGCGCGGCGCCGCCGCCGGCGGCCGTGACGCTGGGCTGGGAGCTGGTCGCGATCGACCCCGAACGGGGAACCATCGAGGTCGCCTTCTCGGCCGGCGAGTCGTTCCTCAACCCCGCCGGCGTGATCCAGGGCGGTTTCCTCGCGGCGATGCTGGACGACACGATGGGGCCCGCGCTGGTGGCGACCCTGCCGCCGGGGCGGTTCGCGCCGACCCTCGACCTCCACGTGCAGTTCGTCCGCCCAGCCCGCCCGGGGCGCCTCCTGGGAAAGGGGCGGGTGGTGCACCGGGGCACCGAGGTCTGCCACCTGGCCGGCGAGCTCCTCGACGTCCAGGGCAGGACGGTGGCGGTCGCCACCGCCACCGCCGTGATCCGGGCCGCCCCCGGCATGTGAACCGCCGTCCCGGCATGGCGAGCCCCCGGCCGGGCCGTCCCGGCCTTCGAGTCCCGCCGGCGGGCGCCGCGTCGTGCTGTGCTGGACAACTTCGACCGGGCCTTTGGAGCCCACTTTCGCGAAGTCCTCGACTCCGAGGACGAACTCAAGGAATGGGCGGCCAGAATCGCGATTCTGGCCGACCGTACGGCGACAGCACGTTTCGACCGACAACTGCTGCGCCGACAATATCCAGCGCAACACGGGACGGCTGACCGAACTGCTCGAGGAACGCGGCGCCGGCGGCCGGAAAATCGCTCGCACCTCCGTGACCCGCTGAGGCAGCATGGCCCGGGCGGCGTCGGTATTCGGGAGGGCTGATGACTGCGCTCGTATCGGTGGAGAATGTGCAAGAAAGCCCATCCGTGCGGAAATCAGCCGTTCTGCTGGCGCTGCGCTACTACTGCAATGAGCTGAAGCGCCAATGGCGGGTCGCGGTGCCGGCGCTGACGCTGCCGGCGATAGGCAACATCTGCCTGTTCTACCTGGCGCCACTGGCGGTGGCCGGGCTCGTGGGCCGCCTGTCCGGCGGCCGGGACGGCTCCTTCGACGCGCTGCTGCCCTACGTGCTCGGGTTCGGCGCGCTGCTCCTCACGGGCGAGACGCTGTGGCGTGTGGGGCTGCACTTCCTGAACCGTACGGACGCCCGCGGCATCGAACGGCTCGGCGTGGTCGGCATGGACGAGCTGATGGCCAAGGACGCCGCGTTCTTCCACGACAACTTCGCCGGCTCGCTGACGAAACGGCTGCTGGGGTTCTCCTCCAGGTTCGAGGAGTTCGCCGACACGCTCGCCTTCTCGATCGTGGCCAAGGTGGTGCCCCTGGCCTTCGCCTCGGTGGTGCTGTGGCGATACCACCCGCTGCTGGTCCTCGTCCTCGTGGGCCTCATCGTCGTCACCGGCGCGCTGGTCGCCCCGCTCATCCGCCGCCGTCAGGCGCTGGTCGACGCACGCGAGGCCGCCAAGGTACGGGTGTCGGGCCACGTCGCCGACGTGCTGGCCAACATGGAGACGGTCCGTGCGTTCGCCGCGCTGGACCGCGAAGCCGCCGAATACCAGACGCGGCTCGCGGAGCAGCGCAGGCTGTCCCTCCGCTCCTGGGACTACGGCAACCTCCGGGTGGACACCGTCGTAGCCCCGCTGTCGGTGCTCACCAGCGCCGTCGGCCTGCTCCTCGCCGTTGCGCTACGCGGCGGCCTCGGCGTGGAGGCGATCGTGGTGACGTTCACCTACTACACGAACACGATCAGCATCATGTTCGAGTTCAACCAGATATACCGGCGCATGGAGAGCGTGATCACCGAAGCCGCGCAGTTCACCGAACTGCTCCTCGTGCCGCCGGCCGTGGTGGATCCGGCCGAGCCGCAGCCGCTGCGCCCGGCCGACGCGAGCGTCCGCTTCGAGCGGGTGACGTTCGCGTACGCCGACGGCCGGCCCCTGTTCGAGGACCTGGACCTGGACATCCCCAGCGGCGCCAAGATCGGGCTGGTCGGCCAGTCAGGCGGCGGCAAGAGCACCCTGACCCGGCTGCTCCTGCGCCTGATGGACGTGGACGGAGGCAGGATCCTGATCGGCGGCCAGGACATCGCCCGGCTGCGTCAGGCCGACCTGCGCGGGCTCATCGCCTACGTGCCGCAGGAACCCGCGATGTTCCACCGGTCCGTACGCGACAACCTCGCGTTCGCCCGGCCGGGCGCCACCGACGCCGAGATTCTCCGGGCGGCGCGGGCGGCGCATGTCACGGAGTTCGTCGAGTCGCTGCCGGACGGGTTCGACACCCTGGTCGGCGAGCGGGGCGTCAAGCTCTCCGGCGGCCAGCGGCAGCGCATCGCGCTCGCGCGCGCCATCCTGCGCGACGCCCCCATCCTGCTGCTGGACGAGGCGACCAGCGCCCTGGACTCCGAGAGCGAGATCCTCGTCCAGGAAGCCCTGTGGCGCCTCATGCAGGACCGCACCGCGCTCGTGGTCGCCCACCGCCTGAGCACCGTCGTCCGCATGGACCGGCTCGTCGTGCTCAACCGGGGACGCATCGTCGAGCAGGGCGCCCACAGTGAACTGCTCCAGGCCCAAGGCTCCTATGCCCGGCTCTGGCATCACCAGTCCGGAGGTTTCCTCGTCGAGGACGACACCCCGGACATGGTCCCCCGCTGAGCGGCGCGCCGGCCCGGGCGTGCGGACCGGGTTCGGCACGCCGGCCGATCCGGGTCCGCCCGCCCTCCCGACGAGGCGGGCGCGGCGTCGTGCTGTGATGGGTACGTCACGACGAGACTCCCCGGGCACTGTGGCCGGATCTCTCGAAGGAACCCAGATGGACGTTCGCCTGATCGACGACGAGGGGGTCGAGGAGCGTCCCGCCGAGGAGCTCACGGCGCTGCTCGACCGGCAGGACGGCCTGGTGTGGGTGGACATCGCCACCTGTGACGACGAGGCCGCGCGGGTGCTCTCGGAGGTGTTCGGCTTCCATCCGATGGCGGTCAAGGACTGCGTCGAGCGCAACCGGGTGCCGAAGATGCACGCCTACCGCGACCATGTGTTCGTCGTCCTCCACGCGCCCGAGCGGGGCCGGCGCGGCCATGTGCACTACGTCGAGCTCGACCAGTTCATCGGCCGGAACTACCTGGTCACGGTGCACGGGCCGGTCAACCCGGCCGTCCCGCCGGGCATCGCCGTGCGGGAGACCCGGGCGGTCCTCGCGCGGATGGAGGCCGGCCGCCTGCGTCCCGCCTCGCCGTTCGAGCTGTCCCACGCGATCGTCTCCGCGCTGATCCGCACCCAGGAGGACTACGTGGAGACGGCGACCGGCGACGTGTGGCGGCTGGAGCAGCGGGTCACCGGCGGGGACGCCGGCGACCCCGAGGAGTTCCTCGACGAGCTGTTCCGCACCCGCCACGGCCTGCTCACCGTGCGCACCATGGGCGCGCTGAGCAGCGCGATCTACGGAGGCATGGCCGGGCTCGCCCGGATCTCACCCGACGGGCAGCGTCTCGTGGCCGAGACCGCCGACCGGTTCGACCGGATCCGCAGGGTGGCCGACGGCGAACGGGAGTATCTCCAAGGGGTGATCGAGTTCTTCCAGACCGCCCTCACGATCAAGGCGGCCCTGATCGGGCAGTCGCAGAACGAGGAGGTCAAGCGGCTGACCGAGGCCAGCTACGCCCAGAACGAGGAGATCAAGAAGATATCCGCGTGGGCGGCGATCCTCTTCGCTCCCACCCTCATCGGCACCGTGTACGGCATGAACTTCGCCCACATGCCGGAGTTGGGCTGGGCCCTCGGCTACCCGCTGGCCCTGCTCCTCATGGCGCTGACGTCCACCGCGCTCTACCTGGTGTTCAAACGGCGGGGGTGGCTGTGAGAGCTCGTGGAAAACGGGTTCGGCATTCGCCCGTGCGAGGTCGAGGGCGAAGAGGATAGGGGTTGACCGAGCGTTCTACGGTACTGCACGCTTACCAATAAGTGAAGACACGGTCCCATATTCGGCCATCCGGAAGAAGGCACGGATATCCGGGCCATGAAAGGAGTCCAGCCGGAGGACCGCACATGTTCTGAGCACATCCTTTTGGCACGCGTTCGATCTCGGGCCGGGTCTCCCGGCTCGACGGGCAGGCGGTCAGCCGATCGCCCGCCGCTCGTCCCCCGCCGGGTGGCCGTCCCGCCGGCGGCGAACCGTCAACACCGCCCCCACGCAGGCGATCTCTCACCGGCGGCAACGTCCGGAGCCCGCCCGGGACATCGCCGGGACGTCGTGGTGAACCCCAGTGGGCGGACGCCTCGCCGACGACGACCGGCATGACGAACCGCCGGACCACGCACGCGGATCCCCGGGCCGTCACTCGCCGCCGATCTCGAATTCGATTCACTCCAGCATTTCCACGCGGCCGATCCCGCGCGGTTCCCGCGTGCCTCCGGCACGTCCCCGGACTTTTCACCGGAACCGGGTCCCGGCGGCGATGCCGTACGCCCCGGAACGAATACGAGGAGACGAAGATGCCGCACGTGAATATCAAGTACTTTCCGGTTCCGTTGTCCGGCGAACAGGAGTCGGCACTGGTCGCCACGGTGACGGAGGCCGTGCAGAACGCCTTCGGATGCGACGGGGGCATCGTGTCGATCGCCCTGGAACCGGTCCCGGCGGAGGAGTGGGACCTGCGGGTCTACCAGCCGGAGATCGTCGAACGCGCGCACCTGCTCCGCAAAACGCCGAACTACTGATGAACGGCGACGGCGAAGCGGCGATGCCGCGCGGAGAACGGCCGGAGGGGCTGCTGGGCCTCCTGGCCGAGGACCTGCGGACGGTCGTCGAGCGGGACCCGTCCGTCCGCAGCCGGCGGGAGGCGCTGCTGCATCCGGTTCTCCCGGCGCTGTGGCTGCACCGGGCCGCCCACCTGCTCCACCGGCGCGGACGGCGGCTGCCGGCCCGGCTCCTGATGGTCCTCGCCCGCGCGATCACCGGCGTGGAGATCCACCCGGGCGCGGTGCTCGGCCGCAGGGTCTTCGTCGACCACGGCGCGGCCGTGGTCATCGGGGAGACCGCGGTCGTCGGCGACGACGTGACCGTCTATCACCAGGTGACGCTGGGGGCGCTCGGCTGGTGGCGCGACAACCTGCGTCCCGAGGGGGAACGGCGGCACCCGGTGATCGGGTCCCGCGTGGTGCTCGGCGTCGGCGCGACCGTTCTCGGCCCCGTGCACGTGGGAGACGACGCCGTCGTCGGGGCGCAGGCGCTCGTCCTCGCGGACGTGCCCGCCGGCGCGCACGTCTGCGCCCCGATGGCGACCGTGTCGCCCCGCCGTCCCCGCCCGCCCGTCCCGTCCCCTGACGAAAGGAGAGGATCGATGGATCCGGACAGCACGGTCCTGATAGTCGGCGCCACCGACGAGACGGTCCGCAAGGCCAAGGAACTCGGCCTGCGCGTCCTGCTGCTGCAGCACCCCACCAAGGTCACCGCGGAGCAGGAGGAGCTGGCCGACGTCCTGCGCGTCCTCGACTACACCGACTGGGCGGCCGTCGAGCCGGTCGCGCGGTCGCTGCGGGAGGAGCCGGGGTTCCGCGTCGCGCTCTCCATCACCGAACCGGGCCTGGAGAACGCGGGACGGATCAACGACCTGTTCGGGCTGGACGGCACCGGGTACGCGGTCACCCGCAGGCTCCGCGACAAGCTGGCCATGCGCCGGCACCTGGCCGGGCTCGACCCGTCCGCGGTGGCCGCCGCGCCGCTCGCGCGGCGCGAGGACCTGGACGCCTTCGCCGCCGCGCACGGGTACCCGTTCATCGTCAAGCCGACCGACGCGACCGCCAGCATCGGCGTGCTGCGGGTCGGCGGGCCCGAGGACGCAGAACAGGCGTGGGAGACGGTGGAGCGCCTGCGGGGTACGCGGACCGACCGGGTCTCGACCATGTACCTCCTGCAGGACTTCCTCATGGAGGAGTACGTCGAGGGACCGGAGTTCAGCGTCGAGGCGTTCAGCTTCGCGGGCCGGCACGTCGTCGTGGCGATCACCGAGAAGTTCGGGCACCATGACAGCTTCGCGGAGCTCGGCCACGCCGTGCCCGCCCGGCTGGACGAGCCGGAGCAGGACCGGATTCGCGCGAGCGTGGGCCGCTTCCTCGACCAGATCGGGCTGCGCGACGGCGTCTCGCACACCGAGGTGCGGCTCGCCGCCCGCGGCCCGGTGATCATCGAGAGCCACAACCGCATCGCCGGGGACCTGATCCCGGAGCTGGTGCGAGGCGCGTACGGCGTCGACCTGACCGAGTACGCGCTGGGCTGGCCGTTCCGGCTGGTCGCCGAGCTGCCCGACCGCCCCGAGGCGTACGCGGGGGCGTGTGTGCGGTCCCTGGTGAGCGAGCCGGGACGGGTCGAGTCGGTCGAGGGCGGCGGCGACGCCGCGGCACGGGACGGCGTGCTGGACGTGCGCATCACCGCCAAGCCCGGCGACACCGTGCACGCGGTGCGCGACAACTGGGACCGCCTCGGCCTGGTGGCGGTCGTCGGACCGGACACGACCGCGGCGATCCGGCGCGGCGCCGAGGTCATCGAGGAGGCCATCCGGATCCGGGTGGCGGGCGAGGACGGCCGGACCTGGTTCGCGCACGCGGCCGAGGCCGGCTCGCCGGCGGGGGTGCGGGCATGAGCGGGCGCAGCGGCAGGCACAGCGGCAGGCACAGCGGCGCGGGCGACCCCCTGCGGCCGGGAGAGGAGAGGTCATGAGCGTCCTCATCGTGCACAGGAACCCGCTGGAGCCGTTCCCCTACCACCGCTGGCTGCACGACTACGGGGGCCAGGTGGTGATCCTCGCCGCCCGCGACCGGTTCGAGCCGTTCGGCGAGCAGGTGCCGGTGGGCGACCTCGGCTACACGCGTCTGGAGACCTTCGACGACGACGAGCGGATGACCGAGCGGGTGGTCCGGCTGGCCGCCGAGTACGGCACCACGCACCTGATCGGGGAGCACGAGGCCGACGTCCTGCGGGTGGCCGCGCTGCGCGAGCGGCTCGGGCTGCCCGGCGCACGGGCCGCCGACGTGCTGCCGTTCCGGGACAAGGCCCTGATGAAGGAGCTCGCGGCGCGGGCCGGCGTGGAGGTCGCGCCGCACACCGTGCCGGAGACCGCGCGGGACGTGCTGGACTTCGCCGCCCTCCACGGGTTCCCCCTGGTGTTCAAGAACAGGACCGGCTTCAACTCCATCGGCCTGCGCATCCTGCGCGACCGCGACGCGCTGACGGCCTTCCTCGCCGAGGCGTACGGCTCGCCGAGGGACGACCTGCTGCTGGAGGCGTACGTGCCCGGCCGCATGTGCCACGTCGACGGTCTCGTGGTGAACGGCGAGACCGTGCTGGCCTGGCCCTCGCAGTACCAGTACGAGCTCGCCTCCTTCGGCTCCGATCCCGGGTCCCGCGTCGACCTCGCTCTGGACCCGGACGACCCCCTCACCGGACGCCTGCTGGAGACGACCGACCAGGCGCTCGCGGCGCTGCGGCCGCCCGGCGGCCGTCTGCTCGACCACGCGTTCCACGCGGAGATCTTCCGCACCCCCGACGACCGCCTGGTGCTGTGCGAGATCGCCTGCCGGTCGGGCGGCGGGAAGATCCGGGAGGTCTTCCACACGCTGTTCGGGGTCAACCTCGCCGAGTGCTCCATCCGGGCCCAGCTCGGGCTGCCGCTGCCCGAGGTGGAGGGGCTCACGCGCTCCGGAGGACGTCCCATGCCCGCGCGCATGGCCGGTCAGGTGCTGATGATGAAGCGGCCCGGGCTGATCCACTCGCTGCCCGACGTCCCGCGGGAGCCCTGGGTGGAGCACTTCTGGCTGTTCGCCCGTACGGGTCAGGTGGTGCCGCCCGCCGCGGGATCGGCCGACTTCCTGACCGTCGCCGTCGCCTCGGGCCCCTCGCGCACGGAGTGCGAGCGCAGGCTGCGCTCCCTCGGCGCGCGGCTGGAGGAGCAGGTGCGGGTCGAGGCGGTGCCGTCATGAGACGCCCGTCGGCCCGGGTGCGGTACATGGCCGGCATGGTGATCGACGCCACCGGCAGCGGCATGTACCTGCCCCTGTCCCTGCTGTTCTTCCACCACGTCACCGGTCTGCCCATCGCGCGGGTCGGCGTCGTCATGAGCGCGGCGGCGCTGCTGAGCCTGGTCAGCAACCCCGTCGCGGGGGTGCTCGTCGACCGCTTCGGCGCCCGGGCCGTCGTCGTCGGCGGCTACCTGGTGCGGGCCGCCGGGTTCGCGGCCTATCCCCTGGTGCACTCGCCGGTCGCGATGTTCCTCGCGGTGGGACTGGTGGCGCTCGGCGACGGCTCCTATCCCCCGTCGATCCAGTCGTTCGTCGCCGCGATCGCGCGGGGCGCGGACCGGGACAGGCTCCTGGCCGCGCAGCGGAGCCTGCGCAACGCGGGCCTCGGCGCGGGCGGCCTCATCGCGGGCGCGGCGCTCGGCCTGGGCAGTGACGGCGTCTACCGGGGCATCGTCCTGGTCAGCGCGGGCGCCTTCGTCGCCGCCGCGCTCATCCTCCGCACGATCCCCGTCCCCCGGGCGGACACCCCGCCTGCTGCTGCGGCCGCCGTCGCCCCCCGGACGGGCGGATACCGGCTCGTGCTGCGCGACCGGACGTTCCTCGTGCTGACCCTGCAGAACGTGCCGACGGCCTTCGGCTACATGGTGCTGTCGGTGGCGCTGCCCGTCTACGTCACGCAGGCGCTGAGCGCGCCCGAGTCGCTGGTCGGCGTGGTGTACGCGGTCAACACCGTCGGCATCGCGCTGTTCCAGATGCCGGTGACGCGGCGGCTGATCCGGTACCGGCGCACCAGGACCGCGGCGACCGGCGCGGCCCTGTTCTCAGTGTCGTTCGCAGCCTTCGCCGTACTGGCCGGGGTTCCCGCGCAGTCGGTCCAGCTCGCCGGCGTCTTCGCCGCGACGGCGCTGTTCACGCTGGGCGAGATGCTGCACGGCGCGCCGCTGTCCGCGCTGGTCTCGAGCGCGGCCCCGGAGGAGACCCGCGGCAGGTACATGGCGGTCTACCAGTTCTCCTGGGCCATACCGATCGCGCTGGCGCCCGCGGTGCTGACCGCGCTGCTGGGCCTGTCGCCCACCGCGATGTGGCTCCTGCTCGCGGGATGCGTCGGATGCTCGGCCCTGACGCTGGTCCGCCTGGAACCCCGGCTGCCCGCCCAGGCCGTCCATCCGCGCGCGCCGGCCCCGCCGGAGCGCGCCGAGAGCCGGGAGGAGCACGACCGCGAGACCGTCGCCCCATGAAAGCCGATCACGTGAACGGATATCGACAGGAAGGGTTGTGAACCCATGGGCAGATCGAGTTGGCACGTCCTGCAGGGAGAGGACCCCGCGTACGCGCTGCCGGAGGCCGCCGGTCAGTGCGGCTGGGTCAGCCAGGTGCGGCCGCTGATCGTGGAGATGAGCCGGCCGGGCGACGTCGTGCTCGACCCGTTCGCCGGCTGGGGGACCACGCTGGTGGCGTGCGCGGTGGAGTCGCGGACGGGCATCGGCCTGGAGGTCTCGCCCGAGCGTGCGGAGCAGGCACGCCGGCGTCTGCGGGACTACCCCGGCCAGACGATGCTGTGCGCGGACGCCCGCACCCCGCCGTTGCCCGATGAGTCCGTGGACTTCGTCCTGGCGGACCTGCCGTACTTCGGCACCAACCTCGACACGCACTCCACCGTGGAGGGCCAGTTCTACGCGCTGCGCGACTACGACGCGTACCTGAGCGCGCTCGACGAGGCCTTCGCCGCCCTGGCGAGGGTCATGCGTCCCGGCGCGCGGGCCGTGCTGGCCGTGCAGAACCGCCGGCTGGCCGGCGCCTTCGTGCCGCTGGCCTGGGACGTCGCCCGGGTGCTCGGCAGGCACCTGACCCTGGGCGACGAGCGGATCCACTGCTACGACCGCCCGGTGAGCGACGACGACCCGATGGTGACCAACCGCTCGCACGAGTACCTGCTGGTGGCCGCCAAGCAGGTGGCCGCCGCGAACTGAGAGGCGCCGGGCCGGTGATCGGCGGCGATCACCGGCCCCGGACCGTGAACAGCACCACGCCGGCTCCCGCACGCCCAGCGGCACCGGGACGACGGCCCCGCGCAAAGGAGTACGGATGATCCCCCTGATCGCCAGCGACATCGCGACCACGATCGACGACCTCATCGGCAACACCCCCCTGGTCCACCTCACCGTTGACGGCCTGCCCCCGACCACCACGCTGCTCGCCAAGCTGGAGGCGGCCAACCCTTTGTCGAGCATCAAGGACCGGGTCGCGCTGCGCATGATCGAGGAGGCCGAGGCGTCCGGGGCCCTCACTCCTGGCGCGACGGTGATCGAGTCCACCTCGGGCAACACCGGCATCGCCCTCGCGGCGCTAGCCGCCGCCCGGGGGTACCCGTGCATCGTGGTCATGCCGGACAACGCGTCCCGGGAGCGCACGCTGACCCTGCGCATGCTCGGCGCGCGGGTCGAGTTCACCGCCGCGGCCCTCGGCTTCCAGGGCTGCGTCGACCGGGCGAGGGAACTGCACGCGGAGGTGAGCGGGTCCTGGTACGCCCGCCAGCACGAGAACGCCGCCAACGTCATGGCCCACTACACCACCACCGGCCCCGAGATCTGGGAGGCCACCGGCGGCCGGGTCGACGTGCTGGTGTGCGGGGTCGGAACGGGCGGCACGCTGACCGGCACCGGCCGCTACCTGCGTGAGCGCAACCCCCGGCTGCGCGTCGTCGCCGTCGAGCCGGAGGGATCCCCCCTGCTGTCCGGGGGCTCCCCCGGCCCGCACCGGATCCCCGGCCTCAACGGCGGGTTCACCAGCCCCGTCACCGACGTCGCCATCATCGACGACGTCATCACCGTCTCGGACGACGACGCGGCCGCCATGACCCGGGCCATCGCCGCCACGACCGGGCTGCTGGTCGGGGTCTCCTCCGGGGCGGCCGCCCACGGCTGCGCCGAGCTCTCCCGGCGCAGGGACCTGACCGGCCAGACGGTCGTGACGATCTTCCCGGACACCGGGGAGCGCTACCTCAGCTGGTGGCCGGCCTGATCAGGCGCGGGACGGCGGCCCGCCCCCGGGGCGAGCCGCGCCGGGACCGGGGACGCGCTCGCCCGGCCGCGGCTCCCTGGGCAGGCCGTACCGCTCGTTGAGCATCTCCATCGCGGCCCCCGCGGCGATCACGTCGGTGCCGAGCCTGGACGTGGTGACCTCGACGGCGAGCCAGTCGGCGCGGGGCACCTCGGTGCGGACGGCCGTGCGGACGACGTCGAGGTAGGTCGCGGCATGCGGGAGCAGGTCGGCGCCGGCCAGCACGACGTGGTCCACGTCCAGCGTCTGCAGCAGGTTGACGACGCCGACGGCCAGGACCCGCGCGGCCGTCCCGGCCTCTCCCGCCGCGAGCGCCCGGTCGTGCAGGATCTCCAGGCAGCCGCGCCTGCCGCAGACGCACTCCGGCCCGTCGACCTGGACCACCATGTGCCCGAACTCGCCCGCGTTCGTGTGCGCCCCCCGGTAGACGCCGCCGCCCAGCCACAGGCCCGCGCCGATGCCCGACTCCACCATGATCAGGGCGGCGTCGCGGACGTCCACGCCGCCGAGCCACGCCTCCCCCACGACGCCGGCAGCGACGTCCTTGTCGAGCAGCACGGGGAGGCCGAGCCGTTCCGCCGCCATCTCGCGCAGCGGCACGTCGTGCCAGTGCCGCAACCGGTGCGCGTCGCGCACCACGCCCTGCGCGTGGTCGAGCGGGCCCACCATGCCGATCCCGACGCCGACGAGCCGCCCGGCCCGGCACTCGCCGGCCAGCGCCCCGACCCCGGCGGACAACTCGTCGAGCAGCCGCCCGGGCGTGAAGTCGGGGGGCAGCGGCCTGGCCACCGTCTGGAGGACCCGCCCCGTGAGGTCGCTCAGCACCATCCGGAGCGTACGGCGGGCCACGTGCGCGCCGATCGCGTAGCGGCTGTCCGGGACGAGCCGGTAGACGCTGGCCGGTTTGCCGACGCCGTGCCGCCGTACGCCGTCCGGCTCCACCAGGCCCGCGGCGACCAGCCGCGCGATGACCTTGGACACCGCCTGGGGCGTGAGGCCCGTCGCGGAGGCGATCGTCGCGCGGTCGAAGACGCCGGCACGTCGGGCGACGGCGACGACGGACGCGTCGTTGTAGTCGCGCAGATACTCCACATCGGCCGGTCTGACCACCCCGCCATCCTATTACGCAACACCGTTGCTATACCCTGAGGCGCAGGTGAAACGAGCGCCACAGGCCCGCCTCCCCACGGCGCGCGGGCCGCGCTCCATCGATCACGAAGGTTGTCCATGAGACCCCTCACCCCGGCGCAACGCCGGTCCGCTCTGCTCGCCCTCGCCCTCGGTGGTTTCGCCATCGGCCTCACGGAGTTCGTCGCGATGGGGCTGCTGCCCGACATCGCCCGCGACCTGCTCCCCCAGATGTACGCCCAGTCCACCTCGCAGGCCGTCGCCCACGCCGGATGGATCGTCAGCGTCTACGCGCTCGGCGTCGTGGTCGGCGCGCCGACGCTCGCGGCGCTGACCGCGCGGATCCCCCGCAAGACGATGCTGCTGGGCCTGCTGGCGATCTTCATCCTCGGCACGGTGGCGTCGGCCCTCGCGCCGACGTTCGGCCTCGTCCTGGTCGCCCGCTTCGTGGCCGCCCTGCCGCACGGGGCGTACTTCGGCGCGGCCGGCCTCATCGCCGCCTCGATCATGGGCCCGGGCAGCCACGGCAAGGGCTTCGCCGTCGCGCTCGGCGGCCTCACCGTGGCCAACGTCGTGGGCGTGCCCGCGATCACGCGGCTCGGCCAGGACGCCGGGTGGCGGGTCGCCTACCTCGCCATCGCCGCGATGTTCGCCGTGACCCTTCTCGCCGTCCTGGCCACCGTTCCGGCCGTCGCCGCGCATCCGGACGGGTCGGCCCGCAGCGAGTTGCGGGCCTTCCGCGCCCCGCAGGTCTGGCTGGTCGCGGCCACGGCGGCGCTCGGCTTCGGCGGGTTCTTCGCGATCGACAGCTACATCGCGCCGGTCACCACGCACGTCGCGGGGCTGCCGGCGTCGGCGGTCCCCTGGGTGCTCGTCGCGGTGGGTCTCGGCATGACCGCCGGCAACGCCGCAGGGGGCTGGGCGGCCGACCGCGACCTGCGCCTCACCCTGCTGGCCGGGTTCCCGGCGTTCGTCGTCGCCATGGGGATCTTCGCGCTGATCGCCCACTGGCCCGCCGGGCTGTTCGCCGGCGCCTTCCTGATCGGCGTGGCCGGTCTGTTCCTCGGCCCGGCCATGCAGTCCCGCCTCATCGCCGTGGCCCCCGGCGCGCAGATGATGGGCGCGGCCGTCAACCAGTCGGCCATGAACGTCGCCAACAGCCTGGGCGCGGCCCTGGGCGGCGTGGTGATCGCGCGCGGCCTCGGCTACGTCGCGCCGGGGTGGGTCGGGGTCGTCCTCGGCCTCGTCGGATTCGCGCTCGCGGCCACCAGTTTCGCGCTGGAGTCCGCCCGCAGGCAGCCGGCCGAAGCCGTACGGGAACCCGCGGGCGTCCGCTGATCGTCCGGGCCGACGGCCCGCACGCCGGAGGGCGTGGGGTCCCTGGGCGTGGCCGCCGCAAAAAATTCTCAATTCCCCCAATCCCTCTGTGAGCTGCCCTAAGGCCATGTCACCGCCTTTAGGCCACAGATTCGCCCGCATGGGGTCGGCGTATGCGGGGAAGGTCTCCACGGTCCCACGGAAGAGACACGGTTTGGCAACAAAAATCCAGATCGCTTCCGTGGGGTGCCGGGGCCAAGCGCTCCGGCGAACCGCCGCAAGCCCGGCGGAGACAAGTGAACCGCAACGATATGGAGGAACGGTGATGCCGACCAACCCCCACCGCCCGAGCAGCGGACTGTCGTCCGGACCGGGTGGGCCACGCCGGCGCATCTCCCCACCCGTGATCCTCGCGACCGCGATCGTGCTGACCGCGTCGGGCGGCGCCGGAGTGGCGGCGGCCTCGGCCGCCTCGCCCGTCGCCCCGCCGACCGCCACCCCCGCGCCCACCCCGACGGCCACGGAGACGGTCACGGAGACGCCCGGCGCGATACCGACGGACGCCCCCGCCGAGCCTCCCACGGCCACACCCGCCCCCGCCGAGGTGCCGCTGGTGGGCCCCTTCCTCGGCGCGCTGCACGGCGAGGTGGTCGTGCCGGGGAAGGACCGGTGCTCCACCGTCACGGTGTTCACCCAGACCGGGCAGGTCACCGCAGTCTCGGACGGCTCGATCACCGTCAGGAGCCAGGACGGCTTCGAGCGGTCGTACACCGTGGGCGACTCCACCCGGGTGTTCACGGGCCGCCGGGGCGGCGAGATCAAGCAGAACGCCTGGGTCTCGGTGATCGCTCCAGCCCAGCCCGCCGCGCCGGCCCCCGCCCCGGAGAGCCCGGCTCCGCTTCCGTCCCCCACGCCGACGCCGCCGGAGGTCACGCCCGCTCCCTCCGAGAGCACGCCCACGCCCACGCCCACAGACACGGGCACGCCCACTCCTTCCGCCGACCAGGCCTCGACGCTCCCCGGCGTTCCCGTCTCCCCCAGTGAGACGGACTCCGCCGCCCCGCCGACCGAGACGACGCCCGCCGCCCCTCAGGGGGAGACGGCGACGGCCGCCTACGTCTTCGACCTCTCGCGGCCCGGCAAGCGGCTGTGGCACCCCGGCAAGGGCTCTCCGTCCGCCCTGCAGTGGCGCTTCGGGAAGCCTGTGTGGCGCGCCCCCCAGCCCTGTCCGACGCCGACGGTCATCCCGACCGAGCCGCCGGACGCGACCCCCACTCCGACCGCGACCCCCACGGACGCGGTGACCCCGACTCCTGAGCCCACGCCCACGGACACGGGGACGGGCACTCCGGCCCCCGCTCCGACGTCCTGACCACCCGCCGGCCGGCCCTCCCCTGCGCGGGAGGGCCGGCCGCCGCGTCACGTGCGGCGAACGGCCGAATTTTGGTACCGCCGGGGAGCGCCGTTCACCTGGCCGAAACCTGAACCCGGGTCGCGTTGGGTAGAGTCACGCCATCCTCGACAGCGTTGACCCATTCATCGGCACCGCGGCGACCGACCTGCCTCAGGCGCGCGGTCTCGCCGCCACGTGGTGGTGGCCGAAACCCCAGGTGGGCAACACCCACCCGGGCGCCACGTCGCCACTGGGCATGGTGTCCGCGTGCGCCTACTCGGGCGCGTACCCGACGGGGTACGGGCGGTACGCGAAGAACACCGAGGGCGTCCCGGACGTCATGTTCGAGCACCTCCAGGCATCCGGTTTCACCCATTTCCAGCAGTCCGGCACCGGCGCGATCCGCAAGTACTACAACTACGTCCGGGTCACCCCCATGGTGCAGCCGCTGGACCTGCTGGGAGTGTCGTGGCCCCTCCGCGACGAGGTGGCGGAGCCGGGCTACTACGCGGCCACCATGGACACGGGCATCCGCTGCGAGCTCACCGTGGGCGCCAAGGTCGCCGTGCACCGGTACACGTTCCCCGAGCACGGCAGCGCCCGCGTGGTCGTCGACCTGTCCTGCGGCGGACTCGCCATCGAGCTCGGCCGTACCGTGCCGCTCCGCGCGCAGGTGGAGAGCATGGGCCAGGGCCGGGCGCAGGGCACGGTGGTGATGGAGGGCGTCCCGCTGTCGGTGCACGTGGACGTCGACAGCCCGGGCTGGCGGCAGATGCTCTGGTACGACCGGCGGCTCATCGACGGCGGCACCCGCCTCGACTTCGACAGCATCCGGCACACCACGCTGCGGCCTTTCGGGATGCTCTTCATGGGCCCGACCACGGCGGGCCAGACCGTCGAGGTCCGGCTCGGGTTCTCCCTGCGCGGGTGCGACCAGGCGCGGCGGAACCTGGAGCGCGAGTGCGGGCCCGGGCAGCCCGCCTTCGACGCGGTGCGGTCCCGGACCCGGGCCCGATGGGGCGAGCACCTCGGCCGTGTCGAGATCGAGGGCGGCACGAAGGCCCGGCGTACCGTGTACGCGACGGCGCTCTACCATTCGCTGATCAAGCCGTGCGTGGCCGACGACGAGAGCCCGTTCTGGCCGACCCCTGGACCGTACGCGTTCGACGTGTGCACCATGTGGGACATCTACAAGACTCAGCTGCCGCTGCTCGCCGCGATCGTCCCGGACCGGGCGGTGGACCTGCTGGAGTCGCTGATCCGGGTGTGCGAGGAGGAGGGCAACTTCCCCATCGGATACCGGATGGCCCGCGGCGCCGACCGGTTCTTCCGCCAGGCCAGCGCGCTCGCGCACACGGCGCTGGCGGACGCCCACGCTCTCGGGCGTACGGGCCTGGACTGGAACTGGGCGCTGGTGCACATGGTCGACGACCTGCGCCGCCTGTACGGCGAGGACTTCTTCGAGCACGGCGTGGTGCACCCGATCACGCACACCCTCGACCTGGCGTACGCCCACCACTGCACGGCGCAGGTGGCCAGGGCGCTGAACGATGGGCGCCTGGCCGACGACCTCGAGGACCGCAGCCGGCAGTGGGCCAACGCCTTCGACCCGCACACCGGGCTGCTGCGCGACTCGGAGTTCTACGAGGGCGGCAAATGGAACTACTCGTTCCGGCTGCTGCACGACATGGCGGCGAGGATCGCCCTGGCCGGCGGCGACAAGGCGTTCGTCGCCAAGCTGGACAGGTTCTTCGGCTTCGGCGCCGCACCGGTACGGCAGCCCGGCCGGCGCCCGCGGCCGGCGGAGATGGCGGCGGGGTACGCCCTGAACCGGTTCGAGGGGCTGAACAACGAGCCCGACATGGAGGCGCCCTGGGCGTACCACTACGCGGGCCGGCCCGACCGGACGGCCCAGGTGGTGCAGGCGGCGCTGACGTGGCAGTTCGGCACCGGGCCTGGCGGGCTGCCCGGCAACGACGACTCCGGCGGCCTCAGCTCGTGGTACGTCTGGGCGTCGCTCGGGCTGTTCCCGATCGCCGGGCAGAACCTGTTCCTGGTCAACGCGCCCGCGTTCCCCCGGGCCGTGCTCAGGGCCGGGGACAACGAGTTCGTCATCGAGACCAGCGGGCACCGCGAGAGCCCGATCGGCGTCGACGGCATCGACCGCGACCCGCCGGCGCAGTACGTCCAGTCGGCTACCCTCAACGGCGAACCCCTGCACGCGACGCATCTGAGCGCCGCCACCGTGCACCGCGGCGGCCGGTTGCACCTGCGACTGGGCCCGGAGCCGTCCGGATGGGGGCTGGGAATCCGGCCGCCGTCCCTTTCCGATACGCCCCCGACCCCGGAGTAAGTGTGATGACCCTCCCCCGTCGCCGTCTCGTCATCGTGGTAAGAGCCGACCCCGTCATCTGCGGCCACTCCGGCGAGGCCCGCAACCTCGCCGAGGTGGCCCTCACCCGCGGATTCGACGATGTACGGCTGCTGACCTGGCCGATCCCCGCGCTGCAGGCGGCCGGGCTGCCGCTCAAGCCATTGGACCGGCTGCTGCCGTACAGCCCCGGGATCACCGTGGAGCGGCCGGAACCTGTCGGGGACTACCGGGTGCCGGACGGGCGTCACCAGGCCGGGCTCACCGGCCGCCTCGTCGAGCTGCTCGCCGAGCCCGTGCCCACGACCTGCCTGTCCATGTACCTCGTCCCGCACACCGCCGTGGTGGTGGACGCGGTCGCGGCCGCGCGCGCGACCGGGCTGGCGCCCACCGTGCACACGGTGGCGAAGGCCGTGGGCTCGGACGTGACCAACGTGATCCGGTCGTGCCTGCGGGAGGGCCGGTTCGGCGCGGCCACCGTGCTGTTCAGCACGTTCCTGGCCAACGACGAGGTCGTCGCGGTCTCGGAGTACACCCGGGAGGAGATCGTCGCCGCGGCCGAGCAGGTGGACGCGAACTGCGGCACCACGTTCGCCGAGCAGTGCCGGCGCCGCGTGACCGTCAGCTACCCGCCGATCGACTCGGCCGCCTTCCTCGACCCCGATCCGGCCGAGGTGGACGCCGCGCTCGCGCGACGCGGCCTGGAGCGGGACGGGTACGTGCTGTTCCTGTCCCGGGTGGCCCGGGCGAAGGGGATCTACGACCTGTTGATCGCCTTCGGCCAGATGCGCTGCCGGTCCCGCGTGAAGCTGGTCGTCGCCGGAACCGGCCCGGCGCTGGAGCACGTGCAGGCGATGGCCAAGGAGGACGACCGGGTGGTCTTCCTCACCGACGTCGACGACCAGGAGAAACCGCTGCTCATGCGCGGCTGCGCGGCCTACGCCCTGCCCACCAAGCCCGAGCCCGACTTCGTCGAGACGTTCGGCATCGCCTTGGCGGAGAAGGCCCTGGCCGGCGGCGGACCGATCATCACCACGACGACCGGCGGGACCGCCGAGGCGGTCGGCGACACCGCCGTCATCGTCGAGCCCGGGGACATCGCCGGTCTGGCCGCGGCCGTGGACCGGGTGGTCCTGGACATGCCTGTCGCCGAACGGCAGGACCTCGAACGCCGGGCCCGCGCCCGCGCGATGGCCTTCGACCGGGCCGCGGTGTTCGACGGCCTGTTCCCGGAGGAGGCACTCGTCGCCGGGGTCGGGTGACTAACCCGTCGGCCGGACCGCCAGGGTGGCGCGGGTGGAGTCGGCCTTCGAAAGCCGCAGCCGGACGCCGTTGACCCGGACCTGCCCGCCGGTGCTCAGCGCGATCTCCGCCTCGCCGTGGCAGCGCCCGTCGGTGCAGGACCCGCTCGTCCTGGCGCTGCCCCCTCCGACGCTCATCCTCCCCGTGGAGTTCTCGACGGCCAGCATGACGCCCTCGTCCGCGAGCGACGTCACGGTGATCGAGTCGAGCCCGAACCTGGCGTCGATCACCAGCCGATCACCCCGGTGGACCTCCACCTCGCAGTCGGCGTTCCGGCAGGCGGTGAGCTCGGACGGGGACGGGGACGGGGACGCGCTCGGAGAGGCGGGCGGCGGGCTGTTCGGCGAGGCCGGCGTGGACACGGGGGGCGGGGTGCTCGGGGCCGTCTCCACGGCCCCCGTCCGCTCCCTGGACCGTTCCGGCTCCGAGCCGCATCCGGCGAGCAGCGCCGCGATCGAGAGGCCGGCGAGGCCGGCCCGCGCGGCAGGGCTCGAGGTGATCCCCATGACCTTCTTCTCCCCCGAACGGAATCGGCCGTACGCGGCCCGTTGCGTCGCGCCCCCGGGCCGCGTCACAACGGTAGTCAAGGCGTCCCATGGCACCCCCGTTTTCGCCGGTGACGCGCCGGAGCCCCCTCCCCCGGGACGCCTCACGTGGCGGACGGCCGCGTCCGTAACGGCCGGATTCATTCCGGTCCGGACCCCTGGACCCGTCTGATGGTCGCCAGCCAGGCGGGCGCGCCGGCGTCGTCGTGGAACCGCGTCTGGACCCGATCCGGTACGACCGCGGCGACGTTCCATCCGCGATCGGGGGTGAACGCCGCTCGCAGGTCGTCCCGGCCGACGGGGTGGGGGCCGGCATCGGGGCCGTCGTCGCTGAAGCACAGCACGTACAGGGTCGCGCCGGGCTCGGTCGCCGACGCGAGACTCGCCGCGTACTCCTGCCGCTCGTCGCCGTCGCAGGTGTGGAAGAGCCCGCAGTCCAGCACCGTGTCGAACCTGCGCCCCAGAAGGCCGAGACGGAACGCGTCGGCCGTGGCGAACTCGGCCGCGATCCCGCGCTCGCGGGCCTTCTCCCGGGCGGTCGCCAGCGCCGTCCCGGCGACGTCGACGCCCAGGACCGGCAGTCCCAGCGAGGCGACGTGGAGAGCGTTCTCGCCGGTCCCGCAGCCCGCGTCGAGGACCGCCCCGGCGAATCCGCCCTCGGACGCCAGACGCACGACCGCCGGCTGAGGCCGGCCGATGTCCCACGGCGCGGGACCGTCGTGGTACGACGCGTCCCAGGGCCGTCCCGTCATCCGTTCATGACTGGTCGGACGCCGCCCATCGAACGGATCGCCGGCGAGTCCTCCCGATCGCTCCGCCACCTCGCCCCCCTTCCCGAACTCTGATCATCGCGGCCTCGGCCACTCCACTTTCGGGCACTCCGCCGCTCCGGATTCGAGACAGCCGTTGAGGGCGCGGGAGTCGAGCCAGGCCTGATACGCGGTGTAGATCCTGCGTAGCCCATCGTGCTCCTGGCGAAGCGCCAGGAAGTCATCCAGGCAATCGAACAGCGTCCCCACCGCGCGGGCGTCGGCGGCGGGATCCAGGTCACATGCGTTCTTCGGGCCATCGGGCTCGGTCAGACGCAGAACCAGGCTCCACCAGACCAGGTTGTTCCCACACCCCACCCGGGTCACCAGCCATTCCCGGAAGCCGGTGAGCAGAGCGCGGGCGTTCCCGTGGTCGCAGCCCTCCACGAACGAAACGATGCCGGCGAAGTCGGCCCGGGGCAGGAACACGAGCGGCCGCTTACGGACCGCCGCGAACATCTCCCGGTAGTCCCCTGTCTCCAACCGTTTTCACCGCCTGCGCGTTCGCCTGCCCGCACCGATCCTGCCCTGCCGTCCGTCTGGCGTCGATCCCTCGCCCGGCGGAGCGGGCGAGAGGCAGAGCCGCAAGCCGTACGACGGCGTGACGGACCGTGGTCGTGCGGGCCCTCGGGTGCTGGAGGGGCAGCCGGATAGTTAGGTGGGGTAAGTGACGGTCGGGAGAGGTTTGCCCAACGTTTGACTTCCCGCCTTACCGAGGCCAACCACGATCTATAAGTTCCTCTTGCTCATGATCAAGGCAAGGGGAGACCGACATGCAGACGAGCCCCGCGGTCCGGGGTCGCGCGATCAGGAAGTCCTTCGGTGACGTGGTCGCGCTCGACGGCGT
Source organism: Microbispora corallina (assembly GCF_016863035.1). Lineage (GTDB taxonomy): Bacteria > Actinomycetota > Actinomycetes > Streptosporangiales > Streptosporangiaceae > Microbispora > Microbispora corallina. Next base: position 27,582 of record NZ_BOOC01000038.1, read on the forward strand.
CGATCTCGACGTGGCGAGCGGGCAGGTCCACGGCCTGGTCGGCCCGAACGGCGCGGGCAAGACGACGCTCCTCGGCCTGCTGCTCGGCCTGGCGGTCGCCGACGGCGGCAGCCTCGAGATCCTGGGCACACCTGTCGGGCGGACGCTCGCCGTCCCCGACGGCGTGGCAGGCTTCGTGGACGGGCCCGGGCTCTATCCGTCGCTCACCGCGCGCCAGAACCTCTCAGCACTCGCCGCGCTGCGCGGGTACGACGCCGCTCGCGCAGGCGCCGTCGACGACGCGTTGGAGCAGGTCGGGCTCACCGACGTGGCCGACGACCGCATCCGGGGGTTCTCGCTGGGCATGCGCCAGCGGCTCGGGCTGGCCGCCGCGCTGCTCACCACACCGCGGCTGCTCGTGCTCGACGAGCCGGCCAACGGCCTGGACCCCGCCGGCACGCGCCACGTACACCGCGTCATCACCGAGCTCGCCGACAACGGGACGGCGGTCGTCCTGTCCAGCCACCGGATGGACGAGCTCGCGGCGCTGTGCACCGAGGTCACCCTCCTCTCCACCGGTCGGGTCGTCTTCTCCGGGCCGGTGAGCAAGCTCGCGGCCGAGAGCGGCGAGCTCGACTACCGGCTGCTCACCTCCGACCCTGCGGCCGCGCGTCAGGTGGCGCAGGAAACGCCCGGGCTGCGCGTCCTGCCCGGCCGCGACCGCCTCGAACGGCTGGATCCCGGCGTGCTCGTGGTCCGCGGGCCGGTGCCGGCCCTCGACGAGCTGGTGGTGCGGCTGGTGCGGGCCGAGGTGGCGGTGCGCGAGCTGGCGCCCGTGGTGACGCCGCTCGAGGCCGCGTTCCTGGCCCTGACCGGGGCCGGGCAGACCGACGAGGAGGACCCCCGATGACCACGACCGTCGCGCCGCCCGAGGTGACGGCCCGGCCGGCGCCGGTGCTGCACGGCTACCGGTTCGAGCTGGTGAAGCTGCTGTCCCAGTGGAGGATCCGCCTGCTGCTGCTCGCCTGCTGGATCGCCCCCGCGGGATTCGTGGCCGCGGTGAGCCTGCAGAGCACGCTGCCCGCCGACACGGTGTTCGGCCGCTGGATGAACGAGACCGGCTGGGCGGGATCGCTCGTCGTGCTCGACTTCTCGTGCAGCTGGGCGCTCCCGCTGCTGACGGCGCTGGTCGCCGGCGACATCTTCGCGGCGGAGGACCGGCTGGGCACCTGGCGTCATCTCCTCGTCGCGGTCCGCTCGCCGAGGCGGATCTTCGTGGCGAAGGGCCTCGCCAGCCTCACCGTGCTCCTGATACTGGTGGCCGGGCTGTGCGCGTCGAGCGTCGCCGGCGGTCTGGCGGCGGTCGGCAACCGGCCGCTCATCGGCCTCGACGGCCATCTCCTCTCCACGGGAGACGCGGCCGGCACCGTCCTGCTCGCATGGGCCTGCGCGCTCGCGCCGACGCTGGCGTTCGCCGGGGTCGGCCTGCTCGGCTCGGTGGCTTTGGGCCGCTCCCCGATGGGGCTGCTGATGCCCGCGCTCCTCGCCTTCGTGCTGCAGCTCGCGCAGCTGCTCCCGCTGCCGGTGGCCGTGCAGCTGGCCCTGCCGAGCCACGCCTTCCTCGCCTGGCGCGGCCTGTTCACCACCCCGGCGCAGGCGGGCCCCCTCCTGATCGGCCTCGTGGTGAGCCTGGCGTGGGCCGTCCTCGCCACCGCGCTCGCGTACCGCCTGTTCCTGCGGCGCGACTTCACCGACCTGACGTACGACGGGGCGGGGCGGCGCGTGCTGGTGACGGCGGCGCTGCCGCTGGCCGGCCTGGTCGCCCTCGCCGTCGTCGTCCTCGCCGCCGCGACCCCCGCTCAGGGTTCCGGCATCGTGCGGGGCAAGCTGCAGGACTCGCTCGCCACGGCGTACGCCCACCTCTACCGGCTGCAGACACAGGAGCTTCACCGCCCCGCCGTCACCGAGGCCCAGCTGGGCGCCACCGCGTCCTGCGACAAGGGCGACTCACGGGTCGCCGACGAGGGACCGGGCAACGACTGGCGGTGCGTCGTGTCCTGGCGCCTCCCCGGCGCGACCGCCGTGGGCAGCGCCATCTACCAGCTCGACGTGACCGCCGACGGGCGGTACGTCGCCGACGGTGACGGACCGAAGGAGGTCAACGGCTACTTCCAGGTGCGTACTCCGACGGGAGACGCGCCGAACCCCCTGTGGCAGTTCGACGGGAACGTCGACCTGCTCGCAAGCACCCCGAAGGATTGATTCATGCACGTCACGCGCCAGCGCGTCGCCAAGGTCCGGACCGGGCTCCTCGACGGGCGCACCGGCCGGCGGACCCGTCTCCTCGCGGCCGCCACCGCAACCCTCGTCGTCGCGGGCGGAGGCATCGCCTACGCGTCCACCGACGTCTTCGGCACCGACCAGGTGGGCCAGACCACCGACAAGGGCCTGGTCGTCTCCGCCGACCAGTACATCAAGCCGATCGGCGATCGTCTCGTCATCAACAACGGCAAGATCATGTCGTCCTCGGTCAGCCCGGACGGCACCCACCTCGCGGCCTCCATCACCGACGGCGGGATGGCGCTCGCCATCGTCGACCTGAAGACCTGGACGGTGCAGCAGCTCGTCGGCAACAACGCCGCGGCGAACCTGCGCATCAGCGGCAACGACGTGGGCCAGGAAGGCCCCACGTACTCGCCCGACGGTTCGCAGCTGTGGCTGGGCCGGGCCGACATGTTCACCAAGTTCACCGTGAACCCGGACGGCTCCCTCGCCAACCCGGTCAACATCAGCATCGCCGCGCAGGGCTCGAAGCACGCGCTCGTGGGTGAGCCGGTGTTCTCCGCCGACGGCAAGACCGTGTACGTCGCCGTCAACGGCCAGAACCGGGTCATCGCCATGGACGCGGCGACCGGGGCCATCCAGCAGAGCTGGGCCGTGGGCAACGCCCCGCGTGACATGGTCATGGTCGGCACGAAGCTCTACGTCAGCAACGAGGGCGGCCGTCCCGCCAGGCCCGGCGAGACGACGATCAACTCGTACGGCACGCAGGTGCCGGCCGACCCGAACACCGGTGCCACCACCACCGGCACCGTCAGCGTCATCGACCTGGCGAACCCGGCCTCCGCCCCCGCGAGCATCGACGTCGGCCTGCACCCGACCGCCCTGTACGCCAAGAACGGGGCGCTGTTCGTCACCAACACCGCCACCAACGACGTGTCGGTCATCGACACCGCCAGCGACAAGGTCGTCCAGACCATCGCCACCCAGCCGTGGCCGCAGGCCTCGGTGGGCTACGAGCCCGACGCGGTGACGCTGACCGACGACGGTCACCTGCTGGTCACCCTCGGCCGCGCCAACGCGGTCGCCGTCTACCGGTACACCAGCCCGCAGGAGCCGGTCAGCTACGTCGGCCTGCTCCCGACGGACTACTTCCCCGCGGAGATCACCACCGTCGGCGACCAGGTGCTGGTCTCCAACACCCGTGGCATCGACGCCCGCCGTCCCACCACGGCCGCCGGGCACGGCACCCACGACACGACGTCGAGCCTGCAGCGGTTCACGCTGCCGGACGACAAGGAGATCGCCAAGTACACGGACACGGTCTTCGAGCAGAACGGCTGGGGCAAGAACGACGTCAAGATCGCCCACGGCAACAAGCAGAAGGCCGAGCCGGTCCCGAAGCGTCTCGGCGACCCCTCGACGATCAACCACGTCTTCCTGATCGTCAAGGAGAACCGGACCTACGACCAGGTCTTCGGCGACATCGCGAAGGGCAACGGCGACCCGTCGCTGGCCCAGTACGGCGAGAACGTGACGCCGAACCAGCACGCGCTGGCCAACCAGTTCGGGCTGTACGACAACACGTACGACATCGGCACGAACTCCGCCGAGGGTCACAACTGGCTGATGCAGGCCGACAACCCGGAGTACACCGAGTCCAGCGCCGGTCAGTACCTGCGCAGCTACGACACCGAGGACGACGCCCTCGGCCACCAGCGGACCGGCTTCATCTGGAGCGGTGCGCAGGCCGTGGGCAAGACCGTGCGGAACTTCGGCGAGTTCCACCAGTTCCTCACCAAGCCGGCCGGCGCGACGTGGCAGAACCTGTACTGCGACACCAAGAACATGCAGGCCACCGGGCAGAACACCGCCTACACCCTGAACTCGTCCTCGCCGATCCCGTCGCTCAACGACGTGTCGGTGCACGGCTTCCCGAAGTTCGACACCAGCGTGCCGGACATCTACCGGTACGAGATCTGGAAGCGTGACTTCGAGGCCAACGGCCCGGCGAACCTGAACATGTTCTGGCTGTCCAGCGACCACACGGGTGGCCCGGTGAACGGCGCCGCCCAGGTCGCCGACAACGACCTGGCGGTCGGGAAGATCGTCGACGAGATCTCGCACAGCGAGTACTGGAAGGACTCCGCGATCTTCGTGGTCGAGGACGACTCCCAGGCCGGCACCGACCACGTCGACGGTCACCGCGCCCCGATCCAGATCATCAGCCCCTGGGCCAAGCACGGCACCGTGGACAGCCACTACTACACGCAGATCACCATGATCCGCACCATCGAGCAGATCCTCGGGATCCAGCCGATGAACCAGAAGGACAGCGCCGCGACCCCGATGACCGCGGCGTTCACCGGCAAGCCCGACTACACGCCGTTCACCGCCCTGCCGAACCGCACCTCCCTGACCCTGGGTCTGTCGGGCTCCAACCTGCCGTCCTGTGGTGCGGACACCCCCGCGCCGCAGGACCCGGCCGCCGCGGCCCCGCCGTCGGCGAAGGTGCCCGCGGACAAGCAGGAGGTCGCGAAGAAGTGGGGGGCCTGGAAGTCCCAGCAGTCGTTCAACGGGCCCAACGCCCGGGCCGACTCCGGCAACCCCGAGCAGATGAACCGCTTCTCGTGGTACGAGGCGCACGACTTCAAGAAGCCCTACCCGGGTGACGACGAGATCTACACCCCGGACCAGGTGCCGGGCGCGTACATCCCGTCGTCCGACACCGACGGCTGATCTTCAGCACCTCACGCGACGGCCCGCCGGGATTCCCGGCGGGCCGTCCGCACGTCGGCCGACTGGAGAGGCGGCGCCTCCGGGGCTGGCTTGATCGAATGAAAGGAAAGCGTTCATAACGAAAGCAGGCGTCGGTTAGGATCAAGCCGTCTGGGTCCGGCCGAAGGAGCCCGCGTGTCTGTCGAGCACCGCCACAGCCTCATACTCCGCCAGGTCCGGGAACGGCGATCGGTGCGGCTCAGCGAGCTGGCCGAGGAGCTCGGGGTCTCCGCCGTCACCCTGCGCAGAGACGTGGAGCACCTCGCCACGCAGGGCCTGCTGGTCCGGGTCCACGGCGGCGTCACCCTGCCGCCCTCCCCGGGCGCCGACCCGGTCCCGGGCCCGCCGGCGTCCGCGGCGAAGCTGACCGTCGGCATGCTGGTGCCGTCGGCCCACTACTACTACCCCGAAGTGATCAAGGGAGCCCAGGAGCAGGCGGCCAGAGCCGGCGCCCGCATCGTGCTGGCGATCTCCCGGTACGAGGACGACGAGGACCGCGCGCAGGTGCGCCAGCTCATCAAGGACGGCGTCGACGGCCTGCTCCTGACGCCCAGCCGCCAGCCGGACGAGTCGCACGTCGAGTGGCTGGCCGGCCTGGGCGTGCCCACGGTGCTCGTCGAGCGGCGCGCGGAGCTGGCCGGACCGGCCTCGATGTTCGACGCCGTCGCCTCCGACCACGCCCACGGCGCGTACCTGGGCGTGCGCCACCTGGCCGAGCTGGGCCACCGCAGGATCGCCCTGGTCGCCTATCCCAGCCCGACCACGCCCAGGATCAGGGCCGGGGTGGTGGCCGGCGCCCGGGCCCTGGGGATGGACCGGCCGCCGGAGATCGTCGTCGACCGTGCCCGTCCCCTGGACGGGTTCGTCGCCGACGTGCTGCGACTGGTGCGCGAGGACGGCGTGACGGGCCTGATCGTGCACAACGACGAGGACGCCCTCTCGCTCGTCAGGAACCTGGGCGCGGCGGGGGTGCACATCCCGTCCGAGGTCTCCCTGGTCGCGTACGACGACGAGGTGGCCAGCCTCTGCTCGCCCTCCCTCACGGCCGTCGCGCCGCCCAAGGGCGAGGTCGGCCGCTGCGCCGTGACCATGCTGATCAGGCGGATGACGCAGGGCGCCTCGGCCCCGGGCCGGCACCTGGCCCTGTTGCCCGAGCTCCGGGTGCGGGAGTCGTCGGCCGCCCCGCGCTGACCGGAAACCACCGCTCGATTTTCGTAGCGATCGATTCGATCGTATTGCTGGACATTCCTCCGGTTTTGAGCAAATGATGATCTAACGATCGAGCTGGAGGTTCGGTGATGAAACGTAAGCGAGTCGCCGGCGTGACGGGCCTGCTTGCCGCACTGGCGTTGCAGACGGCCTGCGGAAGCGGCAGCGGCGGTCAGCACGACGGGGCCTCCGACGGCGCCGGTGTCGAACACGTGGTCTTCTGGGGCTGGGCGAAGGGCACCAAGCAGGTCGTCGACGCCTTCAACAAGAGCCACAAAGACATCCAGGTCACGTTCGAGGAGATCCCGTCGGGGAACGCGGGCGGCTACGCCAAGTTCGCCAACGCCGTGAAGGCGGGCAACGCGCCGGACCTGATGTCCGTGGAGTACCCCCAGGTGCCCGACTTCGTCACCCAGGGCGCGCTGCGGGACATCACCGCCGAGACCGCCGACATCAAGGCGAAGTACCCGCCCAGCGTCTTCGGCCTGGTCGAGCTGGGCGGCAAGACCTGGTCGATCCCGCTCGACGCGGCCCCGCAGGTCTTCTTCTACCGCAAGGACCTGTTCGAGAAGAACAAGATCCAGGTGCCGAAGACGTGGGACGACTTCAGGAAGGCCGCCGAGCAGGTGAAGAAGGCCGATCCGCAGGCGCGCCTCGGCAGCTTCCACCCCGACGATCCCAACCTGCTGGCCACCTACGCGTGGCAGGCGGGCGCCAAGTGGTTCGGCTCGGAGGGCGGCTCGTGGAAGGTCGCCATCGACGACGAGCCCACCAAGAAGGTCGCGGCCTACTGGGACGGGATGATCAAGGACGACCTGGTCAAGGTCCAGCCCACCCTGAGCCAGGAGTGGATCGCCTCGATCGCCCAGGACCAGATGTGGGGGTACCTCGGCGCCAACTGGGCGGCCGGCATGATCAAGAGCAACAACGCCCCGCTGAGCGGCAAGTGGGCCGTCGCCCCCGCCCCCAACTGGGGCACCCCGGCCAGCGGCATGTTCGGCGGCACCACCTACGCCGTCAGCAAGGACAGCAAGCACGTCGCGGCCGCCGTCGAGGCGGCCAAGTGGTTCACCGGCACGCCCGAGGCCTGGACCGCCCGCCTCGGCTCGGGAACCTCCAGCGCCTTCCCCGCCATCCCCGACCTCGTGCCGGTCGCCGCCAAGACGTTCGACACCGCCTACTACGGCGGTCAGGACATCTACGGCGTGTTCTCCGAGGCGTACACGACGATCCAGCCGGGCTGGACCTGGGGGCCGTCCATGGTGCAGGTGCTGACGTCGTTCAAGGACCGGCTCGGCCAGGTCGCCACGGGCTCGGCGAGCCTCCCGGACGTCCTGGGGGCCGTCCAGGCCGACACCGTCAACGAGATCAAGGGACGCGGGCTCGCCGTCACCCCCTGAACCCCCGCCCGCTGCGGCGGGCACCCCCGGGAGGAGAACACGATGACCGCGACCTCCGCCGGCACCGCCGCCGGGCGACGCGTCCCGGCGGCGGACCGGCCCCGGCGCGGCCGCCCGGCCCGGCGCTGGGCGATCCTCCTGTTCACCGCCCCGTTCTTCACGCTCTTCGCCGCCGTCGTCGTCGCCCCGCTCGGGTACGCCCTGTGGCTCAGCCTCTTCAGGGAGCAGTCGTCGGGACTCGGCTTCGGCGGCGCGGAGAGCGTCTTCACCGGCGTCGACAACTACCTGAGGACGCTGGCCGACGAGGCGTTCCGGCACGGGTTCCTGGTCCTCACCGGCTACGCCGCGCTGTACATCCCCCTGATGCTCGGCGGCGCGCTCGTGCTGGCGCTGCTGCTCGACTCCGGCGCGGCCCTCCTGCGCAGGTTCTTCCAGCTCGCCCTGTTCCTGCCGCACGTCGTGCCGGGGGTGATCGCCGGGCTGATCTGGCTCTACCTGTACCTCCCGGGCATCAGCCCCATCGTCGCCGCGCTCCGCGACCACGGGATCCACTGGGACTTCCTCGGCGACCGCGTCGTCAGCTCGGTGGTCAACGTCACCGTGTGGGAGTGGACCGGCTACAACATGATCATCTACTTCGCCGCGCTCCAGGCCATCCCGCGCGAGGTGCTGGAGGCCGCCACCATCGACGGCGCGCGCGGCGTCGACGTGGCGCTCCGGATCAAGGTGCCCATGATCAGGGGCGCGCTGGTGACCACGCTGATCTTCACGGTCATCGGCTCGCTCCAGCTGTTCAACGAGCCCGTGGTCATGGACGGCGTCAGCGACGGCATCGTCAGCACGTGGACGCCCAACATGTACGCCTACGCCGAGGCCTTCGGCAGGAACGACTACGGGCAGGCCGCCGCCGCGTCGATCATGCTGGCCGTGCTCGCGGGCCTGCTGTCCTACGTCGTCACCAAGTGGGGGAACAAGAAGTGACGTCACGCCTGATGTCCAGGCCGGCCGTCAACGCCTTCCTGCTCGTCGCCGCCGCGTACATGCTGCTGCCGCTGACCTGGCTGCTGTTCGCGGCCACCAAGTCGCTGCCCGACCTGTACGGAACGCCCGGCTTCGCGTTCGCCCACCTCAACCTCGGCGCGAACCTGTCGGCCGTGGCCGCCGAAGGCGACGGCGTCTTCTTCCGCTGGTACCTCAACAGCGTGCTGTACGCCGGGCTCGGCGCCGGGCTCGGCGGGCTGATCAGCGTGGCCTGCGGCTACGCCTTCGACAAGTACGACTGGCCCGGCAAGGACCAGCTGTTCGGCCTCGTGCTGCTCGGCGTGCTCGTGCCGACCACCGCCACCGCCCTGCCGCTCTACCTGCTGGCCTCGAAAATCGGTGTGGTCAACACGTTCTGGGCGGTGTTCGTCCCCTCGCTGGTGCACCCGTTCGGCGTCTATCTCGCCAGGGTTCTGTCGGCCGGGTACGTGCCGGGCGAGGTGCTGGAAGCCGCCCGCTCCGACGGCGCCGACGAGCTGCGCACGTTCAGGTCCGTGGCGCTGCCCATGCTGCTGCCGGCGTACGTGACGATCTTCCTGTTCCAGTTCACCGGGATCTGGAACAACTTCTTCCTGCCCCTGATCATGCTGTCGGACCAGCGGCTGTTCCCCCTCAGCCTCGGCCTGTACTCCTGGAACACCCAGGTCACCGCGTTCCCCGAGTACAGCACGCTGGTCATCACCGGCTCGCTGCTGTCGGTGGTGCCGCTGCTGCTGGTGTTCGTCCTCCTGCAACGGTTCTGGCGGGCTGGGATGACGGCGGGCAGCGTCAAGTGAGCGCCGACGCGGGGAACGGCCGGCGGCCGGCCACCCTGCTCGCCATGGGCCGCGGGGTGGCCGAACGGCTGATCGGCGACGCGGTGCGCGACCGGCTCGCCCGGATCGCCGACACCGATCCCGGCCTGGTGGCCGACGACTTCGGCGACCCGCTAGTCGCCCGGGCGCTCGCGCGCGCCGAGGTGCTCCTCACCGGCTGGGGATGCCCGCCGATCACCGCGGACGTCCTGGCCAGGGCGCCCAGGCTGAGGGCCGTCGTGCACGCGGCCGGGTCGGTCAAGCAGCACATCACCGAGGCGTGCTGGCGGCGCGGCATCATCGTGTCGTCGGCGGCGGCGGCCAACGCCGAGCCCGTCGCCGAGTACACGCTCGCCGCGATCCTGTTCGCCAACAAACGGGTGCTCGACATCGCGCGCCTCTACCGGGAGCGGCGCGCCGTCCTCGACTGGGACCGCCAATTCCCCGGCTTCGGCAACTACCGGCGCACGGTCGGGATCGTCGGCGCCTCGGCCGTCGGCCGCCGGGTGATCGAGCTGCTGCGCCCGTTCGACCTCCAGGTGCTCGTCTCCGATCCGTACCTGACGGAGGACCTCGGCGTGCCGCGCGTGGAGCTGGACGAGCTGCTCGGCCGCTGCGACGTGGTCAGCCTGCACGCGCCCTCGCTGCCGGAGACCCGGCATCTCCTGGACGCCGCCCGGCTGGGGCGGATGCGCGACGGCGCGACGCTCATCAACACCGCGCGCGGAGCCCTGGTCGACCAGGAGGCGCTCACCGCCGAGCTGGTCAGCGGGCGGCTCTTCGCGGTGATCGACGTGACCGAGCCCGAGGTTCTGCCCGCGGACTCGCCCCTGTACGACCTGCCGCAGGTCCTGCTCACCCCGCACGTCGCCGGCTCGCTCGGCGGGGAGCTGGCCAGGATGTCCGGCCTCGCGCTGGAGGAGCTCTCGCGCTACGCGCGCGGCCTGCCCTTCGCCCACCCGGTGACGGCGGAGACGCTCAGCCGCATCGCCTAGCGGTCCGGGTCAGAACGTGAACCGGTAGTCAACGGACGAGGCGCGCAGCGCCGGGACGGCGTGCATGAGCTGATAGATGGCGCGGTAGCGACGTATCGGGATCCGGTCGCGGTGCGCGGTGATGGGCACCTGGTCCGCGCAGGTGAGGCGGGGGTTCATCCGCTCGACGTCCCGGCCGTCGCGCGGCGACCACTTCAAGAGCTTGACCATCCTGACCGTCCAGTGAGCCAGCCCGTCGAAGAGCAGCTCGCCCGAGGCGAAGTGATCGGTCAGCCGGCGGAGCAGGCGAGCGACCTCTTCGGCGGTCAGGTACATCAGCAGGCCCTCGGCGACGATCAGGACGGGACGGCCGGCGGGGATCTCCTCCAGCCAGCCGTCCTCCGTGACGGACGCGCCGATCATGCGGTAGCGGTCGCGCTCGGGGTAGATCCGCCGGCGCAGGTCGATCACCTCGGGGACGTCGACGTCGAACCAGGGCACCGTCCCCTCCGGGTCGAGGCGGAGCATCCGGCTGTCGAGGCCGCAGCCCAGCTGGAGCACGGCGGCGTCCGGATGGCGGGCCAGGAAGTCGCGGGCCCAGTCGTCGAGCTGCCGGGCCCGCAGCGCGACCAGGAACTGGTTGCTCTCCGGCCGGACGCGTCGTTTCAGCTTGTCGAAGTCGTAGTCGATGCGGTCGACGGCCTCGGCCGCGTAGTGGTCGCCGAGGATCGGGTGCGGCAGACGGCTCTCCCACGCCCGCAGGTACAGGGTGCCGAGGAGCGTCCAGGTCACCCCGCTGTCGGGGACGGCTCTGAAGTCGACCTTGTCCGTGTTCATCGAGAGCTCCGCTCGTCCGTCTGATTGTCGCGATACGCCTGCCAGCGCTGGAGGAACTCGTCCGCGTCCCGCACGGTGAAGGCGAAGAACGCGCGGGTCTCCTCCAGCCTGGCCCGCTGCTCGGGGAGGTCCTCGCCGACGACGGACAGCCCGAAGTCCAGGGCCTCCAGGCTCAGTCGCAGCGCGGCGAACTGGACCCGCATGGCCTGCATCCACCCGCCGCCGACCACCCGGTAGCGGTGCTCGCGGTTCGCCGCGGGCGCGCGCTCGATCATCCCGCCCGTCTCCAGCTGCCGGGCGACCGTGCTGACCGCGGTCTTGCTCACGCCGAGCTCCGCCGCCAGCTCGGTGAGGGACCGGTGCGGCGGGTCGCAGATCATGAGCCGGCCGTAGAGGCGGCCCATCGTCCGCGTCCCGCCCAGGCGCTCCATGACCAGCCCCATCCGGTCGACGAACTCGCTTTCCTGCGGTTCCATCCGGGATCAACCTTGTCATCATCATCGTAAAGTACGTACTTTACGAAAGATACGCCCGTTCCCCCGCGCCGGGCAACGTGTTCGGTCCTTGCGACCGTGGTGTGTCAGGACCCGCCGTACGGCCGGGGGCCGCCCAGCGTGTGGAGGGTGACGTCCATCCGGGCGGCCAGGTGACGGACGGTCGTGCCGTAGGTCTCGAGCACCGTCACGCCGTCCGGGCCGATGTGGAACACGGCCTGGTCGGTGTAGAGGCGGCGCACGCAGGCGAGGCCGGTGAGCGGGTAGGTGCATTCGGGGACGAGCTTGGGCGTCCCGTCCTTCGCGAACAGCGTCATCATGACGAACACGCTCTTGGCGCCGCCGGCCAGGTCCATGGCGCCGCCGACGGCGGGGATGGCGCCGGGAGCGCCGGTGTGCCAGTTCGCCAGGTCGCCGCGCTCGGAGACCTGGAAGGCGCCGAGCACGCACACGTCGAGGTGGCCGCCGCGCATCATCGCGAAGGAGTCGGCGTGGTGGAAGTACGACGCGCCGGGCAGCTCGGTGACCGGGACCTTACCGGCGTTGATCAGGTCGGGGTCGACGTCGTCGCCCCGGGCGGCGGGTCCCATGCCGAGCATGCCGTTCTCCGTGTGCAGGACGACCCCGGCGTCCGCGGGAAGGTGGTCGGCGACCGTCGTGGGCTGGCCGATGCCAAGGTTCACGAAGGAGCCGCGCGGGATGTCGCGGGCGACGGCGGCGGCGAGTTCGTCGCGCCCGAGCGGCCCCCGGTCGAGATGCTCAACCGTACGGACCCGGCCCGCGACGCCGCCGGTGGTGGTGGTGTGGTCGGTCACGGGGCGGCCTCCGTCACGGACAGGTCCAGGATCCGGTCGACGTAGATGCAGGGGGTGACGACCGTCTCGGGGTCCAGCGTTCCGGTGTCGACGACGTGGCTCACCTGCGCGATCGTGAGCTTGGCGGCGGCCGCCATGACCGGCCCGAAGTTGCGGGCGGTCTTGCGGTAGACGAGGTTGCCCATCCGGTCGGCGATGTGGGCGGCGACCAGCGCGACGTCCCCCTTTATCGGGTACTCCAGCACGTAGTCGCGGCCGTCGATGGTCCGCCTCTCCTTGCCCTCGGCCAGGGGCGTGCCGACGCCCGTGGGGCAGTAGAACGCGCCGATCCCCGCGCCGGCCGCGCGCATCCGCTCGGCCAGGGTGCCCTGCGGGACGACCTCCAGCTCGATCTTCCCCGCTCGGTACAACCCGTCGAACACCCACGAGTCGCTCTGCCGGGGGAACGAGCAGACCACCCGGCGCACCCGCCCGGCCGCCAGCAGCGCCGCCAGACCGGTGTCCCCGTTGCCGGCGTTGTTGCTGACCACGGTCAGATCGGTCGCGCCCTGCCGGATCAGCGCCTCGATCAGCCGCACCGGCATCCCCGCCATCCCGAACCCGCCCACCAGCACGGTGGAGCCGTCCTCGACCCCGGCCACGGCCTCGTCGGGGTCGCTCACGACGACGGCGGTCACCGCGCGCTCACGTTCTCGAGGACGACGGCCAGGCCCTGGCCGACCCCGATGCAGATGGCGGCGACCCCCCACCGCTCGCGCCGTTCGCGCAGCACGTGGGCGAGCGTGCCGAGGATGCGCCCGCCGGACGCGCCCAGCGGGTGACCGATCGCGATGGCGCCGCCCCGGGTGTTAACGATCTCCGGGTCGGCCTTCCAGGCGTCCAGGCACACCAGCGACTGGACCGCGAACGCCTCGTTCAGCTCCACGGCGCCGACCTCGTCCCAGCCGACGCCGGCCCGGCGCAGCGCCCGGTCGGCCGCCTCGACCGGCGCGTACCCGAACAGCTGCGGCTCCAGCGCCGAGGCCGCCCGGCCCGCGACGCGGGCGAGGGGATCGACGCCGAGCCGGCCCGCCGCGGCCTCCGAACCGAGCACGACCGCCGATGCGCCGTCGTTCAACGGGGAGGCGTTGCCCGCCGTGATGGTGCCATCGGGACGGAAGGCCGGCTTCAGCCCGGCCAGCACGTCCGGCGTCGTCCCGGGCCGGATCCCCTCGTCCCGCGCCAGGTCGACGCCCTCCACCTGCACGACCAGGTCGTCGTAGAACCCGGCGTTCCACGCCGCGTCCGCCAGCACGTGCGACCGCGCGGCGAAGGCGTCCTGCCGCTCACGGGAGATGGAGAACCGCTCCGCCAGCTGCTCGTTGGCCTCGCCCAGGGATACCGTCCACTCCGCGGGCATGGCCGGGTTCACCAGCCGCCAGCCCAGGGTCGTGGACACCGCGGTCACGTCCCCCGCGGGGAAGGCCCGCGACGGCTTGGGCAGCACCCACGGAGCGCGCGTCATCGACTCCACGCCCCCGATCACGACCACGTCGGCGTCGCCGCTCTCGATCGTCCGCGACCCGATCATCGCCGCGTCCAGGCCCGAGCCGCACAGCCGGTTCACGGTCGTCGCCGGCACCGTCACCGGCAGCCCGGCCAGCAACACCGCCATCCGGCCCACGTTGCGGTTGTCCTCCCCCGCCCCGTTGGCGTTCCCCCACACCACGTCGCCGATCTCCGCCGGATCCAGCGCCGACACCTTGGCCACGACTCCCCGCAACGCCACGGCGGCCAGGTCGTCCGGGCGCACGCCCGCGAGCGCCCCGTTGAACCTCCCGAACGGCGTCCGCGCAGCCGCGTAGACGAAGGCCGACCCCATGACACCCCCTGTCGCGGCAGGTCCCCGCCGCCGTCTCGGCGTGCGGATCCCACGTGCGTTCCCGTGGAAAAACGTATGAAGCGACCATAGTCGGGTCAATGCCCCGGGCCGCCGCCCGCCGGTTCATGCTCACGGTGTTGTGGTGGTGTGGGTCTACATGGTCGTCCCGCCTGAGACGTCGAGCCGGTGCCCGGTGACGTAGCGGCTGTCGTCGGAGGCCAGGAAGGCGACGGTGTCGGCCACGTCCTGCGGCGTGCCCAGCCGGCCGAGGGGCGTCTGTGACGACAGCCAGGCCAGGGCCTCGCCGACCAGGCGTCCGTTGTGCATGTCGGTGTCGATGACGCCGGGGGCCACGAGGTTGACCGTGATGCCGCGCGGCCCGAGCTGCTTGGCCAGGGCGACGGTCATGACGTCGAGTGCGGCCTTGGACATTGCGTAGTCGATCGCCCTGGGCATGGCCGCTCCGCGGGTCAGCATGGTGCCCACGGTGATGATCCGCCCGCCGTCGCGCAGTCGTGGCAGGGCTTGCTGGGTGATGAAGAACGGTGCGGTGGTGTTGACCGCGAACAGGCGCTCAAGGCCCTCCCGGGTGACGCCGTCGATCTCGCTCTGGCCGCCGAGGATGCCCGCGTTGTTGACCAGGACCTCCAGCCCGTCGGCGTGCGCGTCGAAGGCGGTCCACAGGGCTTCGGCGTCACCGGGGGCGCCGAGCTCGGCCTGGACGGCGAAGGCCCGCCCGCCGGACGCTTCGATGGTGGCGACGGTGTCCTTGGCGGCGGCATGGTTGCCGCCGTAGTGCACGGCGACCCGGGCGCCTTCGCGGGCCAGCCTGGTGGCGATCGCGCGGCCGATGCCCCGGCTCGCGCCGGTCACCAGCGCCGTCTTGCCGGTCAATGCCGTCATGATCACGCCTTTCTGCTTCATGCGGTGTAGGGGGTGACGGTCTTGGCGTCGCGCAGGATGCGCGCCCACCAGCTCACTTGGTCCAGCAGTGTCTTGGCGGCCGTGGCCGGGCCGACCGGGTCCTTCGGCTGTCCGTTGCCGTCGAAGCACTCCCAGGCGCCGTGGAAGCTGACGGTGTCGCGGGTGGTGACGGCGTGCAGCTCGGCGAAGACGGCTCGCAGGTGCTCCACCGCGCGCAGGCCTCCGGAGATGCCGCCGTAGGAGACGAACGCCACTGGCTTGGCGTGGAACTGCTGGTTGTGCCAGTCGATGACGTTCTTCAGCCCGGCCGGGTAGCTGTGGTTGTACTCGGGGGTCACCACCACGAACGCGTCGGCGGCCGCGAGCCGCGGGGTCAGCCCCCCCAGAGCATCCAGCACCGGCGTAGGTGCGGACATCGACGGGGCCGCCCCGCCGATCGGCACGTCGGCCAGGTCGATCACGTCGACGTCGAGGTCCGGGCGGGCTGCGGCCTGACCGGCGAACCAGCTGGCCACAGTCGGGCCGAAGCGGCCGTCGCGGACGCTGCCCACAATGACGGCCAGCCTAAGCGGGTCAGTGGTCACGGTGTTCTCCCTTCGTGATGGCGGCCTGTCGCGGGGCCGCCAGCAATGTGGTCTCGGTCTGGATCCGGTGAGCGGGGGCAGGTCGGCCGGGGTGCCGGGGGCGGGCTCGGCCGACGGGGCGCCGTCACGCAAGGGGACCTCGCGGATGAACCAGGCCAGCACGAAGGCGAGGGCGCCCAGTGCGGTGGCGCCGAGGGCCATGGCGTGGATGCCGTCGGAGACGGCGAGGCGAACCGCCTCCCGCGCGGCGGGCGTGAGCCGCATGAGCGCCTCGGGCGTCAAGGAGATCCGGGTGGCGGTCTCCGCGCCCAGGCGGTCGATGAGGGTGTCCTGCAGCCGGGCGGCGTACAGGGCGCCTAGGGCGGCCACGCCCAGTGAGGCGCCCATGGTGTGCCAGAGAGTCACCGAGCCGCTGGCCGCCCCAATGTCGCGCGGCTCCGCGCTGTTGAGGGTGATGATCGTGGTGGACTGCATCAGCAGGCCAACCCCAAGTCCGCCAATCAGGGTGAGACCGGAGGCGAGCGCAATGTTGATGCCAGGCCGCAGCAGGAGCAGCGCGAGCATGCCGGCCGCCACGGTGGCGCCGCCGAGGATCGGGTAGATCCGGTAGCGGCCGTTGCGGCTGATGAGCCGGCCGGTGCCGATCAGCACGGCGACCATGCCCAGCATCGCGGGCAGGATCAGCAGGCCGCTGGCGATCGGCGAAGTGCCGTGGACCAGTTGCATGTACTGGGGCAGGAAGGTGGCCGCCACCACCATGCCGACGCCGCCGAGGAAGCGGATGACCTGGGCGAGGGTGAAGTTGCGGTCGGCGAACAGGCGCAGCGGGACGATCGGCTCGGCCGCGCGCCGTTCCACGAGCAGCAGGGTGGCCAGCGCCGCCAGCCCGATCAGAATCAAGGCGAGGATCGGAGTCGATCCCCAGGTGTACCGGGTGCCGCCCCAACTGGCGACCAGACCGAGCGCCCCCAGCGCCGCCGTCAGCAGCAGCGCCCCGAGGTAGTCGATCCGCGCCCTGATCCGGCGCCGCTCCAACCGTACGGCGCCGATGAGCAGCAAGGCGGTCGCGCCGATGGGGAGGTTGACGTAGAACGCCCACCGCCAGCCCAGTCGCTCGGTGAACAGGCCGCCGAGCAACGGCCCGGCGATGAAGGCGATCGGCATCATGACCCCGAACACCCCCATGAGCTTGCCGCTGTGCCGGGGTGGCACCAGCTCGCCGATCAGCGCCAGAGCCCCGGTCATCAGCCCGCCCGCGCCCAGTCCCTGCACCATCCGGAAGCCGACGAGCCAGATCATGTCCTGCGCGGCTCCCGACAGCCCGGAGCCCAGCAGGAAGACCACGATCGCGGCCATGTAGACCGGCTTGCGGCCGTGCAGGTCGCCGAGTTTCCCCCAGATCGGCGTCGAGGCGGCCATGCAGATCAGATACGCCGTCGCCATCCAGGAGAAGTACTCCAGCCCGCCGAGATCTTTCACTATCGCCGGCAATGCGGGCCCCAGCATCATGCCGTCCAACGGGGCTGTGATCATGCCCAGCATCACGCCGATCACGCGCACACGAAGAGATCGATCCACCCGTCCTCCATTTCGCGTACTTCGTACGTGAAATGGACCATAACCATTCAGGTACCATGTACGCAAATGGAAGGGAAGGGATGTGCATGGCCGGCGAGGGAGCGACCAGCATCTGGATGCAGCCGGAAGGGCACGAGCGCTCCGGCCCGGGACGGCGCCCCGGCTTCAGCCGCCGGCAGATCACCAGAACGGCCGTCCGGATAGCCGACGCCGAAGGAGTGGAGGCCGCGACCATGCGGCGCATCGCGAGCGAGCTGGGCACCGGCGCCATGTCGCTCTACCGCTACATACCTCGGCGCGACGACCTGTTCGACCTCATGATCGACCTGGCGATGAGCGGGATCGAGCTCCCCGACGGCCCGTCCGGTGACTGGCGCGGCGACCTGACGCTGCTGGCCCGGCAGGTCCGCGCCGCCGGCCTACGCCATCCCTGGCTGATCGCGCTGCTCACCAGTCGGCCCACGCTAGGCCCCAACCTGCTGCGCGTGCACGAGTTCGCACTCGGCGCCTTCAAGGGGACCGAACTCCACATCGACGACGTAACCGGCTTCGTCGGCATGCTGAATGACTACGTGCACAGCGCGATCCGCCGCGAGATCGGGTGGCTGGAGGAGGCCCGCCGCACCGGCCTGGACCCCGAGCGCTGGAAGCGGGACTACATGGGACCGTACGTCCGCCAGGTCGTCGAATCCGGCGCCTTCCCCCTGTTCAACCGATCGGTTCTCGACTCCCGCACCGCCCACCTCGCCCCCGAGGAACGCTTCCGGCACGGACTCGATCGCATCCTCGATGCCATCGCCGCGCTCACCCCGTCGCTCTCTCCTCGTTGAGCAGGAAGGCAGCAACGCTCCTGCGAAGGAGCAGCGGGATGTGCACGAGCGGACCGAGACCATCGCGCGACCGCCCGGCGGCCGGCACCGCGGCCCGGCGGCCGACCTGTGGGTGGTGGCCGCGCGCGGGTACAGCCGGCCCGGCCGCCCGGGCAGGACGGTCCCCCGGCGGCGATCTCAGTGCGACGACCGGCGGTGACCGGTCACGGCGGCCTGGTAGTCGACGGCGATGCCTGCCGCGACGGTCAGCAGCGGATCGATCAGGCGGGGCAGTTCGCGCACCCGCCACGAGGAGACCACGATCCCCACGGCCGCGACGGCCCGGTCCCCGGCCAGCACCGGCGCGGCCGCCGAGCACGACCCGAGCGTCATCTCCTCGTGCGTGGTGGCGTACCCCTGTGCGCGCACCTGAGCCAGCTCGCGGGCCAGCCGGCCGGGCTCGGTGATCGTGCGCGGGGTCGGCCGCTCCAGCGGCCGGGACAGGTAGGAGCGGACGAACCAGCCCGGCTCGAAGGCGAGCAGCGCCTTGCCGACGCCGGTCGGGTGCATGGGCAGACGGCCGCCGGTGCGCGACACGATGGGCACGGCGCGCTTGCCGTACACCTTGTCCACGTAGAGCACCTCGACCCCGTCGCGCACCGCCAGGTGGACGTTCTCGCCGGTGCCGCCGAGCAGCTCCTGCAGCCAGGGATGCGCCACCTCCTGCAGCGGGTCGGGCGCGAGCTGCCCGAGCTCCCAGACTCGGCGGCCGATCTGGAAGCGCCCGTCCGCGCCGCGGCGCAGGGCGCGCCACTCCTCCAGCTCCCCGGCCAGCCGGTGGACGGTGCTCAGCGCCATGCCGGTCCGCTCGGCGATCTCCGTGAGCGTGAGCCGCGGGTGGCCGGCGTCGAACGCGCCGAGAATGGCCAGGGCCCGGGAGGTCACCGTACGTCCCGTCTCGCGCGCGCCACCCGGCATGGTGCCCCTCGCTCAGGAAACAATCCGCTGTCTTCCACTGGCTGGAAGCCAAGCCTACGCTCGCCGTGCCCCGCTCCCGATGCTCGTGGGCATGCGAACACAGGTCGGGATCATCGGAGCCGGACCGGCCGGCCTGCTGCTCTCCCATCTGCTCCATCTGCGGGGCATCGAGTCCGTCGTGCTCGAACGCCGCAGCCGGGAGTACGTCGAGCGGCGGGTGCGCGCGGGAGTGCTCGAACAGGGCACGGTGGACACCCTCGCCGACGCCGGCGTGGGCGAGCGGCTCAAGCGGGAGGGGCTCGTCCACCGCGGGATCGAGCTGCGGTACGGCGGCGCGGGCCACCGCATCGCCTTCGAGCGGCTGGTGCCGGGCCGGGCCATCACCGTGTACGGGCAGCAGGAGGTCGTCAAGGATCTGATCGCCGCCCGGCTGGCGGCCGGAGGCGACGTCCGCTTCGAGGTGGACGACGTGGCGGTGCACGACCTGGCCGGCGACCGGCCGTACCTGACCTTCACCGACGCCGGTGGGACGGCCCGGCGGCTCGGCTGCGACGTGGTCGCGGGGTGCGACGGCTTCCACGGCGTCTCCCGGCCCTCGATCCCCGAGGGGGTGCTGACCGAGTACCACCGCGACTACCCGTTCGCCTGGCTCGGCATCCTCGCGAAAGTGCGGCCGTCGTCGGAAGAGCTGATCTACGCGCGGACCGAGCGCGGCTTCGCCCTGCACAGCATGCGCTCGCCGGAGATCAGCCGCTTCTACCTCCAGGTCGCCCCGGACGAACAGCTCTCCGCGTGGCCCGACGAGCGGATCTGGGCCGAGTTGCGGTCGCGGCTGGAGACCGTTCCCGGCTTCGCCCTCACGACCGGCGACATCGTCGAGAAGGGCATCACGCCGATGCGCGGCTACGTGGCCGAGCCCATGCAGTACGGCAGGCTGTTCCTGGCCGGGGACGCGGCGCACATCGTGCCGCCCACCGGCGCGAAGGGGCTCAACCTGGCCGTGGCCGACGTGCGGGTGCTGACCGAGGCGCTGGTCCCCTTCTTCGCCGACGGCTCGACCGGAGCGCTGGACGGCTACTCGGAGGCGTGCCTGCCGCGGGTCTGGCGGGCGCAGCACTTCTCGTGGTGGATGACCACGCTGCTGCACACGTTCGACTCCGACGACGCCTACGCCCGGCGGCTGCAGACCTCCCACCTCGACTACGTGACGTCGTCGGAGGCGGGCGGGACCACCCTGGCGGAGAACTACGTCGGCCTGCCCTACCGAGAGGAGACCTCGTGACGCACCCGCCCTATCTGCATCCGGACTACGCGAGCACGGTCCTGCGGGCGCCGTCCCATCCGCCGCTCGCGATGGACAAGGACCCGGAGGCGGCCGAGCTGACCGGTCCCGTCTTCGGCCGCAGCGAGGTGGACCCGCTCGACGCCGACCTGACGTCGGGCGGCGCGGGCGAGCCGATCGGCGAGCGGATCGTCGTCACCGGGCGGATCCTCGACGCGTCCGGCCGGCCGGTGCCGGGTACGCTGGTGGAGATCTGGCAGGCCAACGCCGCCGGCCGCTACGCCCACGAGCGCGACCGGCATCCCGCGCCGCTCGACCTCAACTTCACCGGCGCCGGCCGGTGCCTGACCGACGACGAGGGCCGCTACCGGTTCGTCACGGTCAAGCCGGGGGCCTATCCCTGGCGCAACCACCACAACGCCTGGCGGCCGGCGCACATCCACTTCTCGGTGTTCGGCACCGCGTTCACCCAGCGCCTGGTGACGCAGATGTACTTCCCCGGCGATCCGCTGTTCTCCTTCGACCCGATCCTTAAGTCGGTCCCCGGCGCCGCCCGCGCGCGGCTGGTCTCCGCCCTCGACCTGGCGGTGACCGAGCCCGAGTGGGCCCTCGGGTACCGGTGGGACGTCGTGCTCGGCCACACCCCGATGGAGGAGGCGTGACCACCCCTTCGCAGACCGTCGGCCCGTTCTTCGGGTTCGCCCTGCCGTACCCGGGCGACTGGGAACTCGTGCCCGAGGGGCATCCGGGGGCCGTCACGATCACCGGCCGGGTGCTGGACGGCGCCGGGGAGCCGGTGCCCGACGCCCTCCTCGAACTGTGGACGGGCGACCCCGGCGACCGGGGCGCGCTCGGCCGCGCCGGAGCGGGTGTGTCGGGCTTCGGCCGGTGCGGCACCGCGCCCGACGGCTCCTACCGGTTCCGCACGGCGCCCCCGGCCCGTGCGTACCTGGCGCTGCTGGTCTTCGCGCGGGGCCTGCTGAAGCCGGTGCGGACCCGCGTCTACCTCGCCGGCGTCCCCGGCCCCCCGCTCGACGCGCTGGACCCCGCCCGCCGGGCGACGTTGCTCGCGCGCCGCGAGGGGCAGGACGTCTACCGGTTCGACGTACGGCTGCAGGGCGAGGAGGAGACGGTCTTCCTTGAGTTCTGACGAAGGGCTCCTGTCCCCGGTCCGGGCGGGCACGCGGGCGGAGGCGGCCACGGCCGACCCCGCCTGGCTGCGTGCCATGCTGGACGCCGAGGTCGGCCTCGCGCGGGCGCAGGCCCGCCTCGGCGTGATCCCGGAGCGGGCCGCCGCGGCCATAGCGGCGGCGGCCGCCCCGGAACGCTTCGACGTCGCAGGCCTGGCCCGCCGCGCCAGGGACGCGGGCAATCCCGTCGTGCCGCTGGTCGCGGACCTGCGGGCCGCCGCGGGCGAGGCGGGCACCTTTCTGCATCACGGGGCGACGAGCCAGGACATCCTCGACACGGCCGCCATGCTGGTGGCCGTACGGACCCGGCGGTTGATCCTGGCCGACCTCGACCGGGTGCTCGCCGCGCTGGCCCGGCTGGCCGCCGACCACCGCTCCACGCCGATGGCGGGCCGTACGCTCGGGCAGCAGGCCGTCCCGACCACGTTCGGGCTGAAGGCGGCCGGGTGGCTGGCCGGCTGCGCCGACGCGCGCGACCGCCTGGCGGCGCTGCGTCCGCCGGTGCAGCTCGGTGGAGCGGCCGGCACGATGGCCGGATACGGGGACGGCGCGCTCGGCCTGCTGCCGTTGTTCGCGGCGGAGACCGGGCTGGCGGAGCCGGTGCTGCCCTGGCACACGCTGCGCACGCCGGTGACCGACCTGGCCGCCGCGCTCGCCGCCGTCGCGGGGGCGCTCGGCAAGCTCGCCGTCGACGTGATCCTGCTCGCGCAGAGCGAGGTGGGCGAGGTGGCCGAGCCCTCCGTGCCGGGCCGGGGCGGGTCGTCGGCGATGGCGCACAAGCGCAACCCGGTGCTCGCCACGATGATCCGGGCAGCCGCGCTGCAGGTGCCCGCCCAGGCGCAGATCCTGCTGGCCTCGCGGGTCGCCGAGCACGAGCGGGCTGCGGGGAGCTGGCACGCCGAGTGGCAGCCGCTGCGCGAGTGCCTGCGCCTGGCGGGCGGCGCGGCCGAGACGGCCGCCGAACTGGCCGAGGGGCTCGAGGTGTTCCCCGAGCGCATGCGGCGCAACCTCGACGAGCTGTGCGCGCTGCTGGCCGAGCACGACGAGGACCTCGGCGTCGGCTCGGCGCCCGCCCTGGTCGACCGGGCGCTGCACCGGCACCGGAGGGACGGCTCATGATCCTGCACCACCGCCTCGACGGGCCGCCGGACGCCCCGGTGGTCGTCCTCGGGCCCTCGCTCGGCACGACGCTGGGGCTGTGGGACCCGCAGGCGGAGGTGCTCACGCGTACCTGGCGCGTCCTCCGCTACGACCTGCCCGGCCACGGGGGGTCGCCGGCGGCGTCGGGCTTCACCGTGGACGATCTCGCCGCCGGCGTGCTGACGCTGCTGGACCGGCACGGGCTGGACGCGGTCGCGTACGCGGGGGTGTCGCTGGGCGGGGCGGTCGGGACCGCGCTGGCGCTGCTCGCACCCGGCCGGGCCGGCAGCCTCGTCCTGTGCTGCGCCTCCGCCCGGTTCGGCACCCCGGAGAGCTGGCGCGAGCGCGCCGCGCTGGTCCGCAGGGAGGGCACGGCGCCGTTGGCGACGGCGCTGAGGTCGCGGTGGTTCACGGCTGCCTTTTCCGAGGCCGAGCGCCACCTCGACACGCTGCGCGGTGTCGATCCGGAGAGCTACGCCGCGTGCTGCGACGCCCTGGCGGCGTTCGACGCGCGCGGCAGGCTCGGACAGGTCCGCGCCCCGACGCTGGTGATCGCCGGGGCCGAGGACCGGGCGACCCCGCTCCCGGACGCGGAGGTCCTGGCCGTCGGCATCCCGGCCGCGGAGCTGGTGGTGGTGCCGGGGGCCGCCCACCTGGCCGGTGTGGAACGCCCGGACGTCGTGACCGCGGCGATCGTCCGGCACCTGCGCGCGACCTGGAGGACGGCGTGAGTCACGAGGACGGCATGCGGGTGCGCCGGGAGGTGCTGGGCGACGCGCACGTCGACCGCGCCCAGGCCGCGACCACCGAGTTCACCGCCGACTTCCAGGACCTCATCACCCGGTACGCCTGGGGCGAGATCTGGACCCGGCCCGGTCTCGACCGCAAGACCCGCAGTTGCGTCACGCTCACCGCCCTGGTGGCGTGCGGGCATATGGAGGAGCTCGCCATGCACGTGCGCGCCGCCCGGCGCAACGGGCTCACGACCGGCGAGATCAAGGAGGTGCTGCTGCAGACCGCGATCTACTGCGGGGTGCCCGCCGCCAACGCCGCGTTCGCCGTCGCCCAGCGCGTGCTGGCGCAGGACGACGGATGACGTCGCCGGTGGACGCGGCCGGATCGTCGTCTCCGCGTCCGCGTACGGCATAGGGCGCGCGCGGGCGCTGCGGCGTCGTTCAGACCGGGCGTGCGGGCGCCGCGGCGTCGTTCAGACCGGGCGCTCGGCCGCCTCGATCCGGTCGAGGACCGCGGCGACCGCGGCGGCGTGGGCCGGGGTCAGCCCGTCGAGCAACCGCGGCCCCCGCTCCCCCGCGAGCACCTTCGGCAGGGTGTCGACGACGCCTGCCAGCAGGTGGTCGCTCTCCCGGAGGAGCAGCTCGTCCGCCACGGCCTGGGCCGCGTCGGCGTCCCCGAGCGCCGCCGCCACCGCCCGGAACAGCAGGGTGGCGACGGGCATCGACCGCCACAGCTGGGCGGGCAGCCGGACGCGTCCGTCGAATACGTCCATCGCCCGGCGGGCGACGGCGAGCTCGGTGACGCCCAGCCCGGACAGCACGCCGCTGTGCCGCTGTCCCGCCGCGATCGCCCGCAGCGCGGTGATGAGGTCCTGGTAGTCCTCGTTGTCGGCGAACGTCACCCGGACCATGGTCTCGGCCTCGTGGTCGCCGCCGGCCGCCGCGTGCATGCCCTCCAGGACGGTGTCCCACATGACCAGGTAGGGGGCGAGCTGCGCGACGGCGGCGGGCAGCAGCCGGTGGACGACGACGTCGAAAGCCTCCTCCTGCTCCCGCGGGGACCCGATCCGGTCGAGCGCCGCGGCGAGCGGGCCGCCCGCCGCGGCGCACAGCTCCGCCGGGGAGGCGGCGACCCGGTCGGGGACGGCGCCGCTCATCCGGGCGGCCGCCACACGCAGGGTGGTGTCCACGCCCGTCCGGCCGGCCAGGGCCGCGAGGAGCGCCGAGGCGAGCAGGTGCGTGAGCGACCCGGGCCGGCCCTGGAGGAACCGGAACACCCCGAGATTGTTGTGCGCGATGGCGATGTCGTGGGCGTTGCCCGCCAGGTAGGAGTAGCGCAGGGCGTCGGCGCCGATGGACAGCGCGGGCTCCTCGTGACCGAGGGCCATCCGGACGGCGGCGAGCGCGCCGAGCGTCTTCCCGAGATACTCCTTGTCCCGCGCCTTCTCGAACACCTGCCGGCAGTGATGGAGCTCCTGCAGCGCCTCGTCGTGCCGTCCCATGCCGATCAGCACGGCGGAGTTCTCGAAACGCGTCCGCGCGAGGTCGAGCTCGCTCGCGCCCCGTCGCAGCTGGGACCGTACGATCCGGCCGCCCAGCTCCAGCGACTCCTCGCCTCTGCCGAGGTTGCCGGCCGCGACCTGGCCGGACCTCAGCAGCATCTCCCACGCCGCCCAGGGCCTGACCTGGCCGCCCCTCTCGTGTCCACCGGCCTCCGGGGGGCCGCCCGCCTCCTCCATCAACCGGTACACCTCGGGCAGGACCTCCTCCGCCCTGCCCAGCGCGAGGAGGATGCGCTGGCGTTGCGCCCGGACGGCGATCCGCATCCACAGGTCACGCCGGTCGGTGTGCGCGACCGTCCGGTCGGCCAGGGCCAGGGCCTCGGCCACCCGCCCGCTCACCAGCCACATGTCGATCAGGTCGCCGGAGGCCGCCACGGTCGCCGCGTCGTCCCCCTTCTCCAGGGCGGCCGTGTAGAGGGACGACAGGAGGTCCCCGGCCGCGCGGGAGTCGACCGCCTGCAACGCCCGGGCCAGGTTCGCCCTGACGGGAATCTCAAGCTCGGTCCCCTCCAGAGCCCCGGCGCACCGGCGGAGCGGCGTCAGCGCCCAGCGGAGCGTCTCCGGGGAGTAGTCCGTCAGCAGCAGCGGCTCCAGGAGGTACGCGGCCTCCTCCCACATTCCGCTCCGAAGCAGGTAGGGCAGGGCCGTCCTGGCGGCCGCGACGGCCTCCGCCGTGCTGCCGCCCTCCTCCGCCCGGCGGATCGCCTGGCGGGCCATGACGTCGTGGTCGTGCGCCAGCGACCGGTCCATGCTCTCCCGTACGGCGGGGTCGGCGTGGTCGCGGATCGCGGCGGCGACGGCCGGGTGAACGCCCAACCTGAGGCCCGGTTCCGCGTCCTCCCCCTCGATGGAGACCAGCCCGTGCCCGACCAGGGGACCCGCGGCCTCCACGGCCCTGGGCGTTTCGCCCTCGCCGTACGCCTGCCAGACACCGCTCCACGTCCGGGCGACGGTGTCGGAGGTACGGTCGGCGGGTTCGAGACAGGCGAGGAAGAGCGCCATGAGGCGCTGCGGGGCGGCGAGCCGGCCGACCACCTCCAGCGTCCACGAGCGCAGGACACTCAGATAGTCGCCCGCCTGCCCCGCCCACACGCTCTCCGCCATGCCGAGCAGCGGAAGCAGGACCTCGGGCGTGGCCGCCTGCGCGTCGGCGAGCTCCAGCAGCGTCGGATGCCCGTGCGCCGCCGCCACGACTCTGCGGGCCAGGCCGGCGGCGTACTCGGGCGTGAGCAGCGGCGATCTGCCCGCAGCCAGCATGCCCAGGTTGGGCAGCTCGGCCGCCAGGAGGGCGGCCTCCGCCTCCGGGAGCGTGTCCACGGTCTCGACGAGGACGCGGTCCGGGTCGACCGCCGCCGGCCGATGACGGGACGTGAGGACGGTTCTGGCCGGTCCCGTGTGCCCGGTGAGCATGTCGACGAGCAGCCGCCAGCGCTCGTCACGCCACTCCCCGCCGGCGTCGAGCAGCGGCTCGCAGCCGTCGACGACGAGCAGCAGCCGCTTCTCGCCGAACCTGGCCGCGAGCCCCCGCTGCTCGACGGCGAGGCTCGCCGCGTCGCCGAGGAGCTCGACGAAGCGCAGGCCGTCCACGGCCTGTTCCATCGCGATCACCAGGTCGGCCAGCGTGATGAGCGGATCGGCGGGCTCGTCCGGGACGCCGAACCACACGACCTGGTCGAATCCGCCCGCGTGCAGGTGGGCGAGCTCCTGCGCGCACGACGACTTGCCGGCTCCGGCCATCCCGTGGAAGAGCACAGCCGGGAGCCCGCTGCCGGGGGCGAGGGCCCGGCTGGCGCGGGACATCATGCCGACCCTGCCCACGAAGCGCTCCGGCGGGCCCGGGATGCCGGCGGTGAGCGGCGGCCGGGCGTCCCCGGCCGGCGCGGTCAGGCGGACGGCCGCGGCGTCCCGCCCGAACACGGTGACACCGGCGGCCGACGGCGCGTGCCGGGGATCCGGACCGGCTCTGACGGGGGACAGGGCCTCGGCCAGGGAGAGCCCCTCGTCGAGGAGCGCGGCGAACAGGTCTTCGGCGAGCCCGGCGGCGAACGGCTCGGCCACCGGGAACCGCATGCCGATGACCGGGCAGCCGAGCCGCTCCGCGAGTGCGGGCGCGACCCCGGGAGAGCGCCGGTAGACCTGCAGGTAGCCCTGCCCCCCGGGATCGGTGAGCCGGAGGAGCTCCGCCCGGGCCTCGTGCGTGGCCGACTCGCACGCGGACGCGAACACCAGGCGCGTCACCCCGCTCAGCGGCGCGAGCAGCTCGGCCAGGTCGTCACCAGAGACGGGGTCCCGCCCGCCGTCCTCCGCCTCCAGGGTGATGAGGCCGCCGCTCCCGTGCCCCGACAGGTGCAGCACGTCCCACCCGCCCTCGGAGATCGCCTCCGCCAGGCGCCGCCGGGTGACGCCGTACTGCAGCACGCGCAGCTCCACGTCCCGCCCGCCGGCCCTGAGCCGCTCCACCAGGCCGGCGATGCGGCGGCGCTCGCGGCGCAGGTTCATCGCGGCCGTCACGTCGGGCAGGCTGAACAGCGCGAGGATCCGCGCCCCTCGCCCGCCGCCGATGCGGACGGCCGGGAAGCCGAGGTCCATGCAGACGGTCACGCCGAGGGCGCGCAGCGGCAGCTCCAGAGGGAGGAAGGCGAGCGCGTGCGCCTGTCCGGGAAGCCGGATGTCGACCTCGCAGGGGGCCAGGCGCGCGAGAGCGCCGGTCAGCGGGCCGTACGCGTGCTCGTCGACCCACGCGGCGACCTGCGCGATGATCTCCTCGGCACCGGCCTGCCGGTCGTCGTACGGTCCCGCGTAGCGGCGCAGGTAGCCGTGGAGATCGGTGAAGGCGTCGTAGCGCCAGTCGTCGCCCGGCAGCGCCGCGCGCCGCTCCCCCAGCGCCCGCCCGTCCGCGTCGCGCAGCGTCCAGTGCCACTCCATCCCCGAGTCGGTGCGCAGGAAGTCGCGGACCTCCAACCGCAGCGTCTCCACCGGCTGCCTCCCCTCCCCGACCCTCCCCGAACGGACTCTCGCACACCCCTCGCGAGCCTGGAATACTCTGGCCAATGGGGAACCCGCCCGAGCAGACGCCCGCCGTCAACGCCCTGCGGATCAGCGAGACCGGGGAAGTGGAGTTCTACGACGGCAGCGCCTGGCAGCCCTACCTGGAGCTGTCGGACGACGGTCCCGGCCCGGGCCCCGTGGTCAAGGACGAGGGGCACGACGACCGGTGACCTCTCCCCCGTCGCGGCCGGACGTCGAGCAGACGCTGCCGTCCCCACTGGACTCGATCCCCGACCTGCGCGCGGCCGCCAAATGGATCCTCGCCTCCGCGGGCGCGGTCGGGGCCGCGCTCCTCGGCGGCGGCCCGCTCGTCGCCATCGGCAAGGTGCCCGATGCCGGCCACGCGGCCCTGGCGGGCCTCGGCCTGCTCGTCGCGCTCTGCGGGGTCGGCTGGGCGATCTGGCGCACCAGCGACGTGCTGATCCCGCCCATCACGACACTCGCCACCTTGGACGAGCCCGAGCTCCGGCCGCTTCGCGAACTCATCGCCCGCTCGCCCGAGGCCTTCTACGGCTCGGTGGCCCGCGACGTGGCCGGCCTCACGCGGCACCGGCAGATCGCGGCCGGCCTGCGGGCCAAGCTCGCCGAGGAGGGCGATCCCGCACGGCGCCGCGCCTGGGAGAGCGCCCTGGAGCGGACCCGCGCCAACATCGCGATCACCGACGCCTACCAGCGCCGTCTGCTCGACTTCATCCACGTCTGGCAGATCCACGCGAAGCTCCGCCGCGCCCGCGCGCACACGCTGCTGGCCGGCGTGGTCGTCGCCGTCGGCGCGACCGTGTTCATGCTCGCCACTGCCGAGCCGGCGCACCCCGGCGGCCCCGCCACTCCGGCCGCGACCCCCTCGGTGAGTACGGCGGCCACCTGAAGTCAGCGCGCCGGGTCGCGCGCGTCCGTGCCGGTGCCCCGGTCGGCGGGTTCGGGGTCGTGCCGGCCGCCGAGCATGTCGAGCAGGACCATGGCGTCGTGGTCGGGGCTCGCGACGTCGGCGTAGTAGACCACCAGGCGATGGCCGGGTGTGCCGTCGAGCTGCATGGACTGGTAGCCGAGCGTGAGGTCGCCGACCTCCGGGTGGACGAAGTGCTTCGTGCCAGGGCGATGGGCGCGGACGTCGTAGCGCTCCCACAGCTTGGCGAAGTCGGCGCTCTTCAACAGCAGCTCCCCGACGAGCTGGGCGAGGTCGGGGGCGTCGGGGTCGGTGCCGGCCAGGGCGCGCAGGCGTGCGACGCAGCTGCGGATCCGGGTGTCCCAGTCGGGGAACAGGCCGCGGGCGGCGGGGTGGAGGAAGTAGTAGCGGGCGAGGTTGCGCTGCTTCACCGGCCAGCCCTCCATGCCCGCGTAGAGGTGCAGGCCGCCGGAGTTGGCGGCGAGGACGTCGAGGGTCCGGCTCAGGACGTAGGCGGGGCTCGGCCGCAGGTTCTCCAGCAGAAGCGCGACCCCGGGCCGCACCGCGCGGCTGGGCGCGGTGGGCGGCTCGGAGGCGTTCCTCGCGGCCCGGGCGGCCAGCCGGCGCAGATGCTCGTGTTCGTCGCCCTCCAGGCGGAGCGCGCGGGCCAGGGAGTCGACGACGGCGGGGCTGGGATGGGTCTCCTTACCGCGTTCCAGCCGGGTGTAGTAGTCGATGCTGACCCCCGCGAGAGTGGCGAGCTCCTCGCGGCGCAGCCCGGGGGTACGGCGAAGCCCCGGGCCTGCGGGGAGGCCGACCCGCTCGGGGGTGAGCTGGGTGCGGCGGGCGCGCAGGAACCCCGCCAGATCATTTCTTTGCTGGTCAGAGCTCACTCAGCCAGTGTGCCAGCCCGCTGACCGGGTTGAGCCGGCCGTGGGGGGCCCTGTCACAGCCTGGCACGCCGCTCCCCTGCACGGCACGGCCTGCAACGCGACGCCGGGAGGCGTGAGGGTGAGGAGGCCGCACGGGACCTCGGTCCCCCGGCGGCTCCTTCGGGGCTGCGGCCACGCAGCCCCCCGGCTCCCGTACGAAGGCGGAGACAGCATGCGCACCACCACGCTCGGCACCCACGGACCGCAGGTCGGCGTCATCGGCCTGGGCGCGATGGGGATGAGCTTCATGTACGACATGGCCACCCCGCGGGACGACGCCACGTCGGTGTCCGTCATCCACCAGGCCCTCGACCTGGGCGTGACTCTGATCGACACCGCTGACGTCTACGGCCCCCACACCAACGAGGAACTCGTCGGCCGCGCCCTCGCCGGCCGGCGCGACCGCGCGGTGCTCGCCACCAAGGTCGGCCGAGTGGTCGTCGACCCCACCGGCGGCCAGGACAACCTCCCCGTCATCGCGAGCGACGGCCGGCCCGAGCATGTCCGCGCCTCCATCGACGCCAGCCTGCGCCGCCTGGGCACCGATTACG
This sequence comes from Microbispora corallina, assembly GCF_016863035.1. Taxonomy (GTDB): domain Bacteria; phylum Actinomycetota; class Actinomycetes; order Streptosporangiales; family Streptosporangiaceae; genus Microbispora; species Microbispora corallina. The sequence goes on from NZ_BOOC01000038.1 coordinate 58,242, forward strand.
TCGACCTCTACCAGCTCCACCGCGTCGACCCCGCGGTCCCGATCGAGGAGTCCTGGGGCGCCATGGCGGAGGCCGTCGCGGCCGGCAAGGCCCGCCACCTGGGCCTGTCGGAGGTCACCGTCGAGGAGATCCGGCGCGCCCAGGCCGTGCACCCGGTCACCACCGTGCAGTCCGAGTTCTCCCTGTGGACCCGCGACGTCCAGGCCGAGGTCCTGCCGTACTGCGAGCGGCACGGCATCGGCTTCCTGCCGTTCTCGCCTCTGGGCCGCGGCTTCCTCGCCGGCCGCTTCGCCTCCTTCGGCGAGCTGCCGCACAACGACCACCGCCGGCGTCTGCCGCGCTTCCAGCAGGACAACCTGCGCGCCAACCTCGACATCGCGACCGGGGTGCGCGTCGTCGCCGACCGGATCGGCGCCACCCCCGCGCAGGTCGCCCTCGCGTGGCTCCTCGCCCAGGGCCCCCACGTCGTCCCCATCCCTGGCACCAAGACCCCCAGGTACCTCGCCGACAACGCGGCGGCTGCGGACGTCCGCCTGTCCCCGTCGGACCTCGCCGAGCTCGACGCCATCCCGGCCCCCGTCGGCGCCCGGTACTGATCCCGTCGATCCCGGCACCCCGGAGTGGCGATGCACCACGTCATCTGCCGCCTGCCGACGCCCAGGTGCACAGGGACCGCCTGGCGACCTTCAGCCAGGTCCGCGTCTGCGCCGGGCTCCAGGTGCCGGGATCCGAGTTCGTCGCCAGGAGAATCTGCCTGGCGCCGTCCTCGCTGGTGAAGGCGTTGGTCTGGATGCTTCGCCGTGCAGGTAGGGGGCGAGGAACCGGGGATCGTTGTCAAAGCCGAACAGGCCGCTGGTGTGGTCGAGCAGGTGGCGCACCGTGATGGCGCGGCCGTTCCGCACGAGCCCGGGCAACCGCTGCTCGACGGTGTCGTCCAGGCGGAGCCGGTGCTCGCCCACCAGCTGGAGCACCACCGTGGCGGTGAACATCTTCGTGATGCTGCCGGCCCGGAGGTGGTCCCCCGGCGTCGCGCGTTGCCTCGTGGCGAGGTCCGCGTAGCCGCTCGCGGCCGCCATGACCGTGCCGCCGTCGCGGACAGCGCGACCGCGCCCGGTAGTCCGGCTCCCGTCAGCTCGGCCACGGCGTCCCTTACGGCGCGGGCCCCCGGGGTGGCGGCGCCCGGGGGGACGAGATCGGGCCTTACGGGGACCCGCCGGGCCGGGGCGGCGAAGCCCGGAGCGGATGGCACGGCAGCGGTCGTGACGGCGGCCAGCGCCAGGGCGGCGAGCAGGCGACGACGTGTACGACGGTCGGTCATGAACTCCTCCTGAGTGGGCGGGATTCACCCTCGTCAACCGGCGCGCCTGCGGCGGCCATCGCCCGCCTGGCGGACGTGAACCCCACAGATCGGGCCGCGCGAGTCGTGCCGGACATCTCCGGTGGAGCTGGAAGGACGCAGCCACCAGGTCGGGCGGAGCCGGGGCACGGGCGCAAAAGGGTGTCCGCGCGGGGAGCCCACACCACAACTGAAACTTTCACCACAGGCTGTCGTGGGCTGACGTGACAGCGCCGGTAAGGGCGGTGGCGCGCCTCCCGTGGGGTGGAGGCCCGGGGGCACGGCTTGACGGGGCCGGGCGGCGTCGTATTTGCTCCGCCGCACCACCACCAATCACCGATGAAGAGAAGGCCCGGTGCGCGAAAGGAAATGTTAGCGCTAACAGCACCCGAGCCGCGTCACGGCCGTCGACGGTTCCCTCCTCCGGCCCGCGACGTGCGACGAGGACCCCACCTCCTTCCCGCCGAGGACGAGCACGCGGTCTGCCCGTCTGTCTACATATGTCGAGGTGGCGGCGGAGGCACCTGCACCGGCGCCTGACCCTCGTCGTTCCTCACGAGCGGCCGACGCCGCGCCATCGGTGCCGGCCGCCCGGAAGCGGCGATCCGCCCGCTTCCGCCAGACATCCGTTCGCTCACCCCAAGGAGGACCCGTGCGCAAGGTGAGAGCTCTGCTCGGCACCGGCATCCTCATAGGCGGCCTGATCGCCCTGCAGGACCAGGCCGGCGCCCTGGAGAACGGGGTGGCCCGCACACCCCCCATGGGCTGGAACAGCTGGAACACGTTCGGTTGCAACATCTCCGAGACGCTGATCAAGCAGATGGCCGACGCGATCGTCAGCTCCGGCCTCCGCGACCTCGGCTACAAATACGTCGTCGTCGACGACTGCTGGTTCAACCCCACGCGTGACTCGTCCGGAAACCTCCAGGGCAATCCGTCGAGGTTCCCGAGCGGCATGAAGGCGCTGGGTGACTACCTGCACGGCAAGGGGTTGAAATTCGGCCTCTACGAGGTGCCGGTGGACAAGACCTGCGCGCAGTACTTCGGCAGCTACTCCGGGGCGACCGGAAGCCAGGGGCACGAGGTCCAGGACGCCAGGCAGTTCGCCGCCTGGGGGGTCGACTACCTGAAGTACGACTGGTGCTCGCCCAACGGCACCATCACCGACCAGGTCAACACGTTCGCGAAGATGCGCGACGCGCTGGCGGCGACCGGGCGGCAGATCGTCTACAGCATCAACCCCAACAGCATCCACGCCAAGACGGGGCCGCAGCGCAACTGGGGCGATGTCGCCAACATGTGGCGGACGACCGAGGACATCACCAACAAGTGGGACACCGGTCAGACCAACGGTTATCCGATGGGCATCCAGAACATCGTCAACGTCACCGTCCCCCTCGCGTCGTACGCGAAGCCCGGGGCGTTCAACGACCCCGACATGATGGAGATCGGCCGGGGCGGCATGAACGACACCGAGATGCGCAGCCACTTCGCCCTCTGGGCGATGATGGCCTCACCGCTCATCGCCGGTAACGACATCCGCAGCATGGACTCGGCGACGACGACGATCCTCAAGAACCAGAACCTGATCGCCGTTAATCAGGACTCCCTCGCCCAGCAGGCGCGTCAGATCAGCAACGACGGCACCCGTCGCGTGCTGGCGAAGAATCTGAGCAACGGCGACGTCGCGGTCGCGCTCTTCAACCAGGGCGGCAGCACGACCACGATCAGCACGACCGCGTCCGCGGTCGGCCTGTCCGGCGGTTCGTTCACCCTGCGCGACGCGTGGACCGACGGGACCAGCACCAGCACCGGCGCCATCTCGGCCAGCGTGCCGGCGCACGGCACCGTCGTCTACCGGGTCAGCGGCGGCGCGACCCCCTCGCCGACCCCCACCCCGACCCCGACCCCCACGCCCACGCCCACGCCGACCCCGACGCCCACGCCCACGCCCACGCCAAGTCCGTCGCCCACGCCGAGCGGCCAGCCCGCCGGCTGTACGGCGACGTACCGGCTGGTGAACGACTGGGGCACGGGCTTCCAGGCCGAGGTGACCGTCGGCAACACCGGGTCGTCCGCGCTCAACGGCTGGACCGTGTCGATGACGCTGAACGGCGGGCAGACGATCACGAGCCTGTGGAACGGGGTGAACACCGGCACCACCGGTGCGGTCACCGTCAGGAACGCCCCCTACAACGGCGCCGTCGCCGGCGGCGGTTCGACGACCTTCGGATTCACCGCCAACGGCAGCGGCACGGCGGCCCCCGGCGGCATCACCTGCACGAGCTCGTAGCCGGACGCGGGCCGAGCCGGATCGGCCCGCGGGTACGCGAGCGCGAAGTCGCGCTCGCGGAGAACGTCACATCCCGTGAGAACGGAAGACTCCTGTGCGACATGTCAGCTCTCTTCGCCGGCGCCTGAGCGTGTCGGCCGCCGCCGTCGCCACGCTGGTGACGGCCGCCGCCGGAGTGGCGGGGACGCACGCCGCGTCCGCCGCCGCCGCCGGATGTCAGGTCACCTACACCGTCACCAACCAGTGGCCCGGCGGTTTCGGCACCAACGTCACCGTCAGCAACCTCGGAGATCC
>NZ_BOOC01000039.1 GCF_016863035.1 Microbispora corallina
CGCACCCGAAGTCCCGTGGCGCGGCGGTCCACGACCGCCGCGCCACGGCGCTGCTTCCCGGCGGGCGCCGCGCCCGGCCCGGCCTCAGGCGCCGAGGACGGCGCCCAGGGCGGCAAGGGCCTCGGGGGCGTCGGAACCGGTGGCCCGCAGCGTGACGGACCCGCCGCCGGTCGCCCCCAGGCTCATGACGGACAGGACGCTCCGCACGTCGGCCGCGCGGGAGCCGTACGAGATCGTCACGGACGAGGCGAACGCGGCGGCGACCTGGGCGAGCGTGCTCGCGGGACGCGCGTGCAGATCCTCGGTCAGAACGATCGAGCGCTCGGCGGTCTCCGGGAGCGGCTCAGGGCGTGCGGACATGCCGTGCCTCCTCGGCGGGGACGATCGAGCGCCCGGCGGTCTGCGGGAGCGGCTCAGAGCTTGCGCACATGCCACGCCTCCTCGGCCGCCGCGAGGACGCCGTCCAGTGAGGCCCCGCCGCCGGCCGCGACCACCGCGCTGATCGCGCCCTCGACGAACGGGACGTCGGCGATCACGACGGATCCGGGGCTCTCCAGCAGCCGCGCGGTCAGCACGGAACTGCCGAGGTCGGGGATGAGGACCACCCCGTCGCCGCGGTCCACGTCCTTGATCGCCGCCGCCACCTGGTCGGGGCTGGTCCCCAGGCCGCCGTCGTCGGTGCCGCCCGCCGCCGCCAGCGGCACCCGCGCCCCGCCGATCTGCCGGGCCAGCGCGGCCACCTCGGCGGCCAGGCCGCTGCTGTGGGAGATGAGTACGATGCCAACCATTCGGTCTTCCTGAAGTTCGTTCGGCATAATCGAAAAGTGATCCAATCGGTGGAGCGCGCCGCGCTCATCCTGAAGGCTCTCGGGTCAGGCACCCCCAGACTGGGCGTCACCGAAATCGCCGAGCGGGTCGGGCTGGCCAAGCCGACCGTGCACGGCCTGCTCCGCACGCTCGCCGCGTGCGAGCTCGTCGTCCAGGACTCCGACACCGGGAAGTACGCCCTCGGGCCCGCCGTGCTCCAGCTCGGCAACGCCTACCTGGACGGCTCCGAGCTGCGGGCCAGGAGCCTGCTGTGGGCCGACTCCCTCGCCCAGCGGGTGAACGAGGCCGTCTGGGTCGCCACGCTCTCCGGGACCCGCGTGATCGTCCTGCACCACGTGTTCCGGCCGGACGACGTCGTCCAGATCCTGGAGGTCGGGGCCGCGATCCCGTGGCACGCCTGCGCGCTCGGCCACGCCATCGCCGCCCACGACCCCCGCCGCGAGGAACTGCTGTCGGACGACCTCCCCCCGTTGACCGGGCTGACCAGGACGACCCGGCCCGCCCTGGAGGAGGCGCTCGCCGAGGTGCGCCGGCGCGGCTACGCGGTCGAGGACCAGGAGGCCGCGCTCGGCGACGCGGGCGTCGCCGCCCCGGTCTTCGGCCGCGACGGCACGCCCGCCGGCGCGGTCGGCGTCGTCGGCCCGGCGGAGCGGCTGCTCGACCCCGCCCGCCGGGACGCGATCACGCTGGCCGTCCGCGAGACCGCCCGCGCGCTCTCGCGCGACCTCGGGGCGCCGCGCTCGATCTCCCCGCACCCGGCGTCCCCCGGGGGCTCGGCCGCCTGACGGGCGCGCCCTCATCGGGATCCGGCGGCCCTGAGCGCCCCGAGGATCAGCGCGGTCGAGGCGGCCCCCGGGTCCTCGTGCCCCACGCTCCGGGGCCCGAGGTAGCTGGCCCGCCCCTTGCGCGCCTGCAGGGGGATCGTCGCCTTGGCGCCCTCCTCCGCCGCGGCGGCCGCGGCGTCGAGCGCCTCCTCGGTCTTCAGGCCCTCCTGTACGGCCCGGGCCAGCGCCCGCACGGCCGGGGCGAGCGCGTCGACCATGGTCTTGTCGCCCTCCGCCGCCGCCCCCAGCCGCTGGACGCCTGACAAGGCCGCGTTCAGGGCGTCGGCGAGCCGGCCCGGCGACACCTCGGCCGTGTCGCCGAGCAGCTTGCCCATCTCCCGGAACGCGGTGCCGTACAGGGGGCCGGAGGCGCCGCCCACCTTGCGGATCAGCGTGGAGCCGACCAGGACGAGCAGGGCGCCCGGGGTCTGCGGGGAGGCCCCCGCCAGCGCCTCCCCGGCCGCGGCGAAGCCGCGGTCGAGGTTGGCGCCGTGGTCGGCGTCGCCGATGGCGGCGTCCAGTTGGGTCAGGTGGTCGCGCTGGGCCCGCACGGCCGAGGCGATCTCCTGGATCCAGGCGGCGAAGAACTGCGTGTTCAACAGGGACTCCAGAGGGTCGAGGGCGGTCAGCGGCCCCAGCGCAGCGCCGGCGTCTCCACGGGCGCGTCCCAGAGCCGGGTGAGCTCGTCGGTCAGCGAGCAGGTCGTCACCGAGAAGCCTTGCATGTCGAGACTGGTCACGTAGTTGCCGACCAGGCTGCGCACGGGCGTCGCCCCCTTCTCCGCGAGATAGGCGGCGACCTCGGCGAAGACGATGTAGAGCTCCAGGAGCGGGGTGCCGCCCATGCCGTTGACCAGGACGAGCGTCTCGCCGGACAGGGGGAGGTCGTCGTTGATCGCGTCCATGGCGATCCGGGCGATCTCGCGGGCCTCCCGGTGGGGGGCGCGGGTGCGGCCGGGCTCGCCGTGGATGCCGATGCCGAGCTCGATCTCGGTGTCCCCGAGCTCGAAGGTGGGCTTGCCCGCCGCCGGAACGGTGGAGGGGGTCAGCGCCACGCCGAACGACCGGCTGCGGTCGTTCACCTCCTTGGCGACCCGGGCCACCTCCGCGAGCGGCGCCCCGGTCTCGGCCAGCGCTCCGGCGATCTTCTCGACGAACAGCGTTGCGCCGGTGCCCCTGCGGCCGGCGGTGTAGAGCGAGTCCTGGACGGCGACGTCGTCGTTGACCAGCACGCTGGCCACCTCGACGCCCTCGTCGCCGCTGAGCTCGGCGGCCATCTCGAAGTTGAGCACGTCACCGGTGTAGTTCTTCACGATGTGCAGCACCCCGGCGCCGCCGTCGGCGCCCTTGGTGGCCTCGATGAGCTGGTCGGGGACGGGGGAGGTGAAGACCTCGCCCGGGCAGGCGGCGTCGAGCATGCCGTACCCGACGAAGCCGGCGTGGAGGGGCTCGTGCCCGGAGCCGCCGCCGGAGACCAGGCCGACCTTGCCGGGGCGGGGGGCCTGGGCGCGGAACACGACCTTGTTCTCGACGTCCACCCGGAGGGAGGGGTGGGCGGCGGCGATGCCGCGCAGCGCGTCGGTGACGACCGCGTCGACGCCGTTGATCAGTTTCTTCATGATGCCGTCCCTACTGCAGCTGTGCTCTTCACCTGTGCCCTGGTGCGTGTCGCGGCGAGCGCCGCGTACGCGGCGGCCCCGAGCAGGCCGCCCGCGAGCTCCCCGATCAGGTAGGCGGGGAACTGTTCCCATGCGACCCCGCCGCCGAACGCGGCGTCAACCAGGAAGGGGCCGGCGTAGCGGGCCGGGTTGATGGCCGCGCCCGTCGCCGGGCCGACGATGATGATGATCGCGAAGACGATCGAGCCGATGGCCATGGGCGCCCACCCCGGGACCGCCCGCCGGTCGAGCACCCCGAAGATGACGAAGACCAGCATGAACGTGCCGATGCCCTCGATCAGCGTGCCCCGGGCGAAGCCGACCTGAGCGGCGTAGGCCGTCACGCCGCCCCCGGCCGCGCGGGCCGCGTCGGCGCCGAGCGTCACGAAGATGCCCAGCCCGCCCGCGACGGCCCCGGCGACCTGCGCCAGGACGTACCCCGGCACCTCGCGCCAGGGGAACCGGCCGGTGGCGGCGAGCGCGACCGTGACGGCCGGGTTGACGTGGGCGCCGGAGATGTGCCCGATGGCGTACACCGTGCCCACGATGACCAGCATGAACGCGAAGCTGATGACGCCGAGTTGCGCCATCGAGAACGGCACCTTGGTGCCGGCGGCGATGACGCCGGTGGCGGCGGCGGAGCCGGCCCCGACATACACGAGGAATGCCGTGCCGAGCAGTTCGGCGAGGAGCTTCTGGAGGGTGGAGGGGGGTGAGTCGTTCATGGGACCGTCCCGGTGGTGAACGTCGTTCGACGATGTCGAACGGGATTTCATAGAAGTTAAATCGGGAGCCCACGCGCGTCAAGGCCCGAGCCCGACCGCGCGGTGTGGCGCCGCATATGGCGCTCCGCCCGCGCTGTGTAGGAGGATCTGTGCGTCCTGACCGATGGGAGGCGGCATGTCGCTGTTACGGGATCTGGTGGAGGCCGTCAGAGGCGGCGGGATCGAGGTGCTCGACCTGACCGCGCCGCTGGGGGAGAAGACGCCGATCCTGACCCTGCCCGAGCCGTTCGGGCAGACCGTGCCGTTCACGTTGCAGGAGATCAGCCGGTACGACGACCGAGGCCCGGCGTGGTACTGGAACAACTTCACGACCGGCGAGCACACCGGCACGCACTTCGACGCGCCGATCCACTGGGTCTCGGCGCGGGAGGGCGAGGACGTCGCCCAGGTGCCGCCGTCCCGGCTGGTCGCGCCCGCCGTGGTGCTCGACTTCGCCGCCGAGGCCGCCGCCGACCCCGACTTCCTGCTGGAGGTCGAGCACGTCGACGCCTGGGTGCGCGAGCACGGCCCGCTGCCGGACGGCGGCTGGCTGCTCTACCGCACCGGCTGGGACGCCCGCGCGAACGACCAGGCGGAGTTCCTGAACGCCGACGACACCGGCCCCCACACCCCGGGCATCTCGGTCGCGTGCGCCCGCTACCTGGCGGAGGAGACGCCCATCCTGGGGATCGGCGTCGAGACGGTCGGCACCGACGCCGGGGCCGCGCACTCCTTCGACCCCGCGTTCCCGTGCCACTCGTTCCTCCTCGGGGCCGGCAAGTACGGCCTGACCCAGCTGCGCAACCTCGACCGGCTGCCGCCGACCGGGGCGGTGATCCTCGCAGGGCCGCTGCCCATCACCGGCGGCTCCGGCAGCCCGGCCCGCGTCCTCGCGCTGGTGGAGCGGTGAACGTCGCCGAGGCCGTGGGCGCCGTCCTCGCCTCCCTCGGCGTCCGGGCCGCCTTCGGCGTCGTCGGCAGCGGGAACTTCCACGTCACCAACGCCCTGGTCGCCGGCGGCGTGCGGTACGTCGCCGCCCGGCACGAGGGCGGGGCCGCGACCATGGCCGACGCCTACGCCCGGATGAGCGGCACGGTGGCCGTGCTGACGGTCCACCAGGGCCCCGGGCTCACCAACGCCCTGACCGGGATCACCGAGGCCGCCAAGAGCCGGACCCCGCTGCTCGTGCTGGCCCCCGAGGCGGCCTCGGCACGGTCCAACTTCGCCCTCGACCAGGCCGCGCTGGCCGCCGCCGTCGGCGCCCACGGGGCCCGGGTCGGGTCGGCGGAGACGGTGGTCGACGACACCGTCATGGCCTACCTGGCGGCCCTGCTCGGCCGCCGCACGGTCGTGCTCACCCTGCCCCTCGACGTCCAGGCCGAGGAGCTGCCCGAGGAGGCCGTGCACGCCGTACGGGACCTGCGGGCGGGCCGGGGCGGCGCGCACCGGAAGGCCGCGAGCCGGATAGCGGGGCCGTGGGGCCTGACGTTCCCCGCCGAGCGGGACGCGTCGGGGGGCGAGCCGGAGGACCTGCCGGGAGAGCCGTCCGACGCCATGACCCGGCTCGCCGGGCTGCTCGCCCGCGCGGAGCGGCCGGTCTTCGTCGCGGGCCGCGGCGCGCGCGGCGCCCGGCGGGAGCTGGAGGCGCTCGGCGAGCGGGTCGGCGCGCTGTTCGCCACGTCGGCCGTCGCGAAGGGCCACTTCCACGGCAGCCCGTGGGACCTGGACGTCATCGGCGGGTTCGCCTCGCCGCTCGCCGCCGAGCTGGTCAGCGGCGCCGACCTGGTGGTCGGCTGGGGTTGCTCGTTCACCATGTGGACCACCCGCCACGGCGCGCTCATCGGGCCGGACGCGACGGTCGTCCAGGTCGACCTCGATCCCGACGCGCTGGGCGTGAACCGGCCGGTCGACCTCGGGGTGATCGGCGACGTCCGGGAGACGGCCCGCGCCGTCGGCGCGCTCGTGGACGGCCCCGCCCCGGCCGGCGACCCGTCCTCCCGGGGCTACCGCAGCCCCGCGCTCGCCGAGCGCATCGCCCGCGAGGTGCGCTGGCGCGACGTGCCGTACGAGGACGCGACCGGTGGCGGGCGCATCGACCCCCGCACGCTGACGATCGGCCTCGACGACCTCCTCCCGGCGGAGCGGGTGGTGGCGGTCGACTCCGGCAACTTCATGGGGTACCCGTCGATGTTCCTCGCGGTGCCCGACGGGAGCGCCTTCTGCTTCACCCAGGCGTTCCAGGCGATCGGCCTCGGCCTCGCCACGGCCATCGGGGCGGCTCTCGCGCAGCCGGACCGGCTGCCGGTCGCCGCGCTCGGCGACGGGGGAGCGCTGATGAGCGTGGCCGAGCTGGAAACCGTGGTGCGGCTCGGGCTGCCCATGGTCGTGGTGGTCTACGACGACGAGGCGTACGGCGCGGAGGTGCATCACTTCGGGCCGCACGGCTTCCCGCTGGAGACGGTCACGTTCCCGCCGGTCGACATCGCGGAGATCGCGCGGGGCTTCGGCTGCGCGGCCGTGACCGTGCGGGACGAGCGGGACCTGGGCGGGGTGGCCGAATGGCTGAAGGGCCCGCGCGACCGGCCGCTCGTGGTGCACGCCAAGGTCACCGGCGACGCGCCCTCATGGTGGCTGGAGGAGGCGTTCCGCGGCCACTGAGGGTCCCCGGCGCTGAGGGTCCGCGGCCATCGGACTTTCTTCGCGGGGCGCGGGTTACGGCTCGGTAGGTTACGGTTCCAGGCATGGCTGAGTTCGTGTACCGGCCGGTCATCCGCACCGCGCTGACCGCCTTCAGGCTCCTCGACCTGCGCATCGGGATCGAGGGGGCGGACCGCGTCCCCCGCACGGGCGGGGCCGTGCTGGTCGCCAACCACGTCAGCTACCTCGACTTCGTCTTCGCCGGGCTGGCCGCCCTCCCCTCGGGCCGCCTGGTGAGGTTCATGGCGAAGAAGGAGGTGTTCGCCCACCCCGTCTCCGGGCCGCTCATGCGGGGCATGCGCCACATCCCGGTGGACCGGTCGGCCGGCGCGAACGCCTTCCAGGCGGCCGTACGGGCGCTGGAGGCGGGCGAGGTGGTGGGCAACTTCGCCGAGGCGACGATCAGCCGGTCGTTCACCGTCAAGGACATCAAGAACGGGCCGATCCGCATGGCGGCCGAGGCCGGGGTGCCGCTGATCCCCGTGGCGCTGTGGGGCGGGCAGCGGCTCTGGACCAAGGGGCGGCCGCGCCGGCTGCTGCAGCGCCACGTGCCGATCACGATCCTGGTGGGGGAGCCCACGCACCCGGCACCCGGCGACGACGTCGCCGAGCTCACGGCCGACCTGCGCCGCCGCATGTCCGCCCTGCTCGACGAGGCCCAGCGGGCCTACCCCGAGCAGCCCAAGGGCGTGTGGTGGCAGCCCGCCCACCTCGGCGGCACCGCGCCCACCCCGGAGGAGGCGGCCGCCCTCGACGCGGAGGGCAGGCGCCGGAAGGCGTAGCGCACGGCCTAGGGTCGAGTCATGGAACGGATGACAGACGCCGAGTGGCGGGCGTTCGCCGCGGAGGGGACCCGGACCGGCAAGCTGGGGATCACGCGGGCCGGCGGACGGCCCCACGTGACGCCCATCTGGTTCGCGCTCGACGGGGACGACGTGGTGTTCACCACCCACGAGTCCGGTGTGAAGGCCAAGGTGCTGCGCCGCGACCCCCGCGCGACCCTCTGCGTCGACGACCAGCGGCCGCCCTACTCGTACGTCATGATCGAGGGGGAGGCGGCGCTGTCGGCCGATCCGGAGGAACTGCTGCACTGGGCGACCGTGATCGGCGGCCGGTACATGGGCGAGGAGCGGGCCCGGGAGTACGGCGAGCGCAACGGAGTCCCGGGGGAGTTCCTCGTGCGGCTGCGGATCGGCAAGGTGATCGCGTACCGGGACGTCGCGAGCTGATCGCCGAGGCGTATCGCTCGGCGCCGGTGTCGTGTAAGCATGTAATCAGGAGGTGCTTCGTGAAGGTTGGACTGCAGATCCCCGATTTCACATATCCCGGCGGGCCCCCGACGCTCGGGGCCGACCTGGCGGCCATCGCTCGGACCGCCGACGACGCCGGCTTCGCCACCGTCGCGGTGATGGACCACTTCTTTCAGATCGGCGCGGTCGGGCCGCCCGAGAACGACATGCTGGAGGCCTACACGACGCTCGGCTACCTGGCCGGCCACACGTCCCGCGCCAAGCTGCTCACGCTCGTCACCGGGACCGTCTACCGGCTCCCCGGCCTGCTGGCCAAGACGATCAGCACGCTCGACGTGCTGTCCGGCGGCCGTGCCTGGCTCGGCATCGGCGCGGCGTGGAACGAGGAGGAGTCCCGCGGCCTGGGCTTCCCGTTCCCGCCGGTCGCCGAGCGGTTCGAGCGGCTGGAGGAGACGATCCAGATCTGCCTGCAGATGTGGGCGGGCGACGAGCAGCCGTACACCGGGCGGCACTACCAGCTGGAGCGGCCGCTCAACCGGCCGCAGCCGCTGACCCGCCCGCACCCGCCGATCCTGATCGGGGGCGGCGGCGAGAAGAAGACGCTGCGCCTGGTGGCGCGGTACGCCCAGGCCTGCAACCTGTTCCCGACGCCGGACCTCGCCAGGAAGCTCGACGTGCTGCGCGCCCACTGCGAGGCGGAGGGCCGCGACTACGACGACATCGTGAAGACGGTCTACTACCGGTTCGACGCGGGGGAGAAGGGCGAGAACGCTCAGCAGATCGTCGACGACCTGGGCCGCCTCGCCGAGCTCGGCTTCGGGGAGGCGCTCGGCGCCGTACGGGACGCGCACCGGCTGGAGCCGCTGGAGGTCATCGGCTCCGAGGTCATCCCGGCCGTCGCGTCCCTCTGACCGCGGGACGCGGAGGGGGCGGCGGTCTCCGCCGCCCCCTGCAGTAACTGCGCGGTACGGCCGTCCGCGGTTCCGGACCGCCGGGGCGGTCCTGTCACGAACGGCGCGGTCACGGAGCGGCGGTGTCGGGCGTGCTCACTTGTCGCCGGAGCCGGGTTCGGACATGCGGCGGTGCATGGCCGCCTTCACGGTCTCGGGCGTGACCTTGCTCGCCGCGCCCTGGACCTTGTTCATGAACGAGCCGGCGATCACCCGGTCGTCGCCCTTCATCAGCGCGTCGAAGCCCTGACGGGCCACCTCGGCGGGGTCGTCCTTCGAGCCGGACCCGACCTTGGTGTCCTCCATGCCGGCCCGCTCGAAGAACTCGGTGTCGGTCGGGCCGGGTAGCAGCGCGGTGACCGTGACCCCGGAGTCCTTCAGCTCGTTGCGGATCGCCTGCGAGAACGACTGGACGAACGCCTTGGAGGCGGCGTAGACGGCCTCGAACGGCCCGGGCATCAGCCCGGCGATCGAGGAGGTGAACAGGATCCTCCCCTCGCCCCGGCCGACCATGTCCTCGGCCACGCGCTTGGCCAGGTGGACGGCGGAGGTCACGTTGAGCTCGATGACCCTGAGCTCGTCGCGCAGCGAGGTGCCGCCGGCGAACGCGCCGCCCGCGCCCACGCCCGCGTTGATCGCGACCGCGTCGAGCGGCCGCCCGGCGGAGGTGCTCTCGGCGTAGACCCGCTCCACCTCGTCGTACTCGGTGAGGTCGGCCGGCACCGCGGTCACCCGGCCGCCGTACTCCTCGAGGGACAGCGCGGCGGAGGCGAGCTCGGCGTCCTCGGCGGTGATCACGAGGTCGTACCCGTGCTGGGCGAACTGCCGCGCGAGTTCGAGGCCGATGCCGCTTGAGGCTCCGGTCACGAGCGCGAGCGGCCTGGTCGGTGTCGTCATGTCCTGCTCCCTATGGTTGCGTTGCTGCCGTCCCCCGCCGGCGGAGCCGGTTGAGGGCCAGGGCCAGCGCGGCGCCGTACACCACGTGGCCCGCCGCCATCACGGCCGGGCGGCCCGGCTCGGGGTCGCGGGAGATCGGCGGAAGGATGTCCATGGCCGGGACCCAGCCCTCGTAGCTGGTCACCCAGATCAGCAGGCCGTAGCCCACGCCGAGCGGCAGCCGGACGCGGCCGTCCCGGGCCAGCAGCCCGAGCAGCGCGCCGGATCCCATGCCGAAGGCCAGATGGGCGCCGGCGCCGAGGGCCTTCTCACCCCTCTTGGGCCGTCGCCGGTGGCCGGGGAGGGCCGCCCGGACGATGTGCCTGGGCGGCTGGCCCGGCAGCAGACCGGCCCGCTCGCCGGCGAGCATCACCGCGCTCATCGCGCCGGTGGCGAGCAAGCCGGCCGCGGCGCCGCGGGCGACGTGGCGGATCACCGGGATCACTGCCGCTCCTCCTGTCTGGTCGTGAGGGGGCGTCACCGCCGCGTGGACAGATGTCCGGCGAGCGCCGCGGGGTCGGCGACGGTCACGGTGAGCCCGGGGTGGCGCAGCAGCCCGAACGGGTCGCCGCCGCGCACGGGCTCGCGGAAGCGGACGCACAGCCCGCTCCGCGTGTTGGTGGCGAACGTGAGCCCCCGGTCGGCGAGGGACACATGCGCGCCGATCGCCTTCCACGGCGTGTACGGTCCGGTCGTCTCCGCCCCCACGATGTTGTCCAGGGACGTCTCGACCACCCAGGGCCCGAAGCGGACCCGCAGGGTGCCCCGGCCGACCAGCACTCCCGCCGTGGCGGGCGTGACGCCCAGGACCGTCAGCACGGGCGAGTAACGCGGGTCGAAGTCGAACAGGAAGCGCTCCCGCTTCCCCGGCCGTTCGTTGTCGCTCATCGCCGTCTCCGCTCCTCGGTCGCGCGGCGCCGGGTCGCCCCGGGCCGTACGGGTGCCGTCGCGGCGGCCCGGGAGGGGACGCGCTGCGGCGGCGTACGGGCGCCATACCCTCCTCCGGAGGGCCAAACGGGAACCGCGCGGATCGGCCGTCCGCGCCGGGCGGGCGATCCGGACGCGCGAAGCCCCGGCCGGGGGGCCGGGGCTTCGCGGCGGTGTGAGCCCGCGTTCACGCGTGCGGTGCGCGCCCGAGGTGGGCGGTGCGTGCCCGCGTTACGGGCGCCGTGGGTGCCCGTGCCGGGACGGCGACAGGCGTCAGTCGGTGGTCAGCGCGTCCACCAGGTCGCCGACCGGCGAGTCGGGGAGGGCGCGGGCCACGTCGGCCAGCGCGACGATGCCGACCAGGCGGTGGCCGTCGATGACCGGCAGCCGCCGGACCTTGTACGAGGCCATCGTGCGCAGGATCTCCGCCGCGTCGTCGTCGGCGCCGATGGTGACGGCCTCGCCCTGGGCGAGCTCGCCGGCCAGGCACGACTTCGGGTCCCTGCCCGTGGCCAGGACCTTCACCACGATGTCGCGGTCGGTCAGCATGCCCTTGAGGCGGTCGTCGGTGCCGCAGATCGGCAGGGAGCCGACGTCGAGGCGGGCCATCTTCGCGGCGGCGTCGAGGACGCTCTCGTCCTCGTTCACGCACTCCGCGCCGGGGGTCATGATCTCGCGTGCGACCGTCATGTCACTCCTTCCGTCCGAAATGTTCCGGAAATCCGGCTACCCCTCATCCCTCGCCGTACACGACACCGTTCGTTTTGTTCGGGGTCATCCTGTGATCGCGGTGGTCGTGCTCAAGATCCCGTAGTGCGGTCCTCCCCGGTCACGGCGACGGGGTGGGCGACGGAGCCGGTGAGGCCGACGGCCAGGGGGAGTAGGTGGCCCGCCAGTCCGTCGGCGGCAGCACGGGGACCTGCACCGTCGTGCTCCCCGCGTGCTCGAACGTCAGCCGCATGGGGATCGCCGTGCCGCTCCACAGCGGCCTGAGGAGGCCGGTCATCAGCGCCTGCGGCGCCGGCGTCCCCCCGACGAACCCGTTCGGGGGGACCGCGAGACCGCCGGCGGGCAGGGTCGCCCCCTGGAACACGCCGGGCGCGCTCACCGACACCAGCCTGTCGGCCGCCGCGCCGTCGTTCAGCAGGGCGAGGTACATCGGGACCGAGGCCCCCGGCTGGAGCGGCCGCCCCGGGGGCCCGCCGATCAGGAAGGCGTTCCTGAGCTTGACCCGCCCGAGGTCGGCGTTGGCGCCCTCGTTCTGCGGGATCACCTGGGTGTTGTAGTCCTGCTTGAGGTCGGAGCAGGCGGGCGCCGTCAGGGCGGCGGCCGCGAGGACCGCGGTGAGGATAGGGCGCATGGCCACCTCGGCTCGATAGTCCTGTCCGGTCCGGCAGGCGTACCCCGTCCGCGCCGCCTCTACCGCGAGGACGGCCCGGGCGATCCGGGGGGAGGCCTGCCAGGACGGGGACGTCGCTGTGATGTGATCGGGGGCCGTAGGACATGAGGAGGAAAACGAGATGATCTTCATCGCCGCGAAGTTCCGGGTGCTGCCGGAGTACGCCGACCGGTGGCCCGAGATCGCGGGTGAGTTCACCCGGGCCACCCGGGCCGAGCCGGGCTGCCTGTGGTTCGACTGGTCGCGCAGCGTCGAGGACCCCGAGGAGTACGTGCTGGTGGAGGCCTTCCGGGACGACGAGGCGGGCGCCGCCCACGTCGGGTCGGAGCATTTCCGGCAGGCCCAGCGGACCCTGCCCGCCCACCTCGCGGAGACGCCCCGGATCGTCAACACCACGATCCCGCAGGACGACTGGTCGCTCCTCGGCGAGATGACCGTCGACCGGGCCTGACGCGTACACCCGCCCCGGAGACCCGAGCCCGAGACCTGGAGACCCGACCCGGGGATCCGCGGCGGGGTGACCCTCGCGGACGGACCGCCCTGCCGTTGCCCCCGGCTTCGGCGCGTCGTATCGTCGACTGTATGACCGGATTCGTCAATCTGGTCACGAGGGAGGCGTCGTGACGGAGGCCGACCGGCGGACGGCCGTCCCCGCGGGCGCGGGGCGCGACCGGCGGACCGAGTGGATCCTGGACGCGGCCGGGGAGCTGCTGGTCTCCCGCGGGTACCGGCGGGTGACGATCGAGGAGGTCGCCCGGCGCGCCGGGGTCGGCAAGGGCACGGTCTACCTGCACTTCCCCGGCAAGGAGCTGCTCTTCCTGACCGTGCTGATGCGGGCCCAGAGCCGGATGATCGACCGGTTCGTCCGTCAGGCGGGGGACGACCCCTCGGCCGTCCTGCTGAGCAGCGTGGCCAGGTCGGCGTACCTGTGGGTGCACGAGGAGCCGATCGCCCGCGCCGTGCTCATCGGGGACGTGGAGACGCTGGGCACGCTGAGCAGGAGCGCCGCCCGGGACACCGGCGACCTGCTGACCGTGCGCGAGCGGACCGTCGACGCCCACTTCTCCGCGCTGCGCGAGCACGGCCTCGTCCGCGACGACCAGCCGTTGGAGCTGCAGCGGCACGCGTACGAGGCGATCCTGACCGGGTACCTCATGATCGAGCCGATGACCCCGGGCGCGGCGCCCGACGTGCCCGCCGCCGCCGGCATGCTCGCCCACGTCGTCCGCTCGGCCTTCGAGATCCCCGGCGACCCGGGGGCGGCGCGGGCCGCGGCGCCCCGAGTCGCCGCCGCCTACCGGCGCCTGCTCGACCGCCTGCACGAGGAGATGCGCAGGCGGACACTCATCTGACCAGCCCCTGGAGGGCATACATGAGCACTCCCAGCACGGTCGGCCACCCCGTCAACCTGATGGACCCCGAGCTGATGCGCGACCCGTTCCGCGGGTTCTCCCGCATCCGGGAGCTGACTCCGGTGACGCGGGCCGCGTTCCCCGGCCAGAGCACGCCGATCTGGCTGATCACCCGGTACGACGACGTGGCGGCGGTGCTGTCCGACCACCGCTTTGTCAACGACCCCGCGAACGTCCCGGGGACGGACGCCCCCAACGTCCGCGAGGAGCTGCTGCGGGTCCGCGGCATCCCGGCCGAGTACGCCCGGTTCGTGCTCGACACCGTGCTCGACGCCGACGGCCACGACCACATCCGGCTGCGCAGGCTGGTCTCCCGCGCCTTCACCGCGCGCCGCGTCCAGGAGCTGCGCCCCCGCGTGGAGGAGATCAGCGACCGCCTGCTGGACGCGCTCCCCGGCCGGGCCGAGGACGGCGTCGTCGACCTCGTCGAGCACTACGCCTACCCGCTGCCGATCACGGTCATCTGCGAGCTGGTCGGCATCCCCGAGGAGGACCGACCGCTCTGGCGGGGATGGGGCAGGGCCCTGGTCAGCCAGCGGCGGGGAGCGATGACCGAGCCGCTGCGCGAAATGATCGGCTACATCCGCGGCCTGATCGCCCGCCGCCGGGCTGAGCCGGCGGACGACCTGCTCACCGGCCTGATCCGCGCCCACGACGAGGACGGCGACCGGCTGTCCGACGACGAGATGATCACCATGGTGCTGACGCTCGTCCTCGCCGGCCACGAGACCACCGCGCACCTCGTCGGGAACGGCATGGCCGCCCTGCTGGCCCACCCGGACCAGCTCGCGGCCCTGCGGGCCGACCCGGCGCTGGCTCCTCTCGCCGTCCACGAGCTGATGCGGTGGTGCGGCCCGGTGCAGGGCACCCGGTTCCGCTACGCCGCCGAGGACGTCGAGATCGCCGGCACGCGCATCGGGCGCGGCGAGCCGGTGATGGCCGTGCTGGTGTCCGCCAACTACGACCCCCGCCGGTTCGACGACCCCGAGCGGCTCGACATCACCCGGCAGACGGACGGGCGGCGTGAGGTCCACCTCGGGTTCGGGCACGGCCTGCACTACTGCCTCGGCGCCGCGCTGGCCCGGCAGGAGGCCGAGGTCGCGTTCACCGCGCTGCCGCGCCGCTTCCCGCGGATGGAGCTGGCCGTGCCGCCCGAGGACCTCGAACGCCAGCTCCTGCCCGCAGCGTGGCGGCTGGCCCGGCTCCCTCTGCGGCTCGACCGCGGGCTCGGGAGCGCGATGTAAAGAAAAGTAGACACGAGGTCCGTTTCGTTTTACATTCGGGGCGTGCCCTTCGAAGAGAAGCTCGCGTGGATCATGGCGACGGTCTCGGCCGTCGCCTACGCGGCGTACGTCGTCCTCCTCCTCGGCAGGGCGGGCCCGGTCCCGCTCGCCGAGGTGCCGTACGTGCCGCTGATGCTGGGGACGATCGGCGGCGCCATCGCGGCCCAGATCGTGCTGCGAACGGTGGCGGCGGCCCTCGCCCCCGAGGACGCCGGGATGAAGGACCAGCGCGACCGGGAGATCAACCGGTTCGGCGACCACATCGGCCAGTCCTTCGTGGTCACGGGGGGCGTCGCGGCCTGCGGGCTGGCCATGGCGCGGGCGGACCAGTTCTGGATCGCCAACGTGCTCTACCTGGCGTTCGTACTGTCCGCGATCCTCGGCTCCGTCGCCAAGATCGTCGCCTACCGCCGCGGCTTCTGGCCGTGGTGAGGCCGACCAGGGTCACCAACTCGATCCGGGCCCTCCGCTTCGCCCACGGCGAGATGACCCAGGCGGAGCTGGCGTCCCGCATCGGGGTGACCCGCCAGACGGTCATCGCGATCGAGCAGGGCCGCTACTCGCCGTCCCTGGAGATGGCCTTCCAGATCGCGCGCGTGTTCGGCGTCCCGCTCGACGACGTGTTCCACTACCCCGACGAGCCCGAGGAGGCCTCGTGAAGGCGATCGTCCAGGACGCGTACGGCCCGCCCGACGTGCTGGAGCTCAGAGACGTCCCGATCCCGTCGCCGGGGGACGGCGAGGTGCTCGTGCGGGTGCGCGCGGCCGGCGTGGACGCCGGGGTCGTGCACCTCACGACCGGCCTGCCGTACCTGCTGCGCCTGGCCGGTTTCGGGCTGCGCGCGCCGAAGGTCCCCGTCCGCGGCATGGACGGGGCGGGCGTCGTGGAGGCCGTCGGGCCGGGCGTGACCCGCTTCCGGCCGGGCGAGGAGGTGTTCGGGGTCTGCCAGGGCTCCTTCGCCGAGTACGCGCTGGCCCGGCAGGACAGGCTCGCGGCCAAGCCGGAGGCGCTCACGTTCGAGCAGGCCGCGGCCCTGCCGACGTCCGGGCTGACCGCCCTGCACGGCCTGCGCGACCGCGGCCGGGTCCGTGAGGGCCAGCAGGTGCTGGTCATCGGCGCCGGAGGCGGCGTGGGGACGTTCGCGGTGCAGCTGGCCGGGGTGTTCGGCGCGCGGGTCGCCGGGCTGTGCGGCCCGGGCAAGGCCGATCTCGTCCGCTCGCTCGGCGCCGCGGACGTCTTCGACCACACCCGCGTGGACGTCGCGGACCTGCCGTCCCGGTACGACCTGATCCTCGACATCGCGGGCAACCGCCCGCTGTCGCGGCTGCGGCGGGCCCTCACGCCCCGGGGGACGCTCGTCCTCATGGGCGGAGAGGCGGGCGGCAGGTGGACCGGCGGCATGGGCCGCCAGCTCCGGGCCGCGCTGCTGTCGCCGTTCACGCGCCGGCGGCTGACCTCCCTGCTGTCGCGGCCGCGCGAGGAGGACCTGCGCCTCCTCGCGGAGCTCGCCGGGTCGGGCCGGGTCACACCGGTCGTGACCGGGACCTTCCCGCTCGCGGACGCCCCCGAGGCCGTCCGGCGCCTCGCCGCCGGCCACGCCTCCGGCAAGATCGTCGTCATCGTGTGAGGCGGGCAGGCCCGGCGCCCCGGCGTACGCTGGCCGTGTGATGGCCGAACAGCCGTCCCGCGCGCTGTCCGCGTCGGACGAGGCGGCCCTGCGGGATCTCCTCGCCGCGGAGCGCGCGGCCGCGGTCACCCGGATCGGGGTGCTGACGCGGGCCTGGGACGACATCGTCGCCTCCTCCTCGCTCGTGGCCGTCGACGACGAGCACGATCCCGAGGGCGCGACGATCGCGTTCGAGCGGGCCCACGTCCAGGCCCTGCTCGACCAGGCCAGGAGTCAGCTGGCCGACCTGGACCTTGCGCTGGAACGGCTGGGCCGGGGCCGCTACGGCACCTGCGAGCGCTGCGGGCAGCCCATCGCCCTCGAACGGCTCCGGGCCCGTCCCGCCGCGACCACCTGCGTCCACTGCACCCGCCCCCGCCGCTGAACTCCCGCCCTGCGGCCGTGGTCGCGGCCCCGGCGCCGTTACGGCGAGGTGCGTACACTGGCGGACATGACGGCTGCCCATGATTACGAGGAGATGCATCACCTCGTCGACCGGCTTCCTCCCGCGGGGGTGCGGCGGCTGCGGTTGCTTGTCGAGGCCGACCCTGAACTGGCCAGGTTCGTGGAGGAAGGCGAGGGCGAAGACGCGAGCCGCCGGCTCTCGTTCATCGGGCTTGGAGCCTCAGGCCGATCGGATGTGTCGGAACGGCATGACGAGATCCTCCGGGAGGGGTTGGATCGTCTCCCGTGACGGTCACCCTTGTGGACACCGGCGTGCTGTACGCCGCCATCGATCGGTCGGACGCGTATCACTCGGTGTCGGCTCGGCTGCTCTCCACGCTCCCCGGCCGGTTGCTCGTACCCACGACGGTACTGGTCGAGACCTCCTGGCACGTGGAGAAGAATCTCGGCGGCAAGGCGGAGGCGGCGTTCCTGGCGTCGCTGGCGCAGGGGGAGCTGGAGCTGACCGAGCTCCTTCCCGACGATCTCCACCGGGCGTCGGAGCTGGTCGAGACGTACGTGGAGCTTCGCCTCGGACTGGTGGACGCCTCAGTGGTCGCGCTGGCAGAACGGCTGGGAGTGCACCAGGTGGCGACTGTCGACCGCCGTCACTTCACGGTGATCCGCCCGTGCCACGTGGCCGCGCTGACATTGCTCCCCGCCACCTTGTGATCCGCCGGACGCCCCGCGCCGGGGCGCCCGGCGGAGGGGGGTCAGCCCATGTAGGGGTAGCGGTGGTCGGTCGGCGGGGCGAACGTCTCCTTGATGGTGCGGGCGTTGACCCAGCGGATCAGGTTGAAGATCGAACCGGCCTTGTCGTTGGTGCCGGAGGCCCGGGCGCCGCCGAACGGCTGCTGGCCGACCACGGCCCCGGTCGGCTTGTCGTTGACGTAGAAGTTGCCGGCGGCGAAGCGGAGCCGCTCGGTCGCCGCCGCGATGGCGTGCCGGTCCTGCGCGATGACCGCGCCCGTCAGCGCGTACGGCGACACGCCCTCCATCTGGTCGAGCACGGCGTCGTACGACGCGTCGTCGTAGACGTGCACGGCCAGGATCGGCCCGAAGTACTCCTTGACGAAGATCTCGTCGGCCGGGTCGGAGCACTCCAGCACCGTGGGGCGGACGAAGTAGCCGGCGGAGTCGTCGTACGAGCCGGTCAGGACCTCGATCGAGTCGGTGGCACGCGCGCGGTCGAGGGCCTCCCGGTGCTTCGCGAACGCCCGGGCGTCGATCACCGCGCCCATGAACGTGGACAGGTCGCCCGCCACGTCGCCGACCGTGAGCGACTCGGCGAGGGAGACGAAGTCGTCGCGCATCCGCGACCAGATCGAGCGCGGCACGTACGCGCGGGAGGCGGCCGAGCACTTCTGGCCCTGGTACTCGAACGCGCCCCGGATCAGGGCGGTCGACAGCACCTCGGGGGACGCGGACGGGTGGGCGACCACGAAGTCCTTGCCGCCGGTCTCGCCCACGAGCCTCGGGTAGCCGCGGTAGCCAGTGATGTTCTCGCCGACCGTGCGCCACAGGTGCTGGAACGTGGCGGTCGAGCCGGTGAAGTGGACGCCCGCGAGCTCGGGGTGGGGGAGGGCCACCTCGGACACGGCACCGCCGTTGCCGGTCACCATGTTGATCACCCCGGGGGGCAGCCCGGCGGCCTCCAGCAGGCGCATGGTGAAGTGGGCCGCGAACTGCTGCGTCGGCGACGGCTTCCAGACGACGACGTTGCCCATGAGGGCCGGCGCGCACGGCAGGTTGGCCGCGATCGAGGTGAAGTTGAACGGCGTGATCGCGAGGACGAAGCCCTCCAGCGGCCGGTACTCCATCCGGTTCCACACGCCGGGTGACGACAGCGGCTGCTCGGCCAGCAGGCGGCGGGCGTAGGAGACGTTGAAGCGGAAGAAGTCGATCAGCTCGCAGGCCGCGTCGATCTCGGCCTGCTGGACCGACTTCGACTGCCCGAGGACGGTGGCCGCGTTGAGCGTCGCCCGCCAGGGGCCGCTGAGCAGGTCGGCGGCCTTCAGGAAGACGGCGGCGCGCTCCTCGAACGGCAGCGACCGCCAGGCCGGGGCCGCGGCGCGCGCGGCGTCGACGGCGGCCTGGACGTCACCGGCCGTCGCGTCGGCCGTACGGCCCAGCACCGCGGCGTGGTTGTGCGGCTGGACCACGTCGATCGGCCGGCCGCCGGCCATCCGGCTCTCGCCGCCGATCGTCATCGTGAGGTCGAGGCCCGTCCCGGCGAGCTCCTTGATCCGGCTCTCCAGGGCGGCGCGCTCGGCACTGCCCGGGGCGTAGCCGTGCACCGGCTCGTTGGCCGGGACCGGGACGTCGGTGATCGCATCCATTACTTACCCCTCAGAGCGCGCAGGAAGAAGGCGACGTTGGCCGGGCGCTCGGCCAGGCGGCGCATGAAGTAGCCGTACCAGTCGTCGCCGTAGGGGACGTAGACCCGCACCCGCGACCCGGCCTCGGCGAGCGCGAGCTGCTTGTCGGTCCTGATCCCGTAGAGCATCTGGAACTCGTACGCGTCGCGGTCGCGGTCGTGCCGGTCGGCGAGGAGCTCCGCGATCGCGATGAGCCGGTCGTCGTGCGTGGCCACCATGGGGTAGCCCGTGCCGGCCATGAGCACGCGCAGGCACCGGACGTACGCCCGGTCGACCTCGCCCTTGCTCTGGTACGCGACGGAGGCGGGCTCCCGGTAGGCGCCCTTGACGAGCCGCACGCGCGAGCCGGCGAGGTCGCGGCAGTCGGCCTCGCTGCGGAACAGGTACGCCTGGATCGCCACCCCGGTCTCCGGGAAGTCCTCCCGCAGCGCCCGCAGGACCTCCAGGGTCGAGTCGACCGTGGTGTGGTCCTCCATGTCGAGCGTGACCGTCGACCCGCAGTCGCGGGCGGCGGCGCAGATCTGCCGGGCGTGCTCCAGCGCCATCGCCTCGTCGAGGCGCTGCCCGACCGCCGACAGCTTCACCGAGACCTCGGCCCGGCGGCCGAGCCCCAGCGGCGCCAGCGCGTCCAGCAGGGAGACGTACGCCTTGGCGGCGGCGCGGGCGGTCGCGGCGTCGCGGACCTCCTCGCCGAGGTGGTCGATCGTGACGGCGAGCCCCGCGGCGGTGAGGCGGCGGGTCGCCTCGACGGCGTCCGCGGTCGTCTCGCCCGCCACGAACCGGTCGACGACCTTGCGGGTGACCGGGAGTCCCGACACCGCCCGGCGGGCCAGCGGGCTCCGCGAGCCCGCGAGAAGCAGGGAACCGAGCATGTCCACAGGCTAAATCCGCACGTCACCCAGGTTCCACGGACATCCGCCACAGGCTTTTCCTACAAATGCACAACAATGTCACCATGCAGGACATCGTCGATGAGATCTCCCGGTTGCTCGACGCCTCGGTCACCTTGGAGGACCGTTCGTTCAACCTCCTCGCGTACGGCGCGCAGATCGGCGACGTCGACCGGGTCCGGCAGGAGTCGATCCTGCGCCGGCGCGCCACGGCGGAGGTGCGCGCCCACTTCGAGGCGTACGGCATCGCCACGGCCACCGCGCCGGTGCGGATCCCCGGCCTGCCCGGCATGCTGGGCCGCGTCTGCGTACCCCTGCGGCAGGGCGGCGTGACGTACGGGTACCTGTGGCTGATCGACTCGGGCGCGCTGACCGACGAGCGCCTGGCCGCCGTGGCCCCTCTCATGGCCCGGGCGGCGGCGCTGCTGGCCCGGGAGGCCCGCGGCCGGCACGCCCCGCTGCGGGCCTTCTTCTCCACCGACCCGGCCACCCGGGCCTCGGTGGCGGTGGACGCGGAGGGGCCCGTGGCGGCGGTGGCCGTGCGCACTCCGGCCGACGACGCCGACGGTCCCTGGACGCTGCCGCGCGGCGTGCTCGCCGACCCCGACCTCGGCGAGCCGCTGCTCGCGGTCCTCGCACCCGCCTCCCAGGCGGGGGAGGTCGCGCGGCGGATGCAGGGCCTGTACGGCACGGCCGCCGGCGTGGGGGGAGTCCGCGACGACGCCCAGGAGGCGTGGGAGAGCTGGCGGGAGGCGCTGCTCGCGCTGCGGGTGGCCGAGCACGTCCCCCGGCAGGGCCCGGTCGCGAGCTGGCCGGACCTCGGCGCCTACCGCATGCTGGCCCGGCTGTCCCACCGGGACCTCGCCGACCTCGCCGGCGAGTCGGCCGCCCTGTGGGCCGCCGGGGGCGACCTGGCCGGCTCCGTCGAGGCGTACCTGGACCACGCCGGGCAGGTGAAGGAGACGGCGGCACTGCTGGGCGTGCACCGGCAGACGCTGTACTACCGGCTCGGCAAGGCCGAGCACCTCACCGGCCTCGACCTCGCCGACGGCGAGGACCGCCTGCTCCTCCACCTGTCGCTCAAGGCCGCGGCCCTGACAGGTCCCTAAACCCCGGCGGGGGCGCGGTAGACGCGGACCCAGTCGACGTACATGCTGACGGTCTTCGGCGTCGAGGCGTTTCGGCAGGGCGACCACTGGTTGCAGACCACGTCGTTCTGCAGGGTCAGGCCCATCCGCTGGGAGCGGGGGATCCGGTCGCCGGTGTAGTTCCAGACCATCGTGCCGTCGAGCCAGAACGTCAGCCGGTCGGGCAGCCAGTCGACCGCGACCGTGTGCCACTGGGTGAAGTCGGCGCGCATCTCGTTCTGCGCCTGGCCCTGCTCACCCTTGTGGACGTAGATGCCGCCGGTCTGCCGGGTGGGGTCGATGATCTCGGTGAAGTCGATCTCGCTGTACTCCGGGTCGTTCTGCCGCTCGGGCCACAGCAGCGCGACCGCGCTGTAGCCGGCGCCCTTCTCGGCCCGCAGCCGCACCTCCCACCGGCCGTACTTCTGGGTGATGGAGCTGGCGACGCCGCCGGACAGGTCCTTGCCGCCGTAGAAGCCGCCCGTCATCTTCAGCACGCCGCCGCCGACGCTCGTGGCCTGGTACGTGCGGGGGTTGACGCTCGCGTTGGGGGAGTCGTAGACGCTCCACCGGCTCTGGTCGATCCGGCTGCCGTCGAAGTCCTCGACCAGGATCGGCTGACCCCACTGGGCGCCGGTGGTGGTCCCGCTCGAGGAGCCGCCCGAGCCGGTGGACCCGGCCGATCCGCCCGAGCCGCCCGAGCCGGTGGACCCCGCGCCGTCGGACCCGGTGGACCCGCCCGCGCCGGCCGATCCGCCCGCGCCCTGGGAGCCCTGGGAGCCCTGTGATCCGGAGCCTCCCCACCCGGACGACGGGCGGGAGGGGTGCGGCCGCGGGGGGCGGGTCTCCTGGCCGCCGCCCTGCACCTCGGGGATCGGCTCGATCCCGGACGGCGGCTGGTCGGAGATCACGTAGTCGTTCCCGCCGGGCTCGGGCTCCGGCTCCACGATGTCGACCCGCTTGGGGTGCGGGCGCAGCCGCGCCGGGGCGGCCAGCCGCAGCGGCGGCTCGGGCGTCGCGGTGGGGGACGGCCGGGGCGGCGTGCTCCGCGTCGGGGAGGGGACGGGAGAGGGGGTGGCCTCAGGCTCGCTCACGGGCTCGGAGGCGGTGGGCACCGCGGCCGGGGTGGCGGTGACGGTCGCCCCGTGACCGCCGGCCGACGCGGCGGTCGCCTGCGTCCCGGACTCGCCGGCGGCGGTGAAGACCTTCGTGGAGTCTGCGCTCGAACACGCGGTGGCGGCGGCGATGAGCGTCGCCGCCGCCACGGCTAAACCAGGCCCATGAAGTGACATGGACGCATCTAATCACAGGATTTCACTTCAATAACGGCATAATGCCGATTGCGCAACCGCTCAGGCGCAGGTGCGCTCGTAGACCCGCAGCAGCTCGGCGCTGATGCGCTCGACCGAGTAGCGGGAGCGGGCCCGGTCCGCGGCGGCGTACCCGATGGCGGTGCGGAGGGTGGCGTCGCCGAGGAGCCTGCGGATGCGGGCGGCGATCTCCAGCGGCCGGTCCGGGCGGATCAGGTAACCGGTGACGCCGTCGACGACCGAGTCGAGGTGGGCGCCCGAGGCCGAGGCGATGACCGGGATGCCGCAGGCCATGGCCTCCAGCGCGGCCGTGCCCGTCGGGACGGTCGACGGCAGCGACAGGACGAGGTCGACGCTGCGCATGAGCTTCGGCATCGCGGTGTGCGGCACCTCGCCGAGCATCTCGACGCGCTCGGCGACCCCGCGCTCCTTGGCGAGGATGCGCAGGCGCTCGACGCTCGGGTCGTCGCCGCCCGCGACGACCAGCTCGGCCTCGGGGACGGCCCGCAGCGCGTTCACCGCGCTGGCCGCGCCGACGTGCCCGACGTGCAGCAGCCGCGGCCGGTCTCCGCGCGGGAACGCCGGGCCCTGGCGGCGGAAGCGCTCGATGTCGACGCCGTGGGGGACGACCGAGATGTTGCGCCGCGGGACGCCCATCCGGATCAGCTCGTCCTCCTCGTCGGCGCAGTTGGCGATGACGGCCCGGGCCCGGCGGCCGATGGCGCACTCCAGGCGCCGTACGGGGGCCGGGGTGGCGGCGTCGCCGTGCCCGTGGAACGTCTGCGTGACCGGCACCCCGAGGCCCTCGGACCCGGCGATGGCGGCCAGGCCGCTCGACCACGAGTACGCGTGGATGATGTCCGGGCGGTGCTCCCTCCATCGGCTGCGCAGCCCGGCGCTGAAGTCCGAGATGTACGGGAGGAGGTCGCTCTCCGACAGCTCGACGTCGGGGCCGGCGGGCACGTGCTCGACGGCGGCGCCCTTGACCCTCGAACGCGTGTACACGGTGACGTGGTGGCCGCGGGCCAGCTCGCGGGCGATGGCGGGAGTGTCGGGCGTGAGCTCGTGAGCAGAGACGATCGCGATATCCATGGCACACCTCAAGACAGGAAGGCGCTTGAAAAGGTGTGCCTGCGTCCTAGGCACGATCGATGTGAGGTTGTTTACCTTACTCTGATTCGCGCTAAACGCCTAATCGGGAAAAATCATCCACTCTCCTGCAGGCGGGAGGTCGCCGCCTGCAGCCGTATGGTGCGCGAACCCCCGTCGGAGCGGATGTCCACATGGTCGCACACCTGGCGGGCCAGCCACAGCCCCTCGTCGGCCCGCTCCCCGGCGTCCGGCGGCACGAAACCGGCCAGGGGGTCGTGGCCGGCCACCCCGCCGCCCCCGGCCGCGCGCAGGTCCCACACCGGCCCGCCGAACGTCTCCCACACCCGGATCGTGACCGGCAGACCCAGGTAGCGGGCTGCCTCGTGAACGGCGAGGGCCAGCATCACGGCGCGGTCCCCGGTCACCCCGCGCCGCCCGGCCTCCTCGGTCACGAAGGCGCGCACGTCGGGCAGCACCTCGGCCGTCACGGTCGCGGCGTCGCCGGGAGGCGCGGGCAGCGGCGCGGCGTCGCACGCGCCGATGAACGCCGCGGGGTCGGCGTAGGCGGGCGACGCCTCGACCCGCCTGCCGTCGGGGCTCACCGACGGGTGGGTGCGCAGCGCGTCCTCCGCGACGTCGCGGCCGACCGCCCGCAGGTCGTACGGGCAGATCATCCAGACGCCGGTGCCGGCGAGGAGCACGTTGAGCGCCGACTCCATGCGGGTCCAGGCGAGCACGTCCCGCTCCGACCGTCCCGGCCACACCGGCTCGGCCAGGACACGCACCCGGCCGCGCCCGGCGTTGCGCCGCCAGTACCGCAGGAACGCGGTCGCGCGCTGGGCGGTCCGGCCGCCGAAGTAGGCGCTCTCGGCGTAGTCGACCCGGTCCGCGTCGGCGCCCAGCGCCCCGCCGACCAGGTCGAGGTTGGCCGAGGTGGTGGTGACGAGCACGGGCTCGCCGCGGTCGATGCCGTCCCGGACGAAGGGCACGGCGACCTCGAGGAACTCCTCGTCCGAGCCGTACAGGCTCGCCTGGTGGATCATCTCGGTCATCGGCGGTCGCTCCCGCCCAGGCGCAGGCCGGGGGTGCCGTCCCAGCCGATCAGGAGGATCAGCTCCCGCACGTGGTCGGGGACCCGCTCCAGGACGAGGGAGCGCCGGCTCCCCAGCGAGCCGGCCGTCTCGAGCAGGGCCCGCAGACCGGACAGATCGATGAACGAGACGCCGCCGAGGTCGACGTGCACGTCGCCCCGGCCGCGGGAGGCCGCCGCCCGCAGCGACCTCGTCAACGGCTCCAGCGTGCTCGCCTCCACGTCGCCCTCCACCCGTATGCCGGCGGGCTCGACGGTGCGGCGGATCCGGAGGAGCGCTCCGTCGAACTCCAGGTCACTGTCCGGCTCTTGATGTATCCGGTACAGATCCGACAAAACAACCGGCGGGAACAGGCGGCGGTCGTACTGGCACAGGCCGAGGGCCGTGCCCGTGGAGAACAGGCCGTGCACCCGGCTCTCGAAGTCGGCGAGCCGGTCGGCGCCCTCGCGCAGCCCCCAGCTCATCTCAGCCGTGACCCGTAAGGCCCGGTACCCGTCGGCCCGGGCCAGCCGCGCCGCCTCCGTCAGGTCGCCCAGCATCGTGTCGGCGTCGTACACCTCGATGCGGCGCACGTCCAGGCGGCGGGCGGCGACGTGGCAGCCGGTGTCGACGCCCCACCCGCGCAGCAGGCCGATCGCGACGGCGGGATGCGTGACGTCGGTGAGGTAGAGCACGCGGTCGCCCCCCGCCAGCCCCTCCGACACGTACGGAGCGAGCACCGGCTCCAGCTCCGCCTCGTCGGAGAAGGCCACCGCGCGGTGGTCCCCAGGCCGCATCCCCACCGGTCAAGTCCACCACCAGCCGGGGCCGGGCGGCAAATCCTCAGCGGGCCCGGCGCAGCGTGAGCAGGGTGATCTCGTCCACGGCGTGGGTGCCGGAGAACGCCCGGTGGTCCTCCTCGACGGCCTTCACGACGGCGCCCGGCGGCTGGCCCGCGCAGCGCGCGAGCACCTCGGTCAGGCGTCCCTCGCCGTACGTCTCCCCGGCCGGGCTCTGCGAGCCGACGAGCCCGTCCGAGTAGAGCACGAGCGTCTCGCCCGCCGCCAGCGTGATCTCCTCCGTGGCGGGCACCGAGCCCTCCTCGAACCCGAGCGGGACGCCGCCGCCCTCCGAGAAACGGACCCCGCCCCCCGCCTGCAGCAGCGCGGCCGGGTGGTGCCCCGCCGAGGCCAGCCTGATCTTCCTGCCGCGCACGAACCCGGCCGCGGCCATGACGAACAGGCCGGTCCGCTGCGCCACCAGCGCGTCGTTGATCTTGCGGAGCGCCTCCCCGGGGTCGTTCTCCCACACGCTCAGCACCCGCAGCCCGTTGCGGACCATGGCGGTGACGGCGGCGGCCTCCTCGCCCCGGCCGGCCGCGCTGCCGATGACGAAGCCCCAGCCGCTCTTCACGGGGAACACGTCGTAGAACTCGCCGCCGATCGCGCGCATCCCCGACCCGGGGTGGTACACGGCGCCGATCTCGAAGCCGGGGACGTCCGGCAGCGTCCGGGGGAGCACGCCCGTCTGGAGGGTCTCGGCCGCCTGCGCCCGCCGCTGGAAGCCGTGCTGCGCCTGCATCGCGAGGCCCAGGTGGAGCCCGATCTCCTCCAGCAGGCCGAGGTCGGCCAGCCCGAACGGCGGCCGGTCGCGCAGCCGCACCAGCGTGAGCACGCCCCGGACCTCGTCGTCGGTCCGGATCGGCACGCTGAGCAGCGACCCGGCCCGCATCTGCTGCAGGACGTCCCCGCCGAGCAGCGACTCGTCCGAGAGCATCTCGTGCACGATCCCGCTCTCCGTGGTCAGCACCCGCTCGACGACGGGGGCGAGCCGCGGCGGCGTCTCCTCCACGACCCGCTGCAGGCGGCCCACCGGCTGGTCGCTCGGGGCGATCACGGTGGCCCGCCGCGCGACGCCGTCCCTCAGCACGTCGGCGATGACCCAGTCGGCGGTCTCGGCCGCGAGCAGCCGCGCCGTGCGCAGCAGCGCCACAGGCTCCCGCAGGCTCTCCTCGTCGAGCAGCAGCCGGGTCAGCCGCGACAGCAGCTCGTGCCGCCGGGCCGCCGCCATGATCGCCGGCTCGTCGGGCGAGCTCCCCGCCGGCGCGGCCGGCTCGGGCAGCTGCACCTCCGTCGGCAGCGCGACCGCCGCGATCATCTCCTGCGGCTCGCCCGGCATGCGCAACCGGCTCAGCACCAGCCGCACGGTGTGGGCGCGGCCCTGATGGGCCAGCCGGGTCTGGAACGACGCGCTCTCCTCGCCGTGCAGGACCGAGGTGAACCGCTGGCGGAACGCGGCCCGGCTCGACACGTCGATCAGCAGGGGGAAGGCGCGGCCGATGAGGTATCCGGCGGGGCTGCCGAGCAGGCGCGTGGTCTCGTTGTTGATCCGCCGCACCGTGCCGCCGGTGTCCATGATGATCACGGGGACGGGCAGCGAGCGGAAGACCTGGCGCAGCAGCTTCTGCTCGCGCTGGCTGCCGCCGTCCTTGCGCCTGCGGCTGCGGGCGAGCTCGGTGAGGGCGGCCCTGACCAGCTCCTCGGCCTCCTCCAGCCCCTGGAGTGCGGCCTGCGGCCCGGGGTCGTCCCGTAGGGTGGCGATACGGTCGGCGAGCCCGCTCAGCGCGCGCTCAAGCTCGGCGATGTCGGGCAAGCTGCCCCCCTCTCTCGACGTAGACGCTACGCCAAAGACCGGGTCTAATCGATCCAGCCTGGAATAACCCCGCAACTATGGGAATGGTCTTTCTACCATGGAGACGACGTCCATCCTCGCCCGTGACCTCGCCGCCCTCGGCCGTGTGACCGAGGGCACGTCCCTGGAAAGCGTCCTGCGCGGCATCACCGAGGCCGTGGCCCGCGGGGTGCCGGGATGCGCGGGCGGCACGGCCGAGCTGTGGACGGAGGAGCGGGTGCTGCTCGCGGCCTCCCACAGCGAGCTCACCTCACTGATCGACCGCGAGCGCGACCTGCGTGAGGGGCCGTCGAGGGAGGCGCTGTCGTCCGGGCGGCCCGTCGCGGTCCCCGACGTGATCCGCGACCCCCGCTGGCCCCGGTACGCCGCCACCGCCGTGCGGCACGGCGTCCGCTCGGTGCTCGTGGTCCCCATCGAGGTCGACACCGCCGTCGTGATCATCGGCCTGTACGGCGTGCGGCCCGGCGTGTTCGCCGCCTCCGGTGACGCGGTGACCCCGCTGCTGCGCGAGCAGGTCACGGTGGCGCTGGCCAACATCTGGGAGTTCGACGACGTGCTCACCGGCGCGGCCCAGATGCAGGAGGCGCTGGCCGGCCGGTCGGTCATCGACCAGGCCAAGGGGATCATCATGTCGAAGAGCGGGTGCTCGGCCGAGGAGGCGTTCGAGGAGTTGCGGAGGGTGTCCCAGCACCACCAGGTCAAGGTCGCCGACCTGGCCAAGCTCCTGGTGACCGAGCACCAGCAGAAACACGGGGGAGCGGCCCCCGCGTGAGCCGCCGCGCCGCCTCCCGGCCGGCGCCGTACCCGTACGGACGCGCTGGTGGTGGGGGTGGACGCGTCCGCGCTACGCGGCGAACGCCGTCAGGGCGTCGTCGAGCGTGTCGAACAGCGGGAGGCGCTGGGACAGCCCGGTCACCCACATGACCTTGGAGTTGGGGTACTGCACGGAGACCAGGGCGAAGTTGCCCCCCGCCGTGGTGGACCGCTGCCAGTGGTGCACGATCAGGCCGAGCGCCCGCGAGTCCATGAACGTGACGGCGCCCAGGTCGAGGATCATGTCGGGGCCGTGGTCGTCGGCCTCGGCGTCCAGGTAGTCCGAGAACTGCTCGCGCGTCGTGGCGTCGAGGACGCCGTTGACATGGATCACCACTATGTCTCCCGCCATCGTGGACGACAGGGACAGCAGTCCGTTGTTAGACACCTCGCGCCTCCTCTGCGGCAACATTACTGGTGCCGAAGGGGTGGTGATACTCCCGGATTTGCGGCAATATACTTGACCAGAGGTCCAGCAGAGGGCCTCGTCTCGATACTGTAGCGAGGCGTGCCTTCTGCATGGTGATCCCGGCACGGCAGCGTCCTCGCAAAGAAAATACGAGGGGACTGCGCAGATGGCTGCCGAGGTCCATGGAGTGACCGTCAGCAATCCGACCGCCGAGGAGCTTCTGGACGAGCTGGCCCAGGACGGCCTCTCCCAGGAGCGGCGGGAACGCCTCCGTGAAATGATCGTCGAGATGCACCGCCCCATGGCGAGGGACATCGCCCGGCGGTACCTGAACCGCGGCGAGCCGATGGAGGACCTCCTCCAGGCCGCCTACGTCGGCCTGATGAAGGCCATCAACGGCTTCGACGCCAGCCTCGGCCACAGCTTCCGGGGCTACGCCATGGTCACGATGACCGGCGAGGTGAAGCGGCACTTCCGCGACCGCACCTGGGCCGTACGGGTTCCCCGCCTCTACCAGGAGCGCCGCGCCGAGCTGAACCGGCACGTCGCCGACATGACCCAGGAGCTCGGCCGGTTCCCCACCGTCGCCGAGCTCGCCAAGAAGATGGGCATCTCCGAAGAGGACATGATCCTCACGATGGACGCCTCCGCCGCCTACAGCACGCTCTCCCTCGACGCCCCGATCGGGGCCGACGACGACGCGGCGGCGCTCGGCGACGTCATCCCCGAGGAGGACGACGCCCTGGACACGCTGGTGGACAGGGAGGCCGTCAAGCCGCTCATCGACCACCTTCCCGAGCGGGAGAAGAACATTCTCCTGCTGCGCTTCTATGGCAACATGACCCAGGCCGAGATCGCGGCGGAGTTCGACATATCGCAGATGCACGTCTCGCGGATCCTCCGCAAGACCCTCGACCAGCTCCGGGCGGAGCTCGTCGCGGGATGACGCTGCAGCGGGATGCCCGGGATGCCGCCTATGACCTGGCGGTATCCCGGAGTATCTTCGTCGGTGCCACGGCCCACCAGGTTTGATCGAGCGACATGCGGGGGGAGGCGTGTACCGGGTGAATCAGGACGGCGTTCCGGCGCACGTCGCCAGAGCGGTCAGGGAGCGCTCCTTCTCCTTAGCCGACCTGCCCGACCTGCGGGAGTTCGCCGCCGCCGAGGCCCGCCGCCGCGGTCTGGCCGAGGACGCCCTCGGCGACTTCCTGGTCGCGCTGAACGAGGTCGCGACCAACGCCGTCACCCACGGCTCGACCAAGGCGAGGCTCCGGATCTGGGTCGACGGCGGACAGCTCGTGGTCGCCGTGCACGACGACGGCCGGCACTGGCGCCCCGAGGGCGTCCCCGGCCAGACGCCGCCCCCCGAGAACGCCACCAGCGGCATGGGCCTGTGGGTCGCCCGTCTGCTCAGCACCGATCTCCAGGTGTCCACCGAGCCCAGCGGGACGACCGTCACGATGCGTTTCCCCCTTTAGGGCGGGGTAGGGGACACCCATGGCTGTCCCACGGATCCTGATAGTCGGCGGCGGATACGTCGGCATGTACACAGCGCTCCGCCTGCAGCGCAGGCTTCGCCGCGGCGAGGCGCACGTCACGGTCGCGGACCTCGACTCCTACATGACCTACCAGCCGTTCCTGCCCGAGGCGGCCGCCGGGAACATCGAGGCGCGGCACGTGGTGGTCCCGCTGCGCCGGGTCCTGCCGTCCTGCCGGATCCTCAGCGGCCGGGTCACCTCCGTACGCCTGGACGAGCGCAGGGCGGAGTTCAGCCCGCACGAGGGCCCGAGGCTCACGCTCGACTACGACTACCTGGTCTTCGCGGCCGGCTCGATCTCCCGGCTGCTGCCGATCCCCGGACTCGCCGAGACCGGCATCGGGTTCAAGACGGTGGAGGAGGCCATCCACCTGCGCAACCACGTCCTCGGCCAGATGGACGTGGCCGCGTCCACCCCGGACGAGGAGGTGCGCCGCCGCGCGCTGACCTTCGTCTTCGTCGGCGGGGGGTACGCCGGCGTGGAGGCGATGGCGGAGCTGGAGGACATGGCCCGCGACGCCTGCACGTACTTCGACGGCATCCGCCGGGAGGACATGCGGTGGGTCCTGGTCGAGGCGACCGACCGCATCCTGCCCGAGGTCGGGGCCGACATGGGCCGATGGACGGCCGAGGAGCTGCGCCGGCGCGGCATCGAGGTGCGCACCCGCACGCTACTCAAGTCGGCGGAGGGCGGCCGCATCGTCCTCGACGACGGCGACGAGTTCGACTCCGACACCCTGGTCTGGACGGCAGGCGTGAAGCCGAACCCGCTGGTCAAGTCGGGTGACCTGCCCGTAGACGAGCGGGACCGGATCAAGGCGGACGCCTTCCTGCGCGTCGAGGGCACCGATTTCGCCTTCGCCGCCGGCGACTCGGCCGCCGTTCCCGACCTCACCCGGCCCGGCCAGACGTGCCCGCCCAACGCCCAGCACGCCGTACGGCAGGCCCGGCGGCTCGCGGACAATCTGGTCGCGACGATCAGGGGCGAGCGCTGCCGGCCGTACATGCACAAGAACGCCGGGTCGGTGGCGAGCCTCGGGCTGTACAAGGGCGTGGCCCAGGTCTACGGCAGGGAGCTGCGCGGCTTCCCGGCCTGGTTCATGCACCGGACCTACCACCTCACCCGGATGCCGACCGTGAACAAGAAGACCCGGATCCTGATGGACTGGACGCTCGGGCTCTTCTTCCCGAGGGAGATCGTCTCGCTGGGCGCCATCCAGCACCCGCGCGAGGAGTTCACGCTCGCCGCCCGCAGCGGCAGCTAGGCGCTCCGGACAGCGTGATACGGACGATTGCGCGCAGCAGAGTGCCGCGCGACCAAGGCCCGTGAGGTCACGCGGCACGTCTCTGCGGTCCGGCGCCGTTCCGGTCGACGCCGGCCCAGGCCGTTGGGCTTGGGCGTCGGGCTAGGCGTTGGGCGGGGTCACCGCGATGTCGGACATCGGCGAGGCGGGCGCCCACTCGACCGCGAGGTCGCTGAGGGTGACGATCCCGACCGGCCGCCCGTCGACGACCACGGGAATCCTCCTGACCGCCTTGTCGCGCATCAGCCGGACGACCTCCTCGGGGTCGTCCTCCGGGCCCACAGTGATCACGTCGGACGTGCACAGCGTCGCGAGCGGGGTCGCGGCGGTGTCCCGGCCCTCGGCGACCGCGCGTACGACGATGTCCCGGTCGGTGACGACGCCGCGGAGCTGGTCGCCGCTGACCACGAGCACGTCGCCGATGCCCTGGTCGCGCATCAGCTTGGCCGCCTTCACGACCGTCGCCTCCTCCGGCAGCGTCACCGGGTCGGGGGTCATGACGTCTTCGACTCTGCGCGGCATCTCGGTCTCCTCGGGGCGGGGAACGCCGGTGTCTTCATGATGAGGGGTACAGGGGGTGGGCGGTGGCGGGATTCCGCCTGCCGGAGGACCGCCGGTTCGTCTGCCGGCGGCCCTCCGGGGCCCGCGCTCGCCAGGCCGTCTCCACAGTGGCGCACGGGCCCGTTCATGGGGGAGCGGCGCTTCTCGGGCGGTTCCCGTGTCCGTGCCGTTCTGTTTGTCTGTGCCGTTCCGGTTGTCCGTGCCGTTCTTTTGCCCGGTCCGCACCGCCGCTCTCGCGGCCGGGGCCACGCCACGAGGTGGCGGGCGGTGCCTCAGTGATGAGGCGGTGCCGCGGTGGCGGCGGTGCCGGACGGGTCCGACGGCTGGGGCCGGGGGCGTGGCCGCTGTCGTCGGCGGGAGGGCGTCAGCGGCGGGCGCGGCGCCAGCCGCCCCGCCAGGAGTTGACACTCGCCGTGCCCACGCCGGCCTGGTGGAGCGCGAGCAGGCACAGGCCCAGGGCCAGCAGGGCCGTCAGCCCGATGCCGATGCTCGCGTTGAGGAGATCGAGGAGGAAGGCGATCCCGAAGACGACCGCCGCGGCGATGGCCAGCATGGCTACCTCACTTTCCGTTCAGCTGCAGGAGAAGCGTGTGGTACTCGCGCAGGGCGAGCCGCAGCGCCTCGGTGTCGGAGTTCTCACTGTTCTTCCACTGGTCGAGGAGCGACTGGCGCCGCTTCGTGAACACGGCGAGCGCCTCGTCCACCAGGGCGTCCGCCTGCTCGACCGACTGGCGCGGGTCGTCCACGAACCCGGCCTTGATCTCGCGCCACCGCTGGTCGACGTCCTCGGCGAGACCGTCGGGGCCGGCGGGGGGCGCGGGGGTGACCGGAGTGGCGACATGAGCCATGTCCGGCGCGGGGCCGGGGCTCGCGGCGGGGGCGACGACGATGGGCGCGCCCGCGACCCGGACGTCACCGGCGACGCCGGTGTCGGGCTGGGTGTCGTCCGGTCCCAGCGCGGGGTCCGAGGCGAACGAGCCGTTCCGCCGGTGGGCGTCGTACCCCGGACGGTCGAGGGCGCCGGACGCCGGACGGTCGAGGGGATCCGCCGCGTCGCCGTCCGTGTCGTCCGCGCCCAGGTCGGGCCGGTTCGCGGGGTCGGCGCTCAGAGCGTCGTCCCTGCGGTCGGGGTCGCGGTCCAGGGGGTCGTCGCTTCGGTCGACGCTTCGGTCCATCGCGGTGACGACCGAGGCGTCGTCGGTCCGGCTGGCGGGAGCGGCCTCCGGCGCGAGGACGTCGTCGGGGCGGTACCCGGTGCGGCCGGCCGTGCGGTCGCCGGTGAGGCCGGGATCACGGTCGCGTTCCCCGGCGCCCTCGAACGTCCCGGCGCCGGCTGCCGTACGGTCGTCGTCCAGGTCGGAGCCGTCGTCGTCCAGGTCGGAGCCGTCGCCGTCCAGGTCGGAGCCGTCGCCGGCGTTCGGACCCGAGCCGTCGTGGGTGCCGTCCACATCCGAGCCGGGACGGCCGTCGCGGGTGAAGGAGTCGCGCTCGCCGGGGACGGTGGTGTCGACGGGCTCGTCCGCGGCCGTGCCGGTCTCCCGCGCTCCCGCGGGGGAGAAGACCGGTCCGGGACCCTCGTGCTCGTCGCGGCGGGCGGCCAGGGCCTCCTCCCGGCGCGCCTCCTCCTCCAGCGGCTCGGGAGACTCGGGGGTGGGCCGCTCGGTCAGGTCGTCGCGCCGCTCGGGCTGGTGGTCGGTGCGCATCAGCGGCCCGCCTCCCTGATGTCGGAACGGGCGGCGTGCCGGCCGTTCACGGAACCGGTGGTCACGTCCTCGTCGACCGGGTCGTCCAGGCGGCGTCCGCCGGTGCGGTCGTCGGCGCGGTCGTCAGCGCGGTCGTTCTCGGCGCGCTGCGCGGCGGCCCGTTCGGCGGCGACACGGTCAGCGGCGGCATGGTCGTCACGGAGGGCGTCGTCACGGAGCTGGTCGTCACGGACACGCTCGTCGGTCACGCGTTCGTCGGCGGTGCCAGTGTCGTCGAACCTGCCGGCGCTCACGGAATCGGTGGTCGCGGGGTCGGTGGTCACGGAGTCGGCGGGGACGGCGCCCGCGGCGGTCGTCCGGTCGTCGTGATCGCCGGCGCCGGCCTCCAGGAGCTCCTGGAACAGGGCGCGGTAGTGGACCATCGCCTGGCGGAGCTCCTCGGTGGTGGCGTCCTGCCGGGCGGCGCGGCTGCTGATGTCGTGGGCCTGGCGGTAGTGGTCGAGCGTGGCGGCGTGCGCCACGGACAGGTCGCTCAGGCGCTGCTCGAAGTCGTCGGTCGGGTAGCCGCGGTCCGCCATGACGGCGGTGACCAGGGCGTCCGCCTCGGTGACGGCGAAGCCGGGGGCGTCCACGAACCGCTCCTGGACCTCGGTCCACTTGCGGGTGTAGGTCTCCCGGGCCTCCGGCGCGAGCGGGCGGATGTCGAGCTGGGCGTGCCGCTCCTCACGCGCGAGCAGCTCCTGCTCGGCGGCCTTACGGCTATCGCTCTCCCGCACGGCCCGGTCGTACTCGGGCCCGAAGCGGTCTTGCAGATGACGTCGCCGGTTCTGACGTGACACGAAGTAGCCGATTGCCAGGATCGCCAGCACCACGACTATGACGACGGCCACCCATGCTACGGCGTTCATACCTGCCTCCAGGGGTGAGTGCGTTGTTCATCCGCACTGCCCTGGAAAGCGGCCTTCACGCGTTGCGTAATAAGCGATTTCGCGGGTAAAGGCGGGTCTACCAGCAGAGGAGGTAGCCATGGGCTTCGGAGCCAGTCTCGCCTTCATCGCCGTCGGCGCTGTTCTCGCGTTCGCCGTGAAATGGGACGTCCCCGGGATCGACCTGCAGATGATCGGCTGGATCCTGATGGCCGTCGGCGTCGCCGGCGCGTTGCTGACCGGTCTGTACACGCGGCGCCCGCAGGCGGAGGACACGGTCGACGTGGTCGAGCCCGACATCGTGTACACCGTCGATCCGGCCGCCGAGCCGCACGTCCACGTGCACGAGACCGAGTCGCACGCCACGGTGAACCCGGGTGAGCGCCACGTCCACGTGCGGGACGAGACCAGGCCCCTTGGCCGCGACGACATCTAGGCCGTCTCCCCGCCGGCCGTGACCCGCCGCCATAAGAGAATTCACGCGACGGCACGGCCGCGGGGTTTTCGCATGAACGGGTTCCGTGTTCCGGCGTCCGGGTTCCGCGATTTCGGGAAAGGCCGTCAGGACGTCACTGTCCCGAAATCGGCCTCACGGACGCCGACGGCCCCCTCCCCGCGCAGCGTCACGCCGAACAGCAGGAACACCGCGTCCGGCGGGACCTCGGTCTCGACCACCAGACGCTCCCATCCGCCCTCGTCCTCGGGAGCGGACGTGAGCCGGCCGGCCTCCGGGCCGCCCGTCCGGTCCTCGCCGACGATCCGCAGGTAGAGGGCCGCCCCGCCACCCGTTCCCCGCACCAGGGCCCTCAGCCGTACGCGGCGGCCGTGGTACGGCTCGGCGAGCACCGCCTGGCGCAGGTCGGCGAAGCCCAGTGGCCGTTCGACGGCCGAGCGCAGCCACGCCTCGCCGCCGTGCGCCTCGCACGAGTAGTCCCGCCAGTGGGCCCCGCCGGTGTCGTGGAGGAAGCTGCCGCGCAGGTCCCAGAACCGCAGCCCCTCCGAGAAGTCCATGTTCCTCGGCTCGGCCACCCGCGGCTCCGCCGCCCGTACGGCGGGGGCGGGCAGACCTGCCTCTCTCGTCAACGCCGCCACGGCCTCCTCGATGGACGTCCCCCTCAGCGACACGCCCCGTTCGCCGATCAGCTCCTCGCCGACGAGGACCGGGCAGCCCCACCGATGGGCCAGCGCCAGCCCCTCGGCGACCTCGACCGGCAACGTCGTCGTCCCGTCACCGGTCCTCAGGCGGAGCTCCGCCTTCTCGGGGCCGGCGACGTGCACGGCCTCAAGAGCCGTGCCCGTCGCCGCGAGCACGCGCGCGGCCAGCCCGGCCGCCTTGCCGACCATGGCCCGAGGGGGCAGCCACAGGGGCAGGATCCGGCCGCCGTCCTCGTCGTGCAGCACCACGAGCAGCCGGGGAGCGGCGGGCACGATCATGGCGATCCGTACGGGTGTCATCGCGGGCCTCCTCTGGCGCCGGGGGAACTCCTCCGCGAGCCGCCCCCGAAGCTGGAGGCGGCCCCGATGCAGGCGCAGCTTGACGGCGGACGCGGACAGGCCGAGCGACGCGGCCACCTGCTCCACGGTCAGGTCGTCGAAGTAGTAGAGGACGACCGCCTCGCGGCTGCCGGGAGGCAGTTGGCGTACGGCCTCCCGGACCAGCCACCGCGCCTCGATCGACGCGAACGGGTCCACCGGGTCGCCCTCCCAGTAGTCGTCGAGCGGCGACTCCCGGGTCACGAGCCATCGGCGGCTGAGGTTCAGCAGGATGCCGTACAGCCAGCCGCGGAACCGGTCGCCGTCGGCCAGCCGGCCGAGCGACGTCCACGCCTGCAGGAACCCCTCCTGGACGAGGTCGTCCACCGCGTCGGGACGGCCCACGAGATGGACCGCCGCCGACCGGGCCATCGACCGGTGCCGCCGTACCAGCTCGTGGAACGCGGACGCGTCGCCGGCCCTGGCCCGGTCGACGAGCTCGCCGTCGGAGGGGTTCACATCTGATTAGTGGGGCGCGGAGGGCTTCCGGTTACGTCGTCCGGCGCCGTATCCGAGCGTGGAGCGCCCGTGGATTCGTCTGCCGTCGTGGTCGCCGGCGCCGGGTCCCCGCTTGCGTGCTGGGTGCCGCCGCTTGTGTCGTCGGCCGGATGCGCGGCGGCTTCGCCTGCGTCGTCGGCCGGCTGCGTGGATGCGTCGTCCAGGGCCGCGCGCGCCTCCGCGAGGACGCGAGCGATGTGGGACGAACCCCTGGCGGGGACCTCGTGGAACCCGCGCTCCTGGTCGTACGCGATGTCGAGTCCGCCGTCGACGAGCCGTGACGCCCATCGTACGGCGGTCGCGACCTTGTCCTTGGGCACAGGGCGCCCCTGGGCGACGGCCGACAGGTTGCGCAGGTTCGTGGCCGGCCCGCTCTGGCTGTGCTCGCGCCGCAGTCGCCAGGGCAGGGCCCGGCTGTGGTCGGTCATCGGCTTGGACAGCCCGGCCGCCCGTTTCGCCTGCAGAATCCCGGACTCGGATACGCCGAAGTGCTCGGCCAGCCGGGCGTTCGACCACCCCTCGGCGGCCAGCCGGGCGAGCTCGTCCTGGTCGATGCGAGGCTTCCTCCCCATGATCCACAGCCTAGGCCTTCAGGTACGCACGCGGCCGGAAACTACGCTAAGGTTGGGGAGTCGCCCGGGAGACTGGGCGCCGGGACGTAGCGCAGTTTGGCAGCGCACTTGACTGGGGGTCAAGGGGTCGTGGGTTCAAATCCCGCCGTCCCGACACTGTTCTAGCAGCTCGGAGCCGTGATCACGAGAGTGTGATCACGGCTTTTCTGTGTTTCGTTGCTCGTTTGTTGCTCGGACAAGCCGTCAGTTGCTAGCACCGCGCTGCCCGCCCTTGCCGCAGGCTGCCGTCTGTTCCGGCCATCGCGAGGCCCGGTACGCCGAGGATGTTCAAACGAAGTGGCGCCAGATAGGCATATGTGATCTACAGCGTAAAGGCCCGGGGTTTCTCAACTACCCCCGACCAACCGGGTGGGCGAGGACCTTGCGGAGGACGCCGAGGTTGTAGGCGTGCAGCTTCTGCTCGGGCGTCTTGGGTGTGTAGTTGGTGTAGTCGAGGGCGAGTAGGACGGGGCCGCGCTGCAGGAGGAGCAGGGTGCTGACCGAGGCGCGTTCGCCGTTGCGATTCATGGTCTGCTCGATGCGGTAGCCGTGCCAGCCGAAGGAGTCGCGGGCGTACTTCTGCGGCATGGAGGTGCCGCTGATGCGAGTACGCGGATCCATCGGGGAGTTCGTGCTCCCGGAGTAGCGGCACCGGGGGAAGGTTCCTTCGTACCTGCTTCATGACGTGCGCGGCGTCGGCGTCTGTCGGCAGGACCCAGCCTTGCTGGGTGAGGTGCCCCCTGTAGGGCGAGCCGATCTCCTGCTTGGCGGTGGCGTAGCGCTTGTCGATGGCCACGGTGGGAGTGTTCATCGGGTCGAGTGGTACGCAGACGTCGAGGTTGGTGATCGTGCCCGCGGGAACGGTGCGGGTCTCGCCACCGGACAGGCCGGCTGTCGCGGGGGTGAGGAACAGCGCGGTCACGTCCTCTCGGGTCCATCGCTTCGCTGCGAGGCTTGTCCGGTGAGCGGCGAGTGAGGAGCCGGATGCGGACACCTGCATTCGGCCGTCGTCCCCAGCGGGCCCACCCCAGGCGGTGAGGGCCATGCCGGAGAGCCCAACGACGAAAGGCATCCACCTGCGCACTTCAGCTCCCAGAGTCGACCGACAACGCCCGACAGATTCTGAAGCAGGGAGGTCGGACTCGTGGCCGTGCACCTCCTCAATATGGGCGTCTCCACGACATCTCTTTGGCCGTGCCTGAACTTGTCTTGGGTGGTTCCAGGCCAGGGCACGAGATCTTGTACGGCGCCGTTGACTCGCTGCCCATGGCAAGTGGTCGGCCGCCCGGCATCGCCATCACTTTCGAAGGCCGGCTATCCCCAGCCTTCCGATTGCACAATCAAGATGAGTTACACCACTGACTACTGGATGGACGCCGAGGTGGCGGTACGAGGGCTGTGCGAATGTCGGTCGAGTCATTTATCGTGACCACGGTCACGTAGGCGATGCCTGGTCAGTCGTCCTACGCCAGTTGTTGCTGGCCATGCACCAGATCCCCCTACCCCCCGAGGAAGCATGAAAGCGGAGACTCGCACCCCTGCGGAAATTTTCAACGGCACCGTCCGATACGTCATCCCGCTCTTTCAACGGCCCTACGTATGGAACAAGGCCGACCAGTGGGAGCCCCTGTGGGACGACGTACACGCGGTCGCCGAGCAGGTGCTCGAGACGCTGGACAGCTACGGTGGGGAGGCCAACATCCCGCCGCACTTCCTGGGTGCCATCGTCCTGGAGCAGCAGTGGACCCAGTCCGGTTTCGTTCCGGTGAGGAATGTCATCGACGGCCAGCAGCGGTTGACCACGCTGCAGATCCTGCTCGACGCCGCACAACTGGTAGCCGAGCAGTACGGGCTGCCCATCGACGCCAAGGCTCTCGAAGCGGTCGTCCTTAACAGCCCTGATCTTACGCAGCACCCCGACGAGGTCTTCAAGGTTTGGCCGACCGACCGGGACCAGGACGCGTATCGGGCCGTGATGGATAACGACGGGGCGGTCACGGAGGATCTCGCCACCAGCAGCATCGCCCGGGCCCACGCATACTTCGCCGAG
Organism: Microbispora corallina; assembly: GCF_016863035.1. GTDB lineage: Bacteria > Actinomycetota > Actinomycetes > Streptosporangiales > Streptosporangiaceae > Microbispora > Microbispora corallina. Next base: position 39,541 of record NZ_BOOC01000039.1, read on the forward strand.
AAGATCACCGAGTGGGTGGAGCCCGAGGGGGACGAGGAGAAGCGTAGGCGGCGCATCTCCGCGCTGACCCGGGCGCTCCGCAGCCATCTCAAGCTGGTCGTCATCGACCTGGAGCCTGGCGATAACGCGCAGGTCATCTTCGAGACCCTTAACCATCGAGGCACGCCGCTTCTGGCCGCCGACCTGATCAAGAATCTGGTCTTTCAGCTTGCTGCGCAGCAGAAGGATGACCTGAAGAGCCTCTACGAGCAGTACTGGAAGCCGTTCGATTCCAACAAGTGGCGGCGAGACGTCCGGCAGGGGCGGCTCTACCGGCCCTACGCCGACATCTTCATGAACTACTGGCTGGTCACGCGCCTGCTGCGCGACGTACCCGCGGACCGGGTGTTCACCGAGTTCCGTGACCACGTCCGGCGCGCGCAGTTGCCAGCCAAGGAGATCATGCGGGACATCGCCGCCGACGCCCAGGTCTACGCCGGGCTGGAGGGCCTGCCCTGGGACTCCATGGAGGGCACCTTCTACTACCGAGTCATCCGGGTCATGGAGGCCTCCGTCGTCGGGCCCTTCCTGCTGTGGATCCTGCGCTGGCCCGAGCAGCGGATGCCGGCCGAACAGAAGCACAAGGCGCTCGCAGCCATGGAGAGCTGGCTGGTCCGCCGCATGCTGTGCAAGCTCACTACGAAGAACTACAACCGCATCCTCCTCGAGCTTCTCCGGGAGCTCGACCAGGGCGGCCCGGAGATCGCGGGAGACGTGACGGAGAGGTTCCTCAGCAGGAGCACGGCCTCCGCCGTCTACTGGCCGTCCGACGAGGAAGTCATCCAGGCGGCACAGACGGTCAAGGTGTACAGGGATCTGACCCGTGGCCGTCTCCGGATGGTCCTCGAAGCGCTGGAGGACAAGACCAGGGACAAGTACGCCGAACACGACCACTGCCCGCGCGGCAACCTGACGATCGAGCACATCATGCCTCAGAGCTGGAGCGAGTACTGGAGTGTTCCGGTCCACGATCACGCCGCCCGGCAGCGCCGTGAGATCCTGGTGCAGACGCTCGGTAACGTGACCTTGGTCAACGAGTACCTGAATCCCAAGCTGTCCAACCGTCCCTGGACCGACTCGGCAGCGATTTCGGACCAAGTGGAGCCGGCGTTCGGCAAGCGGACCCTGCTCGCGAAGTACAGCATGCTGAAGCTGAACTCCGAAATCGTGGAGCAGCACCAGGAATCGTGGACCGACGAGGCGATTCTCGAGCGCTCGACCACCTTGGCGCATCGCCTCATCGAGATCTGGCTCCGGCCAGCTATCGAGACGCAGGAGTCCTGAAGGTTCGCTCTCGATACGGAGTTGCCAGGCCTCTTCCCCGACGAGACACCTGTCCTGATGACCATCAGCTGGCACGCGCTCGCGATCGATGCTGGGCCGGAGGACGTTTTCCGCCAATTCCTCAGACGGCGGCGAGCAACTGCGCTGGTGGCAGTGTCAGATTGAGTGCGTGACGCCGATTCTGTAGGTCGCTTCGCCCGCCGTAAGGCCGGAATGCCTCCGCCAGCGCCACGGTGACGAACCCTCGAAGACCCGCCGCATCTCCAGCAGCAATCCGTCCACGCGTACCGCCGTGCCGTCTCGTCCAGTTCGTACGACCGTCCTCGCAGCAAGAGTTCGGCGAGCCTCAGCGCCCGTATGGTAGCGGGCGTAGAGCCGGCTGGGTTGCCAGGCTGGTAGTGGCATGCACCAGCGGAGACACTTGACCGCCGAGTCCTTGGCGATCTTTACCAGGCGGATCATCTCGACGGCGCCGTCGCCGTCCTTGGCGATGGCGGTGGCCTGCCCGGACAGCACCGCTCTGGCCGCGTTCTCCGCGTCGATGGCGTCGGTCTTGCCCCGCCGTCGCCTGGTGGCCCGGTCGGGCCGGTTGGCCTCCAGGACCTGGAGGTGGTTGCGGCGTAGGTGCCGGGTCAGGGCGGTTCCGTGCGAGCTGGTGCCTTCGACGCCGGCCCGTCGCAGCCGCCCGTGTCCCCGCGCCCAGTCCAGCAGGGCTGCGTAACCGTTGGCGTGGGCGGGGAACGACTTGGTGCCGACCAGCACGCCCATCACGGTGATCACGGCTGCGACGTGGGCGTCGGCGTGGGTGTCCACACCGAGCACGACCTGCTCGGTGTCGTGCTCGGCCACGGTGGGGGCATCTGTGGGGGTCACCTGGGCTCCTCGAAAGCGGGGCAGGGGGTCGCCCGCCAGGCAGAGGAGGTCAGGACTGTGACGATGCGCTCGCAAGGCCCCTATGGGGACACATCCCCGCCTGGTCGGCGGCACCGCCCACGCTCAGGCGACAGGTCATCACGAAGGCACGACGGCCAGTCTCAAGCTGGGTCAGACCTGAGCGTTCCGGGCGGTGCCCTTTCAGTCTCACAGTCCTCAAGCGCAGTCTGGTCCTGTGGGTGACCGACACGACCCGGTGAAGCTGGCGGTGTTCATCGCCGCTCACAGGACCGATCACGGTATCCCGTACGCGACCTCGTGCCGGGCGGTGGGCCGCTCGGTCGCCTGGCTGTACAAATGGCTCGGCCGTGCCCGGGAGGGACCGGGTCCCCGCCAACAGCGGCGGCCGTGCCTGACCGAGGCGGTGGTCTCGATGTTCTGGGAACGCAAGGGCGCCGACGGATCGCCCCGCATCGCCGAGCATTTGCGCCGCAAGGGGTGGCGCGTCTCGGACAACACGGTGGCGGACATCATGCGCGGGCGGGGGCTGGCCGCCCGGCCGGGCCGCGGGCGTAAGAACACCACGCGCCCAGACGGCGGCCGCTGGCACGCTCCGGACCGGCTGCGGCGGGACTTCACGGTGCCCGCTGCCGACCGGCGGTGGGCCGGCGACGGCACCGAGGTCCCCACCGGGGAGGGAACGTTGCAGCTGGCGGCGGTGTCGGATCTGTTCTCCCGCCGCATCGTGGGGTATGCCGTGAGCGCCCACCATGATGCGGCTCTGGCGCTGGGCGCGTTGCAGATGGCGGTGGCCGTGCGCGGCGGGAGCGTGACCGGGGTGGTGATGCACACCGAAGGGGGCGGCGAGTACACCGCACACCTGTTCCGGGCCGCCTGTCAGCGGCTGGGCATCGAGCAGTCGATGGGCCGCAGCGGATCGGCGCTGGACAACGCTGCGGCCGAGTCGCTGTTCTCCTCGATGGAGTTCGAGCTGTTCGGCCTGGCCGGGCCGTTCACCGGTCACGTCGAGGCGCGCCGGCCGGTGGCCGCCTGGGTCGACGATTCAATCATCAGGGGTTGCATACCGCCAACGGGTTGCGGCCGCCGGTGGAGTTCGAGCGGCTGGAGGTGGCCGAGCAGGACAAGATCCGCGCTCGGATCGCCGAGACCAGGCAGGCCCGGCGGGCACGCAGAGCCGCAGCACGGCAGAGCAACAAGGAGGCGGCATGAGCCGCCACGGCCTTTTGAGGACCGCGTGCGGGCCCGGGGCGCGGCGCAGCGTACCGGGAAGAGTCGCTTCGCGATCGCGGTGCGACGGCCTACGGCCGCCCTTGACCCCGGAGCCTCCACGGCCCGGAGGGCAGGAGAAGCGGGCAGGACGGGGCCTGCCCGACGCGAGGACGCGCGGCGAACGAGCAAGATCCTAAAGCCCAAAGATGATCAAGCAGGGCCTCAACGGAACGAGGGGATTGTCATCATCGCAGGAGCAGGTAGATGGTGAAGGGCAGGCACAACGCGGCCCAGATGATGATGAAGCGCCACGTGGCAGCCCACGTGACCATGGCCTTGGCGGCCAGGGTGCCCACTACCAAAGCGATCACCACCAGGACGATCACTGCGCTGGCCTTGGGCGTCTCCGCGGTGGTAGCTACGGAGCTGGGGGTGGGGGCCTGCGTTCGCGGGCGTCGCCCGCTGGCCTGGCGGGTCGGGTAAGGGCTGCTACTCACCAGAGAGTCCTTTCCTAAACAGCTTGGTGGCAGCAGGGTCGGCTTTGAGGGCGTTCGACTTCGAGACGAAATCGATAGTTGTTTGTCGGCCCTGGTCACAGTGGAGGGGTGTGTGCTCAGTTCTGGTATGGAAGCGAACGCCCAACGGGAGCTAGAAGATGGGGATCGACCCGGCGCGGATCCAGACCGGCGAGCAACTACGGGAGCAGCTACAGGAGCTGTTCCACTCCGGCGGGTGGAGCGTACATAGGCTCGCCGATAAGGCACGCCTGAGCGCGGCCACAGTGCAGGGGATCGTCAAAGGCACCACTCGCCTGCCGCAGACCCGTACGTTACGGAAGATCGTCAAGGCCTGCGGGCAGGACCCGGAACCGTGGGTTGCGGCGCGGGGACGCGCGATCCAAGCCGCCAAGCAGCTGGTCGCCAGCGATCCGCGATTCGGCGGACGACATGACGACATCACAGCCCTGGACAAAGTGCGTGCCGAGTTCCGGCGCCAAGACCGCCCGTGCGTGATAGTCCTTTTTGGCAGCCCTGGCGTCGGGAAGACTATGCTCGCAGAACAGTGGGCTGCGCGGGTCTGCGAAAGCGGCATCTTCATCGGCAAGGCCCTCGAACCTCTTAATCTACGCGGATTCTCCGCCGAGGGTCCGCTTACCCGCACCGACGTGGCGAAGGCACTGCTCCAACGCCTCGGGGTCAGCAGTGATCTCGTCCCCCGGGAAGACGATGAATGCGCACGCATGATCCGGAGGCACTTGGAGGCTTCCTCTCACCTGTTGCTGCTCGACAATGTGGGGGAGACCGAGGCGATACGCGATTTCCTTCCGAAGGTTGGGACCTCGATCGTTGTCATCACTAGCCGTGGTCCGCTAATCGGGTTTGGCGTTAAGGAATACCTGGTGCGGCGCGAGGTGCGGCGGCTTTCCCCGGACGGGAGCCTGGAGCTGTTGACCAGGTGGCTTCCAGAACGCGGGGACACGGAGCTCGATGACCGTGAGCGCGTGGCCGAGCTCTGCTTCCACCTGCCATTGGCCCTCGGCATCGTGGCGTCGCGCCTCGCAAGCGATCGGGAACTGAGGTTCCAGGATGTCGCCGAACAGCTTGAGTGGCGTGGCACCCTGCGAGCCCTTGGCGGAACCCGGAGCGAGGAAACCAACCTCGAAACGGTTTACTCGTGGTCCTACAATGCGCTCACCCCGGCCGCGCGGCGGATCTACCGGTTGCTCACGCTACGGCTAGGCGAGGGCATCGACGCCTACGCCGTCGCTTTGACGGGCGGTATCGGCCTCGCCGAGGCCGACGAAATGATCCGTGAGTTCCGGGACACGGGCCTGATCACGAGCCGGGGCAAACGGTTCGACATTCATGACCTGCTCTACGACTTTGCGTTGGCCCGGCGCATTCAGGAGGAGGAGCCTGGAGCCGCCTTCGAATTCTACTCCCGGGTCCTACCGGCTTATTATGGCTGCGTCAACCACGCCTTCAACGTGGTGAACAAACAAAACCCCATGGTCGATGCGGAGTTCCTGGCCGACTGGCGCAACGACGACGGCACGAGGACGGTTGGAGCAGATCCTGCCTCCGCCAGCAGGTGGTTCGGTGAAGAACGGGCTAATCTCGTCCACCTTGCCACCGCCGCCTGTGAGCTCGTGCCACCTCCATCCGAGGCGCCCCGGCTAGCCTTTGCCCTTTTCTACTTCCTCGACATCCAGCACCACTGGGGCACATGGGCCAGCGTCATCGAAGCGGGCCTGCGTTCGGCCGATGCTCTCAACGACCTGTGGTCCAAGGCCCGCCTCCTTCGCGACAGCGGCCGTCTTAGGTACGTCCGAATCCGCGACCTTCATGACCGGCTGCACGATTCGGACTCCGGCGACACCGCCTGGCGCGCGGACGCCCTCACCGCCTGCAGTGAGGCGACTGGCTTCCTCAACGCGAGCGCCGACCATTATCGCAGGCACGGCGGACATCCGGACGAGGCGATCGTCGTCCAACGGGAGCTGGCCGACGTCAGCCTCGAAGTCGCCAAGCTCAGCCGGAGGCAGGAGGCCTTCACACTGGCGATCAACCGCTACCGCGCCGTCGAAGACATGTGGAAGAGATCCACCAGCAGCGTTCGGGACGTCTCCCTTCTCTCGCTCCAGCTGCCGATGAGCGAGGCCTACCGCCTACACGGTGACCTCGATGCGGCCCAGGAGTGCCTGAAAACGGCGAGGGACATGCTCGCCAGCGGCGCCGTCTCCCACGCCAACCTCGAACCGCATCTCTACCGCCACGAGGCAGCTCTCAACGAGGCGCGAGGCGATCTAGAGGCCGCCGCCGCATGCTGGGACAGGACAGTGGCGCTATTCGGTGACACCGAGGAGCGATGGCTCCACCGGGCCAGGGCACTCGCCCAGCGCGGACTGCTCCTGTCCAAGCTGGGCAACCGACACGCCCGGGACTCCCTGCAAGACGCCCGCAATCTTCTCGACAAACACGACTCCCCAGAGGCAGCTGTTGTCCAGACTTGGCTTGACCGGCTCAGCGAAAGATCGTCCCCGGCACACTAGTGATCAAGATTGGAACCGTCAGATGCCCGCGCCCAGCCTTACCCCGTCCGACTACAGCCGCTTGGCCACTGTGATGGCTGGCCCGCACGGCGCGAAGCAGGATCCCGAGCGGCACGTAGACCTGCTCATCGTCTTCTCCTGCGCCGATCCGGAGGTCGGTCGCACCGCTGCCCGGCTCCACGAGCGCGGCGAGGTCCATACCATCCTGTTCTCCGGGGGTATCGGCAAAGATTCAGGCGGCCTCCCTAGTCTGGAGATCCCCGAGGCCGTCTTCCTGGCCTCGGTAGCCATGGCCGAGGGCTTGCCCGCCGAGACCGTCGTCCTCGAACAGCAGGCCCGCAACGGTAGAGAGAACGCGGCCTACGGCCTGCGCCTCGCCCACGACAGGGGCCTACTTGCCCCCGGCTGCTCAGTGGCCGCGCTGGCCCCAGCCGTCCGCAGCCGCCGACTGTTCGAGGAACTGCGCTTCCAGGCCGCAGCGGGCGGCTACGATCTCGGTTCCATTCGGGGCCTGTCCAGCGGGGTGATCGACACGACCAGGCCGGACGTTCGCGCCGAACTCGCCCGCGAACTCAACGGCCTGCACACAATGCACACCGGCGACACCCCCCGAATTTTCCCACAGCCAGACTTCCAACCCGGCGGAGAACACTACGACTTGGTCCAGCACGCAGGCCTGGCTGATGTTCACCGGCTTTCGTAGAGTCGCTTTGGTTGACTGGCATGTCTCGATCCTCAGGAGAGGTCAGCATGCCGAGGAGCTATCCCCCCGCGTTCCGTCGTAAGGTTCTGGACCTACTCAAGGGCGGCCGGACCGTTCAGCAGGTGGCCGCGGATCTGCAGATCAGCGACCAGACGATCTACAACTGGCGCAAGCAGGACCGCATCGACGCGGGGCTCGAGCCCGGCATCACGTCTTCAGATCAGGTCGAACTGGTCGCCGCGCGGCGACGGATTGCGGAGTTGGAGTCCGAGCTGGCGGTGACTCGGCGGGCCAGTGAGCTGCTGCGAGAGGTGGTGTCCCCAAAAGGCGGTTCGAGGCCATCGCGGTGATGGCTGGCGAAGGTTTCCCGGTCCAGGTCTGCTGCCGGGTGATGGGTGTGTCGGAGTCGGGCTACTACGCCTGGCGTACTCGCCCGCCATCAGCCAGGGCGCTGCGCCATGCCTGGCTCACTGACATGATCCGCGAGGTCCACACCGCCTCTCGCGGCGTCTACGGAGGCCGCCGGGTGCACGCCGAGCTCACGCTCGGCCGCGGCATCGCGGTCGGGTACGGCGCCGTCGCCATGCTGATGCATCGTGCCGGCATCAAGGGCCTGCCCGGCACCCGCCGTCGGCGTCCGATTCCACAGGTGCCGACCGCGACCGACATGGTCGATCGGCTGTTCGCCAGGGGCGGGCCGAACCAGTTGTGGGTTACCGACATCACCGAACATCCGACCCGCGAGGGCAAGGTCTACTGCTGCGTCGTCTTGGACGTCTACTCCCGGCGGGTGGTCGGCTGGTCCATCGACTCGGCTCAGACCGCGGCGTTGGTGACCAACGCGCTTGGCATGGCCATCCACAACCGCACCCCGCAGGCCGGCACGGTGATCCACTCCGACCACGGGGTGCAATACACCTCCTGGGCATTCACCGAACGCGCCAAAGCATCGGGGCTGGTCCCGTCGATGGGATCGATCGGCGACTGCTACGACAACGCGGTCATCGAGTCGTTCTGGGGCCGCATGCAGACCGAATTACTCAACCGCCAACGATGGAAGACCCGCATCGAGCTCGCCAACGCGATCTTTGAATACCTGGAGATCTTCCACAACCGGCAACGACGCCACAGCGCCCTGGGAATGCTCACCCCGATCGAATACGAGATGCTTCACTCAAACACCCAGCTGGCATGACAGCCAACCAACCCGGCTCCACGGAACTCGGTGAACATCACTCGGCTACTTGGTTTCTGCCGCGGTGAGTGCGGCCTGTTGGTGACGGTAGTGGATCGCTTCGTAGTCTGCGGGCGGGATGTTGCCGCAGGCCGTGTGCAGGCGGCGGTGATTGAACCAGCCGAGGTATTCCAGGGTTGCCAACTCGACGTCGTCCATGTTCTTCCAGGGGCCGTAGCGGCGGATCAGCTCGGCTTTGAACAGGAGCATCGCAGCTTCCGGGGCGGGTGCCCGTCTGGGGGTGCGGGGCCCGGCGATCTGCCGCTGCGCCGTGTGGGCGCGAGTGACCGGAGCGATGCCGCAGGCAGGCAGCGGCGGGGCCCGAGGGCCTCGGCTGGGTGCCCGCCGGGATGGTGTGTCATACCATGGCGAGCCGGTCCACCAGCAGTTCCACCCTTGGCTCGGTGTCCCCTGGCGGCAGCCGTCCCGCTCGGGTCAGGGTGGTCAGCCCGTGCAGGGCCGCCCAGAACACCTCGGTGAACAGCGCCGGGTGGACGCCGTCCCCGGCCACCTCGCCGAGGCTCTCCAGCAGGGCGGCGAAGGCGTCCTTCAGCGGTTCCGGGGTGTCTTCGTTCGCGAAGGCCAGGCCGCCGTCAAGCTCGAACATGGCGTCGTAGACCGCCGGGTTACGCTCGGCGAAGTCGAGGTAGGCGCGGGCGAGGGCGGTGACCCGGGCGCGCGGACCGTCCGCGGCGGAGGCCGCGGCCCGCAGCGCCGCGGCCATCTCGGTGGCACCCTCGAGGGCGACGGCGCCGATGATCTCGCGCTTGCCGCGGAAATGGCTGTAGAGGACGGGCTGGCTGTATTCGATGCGCTCGGCGAGCTGGCGGGTGGTGACTGCGTCCCAGCCCTGCTGCTCGGCGAGTTCGCGGGCTGTCGCCACGATGAGGCGCTCGCGCTCCGCTCGTTCGCGCTGCTTGCGCTCCTGTATCGACACGGGTTGATCCTAGCATCGCTAGACAAGCGAGCGGTAGCAGTACTAGCGTTGCCTCATCATCTAGCAACACTAGATTCGGGAGGGTCATCATGCTCAACGCACTCGAGGTCTTCACCACCGTGGTCGTCGGCCTGATGGTGGGGGTGGAGTTCTCCGTCGCCTTCGTCATCAACCCGATCTTCAACGCACTCCCCGGTGACAGTGGCCAACTCGGCCGCGCCCACGGGGGTCGGATGCTCGGCGCCGTAATGCCGGTCTGGTACATCGGCTCGCTCGTCCTCGTCGCGGTCTGGGCCGTCGCCGGATGGCACCACTACGGCGCCGGCCTAACCGTCACCGCCGGCGCGCTGCTGATCCTCAGCGTGGCCATGTCGCTCCTGCTGCTCGTCCCGATCAACAACCGGGGCAAGACGTGGACCCCTGACAACCGGCCCGCCGACTGGAAGGAGCAGACGAACCGCTGGGACCGCTTCCACTACGTCCGCGTCGCTGTCCTCATCGCCGCCTTCGCCCTGCTGGTCGCCGCCCTCATCTGACCACGCGGGCCGACACCGCGCCGGTGGCGCACAATCCCCACTCCCCGGGCGGCAGCGGGCCACCGAAATCCCGACATGCAAGGATGAGCTGCCGCTCAGAGCCCACAACTGGGATCCCGACAAGCTACGTCCCTCGATGACCTGCGCGGCTCTCGGCTCTCGGCTCTGGTTCGGGTGAGATCTTTGATCCAGATCACCGAGGCACGCAGCCGAAGCCCGGCGAGGTAGCTTTCCGGGGTCTTGCCGTAGCGGGTCGCGATGCCCCGCCACGCCTTGAGCTTGTTGATCAGGCGCTCGACGGTGTTCCTCTCCTTGTAGAGCTCGGCGTCGTGGTCGATGGGGTGTCCCCCTTTGCGGCCCTTCGTCTTCCGGTTGGCGGCCTGGTCCCGTTTCTCCGGGATGATGGCCTCGATGCCGCGCCTGCGCAGGCGGGCGCGATTGCTGCGGGACGAGTACGCCTTGTCCCCGGCGACCGCGTCCGGCCTGGTGCGAGGCCGCCCCACTGGGCCGCGGACCCTGATCTTCCCCAGCACCGGGATGAACTGTGGGCTGTCGGCCGCCTGTCCCGCGGTCAAGACGAACGCCAACGGCCGGCACTAGGCTACTGGGCACCCTATTTCTCAATCGGGTGATCGCCAGGCTCCACGGCATCAGGCGAGTAGGGACTACTCAATGCAGCGGAGAGGTGATCGTTTACCGTTTCCGGGTGCTCTGTCCTCCAAGGTCTGGGAGGAAGCCGCCGATCAGCCGATAGGCGCCGCGATGGACACACCCCGATTCACGTGGACCGGTTGCTGCTGAACGGGTGGTTCGCAGCGAATGCACGAATCTCCGAGAGGGAAAGCAATGAGCGGCAGGAGTCTGACCCAAACCGAGGCAGAGGGGCGCGCGAGCCTGCTGGCGGTAGAGCGGTATGACGTTGCCGTGGACCTTTCTGATCTGCTGACAGGTTCGCGGGTCCGGTGCGAGTCGATGATCACCTTTACGTGTCACCAGCCCGGGGCCGAGACCTTTGTCGATTGTGCGGCGATGGTTGAGAGCGCCACGCTCAACGGAGTCGTGCTGCGGTCGGCTGTTGAGGGCCGGATCGCACTGACCGATCTTGCCGAGAGCAACGTCCTCACGGTGGTTTCGGTGACGGAGTGCTCGGCCGATGGCCGGGGCGTGCACAAGGCGGTCGATCCCGCCGACGGCGAGACGTATGTCTACACCGACTTCAGTCCCGACTACGCCCGGTACGTGTTGGCCTGCTTCGATCAGCCGGACCTCAAGGCGCCGTGGGCGTTCACCGTGACCGCTCCTGCCGGCTGGCGGGTGCTGAGCAACAGCGGTGCCCCGCAGCTCGAAGACCTCGGCTCTGTGCGACGCTGGACCTTCCCGCCGACGCCGCCGCTGGCGGCGTACAACACTGTGATCAACGCGGGCCCGTACTACGAATTGCGTCGTCGCGGAGCTGGTCATGATCTCGGGCTTTTCGCCCGGCAGTCGCTGGCTTCGATCCTGGACCGGGACGCCGACGAACTGTTCACCCTGACCACCCAGGGGCTCGAGTTCTTCGCCGGCAAGTTCGGCATGCCGTTTCCGCAGCACAAGTACGACCAGGTCTTCACGCCCGAGTTCCCTGGCGCGATGGAGAACTTCGGGTGCGTCACCTGGATGGACTGGTTCCTGCGCAGGACTACTCCGACGAGGGCGGAGTGGGACATCTTCTCGCGGTACCTGTTGCACGAGCTCGCGCATATGTGGTTCGGCAACATCGTCACGATGCGCTGGTGGGACGATCTGTGGCTGAACGAGGCGTTCGCGGAGTTCGCCAGCAACTGGGCCGCGGTGAGCGTGACGTCCTACACCGATGCCTGGACGGCACATCTGGCCGGCGAGAAACTCAAAGCTTATTTCATGGACCAGGGACCGACGACGCACCCGATCCGCCAGCAGGTCCGCGACGTCTCCGAGGCTGCAGCGACCTTCGACGCCATCACCTACCCCAAGGGCGCGTCCGTACTGCACCAGCTGATGACGTACGTCGGCGAAGCGAACTTCTCCGCGGGTCTGACCAACTACTTCGCCACGCATGCTTGGGACAACACCACGCTGAAGGACCTGATCGATGCGGTCGCCGATGCCAGCGGACGTGACCTGGACCAGTGGCGTGCGGGATGGCTGGAGACAGCGGGCACCGACCGGCTGACTCTTGACCACGACAAAGATGGGTTTGCCCTGGTCGCTCAGGGACCGGGTGGCCGTCCACGCCCGCATGTGCTTGCCGTCGGCGCCTACGAGCGTTCCGGGGACCATCTTGAACGCATGGCACTCGTCGAGGTCGAGGTAGCGGGCGAACGGACCCGGCTCGACCTGCCAGCAGGAGCCGACCTGTATCTGGTCAACGATGAAGACCTGACCTTCGCCTCGACAAGACCAGATGTCACGAGCAAAGACGCGTTCTTCCGCAACGCCGCCCGCCTGCCCACTGCGACAGCGCGGGGTGTCGCCGTCACCACGGCCTGGGACATGCTGATCAACGGCGAAGCGACAGCCGCCGAAGCTGTGCAGTGCCTGACCGGAGTGCTGGCTGTCGAGACGTCCGCGTCGGTGATCGAGCCGTATCTCAACCTGGCTGTCGAGGCCGCAGATCTGTGGAGCCCGGAGTCGGAGCGGGACGAGTTGCTGCGAGCAGTGGCTGCTGCGTGCCGCAGCCTCTCTGGCGTCGGCGCCTACCGCAAAGCGGCGTTGCGCGGCTTCGCCCGCACTGCGACCGAACCGGAGGAGGTGGCGTGGCTCCAGACCGAGGCCGGGGAGGACATCGATCTCCAGTGGCGAGCACTGGTTCGCAAGACTCAGCTCGGGAGCCCGACCGCAGCCGAGGCACAGGCGCTACTCGACCGCGACCCGGATCCCGAAGCGTGGGTCAGTAGGCTCCAGGTCCGCGCTGCGACCCCGGACGCGGCAGAGAAGAAAGCGGTGTGGCAGACGCTGGTGACGGACCGAGCGGTGCCTATCGCTTCGGTCCACTCAGTTGCGACGCCGTTCTGGAGCGCCGGTCAGGACGACTTGCTCAGGCCCTACGCGGAGGCCTACCTCGATCTCGTGCCGAACATCCACCGCAGCGGAACCGTGCCGGCGAGGACCTACACCAAATGGCTCTTCCCGCTGTTCGGTATCGACCTGACCTTCGTGGGACGAGCGGAAGAGTTGGCGGCACAGGTTGTCCCGGTCGTCCGCACGAACCTCCTGGACCGGGCTGACCGGATGCGCCGCATACTGCACTCCCGCAGCTGAAGGCTTAGGCGTTCGTCGGAGTCGTCGCCGGCCCATACGTGCCGGGACCCCAGACGGTCGTCGCTCGGCGCCGGTACTTGCGAGCAAAGCCACGCAGCACGATGAACCGTGGAATGGCTGGGAGCAGGTGGATGGCGAACTGGTACCGGACGGGATCGATGCCGTCGATCACCCAGTGCGCCTCCTCGCCGAGCTGCATGAGCCGCTTCGGCTTGATATTGTGCTTCTGGTCCCAGGCGTCCCACTCGGCGGCCGTGATGCTGGCAGACACGACCGGCATGGCCTCGTCCTCCTCGCGACGCAGATGCGGCAGCACCACTTCGCAGAGGTTGTCCAAGGCGGCGAGCAGCTCGGTCCGGGCGGGCGCAGCGTCGTCACCGGCATACCTGGCGGCGGCCGCGGTGACCGTCTCCATCGCGGGGGCGATGCGCGCGTGGTCGGCGTCCATCGCCTCGATGATTGCGGCGGAGTCCGGATTGCGCCGGAGCACCAGCGGCCACAGCCCGTCGTCCTCGCCGGTGTGGTGGTCATGAAGGAGCCGCATCAGCCAGGCCACGTGCTCGGCGATCGCTTCGCGGCGAGGTCCGTCCGGGTACGGCGGGGTGGCCAAGGCGTGCCGAGCGCGCCCGAAGTCACGGCGGTACGCGTCGTGGACGACGCCCATCATGGTGGTGTCGGCGGGTCGTTGCGGATCCGGTTTCATCGTGGCGCTCCGATCAGTCAGGTCAAGGAATGGTGGACTGTAGTCGTCGCGTCCTTGAACCTCGGGGGATGAGATCGCGAGTCATGGAGCCAACGTATGTCTCTGATGGCGCCTGATGCATCCCACTGGCGGTGATCCAGCAGACAGGGGGAGCCACAATCGTGTGGCTTCGGTCGGATGGAGTATGTCTGCGGGGCATAGTGCGCATTCTTTCTGTTCCCCGGCCCGAACGGCGGTGCCCTGAATCGCAACACGTTCAACCACGAGTACTCCGGTCACGCAGACCCTGGCTTCACGCTACGGACGTACATCCACTTGATGTCGAACGCAGCGGACCGAGCGCGCACGGCCTAGCTCTAAAACTGACTGGCTCTCCCCTCGTATCGTGGAGACCTGACCTAAGAAGGGTTGGGCGTGGGAGAGACCAGACGCAGGTTCGATCCGGAGTTCCGGGCGGGTGCGGTGCGCATCGTCCGGGAGACCGGTAAGTCCATCGCTCAGGTCGCCAGGGACCTGGGGATCAACGCGGGCACGCTGGCCAACTGGGTGCAGATGGACCGGTTGGCCCGCGAGCAGGACACCGGCTCAGGCGGGGAGCTGGCCGAGTCCGAGCGTGAAGAACTGGCGCGGCTGCGCAGTCAGAAGGCCGAGTGGGCCAAAGAACGCGCTGAGCTGGAGATGGAGCGTGATGTCCTCAAGCGCTCGGTGGTCCTCTGGGTGAAGGAAGCAACGGGCCGGTTAGCGTGGCGGCCTTTATCGCTTCCCAGAAGACCGACCATGACGTGCCCCACGCGCTGACCTGCCGAATCCTGGGTGTCTCGCAGGCCTGGTTCTACAAGTGGCGTGATCGGGCGCCCACTACCCGACAACTGCGCCAAGACCAGTTGGATACGGCGATCGCCGCGAGATTCACCACCTCCGCGGGCACCTACGGGTCCCCGCGCATTACCCGGGACCTGCACCAGGACGGGTGGCGGGTCTCGGTCAACACCGTGGCGGCGCGGATGGCCGAACTCGCCTGGTCGCCCGCGAGCGCCGCAAACCCCGGGGGCTGACCAGGCCAGGGAAGCGGCCGGCCGCACCCGATCTGGTGCGACGACAGTTCACCGCGGTCGCGCCGGACGTGCTGTGGTGCGGCGATGTCACCGAGATCCCCACCGGCGAAGGCAAGCTGTATCTGGCGACGGTGGAGGACCTGTTCTCCCGCCGGATGCTCGGCTACGCCATGTCCGCCCACCACGATGCCGCCCTCACGGTCGCCGCGTTGCAGATGGCCGCCGCGACCAGGGGCGGGACCGTCGACGGGGTGATCTTCCACTCGGATCGCGGCAGCGAAGGCGGATTCAACTGATCGTCGCAACACTCCGTCCCCGGAGGTGTTGTGCATGGGCCTGGGCAACAAGCAGCGGGCTGTCCGCTTGTATCGCGGTCAGATTCCGTCACCGGGGCGGCCAACGGTCGCCTGGCGACAGGACCGCATCCGGTTTTGGCAAGCGATCGCTCGCGGGGCGACGTCGGAGGACGCCGCAGCGGAGGTCGGCGTGTCGCCAGCGGTCGGGACGCGCTGGTTTCGCCAGGCTGGCGGGGTGAATCCAGGCCTTGCCCCGAGCGTGTCGGGCCGTTACCTGTCGTTCGCCGAGCGGGAAGAGATCGCCTTGTGCCGCGCCCGGAAGGCCGGCGTGCGCGAGCCGCGAATGGGAGGACTACTACAACTACCATCGCCCTCACGGAGCCCTTGGCGGCCAAACCCCCTACGAACGCCTCAAGCAGAAGACGACCCAGGTGTAACCCGGCCCCGTCAGTTGCACACGTGCCAGTTCCTGCACGGTGGGTCGGGCGGGTCCGTTCCGACGTCGACGTGTGCCCGGAGCTCGGCGACCCGCGCGGCCCCAGACCTGACCGGCATCGTCACCCATTCGCGACATCCCACGACAGCGGGGCTGGACTGGGGCCGTACGCCGTCGGGCGCGTCGCGGCTGCCGTCCTGGGGTGGCTCGTAGGGCTCTTGAAAAACTTGTCGGCCGGTTGTCGAAGCCGCCCTCTCCTGTTCGAAGTCTGTACGGAAGCGAGCCCCGTAACCCCAGCCAGCCCGGACAGATACCCGCAGGAGAGTTCCGTGCGCAAGATCATCGCCTCGACCTACGCCACCCTCGACGGCTACATCGACAACCCCCACGAGTGGACGTTCCAGTACTCGGATGAGCGGTCCCAGCAGTACGCGTTCACGATGACTCTCAAGGCGGACTCCCTGCTGCTCGGCCGGATGACCTACGAGGGTATGGCGCAGGCGTGGCCGAGCATGGGCGGCAACCCCTACGCCGACCACGTCAACTCCATCGCGAAGTACGTAGTCGCCAACGGGCCGGTGGACACCGCCGCATGGGGACCCGCGACGGTCATCGCCGGGGACGATCTCGTCGCCGAGGCCACGCAACTCAAGGAGCGAGACGGCGGGGACATCCTCATCTGGGGGACTGGTCGCCTGACCGACGCGCTCGCCGCGGCAGGGCTGCTCGACGAGTACCGGGTCTGGATCCACCCGGTGATCAAGGGGAACGGCGAGCCCCTGTTCCGGCCGGAGAGCGCCACCGCACTGGAGCTCGTCGACTGCACCACTTTCGACACCGGCGTGGTCGTGGTCACCTACCGCCCGGTCAGCTGATCTGACGAGGCGCACCGGAGCGTGTCGGTGACGCACGAGCCCGCACGATGACGAGGACCGAAGCCAGAGGAGATCGACATGAACGACGACGTAACGACCTACATCAACCGGGGACTGCCGTGGCAGGTCGAGGTGTGCGAGAAGCTTCGGCAACTCGTCCATCGGACGGTCCCGGACGTCGAGGAGCGGCTGGAGTACGGCAAGCCGCACTTCGCCAGCCACAGTCGGCACGTGGCAGCGATCCACGTCGCGCGGGGCAAGATCTCATTCTTGATCTTCAATGCCGGCGGCATCGATCCCGTCAAGGGCATTCTCCGGTCGTTGGGCAACGGCGACCGGAAGGCCGCTGACATCAGCGAAGGGCAGGCGGTCGACTACGAGCTTCTCGCCGACGTCCTGACCAGGACCAGCGCCCGCTAGCGTTACGCGGACCAGGGGGAAGCGCGGAGACAGGAGGAGACGACATGCGTGTTCTGGTGATGACGAAGGGCGCTGGCGCCGACGAGGAGAAGGGCACGCCGACGGCGGAGATGTTCGAGCAGATGAAGGTGTACAACGAGCAACTGGTCAACGCCGGCATCATGCTCGGCGGCGAGGGACTGCAGCCCAGCGCCAAGGGCGCACAGGTGGTCTTCACCGAGACCGGCACGTCGGTCGTCGACGGGCCGTTCGCGGAGTCGAAGGAGCTCATCGCTGGCTACTGGATCTGGGAGGTCCGCTCGCTGGAGGAGGCCGTCGAGTGGGCCAAGAGATGTCCGTACGACCCGCGGTACGGCGCGGATCAGGTGCTCGAGATCCGGCCGTTTTATGAAATGGCAGACTTCGATGCCACTCTCGCCGCCGCCAGCGCCGATGAGGAGAGCCCGGCGCCCCGGGAAGAAGGATGACGATGGACGTGCGGCGTACGATCGAGGCGCTCTGGCGGATGGATGCGCCCCGGCTGATCGCCACCCTCGCCCGCCAGATCGGGGACGTGGGGGTCGCCGAGGACCTCGCCTCCGAGGCGTTCGTTGCCGCGCTGGAGCAGTGGCCGGCCGAGGGCATCCCGCCCAGGCCCGGCGCCTGGCTTATGGCCACGGCCCGGCACAAGGCGATCGACCGGGCGCGCCGCGAGGAAGCGGGCCGTCGCAAGGCCGCACTGATCGCGGTGGAAGCGCAGCCGTATACGCCCGACGTCGCCGACGACCTGCCCGACCCGATCTCCGACGACGTACTTACGCTGATCTTCATAGCTTGTCATCCGATCCTGCCCCGGGAGGCGCGGGTCGCGCTGACCCTGCGGCTCATCGGCGGTCTCAGCACCGACGAGATCGCCCGGGCGTTCCTCATTCCCTCGGCGACGCTCGGCCAACGGATCTCGCGGGCCAAACGCACCCTCAGCGAGGCGCAGGTTCCGTTCGAACCACCCGGCGCCGACAAGCTGCCGGCCCGGGTCGGTGCCGTACTCGAGGTTGTCTATCTCATCTTCAACGAGGGCTACTCCGCGTCCTCCGGCGACGGCTGGGTCCGCCGCGACCTGGCCCAGGAGGCGATGCGGCTGGGCCGGGTGCTGGCGGGTCTGCTGCCGGCGGAGCCGGAGGTATCCGGGCTGCTGGCGCTGATGGAGCTGCATGCGTCACGATTCGCCACCCGTGCCGAGCCGGACGGAACACCGGTGCTGATGGACCGCCAGGACCGGTCGCGCTGGGACCGCATCCTTATCGCCCACGGGCTGTCGATGCTCGACCGCGCGGCCAAGCTCGGCCGGCCGCTCGGGCCCTATGCCATCCAGGCCGCGATCGCCGCCCATCACTCCCGCGCGAGGACCTTCGCCGAGACCGACTGGGCCGCGGTCGTCGCGTTGTACGACGCACTCGCCCAGGTCGCCCCCTCACCCATCGTCGACCTGAACCGTGCGGTCGCGCTGCTCTATACGGACGGGCCGGAGGCGGCCCTCGCGGCGATCGACGCGATCCGGGACGACAAGCGCCTGGCCCGCTACCACCTGCTGGGCGCCGTCCGCGCCGACATCCTGATCCGCCTAGGTCGGGCGGCCGAGGCCGCAGAAGAGCTCGAACACGCCGCCGACCTCGCGCCGACGCGCCACGAGCGGCAACTGCTCCGCCGGCGGATGGCCGACGCCCTCGCCGGCTCGCCTTCAACCGGGGATGCGGTCTGATCAGACCACGGTCAATCCTCGGCGCCTTGGATCGTGATCTCGATGGCGGCCGGGGCACTCGCCGCATCAAGTTCGACATGGACAGGGAAGAACCCGTCGCCTACGGACGTCATCGCGAACATGATGCGGGCACCGCCGACGTCTATCGAGGCGGCCTCATTCTCGGACGCGCGAACATCAGCCATCACCCGCCAATGGTGTGAGTGTGGACGGAAATCGAAGGCGAACTTACGGTCCGATGCTGTCTTCCGACGATCGCTCAACGCGACTGCCTTCGCATACGCGTCGCGGACCGGCAGGTTGAGCCAGCCGTAGTGATCCTCGCCGGGCGTGCCGGTACGGGTGGCACCGAACTCAGCCGCGATGTCGGACTCGTGCCTGCCCCAGAACACGACGTCCGCGAGGCCGTCGATCGGGTCGTCGTGTATCCATGCGTTCAACGCGTCCGCGTCGGCGAACACAAACCGTGCGTAGTCGACGCCGATCTTGCCCAGCGAGCAGGTACCCACGACTGGTTCGTCACTGACCACGATGCGGATGTGCGTCCAGCCCCAGTCGCTGTGCGGTGTTGCGGTGACCGGCAGCGGACGGTTGGTCGGCAAGCCTCCGATAGCGATGACTGACACACCGGTGATCAGAAAGTCCGGGTCGTTTCCGGCGATCGCTCGCCGGGCGCGGTCGCGGTGCGGGACCTGCCGTGGAAAGGGGCGCAGCGACGCCTGGTAGCCGAGCTCACGGCAGTGGTCATCGAAGAGCGAGGTGAACTTTGCGACGCCATGCTGCGGGATGTCGTAGAGGGTGCGGCCAGATTGCCGGTCGAACGACCGTGCCGCGGCGTCTGCATCACGCCCGACTACCTCGAAGTCGACGGTTGGCGCGTCGTCGGGCTGCCGCACGTCGTCCGGTGTGCGGTCGCCGGACCATAGGCCGAGGTAGCCGCCATCCATCAGCACCAACTCGCCCGACGGACAGGTCACCTCGCCGAGCAGCACGATCTCCGCCACAGTCCCGGAGTCTACGGCGGTCAGTGCCATTCATCACGACCAGATGACGATGGCGGACGACCCATCCGCTTCTGCCGCCGTCCGCACACTCGTAAGCTACCGATTGTCCAGGGCGGCGTCGATGGTTGTGCGGATCTGCCGAAGGGCTGCGAGGGCTGGCCAGTCCTCCCCGGTTTCCTCCCAGCGTTTTACGCCATTCTGAATCGTCGCCGACGATCCGGTCCAACGCTCGGACCGCCAAGGCTGGAACGTCGTCTGGTACTTCGATGCTGTCGCCCCGAGCAGGGAGTCCGGTGCGTAGGAGGAGGTGATCGCGGTGCCGCCGGGCAGTTGGGAAGCGACGATTGCGGCCGCGGCGATGGCCTCTACCGCCAGATCGCTGTCAAGGTAGTCGCCGCCGTTGTCGACGACTGCGGTGAAGGCACCCCGCACCATGGCGGGCCGCAGCGTCCACGGCAAGGGCACCTACGTGCAGGCGCCGCGGAAGTTGTGGCGCCGGCTATCGGGGGCGGGCAGGAACATACAGGTCGCTCCAGTTCTCTTGAGGCGCCTCCCCTGTTGGCGACGCTAGGCATCACTCCAGCAGAGCCGCAATAGCGCCGTCGATGCGCCGTATGCGCGCGGGTACGGGATCGCCTGGAATCACGCGTAGGCGGGCTTTGGCCAGCACATCCAAGCCCATATAGCGGCGGGCTTCGGTCCACTCGTCGGTATGCTCGGCCAGCACGGCGCCGACGAGGCGGATGATCTCGCCCCGGCCGGGGAAGATGCCCACGACGTCGGTGCGGCCTTTCGCCTTTTGGACCGTCGTTGGACCGACTGTTCCTTGCCAGGGCTGGCTCGACGGGCTCCTAGCCGACATCGGCATCCCTACCACCTTGGCGGACATCGGCGTGGCACGCGCCGACCCCCCGCGCTTCGCGGAGATGGCCAGTGGCGTCACCCGCTTGATCCAGAACCACCCAGGCCCGACCGACACCGCCAGCCTGACCGCGATCCTCGAAGCGGCCTTGATCGGGGACCGGACCCGGCACGTCCTGACTTCGGAGCAGAGATGGTGACGGGCCCGAGCACGGTGCGGGTGGGTGGCGACCAGCAGCCGGGTGATCCCGTGGTCGGCGACCGCACGGCCGCCGACCACGGGAGGGGTTAGATGGCGCGGTAGGTGAAGATGAGCCCGACCGTGCTGAGTGTGGACGGATCGCCGTCGGCGGTGAAGGTGATGTCGTCCGCGGTCATGCCTGCCGCGCGGACCAGGGAGCCCTCGGTGAGGGCTGTTCTCGTGTCGCCGCCCAGCAGCAACCGGACCGAACCGACATCCTCCGGATCGGTGCTGTTCGTGACGTACGTCGCCGCGACGCCGGTGAGCTGGCGTCCGGTCAGCCGCGGGAAGAGCGCGGGGGTGAGCGGCAGCGTCAGTCGGTCGGTCTCCCCTTCCGTGAACGCGGACCACTCGTCGGGGAACTCTTCGGCGACGTCGATGTAGCGGGCGGCCTGGTACGGCTTGAGCATGCCCTTGACTGCGTTGGCGAATACCGCGCCGCCCTGGTCGGCGACGTATTTCACGACGATCGTCACGTCGGACAGGTCGGCGGACGGCAGGCCGGACGTCTCCAGCCGCCACGTGGACACCGCCCCGGTGCCTTCGAACGGCAGGTATCTGTCGTCGTCGAAGCGCAGCTCGAACAGGCCGTTGTTGTCGCGGCCCTCTTCGACGTCGGACAGCGCGATCTGCTGTCCGGCGCGCCAGTCGGAGCGGACCGTGGCGGGGGCCGCGCCGCGGCCGTCGATGAGGTGGCGCACCGCGGCGGGGTCGGAGGTGAGCACCGTGCGGTGGCCGAGCTGCGTGAGCGTCGCGTTGACGTCGATGATCTCCTCGGGGTTCTCGAACGTGACGGACACCGTCTTGATGCGGCGGCGGTAGTGGCCGGGGAAGTCGCGGTCGTACATCGCCTCGGTGAGCGCGAACTCGCAGCGGCCTTCGGACTTGAGTTTCAGCAGCGCCAGCGGGTCGAGCGCGAGCAGCGACACCCGCCGGGTGATCTCCAGGCCGCGCATGTCGCCCGCGAGGTACGCCGTGGCGAGCCGTTGCAGGTCCTGGCCGAGCGCCTCGCCCGCCATCAGGCCGTTGCGCCGGCTCTCCCAGTAGGCGGGCCTGATGAACGTCTGGTCGGTGCCGCGTTCGTACTGGTAGGCCCGTTCGGCCGCGCGGGCCATGTCGTAGGCCATGTTGTACGACTGGAAGTACAGCGTGGCGAGCCGTCCCGACATCCACTGGTACAGGTCGACGTTGCTGAACTTGCCGGTCATGAAGTCGGCGACGGCCTGCGCGTTGGCGATCTCCTGGTTGGTGAGCTCCAGGTCGCGCTGGGCGGAGGCGAGCTGGGCGGCGGCGGACGCCACCTGGTGCTGGATCTCGGCGACCTCGCCCTGGGAGACCATGAGCTGGAACTTCCAGTCGCCTTCCTGCCGTTCCTGTTCGACGCGGACGGCGAACAGCTCGCCGGTGACGCTGAGCGCCTCGCCGATCGACGAGGCGACCTCGGCGCCCTTGTCGAGCACCTGCCCGACCTGTTCGCCGCCCAGCTCGGTGCCCATGATGAACGGTCCGACCAGCGCCTGCGGCGCCGCGAACGCGATGGCCGCGCCGATCTTGAGCCCACTGGCGTACAGGTGGGCGATGGACGCGCCGGTCATGGCGGCGATCTGGGCCAGCTGCAGCGGGGTCAGCCCGGCCGCGATCAGGTCCTGATAGTACGTGACCCGCTTGTTGGCGTAGTCGAGCGAGACCTGCGCCTCCGCGAGGCTCTCGGCGGCCGCCCTGACCTGCGCCTCCTTGATCTCGCGCATCATGATCTGGATCGCGGTGTCCTGCCGGGCGCGCAGCAGGTTCAGCTGTTCGCCGTCGCGCCGTTCCAGGACGCTGACCAGGTCGCCTCCGAACTGGCGCAGCTCGTCCACGAGCTCCTGGGCCTTGCGCATGACGAACGAGAACCGGTAGTGCGGCACCGGCGCGCTCGCCCCGGCGACGACCTGGTCGGGGCTGAGCCCGGCGGCCGCGCCGCGTACCAGGGCCATGACGTCGGCGGGCGGCTCGAACAGCGGCAGCGGCCGGCTGACGCCCATGATGTCGAGCGACGCCCTGATCTTGCGGAGCCGGTCCTCGACCCTGGTCCAGTAGTCGCCGAGCACGGAGTTGCCGGGGATGAAGTAGTACGGGTGCGCGACGCTGGTGTGGATCGCGCCGAGGCCGTCGAGCATCCGGCCGCCCGCGGTGATCCGCTCCGCGGCGGCGTCCGGGGTCCACTCGGCGCTCCGCAGGTCGTCGTAGGTGAGGGTGGGCGACAGGGCGCGCGGGCCGACCCCCTCGGGACGCCTGCCGAGCAGGTCGTAGGCGAGGACGTACAGCATGCGGGCCTCGTCGATGCTCTCCATCGTGTACTGCCGGAAGAGCATGTCGCCCCAGTCGAGCAGGTTGTCCACGTACGCCATGACGACGGCCCGCCGGTACGCCGTCGGCCGCAGCTCGGCGATCGTGTGCGGGTCGAACGGGTCGTCCTGGTACGCCTTGAGCAGCGCGCCGTGGTCGCCCATGAGGTTGTACTGGGCGCGCAGCCGGGCGAGCATGGCGACCTTCTCGCGCAGCGCCACCGCGGTGGCGTTGCCGGTGAGCAGGCCGAGCGCGGTGTCCACGGGGGTGAGCACGTCGGCGGCGAGGCCGTCGAGGAACACGCCTTCCTGCGTGGTGAGCGTTCTGGCCTGCTCGAACGCCGGGGCGACGGCCTCGACGCCGATCAGGACCTGCCGCAGCGCCGTGGAGATGCCGGGGTCGGCGAGCGCGTCGAGGTCGGCGCGGCAGGCCGCGACGAGGGCGCGCACGTCCACCGCGAGGAACGGCAGGAACCGCCAGTATCTCTCCTGCTCGGTGGGGTCGAAGACGTACTCGTACCACTGCCGGGCGTCCTCGAAGCGCTGCGCGGTGGCGAGCGCCTGCGCGATGAGCATCGGCGCGTGGAAGAAGATCTCCCAGTAGTAGCGGCCGTTGGCGCTGGAGAAGTCCAGGTGCGTGCTGGCCGGCATGCCCGCGACCTCCGGGCGCACCTTGATCGTGGTCGGCCCTGAGGTGGCCTTGCTGAACGCGGGCAGTTCGTCGGTCTCCTGCGCCTGCGGGGCGAGCAGCGCGGGCACGCCGCCGACGAGCAGCCGCCGGTTCAGCTCGAACGCGCTGCTCGACGTGAGCCGGACGATCTCGTGCGGCAGCCCGGCGTACTCGTACGGGCGGGGGACGACGGTGTCCTTGGGATAGCTCGCGTACTGGGGGCCGACGAACAGGTAGAGCTGGCTGTCGGCGTCGAGCATGCCGGTGAAGCCGGTCGGCAGGGAGTGCCAGTTGCCCGCGATGTCGTGGAAGGCGTCGGGGGTGAGGTCGCCGGGCTCCTTCCCGGCGGGGAGCACGGCGTACTTGCCGTCGCCGAACACGTAGCGCCGGTCGCCGCGCCCGAACACGCCCTGCACGCGCTGGGGGAGCGCCCTGGGGTAGCCGGGGTCGGCGGTCCTGGCGACGGTGTCGT
Organism: Microbispora corallina; assembly: GCF_016863035.1. Lineage (GTDB taxonomy): Bacteria > Actinomycetota > Actinomycetes > Streptosporangiales > Streptosporangiaceae > Microbispora > Microbispora corallina. The sequence continues at coordinate 63,806 of NZ_BOOC01000039.1, forward strand.
CGTCGACGAGCGAGTACCGCATGTATTCGAGGCCGCTGGTCAGGTAGACCTTGCGGTCGGCGTGGTAGACGGCGTCCACCAGGCCGGTCGTGTTGATCCTGGTGGGGATGCCGCCGAGGTCGCGGGTCTGGCCCGTGCTCCGGCCGCCGGGGCCGTCCACGAGGTACGTGCCCGCGCCGTTGTCGAAGTAGTGCCAGCTGTCGCCGTAGGCGAAGGCGGCGTCCAGGCGCCGCCAGGCGGGCAGGCGGTCGTCGCCGCTGTCGGTGAGCGCCTTGGGGTAGCCGGGGTCGGGCCGGTCCTGGCGGTCCACGCGGTCGGGCTTGTCGGGCCTGTCGTTGCGGTCGCCGCCGTAGCGGACGTACTGGCCGCCGGTCACGACGAAGGTGCGGCCGTCGCGGACGAACACCGCGTCGGGCAGGGTGCGGTTCCACCCGTCGCGCAGCTTCCTGGGCAGCCCGGACGGCGCCGACTCGTAGTACGTGCCGTCGGACAGCGCGAAGCACTCGGCCCCGGTGCCCGAGTTGAACGCGAGGTCCACCTGGTCCCAGTGCGGGAATCCGTCCGGGTTGTCGCGCAGCGGCTTGGGGTACCCGGGCTGCAGCGCCCCGAACGGCGTGCCCCGGTAGCAGTAGTACTGCGGCCCGGAGAACACGTACGTCAGGTCGCCGCGGACGATGACGCCGTCCACGGCCCCGGTCATCGTCAGCGAGTTGCCGACGACGCCCCACGTCCTGGCGGTCACGTCGTTGCTTGTCCGCAGCTTGCCCCTGGTCTTGACCTCCAGGAACTCGCCGCTGCCGGCGGCGGTCCCGGTGAAGAACAGGCGGGTGCCGCCGGGCAGCTCGACTGCCGCGTCGATCTCGGCCCAGGCGGGCAGCCGGATGCCGTTGTCCTTCAGGTCGGTCAGCACCGGGTCGGTGCCGGGGTCCACGGTGATCGGGCGGCACAGGAAGCTCCCGCCCTTGTGGTCCACGCTGAACCACGGCCCGTCCTGCGACCCGGCCGGGCTGTTGAACCGCACGACGCCGGCCGGGTCGACGGGCGCGCCGCCGGGCTCGTCGAAGATGCGCGACAGCTCGACGAGCCGGGCGGGCTCGGCGGGCGCGTCGACCGGCACCGCGTACAGCTCGGGGGTGAGCGCGTGCGCCGCGGTGACGGTGACCGGGCCGGTGGGCCGGGCGACGGTGTAGGTGCGCGACACCACGATGGAGTCGTGCACGCCGGGGTCTCCGCCGGGCAGCGTCGCGGACGCCTGGACGAACAGGTGGACGTCGCTGATCTGGCCGTCCTCCAGCGCGCCGGGCGGCAGCTCCTGCGCGGGCACCCACTCCTTGTTGAGGTTGTAGAAGGAGTAGTACACGCGCACCCGGTGCTTGGGCGGCGGCGCGGCGACGCTCTGCTTGTCGCCGCTCTGCTTGGTGACGATGGTGGTGGCGCCCGTGGCGTCCGGCGCGACGGTCTCGACGACGCTCCAGAACACGAATACCCGGCCGAACGCGTGGACCGGGTCCACCCGGTCGGCGTCGATCTGGATGTCCACCTTGACCCACGGCTCCCAGGTGGCCGACAGCCGCATGCCGTCGCGGAACTCGGCGGAGCGGTAGTAATGGCGGCGCGGCTCGGTCCTGGTGCGGCCGAACAGCACGAGCTGGCGGGTGCCCTCGTCGTCGCCGTCGGCGGAGTAGACGTACGCGCCGGCGATGGCGAGCCGGGAAACCTCGGTGTACTCGTCGAGGTAGCGCTTGTAGGCGCGCTGCACGCTGTCGGCGGTGATCTCGCCCTGGAGCAGGTCGTTCTCCAGTTCGCGGAACGCGGGGGTCTTGGTGTCGCGCAGCTCGGGCCTGATGTAGTTCTCCGGGTACAGGAAGACCTTCCTGTTGGCCTCCCAGATCCGGTAGTTCTTCAGCCACGCCCACCACGACTTGATCTTCTCCCGGACGTCGGCCGCGGCGGCGCCGGGGTCCTCCAGGTCGAGAAGGTAGCGGTGGATGTAGAGCTGCGTGGCGGCGATGGCCTCGCGCACGGGCGAGGTCGTGCCCTCCGGGCCCATTTCGACGTCGGCGAGCACGTGCTCGTACAGGGCGCGGACGTCGGCGAGGCCGGGGTTGAGGCGCAGCGCGGCGGGCAGCAGCGCGTCGCGCTTGAGGACTTTCAGCTCGCCCTCGACGACCGCCGACAGGGCCTCCCACTCCTGCGGGGCGTGCCGGCGCTCCAGCAGCAGCGCGAGCGCATCCGCGGGCGCGGACCCGGCGACGACCTGCGTGTACAGGTCGGACGGGCCGGCTCCCGCCCGTCCCGCGAGCCGGAACACGTCCACCAGGGCGAGCAGGAACTCGATCTCGAAGCGGTCCTCCTCGGCGGGGAACGCGCTGATCAGCCCGGCGTTGCGGCGCAGCCAGCGGACCTCCTCGGCCTGCCAGCCGAACAGCGCGGCGAGCCCGGCGAACGGGTCGGGGCCGCCCGCGTCGAGCAGTTCGGCCAGGCCGGGGTGGGTGCGCGCGAGCGAGGCGAAGCCCGTGATGGTGTGCACGTCGGTCAGCCGGTAGTCGGCGAGGCCGGACCAGCGGTGCCGGAACAGCTGCGGGAACGTGCGGTCCACGTCGTCGTACGCGCCGGAGTAGCGGACGTACCTGTCGCAGCGGGCCAGGTAGGTGCGGCCCTCCACGACGAACGCGCCACAGATCCCGGCCTCGAACTCGGCGGGGAGCGCGCCCCAGTCGTCCCTGATGGTGCGCGGGTAACCCTCCTCGACGAGGTCGAGCGCGCCGGGCCGGTACTTCACGTACTGGTCGCCGCGGAACGCGTACAGGTCGCCTGCGGGGGAGACGAACGCGGCGTCGATCACCGGGGCGGCGGTGAACTCGTTGCGGATCTTCCCCCACTGGTCGCTGACCGCGCGCGCGGTCGCGCCGTCGTGGAAGAGCGTGCCCTTGAACAGGTACAGCGTCCCGTTCGGGGCGCGGAACGCGGCGTCCAGGCCGTCGTCGAACGCCTCGGGCAGCGCGCCGACGCGCAGGTCGCCGGCGAGCGCGGCGGCGATGGAGCGCGGGTAGCCCTCGTCGGGGTGGTCATAGGCGGAGCCGGTGTAACGGACGTACTGGTCGCCGGAGAACAGGTAGGTGTGGTCGTCGCGGACGAGCGCCGCGTCCACGCGCCGGCGGTCCTGTATCGCGTTGCGCACCCGGCCGAGCAGCGCCAGGTCGTACGTCTGCTCCGGGGCCCGCGACGCGACGTGCAGCACGCCGCCGACGACGAGGTAGGCGGTGCGCCCATTGGCGACGGCCGCCCGCACGACCGGGCCGCTCCCCAGGTCCGCCACGGCGTCCTCGAACGTCTCGGGCAGCGCGGCGAACGCCGCCTCGGCGCGCAGGTTGCCCGCGATGAGCTTGGGGTAGCCCGGGTCGGCGTACTGGTAGTCCGGGCCGGTGTACCTGACGTACCGCGTGCCGGAGAACAGGTAGGTCGTGTCGTCGCCGAAGACGATCGCCGCGTCTACGCCGCGGCTGCCGTCGTCGGGCAGGAACGGGTTGACCGACCTGCCCCAGCGCTGCCTGATCGGTGCGGGTGGGTCGAAGACGCGGTTCGCGTACCGGGCGTAGTGCTCGGTGAAGAAGAAGTACGTCGCGCCGTCCGGAGCGGTGAACGCGGCACGCAGCACGTCGCCCGGCGGCAGGTCGCGGCCGAAGCCGCGCCACACCCGCTCGATCGGCCGCGGGTAGGACCACTGGCCGGTCTCGCTGAGCTGCACGCACCGCTCGCCGTTGAGCAGGATCATCGTGTCGCCCTCGAAGAGCACGGCCGACGGGACGGGGAACCCGTCGGGCGCCTTCCAGAACGTGGCGTCGGCGAGCGCCGGGTAGCCGGGGTCGGGGTCGGCGTACGGGCCGTACTCGCCGCTGTAGACGACGTGCCGCATGACGCCGTCGTCGTCGGGGTGCTCGAAGAGGTAGGTGACGCCGTCGCGCACGTAGGCGAGGGTGACGCTGGTGAGGCCGCCCCAATGACCGACGATCGGGCGGGGCCCGCCGTCGGTGGTGTCGAGGGTGTCGAGGGTGTCGGTGTAGGTGACGAACTGGTCGCCGCGGAACAGGTAGGTCTTCCCGTCTCGACCGACAAACGCCGCGTCCACCGCGTTGTCCTGATAAATCGTGTTACGGGGGCGGCCCCACTCCTCGGCCGCCGGGTACTCCTTGCCCAGCTGAGTGTTGTAGCAGTTCGCGCCCTTGAACAGGTACGTCGCGCCGTCCGCGCCGGTGAGCACCGCGTCCAGGCCGGTCCGGTAGTCCTCCGGCACCAGCCGCAGGGTCAGCGGCCGGACCGTCTCCTCCACGACCGGGCCCTCCAGCGCCGCGCGCCTGGCCCAGCCCGTGTCCCGCTGCACGAGCACCGCGCCGTTCTCCACGAACGCGCAGGTCACCGCCGCGAGGTCGAGGCCGGGGTATGCGCGGTACACGGTGTCGGACACCACGTGCCACTGGCCGCCGCGGAACAGGTACACGTTGCGGTGGTCGGCGAACGCCGCGTCCACCCCGTCGAACTCGATGGACAGCGCCGCCATCCGCGGCTCGGTGCGCAGCGCCGACAGGGGACGCGGGTAGCCGTTCTGGACTACCGAGTAGTCGCCGCCGGCGTAGCGGACGTACTGGTCGCCGGAGAACAGGTACGTGTAGGTGTGCGGCACTGGCGCGCCGTCCACCGTCTCCACCACGTCGAGGACGAGCGTCGCGTCCACCCGGCCGGTGCGCGCGATCGCGTTGGCGACGTTGCCCCAGAACGCCCCGACCCGCGCCGGGAACCGGTCGTCCACCCGCGTGTAGTCCGTGCCGGAGTACCTGACGTACTGGTCGCCGTTGAAGACGTACGTCTTGCCGTCCCGGCCGACGAACGCCGCGTCCACCCGGTCGAACGGGATGCTGTCCCACTGCTCGCGCAGCTGCGCGGGCTCCGACCACCAGCGGTGCCGCGCGTCGAACACCACGAACCGCGACCCGGAGAACAGGTATGTCCGGTCGTCGCGTCCGGTGAACACCGCGTCGATCGTCGCGAACGCCGGGTCGGCGGCGAGCCTCACCGGCAGGTTCCACCAGTTCTCGGCCTGCGGGCGCGGGTACCCGGCGTCGGGGACGGTGTAGTCCCTGGTCGAGTAGCGCACGTAGAAGACGGTGTCGTCGCCCAGGACCTTGATCCGGTCGCCCGCCCTGCGGATCGTCAGCGTGATCGGGCCCTCGGCGACGACCTGCCACTCGGGCGACGTCCCGGTGACCGGCGCGTCGTCCGGCACGGTCACGCCGTGCTCGCGCAGGCGGCGGCGCAGCGCCACCGACAGCCGCCCGTCCGCCAGCTCCGCCTCGTACGCGGCGGGCAGGTCGAGTATCTGGCCGACCGGGCCGAACAGGTGCGTCGCGCCGTCCAGCACGAACGCCGCGTCCACCCGGTCGAGGCCGCCCCAGTCTCCCGCGATGCCGCGCGGGTAGCCGAGGTCGACGACGGAGTAGTCGGCCGAGGAGTAGCGCACGTACCGGTCGCCGCTGAACAGGTAGGTCCTGCCGTCGCGGCCGGCGAAGGCGGCGTCCACCGTGCCGCTCGGCAGGACCGGGGCGAGCACACCCCAGCGCAACGCGGTCTGCGTGACCTCGCCGGAGCCCGTCGGGCCGAGCGCGACGGTCCTGCCGTCCTTGAACAGGTGGATCGTGCCCGTGGCGTCACGGAACGCGGCGTCGAGGCCGGACTCGAACCCGGCGGGCACGTCCGGCCGCCAGTCCTCGATCCTCACCGGGTTGCCGTCGGCGACCCGGACGCCGTCGTTCTCCGGGCTGTCGGTCATCCTGGCGACCTGGTCGCCGCTGAACAGCAGGTAGCCCTCGGCGTCCGCGTACGCGGCGTCCAGCCGGGCCGCCCCCTCGAACGCGTTGCGCGGGCGGCCCCACCGGTCGGCGAGCGGTCGTTCGACGGTGCCGTCGAACCAGCGATCGCCGCTGAAGACGTGGGTGCGCCCGTCGAGGCCGTGGAAGGCGGCGTCCACGTTCCGCTCGAAGCCCGCGGGCAGCGGGGTGTCGTTGCCCTCGCGGGTCCACCAGTCGGCGACGGCGCGCGGGTAGCCCTCGTCGGCGACGGAGAAGTCGGAGCCGGAGTAGCGCACGTACTGGTCGCCGCAGAACAGGTAGGTGCGGCCGTCGGCGTCCACGAACGCGCCGTCGATCTTCTTGGGGTTGTCGAACGTGGTGCGCACCTTGCCCCACACCTGCTCCTTCGGCCCCCAGCGCAGCCCGCCCCGCGACCGGACGAACGCGTGCGACCGCCCGTCCACGCCGCGCCCGACGAGCCACTCGGCGCCGTCCGGCAGCGTGAAGCCGGCGTCCATCCCGGCGAGCCCGGAGAAGTGCGGCGACAGGTCGGTCAGCGCCTTCGGCAGCGGGTCGGCGAGCGCGTACGTGGCGGCCGAGTAGACCCAGTAGCTCGCCCCTCGGAACAGGTAGATCTTGTCGTCCCAGCCGGTGAGCAGCGCGTCGATGCCGTCCACGCCTGGCGGCAGCGCGAGCGGCTCGGGGAACTTGCCCGCCAGGTCCTGGTCGTGGAACGCGACGCGCACCCCGGCGGCGTCCAGGCCGAGCTTGGCGGCGAGCCTGGCGAACCGCCTGATCCGCCGGTAGGTGCGGCGCAGGTGCGGGTCGCCGGGCAGGACGGTCAGGTCGCCCGCGAGCGCGGGCGGTACGAGCAGGTCGAGGGCGTCCGGCGTGATCGCGTCGCAGATGGCCGCGACGACGTCGGAGGGGACACCGAACGCGTCCTGGAGCACCGCGAGCACCGCCGTGTGCTGCCGCTCGGCGAGCGCCGCGACCCGGTTGGCGATCTCGGTCATCGCGTCGGTCGTCTGCTTGGCGACCGCGTGCAGCAGGAAGAAGACGTCCTTGCTGTAGTCCTCCGCGCCGGGGAGCGTGAAGTCCAGCGCGTTGGTGACGGTGGCGAAGTAGTGCAGCATGTCGCGCGGCACGCCGAGCGCCGGGTCGAGGTCGCCCGCGTCGGCGAGCAGCGTGACCAGCTGGCTCCGCTCCTGCTCGTCGAACCCGAGGTCGGCCACCGCCGCCATGTCCAGCTGGTACGGCGCCTGCGCGCGCACGATCGCGCCGATACGCTCGTACACGACGACGCCGTCGGCCTCGGTGAAGCCCGCGCCGAGGTCGAGGTAGCCTTCGGCGTCGCCGAACAGGTCGCGGGAGTCCTCGCGGACCCGGCCGTCCTCGGTGATCGAGCCTTCCAGCAGGTCCACCACGCGCCTGGCCCGCGCGTCGTCGGCGACGTGCAGGAAGTCGCCGGCGCCGAAGGTGAGCAGCTCGCCGCGGGCCGCGTCGACCTGGTCGCGCAGGGCGTCGAGGATGAGGCGGCGCTCCGGGTAGAGCTCCAGCGGCACCGGCAGGTCGTCGGCCCCGAGCGTCAGCAGCGCCACCGGGTCGGTGTACGCGCCGTCGGCGTCGAGCAGGCCGTTGAAGCGCAGCAGGTCGGTGAGCTCGGCGACCTGCGCCTCGGGGAGCCGCAGATCCGCGAGCACGCCGGGGTCGAACGCGATGGCGGCGGCGTCGGCGTCCTCGATCCTGGCCGCCACGACGTCGAGCACGGCGGGCGTGAGGTCCACGATGTCGGCGGACGGGGAGAACAGCTCCACGTTGTCCGGGTCGGCGAAGAACTCCTGGTCGGCGATCTGGCCGTCCTCGTCCAGGTAGCCGTTGTAGACGAGGTTGTCGTACAGCTCCTCCTGGTCCACCTCGTCCAGGTCGGGCAGCAGCGCGGCGACGTCGGACGGGTGGAACGCGTCCCCCGCCTGGGCGAGCGCGTCGAACAGGACGGGCGCGAGGTCGTCGAAGAAGCCCGCGAGGAGCAGGTCCTCCGGAACGTCCTCGACCGTGAGGCGGCCGTCGGACTCGAACAGGCCGAACAGCACGAGGTTGGCGAAGATCTTGGCCCCGACCCGCGGCGCGAGCCCGATGCCCTGGAAGTCCTCCTTGGTCAGCACCGGCAGGTCCGACACGGCCGCGTACGCGGCGTCGGCCAGCCGCGCCGGATCGGCTCGCAGCAGGCGCGAGTCGCGCGGCGAGACGACCCCGTCGTCGTAGGCGGCGAGCACGTCGTGCACGACCTGCGCGGACCGCTCGTCGAACCGGTCGGACACCAGCGACTCGGGCGTGAAGGCGACGTCGGCGAAGCGGTCGGCGATGCCGGTGAGCACCGCCAGCTCCTCCTCGGCGTCCTCGGCCGTGGCCGGCTCGCCGAGCACCTGCCCGAGCTCGGCGACGGCGAAGCCGGACGCGGCCAGCCAGGCGTTCACCGCGCACAGCGTCTGCGTGAGCCACAGCGCGGCCTGCGGGTCGTCGCCCATGAGCGTCTGGTGGCAGTCGCCGGGGCCCGCCTCGGTCACCGGCAGCGCGGCGAACGTCGAGTACCTGACCAGCGCGGGGTCCGCCTCGACGGCCGCGATCAGGCCGAACAGGTCTTCCACCGGCATGCCGAGCGCCGCGGTGAGCCGGGCGACCCGGGCGAGCAGCGACAGCGCGGGCGACCCGATCGCCCGGTCGAACGGGCTCTCCTCCAGGGGCCCGTCGTAGTGGTCGCGGAAGTGCTGGACCACGGCGACCAGGTCGGCCTCGGCCATGTCGAGCGCGACGGACAGCCGCAGCCGGTACTCGCGGTTCTGCGGCCCGAGCACGTCGCCGGACGGCGGGGCGAGCGCGGCGGCCTCGCGCGGCACGCGGCGCATGGCGAGCGTCGCGACCACGTCGAACGGCACGCCGTACGCGTCGCGCAGGTCCACGGCCGCGGCGAGCAGGCGCAGCGCGGGGCCGTCGAGCGTGCCGTCCGCGCAGGCGGCGAGCACGAGGTCGAGGTCGGGGAAGGCGAGCCCGGTGCGCCTGGCCAGCCGGACGAACCGGTTGACCCGGTCGAACCACTCCGCCGGGACGGCCGCGGCGGAGTCGTCGGCGCGCACCAGGGTGAGCCCGTCGTCGGAGACGCGTACGACGGGACCGCCCGCGTGCACGAAGAAATCCTCGGGGGAACGTTCCAGAGCGTCGTTCTGATCGGGGTCGCCGTAGAGCACGACGCTCAACTCGTCGCCGTGCAGCGCGGTCGCCGCCAGGAACGCCTCGACGTCGGTGAGCTCGGCGAGTGGCCTGCCGTACAGCTCGGCGATGCCGGCGTCGTCGGCGCGCGGGGTGGTCACGACCTCGACGTCCAGGGAGGTCAGCCGCAGCCGCTCGCGGGCGACCCGGCCGGGGTCGAGGCGGCCGGTGAAGACCCGGTAGAGCTCGACCGGGTCGAGGCCGAGGTGCCGCAGGTAGGTGGCGACCCGCGCGTCCTCCAGCGAGAACGGCAGCCCGGCCGGGTGCCGCAGCGTCGCCAGCGTCTCGTACGGCCGGGGCCCGACGAGCCCTTCGAGTATCCGCACCACGATGTCCAGGTACGGCACCGGCGGGAACGTGTTGCCGGCGTCCAGCGGGATCGCCGCGATGTCGGGCCTGCGCCGCAGCAGCGCGGGGTCGTCGAACGCGTCGTCCAGCAGGTTGAGCAGGTCGGTGAGGTAGGCGGCGGGCGAGTACACCGAGCGCGCCTCGTCGCCCGCGCGCAGGTCCAGATCTCCGAAGAGCCGTTCGTAACTGGGTAGCCAGGCATCGCTGTGCACGTAGGCACATCCCCTCAGTAATCCCGAATCGGCCCCCGAATCGGCCCCCCATGATTTCCGATCGGGGCGGATGGGAGCTATGTGGCGGGAAGGTGATACTTCCGACCTTGGGACCTCCAATCAGTGGACCGCGCCAATCCGGTCGTTGACCACGCGGCGGCTCGGGACATAACGTCCCGTAGTCGCACTCAACGCCGTGAGAAGGCGGTTCGATGAGCCAGGCACCCGATGAAGGGCAAGGTCCCCCCAAGAAGCGCAAAGCGCCCACCGGAGGCCGGCAGGACGGCAACACGCGCACGAAGCGCCGCAGACTCACCCGCGAGCAGGAGCAGGAGGAGGTCGTCGCGGACCCCGACGACCCCCCGACCGGTCCGGTGCGCCGCTCGTCCCGCAACCTCAACCGGCAGGGGACTTCCGGCTACTACGCGACGATGGAGTCGGGCCAGCCGACGGGCGGCATGGTCGGAATCCTGCTGGGCGACCAGCCGCCGGACGACTCGTCGGAGGAGGAGCGGCCGGTCGAGCTCAAGAAGCGCAAGCGCAAGACGCCCGTGGAGGCGAAGAAGTTGCCGCCCCCGCCGGGCCAGGAGACCGAGGAGGGACCCGACGGCGACGCCCACATGTCCAAGGAGGACGAGGACAGCGGCAGCGGCGACGACGGCGACTGGATTCTCCTCAAGCCGCCCGCGGCCCTCCAGAACCTGGGCGACCGGCCCGACATCGCCCTGGTGACGTCCGCGGCGATCGACGCGAACGAGATCCTCAGCGACTACCTGTACCAGGCGATCCAGAAGATCCGGGCGAGCCCGATCTACACGACGCTGATCGCCGACGTGTCCGCCGTGGCGCCGGACAGCTGGAAGGACCTGATCGCCGAGCACCTTCAGCTCTCGAAGGGCAAGCTCGCCCTGACGGATGTGAGCCTTCTCCAGACCATCGGCGAGGTCGGCGACTCGGCGGGGATCGTGGTCGTCGACGGGGTCGGCTTCCCCGGACTGGAGGAGGTGTACCGGGAGACCAGGGCCATCGCGCACTACAACACGACCCTGCACTGCATCCACCACGGCGCCGTCACCGCGCCGAAGGCCCCCATGCCGCTGAAGGACGGCGGCGCCTACTGGGCGTACCTCAAGAACGTCACGTTCGAGCTCTGCAACGCCGCGAACCGGCAGAAGTGGCGCGCCATCAACGGCGCCGCCGAACGGGGAGCGCTCGACTGTGTCAGCTTCTGCCTTGCGATGGAGACCCTGGAGTCCGCCACCGAGGACCGGTGCGACGAGCACATGCTGCAGGTGCTCGCCGAACCGTCCTTCCGCACCGTGCTCCACGAGCACGACGACCACCGCCAGATCACCCTGACCGCCCCCGCCGACCAGAAGGTCGTCTTCCTGGCGGGGGTGGGCGACCGGAAGAGCCGCCTCGTCAACAACCTCGGCAGTGATCACACGCTCCAGTACGTCATGACCTGGAAGGACAACTACGCCAAGGCGTACCAGGCCGCCAGCCCCGACCTCTTCGCGGCCTTCGACGCGTGGACGCGCGGCCAGGGGCCCGCGCCCGTCATCCAGCACCACCCCGTGATCCTGAAGCTCATCGACATGGACGTGGACGAGGACGAGGTCCGCGAGTTCCAGGAGTACGTGCAGAAGTGCTACCAGGCGGCCCACATGTCCGGCCGGGACGGCGAGAACGCCGCCGACAGCACCTACGTGGACGAGCCCCGGTCCGGCACCGCGGTCAAGAAGAAGAAGCAGACGCAGGCCAAGAAGCCCACGAAGAAAGACCCACAGCTCCGTAGATAGCCGAAGGCGGTGCCATGAGCGAATCCTCCGGCGAGGAGAAGAATGTCAGGAAACGGCCGCCGAGGCAGGCCGTGTCGAAGACGACGGACGACAACTCGCGGGTGAAACGCGCCCGGAGCGTCAAGAAAGAGAAGGACGATCCGGACGCGACGGCGACCACGACGTCCTTTCCCATCTCCACTGTGGGGCCGCCGCTCAAGAAGTCCAAGCGCACCGCGGTCGTGCCGGACGCGACGGTCGAGAAGGACATCGAGAAGGAAGAGGAGCCGGTCGAGACCGTGGGCGGTCCCGACCCGATCATCATCCACGCGCCGGACAAGGTCGATCACGGGCCCGGCACGCACCCCGACGTCGCCCTGCTGACCGCGACGGCCGACACCAGGGACTACATCGAGTCGGACTACCTGTACCAGGCGCTCAAGCAGCTCAGGGAGAACGACCTGTTCGCCGACCTGCTCACGACGGTGACCAGCCAGGGGCCGGACGACTGGGGCGCCCTCGTCGCCTCCCAGTACGACCCGTCCGTGGTGTTCCGGTCCATGCCCGACGACGTGCTCACCCGGATGGCCAAGGTCGATCCGTCCGTGGGCATCGTGGTCGTGGACGGCGTCGGCTTCGACGACCTGGAGGTGGGCAGGGCCAACGGTGGGCCGCTCGCGGCGTACAACTCGATCCTGCACGTCATCGAGCACAACAAGGTGACCTCCAAGGACGCCCCCTACGCGTTGAAGAACGGCGGCGGCTACTGGACGTACTTCCACGGTGTGCTGTTCGAGCTGTGCAACGCCTCCCAGCGAACCGCCATCCAGGCCATCGACAAGGCCGCGGCCGACGGCGACCTCGACTGCGTGAGCTTCGTCCTCGCCAAGGAGACCCTGGAGGCCGCGAGCGAGGACCTGCACGACCAACTGATGACGCAGGCGCTCCAGGACAAGGCGTGCCACACCGTACGCGACGAGGGCGCGAGCACCACGAGCGTCCTGCCGAGCCCGCAGCCCGCGAAGATGCTCTACGGCAACATCTCCGACTCGCGTGCCGCGCGGCTCACCAGCAATGTGAAGAAGGGCCACGCGCTCGGCTACGTGGACGCCTGGAAGCGCGACTACGCGGCCCAGTACAAGGCCAAGAACGCGGAGTCGTTCGCCCAGTTCGAGCAGTGGCTGGCGATGGCGGGCGACCCGCCCGCCATCGACCACGCGGCGGTGGTCCACCAGTTCACCGGCATCAACGTGACCAAGGACGAGGTCACCAGGATTCAGGACCACACGCGGGAGACCTACGCCAACCCGGACACCTTCGACCCCGAGGCCGCCCAGTCCGACGACGAGGACTTCGTCCTGCCGACGACCACCCCTACGAAGTCCACCAAGCCGAAGAGCACGAAGTCCACGAAGACCACCAAGAAGCCGCCCACGAAGCGCAGGAAGACCGGCGTCAAGAAGTGAGGCGCGGCCGACGCCACGAGAGGCGGGCTCATGAGCGAAGCTCCAGAAGGGAGCCCACCGTCCACCCCGCGCTCCGGCCGGACATCGCGCTGGTGACCTTCGATACGTCCGGGCCGGACTACCTCGCGGGCGATCACCTGTACCAGGTCCTCGTCAAGATCCGCGACAGTCCGATCTCCGTCGAGCTGCTCGGGAACGTGACGAACCAGGCGCCGGACGACTGGAAGGCCCTGGTCGCCGAGCCCACGAAGCCCAAGAAGCAGGTCAAGAAGAAGACCAGGACCCCCGCGTCCCGTGGCAAGACGCCCACCCGAAAGCAGAAGAAGCAGGCGGCCTCATGACCCTCCAAGGCGAGAAGAACGCGTTCAACAAGCGCGACAGGTCGAGTTCGACCGTAAAGCCGGTGAAGCGCCCGAGGCAGAACCCCGCCACCCTGGCGCCCCCCACCCCGACCGTCCCCCCGACGCCGGTCACGGCAATCCGGCTGCCCACGATGTCGGACCCGTTCGCGAGCATGACCTGGCTCAACCCGTCGTCGTCGACCACCACCACCAAGCCGCTGAGCACGCCGATCGCGACACCCACCAAGCCGCTGAGCACGCCGATCGCGACACCCACCAAGCCGACGACCAAGCCGACGACCAAGCCGACCTCGACCTCGACCACGACCAAGACGCCCGCCAAGCCCCCGGCGATCAGGAGGCTGACGCCGGCCAAGGGCGGCACGACCCCCACCTCTTCGGGGAGTACGACAACGACGCCCCCGCCCACCACGACGACGAGCGCCCCGACCATGATGGGCGGCCCCGACCCGATCATCATCAAGGGCCCCGCCACGAGCACGAGCAGGGGCCGCTCCAGCTCCGCCCCGGCGCCCCCCACCCGACCGGACATCGCCCTGCTGACCTACGACGCGCAGGACCCGCGCGACATGCGGAGCGACTACCTGTACCAGGCGCTCCAGAAGATCCGCAACAACACGATCTTCACGGACCTGCTCGACAAGGTGACGAGCAAGGCGCCGGACGACTGGAGCTCGCTCGCCACCACCCAACTCAGCCTCCCGGACACCGACCGACTCATGGAAAAGGACGTGCTGGACCGGCTGGTCAAGGTCCCCAAGTCCGTGGGGATCGTGGTCGTCGACGGCGCCCACTTCCCGCAGCTCGAACAGGAACGCGACGACAACGGGCCGCTCGCGTCCTATAACTCGGAGCTGCACGTCATCCAGCACGCTCCGCTGGCGGACACCGACAACACCCCTCTTCCGCTGTCCCAGGGCGGCGGCTACTGGGCGTATCTCCGCGACGTCACGTTCGAGATGTCCAACGCCTCGCAGCGCGACACCCTGCAGCGCATCGACCAGGCGGCGAAGGCGGGCGACCTCGACTGCGTCAGCTTCACGCTGGCGAAGGAGACGCTGGAGACCACGAGTGAGACGATCCATGATGACCTGATGAGCAAGGCGCTCAACAGCAAGGACATCCGCACCATCATCGACGAGGGCGCGACCAGACCCTCGGAGGTGACCGTGCCGGAGCGCGACTCGATCCTCTACTCCACCATCCAGGTCGCGCCTAGCGTCCGGCTCCGTGGGGCCGTCCAGGGCGGGCACGCGGAAGGCTTGATCGGCCTGTGGAAGCAGGACTACGCCGGGCCGTACCAGGCGAAGAACGGCACGCAGTTCGCCGCGTTCGACGCGTGGACGAAGGGCACGGGCGGCAAGCCGACCGGGATTGACCACGCGGGAACCGTCTTGCGGCTCACCGGCCAGCGCGTGAGCTCGTCGGACGTAGGGGTGATCGAGAGCGACACGCTACGGAGGTACGACGGCCTCCAGGTCGACGCCCCCGTCTCGACGACGACCACCGGCACCCCGCACACCACCGGCGGCAGTGGCAGTTCGAGCAGCAGCAATCGCAGCAGTTCGAGCTCGAAGCCGAAGAAGGCGAAGAAGACGAGCAAGTCGGCGAAGAAGAAGACGACCACGCCCAAGACCCCGCGCTCGACGAGCGGCAGTTCCAGCGGCGGCAAGCATGTCATCACGTGACGCGGGACGCCACCGCACTGACGCCAGCCACCGGCTGTGGGACTGCAGGCACACGTGCACGCCGACCGGGGCACCTCGATGACTTCCAAGCCGGTCGCGGCGCTGCTGGTCGACTTGAACATCGCGCAAAGCCACAGCCGGCCCCGAGTGTCTAACGACAATCCCTACTCTGTCGGGGTAAAAGTCTCCTGTCGCCATGATCGGACCACGCAGGCAAAGGTGACCTGGGCAGGGTCAGGGGCATGGAACGTCGTCATTGGCGTCGGGCAGGCTGCTCGGCAGGTCGAACGTCGCGAACAGTGCGCTGTCCTGGAATGAGACCACCCGTGTGATCTGTGACGCGGCGAAGGTCAAGACCTGGATCGAGTGTGCCCGGTGGATGCCGTCATGGTCACGCCGATAGGTGGCGATCGCCGGTTGGCCGTTGGCGGCGGTCGGGATGACGTGGATGTCTGCGGGGTTGGCGGGGATCCGGGAGGCGAGGAAGCGAGCGATTGCCTCGCTGCCGAGGAACCAGGTGGTGATCGGGGGCATTTCGTACACTGCGTCGGCTGCGAGGAGCTCCATGAGCCCGGTGATGTCGGCGTTCTGGAACGCGGTGGCGTACCGGTCGAGCAGCGCGCGCTGGTCTGGGTCGGCTGGTTCGAGGAGCTCGTCTTCGGTGGGTGCGGCCTGTTCGAGGCGTGTCCTGGCTCGTTGCAGCAGGCTGTTGACGGCGGCGTGTGAGATGTCGAGCAGGTTGGCGACCTCGGGTGTCTGCCAGCTCAGCACGTCGCGCAGGATCAGCACGGCGCGTTGTCTGCCGGGCAGGTACTGCAGGGCGGCGATCAGAGCCAGCCGCGTCCCCGCGCGGGAGGCCACGATCGAGGCGGGGTCGGGCGCCGTGGTGACGAGCAGTGCGTCGGGCAACGGCTCCAACCAGGCCACCTCCGTCAACGGCGCGGTAACGGGCGCGTCAGCCCCTTCGGCCGGGCTGTTCAGGCCCGAGGGCAGCAGACGGCGGCGGCGGTTCTCAAGCGCCCTCAGGCAGGCGTTGGTCGCGATCCGATACAACCAGGTACGCAGTGACGCCCTGCCTTCGAAGCCGGCATATGAGCGCCAGGCGCGTAACAGGGTCTCCTGCACGAGGTCCTCGGCGTCGTGCACCGAACCGAGCATGCGGTAGCAGTAGGCCAGCAGTTCGTGACGGTAGGGATCGGTGAGTCGGGCGAAGTCTTCGCTGCCAGACGTCATCGTTGCCGCAGGTTCCATCGCCGTCTCCCCAGTGTCCTCACGCGCGTTTCCATGGCTCGGGTTCCCCCTTTGTACAGACCCCGATCGGGGCCGAAAATCATCGGTCGTTGTCGTGACCCGTCCACGCGGAGCCGCTCGACGGTTCACTGCCCAGCGTCACTACGCCGGCACACCATCATGCTCTGGGCAGGGCCAAGGCCCTGTCCGCAGGTGAAGCGATGGATCGTACGCGGCCGACCGATGAGTTCGGATGCCCGGCCGTATCTGTACGAGTGACGGCACGCGATCGCCCCAGCAACGCGCGGCCGGGAAGTCACCGGGATTGGGGCGTGATGGTGCTGAAGGAGATGAGAGAGAGCGAGCGCTCGATCCGTGACCTCAGCACGGCGATATTGACAGTCCGGCGCTCGGTCTCCTGGGCGAGGGAAGCCCGTCGTCGACCACGAAGCGCACTTCGGGGACCGCTGCGTCCTCGTGCGCGTCAGCTTGCCGTCAGCGCGTCCAGGCGTCGCTCCAGCTCGGTGCGTTCCACGCTGTTCGCGGAGAGCGCGATCGCCCGCTCATAAGCGCGGCCGGCGCCGGTCAGGTCGCCGGCGCGCTTGAGCAGTTCGGCGTGCGCCGCGTGCAACGGCTGGTAGTGCTCCAGCGCCTGATTGCTCAGCAACGGCTGGAGCAGTTCGAGACCGGCCTGTGCCCCGTAGGCGAGCCCGACCGCGGTCGCGCGGTTGACCTCGACCACCGGTGAAGGATCGAGCCGGCCGAGCGCCTGGTACAGTTCCGCGATCCGCGCCCAGGCCAGGGGGTCGTCGTCCGCCACCCGCATGTGCAGAGCGGCGATCGCCGCCTGGAGTTGGTACGGGCCGGGGCCGCCGGAACGCACCGCGCGCTCCAGCGCACGCAGACCTTCACCGATCCGCTCCTCGTCCCACTGGGATCGCTCCTGGGCCTCCAGCGGAACGTAATTCCCTCTTTCGTCGACCCGGGCGGCGCGACGGGAGTCCTGCAGCAGCATCAACGCCAGCAATCCCCACGCCTCGGCATCGCCGGGCATCAGCTCGCACACCAGGCGTCCCAGACGGATCGCCTCGGCGCACAGCTCCGCCCGCACCAGACGGTCGCCCTCGCCGGCGGAGTACCCCTCGTTGAAGATCAGATACACCACGCGGAGCACACCCCGTACGCGACCGGGGAGGTCCTCGTCCGGGGGCACGCGGTACGGGATGCCCGCATTGGCGATCTTGTGCTTGGCCCGGACGATGCGCTTGCCCATGGTGGGTTCCGCGACGACGAACGCTCGTGCGATCTCGCCGGTGGTCAGGCCGCCGAGCGTGCGCAACGTCAGCGCGACCCGCGCCGGGAGGTCCAGCGCCGGATGACAGCAGGTGAAGATCAGCCGCAGCCGGTCGTCGGCGATCGTACTCGCCTCGGCCGCCGGCGGATGCTCGTGTTCGTTCAGGCGCAGCAGCGCGGCCAGCCGCTCGGCGCGATCGGAGATCGACTGTTCACGGCGCAGCCGGTCGATCGCGCGCCGCCGGGCCGCGACCGTGATCCACGCCGCCGGATTGTCGGGAACCCCGTCACGCCGCCAGGTCGCGAGCGCGGCCTCGAACGCGTCCTGAACGGCGTCCTCGGCCAGCTGGAAGTCACCGACGTACCTGATCAAGGTGGACAGGACGGCCGCCCGTTCGTCCCGGAACACTCCTGCGGCCGCCGTCGTGACCACGTCACCCATCGTCAGTCCTCGCCCGTCTCCCGGACGTTCACGCTCACCTGGCCGCCTTCTCGCCCGATCGCGGACGATGGCCGCCTGTGTCATGCCTCGGAAATTTTGGGCCGAGACGCCCGGAGACGGCCAGACCGGTCGGTGACTCCTGTCGCAGGCGGTGCCGCACCGCCGATATCAGGCCCCAGGAAATCTGTAGGACCCGACGACGGAGCCGTGGTTCACCTCCGGCGGTGCGACCATGCGCTCGGTCGCGCTCTGCGCGAACTTCTGAAACGACGGGAGTTCGCCGAGGACGTCGTCCTCGGTCTCGGACAGGAGGAGGTGGACGAAGCCCACCCCGTCGGGCAGGCTGACAGTGAGGTATCGGATACCGCCGGGGTCCTTCTCGTTGAGTTCCGCGTAGACACGCTCGATGAGCTGCTGGTTCTCCTCGGCGGCTTCGGGTTTCGTTTCGTAGCGGATCACGCTGATCTTCTGCATCTCGGCTCTCCTTCGATCGACGGGGACTTACCCGGGCTCTGTGGGATGACGGGGCCCGTGACCACGCGGGGCGTGCCGGTGGATCCGGCACGCCCCATTCCGGCGTATGTGCCTAGTGGTTCAGCGCCGCCACTGCCTTGACGATCTCGGGATTGTCCGACTGAAGGGCGCCGGACCAGCCCGCGTTCTCAAGGGGGTAGTGGTTCATCAGCAGCAGCGTCTCGTCGGTGTCGGCGATGCCCTGGTAGCCCTCCGCGATCGCACCGAGGATCTTCCTCGTCATGGTCCTCTTGACATGGAGGTCGTCGAGTTCCGGGGCTTCGAGGAAGCAGAGCGGCTTGATGGGCCCGTCGTTGACACGCCCGTTCTGGGCGACGTTGTCCGGCGAGTACTCCCGAAGCCAGACCCGGACGTCGGCAAGGTGCTGGTAAGCGGTGTCGATGGCCTCGGTGATCTCCGCCATCATCTTCCGCTTGGCCTGATCACCGATTCCGATGGGGGCTTCGATCAAAAACTGCGGCATGTCTGTCTCCTGTTCGTACATGGCTAGAGGGTGTCGGCAACCAGACGCCGGCGCGCCGGCGTTCTCTCGCCGATCAACACAGTTGGACAATACAATGATCTGGTTGGAAAAAACAACCAGCTTGTTCGTCCAAACCGGCGTGGAGGCTGCGACGGTTGGCCGAGGCGGCGACGACGAGCGCAAGGGCAGGAGGAGACCGTACGGCGGCACGACCATGCGTGGGTTCCATCCGCCTCGTTGGTTCGCCACCACACCGCGGCGGAGCTTTGCGGCCGCCGCCCCCCATGAACTCATCGGCCACGCGAGCCGAAGCAGCTGCTTCGGAGTACGGAGCTCGATGTGCATGTCTTCACGCTCCGCAGCGCCGGCGGAGCGGTGGCCGTCGAAATGCGGAATCCTGATGGCCCGATGGAGGAAACGCCACCAGCCGGCCGGGAAGCGCGCCTGACCCTGTGAGGCCGGGTGAACGCCAGGGTGCGATATCGGCGGGCGATGGCAGACCTATGCGGTCACAGCACTAGCCATCGCTGCCGGAGAACGGTGCGAGGAGGAGGTCGACGAGGCGCTGCCGGGCGTCTTCGTGGCCGTCCAGGCACGCGCTGCCGGTGCGGGCGGCGTCGGCGATGGTCACCTGATGGGCGCACAGGGCGCGGAGGGTGTCCAGGTCCGTACTGATCGTGGCATCGGGGGGCTCGGCCGCCCGACGCCGGTCGATCCGTACGGAATCCGCGCTGACTTCGGCGACGTAGGTCTCCCCGTCGACGTGGAACTCGTAGACACCGCGCAGTTCGGCGGCTCGGCTGGGGTCGAAGCCCGCTTTGACGCTGAGCAGAAGTGAGTCCAGGCCGAGTTCGCCCTGAGGCGGAGAGGGCGCGTCGTTTCCCCATTGTCCGAGTTGGAGCAGGATGGGCTCCAGGCGGCGGCCCCATGCGGTGAGTTCGTAGACGTGGACCCGTGCCGGAGCGCCGAGGTCGCGGCGCTCGACGACGCCCTCCTCGGCCAGCTCACGCAGTCGCTGGCTCAGCACGTTCGGGCTCACGCCGGGCAGGCCGCTCAGCAGGTCGTTGAAGCGCTTGGGCCCGAGCAGCAGGTCGCGGACCACCAGGAGCGCCCATCGTTCGCCTATGGCATCCAGCCCCCGGGCCACACCGCACGCATCACCGTAGCTACGCCTGGCGTTCATGGCTCCACGATATCGGCAGGTTAACCTAAAGGAGTTTAACTTGTTTTTTAGGAGTTGCTTCCTTAGGGTCGGCAGGTATGAGCATCCTCGACAGCGAGACGACGAACCTGCCGCAGGGTGACCTGCGACTGCTGGGCACCCCTACGGCGCAGCGGCTCCTCACCACGGTCCCGGTGGCACGCCTGGCCTACACCGGCAAGGACGGCACGCCGCGGCTGATCCCGGTCAACTTCCTGTGGAGGGGCGGCGAACTGGTCATAGCGGCGTTCGCCGGCACCTACAAGATCCGGGACCTGCGCGCACGCCCCGACGTCGCCGTCTGCATCGACACCACCGACGCTCCTCCGGAGGTACTCATGCTCCGAGGGCAGGTCACGCTGGCCGAAGTCGAGGGCGTTCTCCCCGAGTACGCGACGATGCAACGCACGATGATGGGCGAGGCAGCCGGCTCCGCCTACATCGAGGCGATAGACCAGCCCGGACTGCGCATGGTGCGCATCGCTCTGCGGCCGACCTGGGTAGGCGTTCTGGACTTCCAGCAACGGTTCTCGGAACGGACGCCCGCCCCCGTCCTGGCCGCTCTGGGGGTCGCCGCCGAGACCACCGAGAAGATCTGAATGCACCAGCAGCGGGAGCCCATGACGGTTGTGGCACGACCTTACGCGCCACAACCAGGCTTCACGCCGAAGGTGATTCCCATGGCCCGATCGGGCGTCGAATCCTCCGCGCGACTCCATTCGGCCGGCGCCCCACTCGCGGTCCTGGCCGTCGCGCAGTTCCTCATCGCTGTGGACTACTCCATCGTCTACATCGCGCGCCGAGCATCGGCCAAGAACTCTCCTTGACCGAGAGCTCCGTGCAGTGGGTGGTCAGCAGCTACGCGGTCTTCTTCGCCGGGTTCCTCATCGTCGGCGGCCGGGCGTCGGACCGTTTCCGCCCCCGCACCCTGTTCATCACCGCGATGTTCCTGTTCGGGGCCGCCTCCCTCGCCGGAGGGCTCGCGCCCGGCACGTCCACGCGGCTGATGGCCCGCGCCGCCCGGGGCGTCCCCGCCGCGCTCCTGTAACCCGCCGTAATCAGCCTGATCAACATCTCCTTCGCCACAGGCTCGGCGCGCAACAGGGCTCTGTCGGTGTGGGGAGCGGTCGGCGCCTCCGGCCCAGCGGCCGGCGTGATCCTCGGGGGCCTGCTCACCACGGTCTCCTGGCGCGGGGTGTTCCTCGTCAACTTCCCGCTGGCCGCCGTGTGCGCGGTGACCGCGTCCCGGGTGATCCCCAGGGCCGCCGAGGCCGTGCGCAGGCACACCACGCTGAACCTCACCAGCGCGATCCCTGCTGCGACGGACCAGGTCCCTGATCGTTGGCTGCGGTTCGACGGCCTTCTACATGGCCAGCGTGGGCAACCAGTTCTTCGTCGTGACGCTGCTCATGCAGCAACTGCGCGGCTACGGGCCCATCGCGGCCGGTCTGGCGTTCCTGCCGATGGCCGTCGCCGTCGCCGTCGCCGTCGCCGTCGCCAACTCCGTCTCCGCGCGGATCGTCGCTGCGCTCGGCGTGCGCCGCACGCTGGCCCTGGTCTTCGCCGCCGCCGCGGGCTGCTGCTGGCGACCCAGGCCGGCGGGGACGACTACGTCGTGAACCTGCTGCCCGGTCTGCTGCTCACCGGCTTCGGCCACGGCGTCACCTACGTGGCGATGTTCATCGCCGGTACGGCCAACGTCGAGGACCGCAACCAGGGGGTCGGCAGCGCCATGATGACGACCTCGCAGTACATGGCCGCGCGCTCGGCGTCGCGGTGCTGGTCCTGGTGCTCGGTCCGGAGCCGGGGGCCGCCGGCGTCTGCTGGGCGTTCGCCACCACGGCTGCGGCCACGGCGGCGGGCGCCGTGCTCGCGTGGTTCGGCCTCACCCGCAGGCGGCCGGACGCGGTCCCGGAACCGGCGGAGGAGCGCGCGTGAACCGCCGTGACTTCCGATCACGGCGCCGGGGCGGCGGGATGTGACGGAGGCGTCTTCCGGCCGGAGTTCGGCAAGCACGTCAAACGCAAGTCACGTGCGTCACCGGCTACTTGTCATGTACGGCCGGGGCGGCCCGTCGTGGTGAGCGTGCCAGTCGGGGGCGAGTACCGACATGGCGATGGCGTCGTGCCAGTGGCCGTCCCACAGGAGCGCATCCCGTCGGATCCCCTCGCGGACGAAACCGATCTTCTCGTAGACGTGGAGGGCCCGGGTGTTGAACGCGTACACCTCCAGGCCGACCCGGTGCAGCCCCACCGTCTCGAACGCGTGGGCCAGCACGAGTCGCAGCGCCTCGGTGCCGTACCCCTTGCCGTACACGCGCGAGCCGACCAGGGCGATCCGCAGGTTGCAGGCCAGATTGGCGGCGTCAAGCTCGTTGAGCACGACCTCGCCGACGTACGCACCACTGGCCGCGTCACAGATGGCGAGGTCGAGCCGGTCGTCGTGGGCGGCGCGGGTGGCGTACCACGCGGCGGCGGCTTCGTAGGTGAACTCTCCCTCCCCCTGGGAACCGGTCAGTCGCCGGGTCTCTGGGTCGCGCACCAGCTCCCACAAGCCGTCGACATGCTCAGGGGCGACGGGCTGTAGAACCACACGCTCTCCATTAAGGGTCGGTTTGTCGCTCAGCATCACAAGATCCTTAGTCTCACGGGCAAGTCATCGGTTTCTCAAATCTGCCGTAAAGCCACCAGGCTCCCGACGTTGGCGCAGAACCAACGCCCGCATCCCTATCCAGGGCCCCCGGATTGAGTAGTACGGCATCGGATTTCGACGACGAGAACGCTTACGGGCGGAAAGGGAGGACTTCGGTATCTCCAGCACCGTGCGGAGCTGGTACCGGTCGGCGCAGTAGGTCGAGACCCCGAGCTCGACGCAGACGCCGCCCGAGAACGACCGGCGCTGCAGGAGCAGCACGGCGCCGCCCCGGGGGCAGTTTGAGAAGGCCGGCGTCCCCCCGGGTCGGCGATGCCGCCGTCGATGGTCAGCTCGCCCGCGTCCAGCACCACCCCGTGGCGGGTCTCCAGCAGGGCGTAGAGCGACCGGCCGGACAGGTCGTGGGCGGCGAGGTCGGGGGCGAACGACCGCGCCCGAATCGGTGGGCGAACGCTCGATCGCTGAGCAGACTAACCTGCGGACGAGCGGCTCGGGTGCGTATGGCCCACGTCCATCATCATTCCGCGTCCCCCTTCCGAAGAAATGTCGTGATGATATTCAGCCACTCTTGCGGGCGTTCACCGAATGGCGCATGGCCGGTGTCGATCTCGACTGCCTTCGCACCCGGGATGTTCTCAACGAGGTTTCGTTGCGTGCTGGGATGAACGAGGCAGTCGCCTGCCGTGATGATCACAAGCGTTGGTACTTTGATCTGCGCCAGGTCCTCACTGACATCGACCCGCTCCAAAAAGTCGGCCTGTTCTACCGTACCCGGTGGGAAGGTGCTGGCTATCCGCGCAAGCGTGACCTCCAGTCTTTCGGCTGGCAAGGTGTTCAGAGTCTGAGCGCTGAAGGCCATGAGGGTGCCGAATTGCGCGAGAAGTTCACGATTTCCAGACTCGTACAGCTGGCGCCAGATCGAGTTCCAAAGACGCAATCTGGTATCGGGCCGAGCGAAGGTGGCGGTGAGCACGAGAGCTGTGACGCGCTCAGGGTGCCGTACGGCAGCACGGATGGCAATCGGTCCTCCCATGGAGATGCCGGCGATCGCGAAGGTGTCCAACCCCTCGGCGTCGGCGGCGGCGACCATCTGGTCCGCGAGTTCGTCGATGTCGAGCGGGGTGCTGGACCGAACTGTCGCACCGGACCCCGGGAGGTCGACTCCGACGACGGTGTGATTCGTCGCGAGCCCGTCAAGAATCGATCCGAAATGGCGCTCAATACTTCCGTTTGCGCCATGGAAGAGCACCAGGCCACCACCGGCACCGCCGACCGTACGAGCGAAAATCGGTTCAGGCAGAACAGTGCTTTCCATTTTATTCCTCATTCTTCGCGTCAGGAGCGGCCTGGCTCCAAAAGCGGTACGATCCCACGAGAGTCGCGGTGTTTCGCGTGCGCGTGCCGGGAATCTGGCGCTCACCGATTCCTTGCTGAAACGCCTTGAACGCGGCGGAGTTCGACAGCGGATCGCGTTCATCCTCGGTGATCGCGATATGAACGAACGTCACACCGTCGTCGAGTCGGAACGCGGCGTAGCGCAATCCGCCGGGATCATTGCCAGCGAGCTCGGAGATGACGGTCTCGACCAGGCGCTGATTCTCATCGGCAGATTCAGGACGGGTCTCGTACTGGACTATGGTCACATTGCTCATTACGTTTCCCATGTGCGTGAGATGGATTTCCGACCTGCTGGGTGCGCCTTCATCGGCGCATGGTGCTCATCCGGTGGCATCGAGCCGCTCGGCCCGGCGCACGGTGCGTGCCAGGACGATCCCGCAAAGGACGCCCGCGAGGCTCAGTAGCGCCATCCATTCCGCCGACGTTGACATCGCGTGCGCCGATGAGAGCGCCCGCGCCAGTGGAAGCGCAGGCAGTGGCGTGGCCAGGGAAAGGTAGACGGTCCCGAACGCGGCGACGCCTATGAGCTGCCCGAGTTGCATCGTGGTGGTCAGCACCCCGCTGGCGTCTGCCGCCTTGGTGGACGGCACGTGAACCAGCGCCTGAGTGAGCAGCGGACTGAGGGTCATGCCCATCCCCACTCCGCCGACGACGAGAGCCGTCCACAGGAGCGGGCTGTCTTGAGTACCGTCATGGAATCCGAGGGCGATGCCGATGTAGCCCAGGACGGAGATCGCCATCCCGGCTGGCGACAGGAGGTGGTGGATGCGTTCGGGCAGCGCCCGCCAGGAGAAGCCGACCAGCCCGAACACCGCCGCGACCGGGACGAAAGTCAGACCGGCACGCAGCGCGCTGTCGGCCAGTCCCTGTTGCAGGTGCAGCGCGAGGGTGAACATGAAGCCGCCGTAGGTGACCTGCATGCAGGTCAGGGTGCCAAGCCCTGATATCAGTCCCGGGGCCCGCAGGACCGCCAGGTTCAGCAACGGGTCGCCCCCGCGGGCCGCGATGCTCCGTTCGACCAGGACGAAGACCCCGGCCAGCACGATCCCCGTGGCGATGCATACGAATGTCCAGGCCGGCCAGCCGGCTTCGTGCCCGAGCACCAGCGGCAGCACGACCAGGACCACCGCCGGGACCGCGATGACCAGCCCGGCGAAGTCAAGCCGGCGGGTACCACGGGGCTCATCGGCCGGCACCAAGCGGGGGATCAGCGTCACCAGAATGATGCCGAGGGGGACGTTGACCAGGAAGACCGACCGCCACGAGGCGTCCAGCAGGTTCGTGCTGACCAGCACGCCGCCCAGAATCAGACCCGCCAGGGAGCCGATCGACAACACGAGCCCATAGGCCGACAGCGCCTTCGCGCGTGCCGGACCTTCGAACCGCATCTGGATGACACTCATGATCTGCGGCACCATCACCGCCGCGCCCGCGCCCTGCGCGAAACGGGCGATGATCAGCGTCGCGCTGTTCGGTGCGATGCCGCATACCAGTGAGGTGCAGGTGAAGACGACGGCCCCGAGCAAGTACATCCGCCGCCGGCCATAGAGGTCACCGAGCCTCGCACCGGTGATCAGCAACATCGCGTAGGCGACCGTGTACCCGCCGACCACCAGCTGCAGGGACGCTCCGGAGGCATGCAGATCCGCCCCGATGGTCGGCACCGCCACATTGACGATGGTGACGTCAAGCAGCCCCATGAACTGACCGAGCAACAGCACGGCCAGCATCAGCCAGAGCCGCCCTCCCTGCTGGACCTTCGAGTGGGATGGTCGGGTTGTGAAATCCGGAATGACCATGTTCGGTTCCTTTCCTTTTTGCCCTGTCGTCGCCTGGCAGGGGCCTGCGCCGATGTGCTGCCGCTGAACCCTGTCGAGTCGAGCAGAGGTCGTCCAGAACGACACCTCGCTGCATCCACGGCGACATCCCGGCTGCGGCGCCGGAGGGGGCGATCGTGTGCGGTCACTCGTACAGATACGGCCGATCCCTCAAACTCATCGGTCAGCGCGGACCATTCGCCGATCCGCATGCCGACCTGGTTCTGTCGGTGACACGTGTCGTCGTCTGCCGGTCTCCTGCGACAGCGATCGTTTCCGCTGGAAAGCGATGTCGCTGAGAAGTGACGGCGCACGGCAGCCCGGCACAGGCCGTTTCCGCCAGTGCGGCACTCGCTCAACGCGGGGACGACGCCCTCCAGCAGGCGGTCGAGGTAGTGGCCGGCTTGAACCGGACATGTCCGGGTGCGTGACGGTCAGCCAGGCAAGCACTTGGCCTTCCGAACGCTCCCGCACGACCAGTAAGACCTTCGCAGTATCAGGGCGGGACAGCGGCGTGCGAGGGGCCCTGCACGCCCGGTCGAAGCCGCGGCATGACGTGGGTGGCTACCGGGGACGCACCCCCAGGTGTTGAGAGATGCGCAGTAGGTAGCCGTCCGGGTCCTGTACCGCGAATTGGCGTACGCCGACAGCGTCGACGGTGCGCTCGTACCAGCGCTCTTCCAACGGCAGCCGCATCTCGTGGCCGACAGCAAGCAGCGTGGCGTGGATCTGGTCCACGTCGTCCACATCGACGGTGAGGTTGATCCCACGCCCGTTGGGATGGTCCATTTCCACGCGCGGATAAAGACGGTCGCGGCTCAACGGCTGCTCCAGCATCAGGTCCGCCGCGTCACGTTCGAGGTAAGCAAATCGCTCCTGGGGGCGCTCGATGGCCCTGAAGTGCTGAACGGGAAGGTGACTCCACCCAGCCTGGCCACGTGGATCCTCGCTACGTCGCGCACATGGCGGACGACCTGGTGTATTGACCACTCCGAGCACCGCGACTGCATGTTCCAACATGAATCCGGCATGTTCTGCACCAGGTCGACAAGGGCGCGGCGCCGAATCGTGAGGGGTTCGATGAATGTCTTCCGCTCCGCCGCTCCAGCCATCCATCTCTGACAATTCGTAAGACGCGTCTTCGGACATCACGGATGTGCCTCCGCCTCCTGGCACGGTGGAACGTCGACGCGATCGAGCTGAGGAACGCCGGGACGAGGCAGCCCGGTACGACACCCCGCCCCCACTGCGGTGACGTCCCCGCCGCACGTCGGCGGGAAACGATCGTGCGCGTTCGCTCGTACAGATACGGCAGATCTGCAAGCTCATCGGCCGGCCGCGCGAGCCCCGGTCAAAGGCGGAGGAACGCCTTGGCGTGGCGCTGGGCGAACTCGGCGAAGCTCGTGGGCCGTACGCCGAACGCCTCATGGATCTCCGTACGTACGTAAGACTCGGGATGGCGGCTGCGCTCGGCGAGTTGGTCCTTGATGATCTGCGCGAACGCTTCGGGCACACCCAGCTCCCTGAACTCGCGCAGCTTCTCCTCCAGGGATACGGGCACATAGGTGAAGGTCGTCCCCGTGGCCTGTGAGATGTGCTCGACGACTTCCTTCATCGTCAGGGCCTCCGGCCCCGTCATGTCGTAGGCCATGCCCTCATGGCCGTCGGAACGCATCAGCGCGACCGCGACCTTGGCGATGTCCTCGACATCGACAGGTGACAACTGGATGTCGCCGATCGGCAGGCGGAGTTCCCGACGGGCGGCGTCCACACCGGTGAGGGCGCCGGGCAGGTAGCGGTGCATGAACTGGGAGGGGCGCAGATGCGTCCACGCCAGGCCGGACGCTTCGAGATGGCGTTCGATCTCCACATGTTCACGGGTTCCCTGGAACTTGAAAGGATCGAAGCCGATCCCGGACTCCTTCCCGGACAGCTTCATGATGTAGGGGACGCCGGCCGCCTTGACGGCGTCGATGAAGGCGTACTGGGTCTCCGCCATCCGCTTGTCGGCGGAAGAGATCATGAGAACACGGTCCACGCCGCGCAAGGCCGTTGTCAGCGACTCGGCGCGCAGCATGTCGCCCTGGACCAACTCCACGCCTGTCAATCCGCGCAGGGGCCGGGCCATGTCGGGGCTCCTGAACAGAGCTCGGACAGGGGTGTTCTGCCGGGCGAACTCGCGGACGATCGCCGATCCAGCCAGCCCAGTGGCTCCGGTGACGAGAATCATAGCTACAACCTTAGTAGTAATCACTACAACAAAACAAGCACGTTTGGCGCGACGTGCGTCGCGAGGGTCTAGTCAAAGATGGGGGCCACGGCCTGGGTCTGCTGGGGAATCCCGTGCTCTGCCGGACCAGGCGCGGTGGACGGCCGGAGAAGCAACGACAGCTGTCGTGGTACGGCCGCCGTCCACGTCCAGGACAACGCCGTGGACGAACGCGGCCTCCTCACTGGCGAGGTAGACCGCGGCATGCGCGATGGCCTGGGGCTTACCCATGCCCCCTGCTGGAGTGCCGTTCATCATGACCTCGCCGGGTGCGTCACGCCCGGCATGGGCTCGTGGATCACGCCGGGCGAGATCGCGTTCACGCGCACGCCGTGCCGGCCGAACTCGGCGGCCCAAGCTCGCGTGAGGGTCTCCGGGGCCCCCTTCGTGGAGCCGTAGAGCGTCCCCACCGGAACGCCCAAGCGTACGATCCATGAACTGAGATTGATGATCGCCCCGCCCCCCGCCTCGATCGTGGCCGGAGCGACTGCGGCGGTCAGGAAGAACGGCGCCTTCACTTTGACCGCCTAGACCTGCTCGAAGGTCTTCCGCGACATTGATCAAGCAGGCCCGCGTCGCGAGGCTGCGGGTCGTCGGGGGCCACGGTGATGCCGGCTCTCTCGGCTTTCTCCACCACGCGGAGCGAGGCCAACCGGGTGCCGGCCGCCCGCGAGGCACTCGTCGCGGTGCGGGCGTTCTCCGTCAACCGGGGCGAGCTTGCGCACCTGCAGGCGCGGACCTCGAACTGGCGTCCCGGGCAGGACGTGGCTGGGGTGGTGCTGGAAGCGGCAGATCCAGGCGAACCTGGCAGGGGGAGTGGCCCGGCTCTACACGGCCGCCGGCTGAGCGACCGGTCCGGGCATCGGCCGCCGGCTCACTGCGGTCGGCGATGAGTGCCGTCAGCGCCACGGCTTTCCGGTCCAAGTCGGCATGAGTCTTGCGTCGAGTACATGGGTCACCGCGAAGGCATGGAATGAACACCCGACGCGGCTCAAGCACTGGGAGATGGACATATGGCAAGCAATCGGTCGGAGATGGTCCGGGACCACTGGCGCAGAATGAGGGAGGCGGCCGTCGCGAACCCGGACGAAACTGCTGCCGACGTCCGC
>NZ_BOOC01000040.1 GCF_016863035.1 Microbispora corallina
GAGCGGAGAGCGTGGGATTCGAACCCACGAGACCGGTCACCCGGCCTAGCGGTTTTCAAGAACACTGCGAATCACACCGCTGTGTAGCCGCTCGCCTGGGCTTACGCTTCCAACTGCCGCACAGCGATAGAAGACCATCCCGCAAATATCCCGCGCAGCCTGCATCGATCGCCCTAGCTAGTCGTCCTCGCCGAAGCCGTACTGGATGTTCTCCTGCTTGCAGGACGGGCAGACGATGTAGGCGTGTGAGTTGCTGCCATCTTCATAAGGGAGGTAGATCGTTCCACCCGAGAGCGCCGACTGACACCACCGACAGGTGCGACCGCCGCCGCTCTTGCCACGGTTCGGCGGGTCAACGACCATGCCGCCTTCATCGAAGTAGACCCGCCACCCAAGTGCAACTGTCGTTGTGGCATTCGTAACGGCCCGAAAGCTCTCCTGAGGCGGCCCACAAGTCTTCCCACAGTCGGGACACGACCGCCCCGAGTCGCCGTCGATGCTGCTCAGCAACTTGCCGAAGAAGCCCATAGTTGCCCCCTAGACGCCGCTCGTGCGGCGGTTGTCGTCCTTGTATAGGGTCTTGCCAGTTGGAGACCTACGCACCTGACCTGCATAAATATGATATGCGGGTGTAGGCACACGCACATTGGCTTCCCCGTGCCCGTTCCTCTAGGTCAAAGGCGAGTTTCCGCACCGCGTTTGCCTACCAACTACGGAAGCCAGGGTTACCGACGCCGACGTCCGCTATCACCTGTACCGGCGGTAGATCGCAATCGTGATTTAGGTTCCGCTCTCGAATCTGGTCAGGTCGGCGAGGAGAGTTGCTCGTACGGCAGGCGGCACAAGAGGCAGACCAATGGTGTAGCGGGTCGCAATGACCTTCTTCATCAGCGGCTTCCCCTTCTCGATGCTGCGCAGCGCGGCCAGCACCTCGTTAAGCCGGGTGCGCCTCAGCGCGTGAAAGCTTGGACCGACCTCGAACCAGTTGAGCTCGGCCGGTCTGAGCTGAGCCACGGACAAAGCCGACCCGGGGAGCATCTCCCAAGAGGCATTCACTACTTCATCGAGTGCGGGCTTAACCGGGGCGTTCCGGTAGATTGCAGCCGACATCGCCTGGAGCGTCCGCTGGTAGATCCCGCCCTCATAGTCGGTGCGCTTGGCCACCTCCTTGGGTAGCCAAACGATGTTCGGAATGAAGCTGTAGAGGCCCGGGATCCTGCTCGCGAGGTCAGCATGGTGAACAATTCTCCAGATGTGGGCAGCTACGAAGCCCCCTCGCAGCCGCTTGCCGTGCGCCGGCCCACCAGGCGACCGGACAGTGAGGGGGCGAATCAGCCCCTTGATCATCGTGTTGTCGTCGAGGAAATGCCCGGTTCGGCCGGGACTCGACCAGATATCGGGCTTATCGCGCTTGTTGCCGCGGCAGCCAAGATCCCGAAGCGCCCAAGGAAGCATGATCGGCCACTCGTAGTAAGCCTCCCGGGGCAACCAGACGCCCACCTTCTCTAGCAGCGGCTGTGCTGGGGCGGAATGAAGATCGTGGCCAGGAAAGTGTACGCGGAGCGTCTGTTCGAGCAGGTCTTCGCCGTGAATGACACTTACAGGCATGCCCTCGGATCCCGTCTAGAGTGGTGTGGCTCGCAAGAGCGTACTGGTATTGCTGAACCATGCTCGGCAAATCCGACGCTTTCGGGACTCTTGTAGCCCAAAGCACAGCCAAGGTCCCACTGCAGCGCTGCTGCACAGCAGGGAAGTACAGCCACGGCGCCGCGCTCACCTACCAAACTGAGGTCGATCACACATCTGGGCAGGACCCACTTCCGGTCCTAGAAAAGGCTGTCCTGTGAAAGGGCAGACGCGGGTACGGGCCGGTGCTGTACGGATGCGGCGACAGCTTGCCGCACACGCCGCTCGATTTCGCTTATGGGCTCGGAATTATCGACGAGCCTCTGCGCCCAAGCCCTTCCTGGATGGAGGGTGTCCCAGGAAGACCGGGCTTGGTTGTACCGGCCGCCGCCAGGATCATTGTTGCCGAAGCCGTCGAGGACACGGTTCCAGATCGGGGTGTAGCGCTGGAGCAGTCCGTACTCGCCTAGAGGAATCCAGATGTCCTTTACCCTTAAGTAACGAACACGGAAGTCGTGAACGTTCAGCGTGGTGAGCGCCGCCTCTATTGAGCGTGAGTGTTTCTTGATCCTGCTGAACAGGGTCTTGTCCGTGGACTCCTGAAGCCGGCCGTGCCTGCTGCCACTCGCGGCGGCCTTCCCGACGTAGATGGGGATCGCGTAAGGACCAACGCCGAGGTCTGACGGAGCACTGTCCTCGCGAGCCAGCTCTGCCAATGGCGCGTAAAGCTCGAAGTCGCCGACGTAGTAGAGCGCATACAAACCCGCACCAGGGAACTGTCTCGGCGGAAGAACCTGGACAGGTTCCCGTTCCAGCGCGTCCGCCACTCCGCGGGCGAGATTCTTCTCGTCCAATGGATTGTACGGCTCGTAGTCCTCGAAGAGGCTAGTCATGCCCGGAGGCTACGCGATCACCGGGGCATTTTGGGGCATCCGCTAGGCCGAGACAGCCGCGCGCAGGCCCGGCTCACGCCAGCGCCTTCCCGGTCGGCCGCCCGTCGCGCAGGTAACGGGCCAGCGGCGCGCCGACTTCGGCTGGCAGGGGAGCCTCGTCAACGCGGTTTCCCTTGCCCGGCCCCCGGCGCCAGGCGATGTCGTCTAGTGGCTCGTCACGCAACTCGCCGGGTAACTGGTCCAGTTTCTTTGAGCTGGCAGCGAAGTTCGGCTTGGGATGGGCGCGGGCGTTGCGCCAGCGGACGTAGGCGCATGTCGCCGCGCGTTCTGCTCATCGTGGGTGCGGTGGTCGGTGCCGTTCAGGGCGTAGTACCGCAACGCGGCGAACTCCTGATTCGACGGGTAAGGACGGCGCATTGCTGCGC
This sequence comes from Microbispora corallina, assembly GCF_016863035.1. Classification (GTDB taxonomy): domain Bacteria; phylum Actinomycetota; class Actinomycetes; order Streptosporangiales; family Streptosporangiaceae; genus Microbispora; species Microbispora corallina. The sequence goes on from NZ_BOOC01000040.1 coordinate 2,945, forward strand.
CGTCCTCCCCTGAGAACCGGCCGTACCCGACGTGCCGCCAACCGGCTCAAGCAAGCCCCGAGGGCTCGCGGGCGGGCAGAAGAAGTGCCAGGTTCACGCCTCCGCCGAGTCGGCGGCAGTGCGCGTGTATGAGCTGTGGTGCGGCGTGGTCGTTCGGCGTGCAGAGTCCCCCCCGCAGTGGTGATCGCGTCTTTGCGGATCGCCTTACACGTAGCTGCGAGCCATTGTTCCCACTCGTGTGGGCTTTGCGGCTCGTGGTCGGCGTGTAGCAGTCCCCGGCCGCGCTGCTGGCGTACAAGACGCCGGGCGGTGTCCATCGGGATGTGGAGCGGCGTCGCCGCTCGGTCCAGTAGCCGGTCAGGGCCGGGTCGTCGGGGGACGCCCGTCCTGCCAACCATCCGGTGCCGGTCGATCATGAGCGCGGGGCTGATCGCTCCGCCTTTAGGGACACCCTGGCTGGTCGAAGTGAACCGGTCATCCTCGATCACGCCTGCCTTCAGCTACTACCGGACCAGTCCCCGGGCGGGGAAGGTGCCCCAGCGAGGCGAGTATGTGATCACAGCTGAGCCGGTCGAATGCCGCCTCCAGATCGGCGTCGAGCACCCACAGCCGTTTTCGAACCGGGCTTCCCACTCAGGTTCCAGCGCGTACACGATGGCTCGCCGCAGGTGACTGGCTCGCTTTCGCCATGCCCTTGCTGAGTGCCTGGCCAGGGCTAAGGGCGTATCGCCCCTGCCCTTCGGGGGTGCACTTCGGCGCGGCATCGCTTCGGTGAGGCGGCCCGCAGGCCTTCTGGCGCCGGTTGTCGATGTCTTCCATAACACCTTGCGGTGGAACCTATCAGGGACATTAATCCTCGTCAATGAATTGGACACGCGGCACAGCAAGGCGGTTCTTTGCCTAAATGCGCACAATACGGCAAGCCGCTTGACGGGTTATTGAAGGAGGCCCTACTTTTTGGAAGGCTCCACTGAGGCTTGATCGCGGCGCTTGGCTGCTAGGTCGACTCCGCGAGAAAGACCCCCCATGCTCGGAGAAACTAATGTCTGATGACGAACGTGTAGAGCGATGCGTAGAAGTACTTTTCGAGGACGTTGAACGAATCGGTCCTCTCACAAGAGCGCACGTGGTGGGAGTCGCTAGCAAGCGTCAACTTGACCCCGATGAGGTTGTGAGGGTCCTAGAGATCCTCAGCCGACAGGGGGCAATGGCTGTTGCCCCCGACGAGACTTCAGTGGTCAGTTCGGATGACCACGGGTGGACCGTACCCTCGAGCGGCGCCTATTTCGTGTCCGCGATGCCTGACCGCATGGAAAACCACGTGGTTCTCACCGCGATGGACGAGGTCGGTCTGGCTCGGCGCATACAGATGGGTCTCAACGCGGAGGAGGCGATCGCCAAGGGCGATGCTAGTGAGGCACTTCTGGAGCTGGCGGACGACGGGAAAAGGGCGAAGCAGACATTAGTCGCTCACAATATCCGACTCGCCATGAGCGTGGTAAAGCACTACGTTTCCCCGGCCACGAACCGATCTTTCGTCGGAGATATGTCGTTCGAAGACCTCCTTCAAGAAGCAAGCATCGGGCTCAACCGGGCGGCGGAGAAGTTCGACCCAAGGCTTGGATACAAATTCTCCACGTATGCGGTCTGGTGGATCAGGCAATCCGTTACTCGTGCGATCGCGAACACAAGTACAACTATTCGACTTCCAGTCTACATTTGGGACGAGTGGCGGCAGGTCGACAAGTACGCGCGCGACTTTGAGAACAGAAATGGTCGGCCCCCTACCTTGCCGGAACTGGCAGAAGGAGTAGGGAAGGATCCAGGTCATGTGCGAGCCCTGCTCGATTGGACTGCGCCAATCGTTCGGTTAGATACTCCGGTAGATGGCAGCGACGGCGAGTCGAGTACACTCGGTGAATTTCTCCTCCGGTCCAACGGAATACCAGTGGACGAAACGATCGCGAACGACATGCTTCTCAACGAGGTGCGCGACCATATCAACAAGATCGCAGCGGATTACGATCCACGATTTCTGGCGATTCTCGATGGCAGATTTGGGCGCGACAAGTCAGAGCAGATGACATTGGATGAGATCGGTAAGCAATTCGGTGTGACCCGAGAGCGAATAAGGCAGCTAGAAAAGAAGATCGTCGAACTTCTTCGCAAGGACCCGATACTGATGAGACTGGCACACGACTATCTGGAGGCCGCCAATGGATCTGCCTGAGGCATGCGAACGATTCGTGGCCTGGCTGGACAACGAGGTCGTCGCCGCCGGCCGCGGCGACAATGTCATGACCTTGGACGCGAATCCCGCGAGTATCTTCTGGTTGGGCCGCCTCGCGCCGGAGGTTGATGCCGCCAACGCGGTACGGCGCGAGCGCCGCCTGGACCCATGTGCCGTCGGGGTACGCGTACGCCCGAAAGAGGAAGGATCATGGTCATTCCACGTGCGGATCGGCGCGGTCGCATGGAGCAAGCTAGACGCCGAGAAGTGGCATAAGACCAATCCGGTAGAGGTAGTCGTCCGCGTAGATTTTCCAAGCTCTGATCCGGGCCCCTTCGGTGAAACGGTGATCGCTGAAGCCTTCGAACAGGCGGGCGCAGCGGGTCTAAGCGCCCAAGTGCGGGTCACGGACGAATCGTGGAGAGGTGCGCCTGAGCTTGTGATCGAGCTCGTCAACACCACACCGGAAAGTGTGCGGCAACGAGGCGAACGTCATCTCTACGAGGTAGAGCTCGAGATACTCGGATTGGAGACAAAACCATTCGTGTTGGAGTCCCTACCTGACAGCTTTCGCTATGACCGTCGCATGCCGGCAATCGGAATCAATTGTGGCGTATCTCAGCGCGCTAACGGCCACCTACGAATCACCGATACCATAGTTGTCGATCGTCTTCGTCCGGAATACACTTTCGATGGGACTTCACCGGAAAACCTCGATCTGAAGTTCGCCAGCCTCGGAACCGACCCCGTGCCCCACGTCGCCGACTTGGTGCGGGCATATCAAGCATGGGGAGAGCTGCACTGGTCAGATGATCACCTGGAGCACCGGTACCGCTCTGAGGGCTGGAAGCCGGAGATGTTGGAGCAGGCCCGCCGAGCAGCTAGCGAGTACCAAGAAGAGGTAAGGCGCCTGCACCGCGGGCTGCAAGCGCTCGAGAAGGACGTCCAGCTGCGCAGGGCCTTCGCGCTCATGAACACCGCTATGGCACGCGCCTCTCATGGCCGTTACGACCGTTGGCGCCCATTCCAACTGGGATTCGTCGTCTCGATCCTTCCGAGCTTCGTCGACGACGGATTGGATTGGCACTTCGTGGAGACCGTGTGGTTCGCCACCGGAGGAGGCAAGACCGAGACCTACCTCGGCCTACTCGTTCTAGCGGCCTTCTACGATCGTCTTCGGGGCAAGCTCGCTGGCATCACGGCCTGGAGTCGCTTCCCCCTGCGCATGCTCTCGCTTCAGCAGACTCAACGATTCGCCGATGCCCTAGCGGCGGCTGAGCTGGTTCGCCGAGACGCGAAGGTTCCCGGAGATCCCATCGCCCTTGGCTACTTCGTCGGCGCCCGATCAACGCCGAATGACATACCGAAGGAACCCACAGACTTCAATCCGATCGATGTCGATGACGACTCCATGCCCGCCAGATACCAGGTCCTGACGACCTGTCCGTTTTGCGGCTCCGAGGATGTGTACACCAAGTTTCACCGTGGCAACTGGACACTCCGCCACCTGTGCCGGAACGAAGAATGCCCCAGCCAAGGCCAGCCGCTACCGATCTACGTGGTGGACAAGGAGATTTATAGATTCCTGCCCACTGTAGTGATCGGCACGCTAGACAAAGCATCGCTTATAGCGATGCAGGCCAGTATGCGCGGTTTCGTGCACGGCCCCGCAGGCCTCTGTACGCGTCCAGGCCACGGATACACCTACGCGAAGCGAGGCAGCCAACCGACAGGCTGCCTAGTTCCTGACTGCCAGGCTCCAGTGGAGACCATTAGCGAGTCGGATCGCGCCCGTTTCGCCCCATCCTTCCGGCTTCAGGACGAGCTGCATCTCCTGCGTGATTCGCTCGGCGCCGTAGATTCCCACTACGAGTCACTTCTCGACTCTCTGCAGGAGCAGATGACCGGAGCCCGTCCTAAGATCATCGCATCCTCGGCTACGTTAACCGGATACGAGCGCCAGGTCGACGTCCTGTATGAGCGCGAAGGCCGGGTCTTTCCGGTGCCCGGACCATCCGCCGGTGAATCCTTTTGGAGCCGGGAGACAGACAAACTCCTCCGCAGATATGTCGCGGTCTGGCCGCGGGGGGTAACACTCGAATGGGTTTCCGACCGAACGACTACGATCGTGCAGCAATCAGTGAGGCGCCTATTGACGGAGGGACATCACGTCTGCCAGGCAGCGGGAATCGACCCCAAGTTCGCGGATCAGCTACTCAACCTCTACGGGACTAACGTCGTATACGGCAACACAGTTCGCGACGTCGAGGCCGCAAGACGCTCGATGGGGACGCAGGTCCCGGTCAGCCCCCTCAACGTCGTCTCCTTGACTGGGCAGGCTGAGTTCGACGAGGTACGAGAGGCGCTGAGCCGCCTACAACGGCCCGAGGAAAAGTTCGAAGATCGAATCCACACGGTAACAGCGTCCTCAATGATGTCTCACGGCGTAGACGTCGACCGCCTCAACATCATGACAGTGCTGGGTGTTCCGTTGACCACCGCCGAATTCATTCAGGCGACCGCCCGCGTAGGGCGAACACATCCTGGGTTGGTCTATGTCATCCACAAAATTGGCAGGGAACGCGATGCGACAGTGTTCTCGCACTTCGGCCCATTCGTCCGGCAAGGCGACCGCTTCGTCGAGCCAATCCCCGTCACGCGATCAAGCCGCAGGGTCCTTGAATTGACCACGCCGGCCGCGATCGAGGCCAGGCGACTGTTCGTCCACGAACCGAAGTCCCCCGGGCAGAGACTCACCACTGTCGACCTTCTCAGGAAATACATTAATATGACCGGAGTCGGATCAGAGGAAGAAGCTGGCGAGTGCGCCGCCGCGCTTGGGATCTCAGTATCCAATCATCTCGCCTTCAAGGACATCGTTAAGCAACTCGCTGCGTACTTCGCGCGTCTCCAGGACACCGGATTTGGTGCCAGATTCCCAAACGAGCTGTTCGAGCGCGATAGAAGACCGATGCTCTCTCTACGTGACGTTGAAGCGCAGGTACCTGTGAGCGATGACTAGGTCTGGAGAAATAGAATGAGAGACCAGCGGAGCGGCTCCCAGATTCTCTACGGATTGCTGCCAGAACAGACCGCTGACCTGAAAGGCGGCATCTGGAAGACCGTTGAATGGAAGAACCCGATCACCATCGACGTCGAGGATTCACTCGTTCGCCGGCGTCTTATAGACGAGATGCAAGGCTGGGTGAATGGAGGACTTGATCCCAGTGCCGTCAATGCGCTGTTGGCGGGCGATCACATCGAAGTCGTCAGTGTAAACCGGAATCAAGGCGTGAAGGTCGAACGTTTCCCGGAGATCTGGGTCTGCCGCCTCTGCAGACGTGTGGAGACTGGCAAGCCAAAGAAGTGTAGGGGCGGCCATGACAGATGGGAGCAGCTCCATTTTGTCGGCTACCATGAATGTGGTCGACTAGAGACTCCGTTCGTCCCACGCTGCAGAGAACACAACGATGTCAGGATGCGGCACCAGTCCAGCATGGACGCGTCTCGGATCATATTCGACTGCCCAGTATGCGAGAAGGTCATCCAGCGGGGTCTGGGTAATCGCACATGCCCATGTGGGAGAGCCTATTCAGAGCACAAGAACGCGAAGCTGCTGACCTTTAACGTGCACCGCGCTGCGGTCGTCTACTCTCCACAGACCTTCATGCTGATAAATCCGCCAAGCCGCGAGAAAATGCGGAGAATTACGGAGTCCGGTGGCCCTCGTCGCGCGCTGACATGGGCGCTGGGAGGTTTCGTTGGTTCTCCCGAAATGCTGCGACCAACAGAATCGTCAATCGTCGATGATCTAGAGGCGAAGGGCATTCCACGGGAACTAGCCGAAAAGATGGCGGCGCTCGCTAGCTCGGAAGGTCACCTAGCGCCCGAAGAAGATATCGGGGAGTTGGCTCAGGCGTCGGGTCCCATGATAGAGGCGGCTCAGCGCGAAGCTGTGGATATCGCTCTCGCGACGAGTGACTCACACACACGAATTTCTGACCTAATAACTCCAGAGACACCAGAGAAGACGCGTCTCTTGTTCAGCGGCGACTATCCTGTGGCGGTTCAGAGAGCCGGTCTCGCGGCGGTTGATCTGGTGGATAGGTTCCCCGTCCTCAAGGCCGTTTATGGGTTCACGCGAGGCGGTATGGTCCCAGGTTCGGCGCGGCTCAGTCGGTTCCACGGAAAGGGCGGAGGCTATCGAGTCTATGCGGATTTGCAGCAGGCCGAGGCTCTCATGTTTCGCCTCGATCCGACGGAGGTCTACGAATGGTTGCGATACCGCGGGCATGCCTTGCCGACGGTTCACAACGAGCGAGAAACACGTGCGACGATCGCGGCGCGTGCGGGCATTCCGAGCCGGTTCGATGAGCCCACAGATAAGGCTTCGATTGGGCAAGACCTGCTCACGCTCACCCACTCATACGCTCACCGGGTCGTTAGGCAGCTCGCGGTTTTCGCCGGAGTGGACCGTGAAGGGCTCGGCGAGTACCTGGTGCCGAGGCACTGTACGTTCTTCGTGTTCGCGGCGACACGCGGGGACTTCGTACTAGGCGGCCTGCAAGCGGTATTCGAAAATGATCTTCATAGCTTCCTGTCAGCGGTGGTGACGGCGGAGTCCCGGTGCCCTCTGGACCCGGCTTGTAGCCGAAATAACGGTGCCTGTCATGCGTGTATGCATCTAGGTGAGCCAGTCTGTGACCATTTCAATCGCTATCTCGATCGTAAGGTCCTCTTCGGCCCAGATGGATTCCTCGCCGCTCAGCGCCTCAGAAGCGCGAGCTGAGGAAATGCACAGCTATGCCTAGCCTCGATCTTTCGCGCGCCCAGCAGGATAGGAGGTGACGCCGTGACATAGTGGCGGATCCTTATGTTCGTAAGCTTGTCGTCGCCTGCCGGTGGAAGTTCTTTGATCCAGATCATCGCGGCGCGGAGGTGGAGGCCGGCGAGGTAGCTCGCAGGGGCCTTGTCGGAGCGGGTGGTGATGCCTAGCCAGGCCTTCCGCTTGTTGATCAGGCGCTCGACGGTGTTCCGCTCCTTGTAGAGGCCGGCGTCGTGGCTGACGGGCCGGCCGCCCTTGGTGCCTTTCTTCTTCCGGTTGGCGGCCTGGTCCCTCTTTTCCGGGATGACTACCTTGATGCGACGTCTCCGTAGGTAGGCGCGGTTGCCGCAGGAGGAGTAGGCCTGTCGCCGGCGACCGCGCCGGGCCGGGTGCGGGGACGGCCGACGGGTCCCCGGACGCGTACTTTCTTCAGCGCGGGGATGAACTGCGGGCTGTCTGCAGCCTGTCCTGCGGTCAAGACGAACGCCAGCAGGCGGCACTTGCGGTCGGCGGTAAGGTGGATCTTGCTGGTCTGCCCGCCCCTGGAGCGTTCGAGCAGGGCAGCTTTCAGCCGGAGCCCACGCCGACGCCCGGTACGTCGCCGTTGTCCTGCTTCGGGGTCGTTTGCGGCTTGTGCTCCTGCTGTCCTTCCGGGTCGCCCCCTTTTGCCGGGCCGTCTCCTCCTCGGCGGCCTTCTCCAGCGCAGCGACAAGGTCGCTGCCCAGGTCCATCCCGGCGACATCGTGATGCGCCCGGGCGGTGGTGGAGTCCACGCTGACCAGGGACAAGTCCACCTCCCCGCGTTGGACGGCTTCCGCGATCACCCGCTCCAGCAGGGCTTCGAAGATGTCGGCATCCCTCCACTGCCGGAAACGGTTATGGACCGGTCGGCCAGGCGCCGATCATCGCGGTCGCCTCCGCCTCGATGAGCGCCTGCAGCATGCCTTGCAGCGCGTGGCGGATGACGACGTCGGCGTCGGCGGCTTTCAAAGACTCCAACAGGTCGAGCAGGGCAGACTGGTCCAGAGCCATCGTGTGGTGTCCTTCGCGAGAACCTTTGATCGGGAGCTCGCTGACCGTCACACGATGGCTCGCCCATGTCCGGGGCTTGCGTCAACAGTTTGGAGTTACACGTTGCACGAAGCCATCGTACGGCGCTGCGCCTTCGTACTGCTGGCCCCTGACTGTCGCTCCGCCTCGCTCCTACCGTGCCCGCGCAGGGACAGAAAGCTCGGTACCCTGGCGTATGGCCAACGTTCGACCAAGCGAAAGCGACCAAGGGCGTCTATGGTTGACTAACTTTGTCGCTGATGACGTGCCCGTCGCCGCGATGCTACTCGATAGCCTGACGATTTTATCGGAAGACGTTTTTCGGTCTGGGCTAGTCAGGCTGGCAACAGACGTTATCCAACAAAAAATGGATTTGGGACCCGTCGCTCTCTACCCCGTCCGGCCGGCACCGATCAGAACGGAGAGCGATGTAACGAATGAGCACGTAGAGCCGGCCATAGACCAGTCGATCGCGCCCGGCGCAGGGAGCGAGCTCATAATCGCCAACATCATAACAGAATTAACGAAGACGCTAGGTGCCAGCAATGCCCTTATGGCTAACCCCAACCTTGAGACCATGCGCTCTTATAAATACCGGAATGTGATCTTGTTGGACGACTATTCGGGCACCGGACGTAGCGTACTGTCGTACCTCGATCGCTGGATGAGCAACAGGACCATCCGCAGCTGGCATTCCTATGGATGGTTGAAATTCAACCTAGTCACGTATGCCTGGTCGCCTCGCGCGGCCCGTGCTCTGCACGGGCATCCCCTCCTTAAGGATGTACCGCACGCTGTCGCCTATGGATTCGACTTTGACAGCGCGCCCTGGAGTGAGAAAGAGCGGGCGCGTGTACGCAAGCTCTGCATCGACTATGCCATCAACAAAAACATGGCCCTTGGCTATAAACGCAGCGAGGGCACTTTAGCAATGGTGCATACTGTACCCAACAATCTTCCTCACATCTTATTCAATGGCAAGCGCTGGGACGGCAAGCGATGGCAAGGCTTCTTCCCGTCCGGGTACAGAAGGCTCTCTCCTGAACAACAGACGGAAATCGCTGGATATGAACCTTTGCCACCGAACTTCGAAGTCTTGGCGAGTACCGTTGGAGGAGCCCGGCTCGCTCAGGGCAAGATCGCAGATCTGCCGCGAATGCAGCCGTTGACGCTCGTCATGTTGGCGCTTCGCGATGGAGTACGCAACGCTGACCGCCTCTACCAGCAGCTTGCGCTTTCGTCCTTCGAAGTAACCAGACTTCTTCAAGTCGCCCTGAGACTGGGCTTCATAGACGAGCAGCTGCATCTTACCGACCGAGGCCATGCGGAACTACGACATGCTCAAACGCGCCCTCGCCGGGTCAATCTAGAACTTCAAGGTAGCGACGAGCCGTACTATCCTGGCTCGCTGAGGGGGGTCAGTGGCATCTAGATCTGGTCGAAGCCGTTGGCTTCGACACAAGGACGACGAGTCCGTTGCCGGTACCGTGGGTGCCGGCGGTGGTCAAGCGTGCGCTCGCGGCTGGAACCCGGGACGTGGCGCTTGTCCTCGGTGTCTCGGGCGTCACGCCCCGCGTACCCTGCCGGGTAGCCATTCGAAGGTAGATGAACGCTGACTCCCCTCACCTGTACCGGCTGCGCGGCGCGATACAGGGGCGGGACCAATACACGCTGCGGGCCGCCATTCAGCAGGCGGCTCGAGTGGAGGCTCGCGGTCTAGCTGCGGTATTAACCCTACGACATCTAGCGCACCGCACCGGAGCTCCATACACTTATCTACGCGAAATCGTTTCGCGCAGACGAGATGCATACCATGTATTCCAAATCCGGCGGCGCAGCGGGCGGACACCTAGGGTAATCTCTTCACCAGACCCCACGCTTATGCATGTCCAGCGATGGATGCTTGCTCATATTCTTAACCATGCGCCCGTCCATCCTGCGGCTTATGCCTATCGCCGACGCCTCTCAATCAGTCATTGCGCCGCCCGGCACTTAGGCGCAAATTGGCTAATCAAGCTCGATTTGCACAACTTCTTTCACAGCATCGACGAGCGGCAGGTATACGCGGTCTTCCTTCGACTTGGATACGCATCCCTTCCCTCATTTGAGATGGCTAGACTCTGCACTAGACAGGCAACACCAGAATTTCCAAATTTGGGCAGATTTCAGCCAAGGCCACACCGAGAACGTATTATCTCCGACTACACGACAACGATGTTGGGCTATCTTCCGCAGGGAGCGCCGACTAGCGGCGCCCTCGCCAACATCGTCGCAGAACCGATCGATGAGCGGCTGAACGCTATCGCCGATGAGCACGATCTCGTATACACAAGATACGCCGACGACATAACGTTTTCCGGGCTTAGTCCGTTCGATCGCCGCCATGCGGCGCGCATAGTTCGGCTAGCACGAACAGCAGTGCACACCACAGGCTTTGAGGTGCACGATAGAAAGACGCACATCGTTCCACCCGGAGCACGTCGAATCGTTCTCGGCCTCCTTGTCGATGGCGAACGTCTCCGATTGCCACGCGATACACGCGCGCGAATCGACGCCCACATTTATGGTGCCGAGCGTTTCGGCTTAGCCAACCATCAGACAACAAGAGGATTTGCATCTTTGCTCGGCCTCATTCGTTATGTCGATGGTCTACTTGCCTTCGCACATGACATCGATTCACAGTGGGCGTCGCCGCGGTGGCAACGATGGCGTGAGGTCATCATCGCCCAGGCTCCGGACATGGCTCCCTTCAGGTCTGTCGCCGCCCACAGATAGCTACGGCAACCGATCGATAGAGGCCTGCTCAGCACGGCTCAGGCGGCACGACGAAAATTCCCCACCCTCACTCTCTCCAGGGAGCCTCGTCGTAATGGCTTATCTGAACTGCGATATGCTCCTCAACGGCTTCGATGAGTTCCTGCCGATCATACCGCTCGTCCCCGTATGTGCGGCTACGGCCCTGATGAACGGTATCCCATTTCGTCCGCGCACTCCTACGCGTCGATGAACCCTGCTCGTTGCTACCAAAACCAGGGAGAACTGCATTCCATACAGGCAGATAGTTGACTCGAAGCGCGTTCTCTCCAAGATTTGCATGGACGTCCGGAAGTCGAAGAAGGCGGACTCCGAATTCCTCGATCGGAAGTCCTCCCTCGATGATGGACCTCTTGTGACCGCTGATCCTTTTCCATAAACGGTCCGGCGTCCGCGCACCTCTCCCCGTCGCGCTATTATGGGATTCAGCCTGACCCACATAGATGGGGATCTTATAGGGAACCAGCGGTTCGTATAATCCAACCGAGGCTCCTCTATAATAGATCGCATAGAGACCCGACCCGTTGAAGCGGGGAATTTCTGGCTCGAACATAACCAATGGCTGACGTTCCAACTCCCGGCAGATCGCCCAGGAGACGTGATCAGTCGACATCGGGTCAAAGAACTCGGGGAGGTAGCCGCCCGCCGACACGAAGAGCTCATCCATGACCAGGAGAATAGTGTCTCCCGCAGGCAATTTGGACACCGTGCGCCGCAGACGCTTGACGAGGACAGGGCCTCGGGCTGCGGGCATCGACAAAAAGCCCATTGAGGGGCATACCAGTAGCGATTTCGTGACGACGTCGCTAGGTGTGGTTCCCGAGGACATCAACCAGCGTCACAGCCTGCGCCCCTAGCATGCATCGGGCCGCGACGCCCCTCCATCCCCTCACGGGGGATCACCAATGGTGGCATCGCCGGTCATCGCAGTTGCCCTGCAGACTCGGCCGCATCCGTCACAGAAGACTGATTTGAACGATTTCGTACGGTCTGAGCGATATGTTCCGCAGCTTCGGCTGTATCTTCGTGTTCCCAGACCCTGATCACAAGCCAGCCAGCCCTTGCCAGTTTCGCGTCAGTGTCTCGATCCCTAGCCTGATTCTTCGAGATCTTGTCACTCCAGAACTTCTCATTTTGTCGAGCCGGCCTGTAGTGCTCGGAGCATCCGTGCCAGTAGCAGCCATCGACGAAAACTGCGACCTTGGCCTTCACGAAGACGAGGTCCGCCCGTCGGCGGAGTTCTGTGATCGGTGGGCTGTCTACGCGATAGCGGAGCCCAAGACTGTGGATGGCAGAGCGAAGGGCAAGCTCAGGCTTCGAGTCCCTCCCACGGTTGGCCTTCATGATCGTTCGAACGGCGGGTGAGCTGGCCCAAGAGTCCTCCACAGCCTGGGGAGTCAGTAGGAGCTGTTGTTCAAACGCCATCTGCCAGGCCACCGCGAGATTGCGCGCCCTGGTCGTCTCGGAGACCTCCCCGAGGTATACCTCGGTCGTCTTCCCGCAGTTGGACCAACGTAGATAGGCGCGGATACGCCGAGTATTGGGGAGGACTTTGAGCTCGACCGAGGCGCGAGCGGTCCGGCCATCGCCGAGATCAACGAGACGACGGTCATGGCCGCCGGCGGCACGGTCCTGTTCGGCGGTGCGGGCGAGACGATTGAGGCCAGGTCGTCCTTTCCAAGCTCGTGCTGGCGGTGGCTTATCTTTCCACCGTCCGCGCTGGTCATCGGCCGCTGCTGTCATCGCGACCGCTCAGCCTCACCGAGGACCGTGGCTACCGCGTCAGCGAAGACCTTGCCGAGTAGGACAGGTACCGCGTTTCCAAGTTGCCGCATCTTCTCACCACGAGGGCCCGACAGCTTCCAGTCATCAGGGAAGGTCATGACGCGGGCTGTCTCGCGGACGGTCATATAACGATGACTGCCGTTATCCAGCAGCATCACGGACTCGCCGCCGGGCACGCCATGAACACCGGCCTTGACCGTCTTCGCCGGACGATCAAGCTCGTTGGGCGTATGCCCCGGATAGATTCGGGCATCCGGCCAACCGATGTGGTCGGTGAACCCGCCGAGCTTATATTCCTTTCGATCAAGGCGCTCGACCGGAGGCAAGGGCGGTTGCCCGTCGATTCCCTTGATCGCGTCTCGGAGAGTGCGCCATGGAAGCGGGCGCTCGCCTGCGGACTGAACGGGCGGCCGCTGCGAAATGCCGGCCATGACTCTCTCCCGGACCTCCTTAGGCACCTCAGGGTGCCTATCCCAGTAAGCGCCGCTGACCATATCCTCGTGAAGGCTGGCCTCGGAGTAACGAGGCCTAACTAGTTCCTGAAATCTTTCCCAATCGATTCCGAGGTCGCGCCGGAAAGCGACCATGATTACCCGGTTCCTGATCTGCGGAACGCCATAGTCTGCCGCGTTGACCGCGAAGTGCATGACGTCGTAGCGCTGGCGAGGCTCAACGTTGGCTGTCTCCAGCATGTGTCGAAGGACCTCGTCGTGTTCTCTCCACGTACTGCCCTCCTGCCGCTCCTCGAATGGCAGTGAGAGTTCCCGCTTGATGTAATCAAAGTACGGCTTGAATGAAGCCCGCAATAGTCCGCGAACATTCTCACAGATGACGGCCTTGGGCTCCATCTCTCGAATGGCACGAAACATGTGCGGGAACCCGTTACGGTCATCCTCATCGCCCTTGGCTACACCGCCGAGGCTGAATGGCTGACATGGGGGGCCACCCGCAAGGAGATCGACACTCCCCTTGAGGTACTCGAAGTCCACCTTCCTGACGTCGCCCTCTATCAGTGGGGTGGGCTCTCCCGGCTTCGGGACCGGAGGATGGTCTCCGTCCACCTCGTATCTGACAGCCCCGTTGGCTACGAGCGTCTCGGAAGCCCTCTTCGCGAACTCGTTGAACAGGAGTGGCCGAAAACCAGCACGCTCGACGGCCATGGCCAGGCCACCGCCCCCAGCGAACAGTTCGACGCTGGTCCTGTCCGTCAGGGCGGGTTTCAACTGTTCAACCATGGGAGAAGCGTACCGCGGAGTTAATGATCTTGCAGCTCATGCGTAAAGGATTCTTCGAACTCTTGAGCAACTGCGTCTATCACTCGGAATCCATTGGGACAGGCTGAGGCATCACTACGCACCTGTAAGCCCGGCCGCGCCTGGCTCTGCTTCTGGGCGGTCCTCTCCTCGTCGGGCAGGCGTAGCCATGCCGGGCCGGACGCCTGGGGTCAAGCCGTCGTTCGCGTGTACATGCCTCCCGGTGACCTTCCGCGCCTACTGGTTGCCCTGGCCGCACTCGACGGCTTGACCTTGGGCGGCCGGTCTGGCGTCCCTTGGGGTGGCTGGCGAGGAGATGACCGCCTTCCACCCGCACCGTCCCGGCTCATCTCCGAGGAGGGCCGGGGGTGCAGGGGGCGGAGCCCCTTGCGGCTCGTCCCTCCGGATCGCCTCGGCGAGTTGGACCGTGTCGTCCTGGTCGTGCACAGGCCATGGGGACTTCGTTCGTCTGGAGGTGTCTGCTCTCGGTAGCTGGGAGCGCGCGGGTGGCGCCGGCCGGGACCGGCCGAAGAGCCGCAGCCCGACCGGCTGGCCGACCGGCTGGCCGACCGGCGCGCGGCGCGGGCCGCCGTAGGCGGGCCGCTTTAATGACGAGAAGATAAGTTGCTTTCAGCCGAGGCGACGGGCTCGGTCACTGGCTGCCGTCGAGCGCCTTCCCGATGGTCCAGACGCGTTCGAGGCTGGTGACGTATACGGCGGCACTGTCCTCGTCCTGGATGGTCGTGAGGTGGATGACGGGCGCTTGGGCTGCTGGTGTGGCATAGGCATGAACGTTGACGAGGAGATCGTCGTCCGCGCGGTAGATCGAGTTGTACAGCACAGTCTGGTGTAAGCGGATTTCGACGCCGTCGACCTCGGCGAGGGGTCGGTAGAGGGTGAGGGCGTTGCGAACCCGGGCGGCCATGACGTCTGCGCCGATGCCTTCCTCGGTTCCTCGGGCGGCAACTTCGGGACTGTCGGGGTTGCCGAGAAGGATGCGGACCTTCACGCCTTGGCGGGCTCGGCCGGCGAGGAGGCGGATGATGCCGGTGTCCTCGGCGAGGAACAGGCTGCTGTAGGTCAGGATTACGATTTCACGGCTGGCGGCCTGGAACAGGCGGCGCCAGACGGTCTGCGGGACGGCCCACCGGTGGGCGTAGACCGCTTGCACCTCCCGAGAAATGGTCCGCCGCGGTTGGGTGACGTCGGGTCACAGGTCGCCTTCGTCGAGCTTGAGGAGGTCGGCGATGGCCCACCGGTGGCGCGGGTAGGGGGTACGACCTTTGAGCCAGCGGTCGACGGTTTTGGGGTCGACGCCTAACGCCGCGGCGACGTCGACAGCTTGGAGTCGGGCGGTGGCGAGGGCCTGGCGGAGGGTCTCGCTCATGGGGGGCGCCTCCTGTTGTCGGCTCTGGCAGGCACGGTAGCACAAGACGTCCCCAGACGTCCCTTAGTCGTGGTGGAGAGGTTCCTTTCCTCGTCAGAAGCTCGTTCGACATGGGCGCAACGCACGCGCCGCAACCGCCGAGGCGAAGGAGCGTCGGACATGAAGCCGATGAGGCCGATTCAGGAAAAGCAGCGGGCCTACCAGGAGCAGCTCTTAACCGAGCTGCGGGAGGCGCTGGAGTCGCGCGCGATCACGGCGGTGTCGATCGTGGACGCCAGCGACCGCCCCGGTGTGGATGTAACCGACAGCCGGTTCCGGCCACGACGCATCTACGTCCATCTCGCGTTCTTATGGTTCTACTGGGGCGACCAGCCGGACGAGCGCGTTTCCTGCCTGCGGATCGATCACGCAACCGACACGATTGAGAAGGCCGCGCGGGACGGCTGGCATGAAGGCCCGCAAGGCGAACTTCACGTGGACCTGAGCAAGGTTCTCGATGCCCACCGCATGTGAGATGAGCGAGGACTGGCTGACCGGCGGGCGGATTTGGGCCGGCTCGCAGACCAGCTGCGCGAGCGCATCACCACCGGCGTCTATGCGGCAGGAGCGGCCCTGCCGTCTGAGGCGGCCCTGTCGGCGGAGTTCCGCGTCGCTCGCAACACCGTCCGTCGGGCCTGCCGCGGCTTGGAGGCCGAAGGGCTGATCGTGACCGTCCCGTCCCGGGGACGGATCGTGCTTGCCGATGGCCATGCGCCGGCCACGCTACCGTACCGGTATCAGATGATCGCGCGAGACCTGCGCAGGCGTATCGAGCAGGGCGAGTTCGGCCCTGGCATCGCGCTTCCCAGCGAGGCAGAGCTTCGCTGGTTGTACGAGGCGTCACGGAACACGGTGCGGCAGGCGTTCGCGGAACTGGAACGGGAGAGCCTGGTCGTCTCCGTGCAGGGCAAGGGACGGTTCGTCCGCCACAAGACCGAGACGTCCTAGGACGTCTTCTCATGGGGTGTAGGGTCGCGCGTACGTTGTGCCCCTATCGTCGATGGCGTGGGACACGCTGAGTGGGCGCGCGACCTGGCCCGACGTCTGCTGGAGACGCCGCTTTCCCGGCGGTGGGCACACACGCAAGGGGTCGCCGCGCGGGCGGCCTCGCTCGCGCCGATCCTCGGCGACGAGGTCGACACACTGACCGCCGCCGCCTACCTCCATGACGTCGGCTACTCCCCCGAACTGGTCGACACCGGCTTTCACCCCCTTGACGGCGCCCGCTACCTGCGAGACGTTGCGGGCGTCGACCAGCGGCTGTGCTGCCTGGTCGCCCATCACTCCTGTGCCGTCAACGAAGCGACCGAACGCGCACTGGCCGACGTGCTTCGGGTCGAGTTCACCCCCGAGCGCGAAGGCTTGACCGACGCACTGACTTACTGCGACATGACCACCGGTCCGGATGGCGGGCACCTTGATGTCACAGAGCGCTTGGCCGAGATTCACTCGCGGTATGGCCCAGAGCACCTGGTCAGCCGCTCAATTGGAGTCTCAACTCCGTGCATCCTAACGTCTGTGAGTGCGGTGAAGAAAGCTTTGCGACAAATCGGGAATGCGGCTATCCAAGGCGGCGAGACAGTTTGAGTGTACTACTGGGTAGATAGGCGTCCTTCATCGCGTGAGGTGAAAGGCCGGAGAGCGGTACACGCCTCCTGCGGGGCGCTTCCTGCAGTATTTGCAGGTTACGTGAGCGCGGACTCTATAATGTCGACAATCGCTGCGTCGCTTGTGGCAAACGCGATTCGGCGGATATCTGCCATCGCCGCCGGGCACGACGCTCTTACCATCTCCAAGGCATTCGCGAATCTCCGATCTTCGGTTAGAAAAACATCGCAGTCAATTAAGTACGCGGCGAGTTGGCCATCACGGAGGTCGCTCTGCTTTATCCTGCCCATGATTTGAGCGGTCGCAATGGCCCACCGGATCCAGTTCCGCGGCATGTTGGCGCTGTCGACATCAAATAACCAGAAGCGCGTGAAGTCTGCCCAATCACGTGTAACACGTTCCGGCCAAAGGTAGGGGTGAATCCAGTCGGCAAGCGTTGTATCGCCAGCTCCCACCTTACTGATGAGAGCCGTCGTTAGTCCCATGCGGTAGACATCCCGAGATTCGACGCGCCATGGTTCAACCGGCTGCCGTTCTTCCCAGCCGAGCACATAATCGTCCGGCGCCTCGTCGGTGGGCGTCGCAACCATGCCCTTTAGAGGGCCAGCGTGAAAGTTTTGAGTGATACGGCTATCCCTGTTGGCCTTCAGTCCCTGATAAACTGCTTGCTCAAGGCGCTCGCTGGATTCCATCATCGACTGTCGCTGTGCTACATAACGGGCGGGGTTGCGAGCCACTGCTCGCCAGATCTGGTGGGTCCAAAACGTGCGTAGGGCCGCCGGCTCCCCAGGCAACGGAATCTGTCGGACCCATCTAGGGCGTACTCGCTTGGCCTCTGCCACCATCTCCGCGCATTCCATATCCGCCTCGGTACGAAGCCGTACCCATTGCTTGGAAGTCAGTGCCGAGACGTTGGCAGTGAGGCGTTCCAGATTGGAATCCCGAAGCATCTCAAGGAGAGTCGCTGGCGGAGTACAGACCTTCCAGCCACGGGCGGCCGACCAGCGCTCGAGGGCAGTCTTGCTGCCGGTCCTGGCGATTGCTGCCCACACGTTGTTATCCATGATCAATCGCACAGAGACTCCTCTTGTATCTGAGCCACACGCCGACCTGGCACCCCCAAAACGCGGGATAGTGCTCGGACCGCGAGCCGTATGCTCCATTCTGAGCCAAGGCGCCTGTGAGAGAAGTTTTATCCCAAGTTGGGGATCGGACGCTTCCTCCGTACGAAGGGAAGAGAGCGATTCCACTAACCGATGTATGGCTGGGCGGTGCCGGTGAGGTAGTGCCCGATCCGTAGGGCCATTGAGCGGTCCATCGGCAGGGCCTCGACCTGGTCGCGGGGTACCCAGCGAACTTCGGTCGACTCGCTGCTCGGGGTCGGTTCGCCGCTGACGGCGCGAGCGGTCAGGACGATGGAGAACTCCTGCCGGGCCTCGCCGTTCGAGGTGTAGAGGATCACATGCTTGGGGTCGGTGTACGAGCCGACCAGGCCGGTGATCTCACAGGTGATGCCGGTCTCTTCGAGGGTCTCGCGTACGGCGGCCTGGGGGAGGGACTCGCCGAGGTCGATCGCACCGCCGGGGACAGCCCAATTATCGTTGTCGCTGCGGCGGATCATGAGGATGTCCCCAGTGTCGTTGGTGACGACGACATTGACCGACGGGACCAGGCTGTTGGGCGCGGGGGCGTCAGGGTCGTCGTAGAAGTCGATCCGGCGAGACACGGTCAGGACTCTACCGGCGTGGCTTCCTCCCAGACCCGTTCGAAGCTGTCCACGTACGTCGTGACCATGTCCCCGCCGACGACCTTGCGCAGCTGCAGGACGGGGGCGTTGCCCGCGGGTGTGCGGTACACGTGGGTGTTGACGAGAAGCTGGTTGTCTCCCCGGTAGATCGAGTTGTACAGAACGGTTGTGTGGAAGCGGATCTCCACCCCTTCGAGGCTGCGGATCGGCTTGTACAGCACGAGGACGTTGCGGATCTTGGCGGCCATGCCGTCGTCAATGCCTTCGTCCGCGCCGCGCTGGGCAACCTCTGGGCTGTCGGGGTCGCCAAGCAGGATCCGCACCCGGACTCCGGCGCCGGCCTTCTCGCCGAGCATGCGCATGATGCCCGCGTCGTCGGCGAGGAACAGGCCGCTGTAGACGAGGATGCCGATCTCGTTTTGCGCCTGGGCAAACAGACGTCCCCAGGCGTCCCGGGGGACGGCCCAGCGGTGCGGGTAGACGGTGACGATCTCGCTCTCGGATGCGGAGGCGACCTGTTCTCGGGTCAGGGCCTCGGGCCACAGGTAGCCCTCGTCCATGCCGAGGTGGGTGGCGACGGCGTACCTGTGCTTTCGGTACGGTGCGCGGCCTTTGGTGATCCACCGCTCGACCGTCTTGGGGTCCACGGCGATGGCTTCCGCCAGGTCGGCGATGCTCACTCCCCGTTCTAATAGGGCCGCGCGTAGTCGCTCGTTGGCCATTTCACCTGCCGCATCGGGACGTCCAGGGACGTGGCAATCGTAGACGGGACGTCTTGAACATGTCCCGTCGTGTAGTGATTTCGTCCTGTCCTTCTCCCGCAATCTCGGTGTCACAAGGCACCACGACCTGCGGCGAAAGGAGAAGAGACCATGACACACACCACGATCACTCCCAGTGAGGAGGCCCCGGACTGCGACTGCGGGGCGCTGCTGAAGCAGGGGCAGACCCGCTGTAGCAAGTGCCTGGCCCGTGACCGCTGGGCCCGGGGCGATAAGGCCCGGCGCCATGCCGCCAAGCGCCGCGCCCTGCCCCGGCGTCTCTCGCGCGTCCCGCTGAGCGCCGCCGCGAGCAGGGTGAGCTGGTCATGAGCACGGTGCCCCTGATCATCGCCCTGGCGCTCAGCGCGGTCATCGCCGTCGGCTTCGTAACGGTCTCTGTCGGTATGAAGCGGGAGGACAAGGCCATGTTCCGCGGCGCCGCCTGTGGTGACCCTTCGGCGCGCCTGGCCCGGCACGTCACCGGGTTATACGCCCGGAACGGCGGGCCTACGTCTCGGATCGCTGAGACAACGTCGCTTCGACCCGTGCCAGGCGTTCGGCCAGGTCCTGGACGGCGGTGCGTAGCTCGATGACCTCACTCGCCAAGTCCGCCGCCGCGTGCGCCGCATCCGGGACGTCTTCCCGGACGAACACGCCCTTGCCCTGCTGGCCGATGACCAGGCCCTCGTTCCGCAAGATCCCGACCGCGAGTTTCACGACACTGAGCGAGGCGTCGTACCGGGTCGCGAGCTGGGCGGTCGACGGCAACGGCGCGCCCGGCGGCAGAGATCCGCTGCGGATCTGCTCGCGCAGATCGTCGGCGATCTGGAGGTAACCGGGCCGTCCCGTCTTCTTGACCATCGCCCTTATCTCAGCACAGCAGCACGACCAAGCCAACCACGAGAACATTGACAACCAGGTCAACCTAGTTAACTATGTTGGCCACGAGGCTAAGGAGGTCCAACACATGCGCACCATCCCGATCCCCGTCGACGTCACCAAGCTCCAGTTCGTCTGCGTCCGCGCACCCCGCCCCCGCGTCCTCAACCAGGACACCGGCGAGATCAAGACCGACAAGAACGGCAACACCGGCTACGAGATCGTCCTGTCGGTGGAGGACGAGTTCAGCCGGATCGAACTCGTCAAGGTCGGCACCTCCGGCGAACCGCAGGTCACCGCCGGGCAGGACGTGACCCCGGTCGGCCTGGTCGGCTATGTCTGGGAGATGTCCCGGGGCGGCGAGGCCCGCTGGGGCATCAGCTACCGGGCCACCTCGATCCTCCCCGCCGAGATGGCCGCCCGTGCGTGACGCCCTGATGCCGCTGCTCGCAGGCTTGGCCGCTCTTGCGGCCGGCCTGTGGGCCTGGCGGCGCTTCCACTACCGGTCCTACTGGCCGCTCGTCGGCTTCCCGCTGATGGCCGTCACGATCTGGGCGACCTGGCGCAAGGTCGCCCTCGGCTGCGGCCTGACGAAGAAGCGGCAACGCTGGTGGTTCACCACCGTCCCCGGCGCGATCGCCTCAACCGGGCTCGTCAAGGTGCGGCGGCGCTTCCAGCGGGTCGCGGTCGACACCAAGCCCTTCATGGGGGTGCCGTTGCCGACCCGGCACGGCTGGCGCGTCACCGTCCACACCCTGGAAGGACAGATCCCCGCCGACTACGCCCAGGCCGCCGAGCGGCTCGCGCACTCGTGGGGTGTCCACGCCGTACGGGTCTCTTCCCCGCGGCCCGGCCGCGTGGTCCTGGCCGCCACTGTGCGGGACCCGCTCATCCGGCTCGACCACCTCCCGGCCTCGGGCGAGCTCCTCACCGTCCACGTCGGTCGGCTGGAGACCGGCGGTCTGTGGACGCTCGACTTCCGCACGGTGCCGCACTGGATCAACGCGGGCGCCACCCAGTCGGGCAAGTCCAACCTCGCGAACGCCCTGCTGGTCGGGCTGGCGCCGCAACCGGTCGCGCTGGTCGGCATCGACCTCAAAGGCGGCGTCGAGTTCATCCCGTACGCGCCACGCCTGTCCGCGCTGGCGACCACGCGGGCCGAGAGCGTGAGCCTGCTGGATGACCTGGTGGCGTTGATGGTCGACCGGATGGGGCTGTGCCGTACGGCCGGCGCCCGCAACATCTGGCAACTGCCGCCCGGCGTGCGCCCGGTCCCGGTCGTGGTGCTGGTTGACGAGCTGGCCGAGCTGTACCTGATGGCCGACAAGTCCGAGAAAGACGAGATCGCCCACACCTCGACCGCGCTGCTGCGGGTGGCCCAGCTCGGGCGGGCGTTCGGCATCTACCTGTTCTGCTCCGGCCAGCGGATCGGCTCCGACCTCGGCCCCGGCGTCACCGCCCTGCGCGCCCAGTGCTCCGGGCGGATCTGCCACCGAGTCAACGACCCCGAGACCGCGACCATGACCCTCGGCGACCTCGACCCCGCCGCCCTGGTCTCCGCCCGCGCAATCCCCGCCGAAACCCCTGGCGTCGCAATCGTCGCTAGCCAGGACGGCCAGTGGTACCGCGCCCGCTCCTTCTATGTCGCCGAACAGATCGCCGAACACGCCGCCCGCACCTACGCCCACATCACCCCCGACTGGGCCGACATCGTCCGGCCCTCCCGGGACGGGGCCGACCTGCCCGACCTGCTGTCCGCCTGACCGAGAAAGGGGGTAACGATGCGATGATGTTGCCCCGGTCTTGTGGACACCTGAGTGCTTGGGACGATATGTCCCGGGAGGAGTTCACAAGTGCCGATGTCACGTCCGCCGTACCCGCCGGAGTTCCGGCGGCAGATGGTGGAGCTGGTCCGTGCCGGCCGGACGCCGGAGGAACTGGCCAAGGAGTTCGAGCCGACCGGGCAGTCCATTCGTAACTGGGTGGTCCAGGCTGAGCGCGATGAGGGCCGGCGCGAGGACGGTCTGACCAGCGCGGAGAAGCAGGAGCTGGCCCGGCTGCGGCGGGAGGTCCGTCAGCTGCGGGAAGAGCGGGAGATCCTCAAGAGGGCCGCGGTTTTCTTCGCTCGGGAGACGGATCGGCCGAGATGAAGTACCGGCTGATCGACGCGGAGAAGACACGCTACGGCGTCTCCTTGCTGGCCCGGGTGCTGGGTGTGTCGCGCCAGGGCTACTACGTCTGGAAGAACCGCGGCCCCTCCGCGCGGGCCAGGCAGGACGAGGCCTTGACGGACACGATCACGAAGATCCACACCCGATCGCGGGGAACCTATGGTTCTCCGCGTGTGCATGCCGAGCTGCGCCATGAGTTCGGAGTGCGTATCGGGCGCAAGCGGGTGGCCCGGCTGATGCGCGCCGCCCGGCTTGAGGGGGTGCATCGGCGCCGCCGGCGCGGGCTGACCCGCCGTGACCCCGCGGCGAGTCCGGCTGAGGATCTGGTGAAGCGGGACTTTACCGCGGCGGCGCCGAACCGGACCTGGACGGCCGACATCACCTACGTGCCGACCGGCGAGGGGTGGCTGTATCTGGCCGTCGTGCTGGATGTGTTCTCCCGGCGGATCGTCGGGTGGGCGATGGCCGATCACATGCGCACCGAGTTGGTCATCGACGCCCCGGAGATGGCGATCTGGAACCGTCGGCCCGCTCCCGGGCTGATCCATCATAGCGATCAAGGAAGTCAATACACGTCGCTGTCGTTCAGCCAGCGATGCAGGTCAGCGAGCATTCGCACGTCGACCGGGACGGTCGCCGACTGCTTCGACAACGCCGTCACCGAGAGCTTCTTCGCGACGTTGGAGACCGAGTTGCTCGACCGGCATCACTTCGCCACCCGCGCCCACGCCAAGGCCGCCTGCTTCGACTTCATCGAAGGGTTCTACAACCCCCGCCGCCGCCATTCGACCCTGGGCATGCTCAGCCCTGCCGAGTACGAACGCCGGCACGACGCCGAACAAGACCGTTACGCTGCCGCATAGCCGCAAACCCCGACCTGTCCACACAACCGGGGCAACTTCAGTCAAGCTCTGGGAAGTCCGGCGGAATCAGTCCAGCAAGACTGCCCCCTACGAGGTTCGCTGGAAGGTCGGCGGCCGCCAGAAGTCGAAAACGCTGAGGACGAAGGCCCTGGCCGAAAGCTTCCTGTCCGACCTCCGGCAGGCGGCCAAGCGAGGTGAGGCGTTCGATACGGAGACCGGGCTACCCGCGTCCATGTCGAAGGCGAAGAACGCCATCACCTGGCTCACTCTCGTCTTGGCCTACATCGACATGAAGTGGCCTCACGCTGCGGCGAAGACGCGCGACAGTCTTACCGACGCTCTCGCCACGGTGACCCCGGCACTCGTCGACGAAAACACACCCGGTAAGCCGGACGAGCTGGTCCTCAGGGAAGCACTACGCCAATACGTCCTTCCTCCGGCATCTCGGCAACAGCCTCGTCCGGTTGGCATCGCAGCTGCCGTGACGTGGCTTGAGCGTCACTCACTTTCTGTAGCCGACCTAGCCAAGGTTCGGAACGTACGACTCGGCCTGGACGCGCTGACGACTCGGCTCGACGGCGGGGCGGCTGCGGCCACGACGATCGCCCGGAAGCGCTCGGTCTTCTACAACGTCTTGCAGTACGCCGTAGACCTCGAAGAGCTGCCCTCCAACCCGATCGACAAGGTGAAGGCGTGGAAGCCGCCCAAAGTCCGCGAGGTTGTGGACCGGCGGGTCGTAGTGAACCCGGCCCAGGCACGGGAGCTGCTCGCCGCGGTGACCTATGCAGGCCGCCTCGACCGTGGCCGGCACCTCAGTGCCTTCTTCGCCTGCCTCTACTTCGGTGGCCTCCGGCCCGCTGAAGCGCTCGGCCTCCGTATCCAGGACTGCCACCTTCCCGAGTCTGGATGGGGCCGCCTGGTCCTCTCGAAGTCCAAGCCCCAGGCGAACAAGCGATGGACGGACAGCGGAGAGGCGCACGACGATCGCGGCCTGAAGCACCGTGCACAGGACGAGGGCCGTCCCGTGCCGATCCCCCCGGAATTGGTGACCATCCTCCGAGAGCACATCGACGAGTTCGGCGTCCACGATGACGGGCGCCTCTTCCGAACGTCCCGAGGCGGTGTGATCTCCATCGGGACCTACTGTGAGGCGTGGCAGAAGGCCCGGACTCTGGCGCTGATCCCGGAACAGGTCGCATCGCCGTTGGCGGCTCGCCCGTACGACCTGCGCCACGCTGCGGTTTCGCTCTGGCTCAATGCCGGCGTGGCCGCTCCGGAGGTCGCCGTACGCGCGGGGCACGGGGTAGATGTGCTGCTCAGGGTCTATGCCAAGTGCATAGACGGCGGTGCAGAGATCGCAAACACAAGGATCGGTGAGGCACTGGGGTAGAGCCAGGGGGGCGACATCCTCTCCGCGCGAGTTGTTCCACGCGGCACCGCATCCAGGCCGAGCATCAGCCCCGTTCTGACGGTAAGCAGCCTTTCAGCGCTGTCACCACATGCGATGCACGACCGTCGCTTGACACCACATACGGTGACGGTATGCTAGAGTGAGTACGAGGAGTAACGTTAGGCGCCGTATATGGTGCCGCATCACACTAGTTGGTAAGTTTGTGATTAAGAGGCGTGGATGTGCCCAGAATGCGCTGAAGCGCGCCGCCGACTGCTCTACATCCGTCGCAATCGGCGCGCTAACAGTCCAGACGATCTCGCCGATGCGTGCCGAGCGTGCGGATATGAGATCGATAAGAATCGAGGAAAGGGATCGCATTGGTGCGCGCTTAGGCCCGGCCAACGTCCAATAACTATTCCTACCGGTCGCAATCCGGTAGGGCCACGATTAACGACACAAATTTTGACGATCTTGGAGGAAGTGCTCGACCTTGGCTGCCCACATCGGGACTAGGTCCCTCTCACTTGACGAGCTTTGCTCGCTTCCATGGACCCGTGAGATCGTCCCCGACGGGGACGGCTTCTTCGGCCGTATTCAGGAATTGGAGGGATGCATCAGTGAAGGCTCGACGGCAGAAGAGGTTCTAGAAAACCTTCAAGATGCACTTCGATGCTGGCTCGAGGTAGCCATCGAACAAGGAACTCCGATTCCAGTACCAAGGTCCGACCTTGAGGACTTCAGCGGACGCTTCTCTGTCCGTGTGCCTCGTACACTTCATCGTGCATTGGCTACTCGGGCCGAGCGCGAAGGTGTTTCTTTGAACCAGCTCATCACATTGCTGCTCGGCACCTCTACAGCCAAGGCCGATGACGGTCTTAGCAATACACGCTCCCACGAAGACATGCCCGTTACAGATGTCCACGAAGAAATCGCTGCCGACGCGGTGCGGGAAGACTCGCAAGGAATCGGTGCACTTAAAGGAATCGCAACCTGGCTTCGTAACCGTGGAGATATCAACCTTGCCAGCGTCCTGTACGCGCTCGCCGGCGATCGAGCCGCCGCACTCACCGGTGATCAGCATGCCGCAGCCTCCGATTTCGGCATGGCAGGCGCGCTGGCTCGTCGCCACCGTCGCATGCGTCTTGCTGAGGCGCTTTGGCGTGAAAGCATCTCGCGTGACCCCACAAACATTCGCTCAAGGTCAGCACTCGGACAACTCCTTCAACGCCAGGGGCGCTTTACGGAATCGATCGAGCTTCTAGAGTCTGTTGCAGACGTCGACAACTACGCTCAGCTTTCTCTAGGCTGGAGCCTGCTGCACCAAGGCCTGGCTACTGAGAATGACGAAAGCACAGACAAGGGGTTGGCGCATTTTGTAACTGCAATGCGCCGCTGGTGCGCCTATGCAAATCGAGCACAGCTCTCACCCTGGCTTCGACAGCTCGCACGGCTCAACGCAATGGGTCCACGATTCTCCAACGAGGTTGATCACCTGCTCTCGTTCGCGAATTCCAATGCTAATTGGGGGAAGGTAGTCCGGGGCAACTTGGATGCCGTAAGCCTTGGAGACGAGGCGAGTGAGGACGCGTACGAACAGGAAGCTTTGCAGGGCATAACTTGAAGCTTTCAGCACGGCAGCGGCGCTTGATCAATCTCTGGGCGGCACTATTTCCCAATCGTCTCGGCAAAGGTGATCAGCACCGCCCGCGTGAGGTGGCGTAGGCCACAAAGACGCCGATCTCGCAGATGGTGTTTTTGCCTGGCGGTGCCGGTGTACTGCCGCCGCACCATACAGAGGAACGTCGTCCTCTCGAGTCGGTGTCGTCACCGACCAGCACCACGTTCAGCGTGTGCTTTCTGGCGCACGTCGCCGGTGTCCAGCGGTCCTGTGACGCGTTATGGATCGCAGCGTCGTCCATCCCGCGAATATCCCGCGGGCAGCGGCCGAGAGCTGCTCTTGGTGGCTTACGGCTGCGCACGGCTGGAACGATCAACGGCGTCTGGACCGAGCGAATTCGCTGGTCGGACGCCGTTTTGGCTGGTTGAGCGGAGAGCGTGGGATTCGAACCCACGAGACCGGTCACCCGGCCTAGCGGTTTTCAAGACCGCCGCCATCGTCCACTAGGCGAGCTCTCCCGGACGCCTCGTCGGCGCCACGTGCAGCTTAGTCTCTCACCGCCCCGGGCGTACCCGGGACGGTGATCGAACGCGCTGCGGAACGGGGCTACAGGTGATCGGGGATCTCCGAGAAGCGGCGCTCCGTCAGGGCCTGGGGGCCGGCGAAGGCGTCGCCGACGGAGGCGGCCAGGCGGAGGTACGCGTCCCGGGTGGCCTCCTGGAGCCGGTCGAGGTCGATCTCCGCGCCCTCCTCCAGGTGGGGGTCGTACGGCACGCGGACGACGGCGCGGCAGCGGGCGGCGAAGTGGGCCTCCAGCCTGTCGAGGTCCACGGTCGACTTCGACCGCGGCCGGACACTGCACAGCACGACCGTGGCGGCGCGGACGAGGTCGCCGTAGTGGTGGGCCTCCAGCCAGTCGAGGGTCGCCGAAGCGGCCCGGGCGCCGTCCACGGACGGTGAGCTGACCAGCACGATCTGGTCGGCCATGCCCAGAACGCCCGACATGGCCGAGTGCAGCAGACCGGTGCCGCAGTCGGTGATGCAGATGGAGTAGAAGTTCTCCAGCACCTGGGCCACCGCGTGATAGTCCTTGGCGCTGAACGCCTCCGACACCGACGGGTCGCGGTCGGAGGCCAGGATCTCCAGGCGGGACGGCGCCTGGGAGGTGAAGGCCCGGATGTCGACGTACCGCTTGATCTGCCCGCGCTCGTTCAGCAGGTCGCGGACGGTCGCGGAGGTCTCCAGCTCGACCTTGTCGGAGAGCGTTCCACGGTCGGGGTTGGCGTCGACGGCGATGACGCGGTCGCCGCGGACCTGGGCGAGCGTCGCGCCGAGGCCGACCGTGGTGGTGGTCTTGCCGACGCCGCCCTTCAGGCTCAGGACGGCCACACGGTGGTGCCCGCTGGCGACCGGCGTACGGGCGCGGTTGACCAGCTCACGACGGCGCCGCACCTCCGGCGGCTCACCCGGCTTGATCAGCCCGGCGGAGGCCTTGTAGACGATCCGCCGCCAACCCGCGGCGGGAGCGTTCCTGCGGCCCTTCAGAAGGGTGACCGGGTCGAGGCTGTCGGCGTTCGGCTTGCCGCTCGTTGAACGCGAGGGCGCGCTGAACGCCGCGGC
Organism: Microbispora corallina; assembly: GCF_016863035.1. GTDB lineage: Bacteria > Actinomycetota > Actinomycetes > Streptosporangiales > Streptosporangiaceae > Microbispora > Microbispora corallina. The sequence continues at coordinate 30,988 of NZ_BOOC01000040.1, forward strand.
CGGCGGCGCCTGCCGCCTGCGCGGCTGGTACGGCTCCCGCTCGTCGGCGACTCCGCGGTCCCGCTCCGCCGCCGGTCCACGATCATGCTTGACGGCCGGCCCGTGGTCCCGGTCGACGACCGGGCCGCGATCGCTCGCGTCCCGACCACGATCCATGCCGCCGCTGTGATCGCTGCCCCGGTCGGTGTCGAACGGCCGGCGCTCGGCCTGTGGGGCGCCGACGCCGGCACCCTGGTCGTACGGCTTGCGCTCGTCGGCCGCCAGGTCCTCTCGCAGGGACCCGGCGAAGGCGTTCTCGCTCCGCGGAGCGACCGCGAACGGAGGCTCCACAGGCCCGAACGACGACTCCGCAGACCCGAACGACGTCTCCGCAGGTGCAAAAGACGTCTCCGCGAACGGCGTCTCGGCCGGCCCGAACGACTGCTCCGCAGACCCGAACGGCGTCTCGGCGGGCGTGAATGGCTCCGGCTTGTCGGCCGCAGGCGCGGACTCCCGCGGGTACGCGGGCTCCGCCCTGGCCGACTCCACGGGGACGGCCGGCTCCAGCCAGCCGCGCAGCGACCGCTCTTGCGAGGCCGCCTCGTCCGCGTCGCCGTAGGGGTTGGCGCGGGCGTCCCCGTCCCCGAACGCGCCGACGTTGTACGCGTCGGTGTCCCCCGGGGACTCGCCGAACGCGCCGCGCGACCGCTCACCCCCAGACGGGTCCGCGAACGGCGCCTTGCCCAGGGCCCCGGGCGGCGAGGTGGGGTAGTCGTCCTCCTCGGGCTCGTCCGCCCTCCGGGACTCCTCGGCCCTCTCCTCGGCCGTGCCCGCGGCCTCTGTGGCCTCCGCGCCCTCGAACGGCTCGCGCCGGGCGGCGTCGCCGTCGGACGGCTCCCGTCCGGACTCGTCGTCCGTCCCGGCGCCAGACGCGTTCGCGCCGCCTCGCGGATCGGACTCGCCGCCCCGCTCCGAGCCGCCCCGCTCAGGGCCGCCCCGCTCAGGGCCGCCCCGCTCAGGGCCGCCGCGCGACTCCAGGCCGCCGAGCGGCTCGCGCCCGCCGAAACCCGGCTCGTCGCGGAAGGCCTTCTCGCCGCCGAACGCGTCGCGGCGCGGGTCGCGATTGCCGAAAGCGGGCTCGTCGTGGAAAGCGGTCGTGGCGCCGAACGGATCCGGCGTGCCGTACACGGTCTCACCCCCGGCGGAATCCGGCTGACCGAAAGCGGTATCCCGGCCGAATCCCTTGTCGGAGCCGAAGCCGTACGGGGAGTCCTGGCCGCCGCCGAACGCCGTCTCCCGGGACGGGCCGTAGCCGGCGTCCGCGAGGCGTCCGCGCCCCTCGGAGGTGTCCGTGTCGCCCTCCGCCACGGGGGAGCCGTACACCGACTCGACCGCGCCGCGGAACAGGCCGCCGGACGCCGGCTCGGACGGTACGAGGCTCCAGGGGTCCTTCGGATACGGCGAGGCGATCTCGGGCTCGGCGGGCGCGGGAGGGGGCGGAGGGGATGCCAAAGAGGCGGACGTCACCGCGCTGACCGCGATCTCCACCTCGTCGGGCATCTCCTTGATCGCGTCGAGCCACGCGAGCTGATCCTCGAGAGAATGGGGATCCTCACGATCATGTCTCGCCACCGTGTACCCCCTTGGGACGGGCTAATGGGGCAGCAAACACAATGCAGATTAGCGCCACGTAATACGGTGAATGCGGGCAACCGCCGAGTTCTCCGCCACGATACTTTAGGTCACATGCGTGCGATCGTGATTTCGGAACCGGGCGGACCTGGGGTTTTGGTCTGGCAGGAAGTCCCGGATCCCCGTCCCGCCAGGGGTGAGGTCGTCATCGATGTGGCCGCGTCGGCGGTCAACCGGGCGGACCTCCTCCAGCGGCAGGGCTTCTACCCGCCGCCTCCGGGGGCGTCCGAGATCCCCGGGCTGGAGTGCTCCGGCGTGATCAGCGAGATCGGGGAGAACGTCGAGGGCCTCCGCGTGGGCGACCAGGTGTGCGCCCTGCTGGCCGGCGGCGGGTACGCCGAGAAGGTCGCCGTACCGTGGCAGCAGGTGATGCCGGTGCCGGACGGCGTCCCGCTCGCCGAGGCGGCCGCGCTGCCGGAGGTCGCCTGCACGGTCTGGTCGATGGTGTTCATGGCCGCCCGGCTCCGCAAGGGCGAGACCCTGCTCGTCCACGGCGGCGCGAGCGGCATCGGCACGATGGCGATCCAGTTGGCCAAGGCGTTCGGCTCCAGCGTGCTCGTGACGGCCGGGTCGGCGGAGAAGGTCCAGCGGTGCCTGGACCTCGGGGCCGACGAGGGCGTCAACTACCGCGAGGAGGACTTCGCGGAGCGGTTCAGGGGCCGGGCCGACGTGATCCTCGACATCATCGGCGCCAAGTACCTCGCCGGGAACCTCGACGCGCTCGCCATCGGCGGACGGCTGACGGTGATCGGCATGCAGGGCGGCACCCGCGGCGAGCTTGACCTCGGCACGCTGATGGCCAAGCGGGGCACCGTCCACGGCGCCGGGCTGCGCACCCGCCCGGTCGACGACAAGGGCGTCATCTGCCGCGGCGTGACCGAGAACGTGTGGCCGCTGGTCGCCGCCGGGGCCGTCCGGCCGGTCGTGCACGCCACGGTGCCGATGGAGGACGCCGCGCAGGCCCACCGCCTGCTCGAACAGGGCGAACACATCGGAAAGATCCTGCTGACGCGGTGAGCTAGGTTGGATCCGGTGAGCACGCGGTGACCCACCGGATCCCGGAATCAGGAGTTGTCAACCATCCATGAACGCAGACGAGAGCACCCCACAGATCGTGGTCGTGGGGCCCCAGGGCCTCTCGGTCTCGGGCACGAACGGCAAGAAGGGGGAGCAGGAGGAGCGATCCGTCGCCGAGCTGGTCGAGCAGCCGGCGAAGGTGATGCGCATCGGCAGCATGATCCGCCAGTTGCTCGAAGAGGTTCGCGCGGCCCCTCTCGACGAGGCCAGCCGGCTGCGGCTCAGGGAGATCCACAAGAGCTCGATCAAGGAGCTGGAGGAGGGGCTCGCCCCCGAGCTGGTCGAAGAGCTGGAACGGCTCTCGCTGCCGTTCAGCGACGACAACGGCGCCGCCCCCAGTGACGCCGAGCTGCGAGTGGCCCACGCCCAGCTGGTCGGCTGGCTGGAGGGGCTGTTCCACGGCATCCAGACCACGCTGTTCGCCCAGCAGATGGCCGCCCGCGCCCAGCTGGAGCAGATGCGGCGCGCCCTCCCCGGCGGCGTCGCGCAGGGTCCGGACGACCAGGGGCACCGGGGCGCCGGCGGGCCCTACCTGTAGAGCGCACAAGGACCGGGTGCTCAGAAGGCCTCAGAAGAGCGTCTCGAGCACCCGGGCCACCCCGTCGTCGTTGTTGGCCGCCGTCACGTGATCGACGGCGGCCATCACGTCGGGATGGGCGTTCGCGACCGCGTACGACGTGCCGGCCCAGGTCAGCATGGGCAGATCGTTCGGCATGTCGCCGAACGCCACCACCTCGGCCGGCTTGATCCCCCGCTCCTCGGCCAGCGCGGCCAGCGCCGACGCCTTCGTCACGCCGTACGCGCTCATCTCGATCAGCGCCCGGCCGCTGGAGTGGGTGGGGGTGACGATGTCGCCGACCAGTTCGAGTGCCCGCAGGTGCAGCTCGTCGGGGTTCATCGACGGGTGCTGGGCGAGCAGCTTGGCGCAGGGCCGCGAGGTGAGCGTGGCCGCCCCCACCTTCCGGCCGGAGACCTCGTGGGAGTCCCAGCCGCCGAGGGCGAAGTCGGACTCATGGGCGAAGCCGCCCTCGTACTCCACGGAGAACCTCAGGCCCGGCACGCGGTCGCGCAGCCGCCGCACGGACTCCTCCAGGATGTCGGGGGCGATCAGGTGCGCCTCGACGATCTCCTCGGTGTGCAGGTCGTAGACGAGCGCCCCGTTGGCGCAGATGGCCAGCCCCCGGTGCCGTACGGCTCCCGCGACGGTGTGCATCCAGCGGGGCGGGCGGCCGGTCACGAACACGAGCGTCCCTCCGGCGCGCTCCACGCGCGCGAAGGCGGCGGCCGTTCGAGGGGAGATCGTTCCGTCGGTGCGCAGAGCTGTGCCGTCGAGGTCCGTGGCGACGAGGCGGGGGCAGGTCATGACAGGTTCCAGTGTGCACCGTGACGGCGCCGGTCACCGACTCGGACGTCCACAGGTCGAGAAATCTCGGCCTTACGTGGAACACCAACGGGCTACATAGTGTTAGATGTGAAGGCGTTGTATTAGCTGTTCCCGTAGCGAAAACCAGTTTGACTGTATGAGCCACCCGGGGAGCTGTGCGACACACCCGGGGTTCACGAGGTGTGGACCCCAAGATTCACTTCCTTAGGGAGAGCAGTAATGGCTCAGGGAACCGTCAAGTGGTTCAACGCTGAGAAGGGCTTCGGCTTCATCGCACCGGACGGCGGCGAGCCCGACGTGTTCGTGCACTTCTCCGCGATCACCGGTAGCGGCTACCGCAATCTGGAGGACGGCCAGCGGGTCGAGTTCGAGGTCATCGCGGGCCCGAAGGGTCCGCAGGCGTCCAACGTCCGGGGTATCTGACCTGACTTGACGAAGGGCGGGGTCCGCGCGGCGGGTCCCGCCCTTCGCACGTCCGGACGGTCCAGTGGGGCCCCTCACAAGGGTTCCTGCGAGCCCCTCGCGGACGCGCACGAGGTGCCCCGCGTGCCCCTCAGGGCCCGCACAACGGCCCCTGGACGGCGAACGGCCGGCGCCCCCTCCCCGGGGTGCCGGCCGTCGCCACAGGCACGGGCTAGCGCGAGACGGGCTCCAGGACGTCGAGCCCCACGTACGGCCGCAGGGCCTTGGGGACGACGACGGAGCCGTCGGCCTGCTGGTGGTTCTCCAGGATGGCCACGATCCACCGGGTGGTCGCGAGCGTGCCGTTCAGGGTCGCCACGTGCTGGGGACGGCCCTCGGCGTCCCGGTAGCGCACCCGCAGCCGCCGCGCCTGGAAGTCGGTGCAGTTGGACGTCGAGGTGAGCTCCCGGTAGCGGCCCTGCGAGGGGATCCACGCCTCGCAGTCGAACTTCCTGGCCGCCGAGGTGCCGAGGTCGCCCGCCGCCGTGTCGATGATCCGGTACGGCAGCTCGACCTTCTCGAGCATCTCCTTCTCCCAGGCCAGCAGCCGCTGGTGCTCCTCGTGGGAGTCCTCCACGCGGCAGTAGGAGAACATCTCGACCTTGTCGAACTGGTGGACGCGGATGATGCCCCGGGTGTCCTTGCCGTACGAGCCGGCCTCGCGGCGGAAGCAGGACGACCACCCGGCGTACCGCATGGGCAGCGCGCGTGAGTCGAGGATCTCGTCGGCGTGGTAGGCCGCCAGCGGCACCTCAGAGGTGCCCACGAGGTAGAGGTCGTCCTCGGGGAGGCGGTAGATCTCCTTGTCGTGGGCGACGTGGAAGCCGGTGCCCTGCATCGACTCCGGCTTCACCAGCACCGGGGTGATCATGGGCGTGAAGCCGGCCTCGACGGCCTGCTGCATCGCCATGTTCAGCAGCCCGAGCTGGAGCCGCGCCCCGACGCCCTTCAGGAAGAAGAAGCGGGCGCCCGACACCTTCGCGCCGCGCTCGATGTCGATGGCGTCGAGCAGCTCGCCCAGCTCCACGTGGTCGCGCGGCTCGAAGTCGAACGACGGCTTCTCGCCGATCTCCTCGAGGACGACGTAATCGTCCTCGCCGCCGGAAGGGGCGCCCTCCTCGACGATGTTCGGCACCGACAGCAGCAGCTCGTCGAGCTCGCCGGCCAGCCGGTCGGCCTCCGCCTCCGCGACCTTGACCTGCGCCGCCAGGTCCTTCGCCCGGTCGAGCAGCGCCTGGCGCTCGTCCCCGGACGCGCGGGACACCGACTTGCCGATGCTCTTCTGCTCGGCGCGCAGAGACTCGAAGCCGTTCAGCGCGGAGCGACGGCGCTCGTCGAGGCCGAGCAGCCTGTCCACGACCGAGTCGTCCTCACCACGGGCGCGCTGCGACGCCCGGAGCCGGTCGGGGTCCTCACGAAGGGTTCGCAGGTCAATCACGGATCAAAGGCTACCGGAGCCGGTACGGCTCCCGCCCATCACAACGAGCCCGGCGCGGTGCTCAGGCCTGACCGTTCCTGATCCGCTCCAGCCAGCCGGCCGCCTCGGTGAAGTCGTCGTCTGCCGTACCGGCCCTGATCTGCGTGGCGACCCGGTCGGCCCGTGGATAGCTGCCCAGGAAACGCAGATCGGCGCAGAGCCGCCGGAGGCCCGAGATCGCCTCGCCCACCCGAGCGTCGGCGACGTGGCCCTCACAGTCGAAGTGGAAGAAGTAGCGGCCGATGCCGTCGCCGGTCGGCCGCGACTCGATCCGGGTCAGGTTGACCCCGCGCACGGAGAACTCGCTCAGCATCTCCAGCAGCGCGCCCGGGTGGTCGTCGCGCAGGAAGGCGACGAGTGAGGTGCGGTCGGCCCCGGTCGGCTCGGGCAGCGGGCCCGGCGGGCTCACCCGGACGAACCGGGTCACCGTGTCGGAGCGGTCGCCGATCCCGGACGCGAACTCGTCCAGGCCGTAGTACTCGGCCGCGATGGCCGGACTGATCGCCGCGTCGTACGGCGAGCCGGGGGCGGCCACCTCCTGCGCCGCGCCCGCCGTGGACGGCCACGCCATCACGAGGGCGTCCGGCATCTCGCGCTCGAGGTATCCCCGGCACTGCGTGATCGCCGCCGGGTGGGAGATGATCCGCTTGATCTGCGGCAGCTCCGTGCCGGGCCGTACGAGCAGGGAGAACTCGACGGGCAGCAGCAGCTCGCCGGTGATGAGGAGCGGGCCGCCCCAGGCCAGCTCGTCGAGGGTCTGGGTGATCGCCCCCTCGACCGAGTTCTCCAGCGGGACGACGGCCCCGTCGGCCTCGCCGGTGCGGGCGGCGTGGAGCGCGGCCCCCACGTTCGCGGCGGGGAGCCGCTCGGCGTCGGGCGCGAGCCTCCGCAGGGCGGCCTCGCAGAAGGTCCCCTGAGGGCCGAGGTACGCGAGCTTGGGCATGTCATCCAGGGTAACCGCCGTCGACGCCCCTCACGTGCCGGAACATGCACACCTCGGCACGCCGCCCGCTCGCCGAACGCCTCAGCGCCGCCTGCCTGGGGAACGCCTCAGCGGCGGACGCGATGCGGCTCGACCTCGGGCCCGATGCCGAGCCGGGCGGCCCGCACGGCGTGCTCCTCCTCGGGCGACAGCGGCTGCAGGCCCTTGCCGCCGCACACCGGCCGGACGTACGTCCGGGTCTCGGTCCGCCCGTTGATCGAGGTGAGCACGATGCCGTCGCCGAAGCCGTTGATGAGCGCGACCGAGAACGACAGCCTCCCGGTCATCTCCTCCAGCGCGTCGTAGCGGTAGACGGCGACGTCACGGATCGCCTTGCTGTCCACGGCGCCGTCGAAGGCCTTGCGGCGGGAGAGGGCCTCCAGGCACTCCTCCACCGACGATCTGGCGGTGCGCAGCATGAGGATGCCGATGGACACGCCGGTCACTCCCGACAGAACCCCGGCCATGACCAGAACGGTGACCAGCACGACACCGAGGGTAACCAGACGGTCACGCGGACGTCTCCCGAACGGCGGATGAGGGCTCCACCGTCCGGCGCCGGGGCAGCCAGGAGCCGAGGACCCAGACGAGCGCGACGGCGCCGAGCCCGAAGGCGTCCTGCACGATCTTGCCCACGACCGGGCTCAGGACGGGGATCTCCAGAGCCTTGATCGACACTCCCCACCAGGGGATGGGCAGCACGTAGAAGAGCCACACCCCTGCCGCCACCAGCAGCCGGGTGCGGTCGCGGCCCGTCCCGGCGATCGCGGCGACCACCACGACCACCCAGGCGATGTGGTGGATCCACGCGACCGGGGACAGCAGCACCGCCATCAGCCCGGTCAGCGCGACCGCCGTCATCGGGTCGCCGTCCAGGTGGGCCCGCCGGGCTCGGCTGAAGCCGTACCAGCCGACGGCGGCGACGGCGGCGAGCCAGATCAGCGAGGTGGCGGCGTCGGACAGGTAGAGCCGGAGCAGCATGCCGCGCAGCGACTGGTTGGTGGTCGCGGCGTTCGCGCCGAGCCGTTCGGAGTCGAGCAGGGCCGAGAACCAGTAGCCCCGGGCGTCCTCGGGGATCACGAGGAACGGCACGACCGTGAGGAGGGCGGCGGTGAAGGCCGCCATGAAGAAGGCCCGCCGCTGCTCCCGGTCGCCGCCGCGCGGGGGGAACCCGGTGACGGCCAGGTAGACGAGGAAGACGCCGGGCGTGAGCTTCACGGCCGTCGCCAGGCCGATCAGCATCCCGCGCGGCCACCTCGGCCTGCGGGCGGCGCAGTCGAGCAGGCACAGCGCGACCAGGAAGAGGTCCACCTGGCCGAAGCGGATCTGGTCCCTGATCGGCATGAGATACACGCACGCCGCCGCGAGCACGGCGAACACCATGGGGACGGCGAGGGGCGACCGGGCGAGCCGCGTGCGGGTTCCGGCATCCCGAACGGCGTCCGCGTCAGGCCCGGCGGCCGGCATCGCTCCCGGCCCGGCGTTCCTCACGGCGTCCGGCCGCGCGTGAGGCCGGGCCTTCCTCGCGGCCTTCCTCGCGGCCTTCCTCGCGGCGCCGAGCGGCGGCCCGTCGAGCAGCGGTCCGTCGAGCAGCGGTCCGTCGAGCAGCGGGCGGAACGCGAACCGGACGACGACCGCGAGGGCGACCACGATCCCGGCCGTCCACACCCACTGGGCCGCCGGCCAGGACATCTCCGCGAGCGGGACGGCCAGCATCGCGGCGACGGGCGGGTACGTGAAGGGCAGGAGCTGCGGCGCGGGCGTGATCACCCCGTACACGGGAAGGCCGAGCAGGAGGGCCCAGCCGCCCGTACGGTAGACGTCCAGATCGACGAGCCGCTGGTCGGCCGGGTTGGTCAGCCAGTAGGCGATCAGCGGGGCCGCCGCCGCGGCGACGACCACGAGGGCCAGGGCCCACGCCCACAGCGGTCCCCTGCCCGCGGTCGTCCGGCCAGTCGTCACGAGCAGGCAGGTTACCGTGGACGCTGTCCCGACCGTTTCCGCTCTCGAGCCGAGGAGCCGCGCAGCCGTGCCAGCCGACGGTGGTCCCCGACCCCTGCCAGGCGTCCCGCCGGTCCCGCCCCTGCCTTCCCGGCACGCGGCGGCAGGGGCCGGCGTGAGGCCGGGCGGAATGCGGCGAGCTCTCGGGCGGGGGATCCGAGTCGTCCTGGCGGCGGTGGTCCTCTGCGTCGCCGCGCTGGCCTCGTGGCCGTCCCCGGCGGCAGCGTCGGCGGCAGCGGCAGCGTCGGCGGCAGCGGCAGCGTCGGCGGCAGCGGCAGCGGCGCCGTCAACGTCGGCGTCGTCGGCGGCGTCCGCGTCGGAAGCGGCGGCGGGATCGGCGGCGGCCTCCGCGGCCGGCCGCCGGGTGGTCGTGATCGGCGTGCCCGGGCTGCAGTGGGACGACCTCGACCCGGTTCGCACGCCCGCCCTCTGGCGTCTCGCCGGCACCGGCGCCACGGCGTCCCTCTCGACGCGGGCGGTGCCGCCGGAGGGGCTGCCGGTCACCTGTCCGATCGCCGGATGGCTCACGCTCTCCGCGGGCCAGCGCGCCGCGGCGCCCGGCTCGGCGTGCGCGGCTCCCCCGGCCCCCGCCGTCGCCGCCGACGGGTCGGCCACGATCCCCGGATGGGCGGAGCTGGTGAGTCTCCAGCGGTCGAGCCCCTTCCAGGCCACCGTGGGGCTTCTCGGGCGCACGGTCACCGCGGCGGGCGGCACGGTGGCCGCCATCGGACCGGGCGCCGCCCTCGCCGCCGCCGACCAGTCCGGAAAAGTCGGGAAATATGCCGCGAGCGTGGCCGAGTTGCCCGACCTCACGCCGTACACGCTCGTCGTCGCCGAGGCCGGACAGATCGACCAGGCGTGGACCGCCTCCGGGCAGGAGAGCACGGGCACGGCGACCGGCACCGCCGGCGCTCCCACGGCCGGATCGACCGGGCAGGACGGCGCGGGCCCGATCGCGACGACCGGCGCTCCCGCCGACGCACGGACCGGGCCGGCCGGGTCGGGCGTGCGGGATCTGAGCCCGGAGGCGCGCAGGGCCGCGGTGGCGGCCGCGGATCGGACGGTGGGCGAGATCCTCGCTCATGTGCCCGCCGGATCGACCGTGCTGGTCGCGGGCCTGTCCGACTCCGGCTCGGCCGCGCACCTCCACATCGCCGTCGCCACCGGCCCCAGCGGTGCGGCCGCGACCACCGCCGCCACCACGACAGCGACCACCCCGGCGACATCCGCACGACCCGAGACCGGCGACGACGCGGCAGAGGCGTACCGGAAGGGGTGGCTGACGGCGACCTCCACGCGGCAGGAGGCGCTGGTCACGCTCACCGACCTGACCGCGACCGTCACGCACGTGCTCGGGCTCGGCACACCGGACGGCGTGGTCGGCAGGGCGTGGCAGAACGGCGGCGAGGGCCCGGCGTCGGCCCGGGAGACGGCTGCCCGGCTGGCCGACGCCGATCTCGCCAGCCAGGTGCTCCGGCAGGTCAGGGAGCCGTTCTTCATCGTGCTCGTGACGGCGCAGGTGCTCTTCTACGTCCTGGCGTCGATCGTGATCCGCCGCGCCCGCCGGATGCTCGGGGTGACGCGGGTGGTGGCGACGATCAGCGGCGCGGTCCCGGTGTCGGTCTTCCTGGCCCAGCTCGTGCCGTGGTGGGGCTTCGCCCATCCGATGCCCGCCCTCCTCGCGACGATCCTCGGCATGGCGGTGGTCGTCGCGGCCGCCGGCTTCGCGGGGCCGTGGCGGTCGCACGTCCTCGGCCCGCTGACGGCCGTCGCGGGCGTGAGCTCGGCCGCCCTCCTCCTCGACGTGGTGACGGGCTCCCGGCTGCAGGTGAACGCGGTCGCGGGCTACGAGCCGGTCACCGGCGGCCGGTTCTACGGCTTCGGCAACATGGCGTTCGCCGTCTACTCGACCGGCACGATCCTGCTCCTCGCCGGGGTCGCGCACGCGCTGCGCCGCAGGCCGCGGCTCGCCGCCCTCGTCTGCCTGGCGTACGGCCTGGTGGCGGTCGTCGCCGACGGCTGGCCCGCCTGGGGGGCCGACTTCGGCGGCGTGCCGTCGTTCGTCGTGGGCGTGGCGGTGTTCCTGCTCATGGTCACCGGGCGGCGGGTCTCGGTGGTCCGGCTCGGGCTCGTCGGGCTGGCGGGCGTCGCGCTCGTCGCGCTGATCGCGGTCGCCGACTGGCTGCGGCCGCCCGACCGGCGCACCCACCTCGGCGGCTTCGTGCAGCAGGTCGTCAGCGGGGAGGGCGGCTCGGTGATCGGACGCAAGCTGGGCGCCATGCTCCACACGCTGGGCAACCTGCCGCTGACGCTGCTGTCGCTGGTCGCGCTGGCGTTCCTGTTCCTCGTTCTGTACCGGCCGTCCCGGTGGGGGGCGTCCGCGCTGAGCCTGGTCTACGAGCGCGCTCCGGAGCTGCGGGCCGGGCTGTTCGGGGCGCTGGCCGCCGCCCTGGTCGGGTTCCTGATCAACGACTCGGGGATCGCGATCCCGGCCATGGCCCTCACGGTGGCCGTCCCGCTCACGCTCGCGGCGTCGGTACGCGCGCTGCGGGACGAGCCCGCCACGCCCACCATGCCAGCGCGACCGTCAGCGCCAGCAGGAACGCCGGCACCGCCTGCGCCCTGACCACGCTCACCAGCCAGCCGAGGTCCGGGGGCTGGCCCGCCTGCCGGGCCGGCAAATACGCCAGGGAGAGGGCGGCCAGCCGGGCGACCAGGAAGGCGTCCAGGCCCGACGCGGGGACCAGTGCGAGCAGCCCGAAGGCGAGCCCGTCGTACCAGGGCAGCGCGTACGGCGTGGCGAACAGCCAGGCGACGGCGAACGCGAGGGCGACCGGGGGCGCCTCGGCGCCGTCCCTCAGCAGGCCGTCCGCGGACATGCGGCGCAGGAGCAGCGCGGCGAGCCCGGCCAGCACCACCAGCGACCCGAGCTGGATCTCCAGGTGGTACGCCCCGGACCCGAAGACGGCCTGCGCCGCCGTCTTCACCAGCTTCCAGGGGGTCGCCAGCGACACCGTCCTGCTCGCGTTCAGGACCTGGTCGAGCGCGTGCGGCCCGGCCAGCCAGTACAGCACGAGCACGACGACCGCCGCCGACGCGGCCACCGCGGCCAGCCGCCGGGGCCGCCTGCGCAGCTCCCAGGCCACCCCGAGGGCGACCAGGCCGGAGGTGACCTTCACGGCGACCCCCAGGCCGAGCGGCAGCCCCCGGCGGTACACCACGCCGGCGACGACGAGCGCGGTGGCGATCGTGTCGAGGTGCATCCCGGCCGCGAGCTGGTAGACGACGAGCGGGTTGGCCGCCCACAGAAGCGCCGCGCGGCGCTGCCGTACGGGGTCGTCCCGGGTGGCCCGGTGGAGCACGACGGCCAGGGCGACGAACGCGGCCGCGTTGGCCGCCTCCATCGCGAAGACGGTGAGCCGGAGCGAGTCGCCGCCGATGTGGGCCGCGACGGCCTGCACGAACGTCGCCACCGGCCCGTACACACTGGGCGTGGTGCGCCACTCCTCCACCCGGCCGATCACCGGGTCGCCGGGGAGGTCGGCCGGCACGGTCGCGTACGGGTCGTGGCCGAGCGCCGCCATCCGGCCGTACGCGGCGTAGTTGAGATGGTCGGAGGAGCCCGACGGCGGGAGGAACGCCAGCGCGACGGCGGCCAGGCACCCCGCCAGGACCGTCCAGTGGGCCGGGGGCATTTGTTCGGCGGCCCGCAGCCCGGCGGCCAGCCCGGCCGCGCCCAGGAGGATCGCCGCCGCCCCCAGCGCCACGACGAGGTGGCCGCCCGGGTCGAGGCCCAGGGAGTACGGCGGCTGCCAGGGCCGGCCGGGCAGGGCGGGGACCATGGCCGACGGCCCGAGGAGGCCGATCGCGATCGTGCAGAGGACGGACAGGGGAGAGGCGGCGAGCGCGACGAGCCGTGCCCGCGCGTGGCCCGGGAAGGCGGATAACGGCACGCGTTCCCGGAGGGTCACGGCCGGGGGCGGGGGCGGATCGCGTCCCTGCCCTGCTGGACGGCGGGCTCCCGGGCGGCGAGGGCCAGGCCGACGTCGCGGAGCTGCCGGGCCCGGTGCATCTGGGAGCGCCAGTCGGTGCCGGTGGCCCGGTGGGCCATGTCGACCTCCACCTCGGCCACCCGGAAACCCTTGCGGAGCAGGTCGATCGTCATGCCGGTCTCGACGCCGAAGCCGTGGGCGAGGGGCCGCGCCGCCTCGAAGGCGGCCCGGGTAAGGCAACGCTGGCCGTTGAGCGGCTGGGTCGCCTCCCATCCGGTCAGCCGCCTGATGCCGTCGCGGGCGAGGCGCACGACCATGCCGTGGCCGCCCAGCTTCACGCGGGCGGCGAACGCGGCGATCGTCATGTCGGCCTCGCCGGTGCGCACCGGCACGATCAGCGGCAGCGCCGCCCCGGCGGTCTCGCCGAGGTCCGCGTCGAGGAACAGCAGGTGCCGTGGCTCGTCCTCGTCGAGGAGGCGCACGGCCTCGGCCCCGCTCTCCATCGCGGCCGCCTTGCCCCTGTTGCGGCTGTGCCGTACGACACGGGCGCCCGCCCCCCTGGCCGCCCGGCCGGTCTCGTCGGTCGAGCCGTCGTCGACCACGACGACGAGATCCACGCCGGGCAGCTTCAGGGCGGCGGTCACGGTGGCGCCGATGCGGTCGGCCTCGTCCTTGGCCGGGATCACCACGGCGGTGTCCGGCCCAGGGACCACGAGGTCACCCATTCGGCTAGCCCTGGTGCTCGGCCGTGAGCAGGTCGTCCGGCAGGGTCTCGTGGACCGTGAAGACCGAGTCGAGCCCGGTCACCTGCAGGATCTTCCGTACGGCCGGCCTGGGTGCCGCCACTTCGAGCCTGCCGCCGCGCTCGCGCAGCCGCTTGAGCGCGGACAGCAGCACGTTCATGCCGGTGGAGTCGCAGAACTCCACCCCGGACATGTCGATGACCACTCGATCCGGCCCGGTCTCGAGCAGGCGGGTGAACTCCGCCTGCAGCCGGGGAGCGGTGTACAGATCGATTTCGCCGGCGACGGCCATGACGGCCTGACCGGCGTGGGATTGCGTCGCGACTTTGAGCTCCACGAGGCGCACACTAGCGCCGTCCCGGCCCCGGGTCACGTTCCAGCGGAATCGTCGAAGAGTCGTCCGCCCTTTGTCCCCGATTCCGCTCGCACGCAAACGGTGAGTGCGCGAAGCTTGACGCTATGCGACGCCGGCTTTCGCCGGATGGAGGGCCCGGAACCTCCGCGTCTTGGTCGTCACTTCGTGAAGGAGGGCGGGCGCCGAGCACAGTGGGCCCGAAAGCATGATGAACAATGACTTTCCTGAGGATCCGCAACGCCGGAGGCTACGGGAGCGGCTGGAGGTCATCCTGGTCCGCACCGAGAAGGCCTCGTCGTGGCGGGACGCCACCGAGCCGCTGCGCGGCCTGGTCAACCGGGAGGGGTTCGTCCCGGTCAGCGCCCGGCTCGCGGCCGAGGACCTCGACTTCCTCGCCGAGGCGAGAGAGGAGTTGCTGAGCTTCTCCGAGCTCGGCATCCGGCTGCTCGACCTGCACCAGCCCAGGGACGCCGGGGGCATCTCCAGCGATGCCTCCCACCCCATCCTGCGATGTCGCAGTTGCATGTGGCGCTGGCCGTGCCCGACGTTCCGCGCCATGGCCGAGGCGTTCACCGTACGAGATCGGGACGCCCTCCGTGAGCCGGACGGGGAGATCCCGGCCTGGCGCGGGCAGCTCGAGCACCAGGGAGAGCGGTAGCCGGAAACGGGTGCCACGGCGGTCGTACGCTCCGGGCGAAGGGGACGCGAACGACGCCGAGCAGGCATCAGGCCCGCCACGAGAGGGCCGCGGGGCTCCGGCATCCGGCGACGGGACGAAGGGCACGCGACGGCGGACGCCGGTCCGTACGACGCCAGGCGGACGCGACGCCGGCCGAACACCAAGGCGGGCGAACACGAGGGCAGGCGACGGCGACGGCCGGCGGGCGGGTGACGTCCACGGCGTGGTGGGACGAGGGCGGCGGCGCGGCGGTCAGGCGCTCCCGGCGAGGGGGATGCGGATGTCGAAGCGGCAGCCGGGGCCCTCGTTGACCACGCCGATCTCGCCCTCGTGGGCCTCGACGATGCCCCTGGCGATCGCGAGGCCCAGTCCGGCTCCGCCGCCCTGGCCCGGCGTCCGGGCGGCCTCCCCGCGGAAGGCCACCTCGAAGACCCGCGGCAGGTCCTCCTCGGGGATCCCGCCGCAGCAGTCGAGCACCGACACCGTGGCCGTCTCGCCGTCCGCCGTCGCGCGGACCGAGACGGTCCCGTCGGCGGGTGTGTGGCGGATCGCGTTCACCACCAGGTTCCGTACGGCTCGGGCGAGCTCGTCGGCGTCGACGTCGACCGGCAGGCCCGGGTCCGCCTCGCCGAGCAGGCGCACCCGCTTGGCCCTGGCCAGTGGCTCGACCCCGGCCAGCGCGTCGGCGAGGAGGTCGCCGAGCCCGACCCGGCCCCGGCTGAGCTTCAGCGACCCGGCGTGGATCCGGGACAGCTCGAAGAGGTCGTCGACCATCCCGGAGAGGCGGTCGACCTCCAGCCTCATCTGTGCGTGGTAGCGCCGGACGGTGCCGGGGTCGTCCACCACGCCGTCCTCCAGGGCCTCGGTCATCGCCCGCAGCCCGGCCAGCGGGGTGCGCAGGTCGTGGCTGACCCAGGCGACCAGCTCGCGGCGGGCGCTCTCCAGGGCCCGCTCGCGCTCCCGCCCGAGGCGCAGCCGCTCGTACGCCTGCTCCAGAGCGTTGGCGATCGTGCGCAGCTCCGCCGGGAGCGGGTCCTCCGGCGGGGTGAACCGTCCCGATGGCGGCACCTCGTCCAGGGCCTGGACGAGCCGCCTGCTGGCGAGCACCACCCGCCTCGCGTTGATGAGCGCCACGGCGAGGCCCACGAGCCCGCCGATCGCCACGACCGTGAGGACGATGTTCTTCGGCCGCCCGTCGATCACCATCTCGAGCGTGATCGCCACCACGCCCGCCAGCGTCGCGGCCACCGTGACGACCGCCACGACGGCGAGCATCACGCCGATCGACCGGCGCCGCAGCGCCCGCAGCAGCGCGAGGCCGAGGGCCGCGATGGCGACGCCGAGCCCCGCGGTGACCGCGACGATCTGGAGGATCATCGCAGCGGCTCGTACCGGTAGCCGACGCCCCAGACCGTGACGATCCGCCGCGGCTCGGTCGGGTCGGGCTCGATCTTCTCCCGCAGCCGCCGCACGTGCACGGTCACGGTGGAGGAGTCGCCGAACGACCAGCCCCACACCTGGTCGAGGAGCGCGGCCCGGCTGAACGCCTGGCGGGGGTTGCGCAGCAGGTAGACGAGCAGGTCGAACTCGCGGGCCGTCAGGGTGATCTTCTCACCCGCCAGCCGCACCTCGTGGGCGCCCACGTCCACCACGAGGTCGCCGTCGCGCAGCACCCCGGTGCCGGTGGGGACGAGCGCCCCACGGGCCCGGCGGAGCACCGACTGCACCCGCAATGCCAGCTCGCGCGGGCTGAACGGCTTGGTCACGTAGTCGTCCGCGCCGGTCTCCAGGCCGACGACCCGGTCGATCTCCTCGCCGAGCGCGGTCAGCATGATCACCGGTACGGGCCACCGCTCGCGCAGCTTCCGGCAGACCTGCAGGCCGTCCATCTTGGGCAGCATGAGGTCGAGCACGAGCAGGTCGGGAGGGTCGGCGAGGGCGCGCCTGAGGGCCTCGGCGCCGTCGCCGACGCACTCGACCTCGTGACCGTCGCGCTCCAGGTACCGCGCCACGACCTCGGCCACGGTGGGGTCGTCGTCGACCACCAGGACGCGGGATGCGGGGGTGCCGGTCATCGGACTCCTCGGGACGCCATCCCCCCACGGTAGGCCCGCTCCGCCGCCTCTCCGCCCATGTGTCACCGGACCGTAAGACCCGCATCGCCGGACGACCGGAGTCTCATACCGAACGGGCATGATTCACGTGAAACCCCAGGCATGATCCCCATTGCGCTGCGGCGCCGCCCATAGGACGGCGACGGCCGTACGGGGGGCCGCGGCACGTCCCGGCGATCAGTTGTGGATCAAGCTCGCGGTTGTCGGTGCCACCGCGTACCTTGTGGCTATGGCCCGTACCGCACTGACCGTTCTGGGGATCATCCTGGCCGTCTGGCTGGTGTTCGGATTCGTGATCCCCGCGCTGTTCGCGACGTTGAAGTTCCTCTTCGTCATCGCCGTCATCGCGTTCCTCGTCGTCGCGGCGATCACCGTCGTCGGGAAGCTGTCGCGCTGAGGTGAACGTGCTCCAGGCCGCCCTCGGATCGCCGGCGTGGCTGCTGGCCGAGGTGCTCGCCGGGTCTCCCGGACTCGGCGTGGCGACCGCGCTCGGGCTGACCGGCGTCGCGGTCCTGGTGCTCGCCTGGATGATGCTCGCCGGTCCGGCCCGGACGTCGGCCGTCGAGCCGCCCTCCGCGCGCCGGACGGGCCGTGGCGCGCCCGTCTTCGTCCGGCTGTGCGATCCGGACACCGCGGGGCGACCTCGCCCCCGAGCGCCGTCGGGAAGCCCGGCGCCCGCCTGATCACCGAGTGATCGCGGGCGCCTTCGTCATGCCCTCTTTCTTCCGCAGACGAAAGGCTTTCCCGTGTTCGACGTCGTGCTCGTCCCCGTCTACCACCTCTTCACCGGTCTCAGCGGTCTCGTCGGCCCCGCGTTCGCGATCGTCGTCTTCACCCTGGCCGTACGGCTGGCGCTGCTCCCGCTGAGCGTGCGCGTCGCCCGGGTCCAGCGGATCCGGCTACGGCTCCAGCCGGAGGCCGAGAAGCTGCGCGCCCGCTGGAAGTCCGACCCGCAGCGGCTGCTGCGTGAGACCAACGCCCTCTACGCCAAGGAAGGCGTCTCCCCGCTGTCCGGTTACCTGCCGGCGTTCGCGCAGTCGCCGTTCTTCATGGTCACCTACCGGCTGTTCACCTCGGTCGCCATCGCGGGGCACCCCAACCTGCTGCTCGCCCAGGGCCTGCTGGGTGTGCCGCTCGGGGAGCACTTCGGCGCCGTGCTGGCGGGCGCGGGCCTGGTCAGCGGCCCGGGCGCCGTCTTCCTCGTGGTGCTGGCCCTGCTCGCGGCGGTCGCCTGGGTCGCCGCCCGGCGGGTCGAGCCCGGCACCCCGATGCGGCGGCTGCTGATGGCGATGCCGTTCTGGACGGTCGCGGTCGCGACCGTGCTCCCGCTGGCTGCGGGGGTCTACCTGCTGGTGAGCTCCGCCTGGACGATCGCCGAGCGGATCGTGCTCTACCCGCGCGCCGCGCGCCTCGCCTGACGGTCCGTCGCCGCACCGGCCGTCCGAGGTGCTCGCGCCCGGGCGGCGGTGTGGACGCTCAGCCGACCTCACGGAGGGCCGGGGTTGCGGTCATGCCGTTGTGACCGTTTCGGGCGGGCCAGGAAGCGGCGACGACGGCCCACACCGTGGTGGCCTCCTCGTCGTGGCGGACCCCCCAGCGTTCGGCCAGGTACTCGACGATGCCGAGCCCGCGTCCTCCGAGAGAGGAGAGCGTGGGGCGGCCGGCCCTCGGCTCGGTGTGCGCGCCGCCGTCGCTGACGGCCACCTCGATCTGGCTGTCGGAGCACATCCAGGCCACTTTGAGCTGGCCGGACGGCAGGGGATGCGCGTGCCGCAGGGCGTTGCTCAGCAGTTCGCTCATGACGAGGACGACGTCGTCGACGGAGGAGGAGACCAGCCCCGCGGCTGCCAGTTCGGCACTGAGGCGCTGGCGTGCGACGGCGACGCTCGACGGTGCGTACGGCAACATCACGACGCTCGACGCACTCACCTCCCCGATTCCCTTCCCCCCGCGGAGTCCAGCTCCACGACCGAAATGCCCCGTTCACTCGTCCGGGAAACCGTGCTCCGATCACAGCTTGTGCACAATGGACAATAGATCAGCTCTTGGGTGGTGACACCGTTACCGGTCCGGTGTGTCGGACCACGCGGACCAGCCCGCGGCCTTCAGGACGACCCGCATGCGCGTCCCGCCGTCCGGCCGGGGGAGCGCGGAGACGTCGCCGCCCTGGGCCCGGGCGAGGCTGCGCACGATGTACAGCCCGAGGCCGACCCCCCCGAACCTCCGCCGGTCGCCGCTGTCCGCCTGGACGAACCGTTCGAAGACCCGCTCCCGGTCGGCTGGGGCGATGCCGATCCCCTCGTCGTCGACGACGAGGACCACGCTGTCGTCCTCCCGCCGCGCCTCGACCCGGATCAGGCCGCCGTCCGGGGAGTACTTGAACGCGTTCTCCAGGAGCTGGCCGAGCAGGATGTCGGTGGCCAGGGAGTCGCCGTACACGGGTGGGAGGTCGGGCGGGATGTCCACCTCGACCCGATGCCGGGCGGACAGGACGGGCAGCCCGAGGGTCGCCGCCCGGACGCGCTCGGCGAGGTCGAACACCTCCACCTCGACCTTGAGCTCGTCGGCGCCCGCCCGCGCGCCGAGCAGCAGGTGGTCCATGAGCCGCCCGAGCGAGCGGGCCCGCTCGGCGATCGTGTGCACGGCCGACCTGCGCTCCTCGTCCGACAGGTGCTCCCAGCGCGAGTCGAGCGTGCTGGCGAAGCCGCGGACGATCGTGATCGGCGTGCGCAGCTCGTGGCTGGTGGTGGCGAGGAACAGGTCCTTGGCCTCCTCCAGCTCCTTGGCCCTGGTCACGTCGCGGAAGTCGACGACGATCTCCCCCGTCTCCCGGATCTCGGCGCGCAGGACGTCGAGCCACCGGCCGGACGGGAGCTGGATGGTGAGCTTCTCCCCCGGCTCCGGCAGCGGGAACGGCGGCGGCCCGCCGATCGCCTTCTCCCCGGGCAGGCCGGTGAGGCGGGCCGCGGCCGGGTTCCACCGGACGACGGAGCCCGTGCCGTCGAGCACGGCGATGCCGTCCGCGCTGGCGTCGAAGACGGCCCGCTCGTGGGCCCGCTGCCGTACGGCGTCCTGGTAGGCCATCGCGTTGCCCACGGCGATGCCGGCGTGGCCCGCGAGCAGTTCGAGGAGCTCCAGCTCCAGATGGCCGGCCTTGCGCCGGGCGAACAGGGCGTAGAGCGCTCCATACGGACGGCCGCCGACGGCGGCGATCCCCACGGCGATCGTGTGCAGCCCGGGCAGACGCGCCCAGATGAGGTCCTGGAAGCCGTCGGGCCCGGTCTCCAGCAGGACGGTCTTGCCGGTGCGCAGCAGCTTGCCGACGAGGCTGGTGTGCAGGCCGGCCGTGACGCCGCGCATGGCCTCGGGCAGCTCGTGCAGCCCGACCAGCCGCAGCTCCTCCCCCTCGATCGACACGAAGCCGCCCGCGTCGGCCCCGGTCAGCTCGGCGAGGCTGGCGGCGATCCGGTCCAGGACGACGGGCAGGTCGAGCTCGGCGTTGATGTCCCCCACGACGTCGGTCAGCCGCCGGACGAGCCGGGCCCGCCGGGCCGCCCGCCCCTGGGCGGCGTCGTCGTCCTCGGCCGGGTGGTAGACGCTGACGTACCCGAGCAGCGCGCCGTTCTCGGAACACAGGGCGCTGGTGTCGACGCGCAGGTCGAGCAGCCGCCCGTCGCGGTCGAACCGCTTGGTGCGCAGGGACACGGTGCCGCCGTTGCGCACCCGTTCCAGGACCGCGTTGTGCTCGGCCATCAGCTCGTCGGGGACGATGGGCGCGCGCCTGCCGAGCAGCTCGGCGGCGGGCCAGCCGAACAGCCGCTCCGCCGCGCCGTTCCACGTCAGCACCGTCAGGTCGCGGTCGAGGGCGACGACGGCGTCCGGCGAGCTGGCGACGACGGCGCGGGCGAGGCCGTCCTCGTCCCCCTCGTCGATATTGGAGTCACCCACGTCCCCATCGTGCCGTCTTTCGCCAACCGATCTTGGGCTTTTCCACCGGCTCACGGCGGCTCCGATACGCTTCGACCACGCAGTGAGAGGAAGTGGGGCGGCCAATGTCCACAGGGGACCTCGAAGCCCTGCTACGGGTGACCGCCCCCGGCTACGTCGGCGAGTCCCCGCCGGACGTGGCGTTCGGCACCACCGACACCCCCGTCGGCCGTCTGGTCCTCGCGGTGACCGCCCGCGGCGTGGCCGCCTGCAGCTACGACGACGAGCACGCGGTCTTCGCCCGGGTGTACCGGTCGATCGGCTCGTTCATCGGCCCCGACCCCCGCCGCCTCGACCCCGTACGGCGGGAGCTGGACGCCTACTTCGAGGGCAGGCTCAGGGCGTTCTCCCTGCCCGTGGACCTCCAGCTCGCCACGGCCTTCGCCAGGACCGTGGTGCAGATGACGCTGTCGGTGCCGTACGGCAGCGTCACCACCCATGGGGAGCTGGCCGGGCGGATCGGGCGGCCGCAGGCGCTGCACGCCGTGGCCAACGCCCTGACCGCCAACCCCGTCTGCGTCATCGTCCCGTGCCACCGGGCGGTGGAGTCGCCCGGCGTGCTCGGCGGCTACGCCGGCGGACCGGCCGCCAAGGAGCACCTCCTCCGCCTCGAGGGCGCCGTCACCTGACCGGCCCGCCGGGGGCGCGGTGCCGGGAGCGGAAGGCGGCGGCCTTCTCCCGGTTGCCGCACTCGCGCATGTCGCACCAGCGGCGCGAGCCGCCGCGGGAGGTGTCCACGTAGAGGCGGGTGCAGACCGTCCGCTCGCACTGCCGGATCCGCGCGGCGTCCGGCCCGCCGAACAGCTCGGCCGCCGACCGCGCGATCGTGGCGAGGACGGCGTCCAGGTCCCCCGTACGGCTCACGCGCAGGCCAGCGGCGTGCGGAACGAGCCGCGGGGCCACCGGGGGCTCGGCGGCGAGCGCGTTCACCAGGTCGACGTCGGCCTCCGCCGGCCGCCGGCCGCGCAGGGGGCCCACACCGAGGCGGTAGACCGCCTCCCGGAGTCGTACGGCCCGGTCGCGGCCCTCGGCGTCGACGGCGGGGGGCTCGTCCAGGAGCCCGGCGGCCACGGCCCACGCGGCGAGCAGATCGGGCGTGCCGATCATCTCCACCGGCTCGGTCTCCCGGTGGCCGACCGTGCCGGCGAAGTCGAGCGCGAGGTTGCCGCTCCAGAACGTGAACATCCCTCCATCGTAACCGGCTTGACAGGTTATCGGCGGCTCCGTCATCGTGATAACCACTCTGGGTGGTTACGGGAGGCCGGGATGACGGGGAGAAGGGTCGCGGAGGCGGCCGTGCCGGGGGCGTTCGTCGTCCTGTGGAGCAGCGCGTTCGTCGCGGGGTCGATCGGGCTCGGCGCGGCGCCGCCCCTGCTGCTGACGCTGGCGCGCTTCGCGCTCGCCGGGGTGCTGCTGGCCGTGGTCGCGCTGGCCGCGCGGGCCCCCTGGCCGCGCGGCCGGGCCCTCGGGCACGTGGTGGTCGCCGGGCTGCTCCTGCAGGCCGTGCAGTTCGGCGCGTTCTACACGGCGATGGCGCTCGGGGTGAGCGGGGCGATCGCGGCGCTCGTCCAGGGGCTCCACCCGGTGCTCACCGCGCTGCTGGCCGTGCCGCTGCTCGGCGAGCGGGTGAGCGCGCGGCAGTGGGCGGGCTTCGCGCTCGGGGCCGCCGGGGTGACGCTGGCCGTGGCGGAGCGCGTCTCGTCGGCGGCGGCCGCGGTCCTGCTCTGCGGCGCCGGGCTGCTCGGGCTCAGCCTCGGCACGCTCTACCAGAAGCGGTTCTGCCCGCGGATGGACCTGCGCAGCGGCCAGGCCGTGCAGCTTCTCGCCGCCGTGCCGGTCATCGGCCTGCTCACGGTCACCCTGGAACATCCGCGGGTCACGGCCTGGGCGCCGTTCACGGGCGCCGTGCTGTGGCTCGCGCTGGTGAACTCGATCGGCGCGTTCACCCTGCTCTACCTGCTGCTGCGCCGGTCGCAGGCGAGCCGGGCGAGCAGCCTGTTCTTCCTCACGCCGTCCGTCACGGCCGTCATGGCGTGGGCGCTGCTCCACCAGCCGCTGAGCGCGCTCGCGGTCGCCGGCCTGGTGCTCAGTGGCGCCGGCGTCGCCCTGGCCACCCGGGCGCCCCGCGCCGAGGCGGGCTCCGCGCCGGTCAGACCGCCCGCCGGCGTCTCCCGAGAGCGGTCGGCAGCGTGAGCAGCGCGGCCACGAGGAACGCGGCGAGCGCGGCGTTCATCCACGGCTGGCGCTCGAACCCGACGGCGGACCGGACGTCCGCCCAGATCCCGTCCCACCAGCCCACGGTCGGGGTCGCGGTGACGACCCAGTAGGCCGCGAACCCCAGCAGCCACGGCACGACCATGAACCAGCGCGAGGGGGCGTCCTCGGCCGTGTTCCACCGGGAGGCGCCCCCGAGCAGGAAGTAGTCCACCACCAGCACGGCGAACATCGGCACGAAGACCGCCCCGATGACGCTGAGGAACGCGGCATAGGAGTTCACATTGGCGTACAGCGCGATCACGGTGGTGACGACGCCGATGGCCGCGGAGATCACCCGGCGGTCGACGCGGGGGGCCAGGTTCTGGATCGACACCGTCGTCGAGTAGACGTTGGCGAACGACTGGTCGACCTCGCGCAGCACCAGGATGCCGAAGAACAGCGCCCCGAGCGGCGCGGCCACGAACGGGTCCCAGACCTTGTCCATGTCGTTGCCCACGAGCGCCAGCGCCGCGATCCCGAGAGCCAGGCAGGCGACCTGGGCGATCGTGTAGCCGCCCACCACGCCGGCGAAGGCCGAGCCGCTCGTCCGGGAGTGCCGGGCATAGTCGGCCGCCATCGGCACCCACGAGACCGACAACGCGATCACGTAGTCGACGGCCGGGGCGAAGGCGTCCCACGAGCCCCCGCCCAGCGACGGACCCCGGGCGAACAGGGCGACCGACAGCCAGACCATCGCGATCACCACGCCGGCCGTCACGTAGCGGCGCAGCAGCCGCACCGACCCGAGCGGCCGGATCGTGAGCGCGATCGTCACCGCCCCCGCCACGACGGCCCACACGCCGTACGGCACCGCGCCGCCGAACACGGCCCGCGCCCCGCTCGCGATGACCCACAGCTCGTACGCCCCCCAGCCGATCATCTGCACGATGTTCAGCACGGTCGGGACGTACGACAGGCGTGCCCCGAACAGGCCGCGCAGCAGGACCATGGCCGGGCGGCCGGTGCGGACGCCGGGGATCGCGGCCAGGCCCACCATGGCCGTGCCGATCAGGCTGCCCACGACGGCGGCCAGGACGGCCCCGGCGAACGGGAGCGGGTGCCCGCCCAGCGGGTCGAGCAGGAACAGCGCCCCCGCGAACCCAAGGAGGCTCACCCCGAGGTTGGCCCAGAACGCGCTCTGGTCGAGGAGCCCGAGGGTGCGGGGGGCCTCCTCGTCGAGGGTCAGGGGCACTTCCGCCCGAGTGGGGTCGACGACGGCCGATGTCATCACACGCTCCCTACGCCGGCATTATCCGGACAGGTTCATGCGGTCGGCGGCACGTCTCGTCGGAGAATCCGCCCTCTCAGCCCGGTCTCGCCCGAGCTCCCGCGCTATTTCGGATGTCGTCGTGATTATGCCATCCGTTTACCTACGCCACGAAGGGGGGCTCCCCGCTCTCGCTGACCATCGGCAGCCCGGCGGCGGCCCACGACTGCATGCCCCCGCCCACGTTCACGGCGTCCCTGCCGACGTGGTTGAGCCACAGCGTGGCGTGCGCCGACCGCCCGCCGACCCGGCACACCACGTACACCGGGCGGTCGGCCGGCACCTCGTCGACCCGCTGCTGCAGGTCGCCCAGCGGGATGTGCGCGGCCTCGGGCGCGTGCCCCGCGCGCCACTCCTCGATCTCGCGGACGTCCAGCAGGTAGGCGCCCTTGGGTACGGCGTCGGGGGCGATTTCCGGCATCGTCATGGGCCCATTGTCGCGCCCCGGCGCCCGTGCTCGGTCCGGCTTCCAAGCTGGTGCTCCCCCTGCGGGGTATGCCGGGCGGACGGCCGGGTGGCTAGCGTCGAGGGATGGAGGAGATCACCGCCGTCCGGCACGGGGAGAGCACCGCCAACGCCGCCTCGGCCCGCGCCGTGCGCGACGGCCTCGCCGTACGGATCGACGGGCGGGACGCCGACATCGGCCTGTCCGGGCGCGGACGGGAGCAGGCGGCGGCGGTCGGCCGCCTCCTCGCGGGCCTCCCGGACGACGCACTGCCTGAGTCGGTCTGGTGCTCGCCGTACCGGAGGGCCCGGCTCACCTGGGAGATCGCGCGGGAGGGGCTGCGCGCGGCCGGACGGCCGCTGCCCGCCGAGCGCGTCGACGACCGCCTGCGCGACCGGGTCCTCGGCGTGTTCGAACTTCTCACGCCCCGCGCGATCGAGGAGCGCTTCCCGGCCGAGCGGCGGGAGATGGAGCGGATCGGCCTGCCGTTCTACCGCCCGCCCGGCGGGGAGTCCTTCGCGGACGTGGCGGTCCGCATCCGGGAGGTCCTCGACGACGCCGGAACGGCCGAGGCGGGCCGGCGGGTGCTGGTCGTGGCGCACGACGCCGTCGTGCTGCTCATCCGCCACGTGCTCGGCGGCGGGACGCCGGACGACGTCGGCCGCATCTTCGGCTACGGGCAGGTGGCCAACGGCTCGGTCTCCCGCTGGCGGCGCCGGGGCGGACGGATGGACCTGGTGTCCTTCGGCGACACCGGCCACCTGCCCCCGGAGATCGTCACTTGAGCAGCTTGGACAGACGGCGGTCGGCCAGCGGCTTGCCGCCGGTCTGGCAGGTCGGGCAGTACTGGAGGGAGGAGTCGGCGAACGACACCTCCCGGATCGTGTCGCCGCAGACCTCGCACTTCTCGCCGGTGCGGCCGTGGACGCGCAGGCCCGACTTCTTCTCGGACTTGAGGTCCTTGGCGGCCAGGCCCCGCGCCCGGCCCACGGCGTCGCGCAGCGTCGTCACGATCGCCTCGTGCAGGTCGGCCACCTGGGCGTCCGTCAGCGACGAGGCGATCTTGAACGGCGACATCCTGGCGACGTGGAGGACCTCGTCGGAGTAGGCGTTGCCGATGCCGGCGATCACCTTCTGGTCCCGCAGCAGGCCCTTGATCTGGGTGCGGTTGCCGCCCACGATCGCCTTGAGCGCGTCGACGGTGAAGGTCTCCGACAGCGGGTCGGGGCCGAGGCTCGCGATGCCCGGCACCTCCGCCGGGTCGCGCACGACGTACACCGCCAGGCGCTTCTGCGTCCCGGCCTCGGTGAGCTCGAAGCCCGGCGCGCGGTCGTCCTCGCCGGGCGACAGCCGTACCCGCACCGCGAGGGGACCCTTCCCGGGGCGGACGGGCCTGGCGCCGGACAGGTCCTCCCGCCAGCGCAGCCAGCCGCCGCGCGCCAGGTGGGTGACGAAGTGCAGCCCGTCGCAGTCGAGGTCGAGGAACTTGCCGTGGCGGGCGACCCCGGTCACCTCCAGCCCGGCGAGGGCCGTGACGGGCGGGGCGACGGTCTTCAGGGCCTGGATGGCCACCACGTCCACACCCAGGACCGCGTGGCCGACGGCGCGCTCGCGCAGGAACTCGGCGAGCGCCTCCACCTCGGGCAGCTCCGGCATGCCCCCACAGTAACCCGGCCCCGGCCGTTCCCGGCCTCGTTACGCGGGGACGTCCCAGAAGGCCAGCTCGTGCCGCATGCCCTCGGCGAACAGCTCCGCGGCCCTGGCCGGGTCGGGCCGCGCCTCGTCGATCATCACGGCGATCCGCCCGGTGAGCGCCGCGAACCCCGGGTCGGCGTAGGTCTCCACCCAGGCCCGGTAGCGCGGCTCGGCGGGCGGGTCCTGCGCCAGGATCCGGCCGAGCGTGGAGTACCCCCACATGCAGGGGTAGAGCGCGGCCAGTCCCTCGCCGTAGTCGGCGGCCGACTCCAGCAGGAACGCCGTGTACGCCGCGCAGGCCGGGCCCTTCACCGCTCCCGCCAGGTCGGCGCCGAACCCGGCCGCCAGCGACCGGTGCAGGTCGAGCTCGTCGTGCCAGGTCGCGTACGCGAGGTCGACGAGGTCGCCCAGATGGCCGTCGGGCGCCTGCCAGGCCAGCCGCGAGAACACCCGGACGTAGTCGAGCAGGAACAGGTAGTCCTGCTCCAGCCACGACCGGAACACCGGATCGGGCAGGTCGCCCGCGGCGATGCCCCGGACGGTCGGATGGGCCAGCTGGGCGTCGAGCAGGGGACGCCCGATGGCGTGCAGCTCCCGAGAGATCGTCACAAGAGGCCCATTGTGCCGCCCGCGGGCACGACCGCCGCCACCCGGCCGCCCGCGCTACTTCGTGAGGACGTCCTTGGGGACCTGCTTGTCCTGGGCGAGCGCCTCGAACAGGCGCAGCGCCTTCTGGGTGTCCCACTTGACCACGGCCGCGCCGTTGATCGTGGGCAGCGACCCGACGGGCACGGCGGTGGTGACCGGGCCCCCGCGCATCGCCAGCCCGACCGACAGCAGGTCGAACAGGCCCGTGTCCGGGTCGACCGCGACCGAGTCGGCCGCGCTCAGCGCCAGCGGCACCGAGCTGAACGGGTTGAGCAGCGTGCCGGGGCTGGCCGCCTTCTGCACGACCGCGGCGAAGAACTGCCGCTGCCGCTGCGTGCGGTCGTAGTCGGGGATCGCGCCGGTGGCCCGGGTGCGGACGTAGCCGAGCGCGGTGCCGCCGTCCATGTCCTGGCAGCCCTTCTTCAGGTTGATCCCGGCCTTGTGGTCCTTGATGTCCTGCTTCACGCAGATGTTGACCCCGCCGATCGCGTCGACGATGCCGACGAACCCACCGAAGCCGATCTCCATGTAGTGGTCGATCCGGATGCCCGTCACCCGCTCGACGGTCTTGGTGAGCAGCTTGGGGCCGCCGAAGGCGTACGCCGCGTTGAGCTTGTCGTTGCCGTGGCCCTCGATCGGGACGTACGAGTCGCGGGGCAGGCTCACCAGCGTCGGCCGCCCGCTGGACGGGATGTGCAGCAGCATCATGGTGTCCGTGCGCTTGCCGACCGCCTTGCCGGTGGCGAGTTTCCTGCGCTGCGCCGCCGTCAGGCCGGCCCGGCTGTCGGACCCCACCAGCAGCCAGTCGTCGCCCGGAGTGGCCGCGGGCCGCCCGCTGTAGTCGGTGAACGCGTCGACCGACTTGAGCCGCGAGCCGATCCAGAAGTAGCCCACGACGGACGCGACCAGCAGCACGGCGACCACGACGGCCAGGATCCGGACGATCAGCCGCCCGATGCGCCGCGGCCGGCGGCCACCGCCACGCCCGCCGAACCCGGGCTGCTCCTCGCGGAGGTCGTCGTCCTCGCCGCCGCTCCCGCCGCCCAGCGGCCGTACGGGCGTCTCGCCCGAGCGGGGCTTGCCGTACACCTTGGACCTCATCCGCGGGATCGTGGTCTCGCTCTTGTCCCTGCCCCCGCCCGCTCCCGCGGAGCCCCGATCCCCCGGCGCGGAACGACCGTCCCCGGCCCCGCCGGGAACGGGGTACGCCGGCTGCCCGGCGGCCGCCCGCGGTTCGCGCGGACGGCGGATCGCCCGGGTCGCCTCGTCGTCGTCGGCCACGATGTATCCCCAGTCCCTCAGCGTGATGGCCACGGCTTGGGCGACGTCCGCCCCCTCTTTTACGGTACGTCGCCGTCCACACCGTACGCGTACGCGTTCGTGGACGCCTCCTGACGACGCCGTGGAAACAGAAGAGAGATCTGAGCCGTTACGGTGGTATACCACCAGTCGAAAGGAACGTCGTGTCCGTCCCGGACCCCTGGAGTACCGGCCCGTGCCTCGGCACGGGATCGCCTCGACTCAGGGCGGCTGCCCCATGAGCGCCGTCTCCGGCCTGCTGGCCGTTCTCCTCCTGACCCTCGCCACCGGTTTCTTCGTCGCCCAGGAGTTCGCCTTCGTGGCGGCCGACCGCGGCGTCCTGCGCGAGCAGGCCGCGCGGGGCGACGACGCCGCCCGCCGCGCCCTCGACGTCACCGGCCGGCTGTCGTTCATGCTGTCCGGCGCGCAACTCGGGATCACCGTCACCACCCTGCTGGTGGGCTTCATCGCCCAGCCCGCGATCGCCGACATCATCCGCGGCCCGCTCGAGGCCGCCGGGCTCCCCGCGGGCGCCGTCCCCGGCGTCGCGGTGGCCCTGGGCGTCACGATCGCCACGATCGTGCAGATGATCCTCGGCGAGCTCGCCCCCAAGAACCTCGGCATCGCCCGGCCGGAGCCCGTCGCCAAGGCCCTGGCCCGGCCCACGCTGGTCTACCTGTCGGCGGCCGGCCCGGTGATCCGCCTCTTCGACTCCGCGGCGAGCCGCCTGCTCCGCCTGACCGGCATCGAGCCGATCGAGGAGCTCGAGAGCGGCGCCACCCCCGAGGAGCTGTCCCGCATCGTGCGGGAGTCGGCCGAGGCGGGCGAGCTGCCGCCCCGGCTGGCCGAGCTGCTGGAACGGGCGCTCGAGTTCGGCGACCGCACGGCCGAGGACGTCATGGTCCCCCGGCCCCGGGTCGTGTCGCTGCGGGCCGAGTGGCCGGTCGGCGACCTCCTCGACGCGCTGCGCGTGCACGGCCACTCCCGCTACCCCGTGCTCGGGACCGGCGCGGACGACGTGATCGGCGTCAGCGGCGTGCCGGAGTACCTGGCCGCGGGCTCCCCCTCCGACGGCCTCGTCGGCGGCGTGACCCGGGCCCCGCTGCTCGTCCCCGCCACCCTGGCGCTGCCCGCGCTGCTGTCGCGGATGACCGCCGCGGGCGAGACGTTCGCCTGCGTCATCGACGAGTACGGCGGCCTGGCCGGCGTCGTCACCATGGAGGACCTGGCGGAGGAGCTGGTCGGCGAGCTCGTCGACGAGAACGACCCCGAGCCGCTGGGCGTGGTCCGCCGGGCCGACGGGTCGTGGGACGTGCCCGGCACGCTCCGCCTCGACGAGGTCGAGCGGGCCACCGGCGTACGGCTGCCGGAGAGCGAGGGCTACGAGACCGTCGCCGGCCTCGTGCTCGCCGCCCTCGGCCGGATGGCCGAGCCGGGCGACGAGGTGCTGAGCGAGATCGTTCCCGACAACGGCCTGTTCGACGACGAGGACGACGCCCGGCGGGCCCTCCTGCGGGTGCTGAGCGTGAGCCGCCGCGTGCCCGAATGGGTGCGGCTGTCCGTCGTACGGCCCGAGCCGGCCGACGAGCGGCTGGAGCACGGCGTGCGCGTCCCCGGCCCCGACTACGGGCCCGAGCTGTTCTCCGCGCTCTTCCAGGGGAGGCCCGCGTGACCGCCGGTGACAGCGGCCCCGGCCGATCCGTGACGGCGGGTGCGGCATGAGCGCCCTGACCGCCGTCCTTCTGGGGATCGTCCTGCTGGTCGCCAACGGCTTCTTCGTGGCCGCCGAGTTCGCCCTGGTGTCCTCCCGCCGGCACCGCCTGGAGGAGGAGGCCGTCTCCGGCGGCCGGCTCACCAAGATCGCGGCTCGTGCCGCCGTCCGCGGCGGCCGGGAGCTGTCGATCATGCTCGCGGGGGCCCAGCTCGGGATCACGCTGTGCTCGCTCGGCCTCGGCATGGTCGCCGAGCCCGCCATCGAGCACCTGCTCGAACCCGTGCTCGTGCTGCTGCCGGAGTCCGCGCGCACCCCTGTGGCGTACGTCGTCGCGCTGGCCATCGTGACGTTCCTGCACATGGTCGTGGGCGAGATGGCGCCGAAGTCGTGGGCGCTCACCCACCCCGAACGCGCCGCGCTCGGCCTCGCGCTGCCGTTCCGGGGCTTCGCGTGGGCCGTCCGGCCGGTGCTCGCCCTGCTGAACGGCGCGACCAACGCCGTCCTCCGGGCGGGCGGCGTACGGCCCAGGGACGAGCTGGGCTCCACCAGGACGCCCCGCCAGCTCGCCATGCTGGTGGCCGAGTCGGGCCGCATGGGCATGCTCGACCGCGACGAGCACGACCTGCTGACACGGGCGCTGCGGGTGCAGTCCCAGCCGGTCGAGCGGCTCATGCTGCCGATCGGCGAGGCGCCGTCCGTTCCCGCAGGGGCCGGCGAGCGGACCGTGCGGGAGACGGCGGCGCGCACCGGGAGCCTCCGGATGCTCGTGGTCACCCCCGAGGACGTGGCCGGCGTGCTGCACGTCCGCGACGTCCTGGTCGAGCCCGGACGGCCGCCGGAGCAGCTGGTCACCCCCGCGCCCCGGCTGGCGCGGACCACCACGCTGCCCGACGCCGTCACCGCGCTGCAGGAGGCCCGCGCCCAGCTCGGCGTCGTGACCGACGACAACGGCAGGCCCATCGGTGTGATCGACCTCACTACGCTGGTCGGCGAACTGCTGGCCGCCTGACGTCCCCGGGCGCCGGGGTGGTGGCCGAGGCGGCGAGCGCCAGCACGCCGGCCAGGGCGAACGCCGTCCCGTACCCGGCGTGCGTGATCAGCGCCCCGAGCGCGGGCGGCGTGGCCGCGGCGACCAGGTTCTGGGCCGTGTTCTGGGCGCCCATCGCCCGGCCGGCCCACGCCTGCCCGGCCAGCTCGGAGACCGCGGTGAACGCCAGGCCGTTGCCGCTCATCGCGATCACCAGCGCGGCGATCAGCAGGGCGGGCGCGAAGGAGCCGCCGGCCTGGACGGCCGCCGCGAGGCACAGCGCGGCCGCGCCGTTGACCAGGGCCAGCCGGCGCATCGGCCCGACCCGGCTGCCCGCCCGGTCGGACCAGCGGCCGCACAGCAGCCGGCCGCCCGCCCCGGCGAACTGGGCGACCGCCACGACCGCGCCGGCCGCGCCGGTCGTCCAGTGGCGCTCGGCCACCAGGTAGGTCAGCGCGAAGGCCGCGGTCGCGAACTGGGGAACGACCAGCAGCATGCTCGCGCCGTGCACCCGCCACAGCGCCGGGTCCCCGTACGGCGAGGCGGACCGCTCTCCGGCCGCCCCACCGGGCCGGGGCGGGTCGACGACCATGAGCGCGACACAGACGGTCGTCAGGAGGCAGATGACCGCCATGACGAGCAGCGCGCCCCGCACGCCGCCCACGTGGACGGCAGGCGGGGTCAGCGCGCCCGCCACGGCCACGCCGAGCGGCTGGGCGGTCTGCCGCCACCCCATGGCGACCCCGCGCCGCTCCCGGGGGAACCAGCCGAGCACCACCCGCCCGCTCGCGGCGTTCGCCGAGGCGCCCGCGGCCCCGGCGAGGCCCAGCAGCGCGGCGAGCGCGACGGGGCTCGTCGTCCAGGCGGCCAGGCCGAGGAAGGCCGTGGCCAGGGCCAGGCCGCCGGCCATCGCGATCCGCTCGCCGTACCGGTCGGCGACCCAGCCCCAGGCGATGAGCGTGACGAGCATGCCCGCGCTGGGCGCCCCGACGATGACGCCCGCCTGGGCGAGGGACAGGCCGTACTCGGCCTGGAGGGCGGGCAGCAGGAACGGCAGGCCGTACATGAACACGCATCCCGAGCCCTGCGCGGCGACGCCCAGGCTCAGCATGGTCCAGCGATTCGGTTGGCGCATGCGGGGCACGCTACGCCGTGTCTCTCCATTCAAGACGATATGTTTCGTATCGTGAGACGGAGGGTGAATCCGCGCCTCGGACGCGTGCAAGCGCCGGGCAAGTGGTTTGAAAGGGCCGCTGGAGAGAATTGGGTCAGGCGCGCGCTTGGAGGGGGGCGCGCGCCGGAGCCGTCCGGCCCGGCCGCACCGGAAGGCCGCCATCCGCAGGCCTCATCGGAGGAAGGAGAGTCCGTCACGTGCGCGAGAGCGTCCCGGCGGGCATGACCGCGCGGCTCCCGTCGTCCCCGGCGGCCTCGTCCAGCCGATTCCGGGGGTCGTCCCCCTGGGCAGGCACAAACAGAAAGCCCCGCGGGAAGGAAGCTCCGCTTCCGGCCACACGAGGCCGATTCCTCGGGGGTTCCAGGGGGTCGTCCCCCTGGGCAGACACAAACAGAAAGCCTCGGGGGAAGGAAGCTCCGCTTCCGACCACACGAGGCCGATTTCTGGTGGGCAAGGGGGGAGTTGAACCCCCACGTCCTTTCGGACACACGGACCTGAACCGTGCGCGTCTGCCATTCCGCCACTTGCCCCTTACGGGTGCCCCCATCGCTGGGTGCCTGGAAAGGTTAGCACGTAACCGCCCGTGCTACCGAACCCGGATACGATCCTTCTAAACGACGGCGCGGAGGAGCTGGTTCAGCCCTGATGCAGTCGCGACCAGGACGAGGGGAAGGGAGGTATCCGGTGGGAGTCCTTCAGCGCTTCGAGCGGCGGCTCGAAGGGTTGGTTGAAGGGGCCTTCGCGCGAGCGTTCAAGTCCGATCTCCAGCCGGTCGAGGTTGCCAGCGCCGTGCAGAGGGAGATGGACGAGCGCGCAGCGATCGTCGCCCAGGGTCGCACGCTCGTGCCGAACGACTTCGTGGTGGAGCTGTCGACGACGGACAGCGAGCGGCTGGAGGTGTACGCCGACAGCATCAGCCACGAGCTGGCGAACCTGGCCAGGGAGTACGCGAAGGAGCAGGGCTACTCGTTCGTCGGCCCTGTGCGCGTGCGTTTCGAGACCGCGGAGGACCTGGCGGTCGGCCTGTTCCGGATCCGTTCCGGCGTCATCCGAGGGGCCACGGTCGAGCAGGACGAGATCAGGCAGCCCGCGAGCGACCTGCCCGCGAGCCGCCCGAGCGCGTTCCAGGGCCGGCCGCGGTTACTCGTGTCGACGCAGGACGACCCGCAGGGCCAGCGGTCCTACGAGCTGACCACACCGGTGACCCTGCTCGGCAGGGGCACTGATTGTGATCTTCGGCTGGTGGATCCGGGCGTATCACGGCATCATGCCGAGCTACGGGTCGAAGGGCAGCAGGTGGTGCTCGTCGACCTGGGATCCACCAACGGCACCTTCGTCAACGGCCAGCCGGTACGCAGGGTCGACATGCAGGACGGGACAAGGGTGACCTTGGGCCGTACGACACTGGTGTTCCGGCGCGATTAGAGGTAGACAAACGGTCCATGTCCGAGCTAACGCTGCTGCTGATCCGGCTCGCCTTCCTGGCGGTGCTGTGGTTCTTCGTGATCGCCGCGGTCGGCGTCATCCGGACAGACCTGTTCGGGCCGCGGACGGCTCCCGCGCCCGCGCGGAAGCCGGTCAAGCAGGCCCGGCCGGCGGCCAAGCCCAAGAAGGGTGAGCCTCGTCAGCTGATCGTCACAGGTGGCCCCCTGCAAGGGACCATCATCAACCTCACGGAGACGCCAATCACCATCGGCCGGGCGAACGACGCCACGCTGGTTCTCAGCGACGACTACGCTTCGAGCCGGCACGCCCGGCTCTTTCCTCAGGACGGCCAGTGGATCGTGGAAGATCTCGGCTCCACCAACGGCACGTACCTTGAACGCTCGAAAGTGACCCGCCCGACCCCGGTGCCCCTCGGAGTTCCGATCCGCATCGGCAAAACCGTCATCGAATTGCGCAAATGACCATCGCACTCCGCTACGCCGCTCGCTCGGACGTCGGACTCCTCCGTGAAGGCAACGAGGACTCGGCGTACGCCAGCGGCCGCCTGCTCGCCGTCGCCGACGGCATGGGCGGGCATGCTCACGGCGAGGTGGCCAGCTCGGTCGCCATCGCCGCGCTGTCGTCCCTCGACAGGGACGCATTCGGCGGTGACCTGCTCGGCGACATCGAGGCGGCCGTCCGGGACGCCAACCATCAGCTCCACGCGATGGTGGCCCGGGACCCAAGCCTCAAGGGCATGGGCACCACCCTCACCGCGATGCTCTGGAACGGCCCGCGCTTCGCGCTGGTCCACGTGGGCGACTCCCGCGCGTACCTGCTGCGCAACGGCGAGCTGTACCAGATCACGCACGACCACACACTGGTGCAGTCCCTCGTGGACGACGGCCGCATCACGCAGGAGGAGGCGGCCAACCACCCGCAGCGGTCGATCCTGCTGCGCGCCCTCGACGGCAGCGGAGAGGTCGACCCCGACCTGCAGGACCGGGAGGCCCAGGTGGGCGACCGGTACCTGCTGTGCTCGGACGGCCTGTCCACCGTCGTCAGCGCCGAGACCCTGCACCACACCCTGACGACGATCGACGATCCCGAGGACGTCGTCCGGCAGCTGATCGACCTGGCCAACCGGGGCGGCGGTCCGGACAACATCACCTGCGTGCTCGCCGACGTGGTCGAGGTGGACGACACGCAGCCGCCGGTCTCGGCCGCGGCGGTCGTGGGCGCGGCCGGATCGGGGCGGGTGCGCTCGTCGCCGCCCGACACCCCGGCGGGGCGCGCGACCACGGTCACCGCGCCCCAGCCGGTCATCGTCGACGACGACCTGGACGACGAGCCCGTGCGGGAGACCACGTCCTCCGCACGGCGGTCCAGGCGACGACGATCCTGGCCCCTGGTCGTCACCCTGGTGGTGATCGTCGCCGCCGTGCTCGGGCTCGGCGGCTATTTCGCCTACCAGTGGACCCAGAACCAGTACTACATAGGAGCGAGCGGCGACGAGGTCGTCGTCTTCCAGGGCGTGGACGCGCAGTTCGGGCCGGTGTCCTTCAAGAAGGTCGCCTACACCGAGCACGCGCGCGTCTCGTCCCTGCCCGCGGTGCAGCAGGACCAGGTCCGCAGCGGCATCGCGGTCGACGACCTCCAGGCCGGGATCAGCCGGATCAAGACGTTCGGCGGATCGCCGGCCAACGCGCCCGATCCCCACCCGACGCCGACCCCCACGAGGTCCGCCAATTGAGTGCCGCCGACGTGACGCCCGTACCGATGACCGCGAAGCGGCGTGGAGCCCAGCTCGGCATGCTGGCCTTCGCCGTGCTGATCGTGATGGGCGCCTACGCCAGCGTCGGACTCGGACTCAAGGACAAGGTCCCGTCCGGAATGCTGGTATACGGCCTCGGCCTCGGCGGCGTGATGCTCGCGGCCTACCTGGTGCTGGCGAAGTTCGCACCGTGGGCCGACCCCCTTCTGCTTCCCCTCGTGACGCTGGTCAACGGCATCGGCCTGGTGATGATCTATCGGCTGGAGGAGGGCGGAATCAAGGACGCCTCCGCCGCCAACCAGCTCATGTGGACGGCGCTCGGCGTCGTGATGTTCTCCGCGACCCTGATCGCGTTGAGGGACCACCGCGCCTTGCAGCGCTTCACCTACACCGCCGGCTTCGTCGGGGTCGTGCTGCTCGTCCTGCCCGTGCTGCCGGTGGTCGGCAGCGAGCACTACGGCGCCAGGATCTGGATGAACCTCGGCCCGTTCTCCCTGCAGCCGGGCGAGTTCGCCAAGCTGGCCCTCGTCGTCTTCTTCGCGGGCTACCTCGTGGCCAAGCGCGACGTGCTGGCCCTGGCGGGCCGCCGGCTGCTGCTCATCGACCTGCCCCGCGCCCGGGACCTCGGCCCGGTGCTCATCACGTGGGGCGTCAGCATCGCCGTCCTCGTCGCCGAGAAGGACCTCGGCACCTCGCTGCTGCTGTTCGGCGCGTTCATCGCGATGCTCTACATCGCCACCCAGCGCACGTCCTGGGTGCTCATCGGCGTCCTGCTGTTCGTGGGCGGCGCCCTCCTGGCCGGCCAGGTCTTCAGCCACGTTGAGGCCCGCTTCACCGGGTGGCTGCACGCCGACGACCCGAAGATCTACGACGCGGGGACGAGCTACCAGCTCATGCAGGGCCTGTTCTCGATCGGCTCGGGCGGCATCCTCGGCAGCGGGCTCGGGCGGGGCCACCCCGGCCTGACCCCCTTCTCGTTCTCCGACTTCATCTTCGACGCCACCGGTGAGGAACTGGGCCTCACCGGCCTGATGGCGATCCTCATGGTGTACGCCCTGATCGTGCAGCGGGGGCTGCGCACGTCCCTGGCATCGCGCGACCCGTTCTCCAAGCTCCTGGCGGGCGGCCTGTCGTTCATCCTGGCCTGGCAGGTGTTCATCATCGTCGGCGGCGTGACCCGGCTGATCCCGCTGACCGGTCTGGTGACGCCGTTCATGTCCGCCGGGGGGTCGGCGCTGCTGGCCAACTGGATGCTCATCGCCCTGCTCGTACGGATGTCCGACGCGGCCCGCAGGCCGCCGCCGCAGGCGATCCAGGACGAGGGGCTGACGCAGGTGATGCAGCGATGAACGGGCCGCTCAAGCGCGTGTCGGTGGCGTGCCTGCTCATGTTCGGGCTGCTCATGGCCAACGTGACCTATCTCGGAACGGTGAAGGCCGAGGACCTGCGCACCGACTCGCGCAACGTGCGGGCCTTCTACGCGCGCTACAACATCGACCGCGGCTGGATCACGGCCGACGACGGCAAGACCACGCTGGCCAAGACCGTCGACACGGGCGACACCACCTTCCGGTTCGCCAGGGAGTACCCCCTCGGCAAGGCGTTCGCGCACATCGTGGGCTTCTTCGCGCCGGAGAGCTCCAGCGGTATCGAGCGGGCGGAGGGCCGCTACCTCGACGGCAGCCACCCCGACCTGGTCGTCCGCCGCGCGGTCGACCTGGTCAGCGGCAAGCCGGCCAAGGGCGCGAGCGTCGACCTCACGCTGAACACGAAGGCCCAGGAGATCGCGTACAAGGACCTCGCGAGCACCGGCAAGCGCGGCGCTGTCGTGGCGCTGAACCCCAAGACGGGCGCGATCCTGACCATGACGTCGGCGCCGTCGTACGACCCGAACCCCCTGGCCCTGGCCAACAAGGAGAAGGTCAACAAGGCCTACAACAAGCTCGACAAGGACCCGGACAAGCCGCTGCTCGACCGGGCCATCGACCTGACGTACGCGCCGGGCTCGACGTTCAAGACCGTCACGTCGGCGGCGTTCCTCAGCGACGACACCTCCCGCGACGAGAACACCGAGGTCGACGCGCCCGACTCGCTTCCGCTGCCGGGCACGACCATCTCCCTGCCCAACTACCACGGCGAGTCCTGCGGCGGCCGGGCGACGATGGTCGAGGCGCTGACGGTCTCCTGCAACACCCCGTTCGCGAAGATCGGGATGGACCTGGGCTACGACAAGATGAAGGAGCAGGCCCAGAAGTTCGGGGTCGGCGTGCCGCTGGAGATCCCGCTCGGCGTCGCGTCGAGCAGCATCGGCCCCGACGAGGGCAAGGCCGCCCTGGCCCAGACCTCGATCGGCCAGCGCAGCAACCAGATGACGCCGCTGCAGATGGCCATGGTCGCGGCCGGCATCGCCAACCAGGGCACGGTCATGAAGCCGTACCTGGTGAACAAGATCATGGGTCCGGACGGCACAGAGATCGACGGCACTCGGCCGGAGGAGCTCAGCGAGGCCGTCTCCCCCGAGGTGGCCGGCGAGCTGACCAAGATGATGATCAACGTGGTGCAGCACGGCACCGGCACCGCCGCGCAGCTTCCCGGCATGACGGTCGCCGGCAAGACCGGCACGGCGGAGACCTCGCCGGGCAAGCCCTCGCACGCCTGGTTCATCGCGTTCGCCCCCGTGGAGGACCCGAAGGTGGCGGTGGCGGTCTTCGTCGAGTCCGGCAGCGCCGGCAACGACGCGACCGGCGGCGCCGTCGCCGCGCCGATCGCGCACGACGTGATGCAGGCGGTGCTCGGGCAGTGACCTCGCCGCATCAGGTTCTCGGCGGCCGCTACCGGCTGACCTCCCCCATCGCCGCGGGCGGGATGGGCGAGGTGTGGCGGGCCGCCGACGAACTGCTCGGCCGGGACGTCGCGGTGAAGCTGCTCGGCCGCCACGTCGCCGCCGACCCGGCGTTCCGCGACCGCTTCCGGTCGGAGGCGCGGATCACCGCGGCACTGACCGACCCCGGGATCGCGCAGGTCTTCGACTACGGCGAGAGCGACGACCTGGCCTACCTGGTGATGGAGCTCGTGACGGGCGAGCCGCTGTCGGCGATCCTCGCCCGCAACGGCGCGCTCGGGCCCGACGTCACGCTCGACCTGATCCACCAGACGGCCCGTGGTCTGTACGCGGCGCACCGGGCCGGCGTCATCCACCGCGACATCAAGCCCGGCAACCTGCTGGTCACCGAGGCCGGACAGGTCAAGATCACCGATTTCGGCATCGCCCGGGCGCTGGAGGCGGCCCCGCTGACCAAGACGGGGACGGTGCTCGGCACCGCCCAGTACGTCAGCCCCGAGCAGGCGTCCGGCAGCGTGCTCACGCCCGCGACCGACATCTACTCGCTCGGGGTCGTCGCGTACGAGTGCCTGGCCGGCCGGCCGCCCTTCACGGCCGACAACCACGTGGCCCTGGCGCTGCGGCACCTCAACGACGTCCCGCCGCCGCTGCCCAACGGCGTTCCCGCCCCGGTGCGGGACCTCGTCCTCGACATGCTGGCCAAGGACCCGGCGGCGCGGCCGGAGACCGGGCCCCGGCTCCTCGACCGGGTGGCCGCGCTGCGGGAGGCGCTCGCGGCACCGGGAACGGCCGCCCTCGGCGCGCTCACCGACCCCGGCGGCTTCCCCGCCGCGCGGGGCGTGGACGGCACCGCCGTCCTCGGCGGAGCCGCCTTCGGGGCATCCACCCCGCCGTACGGCCAGCCCCCGGCCGGGACGGCTCAGGGCGGGACGTACGGCACGACGCGGAACGGCACGGCGGCGTTCGGCGGCGCGGGACACGGCGGGGCGACCGGCAACGGCGCCACGGGGCACGGCTCCGCGAACGGCTACGGCGCGAACGACTACGCCGGCGCGGGGCAGGGCGGGGCCACCGGCTACGGCGCGGCCGGCGAGACGATGCGGCTGGGACGGCAGGCAGGGGGGACGCGGGGACCTGCGACGCCCTCCACGGCGCCGACGGGGCCGGGCCGTCCGGGCCGGCGCCGCCGCCCCGCGCTGGTGCTGCTGGCCGCGGCCGGATGCGCGGTCGCGGTCGGCGCGGGCGTGCTCGCCTTCACCGCCTTCACGTCCGACGACACCGGCCGCGGCCCCCTGCAGACGACGACCACGCCCACCACGTCGCCGTCTCCCTCGCACCGTCCCTCGCCGTCGGTCACGCGGTCTCACCGGCCCGCCACTCCGGCGACGTCGGCGGCGCCCGCGGCCTCGCCGTCGGCTACGGTAAGCACGTCGGCACCTGCCACCCGGACGCCGACGCAGGCTCCGTCTGCGACCCCCACCCCTACTCCGACGTCAACCCCGACCCCGGCGCCGAGCGAGACCTCGACCCCCGTCGATGACCCGACCGACACGAACCCTCCGGATGAGGGGACGTGATGAGGAAAGGCACCGATGATGGACACCGGCGGCACCCCAAGATGAACGGCAAGGGACAGTGCAGGAAATGACTCAGCCACGACTTCTCGGCGGACGCTACGAGCTCGACGGCGTGGTCGGGCGTGGCGGCATGGCCGAGGTGTACCGAGCCCGGGACATCCGTCTGGACCGCGTCGTCGCCATCAAGACGCTGCGGTCCGACCTGGCCAGGGACCACACGTTCCAGGCCCGGTTCCGCCGGGAGGCCCAGTCCGCCGCCTCGCTCAACCACCCCTCGATCATCGCCGTCTACGACACCGGCGAGGACATGGTCGACGGCACCCCCGTGCCGTACATCGTGATGGAGTTCGTCGACGGGCGGACCCTGCGCGACCTGCTGCGCGCCGATCGACGGCTGCTGCCGGAGCGCGCGATTGAGCTGGTCGACGGCATCCTGCGGGCGCTCGACTACAGCCACCGCGGCGGCATCGTGCACCGGGACATCAAGCCGGCGAACATCATGCTGACGATCAACGGCGAGGTCAAGGTCATGGACTTCGGCATCGCCCGGGCCATGGCCGACTCCGCCGCGACGATGACCCAGACCGCCCAGGTGATCGGCACCGCCCAGTATCTGTCGCCGGAGCAGGCCCGCGGCGAGCGGGTCGACGCCCGCAGCGACATCTACTCGACCGGCTGCGTGCTGTACGAGCTGCTGACGGGCCAGCCGCCGTTCACCGGCGACTCGCCGGTGGCCATCGCCTACCAGCACGTGCGGGAGGACCCCATCCCGCCGTCGCGGATCGACCCCGAGATCCCCAAGTGGGCCGACGCGATCGTGCTCAAGGCCATGGCGAAGGACCCCATCCAGCGCTACCAGAGCGCGGCCGAGATGCGCGGCGACCTCCAGCGCGCCATGTCCGGCATGCCGGTCGACCCTCAGACCATGGCCCTGGCCAGCAACTACAGCACGTACGGCGGCGGCGACCGCACGCGGACCATGACGACGGCGGGCGGCGTCCCCACCCAGGGCACCCGGTCCATCCCCCAGTACGAGTACGGCCCCGAGGAGCGCGGCGGCCGGTACGACGGGCGGCGGCGCAGCGGCGGGGGCAACACGGCCCTCAAGACGGCCGCGTGGATCCTCATCCCGCTGGCCATCATCGGCGCGTTCATCGGCGTGGGGTACGCGTTCCTCAGCTCGGGCGGCAACACCGCCAACCAGGTGAAGGTGCCGTCGGTCGTCAACCAGACGAAGGAGGCGGCCGAGAAGGCGCTCAAGGACGCCGGGTTCAAGACCGCCTATGGGCCCGAGCAGTTCAGCTCCGATGTGCCGAAGGGCGCCGTGATCAGCACGGACCCGGCCGGCGAGGAGATGGCCGACCCCGGCGCCACGGTCACCGTCGTGCTGTCGAAGGGCGAGGAGTCGGTCACGATCCCCGACGATGTGCTCGGCAGGTCTCCCGAGGAGGCGCGGGCCGAGCTCGAGGCCCTGGGTCTCAAGGTCACCATCGTGTCGAAGGCGTCGAGCAAGCCGCAGGGCAAGGTGTTCGACACCAACCCGGCCCCCGGGGAGAAGGCGTCCAAGGGCGACCTGGTCCGGCTGTACGTGCCGAAGGAGACGGTGGAGGTCCCGAGCGTGGTCGGCCTCACGCTGGCGGACGCGAAGAGCACGCTCACGGGCGCCGGGTTCAAGGTCAAGTCCGTGGAGCAGCCGAGCGACAGCGTCCCGCAGGGCAACGTGATCGACCAGGCGCCGGAGCCGGGGGCCAAGCTCCAGCAGGGCACCACGATCACGCTGACCGTCTCCAGCGGCCCCTCGCAGCAGCCGACGGATCTGCCGACCGACCAGCCGACGGACCAGACGCCGACCGACCAGCCGACCGACGACGGCGGCGTGGACCTCGGCGGCGACGGCGACAACCCGTTCGGCAACTAGCGGACCGCCCCGGCGACCGACAATTCGCGAGAGGGGGCACGCGGGCGACCGGCCCGCGTGCCCCCTCCGCGCGTGGAGGCCCGGGTTCGCGTGGCGACCGGTCCGGAACGACAAAGAGGGCTTCCGCCACTCGGGGGCAATGGCGGAAGCCCTCATCCAGTAGTCGTCACAGGGACGGCGAGCGTTACAGGGTTCCGGGGGAATTTCGGCCGATCTGATCGAGCCAGTTTCCCAGCAGGCGGTGGCCGTGCTCCGACACCACCGACTCGGGGTGGAACTGCACGCCCTCGATGGGCGCCTCACGGTGCCGCAGGCCCATGATGACGCCGTCCGGGGTGGTCGCGGTGACCTCCAGCGGGTCCGGCACGGTGCCGGGGATCACGGCCAGCGAGTGGTAGCGCGTCATCGACACCGGCGACGGGATCGACGCGAACACGCCGCGCCCGTCGTGCGAGATGAGGCTCGTCCTGCCGTGCATGAGCTCGGGCGCGCGGGCCACGGTGGCGCCGTACGCCACGGCGATGGCCTGGTGGCCGAGACAGACCCCGAGCAGCGGCTGCC
Organism: Microbispora corallina; assembly: GCF_016863035.1. Classification (GTDB taxonomy): domain Bacteria; phylum Actinomycetota; class Actinomycetes; order Streptosporangiales; family Streptosporangiaceae; genus Microbispora; species Microbispora corallina. The sequence goes on from NZ_BOOC01000040.1 coordinate 73,534, forward strand.
GGCGCTCCGCGCAGTGGAGCACGAGGGGGACGCTGACGCCGGCCGCCTCGGGGGCGCCGGGGCCGGGCGAGACGAGCACGCCGTCGAAGCCCTTGGTGTCCGCGAGCGTGACGTGATCGCGGGGCCGGACGTCGCAGTCGGCGCCGAGCCCGCGCAGGTACTGCACGATCGTGTGGACGAAGCTGTCATGATTGTCCACGACGAGCACGCGAATCGCGGTCATGCGGCCACCGTGCGAAGAGGAAATTAGGACCCTCAGACTACGCCAATCGGACACGAGGAATCGCCTCCGCGCGGCCGCGCCGACTATCCTTGCTCGGGACTTCACCGCCCCAGCGACTACGCTATCGACAGAGCCCGCACGAACGACGCGGGTGCCCACCAGGAGATCCCGTGCCCAAGTCGAAGACTCGCAAGAAGGCCGTCTACACCCCGCCGCAGAAGGCGCAGACGGTGAAGGTCAGCCCCCGGTGGCTGGCGCCCGTGATGGTCGCGTGCTGGATCATCGGCATCGCGTGGATCGCGATCTACTACATCGCGCCGTCCTTCCCGGGGATGGCGACGCTGGGCAACTGGAACCTGCTGGCCGGCTTCGGCCTCATCATCGCCGGAGTAGTGCTTTCCACCCGCTGGCGCTGATCGGACGGGGCTGGGCGCTATCTTTCCACAGTCTTTATCCACAGCCTGTGGGCAGCGGCGATCTCAGCCCGTGACACCGGGGATCGGGTACGCGCCCGGCGGCAGCGCCGTCACCAGCAGGACGAGGGCGACGAGCACCGCGACCGCCGTCCCGAACTGGACGGCCGCGCGGTTGCGGGCGGGCGCGTAGGCGAAACCGAGCGTGACGAGCGTGCCGACGGCCAGGCCGCCGAGGTGCCCCTGCCAGCTGATGCCGGGGACCACGAACGTCAGCACCACGTTGATCCCGATCAGCCAGAGCACGCCGCGGGCGTCGTACCCGAGCCGCCGGGCCACCACGAACAGCGCGCCGAACAGGCCGTAGATCGCGCCGGACGCCCCGACCGCCTCGGTGCCGAACAGGTAGACGGCGACCGAGCCGCCGAGGGCCGACAGCAGGTAGAGCACGGCGTAGCGCGCCGAGCCGAGCCGCCGCTCCAGCTCGGGGCCGATGGCGTACAGCGCCCACATGTTGAACACGATGTGCCAGAACGACGGCGGCGGCGCGTGCAGGAAGGCGCTCGTGATCAGGCGCCACCACTCGCCCTGGTACACGCCGTACGACCACATCTCGAAGCGGCGCAGGACCTCGTCGGGCATGAGGACCTCGGCGCCGTACGCCAGCACGTTGAGGGCGAGCAGGACCCAGGTGACCCGCGGCGCGGCGACGGCGGCGCCGCCGAAGACGGCCGTGGCCGGCCGCACCGTGCGGTTGCCCTCGCGGACGCACTCCACGCACTGGTGGCCGACGGCGGCCTCGCGCATGCAGTCGGGACAGATCGGGCGCTCGCAGCGCTGGCAGCGGACGTGCGTCTCGCGGTCGGGATGCCGGTAGCAGTACGGGATCGCTTCCGCGCCCGGCGGCGTGGGCGACGGTGGCTGGGACGTCATGGAGTCCTTCCAAGGGGCGGGTCCACTGAGAACCAGCCTATAAGCCGATCGGGTCCCGGCCGCGCCTCTCGGCGGCCGGGACCCGATCGCTGCCCGCGAACGGTCAGGAACGCTCGATCGTGACGTCTTCGATGACGACGTCCTCCAGCGGGCGGTCCCGGCCGTCGGTCGGCGTCTTGGCGATCGCGTCGACGACCTCGCTGCCCTCGACGACCTCACCGAAGATCGTGTGGCCCTGGTTGAGGTGCGGCGTCTGCGTCACGGTGATGAAGAACTGCGAGCCGTTGGTGCCCTTGCCGAAGCGCTTGCCCGCGTTGGCCATGGCCAGCAGGTACGGCCGGTTGAACTGGTTCTCCGGGTGGATTTCGTCGTCGAAGTCGTACCCGGGACCGCCGATGCCCTGACCGAGCGGGTCGCCGCCCTGGATCATGAAGCCGCTGATGACGCGGTGGAAGATCGTGCCGTTGTACAGCTTGTCGGTCGTCTTCTCGCCGGTCCCGGGATGCGTCCACTCCCGGGTGCCCTCGGCGAGCTCCACGAAGTTGCGCACGGTCTTCGGCGCCTTGTTCGGGAAGAGCTTGACCCGGATGGTGCCCCGGTTGGTCCGCAGGTTGGCGATGAGGTTCTCAGCCACGAAGGCCGCCCCCTTTATGCACTGGTGTTAGTTGTCCGGTTAACAGGGTATCGAGGATGCCTCCGAGCACCGGTCGTGATTGAGCGACGACCATGCGGGAAGGGGTCGTCACGGGGCCCCGTCGATAGGGGAGGTTGATCGTGTCCCTGACAATGAGAAGAAGGCGCCGCGTCGACATCGCGATTCCGCAGACGTGGCTGGACCGGATGAGGGTCCAGGCAACCCGGGCCGGAGGCAGGGTGAGTCCCATGGCCGAGACGGCGCGGGATCTGGCCTCGCACCGGATCGAGGACGCCCGGATCTGGGCGGCGCCGAAGCTCGACCAGGCCGCGCAGTCGGTCGAGGAGCAGATCGCTCCGATCGTGAGCGCGTTCCTCGCCGAGCTGGCCAGGCGGATCGACGTGTCGACCGCGCGGCGCACCCGAAGGCGCTGGCCCGTCGTGGCGCTGCTCGGCGGCGCGGCGATCGGCGCCGTGGGCGTGGCGATGTACCGCAACAACGCCCAGCGGTGGACGGACACGATGAGGGACAGCATGCGCCACACCGGCTCCGACGCCAGCAAGTGGGTCGGGGACAAGGCCGGCGAGGTGGGCGACAAGGTCGAGAAGACCGGCGACGAGATCTCCGGAAAGCTGTCCTGACGGTCCGACCGTCTCCGCGTGTACGGCCGGCGTCCCCCCGACGCCGGCCGTACGCGTTCCCCGCGGGGCGGTGAGGGGCCGGGGAGGCGGGGCGTTGAGGGGCCGGGGAGGCGGGGCGTTGACGGGCCGGGGAGGCGGGATTACACACGCAGCATGACGCTGTCGCCGCTCGATGACTACCCCGTCCACCAGGCCCCCCAGGTCATGCGGCACGTGACCACGTCGGACCGCAACTTCTACGACCGCTACTACTTCAACTGCCACCCTTGCTCCGACGAGCTCATGCTGATCGTCGGCCTCGGGCAGTACCCCAACCTCGGGGTGACCGACGCGTTCGCCTGCGTCCGCCACCGCGACCTCCACCGGGTCGTCCGGGCGTCCCGCGAGCTCGGCACGGACCGGATGGACACGGCCGTCGGGCCGTTCCGCGTCGAGGTCGTCGAGGGGCTGCGCGCCCTGCGGGTCGTCCTGGAGCCGAACGAGCACGGGCTGTCGTTCGACCTGGCCTGGGAGGGCACGATCCCCGCCACGCTGGAGCCCCGGCATTTCCTCCGCTGGCAGGAGCGGGTCGTCTTCGACTCCGTACGGCTGGCGCAGACGGGCCGGTGGAGCGGCCACATCACGATCGGGGACGAGCGCGTCGAGGTGAGCCCCGACCGCTGGCGCGGCACCCGCGACCGGTCGTGGGGCATCCGGCCGGTGGGGGAGCCCGAGCCGCCGGGCATCCAAGCCAGGAACACCGGGACCTTCTACTGGCTCTACGCGCCCATGCAGTTCGACGACCACGCGATCCTGTGCATCGTCCAGGAGGACGAGAAGGGCCGCCGCCTCCTGGAGGAGGCCGTACGCGTGTGGGGCTTCGGCGACGACCGGGAGGAGGAGTACCTGGGCCGGCCCGAGTACCGGCCCATCTACCGCGAGGGGACCCGGGAGGTGGAGTCGGCCGTCATCGCGTTCGCTCCGCCGGGCGGCAAGCCGTTCGACGTCCGGTGCACGCCGATCCTGCCGGTGCACCTCATGGCCGGCACCGGGTACGGGCTGGAGCCCGACTGGCGGCACGGCATGTACCAGGGCCGGGGACCGGTCGTCCAGGGCGTGACGTACACGCTGCCGGAGGACGCGGCGCGCATGTGGGGCATGGTCGACGCCGTGGGCCGGTTCGAGTACGACGGCATCGTGGGCCACGGGCTGTTCGAGTACTGGGCCCTCGGCCCGCACCCCTCCTTCCCCGCGTGACCGCCACGGGGACGTGAACCGGCGGGACCGGCGGGCCGTACTGAGGATGTCCGGTCCACGCCGCGAAAGGTGTGACATGTCCCAGCCCGTCATGTCCGAGTTCCCCGGGCCCGCCGACCCCTCCGCCACCCCCCGAGCCGAGACCACCGAACCCCCCGCGACGCAGGACGTCCCGGAGCCGCCCGCGCGGGCGTCCGGCCGGCGCGCCCTGTTCGCCAAGGCCGTGCTGGCCGGCACGGCGGCCCTGTTCACCCGGGCGGCCTTCGCCGAGCCGGCGGAGGCGTCCGAGGAGACCCGGGAGGGCGAGGCCGCCGCGCAGGGGGCGGTGCTCGCGAAGACCTCGAGCATCCCCCTGCACGGCGGGAAGATCATCAAGGGGAGGTACGTCGTCACCCAGCCGTCCAAGGGCGTCTTCCGGTGCTTCACCGCCAAGTGCACCCACATGGGCTGCACGGTGGCCACGATCAGCGGCGGCACCATCAACTGCCCGTGCCACGGGAGCAGGTTCTCGATCTCCGACGGTCACGTCGTCAGGGGCCCGGCCACCCGCTCACTCCCCAAGAAGAAGATCAAGGTCAGGAAGGGCGTCATCCGGCTCGCCTGAGCCGCCCGCGAGCCGCCGGAGCATGGGCGGCAACGGACCCTCGTGGATCACGGTCAGCCGCCGGGTGGCCCGGGTGATCGCCACGTAGAGGTCCTGGCCGCCCTTGGGCGACTGCCCGAGGATCGCGGCGGGGTCGACGACCACGACCGCGTCGAACTCCAGTCCCTTCGACCCCCGGACCGTGAGCACGGCCACCGGGGAGTCCACCGGGTCGGCCGCCTCGACGTACGGCGCCAGCAGCCCGGCCACCTCGCCGTACCGGCCGTCGGGCACGACGACCGCGAGGCGGCCCTCCCCGATCGCGCGCAGCTCCTCCTCGACCAGGCGGCGCAGGTCCGTCTCCGCGGCCGGGAGGGCGCGCGGCGGGGCCTCGCCGTCCCGGACCGACTCGGGCGGCTCCTCGCCGGGAGCCACGGCCCGCAGGACGTCGGCCGCGACCTCCATGATCTCCGCCGGCGTGCGGTAGTTGACGGTCAGGCGCTCCTCCCGCCAGCGGCCCTTCAGGTAGGGGTCGAGCGCCTCGGCCCACGACCGGGCGCCGGCCGCCGAGCCGGTCTGCGCGACGTCGCCCACGACGGTCAGCGAACGGGCCGGGACCCGGCGCATCACGGTCCGCCACGCCATCGGCGACAGCTCCTGGGCCTCGTCCACGATCACGTGCCCGTACGCCCAGGTCCGGTCGCGGGCGGCCCGGTCGGCCGTGGTCAGGTAGGGGCCCTCGTCGCGGTTGCGGCCGGCGACGGAGGCCGCGTCCATCTGTTCGTCGAGCTCGTTCACCACGAGCACCTCCCGCGCGAACAGCTCCTCGTCGCGGCGCCGCGCCTCCGCCTCGCGCCGCCGCGCCCGCTCCGCACCGTCGTCCTCGCCGAGCAGCTCGGCCGCCTCGTCGAGCAGCGGCACGTCGCCCACCGTCCAGGGCGCACCGCGCGGGCGCAGCAGAGCCGCCCGTTCCTCCTCGGTCAGGTACGGCGAGGCGGCCGTGCGCAGCCGTTCCGCGTCCGACAGCAGCTCGGCGACCAGCCGTTCCGGGCCGATGTCGGTCCACAGCGCGTCGAGCGCGGCCCTGACGGAGGCGTGCTGCCAGAGGGAGGCGGCGGCGTACCGCAGGTCGTCGGCGTCCACCGGGCGGTCGAGCTGCGCGGCCTCGTCCCGCGCGAGGGCGACGAGCAGGTCGTCGACGAAGCGCCGCCGCGCGAGGTTGTGCGGGCGCCGCAGCGACCGGGCGCGGTCGCGGGCCCGCCGGCAGGCGGCGTGGTCCACGCGGAGCGTCATCTCCTCGACCACCACCTCCACCCCGCCGCGGATCGACGTGCGGACGGGGACGGCCACCTCCAGATCGCCGTCCGGCACGCGCTCACGGTCGCGGACGGCCTCCCCGATCACCGCGGCCATCCGCGGGTCGCCCTTCACCACGGCCGTCGCCGGCGGGTCCTCCTCCGTGGCGTGGACGCCCGGATGCAGCTCGCCCAGGGTCGACAGCACCACCTCGGTCTCGCCGAGCCCCGGCAGGACGTGGCCGATGTAGCGGAGGAACGTGGCGTTCGGCCCGACGATGAGCACGCCGCGCCGCTCCAGTGTGGCCCTGTGGGCGTAGAGCAGATAGGCGGCGCGGTGCAGGGCGGCGACCGTCTTGCCCGTCCCCGGGCCGCCCTGCACGACCAGCGCGCCGGCCAGGCCCGAGCGGATGACCCGGTCCTGCTCGACCTGGATGGTGGCCACGACCTCGCCCATGCGCCCGGTGCGGCCGCGGCGCAGGGCCGCCATGAGCGCGGCCTCGCCGACCAGGGTGCGGCGGTCGCCCTCGCTCATCCGGTCCAGGTCGAACACCTCGTCGTCGACGTCGACGACCGTGCGGTCACGCGTGTGCAGGTGGCGGCGCCGTACGAGCGTGCCGGGATCGCCGGGGGTGGCCACGTAGAAGGGCCGGGCCGCCGGAGCCCGCCAGTCGACCAGGACCGACTCGTGGTCGTCGTCGCGCAGCCCCACCCGTCCGATGTAGAGGGTCAGGCCGGAGGAGTCGTCGATCCGCCCGAAGCACAGCCCCCGCTCGACGGCCGACAGCTGGGCCACCCGGCGCGCGTACTCGCCGGCCGAGACCTCCCGCTCGACGAGCGCCTGCCGGGTGCCGGCGGCGCCGCGGCCGAACACCTCGCTCAGCGCGCGCCGAGCCTTGTCACGGGCGATGTCGAGCCGTTCGTACAGCATGGATACGTAGGACCGCTCCTCCCGCAGCGCCTCGGCGCGGGCCGTGCCGGATTGACGCGATGCCATGGGTTTGGTAAACTCCTAGTAGAGAGGTTTCTGTCTTTGCTGTGCGAGTGCAAAGGACCTCTCATCCTAGAGCATCGGGCCGTCTGTCACCATGCTCGTCCTCTTCCTCCGTGTGACCCTTCCGCGCATGCTGCCTCTGTCGCCTGTGGGAACCGGGTGACGAGTGGGAGTGATGTCACATCGCGCCGGGGTAGTGCCACGACATGCGGGAACCCGCTGTGACCGGGTCAAGCCGGTCACATCATTCAGTTCCATATCGGAATTCGCGTACGCGACCGGTGAACCGCTGAATGCCGCGGGACGTCTTGCAATCAAGGAGGCCCGGATGGACGTCCTGGACAGCCTCGTGGACGAGGAGCTCCGGCTTGAGCTCCTTCTCGTCGAGGCGCTGCATGAAGAAGCGGAACGGCTGGCCGCCCCAGCCACCCGCTGAGCTCGCGAGCCCGCCGCTCCGGCCCAGGTCGGGGCGGCGGGCTGTCGGAGAGCCGGAGACCGCCGTCGAGCGCCCACACGCAGGGACGACGGGCAGTCGGGCGCCTACATCCAGGAGCCGGCCGCCGTCGAGCCGCCTAGATCCAGGGGCGGAAGACGGCCCGCACGCAGCCGTCCTTCTTGCGCTTGAACATGTCGTAGCCCCGGGGCCCGTCGTCGAGCGTCATCGTGTGGGTCGCCAGGTGGGACGTCTTGAGCTCGCCCCGCGCGATCAGGTCGAGCAGGTGCGGGATGTACCGCTGCCCGTGCTGCTGGGCCCCGCGCAGGGTGAGGCCCTTGTTCATGAGCGCGCCGAGCGGGAACTTGTCCACGAAGCCGGCGAAGACGCCCAGCACGAAGACCGAGCCCCCCTTGCGACAGGCGTGGATCGCCTCGCGGACCGCGATCGGCCGGTCCTGCTCCAGACGGAGCCGCTGCTTGATCCCGTCGTAGATCCGCTGTGGGCCGGTGCCTTCCGCCTCCAGGCCCACGGCCTCGATGCACACGTCCGGACCCCGTCCGCCGGTCCGCTCCCGCAGTTCGGCGTTCACGTCCGTGCTCGTGTAGTCGACGACCTCGCAGCCGACGTGGCGTGCCGTCATGGCCAGCCGTTCGGGGTAGCGGTCGATCGCGATCACCCGCTCGGCCCCGAGGAGCATCGCGGCGCGGGCGGCCATCTGGCCGACGCCGCCGCAGCCCCACACGGCCACCACGTCGCCCGGGCGGACGCCGCCGAGGTCGGCCCCCATCCAGCCCGTGGGCGCCGCGTCGGAGGCGAACAGCGCGTCCATGTCGTCCACGCCGTCCGGGACCGTGAACGCGTTGTAGTCGGCGAACGGCACCCGGATGTACTCGGCGTGGCTGCCCCGGAAGCCGCCCATGGCGTGGGAGTAGCCGAAGATCCCCGCGGTGGAGCCGCCCCACATCAGCTCGGTCAGGCCCGGCTTGGGGTTGCTGTTCTCGCACAGCGACCACATGCCGTCCACACAGGGCCGGCACCGGCCGCAACCGATGATCGAGCAGACCACCACGCGGTCGCCCGGCCGGTGGCGGGAGACCTCGGGGCCCACCTCGACGATCTCGCCGAGGAACTCGTGGCCGATGACGTCGCCGGCGCGCATGGCCGGGATGTAGCCGCCCAGAAGGTGGAGGTCGGACCCGCAGGTCGTGCTCGCCGTGACCTTCACGATCGCGTCCTGGTCGTTGAGGATCTCCGGGTCGGGCACCTGCTCGACCGACAGCTCGTTGACGCCCTGCCAGCACACTGCCTTCACAGTCGCCCCTCTCCCGGCGCCCGCCGGAGCGCCGCGTCCAGAACCTTGCCCGGCAGCGTCGGCCGGGTCGTGCCGATCGGGGCGTCCGGCCGCAGCACCTCGCCCGTCTCGGCGACGCACTTGGCCTCCCGCAGGGCCACGCGCACCGCCTGGCGGGGGTCGTCGCCCCGGATGCGGGAGAGGACGGCGGTGGCGCCCGTCGGGACGTGCTCCCGGGGGCGGGCGTACAGCTCGGTGCCCCGGCCGCCCGGGGCCCGGTTCACGCGCACCTCGGCGTCCAGCTCGGCCAGCGGTTCCGGGACGCGGCCGCCCGGCATGATCTCGTCCTGCGAGCGGTTGACGGTGACGCCCAGCCAGCGCGTCGCCTCGTCCTCGAACGCGGCCGGCACTCGGCGGGAGGCGAGCCATCGGGCCACCGCGACGCCGCCGGCGGCGACCCCGAGTGCGCCGATAATTGCACGTTTCATGATTTAGCCCCCTAATCCGGACAGCTTTCTGGGTGCTACCCGAGGAGGCGGTGGGCATCCCGCCGGTTCTAGGTGTTTGCGGCCTGCTGACCGTACGCCGAGACAGGGGGCCGTTCGAGCGACGGGCGGGACGGACGGGACGGTCGTCAGTCGTGCGCGGGGGTGGCCGCGAGGGCCTCCTCCACCGTGGGATAGACGGGGACGTGGAACGCGAGGCCGGTTATCCACAGGACGCGCGCCGCGCCCTGCTCGACGGCGACGAGCGAGAGCCATCCACCCTCGTCGACGGCGCGCTTCCAGCAGCCGATGAGCAGCCCGGTCGCCCGCGAGTCGAGGAAGTCGAGCTCCAGGAGGTTCACGACCAGGTGCGGCCCGAACTGGGCGAACGCCTTGTCGAAGAACTCCGTGGCGCTGTCGTGGGTGGTGTAGTCGAGCGTGCCGCGAACCGTCAGCACTCCGACGGATCCGCTGGTCTCGACGACGTACCGGGTCGTGGGAGCCGAGATGTGAAGATCGGACATCAAGACCCTTCCAGATTATGCGGCGTGATGCGGGCGACGAGGATGCACGTGTCGTCGCTGGTGTTGCTGGGCACCAGTGCGTCCATGACGGCGGCCAGCCGCTCCGCCGGCCTGGTCCCCCGTACGGCGGTCTCGATGGCGGCGCACAGGGCGTCGAGTCCCTCGAACAGGTCGCGCCCCGGCCGCTCGATGAGGCCGTCGGTGAACATCAGGAGGAGGTCCTCCGGCTCCAGACGCAGGTTCGCGGCGGTGTAGCTCACGTCCTCGAAGACGCCAAGCAGCACACCGGGGTGGAGCAGGCGCTGGACCTGGTCGCCGCGGATCAGCAGCACCGGCGGGTGACCGGCGTGCGTCCACGTCAGGATCCGGTCCTTCGGCGAATATCGGGCCACCACGGCCGTCGCCAGCACGTCCGGCCGCATGCGGCGCAGCAGCCGGTTGAGCGCGACGAGGATCTGGGCGGGCTCGTGCTCGGCGAAGGCGAGCCCGGTGATCGCGTGGCGCAGCTTCGCCATCGCGGACGCGGCGGCGAGCCCGTGCCCGGCGACGTCGCCCACCGCCAGCAGCACCTGGTTGTGGTCCAGGTGGATCGCCTGGTACCAGTCGCCGCCCAGCGGGGCCGTCTCGGCCGGGAAGTAGCGGACCGCGATCTCCAGGCCGGGGATGGCGAAGGGGTCGTCCGGAGGCGGCAAGATGATGTTCTGGAGGCGGGCCGTCAGCTGCGACTCCTCCTCCAGGCGCTGGTTGATCTCGGCCAGTTCCTCCGCGGCGCGGTGCCAGTCGCTGATGTCCTGGATGACGCCGTGCACCTCGACCGGCTGGCCGGCGGCGTCCCGGCTGACCTCGAGCACGGCCCGCACGTGGCGCTGCTCGCCGTGAACCCGGATGCGCAGGTCGAACTCCTGCGGACCCTCCGCGGTGGCGAGCCTGTTCAGGGCGTCCCGGAGGAGGGGGACGTCCTCGGGGTGGGTGATGGCCGGGTAGTCCTGCAGGTCGAGGGGCCCTTCGGCGTGGTCGCGCCCGTGGATCGCGTACAGCTGCGGCGACCACTCGATCTCGCCGTTGAGCAGGCTCCACCGGCCCCAGCCGAGGTTGCCCAGGCTCTCGGTGTGATTGATGCGCGTGGTGAGCCGCTCCTCCTCGTCGAGCCGGACCCACGCGCTGACGATCCCGCCGGAGACGGGGGTCACCTGGACGCTCCACACCGTCCGGTGGGGGACGCCGTCACCCATCTCGACGTGGGAGTAGCGGTCGACCTCCTCGGCCTCCCCGGTCTCGATCACGCGGAGGTAGCCCTCCCACAGCGGCGAGCCGGCGATCGTCGGGTAGGCCTCGACGGCCCGCAGGCCGATCAGCTCCTTGCCGACCCGGCCGTGCACGTCGGTCGCCCGTGGGCTCGCGGCGCACACCTCGAAGTCGACGACGGCTCCGGTCTCGTCGCGGATCGGCACCGACCAGACGGCCTGGATCGGCATCGCGTCCAGCATGGCCTGCACGGTGGCCGTCGTCATCTCCTTCCCGGCGCCGATCGCCTCTGTTCCGGCAACGTCGGCAGAGCGGTCCGAAGGCGGGGTCACGGGCGTCAGACGCAGAGTGCCGTCACCTCCGCCCATGAACGCCAGCCACCTTCCTGTACGCGACCTCGTGACCCCGCAAGAGCGGCGGTACCGGGGAGATCGCCCTTGCCTTGCCGATGAGGGTACCTTCGCCGTTCACAATAGGTGCCCGACGAGCGTACGCCCACGTGCGGCTCTGCCCCACAGCGCGCCCGATATGAAGTGATACGAGAAAAATGTTCCCGAGGCGCCACAAGGGACGGTACAGAGGTGCCCAAAACAGGAGGATCGGCACTCGCCTAAGGAAGGGCGATCATGCCCGCCGTCCGGACGGGTGACCGTGCCCTCCTGAGCGTCCTCCCGATTCTGTCGGTGCCGGAGCGTACATTCGGCTCGTCTGCCGATAGGAGGAGCCCACATGGCGAAGGTCGTCGTGCACGTCACCATGTCGCTCGACGGCTTCATGGCCGGCCCCCGGGCGAGCGTGGAGTCGCCCATGGGCGAGGGCGGTCTGCGCCTGCACGAGTGGGTGTTCAACGCCTCCGACGGGGGGCCGGACGGCGAGGTGATGCGGGAGCTGTCCGCCGCCACGCGCGCCGTCGTGCTGGGCAGGCGCACGTTCGACGTGGGCGTCGGGGTGTGGGAGGACACCCCGTTCCCGGCGCCCTCGTTCGTGGTCACCCACGAACGCCGCCCGCCCATGCCCATGAAGAGCGCGACGTTCACCTTCGTGGACGACGGCCTCGCCAGCGCCGTGCGGCAGGCGAGGGCCGTCGCGGGCGAGGGGAACGTCGTGGTCATGGGCGCCGACGTCACCCAGCAGGCCTTGCGCGCCGGTCTCGTCGACGAGATCGACCTGCAGCTCGCGCCGGTGCTGCTGGGTGACGGGCTGCGGCTGTTCGATCACCTCGGCCGCTGCCGGGTCGAGCTCCAGCGAATCCGGGTGATCGAGTCGCCCTACGTGACCCACCTGCGCTACCGGGTCATGACGCCGTCGTCGTAACGCCGGACGCCCGGCTCGCCCGAGTCGCACGCCTCAGCCCGCCCGAGCCGCCCGGCGTGTCCTACCCGCCCAAGCCGCCCGGCCAGGCGCGGCTCGCCGGGCTCGCCTGAGACACCGGGCGGGCGGGGCGGCGCGCCATGCCGTACGGGACGTTAATCGAGTGACACGGACGCCGCCCGCCCGGCATGATGGGCCGTCCTCGCCCCGGCCGGCAGCCCGAAGGGCGTCCCGCGGCCCCGCCCCGCGAGCGGACGCGGCCGGCATCGGAGAACGGTGGCCACCGCGAGGCGACGGCCGCGGGGACGAAGACCTGAGGGGCGGGACACGGCGATGCACGGCTTCCGGCGCGATCTCGGCCTCCTCCGGGACCGGCGCTTCGCGCTGCTGCTGACGGCCCGGACGGTCTCCGTGCTGGGCGCCTCGTTCGCGCCGGTGGCGCTGGCCTTCGGCGTGCTGGGCCTGCCGGGGGCGACCGCCGCCACGCTGTCGGCGGTCCTCACCGCCGAGGCGCTGCCATGGTCGCGTTCATGCTGGTCGGCGGCGTCCTCGCGGACCGCCTGCCCCGGCACCGGGTCATGACGGCCGGGGAGGCGCTCAACGCCGTCGCGTACGCCGCGCTCTCGGCGATGCTGCTCACCGGGTGGACGCCGCTGCCCGCCCTCGTCGCGGCGAGCGGGCTCAGCGGGGTGGCCTCGGCCGTGCTCTTCCCCGCGCTGACCGGGATCGTCCCCGACGTGGTCCCGTCCGAACGCCTGCAGACCGCCAACGCCCTGCTCGGGCTCGGGACCAACGTGTCCCGGGTCGCGGGGCTCGTGCTGAGCGGGGCGGCGGTGGTCCTGCTCGGGGGCGGCGTGGCCCTCGCGGTGAGCGGCGCCATGTTCGCCTGCGCGGGCTGCCTGATCCTCATGCTGCGCCTCACCCCCGCCGAGCGGCGGGCCGCGCGGAGCCACTCGGTCCTGGCCGATCTGCGGATCGGCTGGCGTGAGTTCGTCTCGCGGCAGTGGCTGTGGGTGGTGGTCGCGCAGTTCTCGATCCTCGTGATGGCCCTGCAGGCCGCCCACGGTGTGCTGGGCCCGCTGATCGCCAAGGAGTCGCTCGGGGGCGCGGCCGCCTGGTCGGCCGTCCTCGCGGGGGAGGCCGTCGGCATGATCGCGGGTGTCGTCGTCACGCTGCGGCTGCGTCCCCGGCGGCCCATCCTGGTGGCGACGCTGCTCACGCTGCCGACGGCCCTGCCGTCCCTGCTGCTCGGGGCGGCGGCGCCCCTGTGGTCGGTCGTGCTCGGCGCCATGGTGATGGGCGTGAGCTTCGACATCTTCGGCGTCCTGTGGAACACGACCATGCAGCGGGAGGTCCCGCCGGAGGCGCTGTCGCGGGTGAGCTCCTACGACGCGCTCGGCTCGCTCATGCTCGGCCCGATCGGCCTGATGGTGGCCGGTCCGCTGGCGGTCGTCACCGGGCCGCGCCCGGCGCTGACCGCGTGCGGGGTCATCGTCGTCCTCGTCTCGCTGGCCGCGCTGGCCGCCCCCGGCGTGCGGAACCTGCGCGTCCCTGAGGAGGCGGCCGACGCCGCCCCCAGCAACGCCTGATACCCCACCTTCCCTAATTCAGGACGAAAGCGACAGGGACCCCCACAGGGTGCGCTCAGACTGCAGGGGTAAAGTACGGCGGGTTCTGTTCGTGCACGTCGGCGAGGTGGGGATGGCGGGGGTCCAGTCGGCCCTGAGGCGTGTGGCCCTCGACACCCGCCCGCTCAGCCTCGTGGCGTACCGGCGCCTGCTGATCGGCCAGGGCGTGTCGTTCATCGGCTTCCAGCTGACGACGGTCGCGGTCAGCGGCCAGGTGTACGCGATCACCGGCTCGTCGCTCTGGGTGGGTCTGCTCGGCCCTGTCAGCCTGGTCCCCCTGGTGATCTTCGGCCTGTGGGGCGGGGCGGTGGCCGACGCGATGGACCGCCGCAGGCTCCTGCTCACCGGCTCGGTGGTGGCCTGGACGGCCACCCTGGCCCTGCTGATCCACGCGATCTCGGGCCTGAAGAACGTCTACCTCGTCCTGGCCGTCGTCGCCCTCCAGTCCGTGGGCTTCGCGATCAGCTCGGCGACCCGCGGCGCGATCATCCCCCGCATCGTCCCGAAGGAGCGGGTGGCCGCGGCCAACACCCTCAACTTCCTGATCAGCAGCATCGGCTCGGTCCTCGGGCCGCTGCTGGCCGGCGTCGTGCTGGCCAGGGGCGGTTACGCGCTCGCGTACCTCATCGACGCGATCCTCTTCGGGGCGGGCTTCTACGCCGCTGTACGGCTGCCGCGCCTGGCGCCGCTCGGCGAGATCGCCCGGCCGGGCCTGCGCTCGGTCGTGGACGGGCTCCGCTACATCGGGACCAGGCCGATCGTGCTGATGTCCTTCGTCGTCGACATCATCGCGATGGCGTTCGCCATGCCGCGGGCGCTGTTCCCGGAGCTGGCCGCAGAGCGGTTCGGCGGCTCCGCCGTGGCGTTCGGCTGGCTGTCGGCCGGCATCCCGATCGGGTCGGTCCTCGCGGGCGTCGCCTCCGGCTGGGTCGGCCGCGTGCGCCGCCAGGGGGTGGCGCTGACGCTCGTCATCGCGATCTGGGGCCTGACCGTCGCCGCCGCGGCGTACGCCCAGCCGCTGTGGCTGGTCGTGGCCCTGCTCGCGGTCGGCGGCGCCGCCGACCTCGCCTCGGCCGTGTGGCGGCAGACGATCCTCCAGACGTACGCGCCCGACGAGATGCGCGGACGCATGCAGGGCGTGTTCATGGTGGTCGTGGCCGGCGGGCCGCGCCTCGGCGACCTGCGGGCGGGCGCCACGGCGACCGCGTTCGGGCTGGTGCCGGCGTGGGCCGGCGGCGGCCTGCTGTGCGCCGTGCTCGTCCTCGTGACGGGCTTCGCCGTGACCGCGTTCCGGCGGTACGACGCGATGGCGGACCGGCCGGCGGCGTAGCGGATTCGCACCCGCGTTCTCGTTGCGCGGGCCCCTCCCGCGTGTTACCACTACCTCACGCCGGTGCGCTGTCGGGCAGGACCGTACGGGCTGGTTCTTCACTCACCCCCTCGGTTGGAGATCCCGCCATGTCCCTGCGAAGACTCCGTCTCGCGCTGCCCGCGGCCCTGCTGGTCGCGGGCGCCACCGTCCTCACGGCCCCCGCCGCCCAGGCCGCGGGCGAGACCGTGAACGTCTACCTCACCACGACCTCCGACGCCCAGGGCCTCACCGTGACGCGCGGGCTGCAGCAGCAGACCCCCGTGGCGTTCGCCGCGAGCAGCCCGGCCGCCAACCAGACGATCACCGTCAACGAGAACACCACCTACCAGCAGTTCGAGGGCGGCGGCGCGTCGTTCACGGACACGGCGGCGTGGCTGCTCAACAGCAGCGGCCTGCTGAGCGCGAGCGCCCGCGACGCCGTCATGCGCAAGCTGTTCGACCCGGTGGACGGCATCGGCCTGAGCTTCGTCCGCAACCCCATGGGCGCCTCCGACCTGGCGCGCTACAGCTACACCTACGACGACACCTGCTGCACCGTGGACGACTTCTCCATCGCCCACGACCTGGTCGACGTGGTGCCGCTGACCAAGCAGGCCAAGGCCCTGAACCCGGCGCTCAAGATCATGGCCTCGCCGTGGACCGCGCCGCCGTGGATGAAGGACAACAACTCCTACGTCCAGGGCTGGCTGCAGTCGCAGTACTACGGCGCCTATGGCCAGTACTTCGCGAAGTACATCCAGGCGTACCAGGCCCAGGGCCTGCACATCGACTACGTGACCCCGCAGAACGAGCCCGGCTGCTGCAACGGCTACCCGTCGATGCAGTGGAACGCCTCCGGCCTGTCGTATTTCGTCAAGAACGCCCTGTGGCCGGCCTTCCGCTCCGCCGGGATCACCACGAAGACGCTGATCCACGACTGGAACTGGGACGGCTACGACACCTGGGTGGCCCCGCTCCTCAACGACACCGCCATCCGCAACGACCCGCTGTTCGGCGGCATCGCGTGGCACGGGTACGGCGGCGACGTCGGTCAGCAGACGACGGTGCACAACCTGTACCCGAACGTCAACGCGTACATGACCGAGCACTCGGGCGGCACGTGGATCACCGACGCGGGCAGCCAGCACGCCGAGGACATGAACAACCTGATCGACTACACCCGCAACTGGGACCGCAGCTGGATCAAGTGGAGCCTCGCGGTGGACCAGGCCCACGGCCCCCACAACGGCGGCTGCGGCACCTGCACCGGCCTGGTCACCGTGCACAACGGCGACGGGCGCAACGGACAGGTCGACTACACGATCGAGTACTACACGATGGGCCACCTGACGAAGTTCGTCCGGCCGGGGGCGTACCGGATCGACTCGACGGCCAACTCCGCGGTGAAGAACGTCGCCTGGAAGAACCCGGACGGCTCCAAGGCCCTCATCGCGTACAACACGACCGGCGGCACCCAGAGCGTCAAGGTCGCCTGGGGCGGGCAGTCGTTCACCTACAGCCTGCCGGCCCGCACCTCGGCCACGTTCACCTGGTCCGGCACCCAGTCGGGCGGCGGCAGCGGCGGCAAGGCCATCACCGGGTACGGCGGCAAGTGCGTGGACGTGGCCGGGGCCGACAGCGCCAACGGCACCCAGGTCCAGCTCTACACCTGCAACGGCACGGCCGCCCAGCAGTGGACGGTGGGCACGGACGGCACCATCCGCGCTCTGGGCAAGTGCCTCGACGTCGCGGCCGCGAGCAGCGCCAACGGCACCAAGGTGCAGATCTACGACTGCAACGGCACCGCCGCCCAGACCTGGACGGCCGGCTCCGACGGCACCCTGCGGGCCCTCGGCAAGTGCCTCGACGCCACCGGCCCCAGCTCCGCCGACGGCACCCCCCTGCAGATCTGGGACTGCACGGGCGGCGCGAACCAGAAGTGGACCGTCCAGTCCTGATCCCCTCTCTTGACTGGACGTGGCCTCTCGTCGTTAAATTCCGAGCATAAATAGTTAGGAAACCTTCCTGTCAATTCGAGGCTGCCCACTCGACACAGGAAGGGCCACCGCGGAGGAGGCCCTCTCACCCCCTTAATCCATTGCTTATTTAAAGCTTCAGCCTCTCTACAGAAAGAGACACCCCCCATGAAACCGGTACATCCCGGCCGCTCTCGCCTGCGACTGCTCGTGGGCGCGCTCGTGGCGGCCATTCCCCTCGTCGCGACCGGCCTGACACCCGCCTTCGCCGCGACCGGCCAGATCACCGGGTACGGCGGCAAGTGCGTGGACGTGGCCGGGGCCAACAGCGCCAACGGCACCCAGGTCCAGCTCTACACCTGCAACGGCACGGCCGCCCA
>NZ_BOOC01000041.1 GCF_016863035.1 Microbispora corallina
CGGCCGGCTCCGACGGCACCCTGCGGGCCCTCGGCAAGTGCCTCGACGCCACCGGCCCCAGCTCCGCCGACGGCACCCCCCTGCAGATCTGGGACTGCTTCGCCGGGGCCAACCAGCGGTGGACGCTGCCGAGCGGCGGCACCACGCCTCCGCCGCCCACCGGCAAGCTGCCCGGCGCCCCGTACCTCTACATGGGCTGGGGCAGCCCGCCCAGTGCCACCTCGGTCATGAGCGCGACCGGGATCAAGTCGTTCACCATGGCGTTCATCCTCTCCGGGGGCGGATGCACGCCGATGTGGGACGGCTCACGGCCGCTGAGCGGCGGCGTGGACGCCCAGACGATCTCGGCGATCAAGTCGGCCGGCGGCAGCGTCCAGGTCTCCTTCGGCGGCTGGTCGGGCAACAAGCTCGGCCCGAACTGCTCGTCGTCGTCCGCCTACGCGAACGCGGTGCAGCAGGTCATCAACGCGGTCGGCCCGGCGGCCGTCGACTTCGACATCGAGAACACCGACGAGTTCTCCAACTACACGGTCCAGGACCGCATCCTGGGCGGCCTGAAGATCGTCAAGCAGAACAACCCGAACGTCAAGATCGTGCTCACCTTCGGGACGAGTACGAGCGGCCCCGGCGGCGACGGCGTCCGCCTGATCAACCAGTCGAAGGCGCTCGGCGTCAACG
>NZ_BOOC01000042.1 GCF_016863035.1 Microbispora corallina
CCTGGTCATGAACCCTCCACAGTTGTAAAGCGGCTGCCGTCAGCCGCGCTCCGCTCGACGGCGGCCAGCACCCGCTGCACCCGCAGACCGTCGTCGAAGGACGGCTCGGGGGCGGTGCCGGCGGCGATCGCCTCGATGAAGTCCTTCACCTCGTGGGTGAAGCTGTGCTCGTAGCCCAGGCCATGCCCGGGCGGCCACCAGGCGCCGACGTAGGGGTGCGAGGACTCGGTGGCCAGCACCCGCCGGAACCCGGCCTCGGCGCCGTCGAGAGTGTGGTCGTGGAACCACAGTTCGTTCATCGCCTCGAAATCGAAGGCCAGGCTGCCCAGCGAGCCGTTGACCTCGATGCGCAGCGCGTTCTTGCGCCCGGTCGCGAAGCGGGTGGCCTCGAAGGAGGCCAGCCCGCCGCCGCTGAGCCGGCCGATGAACAGCGCGGCGTCGTCGACGGTGACCGTGCCTCTCCCGGCGCCGCCACCGGCCGAAAGCCCCGCCGAGCCGGAGGCCAGGGGACGCTCCTTGACGAAGGTCTCGGTCAGCGCCGACACTCCGGTCAACCGCTCACCGGTGATGTACTCGGCGGTGTCGATGATGTGTGCGCCGATGTCGCCGAGCGCGCCGGAGCCCGCCTTGTCCTTCTGCAGCCGCCACACCAGCGGGAACTCAGGGTCGACGATCCAGTCCTGCAGATACTGCGCCCGCACGTGCCGGATCTCGCCGAGCCTGCCCTCGGCGACCCACCGCCGGGCGAGCGCGACGGCGGGTACGCGGCGGTAGTTGAAGGCGACCATCGAGCGCGCCCCACGGGCGGCGGCGGCGCGGGCGGCGGCGGCCATGGCCTCGGCCTCGGCGACGGTGTTGGCCAGGGGCTTCTCGCAGATGACATGCTTGCCCGCCTCCAGTGCCGCGATGGCGATCTCGGCGTGGCTGTCGCCCGGCGTGCAGATGTCGATGATCTGCACGTCGTCGCGGTCGATCAGGCGCTTCCAGTCGGTTTCCGCGTGGGCCCAGCCCAGCTTCTCGGCGGCCTGCGCGGTCGCCTCGGCGGATCTGCCCGCCAGCGCGACCATCGCGGGTTCGAGTGGCAGGTCGAAGAACGCGTCCACGCTGCGCCAGGCCTGCGAGTGGGCACGGCCCATGAACGCGTAACCGATCATGCCGACTCCGGCGACCGGCCTCATGACTCGAAACCGGTCGGCAGGTACTTGGCGGCGTTGTCCTTGGTGACGGTCTCCGACGTCAGCGTGATCGACTGCGGCACCTCGTTCTCCAGCAGGTCGCCCATGCCCTTGCCCTGCGCGATCAGGCGGGCAAGCTTGATCGCCGAGCCGGCCATCGTGGGGCTGTAGGTGACGGTGGCCTTCAGCACGCCCGAGTCGGCCTGGATGTCGCGCATCGCGTTGGCCGAGCCGGCGCCGCCGACCATGAAGAACTCGTTGCGCCCGGCCTCCTTGATCGCGGCCAGCACGCCGATGCCCTGGTCGTCGTCGTGGTTCCAGATCGCGTCGATCTTCTTGTGCGCCTGGAGCAGGTTGCTCGCCACCTGAGTGCCGGACTCCACGGTGAACTTGGCGTCCTGCTGCGCGGTCACCGTGAACCCGTACGTCTGCAGGGCGTCGGCGAACCCCTTGCTGCGGTCCTGCGTCAGCGGCAGCGTCGCGATGCCCTGGATCTCCAGGATCACCGGGTTCGACACGCCCTTGTCCTTGAGCGTCTTGCCGATGTAGTGGCCGGCGGCCACACCCATGCCGTAGTTGTCGCCGCCGATCCAGGTCCGGTACGACAGCTTGTCGGGGAAGACCCGGTCCAGGTTGATCACCGGGATGCCGGCGTCCATCGCCTTGCGGGCGACCTGGTTGAGCTGCTGGCCGTCGTTGGGGAGGATGACCAGCGCGTTGACCTTGGCCTGGATCAGCGACTCGACCGCGGAGATCTGCTGGTTGATGTCGTTGGTCGGCTCGACCGACTTGAGCTCCACGTCGGAGTACCGCTTGGCCGCGTCCCGCGCGTTCTGCGTGATCGCCGCGATCCAGCCGTGGTCGGCGGCGGGGGCGGAGAACCCGATCAACACCTTGGTGCCGGGCTCGTCGTTGCCGCCGCTCGCGACCGTCTGCGCGGCGGCCGGAGCGCTCGCCTGCGCCGCGGGCTCGTTGCTGGTGCAGGCGGTGACGAGGGCTCCGGCGCCGATGACGGCACCACCGAGGAGGAAGCCTCGGCGGCCGGGATTCTGGGTCATATCGTTCGTTCTCCCTTGCAGTGGGGGTGGAGAAGGGCGTGAGGAACCGGGACCGCGGCCGTGCGGCGGCAGACCTGGGAGATCGAGGGTGTGTCGGGGGTCAGGTGACGGATTTGAGACTTCGCCGCTGCAGCAGCACGGCGATGACGATGATCAGGCCCTTGGCGATGAGCTGGTCACTGGTGTTGAGCCCGTTCAGGATGAACAGGTTCGTGATCACGGTGAAGATCAGCAGGCCGAGGATGGAGCCGATGATCGTGCCCCTGCCGCCGGTGAGCAGGGTGCCGCCGATGATGACGGCGGCGATGGCGTCGAGCTCGTACAGGTCGCCGTGGGTGGACGACCCGGTGGTCGTGCGGGCCATGATGAGCACCGCGGCGATCCCGCAGCACAGTCCGGACAGCGCGTACAGCAGCACGGTGTGCCGGCGCACGTCGATGCCGGCCAGGCGCGCGGCCTCGGGATTGCCTCCGACCGCGTAGGTGCGCCTGCCGAACGTGGTGCGGTTCAGCAGCACCCAACCCAGCACCACGACGACCGCGAAGACGTAGACCAGCACCGGCAAGCCCAGCACCCGCGTCGTGGACATGTCCACGATCGCCTGGTTGGCCTGCTGGACCAGTTGGGTTCTGCGATCCGACATCCGCTGGGCGAGCCCGCGGGCGGCCACCAGCATCGCCAGCGTCGCGATGAACGGCACCATCCGTCCGTAGGAGATCAGCAGCCCGTTGACCAGTCCGGCCCCGGTGCCGACCAGCACCGCGCAGAGCACCATCACCACGGGTCCGTACGACTGGGTGGCCAGTGTGGTGGCCCACACCGAGGCGAGGGCCATCACGGCGCCGACCGACAGGTCGATCCCGCCACCGATGATCACGAAGGTCACGCCGACCGTGATCACTCCGATGGTCGCGGCCAGCGACAGGACGCTCACCAGGTTGGACCCGGTGGCGAAGGTCTCGGGGACCGTCACCATGCCCACCACCGCCAGCAGCGCGAGCGCGATGATCAGACCGAGATGCGGGATCCCCCCGAGTCTGCTCCACATCGTCGGCCCAGGGGTCGGTTTGCCGCGCTGTGCCCGGGCGTTCGCCTGCTCGTCCACCGCGGGCGTCAGAGAGTCGCTCACGCCGGCCTTCCTTCCATGATCATGTCCAGGATGTGGTGTTCGTCGAGGTCTCGGGCGTCGCTCTGGTGAATCAGGCGCCCCTCCCGGATGACCAGCACCCGGTCCGCCAGGCCGAGCACCTCGGGCACCTCGCTGGAGACCAGCAGCACCCCGACACCCTCGTCGGCCAACTTCCTGATTACGGCGTACAGCTCCGCCCGCGCCCCGACGTCCACCCCCCGGGTCGGCTCGTCGAGCAGCAGCAGCTTGCGGCCGTTGATCAGCCAGCGCGCCAGTACCGCCTTCTGCTGGTTGCCTCCGGAAAGGTTCTTGATCGGCCGGTCCAACTGAGGGGGGCGGATTCCCAACTCCTCGACCTGCCGCCTGGCGTCGGACGCCTCCCGGCTGCGATTCATCCAGCCGAACCTCGCGTAGCGGTCGAGGCTGCTCAGGGAGATGTTCCGCATGACGCTCTGGTCGAGCAGCAGCGCCTGGGCTTTGCGCTCCTCAGGGGCCAGGCCCATGCCGGCCCGGACGGCGCGGCTGGGGCTGCCGCCGCGGACCGGTGAGCCGTTCAGGATGACGCGGCCGTCGGCGCGGCGGGCTCCGTAGATCGCCTCGACGATCTCCGAGCGGCCCGATCCCACCAGCCCGGCCAGTCCGACGATCTCTCCGGCCCGCACGGTGAACGACACCTCGTCGACCCGGCCGGGGACGGTCAGTCCCTCCACCCGCAGGACCTCGGGACGGCCGTCGTGGCTGCCGGGACGGGGCCGGGGCGGGAAGACATGCTCGACGTTGCGGCCGGTCATCAGCGAGACCACCTGTGAGGTGGGCGTCTCCTTGGCCGGCAGTCCGACCGCGACCGTGCGCCCGTCCTTCAGCACCGTCACCCGATCGCCGATCTCGCGGATCTCCTCCAGCCGGTGCGAGATGTAGATCACCGCCACGCCCTGCGCGGTCAGCTCCCGGATGATGCGGAACAGGTTGGCCACCTCGTCGTGGGCCAGGGCCGCCGACGGCTCGTCCATCACGATCAGCCGCGTGTCGTACGAGAGGGCCCGTGCCATGCTCACCACCTGTTTGGCGGCCGGCGACAGCCGGCCCACCTCCGTCGTGGGGCGGATCTCGCCGTGGCCGAGCCCGGTCAGCAGTTCCCGGGTGGCCCGGTTGACCTCGCTCTGACCGACGAACCCCAGACGGGCCGGCTCGTGACCGAGGAAGACGTTCTCGGCCACGCTCAGTCCGTCGACCAGGTCCAGTTCCTGATAGATCGTGGAGATGCCGAGCCGGATCGCGGCCGTCGGACCAGTCAGGCGGACCTCCTGGCCGCCGAAGACGATGGTGCCCTCGTCGGGCTGGTGTGCCCCGGCCAGCACTTTGATCAGGGTCGACTTGCCCGCGCCGTTCTGGCCGAGCAGGCAGTGCACCTCCCCGGCGCGAACGTCGAGGTCGACGCCGTCCAGAGCGCGCACGCCAGGGAACTGCTTGACGATTCCTCGCATCATGAGGAGAGACGCCGAGTCGGATGATGACGGCGGCACAGGAGCCTCCAGGGGATCTGGGTGCGTCTGGTGTCCCGCCCGCCTGACGGCGCCGCTGGGCACCACCGCGGCGGCACCGAGGTCGGCGTCAACGGTGCCGATGCGGTTACGGCGGCCGATCAGGCGGGCGGGACGTTCTGGTGGAGGGGAAGGGGCATGGTGGGGGATCCCGCCCGCCTGACCGCATGCCTCATGGCCGCGGCACTCGGGATGGGCGGGGGTGACGAGGGACGCGGAACAGGACGGTCAGGCGGACGGGACGTCGAGATCGGGCGGGGGGACGTTGCGGGCGGGAGGCAGGGGTTACGGTGAGTGAGACGTGCGGGTCATGGTGGTTGCCGCGATCACTTGGGATCTCGGATCGCGATGGCTGTGGGGTCGGACAGAGCACGTTCGACGACGACGCCGGCGGCCCCACGTGAGGCGGCGCCGAAGCCGAGGTCGGAGGCGGCGAACCGGAAGCGGTCACCGGCGCCGGTCATGTCCAGTCGCGCCATCTCCTCCTGGGCGGCGGGGATGAGCCGGTCGGCGAGCTTGGCGAAGTAGCCGCCCAGCACGATCACCCGTGGGTTGAAGAGATTGATCAGCGTCGCCGCCCCGAATCCGAGCCAGCGGCCCACCTCGGTGACGGCCGCGTCGACGCGCGGGTCTCCTTCGGCCTGCCGCTGTTCGATCTCGGCCAGCCGCTCCTCGGGATCGCGGACGACCTGCGGGCCCATGCCGTACGCGTGGTCGGGGGTGGCCATGCGGACCAGCGCGGCCAGCCCGACCTTGGTCTCCCAGCAGCCGACGCGGCCGCAGCGGCACGGCTCGCCGGACGGATCGACCATGACGTGGCCGACCTCCCCGGCGAATCCGTCCGCTCCACCGAGCAGCCGGCCGCCGGAGATGATGCCGCCGCCCACGCCCACCTCGCCGGTGAGGTAGATCAGGTCAGGGGTGCCCGCCGCGGTGCCCGAGGTGTACTCGGCCAGAGCGGCGAGGTTGGCGTCGTTGTCCACCGTGATGGGGATGTGCCCGGCGATGTCGGCGCGGGACAGCCGCTCCGCCACCGCCACCCCGCGCCAGCCGAGGTTCGGGGCGACGACGACGGTGCCGGTGCCGGCGTCGATGAGACCGGGGACGGCCACGGTGATCCCGGCCGGCGTGACCCCGAGCCGGTCGAGGTCGGCGACGGTCTTCTCGACCATGCGGGCCATCTCGTCCAGTGAACGATCAGGGCCGGATCCCATGGCGTCGAAGCCGATGCGCCGGTCGATGAGCACTCTGCCGGCAAGATCGGTTGCGATGGCGGCGATGTAGTCGACGTTGACTTCCATGCCCAGGGCGCCGACCCCCGAGCCGTCCAGGACGAGCGCGACACTTGGGCGGCCGACAGAGCCGGCGTGCTGCGGTCCCGTCTCCTTGACCAGCCCGCGTGCCTGCAACTCGCTCACCAGACTGGTGACGGTGGTCTTGTTCAAGCCGGTGGCGACGGCGACGGCCGACCGGGAGCATGGGCCGTACGTACTCACGTGACGCAGCACCAGAGCGAGGTTGGAACGGCGCACACTGGCCTGGTCCGCGGCGACTCCCGCGGACCAGCACCGACTCATCGAGTCGGTCGTCTGGCCGTCGCTCCTGCCGTGGTCCACGCCGCTCCTTAATTAGTCCGCATGGCTGGCCGAATTAAAGGCAGCGATCTCCTGAGGACGCAAGGGTGAAACCGGTTACATGTTCTGTAACGTTCCCGTAACCGCAGGGGGGATAGCGGCTGATCTGCGCGGAAGCCGGCGATGCCAACTCGTTACAGATTCTGGGGGTGCATGGACGGACATCTTCGTGTTACAACCCTGATTAATTGATCTCAGAGACAAACAAAGGGCAGGTGGGGTGGGTGACGAACGAGCCGCACCTCGCCCGTGCCACTGGCGGCGCGGCGCCGCCGGCGGGCCCCGCCGCGCTCCGCAGGGCGAACCTCTCGCTGGTGCTGCGCGAACTGCGCGACCACCCGTCCCTGTCCCGCGCCGACATCGCGGAGGCGACCGGGTTGCACCGGGCCACCGTCTCCAACCTCATGGCCGAGCTCCTGGAACGGCGACTGGTGCGGGAGGTCGGCGTCGAGCACGCGGGGGCGATCGGACGTCCCAGACGGGCGGTGGCGCTGCACGGCGCGCACGTCGGCGCCCTGGGCATGGAGATCAACGTCGATTACATCGCGGTCCACGGGACCGACCTCAGCGGTCGCGTCCTGGTCGAGCGCCGAGTGGTCTTCGACGCGATGGGCAGCGGCCCGGACAGGGCGGTGCGCCGGCTCGGGCTCGTGGCCAAGGAGGCGGTGGAGGCGCTGCGGCGGGCTGGAACGGTCCCCGCCGGCATCGCGGTGGCCGTCCCCGGACTGGTCGACGTGGCGCGCGGCGTCGTGACACTCGCGCCGAACCTGTACTGGCACGATCTGCCGCTGGCCGACCGGTTGACCTCCATGCTCGGCCCGCTGAGCGTGCCGGTGCGGGTGGACAACGACGCCAACCTCGCCGCGCTGGCCGAGTACGTCTCGGGCGTCGCCGCGGGCACGCCGGACCTGGTCTACCTCACCGGTGAGGTCGGCGTCGGCGGCGGCATCATCTCGGGGGGCAGACTCCTGCGCGGAGCGGACGGCTTCTCCGGTGAGGTCGGACATCTGCGGGTCGATCCGAAAGGCGACCGGTGCGGCTGCGGCCGCGTCGGCTGCTGGGAGACCAAGGTCGGCCTGGCCGCGCTGGTACGTGCGACCATGCCGGAACAGGCGTACGGGCTTCCCGGCAAGCCGGTGCCGGACCCCGGCGAGCGAGTGGCCGACATCGCCCGGGGCCTGGCCTCCGGCGACCGGCGGATGACGATGGCGGTGGCGCAGGCCGGTGAGTGGCTGGGGCTCGGTGGCTCCATCCTGGCCAACCTGTTCAACCCGCGAGTGATCGTCGTCGGTGGTCACTTCGCCTCGCTGGCCCAATGGCTGCTGCCCCACGCGCAGGATCAGCTGCGGCGGCTCGTGGTGGCCGCTCCCGCCGTCCAGTGCCGATTCGTCGCCTCCACGCTCGGCTTCGGCGCAGCCTCCCGCGGCGCCGCGAGCATGGTGGTCAACCACATCCTCGACGACCCGACGACGATCATGGATCCGCTACCCCGGCCGGCAGCCCACTGACGGCCCCCTCAGACCTGGAGACGGCACCCTCCAGCACCCGCAATGTCCGCTACCACCAAGTGGCAACAAGCGCGGCGGCGCGCGCCTTGCCTGACCTCCCCCCAGTCAGGAAGGGTTTTCCATGTCACCACGTCATCGAACGTGGGCCAGGCTGCTCAACGCGGCCCTGCCAGAGAAGGGACGACGTCCGAGACGTCGAACCGCTGCGACGCTGGCCCTCGCCCTCGTCGTCCCCGTCATCACGTTCCTCGCGTCGCCCGCGAGCGCCGAGGCCGCGACAGCCGCGGCGGCACCCGACTTCAAGGTGCTCGTCTTCTCGAAGACCACCGGCTTCCGGCACGACTCGATCCCCGACGGCATCGCAGCCGTGCAGAAGCTCGGTCAGGAGAACAACTTCGCGGTCGA
Organism: Microbispora corallina; assembly: GCF_016863035.1. Taxonomy (GTDB): domain Bacteria; phylum Actinomycetota; class Actinomycetes; order Streptosporangiales; family Streptosporangiaceae; genus Microbispora; species Microbispora corallina. Next base: position 8,451 of record NZ_BOOC01000042.1, read on the forward strand.
CGCCACCGAGGACAGCGCTCTGTTCACGGACGAGAACCTGGCGCAGTACCAGGCCGTGATCTTCATGTCCACGACCGGCGACCCGCTGGGCACGCAGGAGCAGAAGGACGCCTTCCAGCGCTACATCGAGAAGGGCGGCGGCTTCGTGGGCGTCCACGCCGCCGCCGACAGCGGGTACAACTGGGCCTGGTACGGCAAGCTGGTCGGGGCGTACTTCAAGCAGCACCCGGCGATCCAGCAGGCCACGGTCAAGGTCGAGGACCCGGCGCACCCATCGACCAAGGACCTGCCGACGACCTGGACCCGTACCGACGAGTGGTACGACTACCAGACCAATCCGCGCGGCACGGTCCATGTCCTGACGTCGATGGACGAGAAGTCCTACACCGGTGCCACGATGGGCGCCGATCACCCGAACACGTGGTGCCAGGACTTCGACGGCGGCCGTTCGTGGTACACCGGGCTCGGCCATCTCAAGGAGAACTACAGCGAGCCGAACTTCCTGAAGCTGCTTCTGGGCGGCATCGAGACCGCTGCCGGAGCGGTCAAGGCCGACTGCTCGGCCTCGCAGAGCGACAGCTTCGAGAAGGTCACGCTCGACGACAACACGTCGAACCCGATGATGCTGGACGTCGCCAAGGACGGCCGGGTCTTCTACATCGACCGGCTGGGTGACGTCAAGATCATCAAGCCTACCGGCGGCACGGTGACGGCCGCTCACCTCAACGTCTTCACCGCCAACGAGAGCGGCCTGCTCGGGGTGGCGCTCGACCCCGGCTTCGCCTCGAACCACTGGGTGTACCTCTACTACTCGCCCAATGGGGAGAACGTCGACCGGCTGAGCCGGTTCACGGTCACCGGTGACGCCCTGGACCTGTCGAGCGAGAAGAAGCTTCTCGACGTCCCGGTGCAGCGGGCCGAGTGCTGCCACCACGGCGGCGGCTTGGTGATGGATCCCAAGACCGGCAACCTGTGGCTGGCCGCGGGCGACAACACCAACCCGTTCGCCTCCGACGGCTACGCGCCGCTCGACGAGCAGCCCGGCCGGTCCAGCTGGGACTCCCAGCGCACCGCGGCCAACACCAACAGCCTGAGCGGCAAGCTGCTGCGTATCCACCCCGAGGCTGACGGCACCTACACGATCCCGTCCGGCAACCTGTTCGCGCCGGGCACGGATAAGACCAGGCCGGAGATCTACGGCATGGGCTTCCGCAACCCGTTCCGCATGGGTCTCGACGCCAAGACGGGCAACATCATGCTCGGCGAGTACGGCCCCGACGCCAACGCGGCGAGCTCCACCCGGGGTCCGCAGAACACGGTCGAGTGGAACCTCATCTCCAAGCCGGGCAACTACGGATGGCCGTACTGCATCGGCAACAACACCCCGTTCGTCGACTACGACTTCGCCACCAAGACGTCGGGATCGCCGTTCAACTGCGCGGCGCCGGTCAACAACTCCCCCAACAACACCGGCCTGACCAACCTGCCGCCGGTGATCCCCGCGACGATCTGGTACCACTACGCGTCCGACCCGCAGAACTTCCCCGAGATGTCCGGCGGCGCCCCGATGGGCGGTCCGGTCTACCGGTACGACGCGAACCTGCAGTCGGATGTGAAGTGGCCGGCGTACTGGGACGGCAAGGCCATATTCGGTGAGTGGAACAACAACGCCATGTGGTCGTTCCAGCTCAACGAGGACGGCACCAAGCTCGTCGAGATGAACCGGATCCTTCAGTCCCTGAGCTTCAAGAAGCCCATGGACATGAAGTTCGGCCCTGACGGCGCGCTGTACCTGATCGAGTGGGGCTCCGGCTTCGGCGGCGACAACGCCGACTCCGGCGTCTACCGCATCGAGTACACCAAGGGCACTCGCCCGCCGATCGCGCACGTCACGGCGGACAAGACCGACGGGCCCCTGCCGCTGAGCGTCAAGTTCTCCAGCGACGGCAGCCGGGACCCCGACGACAAGGCGATCACCTACGCCTGGGACCTCGACGGCGACGGCACGACCGACTCCACCGACCCCAACCCCACCTTCACATACGAGAAGGCGGGCGAGTACAGCGTGGTCCTGACCGTCAAGAACGCCGACGGCAAGACCGCCACGGCCAGCGTGTCGATCAGCGCGGGCAACACCCGTCCCACCGTCACCGTGAACGTGCCGCCGAACGGCGCCTTCTTCGAGTTCGGCGACCAGGTGAAGTTCAAGGTCACCGTCACCGACCCCGAGGACGGCACGATCGACTGCGACAAGGTCCAGATCCAGGCGATCCTCGGCCACGACAGCCACGGCCACCCGCTCGACCAGCTCAAGGGCTGCGAGGGGACTCTGCAGACCTCGCAGAGCGGCCACGGCGAGACGGACAACCTCTTCTACGTGATCGAGGCCAGCTACACCGACGGTGGCGCCGGTGGCGCCAAGCCGCTGACCGGGCGGGGTCAGGTCATCCTGGAGCCCAAGCGCAAGCAGGCTGAGCACTTCGCGCAGACCGGCCGGGTGTCCGACGGCAAGGGCACCGACGCCGCGGGTGTCCAGACGGAGACCTCGAGCGACCCGCAGGGTGGCAACCTCAACATCGGGTTCGTCGAGGACGGCGACTGGTGGTCGTTCGACCCGGTGAACCTGTCGAACGTCTCCGCGATCCGGTTCCGGGCCTCCTCGGCCGGCGCCGGCGGGACCGTGCAGGTACGGGCGGGCGACCCCGAGACCGGCACCCTGGTCGGCTCGGTCGATGTGACGCCCACCGGCGGCTGGCAGACGTTCACCGACGTCACGCTCAATCTGACCAACCCGCCGACCGTAAGCGGACCGCTGTACTTCGTCGTGCGCAAGCCGGCGAGCGCGGCCAACGACGCCTACCTGGCCAACTTCAACTGGGTCGACTTCGTCGGCAAGGGGGCCACGGAGAACCAGCGTCCGACCGTGACCGCCACGGCGAGCCAGGCGACGGGCGTCGCCCCGCTGAAGGTCGACTTCAAGGCGACGGCCGCCGACCCCGAAGGCGACCCGATCACCTACAAGTGGAACTTCGGGGTGAACGGCGCGCCGCAGCCCACCACCGCCAACGCGAGCTACACCTACACCGCGCCGGGCACCTACACCGCCGTGGTGACCGTGACCGACGACAAGGGCGCGTCGGGCACCGCCCAAATCCCGATCAAGGTGGACGCGGCGGCCACGGTGTGCTTCACCGGCCGTTCCGACGACTTCCTGGGTAACCAGCTCGACCGTGACCGCTGGTCGGTCATCCGGGAGAACCAGGACCTCAAGGTCGCGGACGGCAAGCTCGTGATCCCGACGTCGACCACCGACATCTACAGCACGGGCGGCAACACGCCGAACATCGTCGTGCAGCCGGCGCCGTCGGGTGCCTGGACCGCCACCGCCAAGCTCACGCTGGACGCGCGTGACGCGTACCAGCAGGCGGGCCTGATCATCTACGGCGACGACGACAACTACGCCAAGATGGTGCTGCAGGCGCGGTCGACTTCGGGTTCCAACCACGCCAGCCGCATCTTCCAGTTCATCCGCGAGGACAAGGGCGCCCCGAACGAGGTGTCGGCGAGCAACTCCGCCAGCCTCGGGGACACCTACCCCGACACGGTGTACGTGCGGTTCGTCAGCGACGGCACCAACATCACCGCCCACTACTCGGCGGACGGCACCACGTTCACCGCAATGCCCGAGACGAAGCCGCTCGCCGGGATCACCAACCCGAAGATCGGCCTGATCTCGCTCGCCGGGGCGAACCACCCGGTGGTGAACGCGTCCTTCGACTGGTTCTCCATCACGCCGGACGACAAGGCGACCGCAGCGGACCCGAACGACGAGTTCAACGGCACGGCGCTCGACGCGTGCCGCTGGAACGCGGTCGTGCGCCCCGACGCGACGGCCGCCCGGATGACCGGTGGCAACCTGGAGCTCGACACCACGACAGGTGACATCTACACGACCACCAACACCGATCCGAAGAACTTCATCCTGCAGACGGCGCCGAGCGGCGACTGGACGCTGGAGACCAAGGTGGATGCCTCGGCCCTCAACGAGCAGTACCAGCAGGGCGGTCTGATGGTGTACGCCGGTGACGACGACTACGTGAAGTTCGACTTCCTCACCACCAATGCCGCGGGGTCGGCGGTGGCGCGGACCATCGAACTGCGCAGCGAGGTCGGCGGAACCGTGCAGAACCCGCAGCCGCAGGTGAACAACCTCACCACAGGTGTGTGGTGGCTGCGCCTGAAGAAGGTGGGAGACAGCTTCACCGGCTCCTACTCCTCCAACGGCACGACCTGGACCGATCTCGCCACGAACGGCACGCCGGCCGTGGTGAAAAACAGCGTGGTGGCGAACGCGTCGAAGGTCGGTGTGTACAGCATCGGCACCAGCCAGAAGGCGTCGAAGACGGTCAAGTTCGACTACTTCCACCTGATCAAGGGAGCGGCGAACGAGGACAAGACCGCGCCGGTGACGACGGCGACCGCCGACCCGGCAGCGCCGGCGAGCGGCTGGTTCACCGGTCCCATCTCGGTCACGCTGACGGCCGCCGACGAGGCGAACGGCAGCGGGGTCGACAAGACCGAGTACCAGTCGGACGGCGGTGCCTGGACCGCCTACAGCGCTCCGGTCGTCGTCTCGGGCGACGGCTCGCACACGCTGGCCTACCGCTCGGCCGACAAGGCGGGCAACGTCGAGGACGCCAAGACCCTGACGGTCAAGGTGGACGCGACGGCGCCGGTGACCAGCGCGACGGTCGCTCCGGCGAACGACGAGGGCTGGCACAACGGTGCGGTTCCGGTGAGCCTCGCCGCGACGGACGCCACGTCCGGTGTGGCGAAGACCGAGTACTCCCTGGACGGCGGCGACTGGACGCCGTACAGCGAGACGGTCGACCTGTCGGGCGAGGGGCAGCACGAGCTGCGGTACCGCTCGGCCGACAAGGCCGGGAACGTCGAGGAGATCAAGGCCGCCACGGTCAAGATCGACACGAAGGCCCCGACCGTCGTGGTCTCCGGCGTGGCGGACGGGCAGAAGTACGGCGACAGCCTGAACCTGACCATCGGCTGGACGGCCGTCGACAACGGCTCCGGGATCAAGACGGTCACCGGCACGCTGGACGGCAAGCCGTTCACGGCGGACACGGTCCAGGCGCTGTACGAGCTGGCTCTGGGCGAACACACGCTCACCGTCACCGCCGTCAACAACGCCGGCAACCAGACCGTTCAGACGGTGACGTTCTCCGTCGTGACCTCGACGGATGACATCGCCGCCCTGATCGACCGCTTCGAGGCCGCGAGCAAGATCAGCGCCAAGAGCGCCGACAGGCTCCAGACCAACCTCGCGACCGTGCGCGACGCGGAGAACAAGGACAAGAAGACCGACAAGATCATTAAGGAGCTGCAGAAGTTCAAGGACGTCGTCAACGACCAGAAGGTCGTCTCCGACGACCAGGTCCGCGACACGCTCCTGCGGGACGCCGACGCGCTGATCGCCCAGTACGGCGGCACCGAGCACTGACAGAAACGGGGCCGCGGCCCCGAAGGGGTGCCGGGCGACCGCAGGGAGACCCGGCACCCCCGTCCGACCACCCGGGGTCCCCGCGACACGCGTCGCGGGGCACCCTCGTTCCCCACAGATCCCCGCGTGCGCCCATCAGGAGGTGGCGGTCATCAGCCGACGCACGGAACCGACGCCGATCCGGCGTCCGGCCCGGAGCCGGGCGCTCGGCCTCGCGGCCGTCTTCATGCTCGGCGCGCTCGTCGCCGGCGGCCTGGTCTTCGCGGCGACCCGGCCGAGCTCCACCGAACAGATCGCGGACCGGCTCAGGGCCGAGGACGCTCTCCGGGACAAGGCGCAGATCAAGGCGCTCACCGAGCTGGCCCGCACCACCCGCGATCGGCTCGTCCCCGTGCTCGAAGGCCTGGGCCGCGTCATGCCCGTCGACGGCACCGCCGGACCGGCCGTCGTGACCCCCGCGGACGTCGCCCGCTGGCGGCAGGCGGCCGCCACGGCCGTCGACGGCTTCGCCGATCCGCCTTCCGGCGAAACCGCGACCAACATCGCGAGGTCGAGTCTCGCCTCCGCCGTACGGCAGATCGCCACCACCGTGGACACGTACGCGGCCTCGCGGGGACTCACCGGACAGATCCGGACGACCGTGATGGACCTCGCCGTGCGGCAACGCGCCGCCGCGCTCTTCACCTGGTCGGTCGGAGCCACCGCCCTCGACGCGGTCAACGTCGACGCGGGCTACGGACACCAGCACGTGTTCCTGCCGGCCTCGCCCGGCGACGGGGCCCTCACCCCCGACCCCGAACCTGAAGGGACCCACGAGTCGTGAACAAGACTCTGCGATACGTCATGACCCTCTTGCTGGCAGGACTCGTGCTGATGCTCGGGGCGCCCGCGGCCTCGGCCCACGAAGGACCGATCAAGCTGGAGGTGGCCGGGGACGGCGGCCAGAACGTCAACGTGCTGGCCACCTGGAAAGAGGACGGCCATCCCGTCACGGAGATCGTCGAGGCGACGTTGGTCGCGACCTCCACCGACGGCCGTTCCTTCGGACCGGTTCCCCTCAGGTCGTCACCCGAGGGCCAGAACCTCTACCACCTCGCCGAGCCGCTGCCTGCCGGCGAGTGGAAGGTCACGGTGACCGCGACCGAGCCCTCCAAGGCCAGCCTGACGACGAAGGTGAACGCGCGGGACATCGCCGCCGGATCCGCCGCGGCGGCGGCCCCGCTCGGACCGGAAAGGCCGGCGACCGCCTCCGCGCAGGACGCCGGGGTGTCGTTCGGGACGCCGCTCCAGATCGGCGTCATCGCCCTCGCGGCGTTGGCGGCCGTCGCGGTCGGGATCGCCCTCATCCGCCGCGGGCGGCCAGGCATCCGGCGCTGACGATCCTGACCGCTGACGGAAGCGGGCGGGCACGCCCGGTGCGACCTCTCCCTCTGCGCGCCCGGCGTGCCCGCCTCAACCCCACTGCAGGTGTGCCCCATGACCTGCAATGGCCACAGGTGCCCCGCATTTCGCGGCCTACACCTAAACGGGCGGAAGAAATCCCCCGGGAGTCGGATCCGCCGGTTCCGCCGGCCGCGCGGGCCCCTGGGTGACCGGCCCCGGTACGCCGCCGTACGGGCGGGGAACCCCGGCGTGCACGGGCCGTTCGTACGAGGGGAGCGGGCGGCGCGCCCGGGCGAGGCGCGCCTCGTCGCGGCGCCGGCGCTCGGCGAGGACGGCGGCGAGATAGGCGTGCGGCGGCACCCCGGGCGGGGGCGGGGGCGCGACCTGGGCGGCGACGCGGGCCGCGATCCGCGTCCCCATCTCGTCCCGGGTCCGCGGCGCGAGCTGGTGCCAGCGGGACAGGTATCCCCGGGCAGTGTCGGCCACCTCGCCGGTCAGCTGCGACAGCTCCAGCATCGCGGCCCACGAGGCGAGCTGCGGCGGCATGGCGGGGGGAGGGTCCTGCCGGGGGACCCTCTCGCTGATGACGATCGTGCCGGCGAAGACGTCGCCGAGCCGCTTGCCGCTCCGGTTGAGCAGCGACGTGATCAGCGCGGGCGCGCCCATGAACGTCCAGAACTCGACGAACCCGGCCAGCCCCCGGAACAGCGCCTGCCGGAAGCGCTCGGGGCCCCCGTCGTCGCTCACCACGCGCAGGCCGAGCGCGAGCTTGCCCAGCGTGCGGCCCCGGCTCACGGTCTCGGAGATCACCGGGTAGCCCACGAGCACGAGCACGGTCAGCAGGATGAGCAGGCCGGTGCTCAGCGCCTCGTCCGCGATGACGGACGCGTGGGACACCAGGACGTACGCCACGATCAGGACGGCCCACTGGAGGACCCAGTCGACGACGACGGCGAGGGCGCGGCTCGGCAGCTGGGCCACCCGGACCTCGACGACGACGGCTTCGCCGGTCACGACTTCGGACACACTGCGCACCCTACTGCGACCCTGTCGGTAGGGTCCCATGCGTGGACATGGACGCGTTCGTCGCCGCGAGCAAGCCGACCTGGGACCGGCTCGAGGACCTGGTCCGGCGGCACCGCCGGCTGACGGGCGCGGAGGTCGACGAGCTGGTCGAGCTCTACCAGCGGGCCACCACCCACCTGTCCGTCGTCCGCTCGGGCTCGACCGACGCCCTGCTGGCCGGCCGCCTGTCCTCGCTGGTGGCCCGGGCGCGCTCGGCCGTGACGGGGGCCCACACCCCGGCCTGGCGGGAGGTCGTCCGGTTCTTCACGGTGTCGTTCCCCGTGACGGCCTACCGCGCCCGCCGCTGGTGGCTCGGGGCCGCCGCGGCCTCGCTGGTCGTCGCCTACGTCGTCGGCGTGTGGGTGGCCAGGAACCCCGACGTCCAGGCGGCCGTCGGCACGCCGGAGGACATCAGGCAACTCGTCGAGCACGACTTCGCCGACTACTACTCCGAGCACCCGGCCGCGTCGTTCGCCGGCGAGGTGTGGATCAACAACGCCTGGGTGTCGATGCAGGTCATCGTCTCGGCCGTCCTGCTGGGCATCCCGATCCCGTGGATCCTGTGGCAGAACGCGGCGAACGTCGGCCTGCTCGGCGGGCTCATGCACGCGCACGACAGGGCCGGCGTGTTCTGGGGGCTGATCCTGCCGCACGGCCTGCTGGAGCTGACCGCGGTCTTCCTAGCCGCCGGGGTGGGGATGCGGCTCGGCTGGACGGTGATCGACCCCGGCCCGCGACGGCGCGGCGAGGCCCTGGCGGAGCAGGGCCGGGCCGTGATGAGCGTCGCCCTCGGCCTGGTGGCCGTGCTGTTCGTCTCCGGCCTGATCGAGGCCGGCGTCACGCCGTCCGGCCTGCCCACCTGGGCGCGCGTCTCGATCGGCGTCCTGGCCGAGGCGCTCTTCCTGACGTACGTGATCGTGTTCGGCCGGCGGGCCCTGCGGGACGGCGAGACGGGCGACATCGAGCAGGCCCCCGACCTGGCGCCCACGGCCTGACCGCGAGTCGCGCGTACGGAGGTCAGAGGCGGCCGGCGGCCTTGAGGGCGAGGTAGGCGTCGGCGAGGGCGGGAGCGAGGTCCTCGGGGAGGGCGTCGACGACCTCCACCCCCTGACGGCGCAGCAGCGAGACGATGCGCCGCCGCTCGCCCCTGAGCTGCTCGGCCGCGGCGGCGTCGTAGACGCGCTCGGCCGTGCCCCGGCCCGCGGCCATGGCCGCGACCTTCGGGTCGGCGACGGAGGCGACCAGCACGAGGTGGCGGCCCGACAGCTGGGGCAGCACGGGCAGCAGGCCCTCCTCCATGGCGGCCGGGTTCAGGTCGGTCAGCAGCACCACCAGGCAGCGCCGCCTCGCCCTGGCCAGCACGGCTGCCACCATCCCCGGGCCGTCCGACTCGACCAGCTCCGCCTCGATCGGGGCCATCGACGTCACCAGGGACGACAGCAGCTCGGTGCGGGAGGCGCCGGACAGCCAGGCGCGCACGCCCCTGTCGTAGGCCAGGAAGTCGACCCGGTCGCCCGCGCGGGCGGCCAGGGCGGCCAGCAGCAGCGCGGCGTCCATCGACCAGTCGAGCCGGGGCCATCCGGCCGTCCTGCCGCCCGCGCCGGGGATGGGCGAGACGCCGACGCGGCCGGCCGACGTGCGTCCCGTGTCGAGGACGATCAGGACCCGCCGGTCGCGCTCGGGCCGCCAGGTGCGGACGACGACGTCGCTGCGCCGCGCGCTGGCCCGCCAGTCGATGGACCGCACGTCGTCGCCGACCACGTACTCCCGCAGCGAGTCGAACTCGGTGCCCTGGCCGCGGACGAGCGCCGGGTGCCGGCCGTCCAGCTCGCGCAGCCGGGCCAGCCGCGCCGGCAGGTGCCTGCGGCTGAGGAACGGCGGCAGCACCCGGACCGACCACGGCACCCGGTGCGTGCCCTGCCGCGCGGCCAGTCCGAGCGGACCGACCGAGCGGACGGTCACGGTCACGGCCTCCCGGTCGCCCCTCCTGGTCGGGGTCAGCGTCGTCTCCAGCCGCCTGCGCTCGCCACGGGGGACGTCGACGCGGAGGTGGCGGGGGGTCGCGCCGGCCGAGGGCGGCCACGCGTCGCGCAGCACTCCCCGCACCCTCCGGGGCCCGGAGTTCTCCACGACCAGGCCGACCCGGACGGACTGGCCGAGCCGCACCAGGCGCTCGCCGTCCCGCTGGAAGCGCAGCCCGCGCACGCCGCCCGCGAGCAGCAGGTCAACGACGACCAGCGCGGCCAGCAGGAGCAGGATGCCGGCCACGGCGAGGCCCGGCCGCGGGGCGAACAGCACGAGGACGGCGCCCAGGGCCGCGAGCAGCCCGGCGCGACCGGTCAGCGCCATGGCGGCCGCCCGGTCGGCCCGGCCGGAGGCTGGGGCTGCGTCATCGTGAGAGGCTCCCTTCGGTACGGCCCGCCGGGTGTCATCGAGGGACGGGCACGGAGGCGAGGATGCCCTCGAGGATCCCGTCCGGGGTGGCCCCCTCCAGCTCGGCCTCCGGGCGCAGCTGCACCCGATGCCGCAGCGCGGGCCGGGCCAGGGCCTTCACGTCGTCAGGGGTGACGTACGCGCGGCCGGACAGCCAGCCCCACGCCCGGGCGGCGGCCAGCAGCGCCGTCGCGCCCCGAGGGGACACGCCCACCTGCAGGGACGGCGACTGGCGGGTGGCGCGGGCCAGGTCGACGACGTAGCCGAGCACCTCGGGCCCGACGTGCACCTGCCGGACGGCCCGGCGGCCCGCCTCCAGGTCGCCCGCCGTGGCGACCGCCTTGATCTCCGACAGGTCGCGCGGGTCGAAGCCCAGGGCGTGCCGCTCCAGGACGGCGATCTCCTGCTCGCGCGGCGGCAGGGGCACCGTGAGCTTCAGCAGGAACCGGTCGAGCTGGGCCTCGGGAAGCTGGTAGGTCCCCTCGTACTCGATGGGATTCTGCGTGGCGGCCACGATGAACGGGTCGGGCAGCGGGCGCGCCGTCCCCTCGACGCTGACCTGACGCTCCTCCATCGCCTCCAGCAGCGCGGCCTGGGTTTTCGGCGGCGTCCGGTTGATCTCGTCGGCGAGCAGCAGGTTCGTGAAGACGGGCCCCTCGCGGTACTCGAACTCCGCCGTCCGCGCGTCGTACACCAGCGAGCCCGTGACGTCGCCCGGCATGAGGTCGGGGGTGAACTGGACGCGCTTGAAGTCCAGCGACAGCGTCGCCGCGAGCGTGCGGACCAGCAGCGTCTTGGCCACTCCCGGCACGCCCTCCAGCAGCACGTGCCCCCGGCACAGCAGCGCGATGACGAGGCCGGTGACGACGGCGTCCTGCCCGACCACGGCCTTGGCGACCTCGGCGCGCAGCGCGCCCAGCGCCTCCCGCGCGGCGTCGGACCCCGGCGGCGCGGGGGATGGGGATCCCGGTGTGGTCACGACTCTCGTACCTGCCTTTCGAGTGTGTCGAGGTGGCCGGCCAGGGCCACCAGCGCGGCGTCGTCCGCGGGCGGCGGGCCGTACAGCGCCGACCGCACCCGCTCCGGGTCCTCCCCGGTCCGTACGGCGACGGCGGCGGCGATCTCGTCGAACGTCGCGGTCCGCGGAAGTCCCAGGGGCGCGGTGAGACGGTCGGCCGCGGCGGCCCGCAGCGCGAGCGCGGCCCGGTCCCTGGCTCTGCGCGCCCGGTAGAGCCGGCCGCGTCCCTCCACCGTCTCGGCGGCCCGCACGACCACCGGCAGCCGCTCCGCGACGACCGGCCCGAGGCGGCGGCCCCGCCACAGCGCCACCACGCCGACCGCGGCGACCAACTGGACCACCGCCCAGCCGACGCCGTCCGGGATGAGGTCGCCCAGCCCGCGTCCGCCGCCCGAGCCGCCGTCACCCGAGTCGTCGTCGCCCATGCCGTCCGCGTCGTCGGCGTCCGGGGGGACCAGCCAGATCAGCCGGGGCCGGGCGCCGGCGAGGTTCACGGCGAGCGCCGCGTTGCCGTCCTCGGCCAGCCTGCGGTTGGTGAGGAACGCGCCGTCCCCCACCACCGTGACCGTGCGGCCGCCGGTCGCGTAGCGGACCAGCGTGGGCCGTCCGTCGTCCGGGTAGCAGCCGGTCGACCCGGGCGGCCCGGTGAACGCCGTGCCGCCCATGTGGGCGCTGCCCGCGCGGACGGCCTCCCTCAGCGCGCACCCGGGCTCGCGTGAGCGGGGGCGGGCCGGCTCCCTCCTCGCGGTGACGCCGCTCGCGAGGACGTCGAGGTAGGGCACCTGCCCGACGACCAGCCGGTCGCCCGGCGCCGCTCCGATGCGGGACGCCTCGTCCCTGGTCAGCGCGCTCGCCTCGGTGACGAGGAGAAGGGTGTCCGGCCCCGCCTGCGCCAGCGCGCCGGCCACGCCGTCGGCCCGGCTCACCGACACGCCGTGGGCCGTCAGCAGCGCCGACAGCGCGCCGCTCCCCGACAAGGAGGTGTCGCCGGGGTCGAGGTACCTGCCGCTTTCCTCGGAGGGCGCCAGCAGCGCGGGGACCAGGGCGGCGACGAGGACGAGCACCGCGACCAGCAGCACGGCCCGCCCGCGGCGCCACAGGGCGCCCGCGGTCGGCGAGACCGGCGCCGGGCTCCCGGCCACGGTCACGGTCATGTGCCGGCGTCCAGCGAGACCCGCGCCGCCCGCAGGCGCTCGTCGAGGCCGGCCATCGTCTCGTACGCCTCCCGGGTGCCGGGGACCTCGCCGTACGTGACGTCGTCGAACACCCGCGCGGCGGCGCGCAGGTCGGCCGCGTGGGCCGGCAGGGCCCGTCCCGCGACGTCGGCGAGCTCCATGGCCGTGCGGCCGGGCAGCGGGGTCACGATGGCGCGCTCCTCCAGGTCGCGGGCGACGGCCCGCAGCCGCTCCCGGATCGCGCTGCTCCAGTCTCCCTCGGCCGCGAGCCGCCCGGCGGCGGCGCGGTGCTCGGCGGCGGTCAGCTCGCCCCGCTCGAACACGCCGCCCGCGCCCGCCCCGCGGTCACGCGACATGCGGCGCAGCGCCCACAGCAGCAGGGCGGCGAGGGCCACGAGGACCACGACGATGAGGACGAGCGACAGCACGCCGCCGGCCGTGCCGCCGCCGGCGTCCAGCAGGTCGCCCAGGAACTGCGTGAACGTCCGCCACATCCGGTCGAGGACCGACTCGTGCTGGTAGACCGGCTTCAGCAGCTCGCGGGCCGCCTCGCGCCGGGCCTCCTCCCGCCCGGCGTCGGGCCCGGCGAGCAGGAGCGCGGCCGCCGCCAGGGTCATGGCCGGGGCCCGTAGTAGGGGCCGGGGGCGGCGGGGTCCGTGCCCGCGGCGTACGAGGGGTGCCAGAGGTCGTCGACGCTCGCGTGCACCCAGCCCTGGGTGGCGTTGCGGGCGGCCGCCGTCTGCAGCACGAGGTCGAACGCCTCGGCCCGCATCCGCCGGTCGGCGTACAGCAGGCCGTTCACCCCGGCCTGGAACGGATAGGTGATCATGGCGCTCACCACGTTGCCGAGCGTCAGCGCGAGCGCCGCGAGCAGGGAGGCGGCGGGCGAGTGCCCCAGCAGCCCGAGCAACGAGCCGCCGATCGAGAACGGCACCGACAGCACGCCGCTGATGAGCGCCGCGAGCAGCTGCGTCAGCAGCAGGATGCCCAGCACGCGCCACGTGTCGCCCTTCACCAGCCGCCACGAGCGGCGCATCGCGTCGGTCACGCCGCGGCGCTCCAGCACCACGGCGGGCGCCGACAGGGCGAACCTCGACTGGAAGAACAGCACGTACGGGATGTAGAGCAGCAGGAACACAAGGGCGAGCACGACCGCGAGACCGACCCCGCCCGAGGCGTCGAACGCCCCCGCCACCGTGAGCGTCACGAACAGCAGGACGGCCACGATCAGCGGCGCCAGCATGAGGAGCCCCTGGACGAGCACGAGCCCGAGCAGGGCCGGGACCCGCGAGCGCACGAGCGCCCAGGCCTCGCCGACCGTGATGCGGCCGCCGAAGACGGCGCGCCCGAGCACCCGCGTGAGGATGCCGGTGAGGACGGTGGTCGCGACGAACGTCATGACGAGCGTGGCCAGCGTGCCGACGAGCTGCGGCCCGATCCCGTCGAGCGGCGTCGCGTCGCCGGACGACAGGGCCGCCGGGTCGTTCATCACCTCGCCGAGCGACCCCAGCCTGACCGCCTGCCCGATGGCCAGCGGGACCGAGGTGATCGCGGCCACGATGGCGGACAGGCCGAGCGTGGCCCGCGGGTTCGAGCGGATCAGCTTGATGGTGCCGTCGAGGATGTCGCCCAGCGCCAGCGGCCGCAGCGGGATGATGCCGGGGCGCGGCGCCTGCGGCACCTGGCCGTACGGCCCGTATCCCTGGTATCCCTGGTATCCCGGTTGGGCCCCGGGCCCGCCCGGGTACCCCTGCCGGCCCTGCTGGCCATCGGGGGCGCCGGGCTGCTGACCGCTGTACGGGTGGCCCTGCCAGGAGCCGGGCGGGGGCGGCGGCGGGGGAGGAGCGGCCTGGCCGTCGTCCGGCCGGCCCTGGTCGCCGGGGGAGGCCCAGGACCCGGGAGCCGCGCCGTACGGCGGCGGCTGCGCGGCGGCCCAGCCCGGGGGCACGTCGGGGGTGGATCCGGGACCGTCTGTCATGTCCCAATCCTGGCATGATGTACGGCGCGCTGGAGCGGTGTGCGGGCGAGGGCGGGCCGTAATCCGGCGGACACGCGTGGGCGGGCGCGCGGCACGGCCGGGGACAGCGCCGGGGACAGGGTCGCGGGCAGCTCCCGGGACGGCGCCGGGGACACGGTCGCGGGCAGCTCCCGGGACGGCGCCGGGGACACGGCCGGGGGATGGCCGAAACGGTGGCCGCGAGCGCAGACTGGGAGCGTGGCCGCACCAAGGGATTCCCCCCGATGTGACCGCATCTGGTCAGATAATCGCGCGCTCCAGCGTGTGCGCCTAAACTCCATGCACTGTCCCGGTCGTGTAACGCCCAAGGGGCGGCCGCCGGTAGCCTTCGGGGGAACCTGTGACAAACGCCCAAAACTCCCAAACGCGTAGAACGAATGAGGGGCCATGAAAGGACGCGTGCTGGTCGTCGACGACGACGCCGCTCTCGCCGAGATGCTCGGCATCGTCTTGCGCGGGGAGGGGTTCGAGCCGTCGTTCGTCTCGGACGGCGACAAGGCGCTCGACGCCTTCCGGGACACGCGTCCTGACCTCGTTCTGCTCGACCTGATGCTGCCCGGCGCCGACGGGATCGACGTGTGCCGCCGCATCCGGGCCGAGTCCGGCGTCCCCATCGTCATGCTGACGGCCAAGAGCGACACGATCGACGTGGTGCTCGGGCTGGAGTCCGGCGCCGACGACTACATCGTCAAGCCGTTCAAGCCGAAGGAGCTCGTGGCCCGGGTGCGCGCCCGGCTGCGCCGCACCGACGAGCCGACCCCCGAGATCCTGCAGATCGGCGACATCACGATCGACGTCGCCGGCCACTCGGTCAAGCGTGCCGAGGAGACCATCAACCTGACGCCGCTGGAGTTCGACCTGCTGGTCGCGCTCGCCCGCAAGCCCCGCCAGGTCTTCACCCGCGAGGTGCTGCTGGAGCAGGTCTGGGGCTACCGGCACGCCGCCGACACCCGTCTGGTCAACGTGCACGTCCAGCGCCTGCGGGCCAAGATCGAGAAGGACCCCGAGCACCCCGAGATCGTCGTGACCGTGCGGGGCGTCGGCTACAAGGCCGGACCCGCGTAAGCCGCGCGCCATGCCGGCCCCCGCAAGGAAGCCCCGCCGCCGGACCCCGGGCCAGATCGCCCGAGGGGTCCGCAGGCGCGCGCGCCGCCTCGCGGGGAGGGCGCGCCGGGTCTGGCGGCGCTCGCTCCAGCTCAGGGTCGTCACCAGCACGCTCGTGCTGTCGGTGGCCGTCGTGGTCGTCCTCGGCGTCTTCCTGATGCAGTCGATCATCACGTCGGTGCTGCACGCCAGCGAGCTGTCCGCGGTCGAGGAGTCGCGGGCCAACATCGCCACCGCGAGCGGGCTGCTCACCCCGCCGCCGACCGACGTGACCGACGCGCCGCAGGACGCCGCGTCCGCGCTGCAGAACGGCAACCTCGTCGACGCGGCCGCCAAGGCGCTGGCCGACCGGTCCGGCGGCCGGTACGACGTGGTCGTCTTCAACGACAGCACGATCGGCGAGGGGCGCGCCTCCGGCAACGTCGACCCCGCCAGCATCCCCGCGAACCTCCGGGCCAAGGTCCAGGGCACCGTCGAGGAGGGGACGCTCTGGCAGCAGTTCGTGACGCTCAGATATCTCGGGAACAGGCCGCCGGAGAAGGGCATCGTCGTCGGCGCCCGGATCAACGGGACGTACGAGATCTACCACCTCTTCCCGCTCGGCGAGGAGGAGAACACCCTCGACGCCGTCCAGCGGATGCTGATCGGCGCGGGCGCGGCGCTCGTGCTGCTGCTCGCCGGCATCGCCTCCCTGGTCACCCGCCAGGTCGTCACGCCCGTACGGCTGGCCAGGCAGGCGGCCGAGCGTCTCGCCGCGGGACGCCTGGAGGAACGGCTCAAGGTGCGCGGCGAGGACGACCTCGCCCGGCTCGCCACCTCGTTCAACGAGATGGCCTCGACGCTGGCCGTCAAGATCCACCAGTTGGAGGAGCTGTCCCAGGTGCAGCGGCAGTTCGTGTCCGACGTCTCCCACGAGTTGCGCACGCCGCTCACGACCGTCCGGATGGCCGCCGACCTGCTGTACGAGGGCCGCGAGGGCTTCGACCCGATGGCCGCCCGGTCCGCCGAGCTCATGCAGGCCCAGCTCGAACGGTTCGAGTCGATGCTCGCCGACCTGCTGGAGATCAGCCGGTACGACGCGGGCGCCGCCACCCTCGACATCGAGTCGGTCGACATGCGCGACGTCGTCCTGCGGGCCGTGGGCGACTCCGAGGCGCTGGCCGAGCGGCAGGCGACCCGTTTCGAGCTGCGCCTGCCCAGTGAGCCGTGCGTGGCCGAGGTGGACAGCCGTAGGGTCGAGCGCATCCTGCGCAACCTGCTGTTCAACGCCATCGAGCACGGCGAGGGCAGGGACGTCGTCGTCACGCTCGGAGCCGACCGCGACGCCGTCGCCGTGGCCGTGCGGGACCACGGGGTGGGGCTGAAGCCGGGCGAGGAGACGATGGTCTTCGACCGCTTCTGGCGGGCCGACCCGTCCCGCGCCCGGACGATCGGCGGCACCGGTCTCGGCCTCGCCATCTCCCGCGAGGACGCGATGCTCCACGGCGGATGGCTGCAGGCCTGGGGCTCGCCGGGGGAGGGCAGCCAGTTCCGGCTGTCGCTGCCCCGCCTCGCGGGCGCGCCGCTGAAGGGCTCGCCGCTGCCGCTCGTGCCGCCGGAGGTCGAGATGCGGCGCACCTGGCGCAGCCACGTCACCCCGGTCCTGTCCCCGGCCGTCGCCGTCGCCGAGGCCGGGATGCGGGTCAGGGAGAACGCCGACGCGGGCGGTTTCGATGGCGACTGAGCCGCGCTCTCCGAGGCGGACCGGCACGGTGCACGGCCGTCGCGCCGCGTATCGCCTGCCGCGGCCCCGGCTCGCCGTCGCCGGCGTGGCCGTCGTGCTGCTGTCCGGCGGCGCCGGGTGCGCCGTCGTCCCCACGAGCAGCAGTCCGCGCGCCGCCGAGGAGAACAGCGGCAGGGACACGCTCATCCAGCCGTACGTCCGCATGATCGCCACACCGCCCCGGGCGAACGCGCTCCCCGAGGAGATCGTCAAGGGCTTCCAGGCGGCGATGGCGAGCTTCGACGACTCCCGCCTCCGGATCGCGCGGACGTACCTGACGCCGTCGACCGCGAGCAGGTGGAACCCGCTCAAGGAGACCGAGGTCTACGAGGGCAAGCTGGAGCCCGACCGGTCCGCCTACCCGAAGAACGCGACGAGCGTGACGATCCCGCTGAAGGGCCGGCTGGTCGCCACGATCGACCCCCAGGGGCGGTACCACGCGGTGTCGGGCCCCCTCGACCAGGCGTTCACGCTGGTCAAGGTCCAGGGGCAGTGGCGCATCGACGCGCCGCCAGACGTCCGCTTCCTGTCCAGCGACGACGTGAAGCGGGCCTACCGTCCCGTGGACCTGTGCTACCCGTCCGCGACCCCGTCGCCGGGGCTCGTCGTCGACCGGGTGTGGGTGCCGATCGAGCCGAGCCGCGGCGTGCCCGAGACCCGCGTCCGCCGCCTCCTGGACGGTCCCACGGACGCGGTCAGGGACGCGGTGACGACCGCCTTCCCGTCCGGCACCGACCTCAACCAGATCACCGTCGAGGGCGACACGGTCGTGGTCGACTTCACCGCGGCCATCGAGTCGGTCCAAAGCGACCGGATCGAGACGATGAAGGCCCAGCTCGCCTGGACCCTCGGTGAGCTGGCCGCCGGCCGGAACATCGAGATCCGGGTGAACGGCGAGCCGTTCCGGGACACGGGGCTCAGGTTCCGGCCGGGCGACTACGCCAGGTTCGACCCGAACGTCCTGACCAGCTCCGCCCAGATCTACTACATGCGGGACGGCAAGCTCCAGCAGGCGCAGGAGAAGGAGAAGAGCGGCGGCCTGCCCGTCGCCGGCGCGGCCGGCGAGCAGGACGTGAAGTTCACCGACCCCGCGGTGTCGAGCGACTACACGCCCAGGGTCGCCGCCATCGTGAACGGCGACGGCGTGTACGTCACCGCCATGTCCAAGGGCAGCCCCTGGCGGCGCGTCATCACCGGCAAGAAGCTGACCGCCCCCTCCTGGGACCGGTACGGCCAGGTGTGGACGGCCGAGCCGTACGGGCTGCAGCAGACGCGGGTCTGGCAGTCCGACGGCGGGCCGGCGCGCAAGGTGCTGATCCCGGAGGAGCTCGCGACCTCGCACGTCTCAGCGTTGCGCGTCTCCCGTGACGGCGCCCGGGTCGCCGTCATCACGGACGAGGGGCTCGGGACCACGGTCAAGGTCGGCACGATCGTCCGCATCGGCGGCCAGGCCAAGATCGACGACATGCAGACGCTCGTCGACGCCCGCGACGAGCAGAAGATCGTCA
This sequence comes from Microbispora corallina, assembly GCF_016863035.1. Classification (GTDB taxonomy): domain Bacteria; phylum Actinomycetota; class Actinomycetes; order Streptosporangiales; family Streptosporangiaceae; genus Microbispora; species Microbispora corallina. The sequence continues at coordinate 27,431 of NZ_BOOC01000042.1, forward strand.
ACATCGCCTGGCAGGACGCGGCCGACCTGCTCGTGCTGTCGGAGGGCAAGAGCGGCCAGGAGCTCACGACCTGGTCGGTCATGGAGGGCAAGATCGACCCCGACGCGCCCAGCAAGCCCGACACGAACGCGAAGATCGACTCGCTCTCCGCCGCCCCCGGCCACGTGCTGGCCGGGGAGGAGGACGGCACGGTGCTGAACTACAGCATCGACAAGAAGGACTGGACCCCGGTCGCCAAGGACGGCGCCCGCACTCCGGTCTACCCCCTCGGCTGACCGCCGCCCCGCGAAGTTCTCCGCGCTGCGAGGGCGCCCGCGAGCGCCGCCCCGAAGCCGGCGGCCGCCGGTCCGCGGAGGCGCGGAAATGTCGGCGGCGGCTGGCAGGGTGGGGTCGTGCTGGCGGCGATGCTCGACCTCGTGCTCCCGCCCCGGTGCGCCGGATGCGGCGAGCCGGGGTCCGTGACCTGCCGCGTGTGCGCGACGGGACTGTCTCGCGACCCTGAGCCCCGGCCGCCCCACCCACCGCCGGACGGGCTGCCCGAGTGCTGGTCCGGGACCACGTACGAGGGGGCGGCCCGCCGCGTGATCCTCGCGTACAAGGAGCGCGGCCGCACGTCGCTCGCGCCGTTCCTGGGCGCCTGCCTGGCCGCGACCGCCCTCGCGGCGCTGCGCTCGCCCGGCGGCCCGTCCGGTCCAGGCGTTCCGGTTGCGGCCGGCATCGCCGGGGCGATCGGAGGAGCACGGCGTCCCGGCCCGATCGCCGGGCCGGCGCTGCGGCCGCTTGAGCCGTCCGGTCCGGTGGCGCGGGCGGGGTCGTTCGGGCCAGTCGTCCCGTTCCGGGCGGCGGGGCCGGTCGTGCTGGTGCCGGTCCCGAGCGCGCGGGCGGCCACGCGCAGGCGCGGGCACGACCCCGTGCGCGCGCTCGCGACCGTCGCCGCGCGCGAGTTGAGCGGCCGCGGCGTCCCCGCCGTCGCCGTGCCCCTGCTCCGGCAGGCGAGGCGGGTGGCCGACCAGGCGGGCCTGAGCGCCGCGCAGCGGGCCGCCAACCTGTCCGGGGCCTTCCAGGCAGCCCCCGGCGTCGCGGCCCTCCACGCGCCTCCTCACGCCCGCGCGGAGGCGGCGGTGGGCGGCCGGGGTGGCGAGCCGGTGGTGGTGCTGGTGGACGACGTGGTGACGACCGGCACCACGCTGGCGGAGGCGGCCCGGGCGATCACCGCCGCGGGCGTCCCGGTGCCGCTCGCGATCACGGTGGCGGCCACGCCGCGAAGGGCCGCGACACGCCGGGGCGTCGGGCGGGCCAATCATTACGCAGCGTAAAGATCGGGGCAAATGGCCGTGTGGCCGTCAGGACGTACATTCGTCACCCGGCCCGGCGATTCGCCTGGTGAGGCCGTCCATCTCGCTGTGGCGCCGCGCCTTCCGCAATCCAGCCACGAATTTTCCCCCGATTCGTCCAAGCTCCGGATCACGCAAAGTGATCGTTTAGCCGATCTCCTGGCTGACATTCGTGCCGCCAACGACTAGCGTTCAGACATGGCACCCGTTCGGGTCCGTGGTTGCGCCGGGCCGACTCCGCTCCGGAGTCCGGCCTGGCTAGCCGATGCCAGCCGCAGGCGAAACGGCCCACGTAAGGCGACTCTTGGTCGACCGATCACGGTGCGGCTTAGAGGTAAGTCCTGCCCTCCCGGGGGTCCAGATGTCCCCCGCCAGAGGAGAAGGGCAGTAGTGGCGAGTGAGCTGCGAACCCCTCAGCAGGCGGATGTGGGGACGAAGACCAGGTCGGCCGGACGGGTGCTACGAGCGCCGAACACGACAGTCGATGTCTGAAGGGGGGCTTTGCGTGGAAATCATTGTCAAGGGACGGCACACCACCGTGAGTGACCGGTTCCGCGACCATGTCTCGACGAAGCTGGCCAAGATCCAACGACTGGATAACAAGCTGATCCGCGTGGACGTGGAGGTCTCGAAGGATCCCAACCACCGCATGAGCGGCCAGCGCGAACGAGTGGAGCTGACGATCCACTCCCGCGGCCCCGCCATCAGAGCGGAGGCCTGCGCGGACGACCGGTTCTCCGCGCTCGACATCGCACTCGGGAAGCTGGAGGAGCGCCTGCGGCGGCTGCGTGACCGACGCAAGATCCATCACGGCAAGAGCTGCCCCCCCTCGGTGGCGGAGATCACCGCGGTGGTCGAGAGCGAGCAGGAGGTCGCCTGGCCGGCGGCTGCGCCGGTCGAGGCGCTGTCCGCGGCGGAGATCAGCGCCGAGATCCACGAGGAGCCGGGCGAGCACGCCGAACCCATCGTCCCCATCGAGATGGACGGGGACGGACCGCTGGTCGTCCGCGAGAAGTTCCACAAGGCCGACCCGATCACGATCGACCAGGCGCTCCTGGAGATGGAGCTCGTGGGCCACGACTTCTTCCTCTTCCGCGACAAGGAGGGTGGCCTGCCGAGCGTCGTCTACCGGCGCCGCGGCTACAACTACGGCGTGCTGAGGCTCGTCGAGGGTTAGGGTCCGGCCGGCCGGACCACGTCCGCGGGACTCTCTCGAGAGCCGTTTGAGGCCCCGGCCCGTGGGGAGTCCACGGGCCGGCGCGCCACGCGCGACGAAGATCCTCATTCGGCTGGAAGCCGTGTAATGATGGCGATCCAGCGTCCTTGGCCCCCGCAAGGAGGTTCCGTGACCCGACCCGACGAGGCGGCCCGACCGGCCACCCGCGGCGAGCCGATCCGTGTGCTGATCGTCGACGACCACGCGCTGATCCGCCGCAGCCTGGAGCTGGCGTTGGCCGCGGAGCCGGACATCGAGGTGGTGGGCGAGGCCGGCGACGGCCAGGAGGCGGTCGAACTCGCCGACAAGCTCATGCCGGACGTCGCGCTGATGGACGTCCGCATGCCGAAGAAGGACGGGATCGAGGCGACCCGCAAGATCAAGGAGTCGGTGCCGAGCACCAGGATCATCATGCTGACGGTCAGCGACGAGGAGGAGGACCTCTTCGAGGCCATCAAGGCCGGCGCGACCGGATACCTGCTCAAGGACGTCCAGATCGACGAGGTGCCCGACGCCGTGCGCGGCGTCCACGAGGGGCAGTCCCTCATCAATCCCGCCATGGCGGCCAAGCTCATCAGCGAGTTCGCGAACATGAGCCGGAAGGAGGCCGAGCGGCCGCCGCAGCTGCCGGTCCCGCGGCTGACCGACCGGGAGATGGAGGTCCTCCGCCTGGTCGCGAAGGGCATGAACAACCGCGAGATCGCCAAGGACCTGTTCATCTCGGAGAACACGGTCAAGAACCACGTCCGGAACATCCTGGAGAAGCTCCAGCTGCACTCCCGGATGGAGGCCGTGGTCTACGCCGTCCGCGAGCGCCTCCTCGAGATCACCTGACCGTCTCGGAGGCTTTCCCGGGATCGGCCGCCTGCCGTAGCGGGCCGTCCCGCAGAGGGCGCGGCCACTCCGGCCCGCCCCGGAATGACGCACCACTCCGGCCCGCCCGCGATGACGGGCGGTCGTTCCGGCCCGCGCAGGGACGTTCGGACGGCTCAGCCGGCGAGGGCGGCGCGTAAGGGGGCCTCGAGCTCGGGCGCGGCCACCCTCTCGACGCGGACGTCCGTGCAGCCCACCCAGCTCGCGGCCTCCCACAGGGCGTCGCGCATCCCCTCCACGGCCCGGGCCCGGCTCCCGCCCGGCTCGAACCCGACCTGGCGGGCGACGAGCGTCGTGCCCTCGCGGGCCGGATCGACCCGGCCGATGATCCGGCCGCCCGCCAGCACCGGCATCGCGAAGTAGCCGTGGACGCGTTTGTCCTTCGGCACGTACGCCTCGAGCCGGTGGTTGAGGCCGAAGATGCGCTCGGCGCGGGCCCGCTCCCAGATGAGCGAGTCGAACGGCGAGAGCAACGTGGTGCGGTGGCGGCCCCGCGGCTCGCTCTCCAGCGCGACGGGGTCGGCCCAGGCGTTGGGCCCGGGGGCGGCGGCCGACCGGCCGGCGCGGGGGACGGGCCATCCGGCGACCCGGACGGGCACGAGCCCGGCGGCGCCGCTCAGCAGGGCCTCGTCGAGCATCGCCGCGTGTCTGCCCTTCACCCGCGTGAAGTCGACGAGGTCGGCGCGCGTCGCCACGCCCAGGGAGCGCCCGGCGATGGTCGTCAGCCCGGTCACGCCCTCGGCGTCCGGCAGGTCCCGGGCGAGCAGGTCGGCGGGCACCACCCGCTCAGCCAGGTCGTACACGCGCCGCCAGCCGACCCTCTGGGTGCAGACGACCTCGCCGATGTCGAGCAGGAACTCGATCGCGATCTTGGAGTCGGACCAGTCCCACCAGGGGCCGCCGTTCTTGGCGCCGCCGATGTCGGAGGTGGTGAGGGGGCCGTCGGAGCGCACCCGCTCCAGGACCTTGTCGACCGTGGGCGGCACCTCGTGCCAGCGGAACCGGCGCTCGCGGTAGGCCCGGCGGCGGAAGCCGTACAGCGGCCACTGCTCGATGGGCAGGACGCAGGCGGCGTGGCACCAGTATTCGAAGGCGCGGGCGGGCTCGTGCCAGTAGGCCCGCTCCACGGCGGCCCGCCCGACGGCGCCGAGGCGCGCGTACGCGACGAGCTCGTGGGAGCGAGCGAGCACGGAGATGGTGTCGAGCTGGACGGCCCCCACGCGGCGCAGCACGGCGGGGACGCCGCCGGTGCGCGCGCCCGCGCCGAGGAAGCCCTGGGCCCGCAGGACGATCCGGCGGGCCTCGTCGGCGGTCAGGTCGGTCACGGAAGGGATGCTAGACCGAGTGACCGACAAAACGCCTACGGCGGTTCGTCACACCTCCAGAAGCCGCGCTCAGTGGTGGCGCTCCAGCGGCGAGTGGTGCTCCTGGACGGCGACCTGCCGGGGGGCGTCCACGATCACGTCGGAGAAGATGTCGAAGGCGAGGGCGAGCAGCGCGCCCACGGCGCAGATGCCCACCCCGATCCAGACGACCACCCAGTTCGGGCCGAGGGTCAGCGCGACGCCGCCGACGGCGAAGCCGATGAGGATGGTGGTGACGGCGAGCCAGGATTTGGCGCTTCCCGCGTGGCTGCCTTGGTGTCCGCTCTGTGCCATACCCGTTTTCTACCTGATGGCCAGGCCGGGGGGCACATCGGGGGAACCTTCTGACCCTTTCAGGGCTTATGTGTTATCCGATTGTGCCGCGGCGCTCCGTCGATTGCGGGTGGCTGTGTCTGGTGATGGAACCGCCTACGATGGCTAGCGGGGAAGTATGTCTCGTCCTCCCACCCCGGCGGAGCGGCCGGGGTAGACCTGCGAGGAGCTTTACTAAAAGTGGCAGCCATTCTCGACAAGATCCTTCGCGCCGGCGAAGGCAAGACTCTGCGTAAGCTCAAGCGGATCGCCGAGCAGGTCAACTCCATCGAAGAGGACTTCAAGAGCCTGTCCGACGCCGAGCTTCGAGCGCTGACCGCGGAGTACCGGCAACGCCACGCCGACGGCGAGTCCCTCGACGACCTGATGCCGGAGGCCTTCGCGACCGTGCGCGAGGCCGCCCGCCGGGTCCTCGGCCAGCGCCACTTCGACGTGCAGCTCATGGGCGGCGCCAACCTCCACATGGGGAACATCTCCGAGATGCGCACCGGTGAGGGCAAGACCCTCACCTGTACGCTGCCGGCGTACCTCAACGCGATCTCGGGCAAGGGCGTCCACGTCGTCACGGTCAACGACTACCTGGCCAAGCGCGACGCCGACACGATGGGCCGCATCCACCGCTTCCTCGGCCTTGAGGTCGGTGTGATCCTGGCCAACATGCCGCCGGAGGAGCGCCGCAAGCAGTACAACGCGGACATCACGTACGGCACGAACAACGAGTTCGGCTTCGACTACCTGCGCGACAACATGGCGTGGTCGAAGGAGGAGTGCGTCCAGCGCGGCCACAACTTCGCCGTCGTCGACGAGGTCGACTCCATCCTGATCGACGAGGCCCGGACGCCGCTGATCATCTCCGGCCCGGGCGAGCAGTCGGGCAAGTGGTACCAGGAGTTCGCCAAGATCGTCCCGAGGCTCCGCCGCGGCACCGAGGGCAAGGACGGCGAGGAGAGCACGGGCGACTACGTCGTCGACGAGAAGAAGCGCACGGTCGGCATCCTCGAGGCCGGCGTGGAGAAGGTCGAGGACTGGCTCGGCATCGACAACCTGTACAAGCCCGAGCACACCCACCTCGTGCAGTTCCTCAACAACGCCCTCAAGGCCAAGGAGCTGTTCAAGAAGGACAAGGACTACATCGTCGTCGACGGCGAGGTCCTGATCGTCGACGAGTTCACCGGCCGCGTGCTGCACGGCCGCCGGTACAACGAGGGCATGCACCAGGCCATCGAGGCCAAGGAGGGTGTGAAGATCAAGGACGAGAACCAGACTCTCGCCACGATCACCCTCCAGAACTACTTCCGCCTGTACGAGAAGCTCTCGGGCATGACCGGCACGGCCGCGACCGAGGCCAACGAGTTCCACCAGACGTACAAGCTGGGCGTCGTCCCGATCCCGACCAACCGGCCGATGGTCCGCCGCGACCAGGCCGACGTGGTCTACAAGAGCGAGGACGCCAAGTTCCAGGCCTGTGTCGACGACATCAAGGCCCGGTACGAGAAGGGCCAGCCGGTCCTCGTCGGCACCACCAGCGTGGAGAAGTCCGAGAAGCTGTCGCGGATGCTCAAGCGGCAGGGCGTGCCCCACGAGGTGCTGAACGCGAAGAACCACGCCCGTGAGGCCACGATCGTCGCCGAGGCCGGCCGCAAGCACGCCGTCACCGTCGCGACCAACATGGCCGGTCGAGGCACCGACATCATGCTCGGCGGCAACCCCGAGTTCCGCGCCGACCTGGAGCTGCAGCAGCGCGGCCTGTCGCCCTCCGAGACCCCGGAGGAGTACGAGAAGGCCTGGCCCGAGGCGCTGGAGAAGGCCAAGGAGGCCGTGAAGGCCGAGCACGAGGAGGTCGTCGAACTCGGCGGGCTCTACGTCCTCGGCACCGAGCGGCACGAGTCCCGCCGCATCGACAACCAGCTGCGCGGCCGTTCCGGCCGTCAGGGCGACCCGGGCGAGTCGCGGTTCTACCTCTCGCTCGAGGACGACCTCATGCGGCTGTTCAACTCGGCCCGGGTCGAGATGATCATGACGCGGCTCAACATCCCGGACGACGTGCCGATCGAGTCGGGCATGGTGTCCAAGGCCATCGCGTCGGCCCAGCACCAGGTCGAGCAGCAGAACTTCGAGATCCGCAAGAACGTCCTCAAGTACGACGAGGTGATGAACCGGCAGCGCACGGTCATCTACGCCGAGCGGCGCCGGGTGCTGGAGGGCGCCGACCTGCACGAGCAGGTGCGCGGCTTCGTCACCGACGTCATCGACGACTACGTCAAGGGCGCGACCTCCGAGGGCTTCGCGGAGGAGTGGGACCTCGACAAGCTCTGGAAGGCGTTCGGCCAGCTGTTCCCGATCTCGCTGACCGTCGACCAGCTCGTCCAGGAGGCCGGCGGCGACCGGGAGGACCTCACGGCCCAGCTCCTCGCCGAGAAGATCAAGGAGGACGCCCTCGCGGCGTACGACCGGCGCGAGGAGCAGCTCGGCTCGGAGGCCATGCGCGAGCTGGAGCGCCGGGTCATCCTGTCGGTCCTCGACCGCAAGTGGCGCGAGCACCTCTACGAGATGGACTACCTCCAGGAGGGCATCGGCATGCGCGCCTATGCCCAGAAGGACCCGCTCATCGAGTATCAGCGCGAGGGATACGAGATGTTCACCGCGATGCTCGACGGGATCAAGGAGGAGTCGGTCGGCTACCTGTTCAACCTCGAGGTCGAGGTGCAGGCCAACCCGATCGTGGAGGAGAACGCCGAGGAGGACCCGGCCCTCGCCGAGACCGGCTCGATCATCGCGCGGGCGCTGCGCCAGCCGTCGAGGCCCACGGAGATGGTCTACTCGGCGCCCGGCGAGAGCGGCGATGTCGAGGTCAGCCGGGTGCGCTCGACGCCCGAGCAGCGCGCGGCGTACGGCAACGTCGAGCGCAACGCGCCCTGCCCCTGCGGCTCGGGCAAGAAGTTCAAGCGCTGCCACGGCGACCCCAGGAACGTCGAGGCGTAGGCGACACCTAGGGAACCCCCGCCGGACCCCGTCCGGCGGGGGTTCCGCACGTCACGGCCGGTGCGGCCCACCCCAGGCGGCACGGCGGGATCGGTCGTCCGCCGGACCCCGCCCTCGCCGCGGTCAGGCGGTCTCGAACTCGGTGACCAGCCACTGCACGCCCTGCCGCTCCAGCCGTACGGCGAGCACCCGGCTGCGCGGCCCGCAGTGGACGAGCAGGCACATCTCCAGCACGCCCTCACGAGGACGCTGCACGTGGGGGAGGCCCACGAGCGGCGGCCGGGCCGTGTCGATCATCTTCCCGGCCCGGACCATCTCGCGGTAGGCCCGCTCGGTGAGCCTGCCCTGGACCGTCTCCGGCGGCCGCCGGCCTGCCAGGACCTCCGCCAGCGCCTGCCCGAGCCCGCGCAGGGCACGCTCGTCCGGCACCGCCCCCGGCCGCACACCGGGGAACCCCCGCATGGGCGGCCGCGCGACGGGAAGCCCCCGCAGACTCCCGGCGCCCGCCGGGGGGACGGCACGCGGCGCGGGCTCGGGAGCCAGCGCGAGCGAGCCGTACGTCAGGGGCGGCCGGCCGGCGCGCTCGTCGTCGTAAGGCGGATCGGCCGGGGGCGCGGAAACGAGCCTGGGCAGGGAGATCGGCTTGGGCATCGGGCACTCCGTCGTGAGATCGAAAACCTGACACGTAATAGAGATTCCGGTCAGCGGAGTTGATACCGCGACCGCCAACTTTGCCGTTCCGGTGGTCGATTCGACGCGATTTCCGGCTGAAGATCTCCGGCGGTTGGCGTGTTCCCCGGTCGTGTTTCCGTTCGTTTCCGTCGCGGCGCCGGGCGATTACCGGCGGCCGAAAAAGCGAGGGGGCGCCCGGGATCACCGGGCGCCCCCACTTGCTCGGTAGAGCGCGTCAGGCGCGGGTCCGCGCCGCCTCGGCCGACTCCCCGGCGTCGACGTCCGGCTCCGGCTCGCGGCCCGGCGTCATGATGTTCAGCTTCTTGATCAGGAAGGTGAAGATGAAGTAGTAGACGAAGAAGTAGATGACGCCGATCAACATGATCAGCCAGAAGTTGTGCGTGTTGTCCTTCGTCGCGTTCAGACCGGCGTCGATCGCGCCGGCGGAGAACCCGAAGCCGAGCCGCCCGTCGAGGGCCGCCACCAGAGCCATGGAGACGCCGGTGAGCAGCGCGTGGACGACGAACAGCACCGGAGCCACGAAGATGAACGCGAACTCGATCGGCTCGGTGATGCCGGTGACGAACGAGATCAGCGCCGCGGAGATCATGATGCCGCCGACGGCGGGGCGACGGTGGGCCGGGGCGGCCCGCCACATGGCGATCGCGGCGGCCGGCAGGCCGAACATCATGACCGGGAAGAAGCCCGCCATGAACGCGCCCGCGCCGTCCTGGCCGGCGAAGTAGCAGTTCAGGTCGCCCGCGGCGTGGGTGGCGCCGACGGTGCACTCCGGCACGGTGAACCACACGATCGAGTTGACGAAGTGGTGGAGGCCGAAGGGGATGAGCGCGCGGTTGACCACGCCGTAGATGCCGGCGCCGACCGTGGAGTTGCTGGCGAGCCAGTCGCCGAAGTTGGTCAGGCCCTCACCGATGGGCTGCCAGACCAGGCCGAACACGACGCCGAGGACGAGCGCGGCGAGCGCGGTGATGATCGGCACGAAGCGGCGGCCGCCGAAGAACGCGAGCCAGGCGGGCAGCTTCACCCGGTAGTACCGCTGCCACAGGATGGCCGCGATGAGGCCGATCAGGATGCCGCCGAGCACCCCTGTGGGGTTCGCCGAGGCGAGGTTGAGCGCCTCCGCCGGCTTGCCGTCCGCCCCCGCGATGCTCTGGACCACCTTCTTGTGCACGGCGGAGTCGGCCGAGGCGTCGAAGAACATCAGGTGCGTGACCCGGTCCCAGACGAGGTAGCCGACGACGGCGGCCAGGGCGGTCGAGCCGTCCGCGCGACGGGCGAAGCCGACCGCCACGCCGACCGCGAACAGCAGCGGCAGCGCGTCGAACAGCGCGCCGCCCGCGCCGCCGATGATCTGGGCGACCTTGTCGAGCCACACGATGTCCGTACGGCCGAGGAGGTCGTCCTGACCGAGGCGGAGCAGGATGGCCGCGGCGGGCAGGGCCGCGATCGGGAGCATAAGAGAACGGCCGATACGGGACAGCACGGCCATGAACGCGTTCTGGTTCGCGGGTGCGGCGGGCAGGCCCGCGTCGGCGGACGTGGAACTCATTGGTGTTCCTCCATGGGTGGGGGAGAGCGGGGAGGAGGTCGCTACACGCGTCTTGTCGGGATCTCGAGGAGAGTCCGTAACTGGTAGCGGTCGGCGCGATAGGTGGAGACCCCGAATTCCGCGCACACCCCGGCGGCGAAGGACCGGCGCTGCAGCAGCAGCACGGCCCCACCCCGGGGCAGCTTGAGCAGGTCGGCGTCGCCGGGATCCGCGACACCGCCGTCGATGGTGAGCTCCCCGGCGTCCAGCACCAGTCCGTAACGGGACTCGAGCAGGGCGTACAGGGATCGGCCGGTCAGATCGTAGGCATCGAGATCGGGCGCGAGCACGACCGGGATGTGGGCGCGCTCGATGCTCAGCGGTTCCCCGTCCGCTGTGCGGAGCCGCTCGATGAAGTGCACGGCGTCGCCCGGAGGGATCCCCAGCTGCCGTGCGAGGTGGGCACTGGCCCGGACCACTCGCCGGTCCAGGTCGCGGGAGCCCGGCTCCATGCCGCGCGCCCGCATGTCGTCGGTGAAGGAGGTGAGCTGCAGCGCCAGCTCGATCTTCGGCCGCGCCACGAACGTGCCCTTGCCGGGGACCCGGTGCAGCCGGCCCTCCGACACCAGGTGGTCCACGGCCTGCCGTACCGTCATACGGGACAGGTCGAACCGCTGGCTGAGCTCGCGTTCCGAGGGGATCGCCGCGCCGATCGGCAGCTCGTTGTTCTCGATGAGGTCGAGCAGGATCTCCCGGAGCTGGAAATACTTCGGCACCGGGCTGTCCGGATCGATCTGGGCCACTGATCCCCCCTCTCGCTTCTGATCAACGGAATAAGTTATGGTTCGTACTGGTCTAGTCCGGACTAGACCACAGCCGGGAAATGTGTGTCAATGTATGGGCCGGCGACGGATCGATAACGGACAAATCTCGCCAAGCAAGGATGACCACGAATGACGACACGAATGCGCGGTGAGATCGCCGAGCAGCCCGCCGCCATCCGGGCCACGCTTGACGCCCTGCTGCCGCGGACCGGCGAGGTCGAGGCGCTGGCCCGCGACACCCGTCAGCTGCTGTTCATCGCCCGTGGCACCTCCGACAACGCCGCTGTCTACGGCCGCTACCTGATCGAGGCGCGGGCGGGCCGGATGGCCTCGATGGCCGCCCCCTCGATCGCCACGACCTACCGCCGCCGGCTCGACCTCGACGGCGTGCTCGCGGTCGGGCTGTCCCAGTCCGGCCGTACGGAGGAGATCGTCGAGACCCTCCAGTGGGCGCGTGACTGCGGCGCGAGGACCGTCGCGATCACCAACGGCGGCGAGGAGTCGCCGCTGGCCCGGGCCGCCGACCTCGCCCTGTGCACGCTGGCCGGCGAGGAGAAGGCCGTCCCGGCCACCAAGACCTACACCACCCAGCTCGCCGCGCTCGCGGTCCTCGCGCTCGGCCTGGGCGCCGACGTCGACCGCGACGACCTGCGGCGGGTGCCCGACGCGGTGGACAAGCTGATCTCCGACCCCGGCGACCTGGAGGCGGTCGTCGAGGGCCTCGCCGACAAGCCCGGCGTCGTGGTGTCCGGCCGCGGGCTGGCCTTCTCGACCGCGCTGGAGCTCGCGCTCAAGCTCAAGGAGGCGTGCTACCTGCACGCCATGGGCCTGTCGTACGCCGACCTGCTGCACGGCCCGATCGCGGTCGTGGACGCCGACACCCCGGCCGTCCTGGTCGCGGCGGGCGCGGGCCCGACCCTGGCGGGCACGGTCGCGCTGGCCGAGCGGGTGACCGGCGCGGGCGCCTCCGCCTACGGCGTGGGCGGCGGGCCGCAACTGGCCGCCGCGTCCACCGCCGCCCTGAACGGCCCCGACCTGCCCGAGTGGGTGGCTCCGCTGGGACTCATCGTCCCGGGGCAGTTGCTCACGGAGGCGCTGGCGCGCAGGCTCGGAATCGACCCGGATGCCCCCCGTGGTCTGAACAAGGTCACTCAGACCGACTGAATGGAGGACCCCATGGCTGCAGACGCCGAGGCGATCATCGCCGGGCTCGGTGGCGCTGACAACATCATCGAGGTCGAGCCGTGCATCACGCGGCTGCGCACCGAGGTGCACGACGCGTCGAAGGTGAACCAGGCCGCCCTGAAGGCCGCCGGCGCCCACGGCGTGATGGCGGCGGGCAACGTCGTCCAGGTCGTGGTGGGCCCGGAGGCCGACACCATCGCCAGCGACATCGAGGACATCATCGGCTGACCGGGCCGAACCAGGTCAGCCGGCCGCGGCCGGACCTCTGGTGGAGCTCGCCAGGGATCTCAGGAAGGGCGCTTCATTGACGACAGTTCTCGCCCCGGTCGCGGGGGCGGCCATCGGGCTGGCCGCGGTGCCGGATCCGGTGTTCTCCCAGGCGATGGTGGGCCCGGGGACCGCGATCGACCCCCGACGCGAACCGGGCACCGCCATCGCCCCCATCAGCGGCACGATCGTCAAGCTGCACCCGCACGCGTTCGTGGTCGTGGGAGACGACGGCAGGGGCGTGCTGGTGCACCTCGGCATCGACACGGTGCAGCTCAAGGGCGAGGGCTTCACGCTGCTCGCGGCGGAGGGCGACCACGTCACCGCGGGCCAGCCCGTGGTGGCCTGGAACCCCGCGGCCGTCGAGGCGGGCGGCCGCTCGCCGGTCTGCCCGGTCGTGGCCCTCGACGCGCCGGCCGAGTCGGTGGGCGACGTCGTGCAGGGCGACGTGGACGCCGGTGACCTGCTCTTCCAGTGGTCGTGATGGAGGCGGCGCTCTTCGACCTCGACGGAACCCTGATCAACACCGAGCGGCGCAGCCTGGCCATGTGGCGGATGCTGCTGGAGAACCACGGCATCGAGCCCCACGAGGCGCTCGTGCGGCGGTTCATGGGCCGCCGCGGCCGGGACATCCTGCCCGAGATCATGCCCGGCGCGGACGTCCTGGCCCTGGTGGAGGAGGTCATGTCGTACGCCGACCACCCCGGGCTGCCGGACATCGTGCCGGTGCCCGGAGCGGCCGACCTGGTGCGCCGGGTGGCCGAGAAGGGCTCGCCGCTCGCGCTGGTCACCTCGGCGCACCGCGCCTGGGCGGTGGAGCGGCTGGCCGAGATCGGGGTCGGCGACCTGGTCCGGACCATCGTGTCCGGCGAGGACGTGGCCGTCGGCAAGCCGGACCCGTCCGGTTACCTCATGGCCGCGTCCCTGATCGGGGTCGAGCCCGCGAGGTGCGTGGCCTTTGAGGACTCGCTCGCGGGCATCGAGGCCGCCCAGGCCGCGGGTATGACGTGCGTGGCGGTGGCCACCACACACGCGCCGGAGGAACTGGCGCACGCGGACCTGGTTGTACCCGACATGTCGGGTATTGAGTGGCCATTGACAGAACTGGACCTGGTCTAGACCAGCAACTGAGACCAGTAATTGAGGAGGACACCGTGGCCGAGCGCAAGGTCAGCGTCACGTCCGAGGTCGGGCTGCACGCCCGCCCGGCGGCGACGTTCGTGCAGACGGCGGCGAAGGCGCCGTTCGACGTGACGGTCGCCAAGGCGGGCGGCCAGCCCGTGAACGCCAAGAGCATCCTGTCGGTCCTCGCGCTCGACGTCCGCCAGGGGGAGTCGATCGTCATCAGCGCGGACGGCGACGGCGCCGAGGAGCTGCTCGACCAGCTCGCCCAGATCGCCTCGGCCTCCTGACGGCGGTGGAGGCACAGGAGGCGGCGGGGCGGGGGCCCGGCGCGAACGAGACCGAGCAGGCGGCGGCCGTGACCCCGGACGCGGGCGCGGCTTCCACGGGGACGGGCGCGAGCGCCACCCGGCAGGGCGCGGCCGTCAGCGGGCCGGGCGCGAGCGAGCAGGCGGCCCTCACCGGGACGGGCGTGAGCCCGGGCGCGGGGTACGGGCCGGCGCACGTGCTGGTGGGGGACATCCCGGAGCCCGACAAGGAGGCGCGCCACGACGGCGACGCCGCCGCGGAGCGGGCCCGGGCCGAGCGAGCACTGGACGAGGTCGCGGCCGACCTGGAGGCGCGCGGCGCCCGCGCGGGTGGGGAGGCCGAGGAGGTCCTCGGCGCGCAGGCGATGATGGCCCGCGACCCCGGCCTGTCCGGCGAGGTGGGCGCGCTCGTCGACCAGGGCGTGGCCGCCGCCCGCGCCGTCTTCGAGGCCTTCGGCAAGTACCGCGACCTGCTCGCGGCGGCCGGGGGATACCTGGGCGAGCGCGTGGCCGACCTCGACGACATCCGCGACCGCACGATCGCGCTGCTCACCGGGCTTCCGATGCCGGGCGTGCCGGCGACGGCCGACCGGCCGTTCGTGCTGATCGCCAAGGACCTCGCGCCGGCCGACACCGCGCTGCTGTCGAAGGAGGTCGTGGCCGCCTTCGTGACCGAGCAGGGCGGGCCGACCAGCCACACGGCTATTCTCGCCCGCGCGATGGGCGTGCCCGCCGTCGTGGGCTGCGCCGGCGCCACCTCCGTCGCCTCCGGCACGCCGGTGCTGGTCGACGGCGCCGCCGGCACCGTACGGCTGTCGCCGTCGGACGACGAGGTCGCCCAGGCCCGCCAGGCCGACGAGGCCCGCCGCGCCGTGCTCTCGGCCGCCACCGGTCCTGGCCGGACCGCGGACGGCCACGCCGTGCCGCTGCTCGCGAACATCGGCGGCCCGCGCGACCTGGAGTCGGCACTGGCGAACGGCGCCGAGGGCGTGGGCCTGTACCGCACCGAGTTCCTCTTCCTGGACCGCGAGACCGCCCCGACCGGCGAGGAGCAGGAGGCGGCCTACCGGCCGGTGTTCGAGGCGTTCCCCGAGGGCCGCGTGGTCGTCAGGACGCTCGACGCCGGGGCCGACAAGCCGCTCGCGTTCCTGCCGCCTCCGGAGGAGGAGCCCAACCCGGCGCTCGGCGAGCGCGGGGTGCGGATGTTCCGCCGCTACCCCGAGATCATGGCCGTCCAGCTGGGCGCGCTGGCCCGGGCCGCCGCGGGGACGTCCGCGAAGGTGCAGGTCATGGCCCCGATGGTGGCGACCGTCGAGGAGGCCGAGTGGTTCGCGACGGCCTGCCGTACGGCGGGGCTCGACAGCCCGGGCATCATGATCGAGGTGCCCTCGGCGGCGCTGCGGGCGGCCGACCTCATCCGGGCCGTCGACTTCTTCTCGATCGGCACCAACGACCTCACCCAGTACGCGCTGGCGGCCGACCGGCAGGTCAGCGCGGTCGCGGGGCTGCAGGACCCGTGGCACCCGGCCGTCCTCGACCTCATCGCGCTGGCGGCGACGGCCGCCACGGCGGAGAGCAAGGGCTGCGGGGTGTGCGGCGAGGCCGCCGCCGACCCGGTGCTCGCGTGCGTGCTGGTGGGCATGGGCGTGACCTCGCTGTCGATGGGCGCCCCCGCCCTGCCGTGGGTGCGGGCCGCCCTGGGCCGGCACACGCTCGACCAGTGCCGGGCGGCCGCCGCGGCGGCCCGTACGGCGACCTCGGCGGCCGCCGCCAAGGCCGCCGCGCGGGCGGAGCTGCCCGGTCTGGCCGCTCTCGCCCTCTGACGCCCCGGCCGCCCGCCCCGGCCGCCCGCACCGATGAGGGGGCGCGGCCGCGGGCGGTGCGGAACCGGGTCGGAGGGTTCGGGGGTTTCCACCCGCCCGGCCCGGTTACGGTGAAAGGCGTGTCAGGACTGCGACGAGGTGCTCTCGGGCTGGCCGTGCTTCTCGTGACGGGATGCTCGGCCGGCACCGGGGCCGCCGCCCGCCCCGCTATCACGCCTCCGGCCGTGCGCGCCTCGACGGCGAGCCCCGCGCCCGCGGCGTCCCCGTCCCCGAGCCCGAGCCGTACGGCCGCCCCCGGGTGGAACGCGCGCGACGCGCTCGCGCGGATGAGCCTGGAGGACAAGGTCGGCCAGCTGTTCGTCACCGTCGTGTACGGCTCGCACGCCGACTCCGGCAGCAAGGAGAACCGGGCCAGGTACGGCGTGGCGACCCCGGCCGAGGTGATCGAGAAGTACCGGCCCGGCGGCGTCATCCTGTTCCCCTGGGCGGGCAACGTGTCCAGCGCGAAGCAGGTGGCCGCCCTCACCACCGGCCTGCGCGAGGCGTCGTCCCGCACGCCCCTGCTGATCGGCGTCGACCAGGAGAACGGCATCGTCTCGCGCCTGTCGCCGCTGGTCACCAAGCTGCCGGGCGCGATGGCCATCGGCGCGACCGGCGACCCGGACAACGCCCGCGACGCCGCCCGGGTGACCGGCGAGGAGCTGAAGGACCTCGGCATCGCGCTCGACTTCGCGCCCGTCGCGGACGTGAACGTCAACCCGCGCAACCCCGTCATCGGCCCTCGGGCGTACGGGGCGGACCCGAAGCGGGTCTCGACGATGGTGGGCGCGGCGGTGGAGGGGTTCCACGAGGCGGGCGTCGCGTCGGTGGCCAAGCACTTCCCCGGCCACGGCGACACCTCCGTCGACAGCCACACGGGGCTGCCGGTGATCAGGCACTCGATGGCGCAGTGGCGCAAGCTGGACGCGCCGCCGTTCAAGGCCGCCATCGCGCACGGCGTGGACGCGATCATGTCGGCGCACGTCGTCATGCCCGAGCTCGACCCGTCGGGCGACCCGGCCACGCTGTCCCGCCGCATCCTCACCGGGCTGCTGCGCGACGAGCTCGGCTTCGACGGCGTCATCAGCACCGACGCGCTCGACATGGCGGGCGTGCGGAAGAAGTACGGCGACGCGGAGGTGCCCGTGCGGGCCGTCCTCGCGGGGGCCGACCTGCTGCTCATGCCGCCCGACCTGCCCACGGCGTACGACTCGGTGCTCAAGGCGGTGAGATCCGGCCGCATCTCCGAGAAGCGGCTCGACCAGTCGGTGCTGCGGATCCTCACGCTGAAGCAGGAGCGCGGCATGGCCGATCCGCCGGAGACCGACCCGGGCGCGCTGCGGTCGCCCGAGCACCTCAAGGTGGCCAAGCGGGTGGCGGCGGCCGGCGCCGTCCGGGCGCGGTCGCTGCCGCTCGCCCGGAGCTGACCTGCCCCCTGCCGGCCGCCGGGATCGGCCTATATTTGAGGGACGTCCGGCGGGAGGTGCGGTGTACAAGGGAGTCCTGATCGACTGGGGCGGGGTCCTGACGACAGGTCTGCGGGAGGCCGTCCAGGAGTGGATCGAGGCCGATCGGATCGACCCCGGGCACTACCGGGAGGTCATGGGCGAGCTGGTCGTCCACGCGTACGAGGGCGGCCTCGCGCCGGGGGAGAACCCGATCCACGCGCTGGAGCGGGGCGAGCTGCCGGTGGCCGAGTTCGAACGCCGGTTGGCGACCCGGCTGCGCACCCTCGACGGGGAGCCCCCGGAGGCCGACGGCCTGCTGGAGCGGATGTTCACCGGCTTCCGGCCGGTCGAGGAGATGAACGAGATGCTCCGCCTGGCCCGCGCGGCCGGGCTGTCCACGTGCCTGCTGTCGAACTCCTGGGGCAACAGCTACCCGCGCGACGGCTGGGACGTCCTGTTCGACGCGGTGGTCATCTCGGGCGAGGTCGGCATGCGCAAGCCCGAGGAGCGCATCTTCCGCCACGCGCTCGGCCTGATCGCCCTCGACCCCGCTCAGTGCGTGTTCATCGACGACATCGAGGCCAACATCCTGGCGGCCCGGACGCTCGGCCTCGTCGGCATCCACCACCTCGACCCCGGGGCCACGATCGCCGAGATGGAGCGGCTGTTCGGCCTGCCCTTCCGGGCGGCTCCCGTGACACGCCCGGCGGACGGCCCCTCCGGCGCCCTGCGTCCCCCGCCGTAAGCTGGTCCGCGGACGACGGCGGCCGCGGCGCGGACCGCGCGCACCCGGACGCGGTGGGCAGAGCCGCCGGCGCCGACCGCCGCACCCGGAACCGACCGGAACGAACGATTCGAGGAACGCATGCGCGTGTACCTGCCGTGCACGCTCCCCGGGCTGGCCCGCGTGGTCGCCTCGGGCGAGCTGGGACCGGCCCCGCTGACCGGATACGCGGTGACGCCCGCGTTGATCGAATGGTACGTCTCGGGCGACACCGAGGAGCTGGAGTACGTCGCGCTGACCGAGGCCGCCCGCGCCTCCCTGCGCATGCTGGCCGCCGACCGCGCGGACGGGGTGAAGGCGGCCGCCCGCCGCGTCGTGATCGCCGCCGAGGTGCCGGACGGGACGGTCAAGGTGGGCACCGACCTGGAGGAGCGCGCGCGGGTGCGGGTGCAGGAGGCGGTCCCCCTGGCGCTGCTGGCCTCCGTCCACGTGGACGACGAGGACGCCGTGGACGACGTCGAGGCGGCGATCGAGGCGCTGCCCGCCGCCGACGAGGGCGACGACGACGCCCAGTTCACGGTCGACGGCGCGGAGGACCACGAGCTCATGTGGTACGCGACACAGGAGATTTCCGATCTCCTCACCTGACCCGCCGTGTTCACGGTTTTGTCACAGGGCACGTTTATGCTCAGGGGCGATATGACACACATCATCTGGGACTGGAACGGGACGCTCTTCCACGACATCGACGCGGTCATCGGCGCGACCAACGAGCTCTTCCAGCCGTACGGCCTCGGTCCGTACGACGTCGACGGATTCCGCGAGGTCTACACGCGGCCCATCTGGGTGGCCTACGAGCGAATGCTCGGCCGCTCGCTGCGGGAGGGCGAGTGGGAGGTCCTCGACCGGGGCTTCCACGAGCACTACCACCGGCTGATGGAGGCCTGCCAGCTCGCCGAGGGGGCCGTCTCCAGCCTGCGCGCCTGGGAGGAGTCCGGCCGCTCGCAGTCGCTGCTGTCCATGTGGGGTCACGACCGGCTCGTCGGCAAGGTCGGCGACTTCGGCATCTCGGGGCACTTCCTGCGCGTCGACGGGCTCCGCTCCGCCTCCGGCGGCACCAAGGCCGAGCACATGGTCGCCCACCTGCGGGCCCTCGACCTCGACCCGGCGAAGGTGGTGGTCATCGGCGACAGCGTCGACGACGCCGACGCCGCACGCCACGTCGGCGCCCGGGCCATCCTCTACGCCGGCGGCATGACCAGGCGGTCGGACCTCGACCTCGTCGGCGTCCCCGTCGTCGACTCGCTCGCCGCCGCCCTCGACCTGGTCTGACCCCGCCCCCGGCCCCCGCCCGTGACGGCGGGGTTGCCTGAAGGGGAGATGCGCCTACACGCTCGGCATCGGACGGCGTGGGGGCCGGGCGGTGGCCGTACCCTTGGCACGAGCCCTGCCGCATCCCCTCGGAGGCCCCGATTAGCCGCCTCGTTCTCTGGAACGTCGACCTCACGCTCGTCGACGTCACCATCGTCACCCGCGACGCCTACGCCGACGCGTTCCGGATGGTGACCGGGCGGCCGCTGGTCAAGCTCGCCCCCGCCATGGGGCGCCCCGACTCTGAGATCATCTTCGAGACCCTGGCCATCAACGGCATCGCGGTGGAGGACCACCACCTGCCGAAGTTCCTCGACGCGCTGGCCGTGTCGTTCGGCGACAAGCACCGGCGCCTGGCCAAGGAGGGACGGGCGATGCCGGGCGCCAAGGACGCGCTCAAGGCCGTGTCCAGGCTCGACGGCGTCGTGCAGTCGGTGCTCACGGGCACGATCAAGAGCAACGCCGTGCACAAGCTCACCGCGTTCGGGCTCGACCGGTGGGTCGACTTCGAGGTCGGCGGGTACGGCGAGGAGGTCTACCCCAAGGCGACCTTGCTGCAGGTCGCCCAGGGGCGGGCCAAGGCGAAGTACGGCTCGGTCTTCACGGCGGGCACCACCGTGCTGGTCGGCGACTCCACCCGCGACGTGCAGGCCGCGAGGATCGGCGGCGCGGCCATGGTGGCCGTGGCCTCCGGCCGGTCCACGGCCGCCGAGCTCCATGAGGCCGGGGCCGACATCGTGCTGCCCGACCTGTCCAACCCGTCCGAGGTCGTCGCCGCGGTCGCCCGCCTCACCGCCCCCGCCGACCGCGCCGCGGGCTAGGGACCCGGTTCACACGTCCTCCGCGGTGTGGACCGGCGCCAGGGAGAACACGGGGAACAGCGACGGGTCGCCGAACACCACGTTCCTGGCGATGCCGGAGCCGGTGACGGTGAACACGTGCAGGGAATGCGCCCGTGGCACGCCGTCGCCGGAATCGACGTAGGCCGCCAGGGCCGGTTGGCCGTTGGCCCGTGTGTGCCGCATCCGCCAGGGTCCTCGGGCGGAGCAGACCCACTCGATGGGGTCCACCAACGCGTCGGGAACGGGCTGCAGCCATGTGACCTCCGGGCGCCGGTGCCGCGGTCCCTCCTCGGGTTCCTTGCCGGGCCCGCTCAGACCGGACGGCAGCGCCCGGCGTCCCCGTTGCTCCAGCGCGGTGAGGCAGGCGTTCGTGGCGATGCGGTAGAGCCACGTGCGGGGGGACGCCCGCCCCTCGTCGAACCCTTCCGAGGAGCGCCAGGCACGCAGGAAGTACCGGGCGGAGTCCCGAACTCATCGGTCACCGATGAGTTCTCGGCGGGCCGCCGGTAGATACCGGCGTCTCCCGCGAAAGGAAGCGCATCCGATGACACTCGATCACGCCGTCCGGCCCGAGGGCCGCGTGGCGCCCGGCAAACCCTGGCCGATGCTGCTGGCCCTCCTGTTCGGCCAGTTCATGGGCCTGCTCGATCTCTACATCGTCAACGTGGCGATGCCGGCGATCGGGGCCGACCTGCACGCGTCAGGGGCCGCCCTGCAACTGGTCCTCGGCGGCTACATCATCGCGTACGCGATGCTGCTCATCACCGGCGCACGGCTGGGGGAGATGTACGGCAGGCGCCGCATGTACGCCCTGGGCGTGCTGGGCTTCACGGCCGCCTCGCTGTTGTGCGGTCTCGCCACCGGCGCCCCGATGCTGATCGCCTTCAGGGTCGTCCAGGGAGCCGCGGCGGCGGTCATGGTCCCGCAGATCATCAGCGTCATCCAGACGCGGTTCACCGGCAAGGCCAGGGCCACCGCGCTGAGCGCGTACGCGGCGGTGCTGTCGGCCGGGTCCGTCGCCGGGCTCGCCCTCGGGGGTGTCTTGGTGAGCGCCGACCTGTTCGGCGCCGGTTGGCGGCCGGTGTTCCTGGTCAACGTGCCCATCGGGATCGCGCTGTCGGCTCTGGTGCCCCGCCTGGTACTGGCGGACGGCGAGGGCGGCGCCGGCCGGCTCGACCTCGCGGGGCTGGCGCTCGCGCTGCCCGCCACGGTGCTGATCGTGCTCCCGCTCGTGCTCGGCCGGGAGGAGGGCTGGCCCGCCTGGACGTTCGCGTCGATCGCCGTCGGCGCCGTGCTCGCCGTCGCCTTCGTCCTTATGGAACGGCGCGTGGCCGCGCGGGGCGGGGATCCGCTTCTGAACCTGGACGTGCTGCACGCCGTCGGCATGCCCTCCGGGCTCACCACGCTGTTCACCCTGATGGTCGCCTACGGCGGGTTCCTCTTCACGTTCGCGCTGCACCTGCAGGGCGCCCTGGGGGAGAGCGCTCTGCGGGCGAGCCTCACCTTCCTGCCGATGGCCGCCACGTTCGGCTTGGCGAGCTTCTTCTGGCGCAAGCTGCCCGCCCGGACACATCCGCTGCTCCCGCTGACGGGAGTGACCCTGAACGTGGCCGGCACGCTGGCCCTCGCGTCGTCGGCCGAGGGCGGCCCCCTGATGCCGGCCGCTCTCCTGGCCTACGGCACCGGGCTCGGACTGGCGGTCAGCCTGCTCACCCACGCCCTGGTCCACGTGCCGAGGTCGCGGGCCGCGGACGCCAGCGGACTGCTCACCACCACGATGCAGCTGGGGCAGCTCACCGGGGTGGCCGTCTTCGGCACCATGTTCCTGGCCTTGGCCGACCCGCCTCGGCCGCACGCCATGGCCACGACGGCCCTCTGGCTGGCGCTCGTCGCGGCGACGGGGTCGGTGGCGGCGTTCCTCCTCGCGCGGGCCGTCTCGCCGCGGGCCGCCGTTCAGGCGACCGGCGTCCGAGCGCCCGCCGGTCGGTGAGGCCGGCGGCGGGCTCACAACGCGGCGAGGAAGCGGGCGGCCGCGGGGGCCGCGACGGCGGCTCCCGTGCCGCCGCCCTCGACGATGACGGCGAACGCCAGGTCGCCCCGGTAGCCGATGAACCACGAGTGCGTGGGCGGCTCGTCGCCCGAGCCGTACTCGGCCGTGCCCGTCTTGCCCGCCGTACCGGCGGGGAAGGAGACGCCGCTCGCGGTGCCCTCGCTCACCACGGCGGGCATGAGCCGTCGCAGGGCGGACACCACCGCGGGCTCCAGCGGACGCGGGGCCGAGCCGCCGCCAGGGACGAGCGACGCCGGCACCAGCCGCGGCTGACGCCAGGTGCCCGCGGCGATGGCCGCCGCGACCGCCGCCATGTTCAGCGGGCTGGCCAGCACCCGCCCCTGCCCGATCGCGGCCGACGCGAGGTCGGTGTCGTCGCGCGGCACGGGGAAGGCGGCGTCCACGGCGGGCACGCCGATCCGGATCCGCGCGCCGAACCCGAAGCCGGCGGCCACCGCGGCCAGCCGCTCCGCGCCGAGCCGGTCCACGGCCATCGCCCCGAACGTCGTGTTGCACGAGTGCGCGAACGCGTCGACGAACCGGAGCGTGCCGTAGTCGTGCAGCTCGGCGTTGTGGAACGGGAAGCCGCCGATCGTCTTCCGCGCGGGGCAGGACACGGTCTGGCCGGGCGTCACGCCGCCCGCGACGAGCGCGGACGCGGTGACGATCTTGAAGGTGGACCCGGGCGGGTAGGCGCCGAGGAGGGCGCGGTCGTACCCGCCCGGCTTGTTCACCACGGCCAGCACCTCGCCGGTGGAGGGGCGCAGCGCGACCAGCGAGGCGGGCTTGTCGACGCCCTCCAGCGCCTGGGCGCCGGCCCGGTGGACCCGCAGGTCGATCGTGGTCCGCAGCGGCGTCCCGGGGGAGGCGTGGCCCGTGGCGACCGTCGTGACCGCGGTGCCGTCGGCGTTCACCAGGTCCACCCGGGCGGACGAGGTGCCGGTGAGCCGGTCGCGGTACTGCTTCTGCAGCTCCCCGACGACCTGCTGCACCGAGCCGGGGGCGTCCGGGGTGTCGATCCGGGTGCCGTCGGCCGCGGTGACGGGAGCCCGCTCCGTCCGCTGCAGGGTGAGCCGCAGCCGCCTTCCCGCGGCGAGCTGCGGGTGGATGGCGGCCGGTGTCCAGGCCACCCGCCAGGCCCGGTCGCGCTCGACGAGGCGCAGCCTGCCGTCGTAGGAGAAGCTCACCGGGCCGCTCAGCGTGGCGTGGAACCGCACGGTGTCCTCACCGGCACCCGTCGTCCCCGTCACCCGGAGGCGCAGCGACGACAGGTCGAGGTCGTCGCGGAACTGCCGGTACCTGCTCTCGAAGTCGCGCGGCGGGTCCGCCGTGAGCCCGCGCATCGCCGCGTAGTCCGAGCGCGACCACGCGGCGAGGAAGCTCCGCGCCGTCTCCTCGGGCGAGCCCTGTGTGCGCAGCGCCCAGATCGTCACCGCCGCGGCCGTCACCGGCACGAGCACGCCCGACGTCACGTACGGCCACCGGCGCTGCCGGGCCCTGTACCTCGTCTGCTCTCGCATATGTCCCCCTTGTCCCCTGATGCGCGTATCAGGGGACCAGAGGCCGGGCGGGTATGTCCAATACGGATATCGTGCTCGCCATGTTTCGCCTTCGGATATCGTTCCTGCTCATGGACCTTGTCCGGCACCTCGCGTACTTCGTCGCGGTCGCGGAGGAACTGCACTTCGGCAACGCCGCGGCCCGACTGGGAATGGCGCAGCCGCCGCTCAGCCAGCGCGTCAAGCGGCTGGAGGAGGAACTCGGCGTCCGCCTCTTCGACCGGTCGAGCCGCCAGGTGGCGCTCACCGAGGCGGGACGGCTGCTGCTGCCGGAGGCCCGGGAGATCGTCCTGCGCGTGGAGCGGCTGCGCGACCTGGTCGGGGGAGCGGCGGACGGCGCCGGGACCACCGTGCGCGCCGCCGTCCCGTCCGACCTCGGCGGCGCGGTCCTCGCCGCCCTCATCGCCGGCTTCCGCGCCCGGTGCCCCGGCGTACGGCTCTCGCTGGCCGAGATGGGCACCGCCGCCCAGGCGGCCGCGCTGCTGGACGGCGGTCTCGACGTCGGCGTGCTCCGCCACCCCGTGACGGCCTCCGGGCTGGGCTTCGGGCCGGTCCTGGTGCAGCACCCCGGCGTCCTGCTGCCCGAGGGCGACGAGCTGGCGTCCTGGTCGGCCGTCCACCTGGCCGACCTGGCCGGCCGCGCGCTGGTGCTGTTCCCCCGCGAGTCGGAGCCGGGCCTGCACGACGAGACACTCGCCACCTGCCGCCGCCACGGGTTCGCGCCCGTCGAGGTCAGCCCGGCCGCGAACGCCGGGTTCGCGCTCGGGCTCGTGCTGTCCGGGACGGCGGTGGCCCTCGGGCCGCCCGCCGGCGTCCCCGGCACGGTCTGGCGTCCCCTGGCCGGGGCGCCGATCGCCTGGCGGTGCTCGACGGCCTGGCGCGGCGAGCCGGGGCCCCACGTCGGCGACTTCACCGCCGTGGCGGTGCGGGTGCTGCGGGAGGACGCCGGGATGGCGGACGACGCGGCGGCACCGGCCCGGCGGGTGGCACCCCGGCCTGCGACGGGGTTCCTGGCATGAACGCGATCGAGCAGGTGTTCCGCTCGGCCGGCGTCTCGGGCCGGCTGCACGTGGCCGACATCGACGGCGGCGCGGAGGTGGCCGTCGGTGCGGACGAGCCCGTGGTGCTCGCGTCCGTCTTCAAGGTGCCGCTGGTGGTGGAACTCCACCGCCAGGCCGACCTCGGGCTCCTCGACCTCGCCGAGCGGGTCCGTGTGCCCGCCGAGGACCGGACGCCGGGTCCCACCGGGCTGTCGGCCATGCTCGACGGCGCCGTCCTGTCCCTGCGCGACCTCGCGTACCTCATGATGGCCGTCAGCGACAACACCGCGGCCGACGCGGTGCTCGCGCGGGTCGGCCTCGGCGCGGTCAACGCGATGCTGGCCGGGCTCGGCCTCCCCGGCACCCGGGTGGAGCACGACTGCCGCGGCCTGTTCGCCCGTATGCTCGCCGACGCGGGGGTGTCCGACATGGCGGCGCTCGCCGAGGCGTCCACCGACCCCGCCGTCGTCGCGCGGCTGCGGGTGCTGTCGCCCGCCCACACCAACCGCGGCACGCCCCGGGAGATGACCCGGCTCCTCGGCATGATCTGGCGCGACGAGGCCGCCTCGCCCGGCTCGTGCGCCGCGATCCGCCGGCTGATGGGTCTGCAGGTGTGGCCGCACCGGCTGTCGTCCGGCTTCCCGTTCGACGACGTGGCGGTAAGCGGCAAGACCGGCACGCTCGCCACGCTGCGCAACGAGGTCGGCGTCGTCGAGTACCCCGACGGCGGCCGGTACGCCGTCGCCGTCTTCACCCGGTCGCACGGCACCGCCCAGAACCAGCCGCGGGCCGACGCCGCCGTCGGCTCGGCGGCCCGGATCGCGATCGACCACCTCAGGGCGCGGACGACGGCCCACATATGACAGGTCCTTTCTGTGTGGGCCGCGAGGGTGACATAGAGGCCGTCGCCCGAAAAGATGGGCACATGGTCGACGAAGGCGCTCTTCTCTGGGAGCCCGCCGCCGAGGTCGTCCGGGACGCCCGGGTGACCCGCTACACGCAGTGGCTCGGGCGCACAGGGGACTACCAGGACGTGTGGACGTGGTCGGTCGAGTCTCCGGCCGACTTCTGGACCTCCATATGGGACTACTTCGACGTCGTCGGTGAGCGTGGTGACGGGCCCGTCATCAGTGGGACGATGCCCGGCGTCGAATGGTTCGCCGGGTCGACGCTCAACTACGCGGAGAACGCCCTGCGGGGCCACCCCGGCCGTACCGCGGTGATCTTCCGCAACGAGTCGGGCGGGCGCTGGCAGTACTCACTTGGCGAGCTCCGCGAGGAGGTCGCGCGGGTGCGGGCCGGCCTGGTCCGGCTGGGCGTCGGACGCGGCGACCGGGTGGCGGCCTACGTCCCGAACGTCCCCGAGGCCCTCATCGCCTTCCTGGCCACGGCCTCGCTGGGGGCCGTGTGGTCGTCCTGCTCGCCGGACTTCGGCGCGCCGAGCGTGACCGACCGGTTCGCGCAGATCGAGCCCACGGTGCTCGTCGCCGTGGACGGCTACCGGTACGGCGGCAAGCGGTTCGACCGGTCGGACGTGGTGCGTGAGATCGCCGCAAAGCTGCCCACGCTCAAGGCGACGGTCTGGATCCCCACCATCGGCCTCGACGTCCCCGAGACCGCGCTGAGCTGGGACGACCTGCGTGCCGAGACCGCGCCCCTGGAGTTCGAGCGGGTGCCGTTCGGCCATCCGCTGTGGGTGCTGTACTCGTCCGGGACCACCGGCCTGCCGAAGCCGATCGTCCACGGGCACGGCGGCATCGTCCTGGAGCACCTCAAGTCGCTGTCCTTCCACCAGGACCTCGGCCAGGGGGATGTGTTCTTCTGGTACACCACCACGGGCTGGATGATGTGGAACTACCTCATCGGCGGCCTTCTGGTGGGCGCGACCGTGCTGCTGTACGACGGCAGCGCCGCCCATCCCGCGACCGACGCCCTGTGGCGCCTGGCGGCCGAGGAGGGCGTCACCTACTTCGGCACCGGCGCGCCGTACATCATGGCGTCGCTCAAGGCCGGGGTGAAGCCGGAGGGCCTCGACCGGCTGCGCGGCATCGGCTCGACCGGCTCCCCGCTGCCGCCCGAGGGTTTCGCCTGGGTGTACTCCGACGTGCGGCCCGACGTGCAACTCGGGTCGTTCTCCGGCGGCACCGACGTCTGCACCGGCTTCGTCGGCGCCGTCCCGCTGCTGCCCATCCGCGCCGGCGTGATCCCGTGCCGGTGCCTGGGCGCCAAGGTCGAGTCGTACGACCCCTCGGGCCGTCCCGTCATCGATGAGGTGGGCGAACTGGTGGTGACCCAGCCCATGCCGTCCATGCCGGTCATGTTCTGGAACGACCCCTCCGGCGACCGCTACCGCGAGTCGTACTTCGCCGACTATCCGGGGGTGTGGCGCCACGGCGACTGGATCAAAATCCTCCCGGACGGCGGCTGCGTCATCTACGGCCGGTCGGACTCCACGCTCAACCGCGGCGGCGTCCGCATGGGCACGAGCGAGTTCTACCGTGTGGTCGAGCGCTACGACGAGATCGCCGACAGCCTCGTCATCGACACGGGCCGCCTGGGGCAGGAGGGCAGACTGCTGCTCTACGTCACCATGGCCGAGGGAGCCACCCTCACCGACGACCTCATCGCCCGTCTCCGGACCGCCCTCCGCACCGAGCTGTCGCCGCGTCACGTCCCCGACGAGATCCACGAGGTGCCCGGCATCCCCCGGACGCTGTCCGGCAAGAAGCTCGAGGTCCCCGTACGGAAGATCCTGCTCGGCACGCCCGTAGAGGAGGCCGCCAACCCCGACGCCATGGCCAACCCCCAAGTCCTCCGGCACTTCAGTCCCATGGACTGACTCGCCCCTTGGTCGTTATAAGCGCACTTCTAAGAACCGCAGTTCTTGGAAGTGCACTTATATCGAGCGCAAGTTGAGCCGGACCGCGTGCGGCATCGGCAGAGGGCGGAGCGTCCGCATCTCAGACCCGGCTGCGCCACGGCGGAAGGCGCGGCGAACGGCAAACCGCTACGCCACCGGCTGTCAACGGCGCGGATCGTCCCTTCAGTCCAGGGGATGCGCGGTCAGGAATTCAACCGCGGCCGCATTGCTAGAGAGCCACTCGTCGCAGGCACCCCACTCCTTGCGTTCCGTTCTTGCGTCCGACAGAGCGACGTAGGCGGTGGCCGGACGGCTGCACGAGTCTTTGCCGTGCGCGCTGCATCTGCCTCGCGCGCCGTCTGTGGACGGGTTCCGAAAGAGACGGGCGTCCCATCGCTGGATGTCAAGAATCTTCGAGATCATGCGTGACATGCCGATCAGTCTGAACAGGGCTGGGAGAACGCTGGGAGCCGCAGGCTAAGGGGCCTCCTCCGGCACGCTCCCTTGGAGGTTGGGGAAGGCGGCGGTAAGTATCTGGAGGAGCTGAGCGGCGTGCTCACGGTCCAGTTGAAGGGTCTGACTAGTCTTCTTCTGAGTCTGTCGATGGTCCGACCCGTAGGTGCTGAGCTGGAGAAATACGCCCTCACTCGTATGAACCACCTGATATCCGCAGTCCACCACTGTGGGATGCGAGACCGAAGCCTTCTTGTCTTCGAAGAACTCTCTGACCTTCGCCATGGCGGCATTCTGGCCAACGCCTCACCGCTAGGGAAGAGAAGATGCGCACTCTTGATCACATTAAGTCGCTCAGTGGCAGACGGGATTCTCTGGACCGGAGCGTCCAGGTGCACTGTCCATTGGACAGCTGGGGGTCCAGCCCGCGCGTGTGAAGCAGGTCCCTTACCTGCTCCAGTCGCTAGATGGCCCCGGTTGGGAACCTTTGATCACTTCGCCTCGCGACGGACACAGTCCGAAGCCCGGGGTTATACCCATGCTGCACGGCTGACGCGCCGGGAACGGTTTCAGGCCGTAATTACGGGGACGTCGTACTTGGGAATGTGACCGTCCCTGGTGACCAGGGAGAGCCCCTCGCAACGGGCCTGCGCGACGAGTAGGCGATCGAAGGGGTCGCGGTGGAGGAGAGGGAGCCTTCCCGCTTCGATGGCATGGTCGAATCGGACGGGCAACTCCCGAAATTCGCTGTCGCGTATGCGTTCTACCAGGTCATCGGGTGCCGCGAGCTTGCCGATGCTCTGCTTGATAGCCACCTCCCACAAGGTGGCGGGGCTGACGAAGACATCCGGCTCCTCGTCGATCATGCTCTTGATCTCGTTGGCGAGCGTGGGATCGTCGCTCAACCACCACAGGACGACGTGTGTGTCGAGGAGAATTCTCACGGCATCAAGCCGAACTCGTCAGCGATCGCATCGTTGACCTCAGGCGAGTCCCAGTCGTCAGCGAGACGGAGCACTCCTTTCAAGGAGCCTCTGCCGTGCCGGTTCACCTTCGTGGGGAACGGAATGACCTTGGCAACGGGGCGTCCGGCGCGGCTGATCACGATCTCTTCGCCGTGCTCGACCCGCTCGATGATGCGCGACAGGTTCGTCTTCGCCTCGTGGATGTTGTACTGCTCGGAAGCGCCCTCAGACATGCCGACCCCCTTAGCTAAGTTAGCTTAGTCCAGCTTTCCGGCCGTGTCAGTGGTATCTCACGCCCTCCGCTGCCTGCGACCATCGCGGTCCTGATCTCCCAGCCCGATAGATGGCACAGGGACGCCCAGCGCATGTCCTCGCGGGCCCTTGACAGCTGGGCGCGGGAAGGAGGCCGGCTCGGCGTGGGCTTGAAGTCCGGACATCCGAAGGAAGATTCAGCGCAGTGGGGGGACGGCGTTGCGGGCGCGGTCGAGGGCGAGCACCGACCACCAGGTGCCGCCGATCGGGTCGACCTGGTGGTAGACGGGGTCCTCGAGGCCGTGGCCGCCCCGGGTGCACTGGCCGTTGGACTGCTCGGGGGAGCGGAGCCACAGGAACGCGTCGGCCAGGTCACTGCCGGTGTCGGTAGTGGGGCGGGGGCCGATGCCGCGGCCCGGGGGGTTGCACCAGATCTGCGGGTCGGCGTACTTCCCCTGGGGCGGGGTCCAGCCGCCCTTGCCGTTGCGGCTGGTGTCGACGACGAAGTGGGTCAGGGGCGCACCGGCCGGTACGGCGTCCAGTTCGGCGCCGGTGCAGGCGCTCCCGGCATTGTCCATCTTCAGATAGAGGCAACGGGAGAGGCTCTCGCCGTACCGGAGAAGCCCGTCGGTCTCCTGGTAGTCCGCGGCGTTCAGGTAGAAGCCGTCGGCTCGCTTCACCCCGGCCTTCACAAGCCTGCCGGCGATCTCGACGAGGCTGGGCCAGCCCTCGATGCCGCCGTCGAGGTACACGGCCGTGCGCGGAAGCCTCTTCAGACGGTCCACCGCGTAGCCGAGCTCGCGGTAGCGCTCGGCCGCGCCCGCCTCGCCCCCCGACGAACAACTGTCCGAGCCGGGAAGTCTGGTCAGGCTGTTCGGTTCCAGCACGACCACCGCCCGCGCCTGCCCGATGCCTTTCGCCACCCGGTCGATCCAGGCACGGTAGGACCGCTCGTCCGGCTCCCCCCATTGGGAGCAGTCCTTCATCGGGACGTGATCGGTCACGAACACGGGAACGGCGTGATGGGCGGTGGCCAGCCGTACGGTGGACGCGACCGTGCGCCCGGCCTCGGCGGCCGGCAGGTTCAGGTTCACGGGATGCGGCACCGCGGCCAGGGCGCGCATTAATGCGGCGTCGGCCTTCCTGCCCCGCGCGTCCCAGACGTCCGCCTGCCGCCGCGCGTCCGGATCCGGCGCGTACGCGAGCCGGACGCCGGGCTCGCGCAGCGGGTTGCCGCCCCCGCCCGCCGGAGCCGGCGACGCGGCCGGTGACGCGGCCGGTGCCGGCCCCCCGGAGGCCTCAGGGGCGGTGGGCGTGGGCCTCCCGGAGACCACGGCGGCCGAGGAGGTCGCGGACGCCGAGGTGTGCGTGTCGCCGCCGGAGAGCCCCACCGTGGCCACCGTCGCGATCACCGCCAGCCCGGCCGCCCCGGCCGCGGCCCCGGCCAGCAGCCTGCGGCGGTCTCTCCCGCCGACCGGCGGTTCCGGAACCGGGGACGAGCCGGTGATGGCGTCCAGGATCTCCTGCACGGCCGGCCGTTCGGCCGGGTCCTTGGCGAGGGCGCGTTCCACCAGGCGGCGCAGCGGCCCGTCGAGGCCCGACAGGTCCGGCGCCGCGTTGAGGATCCGGTGGAGCACGACGGGGAGGGACTCACCGCCGAACGGCGCGCGGCCGGTGCCCGCGTACGCGATCGTGCCAGCCCAGGCGAAGACGTCCGATGCGGGCGTGAGCGCGCCGCCCGAGAGTTGCTCGGGCGACATGAACGACGGCGTGCCGACGATAGCGCTGCTCGTCTGGCCGTCCACGTCCGCCAGGTGGGCGACGCCGAAGTCGATCACCTTGGGCCCGACGGGGGAGAGCAGGACGTTGCCGGGCTTCAGGTCGCGGTGGATGATCCCGGCCGCGTGGATGGCTTGAAGGGCGACGGCGACGCTGACCGCGAGCCCGTCCAGGCTGGAGCCGCGCAGCGGGCCCTCCCGCTGGACGGCCTCCCGGAGGGTCGGCCCGGGCACGTACTCGGTGACGAGGTAGGCGGTCTCGCCGTCCG
Organism: Microbispora corallina; assembly: GCF_016863035.1. Classification (GTDB taxonomy): domain Bacteria; phylum Actinomycetota; class Actinomycetes; order Streptosporangiales; family Streptosporangiaceae; genus Microbispora; species Microbispora corallina. The sequence goes on from NZ_BOOC01000042.1 coordinate 58,933, forward strand.
TCTCCGCGTCGAGCACGGCGGCCGTGCAGAAGCGGGCGACCCGCTTGGCCGCCTCCACCTCCCGGCGGAACCGGCGGCGGAAGCCGGGGTCGGCCGCGACCGCGGGGTGGAGGAGCTTGACCGCCACGCGCGTCCCGTCGGGCGCCTCGGCCAGATAGACGACGCCCATCCCACCCTGGCCCAGCCTGCGCAGCAGCCGGTACGGCCCCACCTGGGCAGGGTCGTCGGCGGTCAGGCCATCCGGGCCGAAAGGCGGCGGACCGGGCCGATCCCCGTGGGATAAACCCGGGCCGCCGTCGTCGTTGCCGGTGCCCCCGTCGCCGCTCACGCTGGTACGCGACATCGCTCGCCCCCGCTGGGATGTCCTGGAATGGTCAGGTCATCACGATCTTATTGATCACGGGCGAGCGCGCCAGCGGATAAGGCCTAGCGGCGGTTGCCGGGTCAGCGCGACGCCGCGAGCAGGGCGGCGTTCTCACGCTCCAGCGCCTTGACCCCGCCCGCGGCCCAGCCCGGCGCGAGGGACGCCGACATGGGATCGGGAAAGATCTCCTCCTCCCCGGCGTCCACGCCGTCGAAGATCGCCTGGGCGACCGAGGCCGGAGCGGCCTTCGGTATCGGGAGGTCGCGGGTCATGTCGGTGTCCAGCGGACCGGCCAGCACGGCGTGCACCCGGACACCCCGCGGCGCGAGCAGCGCGCGCAGGGACTGGGTGAGCGAGAACGCCGCGGCCTTGGAGATCGAGTACGCCGGCATGACGGGTACGGACGCGAGGGACGCCAGCGACAGCACGTTGACGACGGCGCCGCGCGCCTGGGTCACCTGCGGCAGGAACGCCTGGGTGACGGCGTACGGGCCGAAGAGGTTGACCGCCAGGTGCCTCTCGAGCACCGCGGGATCGCCGAGGTCGTCGTAGACGGACTGGCCGGCGTTGTTGACCAGGACGTCGAGCGCGTCGACGCTCTTCGCGGCGGCCCGGATCCCCGCCTCGTCGGTCACGTCCAGGTTCAGGGTCGTGACACGTTCGTCGGGGTGCGCCAGCGGCTGCCGCGTCCCGGCGTACACGCGGGCGGCGCCTCTGCGCAGGGCCTCGTCGACCAGCGCGCGTCCGAGGCCCCGGTTGGCACCGGTCACCAGGACGGTCCTGTTGGCGACGCTGTTCTCCGACATCGGCATGGTGTCGTTCTCCGTTCGGTTCCGACTGTTCGGGCTTGCACTCGGACAGACAGGGCGACCGCCCGAAACCGGGCGGTCCCAGGGCGACCTGTTCCGGCGGCCGGCGGTGTCGGTATCGGGGAGACGATGAAAACGGAGGTGACGCCCATGTCGGCCGAACTGCTCAACCGGGCGCGGGCCGGCGACCGCGACGCGTTCGCGGCGCTGGTCGAACCGCACCGCGCCGAACTGCAGGTGCACTGCTACCGCATGCTCGGATCGCTGCAGGACGCCGAGGACGCGCTGCAGGATGTGCTGCTGTCGGCCTGGGCCGGTCTGAGCGGGTTCGAGGGGCGGTCGTCCGTCCGCACGTGGCTCTACCGCATCGCCACCAACCGGTGCCTCAACATGCTGCGGACGTCGGCGCGCCGGCCGATGGCCGCGACCCCGCTCCCGGCCCCGCCGCCGGAGCCGTCCCGCCTGGGTGACACGCCGTGGCTTCAGCCCTATCCCGATCTCCTGCTCGACGGCCTGCCCGACCAGGCGCCGGGGCCCGAGGCCCGGTACGAGTCCCGCGAGGCGATCTCGCTGGCGTTCGTGACCGCCGTGCAACTGCTGCCGCCGAACCAGCGCGCGGTCCTGCTGCTGCGCGACGTGCTCGGGTACCGGGTCAGGGAGGCCGCCGATCTGCTCGGGCTGACCGAGGACGCCGTGGCGAGCGCCCTCAAGCGCGCCCGGGCCACGATGGACGCCGCCCGCTCGGCCGACCGCCCGCCGCCGCCCGCGGGCGGGCCGGAGGAGCGCGCGCTCGCCGAACGCTTCGCCGCGGCCTTCACCGGGCACGACGTGCAGGCGCTCGTCGCGTTGATGACCGACGACGTGTGGGTGCGGATGCCCCCCCTGCCGTTCGAGTACCGCGGGACGGAGGCCGCCCACCGGTTCTTCACCGCGATCGGCGCGCACCGGCAAGGGATCGTCCGGATGGAGCCGGTCCGGGCGAACGGCCAGCCGGCGTGGGGCCAGTACGTCCGCGATCCGGTGACCGGTGTGCTGCGCTTCACGGGGCTCCTCGTGGCCGGCCTCGCCGGCGACCGGGTGTGCGCGATCACGCACTTCGAGACGACCGTCGGGCCGTACTTCGGCCTCCCCCGCACCCTCGCCTAGCGTTCCAGGATATGTACGTGTGTTAGCGTTGGTACATGTCGATGAAGAGAACGAACGTCTATGCCGATCCTGAGGACCTCGCTCTCATCAAGGAGGCCGCGAAGCGCCGGGGCATCGCCGAGGCGGAGATCATTCGCGAGGGGATCCATCTGGCGGCGATGGCGAACCGGGTATGGGACGAGCCACTGGACTGGCCCACCTTCGAGGGGAGCGGCGAGCCGGTAGCCGGCGACGAGGTCACCTCGGTGATTGCCGAGAGAGCCGCCGACAGGTGATCGTCGTCGCCGACACCTCCGGCGTCATGGCGGCCTCCGACCGGAACGCGGCTGAGAGCGCGGACTGCCAGAGGGTGCTCCGCGAGGCCGGAACCGTTGTCATCTCTCCCCTCGTGCTGGCCGAAGTCGACCACATGGCCAAGGTCCGTTTCGGTTCCGAGGCCCGGCTCCAGATCATCGCGTTCATCCTCTCGAACGCGCGCCGCCTGCGGTTTCAGATCCCGGATGTCTCCACCGAGATCCTGGAGACCGCATCCGCCGTACGGCGGCGCCATGCCGATCTGGACCTTGACCTCGCCGACGCGGTGAACGTCGTGCTGGCCGCGGAGTACCGCACCGACGCCCTCCTGACCCTCGACCGTCGTGACTTTCGCGCCGTGCGCCCCATGACTCCGCACAAGGCGTTCCGGCTGTTGCCCGACGACTTGTAGCCGCTACACGCCCTGGGGGAGGCGGAAGAGCCGCCCCGGGTCGTAGGCGGCCTTGACGCGGGCGAGGCGGGCGGCGTTGGCGCCGTAGTACTGCTGCCGCCAGTCCTTCAGCTCGGGGTCGACGTAGTTGACGTACGCGTGGTCGCCGAAGAACGGGCGCATGGCCGCGTGGGCGGCGCGGGTCCAGGCGGCGGCGCCCGACTGGTGGGCGTAGTACTGCACGCTGTAGAGGGCCTTGCGGTGGGGGAAGGCGGTGGCGTCGGGGCGGACCCGGGCGACGGCGCCGCCGAGCGCGTCGAGCAGCACCGAGTGCCGGCCGCCGGCCGCGACCTGGGCGAGCAGGGCCTTCACTCCCGCCGACGACAGCGGCGCGTACGCGAAGTGCGACTTGGCCGAGAAGGAGTCGCGCACGAGGCGGCCGTTCGCGGTCTCGCCGGGCAGGGTGCCGGGTCGGTGGCACTGGCCGACCGACAGCCCCGAGCAGCCCGCCATGATCATCATGGCGTGGTCGTAGGCGGACGCGGTGACGAACCGGGACGTGGGCCCGCTGCCGACCTTGTCGACGAGCCGCTGCAGCAGCCGCTCGCAGCCGGATTTGCTCCCGAGGTACAGGCCGCCCACCATGACGTCCGGCGAGGGGTCGTGGTTGAGGTGGCAGTTGGACCACAGGGCGTCCGGCGCCGCCGGCCCCCACGCCTGCCACGCCCTGAGCACGGCCGCGGCCTTGGCCCAGGGCCAGTGCAGGAAGAAGACCGTGACGTCCTGGGTGGCGTGGGTCCGGAACGTGAACGACGTGGCCACGCCGAAGTTGCCGCCGCCGCCCCCGCGGGAGGCCCAGTAGAGGTCGGGGTGGGAGGTGGGGGAGCAGGTCAGCGTCCGCCCGTCCGCCGTCACGATCTGCACCGACTCCAGCACGTCGCACGTCAGCCCGTACGCACGGGACACGACGCCGATGCCGCCGCCCAGCGTCAGGCCGGCCACGCCCACGGTCGGGCAGCTGCCCGCCGGGATGCTCACGCCGTGCGCGGCCAGCTTCGCGTACACGTCGACCAACCGGGCCCCGGCGCCCACCGTGGCGTGGCCGCCGGAGTAGGACACCTTGGCCATCGGCGACACGTCGACGACCAGCCCCTTGCCCGTCGACCAGCCGGCGTAGCTGTGACCCCCCGACCGGGAGGTCACCGAAACGCCGTACCTCCGGGCGAACGCCAGGCACTCCGCCACGTCCGCCGGGGTCGCGCAGTAGGCGATCCCGGCCGGGCGCACGGCGTCGAAACCGGCGTTGAAGAGGCGGCGGGCGCCGTCGTACGACGCGTCACCGGGGCGGATCAGCCGCCCGTCCAGCCCATGGCCGAGCGCCGCCCAGTCGGGCGTGCGCGGGCCGGCGGCGGCCGCCGCGGTTCCGGACACGGCAACGGTCCCGGCCATGGCCGAGACGCGGAGGAAGGCTCGTCTGTCAATCATGGTCATCTCCAAGGCGATCAACTACCTCGTGAGACGTGCCGTGATCCGTTTCGGTTGGTTACAGTGACATCACTTCGTCCCGATGCGCAGCGCGAGCGCCGGGCACATCTCGACCGCCTTCTGGGCCTCGCCCCGCAGCCAGGACGGCACGCCGCCGTCCATGAACACCGGGTAACCGTGGTGGTCGAGCTTGACGAGCTCCGGCACCAGGTGCGCGCACAGGCCGTGGCCGGCGCAGCGGGTCCAGTCCACGACGAGCCGGACGTCGGCCTCGTCGACGATCGGCAGCGGGAGGACCTCCGTGACGGGCCGCCCGCACGTGCCGTGCAGCCGGTGCTCCTCCACGTCCTCGGCGAACGCCTCCAGAGCCGACAGGACGAACCGGGCCGAGCCGTCGGGATGGAAGCACGCCCCTCGCCCCTTCACGGCCGCCGCGGCGCGCCGCACCATGTCGGGGCCGTCGGGCGACCCGTCCTCGACGTCCGCCATCGCGCGGGCGAGGTCGGGCAGGCCGAGCCGGCACGGCCCGCACTGCCCGGCCGACTGGGCGGCCAGGTAGCTCGCCACCCGGGTCGTCTCACCGAGCGGGCAGGTGTCCCCGCCGAGAGGGACGACGATGCCCGAGCCCAGCTCGCCCCCGGCCTCGGCGGCGCCCCGCCGCGACACGATCGCGCCGTACGCGTCGGCCGCCGACAGCCACCTGCCGTGGTAGCCGCCGAGCAGCACGCCGTCGCCCACGCTCGCCTCGCACAGGTCGAGCACGGCGGCGAGCGGGACGCCCGGCGTTACCTCGACGACCGCGGGGACGACCACCGAGCCGCCGACCGTCAGCAGCACGGTGCCGGGCTCCTGCACGGTCCCCACGGAGGCGTACTCCTCCGGGCCCAGCTCCGCCAGGACGGCGAGCTGGGCGTAGGTCTCCGTGTTGGACAGCAGCGTCGGCAGGCCGTACACGCCGCTGTCGCTCGACCGCGTCCTGCGCCCCGGAGGCAGCCCGGCGGCGCCGTTGACGGCCCGCACCAGCGCGCCGCCCTCCCCGGAGATGAACCGCTCCGGGATTCCGGCGATCCGGACGTATCCCTCCAGGCCGCGTTCGGCGACGGCCGCGCTCACCGACGCCTCGGCGAGGTCGCCTGCCGCGACGGCGACGACGACCTCCTTCGACCCGAGCGCGCTCGCGGCGAGCAGCGCCCCCTCCAGCACGAGATGCGGCGCGCGGGTGAGCAGCATCTTGTCCTTCATGCTGGCCGGCTCGCCCTCGGCGGCGTTGACCAGCACGACCGTGTCGCTGTCGCGGGCCCGCGCGGCGACCGCCCGCAGCTTGCGGGCGAACGGGAACGCGGCGCCGCCGCGTCCCCGCAGGTCCACCTCCTCGGTCATGCCGATGAGCGCGTCGACCGTCTCCCCGGGAAGCTGGTCGTGGAACGTGTAGTGGGTGTTGAGGTCGAGGCGGCGGTGCTGGTCGAGCCCGGCGGTCAGCCGCGCGGGGCCGAGCCGCCTCACCTGGGAGACGCGGTAGGGAATCACACGATCCTCCGAAGCCTGGTGTCCTGGGGCCTGCGCGCCGCCGCGCCCGCGGCGGCGTCGTCGGTGCCGGTACGGCGAAGGACGCTGACCGGCCGGGGTACGGCCTGGGGGGCCTGCCGGGGCAGGGTGGTGCGGGCGGGCCGCTGCTCGCGCTGCTCGGCCTTCGGCGCCCTGGCGGGCCGGGCCGCGGCGACCACCCGCAGCAGCAGAGCCGCGCCGACGGCGACGAGACAGACCACGTAGCTCCAGCTCACCCAGGCCGCGGGGGCGCGGCCGGCGGCCAGGCCGTGCAGGATCGACAGCGGCCAGGCGAGGTACGCGAGGTCGTGCACGATCCGCCACGCCCAGGGGCGCTCCGCCTGGGCGAACCTGCCGCGCATCACGCCGGTGGTGATCACCACGATCATGAGGTCGGACGCGACCGCGCCCATCCCGACGTACAGGTTCGTGCTCGGGACGACCGAACCGTACGCGGGGACGAGACCAGCGGCGATCTTCATGCCGATGTGCACGACCAGGAATCCGACGCCGATGAGGGCGGCGGCCCGGTGCACGAGCTGGGTGGCGACGCGGTGCCGGATCGGCAGCACGACGCGGTCGGTCGCGACGAGTCCGAGCGCGACCGTGGTGGTGAGGGCGACGAGGGACACGACGCCCGCGTAGAAGGTGAGGAAGGCCTGCGCCTCGGCCAGGTACTGGGCGCCCGCCTCGCTCCTCGCGGCGAGCAGCCCTCCGCTGAAGACCAGCGTGACCACGGCGCCGAGGCCGATGCGCACGCCGCGGCTGTCGAGGTCGAGGCCGGAGTCCGGCCGGTTGTGCCGGGGAGCCCGTCGTTGGGGCACGTGTTCCTCCGTCGGATGAACCGGTGACGAGTTGGTGAGGGTGCTGACTCGGGACCGGTGGGCGCCGCTCCCCGTCCTCAGGCGGGGGTGGTCTGCGAAGGACCGGACGGGGAACGGCACGTCGAAGGCTTCCCTGGTCGTGCCGTCAGCAGCGGAGGCCGCGGTTGATGCAGGACACCACCGCGCTCATCAGCCGGGCCGGCATCACGTTCTCGAAGTCCGCGTGGTCGGTGACCGGGCTGTGCTCCTGCTCGGGGAAGCTGTCCACGGCGAACGACGGGCCGCTCGGGACCGAGTACGCGAGCGTCATCCGCAGTTGCGGGATCGCCTTGGTGCCGGCCGGGCAGGCGCCGTTCGCGCCGGGGAACACGACGTGCGTCCGGTGGTTGGCGCTGTCGGTGTTCTGGCCGTCCCAGCAGCTCGGGAAGTCCAGGACCCGCAGCACCTGGCTGCCCCTCGGGCAGAGGGGGTACTTGGCGGTGAACCGGTTGGTGAAGCCGGAGCAGCTCCACTGGGCCCGCGCGTTGGCGCCGCCGTTCGTGGCCGCCTTGGCGTCGCCGGTGATGAGCCGGAGGAAGCGGGGCATCGCCACGACCCGGGCGGCCGGGTTGCCGCGGAACTGCAGCGTGACCGAACGGGCCTGCAGGATCGTCCCCACGTTGCCGTCGCCGGCGCCGCCGGGCTCGTCCGCGTGCGCCGCGCCCTCGTCGCCCGCGCCCTGCTGCGCGGAGCTACGGGACGCCTGCCCCTGGGACGCCTGGTCCTGATCGGCCTGGCCCTGTCCGTCCTGGCCCTGCGCGTTCTGCGCGTCCTGACTCTGCGCGTTCTGCGCGTTCTGGTCCTGTCCGGTCCCCTGATCCTGGCCGGTGGCCTGGTCCTGCGCGTCCTGAGCGTTGTCGGCGTTCTGCGCCTGGCCGTTCTGCGTCTGGCTGTTCTGCGTCTGGCTGTTCTGCGCGTTCTGGTTCTGGCCGCGCCGGCTCTGGCCGTTCTGGCCGTTCTGGCCCTGGCTCGTGGACGGCGAGGGGGACGGGCGCGCGCTGGGCGACGCCGACGCCTGGCCTCCCAGGCCCGCCCTGCTGCGCAGCACCGGCCAGAAGTACGCCGACTTGTCGCCGAACCGGCAGGTCGTCCCGCCGGCGGCCAGGCTCTCGTCGGTCGAGAAGCCGTTGGTCGTCAGGTTGCCGACGTAGTCGTGGGTGTGGTGGGCGCCGTTCGACACTCCGGGCGCGACGATGAAGTTGTCGGAGTTGCGGTGGCCGTTCTCGTTGCGCCCGCAGCGCGAGGTGAACGACCCCCGGCTCGCGCGGACACCCGTGTTGCCCGGCGGCACCTGCCGGATGTCGACGAAGTCCTCCAGGGTGGGTCCCACGTCCTCGCATTCGGCGCCCTGGACGGCCGGGTCGCAGTGGGCGTAGGCAGGTTGGCCGACGCCCACGAGGGCGCCCGCCAGCAGCACGCCCGACAGGGCGAGCATCAGTCGTTTTCGCATGGTTCCTCCTTGCCGAGACGGCTAGACCGTCGAAGGTGTCGGCAGCGTGGAGTAGTCGACGAGTCCCGTGCTCTCGAGCAGGGACATGTGCTTCATGACCACCTGGACCGCTTCCGTCGCGAAGTCCCTGACCAGCGAGTTGCGCGTCCCGGCCCGTACGGCGGACACGACGGTGAAGACCTTGCCGTGCGCGTTGCGCAGCCGGTCCGCGAAGATCTGGTCGAACTGGGGACCCCGGCTGTGGGACAGCTCGTCGAGCCAGTGCTGCTGGTCCGGGTTGGGGGTGTCCGGCAGCGGGACGCCCAGCTTGGCGGCGAGCGCCCGGACCTCGGCGTCGAGCTTGGTGTGGTCGGTCATGAGGTGCATGCCGACGTCCTTGACCTTCTGGTTCTCTGAGCGATCCTGCGCCCAGCGGCCGGCGGGGATCTCCCAGAGGCCCGCCCACCGGACCCGGACCAGCAGATCCCGGTCGGCGGGTCCCAGGGGCCCGTAGGGGGTCTGCGTCCAGCCGGCCTGGGACGCCTCGCTCCGTGGGACGACCACGACGACCGCCACGGCCGCCGCGAAGAGGAAGACGCCGAACACCAGGAGTTCCCCGAACCGGAACCGCATTGTGCCTCCTTTCGTGACCTTCGGTGGGAGGTACGCGGCGGTCTCGGAGGAGGGTTCACCAAATAGTCAGAAATGACTGGAGTTACGGATGTGGTGTACGTGGGAGTAACCCCGGTGCAAATATGTGCGCGTGCGTCGACAACTCGACAGCCGGTTCGTGCGTCTGGACCCCGATGACTACGACGACCCTGATCGCGATGAACTCCTGATCAGGGAGCTGTACCGCGAGTTCGGCGGTCCGCTGCTGCGGCACGTGCGCAAGACGACCGGCAACGACCTGCAATGGGCAGAGGACGTCGTCCAGGAGACGCTCGTGCGTGCCTGGCGCAACTCGGCGAAGCTGACCTGGGAGCCCGGCCTGCTGTGGGCGTGGCTCCTGACGGTCGCGCGCCGCATCGTGATCGACGGGCGCCGCAGGCGCGGCGTACGGCCCAGGGAGGTGGAGGCTCCCGAGGAGGACAGCATCGCGGTGCCGGACGGTTCCGACCGGACACTGGCGGCCATAGTGGTCGCCGACGCGCTGCGCGGGCTGTCAAGCGAACACCGGGAAGTTATCGAAGAGACATACTTACGGGACCGTACGGTAAGCCAAGCCGCCGAGGTTCTCGGCATCCCACCGGGTACCGTGAAGTCACGGCTCTTCTACGCCCTGCGCGCGCTCCGCACGGCCCTGAAAGAGAGGGGGGTGGCCAGCTGATGTCCGCGTCGTCGCCTCACTTCGATGTGGCCGCCTATGCCCTGGGAGTGCTCGACGACGACGAGACCGAGGCGTTCGAACGGCACCTCGACGGATGCGCGCAGTGCCGGGCGGAGCTCCTGGAGAACCAGGAGCTGCCCGGCTTGCTCGACGCTCTGAAGTCCGACTCCGTGTCCCCCGAGCGGACCCGCCCCTGAGCAGCGCGTCAAGTTGACGTTTGTGCCGATATGGGGTGATATCGGGTGCGGTGGTGCCGGACCTCCGGTCAATGGGGACCGGAAGCGGCGGGCCGCCGGAGGAGTGGGGCATGGCTGCGACGCCGCACAGGCGAGCCGGGACCGGAGACGCCCTGCCCCCGCCACGCAGTTTCGGCGAGGACGGCGGGCGTCTGTCCTACGGTGCCTACCTCCACCTGTCCGACCTGCTCGCCCAGCAGGACCCGCAGTCGGGCTCCGATGACGAACTGCTGTTCATCACCGTCCACCAGGTCTACGAGCTGTGGTTCAAGCTCCTCCTCCACGAGCTCGAACGCGCCAGGGACGCGATGATGGAAGGCGCCCTGTGGCGCGCCCGGCACCTGTTCCGCCGGATCCACGCCGTCGAGCGGGTCCTGGTCGACCAGGTCCAGGTCCTGGAGACGATGACCCCGCAGGACTTCCTGGAGTTCCGGTCCGTGCTCGCCCCGGCCAGCGGCTTCCAGTCGGTCCAGTTCCGGGAGATCGAGTTCATCTCCGGGATCAAGGACCCGGCGTACCTCGGGCGGGTGAGGGGTGCGAGCGACGCGGAAATCGCGAGGCTCGGACGGCGCCTCGCGGAACCCACGCTGTGGGATGCTTACCTCACCGCTCTTTCCCAGCGTGGCCTGGCCGTCTCCGACGAGGAGATCATGGAATCCCTGCTGGCCGTGGCACGGGATCGCGGATCGCACGACGATCTGTGGGAACTGGCCGAAGACCTCCTCACCCACGACGAGACGGCCGCCCTCTGGCGGATGCGTCACGTCCAGATGGTCGAACGCCAGATCGGCACGAAGTCCGGTACGGGCGGCTCGTCCGGGGCACCGTACCTGAGGGGGCGAACGCGGGTGCATTTCTTTCCCCTGCTCTGGGAACTACGGGCCTGGCTTTGATATCTAAAGGCTCACGAGGGAGTGAGTAGCGACATGCCGCTCGATATGGCGCTAAATCAGGATGAATCGGATGAAGCGCTGGACGAGCTTCTCCGTACGGCGGCGCAGAGATGCGCGAACGCACCGGGGGCGCACCTGGCGGAGGGCGAGGACGTGCTGGCCTTCCTCCGGCGGTACTACAAGCACGTGGCCCCCGAGGACCTGGCCGGCCGCGACCCGGTCGACGTGTTCGGCCCGGCGATGGCCCACCGCAACCTGGCCGAGCACCGCCCCCAGGGCCGGGCCCTGGTACGCGTCTACACCCCCACGCTGGAGGAGTACGGCTGGGACCCCGGCCACTCCGTCGTCCAGATCGTCACCGACGACATGCCGTTCCTCCTCGACTCGGTGACCACCGAGCTCGACCGGCACGAGCTGGGCACCCACCTGATCGTCCACCCCCAGATGCGGGTCCGCAGGGACATGACGGGCGCGCTCCTCGGCCCCGGCAAGGAGAACGTCACCGGCCAGGTCATCCGCGAGTCGTGGATGCACATCGAGATCGACCGGCAGGCTGACCCGACCGTGCTCAAGGAGCTGGAGGGCGACCTGCAGCGGGTGCTGCTCGACGTCCGCTCCGCCGTCGAGGACTTCGCCAAGATGCGGGCCCTCGCCATGCAGACCGCCGAGGACCTGGCGGTCAACCCGCCGCCGCTCGACCCGGCCGGGGTGGAGGACAGCCTGGAGCTGATGCGCTGGCTGGCCGACGGCCACTTCACCTTCCTCGGCTACCGGGAGTACCGCCTCGAGGACACCGAGGAGGGCGAGAACCTGCGGGCCGTCCCGGGCACGGGACTCGGCATCCTGCGGGCCGACAAGGCCGGCTCGGACAGCTTCGCCTCGCTGCCGGCCGAGCTGCGGGCGAAGGCCCGTGAGAAGCAGGTGCTGATCGTCACCAAGGCCAACAGCCGGGCGACCGTCTACCGCCCCCACTACCTCGACTACGTCGGGGTGAAGCTGTTCTCCCCGGAGGGCGAGGTCGTGGGCGAGCGCCGCTTCCTCGGCCTGTTCACCCACGTGGCCTACAACGAGTCGATCTCCCGGATCCCCGTGCTGCGGCGCAAGCTGGCCGAGGTCCTCGACCGGGCCGGCCTGCCGCCGGACAGCCACGACGGCAAGGACCTCATCGAGATCCTGGAGACCTACCCGCGGGCCGAGCTGTTCCAGATCTCGGTGGACGAGCTGCTGCCGATCGCGCTCGGCGTCCTGCGGCTGCGCGAGCGCAAGCAGGTGAAGCTCTTCCTGCGCCGCGACGAATACGGCCGCTACATCTCGTGCCTGATCTTCCTGCCGCGCGACCGGTACACCACCAAGGTCCGGCTGAAGATGCAGGAGATCCTGCTGCGGGCCCTCGGCGGCACCACGCTCGACTACAGCACGATGATCGGCGAGTCCGCGCTGGCCCGGTTGCACGTGGTGATCCGGGGCGAGCGCGGCAGGCCGCTGACGCCGGCCCCGGTCGACCTGGAGGACCTGGAGGCGCGGCTGGCCGCGACCACCCGCTCCTGGGAGGACGACCTCGCGGTCGCCGTCAACGAGCTGTGCACGGAGGAGGAGGCGCCCCGGCTCGTCCGCCGCTACAGCACGGCCTTCCCCGAGGGCTACAAGGCCGACTTCCCCCCGCGTACGGCCGTCGCCGACCTCAAGCGGCTGGAGCAGCTCGGCGAGGACCCGAGCGAGATCGGGATGAACCTCTACGAGCCGTACGGCGCGGCCGAGGGGGAGCGGCGGTTCAAGCTCTACAAGCTCGGCGCGCCGATCTCGCTGTCGCGCGTGCTCCCGCTGCTGCAGCGGATGGGCGTGGAGGTGGTGGACGAGCGGCCGTACGCGGTCGACCGCGACCACGACCCCTCCACCCGGGACGCGTGGATCTACGACTTCGGCCTGCGGTACACCCCCTCGGAGGAGGTCGACCGCGACGACTTCAAGCAGCTGTTCCAGGACGCCTTCGCCGTGCTGTGGCGCGACGAGGTGGAAAACGACGGCTTCAACGCGCTGGTGCTGGCCGGCGGGCTCACCTGGGAGCAGGCCGAGATCCTCCGGGCGTACGCCAAGTACCTGCGGCAGGCGGGAAGCACGTTCAGCCAGTCGTACATCGAGCGGGTGCTGCAGGGGAACGTCCGGCTGGCCCGGCTGCTGGTGCGGCTGTTCGAGGCCCGGCTCGACCCCCGCCGCCCCGACGAGGGCAGGTCGGAGGTCTGCGACGCGCTCAACGAGGAGATCCTCGCCTCGCTGGACGAGGTGGTCTCGCTCGACGAGGACCGCATCCTGCGGGCCTACCTGGAGATGATCAAGGCGACGCTGCGGACGAACGTCTTCCAGCCGGCCGCGGACGGGGGCCGCGACGCCGGGAGCCGCGGCAGCCAGTTCGTCTCCGGCGCCCGCAAGCCGTACATCGCGCTCAAGTTCGACCCCCAGGCGATCAGCGTGCTGCCGCTGCCCCGGCCGCAGTACGAGATCTTCGTCTACTCGCCCCGGGTCGAGGGCGTCCACCTGCGCTTCGGCAAGGTCGCGCGCGGCGGCCTGCGCTGGTCGGACCGGATGGAGGACTTCCGCACGGAGATCCTCGGCCTGGTCAAGGCGCAGATGGTGAAGAACACGGTCATCGTCCCGACCGGGTCGAAGGGCGGGTTCGTGGTGAAGCGCCCGCCGGCGGGCGGCCGCGACGAGATGACGGCCGAGGGCGTCGCCTGCTACCGGCAGTTCATCTCGGGGCTGCTCGACCTCACCGACAACCTGGTCGCGGGACAGGTCGTCCCGCCCCCGGACGTCGTCAGGCACGACGGCGACGACACCTACCTCGTCGTCGCGGCCGACAAGGGCACGGCGACGTTCTCCGACATCGCCAACGACGTGGCCAAGGAGTACGGCTTCTGGCTCGGCGACGCGTTCGCCTCGGGCGGCTCGGTCGGCTACGACCATAAGGCGATGGGCATCACCGCCAAGGGCGCCTGGGAGTCGGTGAAGTACCACTTCCGCACGCTCGGCGTGGACGTCCAGACCACCGACTTCACGGTCGCCGGGGTCGGCGACATGTCGGGCGACGTGTTCGGCAACGGCATGCTGCTGTCGGAGCACATCCGGCTGGTGGCCGCCTTCGACCACCGGCACGTGTTCGTCGACCCGTCCCCCGACGCCGCCCGGAGCTTCGCCGAGCGGCAGCGGCTGTTCGCGCTTCCCAGGAGTTCGTGGGCCGACTACGACAGGTCCCTCATCTCGGCGGGCGGCGGCGTCTGGCCGCGGACCGCCAAGTCGATCCCCGTCTCCCCGCAGATGCGGGCCGCGCTCGGCATCCCCGACGGCGTCTCGGCGCTCGCGCCCAACGACCTGATCAGCGCCATCCTGCGGGCGCCCGTCGACCTGCTGTGGAACGGCGGCATCGGCACGTACGTCAAGGCGACCGCCGAGACCCACGCCGACGCGGGCGACAAGGCCAACGACGGCCTGCGGATCAACGCGTCCGAGCTGCGCTGCAAGGTGGTCGGCGAGGGCGGCAACCTCGGCTTCACCCAGCGCGCCCGGATCGAGTACGCCCTCAACGGCGGCCTGGTCAACACCGACTTCATCGACAACTCGGCCGGCGTGGACACCTCCGACCACGAGGTCAACATCAAGATCCTGCTCGACCAGGTCGTCCGCGACGGCGAGATGACGGACAAGCAGCGCAACCAGCTCTTCCTCGACATGACCGACGAGGTGGGCCGGCTGGTGCTGGAGGACAACTACGCGCAGAACGTCGTGCTCGCCGCGGCGCGCGTGCAGGCCCCCGAGATGCTGCACATCCACTCGCGCTACCTGCGGCGGCTGGAGCGGGCCGGCCTGGTCAACCGGGAGCTGGAGTTCCTGCCGTCCGACAAGGTGCTGGCCGAGCGGCGCCAGGCCGGGCTGGGGCTGACCGGGCCCGAGTTCGCCGTGCTGCTCGCCTACACCAAGCTCGTCGTGGACGCCGAGCTGCTGCGCTCGGACATCCCCGACGACCCGTACCTCGCCTCCTGGCTGGTGTCGTACTTCCCGTCGGCGCTGCGCGAGCGCCTGCGCGGCTACATGGACGCCCACCCGCTGCGCCGCGAGATCATCACGACCCGCGTGGTCAACGACGTGGTGAACTTCGGCGGCACCAGCTTCGTCTTCCGCTTCGGCGAGGAGACGGGCGCCTCGACGGCCGACATCGTGCGGGCCTACCTGGTGGCCCGGGAGGTCTTCGACCTGTCGTCGTTCGTCCGCCAGGTGGAGGAGCTCGACAACCAGGTGGACACCGGCACCAAGCTCGCCATGCTGCTGGAGGGCCGCAAGCTGTCCGAGCGGGGCACCCGCTGGCTGCTCGGCAACCGCCGGCCGCCGCTCGACCTGGCCTCCACGGCCCGCTTCTTCCTCGAGGGCTCCCGGAGCCTCGCGCCGCACCTGCCGAAGCTGCTGACCGGGCCCGACCTCGCGGCGTACGAGGAGCGCAGGGACTCCTTCGTCGCCCGCGGCGTCCCGGACGAGCTGGCCGAGCGGGTCGCCTCGATGGTGCCGGCGTACTCGACGTTCGACCTCGTCGAGATCGCGACCTACACCGGCAGGCCGGTCAACGAGGTGGCCGAGGTCTACTTCGACCTCGCCGACCGCCTCCAGCTGGCCCGGCTGCGGGAGCGGGTCATCGCGCTGCCCCGAGACAACCGGTGGAACTCCATCGCCAGGGCGGCGCTGCGCGACGACCTGTACGCGGCCCACGCCACGCTCACCCGGGACGTGCTGATCCACAGCAAGCCCGGCCTGTCGCCCGAGGAGCGGCTGGCGAGCTGGACCGAGGCCAACCAGGCGGCGGTCAACCGGGCCCGGCAGACGCTGTCGGAGATCTGGGAGAGCGACACCTTCGACCTGGCCACGCTGTCGGTCGCGCTGCGCGCCGTCCGCACGCTCGTGGCCACCAGCAACCTCCCGCACGTGGAGGGATGAGTCCTGCGGGGGAGGGGGTCACCGGTTCGACGCGCCGGTGACCACTCCCTCGTAACCGATGATCCGCGCGGGAGCGGTGGACGCCTTCGACGGGACCTCGCCCACGTACTGCTGGGTCTCGACGATCTGCCGCCGCTGCTCGATGTGCACGTCGTCCTTGCCCAGCAGCCAGG
Source organism: Microbispora corallina (assembly GCF_016863035.1). Taxonomy (GTDB): domain Bacteria; phylum Actinomycetota; class Actinomycetes; order Streptosporangiales; family Streptosporangiaceae; genus Microbispora; species Microbispora corallina. The sequence goes on from NZ_BOOC01000042.1 coordinate 74,868, forward strand.
ACGCCGCCGCGGGGATCGGCACGGGACGGCCCTCGCCGCACTTCAGGCCCTGGTCGGTCGACCAGCTCGACGTGCGGGTCAGCGTGTAGAGCACGAGCGCGCCGCCGTCGTCGGTGCGCAGGGCGAACACCGGGTACGTCGGGACGAAGGCGAAGATCGACTCGTACGTCATGCAGTCGGCGCCCTTCACCCGGGCCCGCTCCCGCTTGATGGCGTCGGCGTAGCCGGTCGTCTGCGGGCCGGGGGCGATGAGGCTCGAGGCGTACCCCTCCGAGCCCTCCTCGGCCACCGTGGCGTGCAGCGGGCCCATCAGGGAGGGGGTGATGGCCACCGAGGTGTCGCGGGTGTCCAGGGCCGTCGCGTAGCCCTCCTGGTCGACCACGACCTCGGGAGCCGCCTGCCCCTTGTTGAGCAGCGACTCGAAGCTGTTCTGCCATCGGCCGTCCGGGCCGTTGCGCACGAAGGCCAGCACGGCGGTGCGGACCTCGCCGGAGGAGCCGCGGCGCTCGGCGGTCGCGGCGAACCACTGCGTGGCCCGGTCCGCGGGCTGCCGGGGGACCAGGACGGTCCGCCCGCCCCAGGTGTAGGAGGGTGGCCGGCCGCTCTGGCTGTGGACCTGGGCGATCGTGATCGGCCGCTGGCCGTCCCTCGTCAGGGCGAGCGTCCACCGGTCGGCGCCGGCGGCCCTGACCACGTCGTCGGTCGCGAGGAACGCGTCGAGCGCCTTGCGGGCCTCCTCCGGCGTCACCGCCTGCGCCTGCGGTCCGGCGCTCGGGCTCGCGGGAGCGGAGCCGGAGGCCGCGGCGGCGCTGGGCGAGACGACAGGTGCAGGCGCCGCGGCGCCCCCGCCCGAGCAGGCGGCCAAAGCGGCGCAGGCCAGGGCGGCGGCCAGCGCCTGCCGAACCACCCCGCTCACGCCAGCCCTCCCCGTGCACTCGACCCACATGCTAGTCATGTCCCCCGGCTCGTGGAGCGGCCGGTGGCGGCGCGTACCAGACAGGGTCGTCCGTTCGCGTACCCTTAACAGACGTGGCAGCCATCGATCCCGCCGAAGAGATCAACGAGCTTACCGGCACGCTCAGGAGCATCCAGGACGTGCTCGACGTCGAGTCCCTGCGCAAGCAGATCGGCGAACTGGAGGAGCAGGCCGCCGCGCCTGACCTGTGGAACGACCCGGAGCAGGCCCAGCGGGTGACCAGCAGGCTCAGCCACATCCAGGGCGAGGTCAACCGCGTCGACGGGCTCGCGCGCCGCCTGGAGGACCTGCCGGTCCTGTTCGAACTGGCCGCCGAGGAGTCCGACGAGGACGCGCTGCGGGAGGCGGAGCGCGAGCTCGCCTCGCTGCGCTCGGACGTCGGCGCCCTCGAGGTGCGCACGCTGCTGTCGGGTGAGTACGACGCCCGCGAGGCGCTCGTCACCATCAACTCGCAGGCGGGCGGCGTCGACGCGGCCGACTGGGCCCAGATGCTGCTGCGCATGTACCTGCGGTGGGCCGAGCGCAAGGGCTACCCGGCCGAGGTCTACGAGACCTCCTACGCCGAGGAGGCCGGCATCAAGTCGGCCACGTTCGCCGTCAAGGCCCCCTACGCGTACGGGACGCTGCGCGGGGAGCACGGCACCCACCGGCTGGTCCGGATCAGCCCCTTCGACAACCAGGGCCGGCGGCAGACCTCGTTCGCCGGCGTGGACGTCGTGCCGGTCGTCGAGCAGACCGACCACATCGACATCAACGAGGACGAGCTGCGGATCGACGTCTACCGGTCGTCGGGCCCGGGCGGCCAGGGCGTGAACACGACCGACTCCGCCGTGCGGATCACCCACCTGCCGACCGGCATCGTGGTGTCCTGCCAGAACGAGCGCTCCCAGATCCAGAACCGGGCCACCGCGATGGCCGTCCTGCAGGCCAAGCTGCTGGAGCGCAAGCGTCAGGAGGAGGCCGCCGCGATGAACGAGCTGCGCGGCGAGACCACCACCTCATGGGGCACGCAGATCCGCAACTACGTGCTCCACCCGTACCAGATCGTGAAGGACCTGCGGACGGGCGTGGAGGCGGGCAACCCGAGCGCGGTCCTGGACGGCGACCTCGACGGGTTCATCGAGGGCGAGATCCGCTGGATGCGCCGCCAGGAGACCGCCGACGCTCAGTAGCCGCTCACGTGCGACAGGGCGACCAAAGCCACCACGAGCAGCACGACGAGTGCGATGATGACCGGGGACAGGTTGCCCAGACCGTGGTGGTGAACCTTGGCGCGGCCCTCCCGGCAGACGGGGCAGCGGCCCTCCACCACGGGGCCCGCGCACGCCGCGCAGATCAGATGTTCGCAGCTCATAGCAGCTTTACCGCCCCATTACCTTAGGCTCAATCGTTTTGTTTCCGTTATGGACGTTCCATGCCAGTGTTACCCCTAGACTGGCCTCTGGCCAAACGGAACGTCGATCCATCGCAAAGTGACCGGCGACCCCCGTGCCGGCCGTCCCAACCCCTAGACTGGCTTGCCGTGATGCGCCCGTGATCCATTTCGATAATGTCACCAAGGTCTACGCGAACCAAAACCGGCCCGCCCTCGACCACGTGAGCGTGGACGTCGACAAGGGTGAGTTCGTGTTCCTGGTCGGTCCGTCAGGCTCGGGGAAGTCGACCTTCCTCCGGCTGGTCCTGAAGGAGGAGCGGCCCAACTCCGGAGCGATCCACGTCGCCGGCAAGGACCTGGCCCGGTTGTCCAACTTCAAGGTGCCGCACCTGCGCCGCCGCATCGGCTGCGTCTTCCAGGACTTCCGGCTCCTGCCCAACAAGAACGTCTACGAGAACGTCGCGTTCGCGCTCGAGGTCATCGGCAAGCCCCGGCGGTTCATCCGCAAGGTGGTGCCCGAGGTCATCGAGCTCGTCGGCCTGGAGGGCAAGGCCCACCGCATGCCCGAGGAACTGTCCGGCGGCGAGCAGCAGCGGGTCGCGATGGCCCGCGCGTTCGTCAACCGGCCGATGATCCTCCTCGCGGACGAGCCCACCGGCAACATCGACCCCGCGACGAGCATCGGCATCATGAAGGTGCTCGACCGCATCAACAGGACCGGCACGACCGTCCTCATGGCGACGCACGACGCCGCCATCGTCGACTCGATGCGCAAGCGCGTCGTGGAGCTCGAGGACGGAAAGATCGTCCGCGACCAGTCGCGCGGCGTGTACGGCCAGGCGTATTAGGAGTAACTGAGACCATGCGGGCCAACTTCATCTTTTCCGAGGTCTGGATCGGCCTCCGCCGCAACCTCACGATGACCATCGCCGTCATCGTCACCGTGGCGGTCGGCATGGCGCTGCTCGGCATCGGACTGATGATCAACTCCCAGGTCTCGTCCCTGACCGGCTACTGGACCGACAAGGTCGAGCTGTCGGTCTACCTGTGCACCAAGAACTCCTCCTTCCCCGCGTGCCGGAACAGGGGTGCCACCACCGAGCAGGAGCAGGCCACGCTCAAGCAGACGATCCAGCAGATGCCGGACGTCGAGCGCGTGGAGTTCGAGGACCAGGCGCAGGCGTACAAGAACTTCCAGGCCAGCGAGAGCAACCGGCTGCTGCTCTCGGTGACCAAGGTCGAGGACATGCCCGAGTCCTTCCGCGTGAAGCTCAAGGACCCCGACCGCGCCCCCGCCGTCGCCGACAGCCTGCGCGGCCAGCCCGGCGTGTCCAACGTCGTCAACCAGCGTGAGCTGCTGCAGTCGGTCTTCGGCTTCATGGGCAAGCTGCGCAACATGGCGCTCGGCGTCGCGATCCTCATGGTGTTCGCCGCCACCCTGCTGATCGGCAACACCGTCCGGCTGTCGGCCTACAACCGCCGCCGGGAGACCGGCATCATGCGGCTGGTCGGCGCGTCCAACATCTACATCCAGCTGCCGTTCGTGATGGAGGGCCTGATCGCGGGCCTGATCGGCGGCGTCTTCGCGGCCGTCCTGCTGATCATCACGAAGATCCTCATCTTCGAGGGCATCCAGACGTACATGGCGGCTCCGCTCGGCTGGAACACGGTCGCCGGGGTGATCACCTTCACGATGGTCGTCGGCGTGGTCATCTGTGTGCTCGCCTCGTTCATCACGCTGCGCCGCTACCTGCGCGTGTGACGACGTGTCCGTGCGGTCCCGGGCCCGGCGCGGCCCCCGGACGTCGTTCCCGCCCGCGGCGCCGACGGTAGGCTCCCTCTATGCCACGTGAGACGGGGCGAAAGCTGATCGCCCAGAACAAGCGTGCCAGGCACGACTACTTCATCGACGACACCTACGAGGCCGGGCTCGTGCTGACCGGCACCGAGGTCAAGTCGCTGCGCGCGGGAAAGGCCAACCTGACCGAGGGCTACGCCTCACTCGACGGCGGCGAGGTCTGGTTGATCAACGTCTACATCCCGGAGTACAGCCAGGGCACCTGGACCAACCACGCGGCTCGGCGCACCCGCAAGCTCCTGCTGCACCGCAAGGAGATCGGCAAGATCGAGGCCTCGCTCCGCGAGCGCGGCCTGACCCTCGTCCCGCTGGCGATGTACTTCAAGGACGGCAAGGCCAAGATCGAGATCGGCGTGGCCCGGGGCAAGAAGGACTACGACAAGCGGCAGACCCTGATGGAGAAGCAGGCCAACCGGGAGATGTCCAGGGCCATGTCGAACGCGGTCCGCCGCCGGGGGGGCCGCTAGGCCGTGGCCGTTCACGTGTCCGCCCGCGCGAGGGCCGTACGCGCCGTCCTCGCGCTGGGGCTGGCCGCGCCCCTGCTGACGGGCTGCTTCGAGGAGCCGTCCCCGCACGAGGCCGTCCGGGACTTCCTGCTCGGCTGGCAGAGCGGCGACTACGCGGCCGCCGCCAGACGTGCCGACGGTGACCCCGCCACCGTCCGCAGGGCGCTGGAGGACGTGCGGCTCCAGCTCGACGCGGCCTCGATCCGCTTCTCGATCAAGGACATCGCCCACGACGGCGACGACGGCCGGGCCGACTTCCACGCCGAGGTCGACCTCGGTGAGAACAACCCGCTCTGGCAGTACGACGGGCTCCTGCCCCTGCACCTGGTCGGCGGCGAGTGGAAGGTCCGGTGGTCGCCGAGCGTGATCCACCCCGACCTGCACGCCGGGCAGCGACTGGCGGTGGCGACCGTCCCCGTCGGCCGCAAGCCGATCCTCGACCGCGACGGCAACCCGCTGCAGGACGAGACGCCCCTCCAGGTCGCCGGCGTCAAGCCCGCGAAGATCAAGGACCCGGGCCGGCTGTGCGAGGAGCTGTCGCGGGTCACCGGCTTCGCCCAGGACCGCCTGCTGGGCCGGATCCTGTCGTCGCCCCCGCAGGACTTCGTCGCGCTCGCGACGTTCGGGCGCAACAAGTACCAGCAGATCAAGGACAAGCTCGCGGCCATCCCGGGGCTGGAGATCGTCACCGACAACCCGCCGGTGGCCCCCAAGTCGCCCGTCCAGATCGTCGGGCGGGTCACCGCGATCACCGCGGAGGCGGAGCAGCAGCTCGGCGGCCCCCAGCGCGCGGGCGACACCATCGGCAGGGACGGCCTGCAGCGGGCCTACCAGGACCAGCTCACCGGCTCGACCGAGACCCGCATCGTCATCCTCGACAGCAAGACGTGGCAGCAGGTCAAGGAGCTCAAGGCCTGGCCGGGCCGGCAGAACACCGAGGTCCGCACCACGATCGACAGCCGGATGCAGAGCGCGGGGGACGACGCGGTGCGGGGCTCCCGCCCCGCCGCCCTCGTCGCCGTGCAGGCGTCGACCGGGGAGATCCTCGCCGTGTCCACGAGCGAGCTCAACCAGGAGAAGGACGCGCTCGCGGGCAAGTTCGCCCCCGGCACCGCGTTCTCGATCATCGCCGCGCACGGGCTGCTCAAGGGCGGCCTCGACCCCGAGCAGAAGGTGCCGTGCAGCGCCGACCGCACGGTGGGCGGCGCCCGGTTCCAGCAGCCGGGCATCCTGGGGCTGGTCGCGCCGAGCTTCCAGACCGACTTCGCCCAGGGCTGCGTGACCGCGCTCGCGTCGCTGGCCCGCCGGATCAACGGCCCGGCCCTCGCCTCCAGCGCCGCCGAGTTCGGCATCGGGACGGGCTGGCGGCTGCCGCTCAGGTCGTTCAGCGGCTCGGTGCCGGGCGCCGGCGACGACGCCGCGGTGGCGAAGGTGATCGCCGGTCAGAGCGCGCGGGTGAGCCCGCTGTCCATGGCGCTGGTCGCCGCCGCCGTCGACTCCGGCACCTGGCGGCCGCCGGTGCTCGTGCTCTCGCCGGAGCAGCCGGTCACGACGTCGGAGCCGTCCGCGCGTCCCGCCCCCGGGCCGGTCGCGCTCGACGCCACCGTCACGGGCAGGCTGCGCACGCTGATGCGCGCCGGCGTCTCCTCCGGCTCGGCCCACGCCGCCACCGCCCCCGGCGGGACGGTGTACGGTGTGGCCTCCCAGGTGACCCAGACGGACAAGAAGCAGCGGCGCACGCTGTCGTGGTTCGTCGGGTGGCAGGGTGACGTGGCCGTCGCCGTGATGGCCGAGAGCGGCGACCCGGGGACCGCGGCGACCATGGCCGGGTCGTTCTTCCGGGACTCCAACGTGCAGCCCTGAAAAAGCCCGGGGGCCCGAGCAACCATCGGGGCGTCTCGCGGCGTCTTTCTAGGTGACTGGGACCCGCTTGGGGGGTTGCGGGCTCAGTCACCGTGATGAGACCAGGGCTCCATCTCGGGGGGAGCCCTGCCGTCCGGACCGGCTCGACCCTGCCGGTCGGCCCCCGGGACGCGTGCTTCGGCCGCGCTCCCGGGGGCTTCGCCGTCCCCGGCCGGCGCCGGGAATCCGAGTCGCGCCGAGGGTGTTGTGGTAGGTAAACTGAGGGTGCCCGGCCCGTGAGGGCCGTGGTTGACAACTCCACAGGGGGTGACCGGTTTCGACTTCGGCATTGCAACTCAGGGGAAGCGGGTCGGGGACTGCGGACATAACCCCGTCAACACTGTGACCGCGAACAATAAGTGCCAATAACAAGAGCACTGAGGTCAGCCAGAACACTCTGGCTCTCGCCGCCTAAGCAGCGAGAACCTCTGTCAGCCCGGGAGCGCCTCCGGCCCGGAACTGACATCGCTAGGAGGCTCAACCGAGAGACCCGGTCACGGGGTCGATCGGGAAATCAAACAGTGACTGAGCCCGTCGGCGACTCGCCTGTGAGATTGCCGGGGCTGAGAAAAACGTAACAGGCTGCACCCGGAGAAGCCCTGTCTTGGTGTTGAAGGACGCGGGTTCGATTCCCGCCACCTCCACGATGTGATCGCCACAGGGGCGGTCCGGTCGGCGACCCCGCCGATCCGGCCGCCCCTGATCCATGTCCGGCCCCCCGCACGCCAACCCCCGGACATACGACCCGGCTCCTTGTGGGCCGGGTTTTCTCATGTCCGGGGCCGGGCGCTTCCCCTGCTCCCGGCGGCCGGGGGGCGGCCGGGAGGGCCTAGAGTCGGGGCGTGCCGGGCGGAGGGGAGGCGGGTGCGGTGACGGAGCGGAAGCCGAGGGTCGTGGTGCGGCGGGCGCTGCCGACGGAGCCCGCCGTACGGGGGTCGGCGTCGCTGTTCATGACCGAGGCTGAGCGGCAGGGGGTGAGCGCCGGCCGTCGGATGCTGTACGTGGGGCCCGAGCCGGCACCGGCGGACGTCGCCGAGGCGCTGGAGGTGGGGTCCGGCGAGCCGGTGCTGGCCCGGCGCAAGCTGCTGCTGGCCGGCGACGTGCCCGTGCGGATCGCGACGAGCTACCTGCGCCTCGACCTGTTCGGCGGGACGCCGCTGGGCGAGCCGGGATTCGTGACGCCCAGCCTCCAGGCCGGCATCGAGGCGCTGGGCCACCGGTTCGGGCGGGCCGAGGAGCACCTCGTGGCGCGGGAGCCGCGCCCCCAGGAGGCCGAGACGCTGGACCTCGACCCCGGCGAGTGGGTCGTGCGGATCCTGCGGGCGAGCTACGCGGCCGACGGAACGCCCGTCCACGTGCTGGAGACCGTGTGCGCGGCCTCCCGGCACGTCTTCACGATCACCCAGGTCACCGGCGCCGACGAGTTCTGACCTCAGGGATCGAGCGGTCCAGGCGGCTGCACGACCCCCCGGTAGGCCGGCCCGATGACTCCCATCAGGCGGCGTACGCGTCGATCTCCGCGAGCAGCGCGGCCTTGCCGCCGTCGTCGAGGAACGACGCCCGCACGGCGGCCCTGGCCAGGTCGGCGACGCCCTCCCGGTCGAGCGAGAGCAGGTCGGCCGCCACGGCGTACTCCTGGTTGATGGTGGTGCCGAACATCGGCGGGTCGTCGGAGTTGATCGTCACGGGCACGCCGGCCTTGACCAGCTCGGGAAGCGGGTGGTCGGCCAGGGTGGGCACGGCCCTGGTCCGCACGTTCGAGGTGGGGCAGACCTCCAGCGTGATCCGGTGCTCCGCCAGGTAGTCGAGCAGCGCAGGGTCCTGGATGCTGTGTACCCCATGGCCGATGCGCTCGGCGCCGAGGTCACGGATGGCGGCCCAGACCGTCTCGGGGCCCGAGGTCTCACCGGCGTGCGGCACCACGTGCAGCCCGGCGGCCCTCGCCGCGGCGAAGTGCGGGGCGAACCGGCCGCGCGGCACGCCGTCCTCCGGGCCGCCGAGCCCGAAGCTGACGAGGCCGTCCGGCCGCTGGTCCAGCGCGACCGCCAGGGTGTTGTCGGCCGCCTCGACGCCGTACTCGCCGGGGATGTCGAAGCACCAGCGCAGCACCGTGCCGAAGTCGGCCTCGACGCGGCGCCGGGCGTCCTCGATGATCTCGCAGAACTCCTCGGGCGCGAAGCCGCGGGCGAAGTGGAGCTGCGGCGTGACGGTCAGCTCGGCGTAGCGGACGCGCTGGTCGGCCAGGTCGCGGCCGATGCCGTGGAACAGCTCCCACAGGTCGCCGGGCTCCCTGATCAGGTCGACGACCAGCAGGTAGACCTCGATGAAGTGGGCGAAGTCGCGGAAGTCGTAGAACGAGTCGAGCAGGGCCGGATCGGCCGGGAGCGGCGTGGACCCCTCATAGCGGGCGGCGAGCCCGGCGACGATGCGCGGCGAGGCGGCGCCGACGTGGTGGACGTGGAGTTCGGCCTTGGGCAGCCCGGCGATGAACCGGGTGAGGTCGGGGGAGGTCACGCGACGACCGTAACAAGCCGCCGTGCGGCACCTCCAAGCGAATTCGGGCTATCTACCACGACTTTGTCAGGATTTCCGCCTCCGCCGGGGTCGTCAGCCGGTGGACGGCAGCTCGGTGAGCGTCACCGGGACGGTGGCGTTGCTGCCGTCGGGGTGACGCACCTGGACGCGCACCTTGTCGCCGGGCTTGAGCGTGGCGAGCAGCTGGGACAGGGCGTTCGAGGAGGGCGTCGGGGTGCCGTTGACGTTCACGATCACGTCGCCCGCCCGGATGCCCGCCTTCTCGGCCCCGCCGCCGGGGGTGGTCGCCCCCACCACGACGCCGATCGGGTTGCCGTCGGCGTCGACCGCTGTGCCCACCCGTACGCCGAGGGCGGCCCGGTGGCTGTTGACCACCCTGCCGTACCGGACGATCTGCCGGGCCACGTCGGTGGCCGTGTCGCTGGGGATGGCGAAGCCGAGTCCCGGCGCCGCCCCGAGGTCGGGGTCGACGGCCGCGAGCGTCGGGATGCCGATGACGGCGCCGGTCAGGTCCACCAGCGCGCCGCCGCTGTTGCCGGGGTTGATCGGGGCCGAGGTCTGGACGGCGTTCGTGATGATGGCGCCGGGACGGCCGTTGTGGCTCTCCCCCGAGACGGTGCGGCCGAGGGCCGACACGATGCCCTCCGTCACGCTGCCGGAGAAGCCGAGGGGGTTGCCCATCGCCAGCACGATCTGGCCCACCTTCAGCTCGGCTGAGCGGCCGAACGTCGCGGGGGTGAGCCCCCGGGCGTCCTCGACCGCGATGACGGCCAGGTCGCCCGCGGGGAAGGTGTTGACCAGCCGGGCCTTCCTGGCCGGACCGCCGGTGGCCAGCGTGACCTGGAACTCCCGTGCGGTCCCGACCACGTGGGCGTTGGTCAGGATGTGCCCGGCGGTGTCGTAGACGATCCCCGAGCCCAGGGCCTGCGTGGTGGTGATCTGCACGATCGACGGGAGGACCTTCTTGATCACCCGTTCGAACGCGGACTCCAGCACCGCCGGCGCGGTCTGCGCGGACGTCGGCGCCGCCGTCGCCGTGGCGTTCCCGCCCACTCGTCCGCCGTTCCCCGCCTGGCAGCCGCAGGCGGCGAGCACGACCAGCGCGGCCGCCGCCAGCCGGACGGCCTTCCCCGAAAGGTCCATAGGGACCTGTGTACCCGGGCGGGCGCCCCGCGATCGGGCGGCACGCCGGACGAATGCCCAGCTCATCAAGGGTGCGGAGCGGGCATTTCCGGCGAGCGGGGCGGAACGTCCGCCGCCGATCCGCTTCTGTTGCCATTTGTGGCGTAATCTGCGGGCATGGCGGAGGGCGGTGCGCGTCAGGCCGGGGACGACCGGCCGAAACAGCCGTTCCTCCGTTACTACGACGCCCCCACCACGCCGCTGCCCCGGGTGAGCGCGGAGAGCCTGGCGCCGCCGGTCCCCGGCCCGGGCGCGCGTGACAAGGTCCGCTCCGCCGGGCGCGCAACCGGGTCCCGGCCGGGCTCCCAGGTGGGCTCCCGGGTGGGGGAGCTGCCGCTTCGGCTCATGTACACGCTGGCGGCCGCCCTCGTGGCCGTCGTCGCCGTCGTCGTGGTCTTCCTCGTCTTCTCCGGGGACAAGCCGGAGGTCGCGGACGGCGGGCAGGGGGCGGCCGCCGCCCCCGCCTCCCCGGCGAGCCCCACGCCGAGCCCCTCGCCCAGCCCGACCCCGATCGTGCTGCCGAAGGTCCCGGCGAGCAGGCCCATGCCGGTCTTCCCCGGCACGGGCACGGCCGTCGCGTCGTACGTGCTCGACCGCAAGGCCGGGATCAGCTACGCCAAGTTCGGCCGGCCGTGGACGGGCGACACCCTGCCGCCGTTCGCGTCCGGGCAGCGGGCGGGCGACACCGAGCTTCCGCTCGCGCTGATCGGGTCCGCCCCGCTCCCGGGGGCGGCGCCGGGCGCTCTCACCTCCTACGACGACTACCGCAAGGTCGCGGCGCGGGCGGCCCGGTGGTCGCTGCGCTACCAGCCCGAGGGCGCCAAGGTCACCTGGACCGCCTCCCAGCCCGTACGCCGGGGCATGGGCTGGCTGCTCGGATACAAGGCCACCTACCGGATCGACGGCGAGAAGCACTCGGCGCAGGCCTTCGTCATGGTGGTCGGCACGGGCCGCACGAAGCCGGCCCTGCTGTTCGCCACCGTGCCGGACGACCGCGAGGAGCTCTACCGCGACCTCGACATGCTGTCCTGGACGGTCACCCCGATCTGACGGGCTGCTCGCGGAATCGGCCCCGGCACTGCCACCCGGCGAACTTTCCTCTAGAATATGGTTCTACACAGACTAGCGCTGGAGGATCACATGGCGATCGGGCTGAGCGAGGAGCACGAGGCGCTCCGCGAGTCGGTGGCGGGATGGGCCGAGCGGGCCGTCCCCGCCGACCTGGTGCGGGGCGCGGTCGGAGCCCTCGCCGACTCGGGAACCGAGGAGCGCCCCGCCTTCTGGGCGGGCCTCGCCGACCAGGGACTGCTCGGCCTGCACATCCCCGAGGAGCACGGCGGATCCGGCTACGGGCTGCTGGAGGCGGCCGTGGCGATCGAGGCGCTGTCCGAGCGGGTCGCCCCCGGTCCCTACGTGCCGACCGTGCTCGCGGGCGCGGTGATCCTCGCGTCGAGCGCCAAGGCGCAGGCCGCCCTGCTGCCGGGCCTGGCCGACGGTTCGGCGATCGGCGCGGTGGCCCTGAACGGCGCGGTGTCCGGGGTCCGCGAGGGCGGGGTCCTGAGGATCACCGGAACGGCCGAGCCTGTCCTCGGCGGCGCGCTCGCCGACGTGCTCGTGCTGCCCGTGACGACCGACCTCGGCGAGGAGTGGGTGGCGGTCGACGCCTCGCAGGCGACGGTCACCCCCGTCAAGCCGCTCGACCTCACGAGGGGCGTGGCGAAGGTCGAGGTCGACGGGGTGGCCGTGCCGCCGGAGCGGGTCCTGGACGGCCTCGAACGGGCGGAGGTGCTCAACCTCGCCGCGATCGTGCTCGGCGCGGACGCGACCGGCGTCGCCGCCTGGTGCGTCGCCGCGGCGGCCGACTACGCGAAGGTGCGGGTGCAGTTCGGCCGCCCGATCGGCCAGTTCCAGGGCATCAAGCACAAGCTCTCCCGGATGCTGGTCGCGCTGGAGCAGGCCAGGGCCACGGTGTGGGACGCCACCCGCGCGACCGGGGAGGAGCGGGCCTACGCCGCCGCCATCGCGGGCGTGATGGCCCCCGACGCGGCCGTGCAGTGCGCGAAGGACGCCATCCAGACCTTCGGCGGCATCGGGTACACCTTCGAGCACGACGCCCACCTCTACTACCGCCGTGCCCTCACGCTGCGGGCCCTGCTCGGCTCGTCGGCCGAGTGGGCGGAGACGGTCGCGTCGCTCGCCCTGGGCGGCGTGTCCCGCGAGATGGAGATCGACCTGCCGGAGGAGTCCGAGCCGCTGCGGGAGGCCATCCGGGCCGAGCTCGCCGAGATCGCCGGGATCGACGACACGGCCGACGGCGAGGGCCGCCGGGGGAGCGCGCGCAAGCGGGCGCTGGCCGCGGCCGGCTTCGTCATGCCCCACCTGCCGCGCCCGTGGGGCAGGGACGCCTCCCCGCTGGAGCAGGTGCTGATCCACCAGGAGATCCGGGCGGCCGGGCTGAAGCTGCCGCAGATGGTCATCGGCGCCTGGGTGGTGCCGTCCATCGTCTCGTACGGGACCCGCGAGCAGCAGGAGCGCTTCCTGCCGCCGACGCTGAGCGGCGAGATGGTGTGGTGCCAGCTGTTCTCCGAGCCGGGCGCGGGCTCCGACCTCGCGTCGCTGCAGATGAAGGCCGAGAAGGTCGAGGGCGGCTGGAGGCTCAACGGCCAGAAGATCTGGACGTCGGTCGCCCACGTGGCGGAGTGGGGCATCTGCATCGCCCGCTCCGACACCTCCAAGCCCAAGCACGACGGCATCACCTACTTCATCGTCGACATGAAGTCGCCGGGGGTCACCGTCCGCCCGCTGACCGAGATGACGGGGGAGAACCTGTTCAACGAGGTCTTCCTCGACGACGTGTTCGTCCCCGACGACCTGGTGGTCGGCGAGGTGAACGACGGCTGGCGGGTCGCCAGGAACACGCTGTCGAACGAGCGGGTCTCGCTGTCGTCCGGCTCGGGCGGCACCGGCTCCTCCCTTCCCGACCTGCTCGGGCTCGCCGGACGGCTCGGCCGCGAGCTCACCCCGGCCGAGCGGCAGGAACTGGCGGCCGTGGCCTGCGAGTCCCACTCGATCAACGCGCTGTCGCTGCGGGTCACGCTCAAGCAGCTCGCCGGCGCGGAGCCCGGCGCCGACGCGTCGGTGCGCAAGCTGCTGTCCACCTCGCACGCCCAGCACGTGTCCGAGGCGGCGGTGAACCTCGTCGGGGCCGCCGCCGTCACCGCGGCCGACTGGAAGCTCGGCGACGCCGGCTACTGGAACCGGGCCGTGCTCGCGACGCGGGCCATGACGATCTATGGCGGTACGACCGAGGTGCAGCTGAACATCATCGGCGAGCGCATGCTGGGCCTGCCCCGCGACCCCGAGCCCGGCAAGTAGTCCCCTCCGATGGCGTCCACGCGGGTGTTCCGGGGCCCGCGTGGTCGTCACGATCGGACCCGCCCGCGCCCTAGC